>CBFGZV010000002.1:0-488158 GCA_965653365.1 uncultured Chitinophaga sp. | reverse complement strand
AAGCAGACATCCATACGTTATTTACCTCCGGCCTTTACAGGAAGCGTGCTCGTTTTTGCGCCGTAACGCCAGGGGCATGCATGCGGCGATTTATTCGTAATTTTAATGCATGGAAGCAGACATCCATACACTATTTACCTCCGGCCTTTACAGGATACTCGACTTCAAATGCCGGTGCACGGAATGCCACACCTCCAAACCGGAGCAGTCCGATTCGTTCTCCATCAGCTTTGTCAGAACGGGGAACTTTTTGTTCAACGTGTTCCGCAATTCGCTGGATTCTTACAACGGCTGCTTTCTCATCACCAAGCCAGGCTACGACCGCACGGTGACGCACGTGCACACGGTGCCGGACGAGTGCACCATCTTCGAATTTTCAGACAACGCCTACCGCGAGATCAGGGAGCTGTACGGCCGCACCCGTTTCTTCCGGAGCAACGACCTGCATTCCACCCTGCTGCAAGCCCCGCCCGAGCTGGAGTATACGCACTTTCACATACTGAACCTGCTGCAGGCCCGCCAGCGCAACCAGTTGCAGATCGACCAGCTGGTACTGGAAATGGCGCAGCAGGTTCTGGGCAGCATCACGTTGTACCGGCCGAACGGCAACGTGAACGACCGCCTGAAGAAGCACCACCTCACAACGGTGGAAAGGGCCAAGGCATACATGAGCGAGCATTTCGTGCAGGATGTGTCGCTGCAGGAAGTGGCGGCCCATTGCCACGTCAGCCCTTTTCATTTCAGCCGGATATTCAAATCGTTCACGGGCTGTTCACCCTACCAGTTCCTGATGGCCATCCGCCTGAAAAACGCCGCCATCCTGTTGCAGAATACCCTTCAGCCGGTGGCTGACGTTGGATTCGCGAGCGGCTTTAACAGCGCGGAGCATTTCGTGGCCGCATTCCGCCAGCGGTACCGCTGCTCTCCCTCGGATTACCGCCGCGCGCGGACCGCTGCGGGGCCGGTGTTAAACCCGGATACGATGTTTTTCAGGTAAAAAACGCAACGCCCTTTGCGTCAACACCATCGCTTCCCGTTTTGCTCGGCGCGTCACTTCCGACAACCCACTGTCCTTCTTGATTTCACTCCCATCGCCTCCCGTTTTGCTCGGCGCGTCACTTCCGATAACCGACTGTCCTTCCTGATTTTACTCCCATCGTATCGCGTTTTGCTCAGCGTGTCACTTCCGACAACCGACTGTCCTTCCTGATTTGACTCCCATCATATCCCGTATCTGGCCGGCAAGGTGGCAGCCAATGCGCCGGCAGCGTCGTTTTCCGCCCGCGATACACCTCAATCGCCCGCTGCGCCCGGCTTTCAAATGAGCAAGATTCCTTAGTTCCCTGCCTGCCGGCTCCGGTAATTTTGTGGCGTACCAAACAAATACCTGGTTTATGAACACACAAATGCTGGAAACTTTAAAAACTTCACGACAATTCACGCTCGACGTGGCGGATGCCATGCCCGCCGCACAGTACGGTTTCAAACCTGTGGAGTCCGTGTGGAATTTTGGGGAATTAATGCACCACATTGCCTACGGCATCCACTGGTGGGAGCAGAATTATATCCGTATGGAAGAAACGGAATGGTCCCCGCCGCCGCCCGAACGCGGCAAAACAGCCATACGCACGGCCCTGGAAGAGGCTTACTGGGCGCTGGAGCAATCCCTGAAAGGAAAAGCGCTAAGCGAGGCGGCCGTAAACGGCTTCCACAGCACCTTGCACCACATCGCCCATCACCGCGGCCAGGCGGTCACCTACCTGCGTTGTCAACAAATTACACCACCGGAATACGTTTATTAGTATGAAAGTATATTATCTCATCAACTACGACATCACCGATCCCGAATTGTTCAGCACGTACGCGCCGGCTGCATTGCCCATTATGCACAGCTACGGGGCTGTCGTGATGGCGGCGGATACGGAGGGGAGGGCCGTGGAGGGGGTACCGAAGATGATGAACGCCGTGATACAGTTTCCGTCGGAAGAGGCTGCCCTGGCGTGTTACAACGACCCGGTGTATCAGGCGGCGAAGGAGATCAGGTTGCGGTCTACCGCCAATTGCACCATCGTCTTAGTGAAGGAAATAAAAACGGGCCAGTAAAGGCCCGTTTTTTTATGATAGGATTTTCAGCTCTGGTGTTCAATTTCTTTGCCCAGCTGGTACAGGAACTGGGGGTCGAAATCTTCGCGGTGGCATAGCGGCCGCAGGCCGTGATGGCCGTCGTGGGAGAAGTATATCTCCGCGCCGTCCACCTCCACGCTGATGGAGCAATACACGCCATTTTTGGCGATTTTTACGGGTAGTTGCAGTTCTCTGCCGTCATAATTCATGTTAATCTGAAATTGCTCCATGCGCATATAAACAGGGTTTAATGGTAAGTGAATAACTCCTAGAATAATAGCAATAAATAGGCCGTAACTTTTCCCCGGTAGGTCTGCGCCGCGCTGTGTACAAAATAAAGCCTGCAAATTCGTTTGTGTCCTGATGGTCGCCTTTTGGGGCCGGTGGGAATGCAATGTTAACCAATAAAAATCAGTTTCCGGCATAATGACCGTCATTTTTCCGGCATGTCGCCCCCGGTACCTTCACGGCGCAAAACTGCCGTAGGTGGCCGGTGCGGCTGTTTTACCGTTACAAGCTCTCGATCAAACCGGCACGTGTTATAAAAAAATACTAGATTTACCTTTACTAACGATTAACAAAAATGGCGGAGCAGGCAGAAACACACGGTTTAATCAGCTTTGACGCTTTATTCAAAAATGCGACGATCGGCATCCTGGTAACGGATGCGCATGGAAAGATCGTGCTGGCGAATCCCTTTTTACTGACACAATTCGGGTATGCTGAAGAAGAGCTCGTGGGCCAGTTGGTGGAAAAGTTAATACCCGCCCGCTTCGGACACCGGCATGTGGGGCACCGTGAAAAATTCCATACGCAGCCCAGGAGCCGCCCGATGGGAGCGGGGCTTGAGCTGTTCGGCTTAAAGAAAGACGGCGTCGAAATTGCTGTGGAGGTAAGCCTGGGCGCTTACAAAAGCAACAGCGCCGACTACGTCATCGCCTTCGTGAGTGATATTTCCTACCGGAAAGAGTCGGAAAACGAACTGAAGCGGCTTAATGCGGAACTGGAGATGAAAGTGGCGGAACGCACCGAATCGCTGTCCGAAACGGTCAAGAAGCTGGGCGAGCAGATGAAGGAAGTGCAGGCGAAAGACTCCGAGCTGCAGCGCGTCAACGGTTTTCTCAGCAGCATCTGGAATCACGCCGAGGCGATCATCATCGCCACAGACAGTGAAGGCGTTATTAAATTGTTCAACCCCACCGCGCAAAAGCAGCTGGGGTATATGGCGGAAGAAGTGGTGAACCGCCACAGCCTTACCCTTTTTCACGACCACGATGAAGTGGCGGAAAGAGCCAAACTGTTTTCATCGCAGCTGAAACAGGACGTGCAGCCGGGATTCGATACCATCGTTGCCAAAGCCCGCCAGAACCTGCCCAGCGAGTTGGAATGGCAGTACCTGGGTAAAGACGGCAACCGCTTCCCCGTTACGCTCACCGTGTCGGCCCTGCGGGACGGGGACGGCCTCATCAGCGGCTACCTGGGCATCGCCATCGACATCTCGGAGCGTAAACAGGCGGAAAATGAACTGCGCCTGGCACTGGAAAAGGAACGGGAGCTCAACGAGCTGAAATCGCGCTTCGTATCGCTGGCCTCGCACGAATTCCGGACGCCGCTCAGCACCATCCTGTCCTCCACCTTCCTCGTATCGCGGTACAAGAAAGCGGAAGAACAGGAACAACGCGAAAAACATACGCAGCGCATCGTATCCTCCGTCAACATGCTGACAGACATCCTGAACGATTTCCTGTCTGTAGGTAAAATAGAGGAAGGAAAGATCCAGGTGCGGTATGCGGACTTTGACGTAAAACAGCACATCAACAATATCGTGGCCGAAATGCAGGGCCTCCGCAAGGCGCAGCAACTGGTGGAATATCAGCACGAGGGCGACGTCCAGCTGTCGCTCGACCCCGCGCTGCTCAAACACATCGTGATGAACCTGCTTTCCAATGCGATTAAATTCTCCCCGCCCGGTACGCTCATTCAGGTGAATACGCGGCGCGCCGGGCAGCAATTCAGCTTAAAGATCAGGGACAGGGGCGCCGGTATTTCCAAAGATGACCAGCAGCACCTGTTCGAACGCTTTTTCAGGGGCAGCAACGCGGACGACGTGCAGGGCACCGGCCTGGGTTTGCATATCGTCGCCAAATACGCCGAACTGATGAACGGCAGCATTACCTGCGACAGCGAACCGGGGAAGGGTACCACTTTTACTGTTCTGTTCAACCTATAACTTTTTTATGCCTGTAAAGATCTTAGTCATCGAAGACAACTCCGACATCCGCGCCAACACCGCGGAAATTCTCGAAATGGCCAATTATGAAGTGCTCACGGCCGCTAACGGCAAGGAGGGCGTACAACTGGCCATGGAGCATAAACCGGACCTCGTGATATGCGACATCACCATGCCGGTGCTCGACGGTTACGGCGTGCTCCACCTGCTTAATAAAAACGAGGAGATGAGCAGCATCCCCTTTATCTTCCTCACCGCCCGCGCCGAACGCTCGGAGGTGCGGCGGGGAATGGAAATGGGCGCGGACGATTACATCACCAAGCCCTTCGATCCCATCGAACTGCTCAACGCCATCGAAGGCCGGCTCAAAAAGGCCAACCGCCTGAAGCAGGAGCTCAGCAAGGATATCAGCGGCCTCAATACGCTGCTGCATACCGTAAACGGGAAAGACCTGCTGGAAGACCTCAAGGAAGGCCGCAATATCAACCGGTACCGGAAGAAAGAAGTGATCTACTCGGAGGGTAACCATCCCGCTTACCTGTTCTTCATCCTCAAAGGCAAGGTGAAAACCTGCAAGCGCAACGACGACGGTAAGGAGATCATCACCGGCCTGTACAACGAAAACGACTTCCTGGGCTACACCGCCCTGCTGGAAGCGGGGATTTACAAGGAAAACGCCGAAGCGCTGGAGGAAACGGAACTTGCCGTTATTCCCCGGGAAGACTTCGAAGAGCTGGCCTTCAACAGCATCGACGTCATGAAAAAATTCATGCACCTGCTGGCCCGCAATATTGCCGACAACGAGCGGCAGTTGCTCAGCGTGGCGTACAATTCCCTGCGTAAAAAAGTGGCGGACGCGCTCCTGTTCCTGAACACCAAATACAACCCGGGCAACAACCCGCACTTTACGATAGACATCAGCCGCGATAACCTGGCCGCCGTGGCCGGGGTGGCCAAAGAATCGCTGATCCGTACGCTGGGCGACTTCCGCGACGAAAAGCTCATCGATATCAAAGAGGGCGAAATCCACCTGACCGACCTCCGGAAACTGGGCCGTATGATGAACTGATGATGACCGTCACACCATCCCTTGTTGTGCATCATTGCTCCGGGGATGGCGGCTTCCTAATTTGGCAGTGGAATTAAACCATTGCACGAATTTTATGAAAAGGATAGTAGCCGTTGTAGACGCGTTGCATTTCAGGGAAGCGCAGTTGGATGCTTTTCAATACGTTACGGGAATGTTGAAGGGCCGGCTGAAGATATTGCTGCTCGACGGGGAGTCTGGCCGCAATGCGCCGGTTCCGGATACCCCGCTGCCCGACCTGGGCGAGCTGCAGCGCCAGTGCAGCGAGCGGGGAATTGAAGCGGAACTGCAGCGGGGCAGGGGCATCGCCCTGAAAGAAATCGTGCGGGAAAGCAGGTTTGCTGACCTGCTGCTGATCGACCGGGAAACGTCGCTGCACAACCTGTTCGATTCGGACGTTCCGGGGTTTATCAAAGACGTGCCGGCCGACGCGCAATGTCCCGTACTGGTGTTGCCGGAGGGAACCGGTTTTTTCAACGAGGTGGTGTTCGCCTACAATGGCAGCTATTCCTCCGTATACGCCATCCGGGAATTCATGCAGCTGTTCCCGCACCTGAACGGTGAAAAGGCCACCGTGATCTATGTACCCGAAAAAGGCATCCCCATCATCCCGAACGAACAATTGCTGTACGAATACCTCCGTTTTTATTTCACCGATGTAACCTTCCTGGTGCTCAATGGCCTTCCCGATGCGGAGATCAGGCGCTACCTGCAGGATAAAAAAGACTGTGTAGCCGTCATGGGCGCCTACGGCCGCAACACCTTTTCCCGCTTCTTTAACCCGGGAAACGCCCGCAACATGCTGCGCATGCTCAATGTCCCGCTTTTTATCACCCATCCCTGAAAGTTATTGCTCCGCCAGCTTCTTGAACTGGGCCATGGTTTTGAAGAGGTTGCTGTGCACGATCGGGTCAGACACCCAGCGGGGGATTTTTTTGCTCCGGTCAGTGGTAATGAAATAGGTCACTTTCACGTTGCCGGAATGCATGTTTTCCATCACCCATTTCCCCCTTGTACCGGTAATGCGGCTCATGCCGTCGGCCACCGGGAAAGCCGCGTTCTGCGTGCTTTCGAAGCTCACTTCGTTGTGCTGGTAATGAAAGGCCAGGCAGGCATCCTGATCGTCGAACGGCCAGGGAATGTCGTACTGGATATAACTGATCCACCGGTTTTCTTCCGGTTGGGGGATGATCCGGTAATCTTTCGCGTTCACGTTCCACTCCTTGCCCCGGGCGGGGTCTTTGAGCAGCCGCACGATGGAAGGGATATTCGTCCTGACCAGGAAAACGGCCTTGATTTCCCTCACTTTGCCCGTGGCTGGCGCGTCTATCCACCGTTCGTACAAGAAAATATTGTCGGCCTGCTTCACCAGCTTAAACTCGCTGGTCAGCGGCTGGCGGGCAAACAGTGGCTGTATGAAAAGCGCGCTCATGATGATTAGGTTCGTTAAAAGTTTCATTCAAAATGGCATTTAACGCAAAAATGCGCGTACGCCGCCGGGGCGCCATCAATTATCCGTTGAATTGTGGAGGAATGCCGTTGAATTGTTGCCGTGACGGGTGAACGGGATCGTTTTGGGGGCTGTACCGGAAGGGAGAAGGGCGGGGCCGGAATGAAGAAACCGGCCATGGAGGCCGGTTCCGGGGTGCTGGTTCATAAGCAGGGAAAAGGCCGTCCCGGAAAGAGACGGCCTTTCCGGCTATTGAACGGGCTGTGTATCGTACACGGTGAAAAAGGTGTCGATGGCGGTGGGTACCGGTTTAAAGGCGGTCCTGTACCGGATGCCGGTGCCTTGCTTGTAGTTGGGCAGCAGCGTGGTGTCGGCGAAGGCGGCGGGCTTGAAAGGGTCGGGCCGTACGGCTACTTCCCGCTTGCTCACCGTGCTGCCGTTGGTATGCGTATACTCGATGTCTACCGCCACCGCCTGCGGGCTTATCCCGAACCATGCGATTTGCGCGGATTTGGAGGCCGTGATGTATTTGGCGGTACGTAGCGGCCTGTTGTACAACGTTGCCATGTAGTTGGCGCCGTATACCGTGCCGATGACGTTTTCCCTCACCGAGGAGTGCCCGGCGTTGTCGTACGTGTACACGTCAAAAGTATAGATGTTTTCCGGCAGGTTGTCGAGCGTAACGCGGATGGTGTCTATCCCGCCGGTACGCTGCACCGGCACGTTCAGGGAATCTTTCCCGTTGTTCCAGTACACGCGGCACTTGTCGATTTTCGGGTCGGAAATCAGCAGCCAGCTGAGTGCCACGCGGTTGCGGCCGGGAAACGCCTTGAGCGAATCCACCTTGGCTGTGTAAACGATCACGCCGTCTTTGAGGAATTCTTCGTGGCGTTCGTTCATTTTTTCGCAGGAGACAAACAGGCCGCAGGCCAGCATGCCCAGTATATAGGTCCTTAGTCGCATGATGCTTGAGTTGATGGTTTATTTAATCTGCCCCCAGATGGTCATTTCAGACAGGTGGAAGTGCCCGTAATATCCCTCGATGGAAGCCCAGCTGTCGATATGCTTCCAGGCGATGTACCGCACCGGCGGCGCGTCGATAGGGAATTCATATTCCTGGCCATTGGCGGCCACCTCGGTATCTTCGGTGCTGTTATCGTTGAGGGTGGGCCGGCCGGAGGGCTTGATCATGATCTGTGCGTCGAGTAAAATCCAGCTGTTCGGATCCGAAGGGGTGTTGGTGCCCCAGATTTCCCATTGGTGCGGGTTGCCGTGATTGTAAATATAGCCGCTCTGGCGCTGCCAGATCTTGTACCGGCTGA
The DNA here is from genome assembly GCA_965653365.1 of uncultured Chitinophaga sp. Lineage (GTDB taxonomy): Bacteria > Bacteroidota > Bacteroidia > Chitinophagales > Chitinophagaceae > Chitinophaga. The sequence continues at coordinate 479,945 of CBFGZV010000002.1, read as the reverse complement.
GGCGGGCCCGTACGCCGAGGTCCATTGGTATCCAGATGGGCACCTCTTTGTTTTCGGTAGTGTGGAAGCCGTTGTTGCCGATAGTGCCGTCGAACATGGCGTCGAATTTCCAGCTCGACAGGTTGGTCGGTTCCTTCACGGCCGTACCGTTTTTGGGCAGCGGCTCGCGCTGGGGAACGGGCCAGCCTTTGCCGCGCCCGTCCTTGATTTTTCCTTTGTCGAGCTCTTCCTCGTAAATCGGCGTTTTAACCACCTGGAGGGTGTCTGTATGATTATTCCAGCGGTCGCGCACGAAAATCCCGAACTTGATGGGCTCGGCCTTCTGGCCCCGCACGGAAAACTTGCCGGAGTCGAGCGCGGTGTAATTGGCGCCGATGCTCACCCATTCTTTCTGGCCTTCGTCCCAGCGAAGCACGCCTATCATGATGCTGGCGTTGTGTGGGTTCTGGAAGCGCGTATTGATACCGCCGAACGATTCCACGATCTGCAGCGAGCGCCGCACGGTATCGATGGCGGGCTCCAGCGGCCGGACCTTTATTTCTACCGGGGAAGACGCTTTTTCGCCGTAGCTCACGCTGTACAGCTTCACCGTATATTCGTTCGTGTTACCAAAGCCTTCCAGCAAAACGGAGCGCTGGTAGAACGACGATTTCGTTTCCCTTTTCTGGCCGTTGACTTCATACTCGGCGCGCACATAGGCCAGGCTTTTATCGTCGGGCAGCACGTAGGAGATTCTGGCCGCACCCGGCAGCGCCTGCGCCGTTGGGTTGCTGATCTGCTGCGGCACGGTATCGTCTTTGGAAATGGGGGAGAACGTATCTTCCTTGCAGGCATAAAGGGCCACGGCGGGCACGAGCAGGAGGAATAACTGTTTCATGATGGCATGTTTTTGCATAATGAATTCAAATGCATTCAGGAATTACCAACCGGGATTCTGAACAAGGTTTTTATTGATGGTGATTTCATTCAGTTCAATCGGCCAGAGGTATTCCCTGATCTGGAACCGCTGGTTGAACAGCAGCCTGTCTTTGTAGTAGGAAGGGGCGGATTTCTGGGTGATGTCCCAGCCTCTAACGGTCTGGTTCAGCTCGATGTGGGCTGTTTTCCACCGGCGGATGTCCCAGTAACGGCTGCCTTCGAAAGCCAGCTCGATGCAGCGCTCGCGGTGGATGATATCGCGCAGGCCTTCTTTGGTGGTGTATTTCTGCGGCTCGCGGGAAAAGTTGCTCCATGATTCTTCGACGGACTTCAAACCGGCCCTCGCCCTAACTTTGTTGAGATATTCCGTGGTGGCGGCGCTGTATCCGTTCACTTCGTTGAGCGCTTCGGCGTACAGCAGGTAAATGTCCGCCAGGCGGATTTCCGGCCAGGGGTAGGTGATGATGTTATTGGTCATGTTGCCGTCGGTGGCGCACACGGTTTCGATGTTGACGAGTTTTTTGATGCCGTAACCGGTCACGGAATAGTTGCTGATGCCGCGGCGGGCGGAAAACTCGGTGGCGCGCAGCTGTGGATGGAGCAGGGCCTTGGTGCAGTCGTAGTTGTCTACCCAGTTGCCGAACCAGGTGCCCCGGTCGAACGAAACGCTGGCGTAAAAGCGCGGCTCGCGGTCGAAGTGGAGCGCCACGGTTTCCTCGTTGTCTTTCACCCAGAATCTTTCGGCGGCCACCGCCTTACGCAGGTTGTAACGGCGGTTGAAATCGTATGTCGCGTCTTCCTGGATGGGCACGCCGTTCTTGCTGTAATACATTTCCACCATCTTCAGCGTGGGGGCCAGGATGCCTTTCGGCCCCGCCGTGCTCACGCCGTTGGCGATCAGCGGCATGCTCCAGCGCTGCATGTCGGTGGCCATACTGTTGGTATTGGCCCAGATCACTTCGGTGTTATTATAGGTGGATGTGAGCGCAGCGCGGTAATCGAGCTGTTTCTGGATGGTGTCGTTCACCTTATAGCCGCTGTTGCCCGGGAAGCGGTACAATTCGTACCCCATCTCGTGGCAAAAGTCGATGGCTTCCCTGCATGCCGTAGCGGCCCGCTGCCATTTTTCCGCGCTGTAGGCCTGCGGAAAGAGCAGCTCCCCTTTGTCGCCCTTGTTCTTGAAGGTCGCGTATTCCGGGTTACCGTTGAAGAGCGGGCTGGCGGCGGTGGCGAGCACCTTTGCCTTCAGCGCGTAGGCGATGGGCTTGGTGATTCTACCCAGTTCCGTGCCTTCGGTGCCATTGATGCGCTCCGGCAGGTATTCGCTGCCGATGCATTCGTCGAGCAGCGACACGATATAGTTGACGCAGCTGTCTACCGGCTGCCGGCTTACCTGCACCTGGTCAGGCCCGCTGGCAATGGGCAGGTTCTCTTTGATCAGCGGGATGGGACCGTACATGCGGAACAGGTAGAAGTGATAATAGGCTTTGAGGAACTTTACTTCCGCAATCCATCTTTCCCTTTCGAACATGGTCAGCTCGCGCACACGGCCCACGTTGGCGAGGAAGGTATTGCAATCGCGCAGCCCCACGAAAAGGGCTTCGCCGCGCTGGCCGCCGGACCAATAGTTGCCCAGCGGAGTGGCCACGCTTTGCTGCCCCCGCGCGATGTTGAAGAAGGTGACCTGGATATCCCTCGGCGGATCATCATGCCATATTTCGTCACCGGCCATGAAAGCGAGGTTGTCGTTGAAATGCCCGTGGGCCGGCATGTAAGAGTAACAGGTAAACAGGAATTTTTCCGCCGAAGTCCGCAGGGTAAATGCGTTTTCGATCGTGGCGATGTTATCAGGCACCACATCCAGGTAATTACAGGCGCCGAACGCTCCAAGGGCGAACAGCAGGTACCATTTTCTATAGATCTTTTTCATCATTTTCAACAGTTGAAATTGTTTTAGAAACCAACCTGGAGGCCGATGTTAAATACGCGTTGAACAGGGTAGCCCAGTCCTTTGCCGGCCATTTCGATGTCCCAGAGCTTGAATTTGCTGAAGGTGAACAGGTTGGTGCCGGTTACGTACAGCCGCAGGTTCTGCATATGCAAACGCCTGTTCAGGTGCGCTGGCAGCGAATAGCCCAGTTCCACCTGTTTGAGGCGGAGGAAGGCGCCGTTGCGCATGAACCAGGTGTTCATTTGCGCGCTGTTGGAGTTGAGCTGCGGGCTCAGGCGGGGCCAGAGCGCGTAGAGGTTGCGGTTTTCTTCCGACCAGTAATTGTCTGCATACGCTTTCAGCAGCTGCGTTTCCCCGGGAATGGCCCTGCCGTTGACAACGTAGGAGCCGGTGGAAAAAGGGGAGGTTTGCGCCACGTTGATCCAGAAGGAAGAACGCGCGGAGCCCTGCATGAACAGCGAGAAGTCGATTCCTTTGTACTTGGTGGTAAGGCCGGCGCCGTATACGATCTCCGGCCGGTCCGGGAAGCCGATGGGCACCTGGTCGCGTTCGTCGATCACCTTGTCGCCGTTGATGTCGCGGAATTTGATGTCGCCCGCCCGGGTGATGAACCCGTTGAAACGCTGTTCCGGGGAACTGCGCACTTCTTCGTCGTCGATGAAAAGGCGTTCGGCGATGTAGCCCCAGTTCTGCGCGGTGGAATGGCCTTTCCGGTACCGCCAGGGCTCGTTGTACATGGGCTCTTCATAGGCTTCATAGATGTTGCGCGCATAGGTGAAGTTGCCGCGCAGGCCGAGGTACCAGTCTTTCGTGATGTTGGCGTTGTAATCAAGCGTGATGTCGAGCGAGCGGGACCGGGCCCTGCCTACGTTGGCCTGCGGTGTTTCGCCCTGGAGGCCCATCGATTTGGGGATGGACGCGCGGGGCATCAGGATGTTGTAGCGCGATTCGATGAAGTATTCCACGATGGCGTCGAATTTGCCGAAAAGGCTGAATTCCACGCCGAAGGTGGAGTTTTTGGCCGTTTCCCAGGTGATGGCGCGGTTGTCGTACCGGCTGATGGAGATACCGTTGCGGGCATATCCGCCGTCGGTGCCGAACCGGGCGCCTTTGAGGGAGTTGTCCATGTTGACGTTGGAGAGGTAGAAGAAACGCTCTTCCTCGTTACCGATGGCGTCGTTGCCCACCAGGCCGTAGTTGGCGCGGAGCTTCAGCTTGCTCACTACGTGGCGGTACGGTTCGAAGTAGTCTTCGCTGCTCACCAGCCAGGCCGCCCCGATGGTGGGGAAGAAACCGAAACGTTCCGTTTTGTAGAAGCGCTCGGAGCCGTTATAACCGAAGTTGGCTTCCAGGAAGTAACGGTCGTCGTACGAATACGTGAAGCGCCCGCTGAGCCCCAGGTTGCGCGCCGGCAGCGATCGCTGCAGGTTGGTGGTGGTGGTGCCGTCGAGCTTGTTGCGGGCAATGAAAATCAGCATGCCGGCCACGTTGTGCTTGTTGCGGAAGGAGTGGTTGTAATCCACCGCAGATTCCACGTAAAAAGTGGAATGCACATTTTTGGCGCCGGGTTCCCAGCTCAGGTAATCGGACCCGGTTTCCGGGTTGATGTTGTAAATTTTATACGTGTTGCTCGGTCGGTCGTAGCTGCCCACGGTGTAAAGAAACGGCCGGTAGGCGCGCACCAGGTCGAACGAAGCGGAACGGTTGGTGTTCATCATGGCGCGGAAGGAAAGGCCCTTGGCCAGGAAGTCGAGGTTCTGCTTCACTTCGAACTGCGCCAGCATCAGCGAACGGCTGGATTCGCGGTAACCGCGCACCATATCGGCGTACGGGTTGAGGTGCTGCCCTTCGTCCGCATTCCCGAACATGATGTGGTTCACGAACTCATGGTCTTTGTCTACCGGATAATACGCCGGGAACTTCACCGGGTTGGAGCGCATCACTTTCGCATAAGTGATTTCGCCACCGTCTATCGGCCCGTTGTAATCGTCGAAGGTACCATGCAGGCGCACCATGGCGCTGGTGGTTTTGGTGATGCGCAGGTTCACGTTGGAACGGAGCGTGTATGTTTTAAGATCGATGTTGTTGTTGAAGTTGGTGCGCTTGTCGACGTTCAGCATGCCGTTGTCTTTGTTAAGGCTGCCCGACACGTAATAGGTCGCGATCTGCCCGCCGCCGCTCACGCTGAAGTTGCCGCGCTGGTTCATCGTGCGTTCCTTGAACAGCATATTGCGCCAGTCTGTTTGGGGGAACACCACCGGGTTGAGGCCGCTGACGGTATTGTCGATCTTGCTTTGCGGATACGGCTGCACGCCGAGCGGGTTACGTGTCAGCACCGCTTCGTTGTTGAGTTTCATATACGTCACCGGGTCTGCCAGTTCCACGTTACGGGTGGGAGCGGAAATGGAGTTTTCCAGGCGGATGTTCAGCTTGGGTTTGCCTTCCTTTCCTTCTTTGGTGGTGACAAGGATAACGCCGTTCGCGCCGCGGGCGCCGTAAAGCGCATTGGCCGTGGCGTCTTTCATGATGGAGAAACTGGCGATATCGTCCGGCTGCAGGCGGGCCAGTTCGGTGGTGGTATATTCAATACCGTCGATCAGGATGAGCGGATCTTTTTTATAGCCGAACGTGGTGGCGCCACGGATGAAAAATTCAGCATTATCCATACCCGGCTCGCCGCTGCGCTGGTAGGCGATGACGCCCGCGATGCGGCCCGCCAGCGCCGTTGTCAGGTTGCTCGAAGGCACCTTCAGCTCTGCCGGGTTGATAGTGGTGATGGAACCCACCACCGATTCTTTTTTCTGTTTGCCGAAGGCCACTACCACCGTTTCGCCCAGTTGGTTGCTGGCCGGGGCCAACTCGATGTTGATCACGCTGCGTCCGTTAATCGGCACTTCCCGGGATGTGTAGCCGATCATGCTATACACGAGCACCACGGCGTTGTCCGGCACCTCCAGGATGTACTTGCCGTTAATATCCGTCGTAGTGCCGATGCTGGGCATGCCTTTCACCAGCACCGTAACGCCCGGCATGGCGGCCCCGGTACTGTCGGAAACCTGGCCGCGGACCTCTTTGTTCAGTCGCTGTATTTCACGTGGACCGCCGGATGCGGACAGAAAACGTACTGCGGGAGCAGGAGAGCCGGCCTTGTTCGCCGGGTGTGTTGTTGCCGCCCGCGCGTGTTGCGTAACGGGCAATAAAAGCCCCATCACTCCACAAACGCACATGGTGAGTGTTCTTTTCATTTGTATGTTTTTTCGGTCTCTAAATTCTCAGGCATATTCCCCCCGAATGGAAAGATGGATCCGGTAACGCGCGGAATCATAACGTGGGTGCACGTTTACACGGAGAAGCGGAACGAAAGCCTGGAAAAATTGCGTGCCTGGTTGCGTGAAATTTTGGTGATTAAAACTTGATTTCCATAACGTATAACGGGATATCTCGCCCTTCCAAACGATCGCATAGTTTGTTGCAATCGTTTGCATTACTGGTCAAAAAAATAGTGTGGTCACACTATACCTTTCTTCAATCATCAATGCTTGATAAACGGTAAAAAGGAGAAACTACTATGCAACACCGGCCTTGTACAGGGGCCTTTCTTTCATAACGTATAAACCAGCGTTCTTTGGTTCGTCTGTGGAATTTCTACTTTTGGTTGAAATAAAACGTTTGCATAAAAGTCCTTAAAATATCAAAACATACCTACTTGAATTTTACCCATTGCTTGTAGTTTTTTACCCGCGCCGGAGAAACGGGGAGAAAGATGTATCATGCTGTACGGGATCATTCCGCCTTCGTCCACACCGTGGTGCGCCCGAACATCGATACGCCCACGTACCCGCGGATGTTCAGCTGCCGGCCGTCGAGCTTCATCTTGCTGCTGTACGTTTTGCCGCTTTTGGGATCGTAGATTTTACCGTCGGTCCATTCCCCGTCGTCGTATTCGAAGTTGGACAGGATGACCAGGTTCAGCAGCCCCCGCTGGCGGAGTTTGGCGTCGGGGTTCTTGCTGTCTTTCCGGGGCGTTTTACCGTCGTCTTCAAACTGGCGGGCAATCCAAACCAGTTTCCCGAAGTATTTGTCGCCCGCCCGGTAAATCTGCACCTTGGCGTCTTTTTCCTCGTTCAGCCAGGTGCCCGCAACGGCATCCGCCTGCTGGGCCAGGGAGGCAATTGGAAAGCCGGCCACCAGCAGCAGGGCCATGAGCAGGTTTTTCATCGTGTTCGTTTGCATGGTTCAAATGTAAAAACCGAATATCGCGAAAAATAGCCAATTCCCCGCGCGGCGTATTTTTACTTTTTTTTTGACGCTGCTGACATAAGGTTGTCATTTTTGCTTCGTTAATTTGTGAGAGATTAAAAAACAATGCTCATGCAACCTGAAAACACCACCGTCACCGCTCCCGCATCTTCAATCGTATACCTTACGCGCAACTATGCCAGTTATAACCATTGGGCCAACAAGACGCTCGTAGACTGGCTGCGCACCAAACCGGCGGCACTGCTGACCCGGGAAGTACCCTCCAGTTTCCCCACCATCCACCTCACCCTGCAGCACATGTGGCGGGCACAGCGTTATTGGCTGGCGATGCTGCGCAAGGAAGAGGGCGTACGTCCGGAAGACCTCGACTCGTCGCTCGAAGAAGTGCTCGACGGCATCGTGGCGAACTCTGAAGAAATGGCGGCCTATATCAGCGACCTCGCCGAAGATTTCGTGAGCGCGCCCATTAAAGTGGTGAATCCCTGGTTCGAATGCAACTTCCCCGCGTTCGACTACGTGGTGCAGGTAATGAACCATAGTACCTACCATCGCGGGCAGATTGTGACCATGGGCCGCCAGCTCGGGTTTACCGACGCACCGATGACGGATTATAACTACTATAACGTCTACGGCAAATAATATGTATTTTGGGCGTTAAACTCAATCACGCCCAAGCATGAAACCAATGCCTCTTTTTTGCAGGATGTTGCTGCTGGCCGCTGCAGGCCTCTTCAGCGCCACGGATGCCATGGCTTTTCAGACAGATACGGTGGAAACCTACAGCGCGGCCATGAAAAAAAACATCAAAGCCGTGGTGATCAGGCCGGATGGTTATAACGCCGCCAAAGCTTATCCCGTGGTTTACCTGCTGCACGGGTACAGCGACAACTACGCCGGCTGGGTGAAGAAGGCCACGGGCGTACAGGAGGCGGCAGACCGGTATAACATGCTGATCGTTTGCCCGGACGGGGGCTTCAGCAGCTGGTACTGGAACAGTCCGGTAGATCCGGCCTTTCAATACGAAACCTACATTTCGAAGGAACTGGTGGCCTGGATAGACAGCCATTACAAAACCATCGCCAACCGCAAGGGCAGGGCCATCACCGGCCTCAGCATGGGCGGCCATGGCGCGCTGTACCTCGCTCTCCGTCACCAGGACATATTCGGGGCGGCTGGCAGCATGAGCGGCGGGGTAGACATCCGCCCGTTCCCCAACAACTGGGACATGGCCAAGCGCCTGGGCACTTACGCCGAACAGCCCGCCCGCTGGGAAAGCAACACGGTCATCAATATGCTGCACCTGCTCACGCCCAATGCCCTGGCGCTGGTCATCGACTGCGGAACGGAGGACTTTTTCTTCAAAGTCAATGAAAAGCTGCACGAGGAATTGCGCTACCGGAATATCCCCCACGATTATTACGTTCGCCCCGGGGCCCACAACTGGGTGTACTGGACCGGCGCGGTACAGCACCAGCTGCTCTTCATGCACAATTATTTCAACGCGAAACCATAGGCGGCAAAACCTCCCGTCATTGTCTGGGCCGGTCAGGTGGAACACAGAAGGATGGCCGTTTTCAGTGTATTTTATTGATTACCATGAAATTAGGGTGCCCGCATTGGGCAAGGCCTGTCGCCGGTTGTGCAAATGGCCCCGATGGGCGCTCCAGGGCATCCCGGCCGGTGGTCGCGTCGTTTCGAAAACGGCGCATAAACACCCAAACGCCGCCTTCATTTCCCTGTCGGAATTACCCCTCATTTTGCCGCAAACGCACACGATTAGGCACCCATTACCGGCTTAAATTTGTAAGCGGAAGGACAGGAAGCTGAACCTCCTTAAACCGAGGGTAACTATGAAGAAAAAACAAATACTGTTCCTGCACAGCGGCGGCCCGCAGGGGCCGCATGAAGGAAGCAACGACCTGGTGCGCAGCCTGCAGGAAGCATTGGGGCCGGCGTACCGGGTATCGTACCCGCAGCTGCCGGACCCGGAATTTCCCGTATATGCGTTGTGGAAAGAACAGATCGGCAGGGAAATAGACGCGGCAGACGATGGGGTGGTGCTGGTGGGCCATTCGCTTGGCGGCTCGGTGATATTGAAGTTCCTGTCGGAAGAAAAATGCGAGAAACCGATTGCCGGGCTGTGCATTGTGGCGGCGCCGTATTGGGGCAGCCCAAACTGGCTGGTGGAAGAATACATGCTGCCGGACAATTTCGCGGGAAAACTGCCCCGCATTCCGCGGATTTTTTTGTATCATAGCCGGAACGACGAGGTGGTGCCTTTCGAACATGTGCAGCACTACGGTGAAGACCTGCGCTGGGCTACCATCCGGACTTTTGAAAACCAGGGCCACCTCTTCAGCAGCGGATTGCCGGAGCTGGTGCGCGACATAAAAAACTTAACCTCCGCCACGTATGAACGACACTGAAAAAGTAGACGCGCTGCTCAGGGACCTCGAGCATCCGCTGAAACCCGAAATAGAGGCCGTACGCGCCATCATCATGAAGGCCAATAAAAAGATCGCCGAACGCGTGAAATGGAACGCGCCGAGTTTCTTTTACAAAAAAGACATGGCGGCCTTCCATACCCGCGCCACCCAACATGTGCACCTGGTTTTCGTGTTTCACGACGGCGCCATGATCCACGACAGCGACGGCCTGCTGGAAGGCGATTACAAAGACCGGCGGATGGCGTATTTCAAAGACATGGCAGACGTGAAAGCCAAGAAGAAAGCGCTCGAAAAAGTGGTGAATGAATGGGTGAAGCTCCACGAGTGACGGATTTTCGTTACATTGGAAGTCACTATGAACCCATTGCTCCGGATTGCCCAGATTTTGATCTGCATCGCCGTGCCGCTGTTTATCGGGTGGTTGATGCGGTGCGCCGCGGACTGGGAAGGGCCGGCCACCCCGGGCGTGATTTTTACCGTTGCGGCGCCGTTCTACGTGAGTTTCCTGGCCGCGCTCATCCTGTTATATGTAGCACCTGTTGAAAAGGTGCGCCGCATCCGTTACCGGCTGTTCCGGCCGTGGCCTTTGGGGATTTTCTTCGGCATCGTGCTCATCTGTATCGACAGCCCCGTGCATTTCGCCGGATATGCCGCAGCCGCGCTGCCGCTTTCCATGGCAGCCGCATCCATGGGCGGGCTTACCGGCGGTTACTTCCGGCTGAAAGAGAAAAAGGTGCGGTGATAGGTGTAAAAACGGCATCGGAGAGGGTTGATTGCGACAATAAATTGTTTTACATTTACGATATGAAACACGTATCCATTCTTGTTCCACGCGGGCATACGAGCCTTGTTAACATGGAAGGCACCTATCACATCCTGTCGGAGGTGAATACCTGCCTGGCCTCGCTCGACCGGGAGCCCCTTTTTAAAATACAGCTGGTTGGCATCTCGGAAGAATCCATCCAGCGGAACGGCCTTTTTACCGTTACGCCCGACCTGTTGATCAAAGACGTCAAAAAGACGGACCTGATCATCATTCCCGCCACCCAGGATCAGCCGCATACTGTCATGGAGCTGAATAAAGAATTTGTTCCGTGGGTGGTTGACCAGTACAAGGGCGGCGCCGAAATCGCCACCTTCTGCGTGGGCGCCTTCTTCCTGGCAGGCACCGGCTTGCTGAAAGGCCGCCAGTGCGCCACGCACTGGAAAATGGTGAACGAATTCAGGCAGATGTTCCCCGATGTGGATGTGGTGGACGACCGCATCATGACCGAGGAAGACGGTATCTACACCAGCGGGGGCGCGTATTCTTTCCTCAACCTGCTCATTTACCTGATTGAAAAATATGCCGGCCGCGATGTAGCGGTGCTGATCTCGAAAATCTTCATGATCGACCCGGACCGTTTCAGCCAGTCGCCGTTCATTATTTTCAAAGGACAGAAGGAGCACGAAGACACGCCCATCCTCGAAGCGCAGGAGTTTATCGAGAAAAACTGGCAGGAAAAGATCACGGTAGACCAGCTGGCTTCTATGTTTGCCCTGGGCCGCCGTAACCTGGAGCGCCGGTTCAAGAAAGCGACGTCCAATACCGTGGTGGAATACATCCAGCGCGTTAAAATGGAGGCCGCCAAGAAAGCCCTGGAAACGAGCCGTAAGAGCGTGAACGAGCTGATGTACGATGTGGGGTATTCGGACACCAAAGCCTTCCGCACCGTATTCAAACGCGTAACCGGCCTGTCTCCGATAGAATACCGGAATAAATACAACAAGGAAGCCGCCACGGCGTAAGCCCGGTGGTTGATCATACAACGAAACAGCCTGCGTTCCGGTGGAGCGCAGGCTGTTTCGTTTTTATGCGATGGCGATCATTGCGCCGTATGGGTTTAACCGTATCTGTGCGACGCAGTGCGCTGCCGGTTAGAAGCTGCGATGCCACTGGTCGGGACCGGTATAGCGTCAGCTGATACCCAGCAGTTCCACATCGAAAATCAGGGTGCTGTTGGCGCCGATCTGCGCGCTTACCTGGCGGTCGCCGTAACCCAGGTGCGGCGGAATGAAAAAGCGCCATTTGCTGCCCTGCGGCATCAGCTGCAGCCCTTCCGTCCAACCTTTGATCACCATGTTCAGGGGAAAGGTGGCGGGCTGGCCGCGCTGTACGGAGCTGTCGAATATGGTGCCGTCGATGAGGGTGCCGTGGTAGTGGCAGGTTACTTTGCTGGAAGCGGAGGGCTTGGGCCCGTCGCCTTCTTTCAGCACTTCATATTGCAGGCCGCTCTCGAGCGTTACGATGCCTGGTTTTTGCTGGTTGGCGGCCAGGAATTCCTGCCCCGCTTTCAAGTTCGCTGCTGCCTTTTCGTTTTTCATCTGAAATAATTTATCTGCAATTCCCATGTATAAATTTTGGCAAAGATACGCCATTTCCCGCCGGCGCCGCGCCCGCAATTTTTTAGCTAATTTTGCGCAGCATTCAAATCATACATAATGAATTTTTATACCAGGAAATGGGTGAAGCCCGAAGACCTCAACGCGCACGGCACGCTTTTCGGCGGCAGCCTGCTGCGGTGGATAGACGAGGAAGCGGCCATTTACGCCATCATCCAGCTGGGCACCAACCGTTGCGTGACCAAATACATGTCGGAGATCAACTTCATCAATTCCGCCCGCCAGGGCGACATCGTGGAACTGGGCATCAAAGCCACGCATTTTGGCCGCACCTCCCTGTCGCTCACCTGCCAGGTGCGGAACAAAATCACCCAGAAAATCATTCTTACCATTGACAAGATCGTGTTCGTAAGCGTGGACGGCAATGGCGTGCCCGCCCCGCACGGCAAAACGAGCATCACTTACACCGACGAGCGGCTGCGGGAAGAATAGGCGCAACTGGAGAGAGATGCGCATGTCCGAATGTATTTTTTATATAATTTCGGTGCATGAAATCATGCCCCTTATTTTTCCTCGCATTTATACTCTTCAATTGCCTGACGGCCACGGCCCAGCTGAAACAGCCCGTTCCAAAAACCGACAGCCTGTACGACGCCGCCCGTCAGCGTCCCGTGCCATTGCTCATTTACAGCAGCGGTCAAACGGGCAAGCTGCGGCCGGCTATTATCAGCCACGGGTATGGTGGCGGATATGATGCTTACTCCTTCATTGCGGAGCGCCTCGCCGCCAACGGCTATTACGTGGTCTGCATCCAGCACGATCTGCCGGGCGATACGCCCATGCCCTCCACGGGCAAGCCTTATGAGGTCAGGATGCCTTTCTGGAAAAGGGGGGCGGAAACTATTCTTTTCGTGCTCGGGGAACTGAAGAAGCAACAGCCGGGCCTGGATTATAAAAATCTCCTCCTCATCGGCCACTCCAACGGCGGCGATATGAGCATGCTGTTTGCACGGGAACACCCGGAGCTGGTGGCAGCCGTGATATCGCTCGACAACCGTCGCATGCCCTTTCCAAGAACTGCACGGCCCCGCATTTTATCCCTGCGCTCGAGCGATCAGCCGGCAGATAGCGGGGTCATCCCAAGCGCCGCCGAACTGGCGCGTTACCGCATGCAGGTGGTAAAACTGCCCGCCACCATCCATAATGATATGTGGGACGGCGCAACCGAATCCCAGAAAGCGGAAATGATCGGGTACATCGGGAAGTTCCTCCGGCTGAAGGATTGAAGACACTTACCCTTCCAGCACCGCCCTGCATTTTTCAATGAACCGCGCCGAGACATTGTCGCGGGAATAAAACGCATGATAGACAGCGTTGTGATAGGTGGTGCCCAATCCGAATTTGTTGTGCTCGGGATGGTGCAGGTACCATTTTTCTTCCTCGATGTGCGTAGGCCACCAGTATTTCACCTGCCCGTTGCCGGCGAGGATGCGCTCCGTCAGGTGCTGGCCGGCGTCCATATCGGCTGTCATGTTCATGTCGGGGTAATTCAGCTCCTTCAGGTACGCCGTGGAAATGGCAAAGAAAAAAGGCGATACGTAAAGGTTTTTCGCGTCGCGGAGGTGATTGGCCGTTTGTGCTGCGCCTACGATGGTGCGCGGCTCCAGCAGATCGTTCAGCAGCAGCTGCAACCACTGCGGTGTGGTGGGGATGCAGTCGATGTCGAAACAGATGATGTAGTCGGTATCCGTCACGTTGCGGCAGATGTGGTTGAGAAAGTCGCCATGGCTGAATCGTTTGTCGAATACCTGGTTGACGCTGAGCCCGAACTTTTCGAACACCGCTTTCTGGAACACTGGTACGTCTGGGTTCACGAGGTGGTTGTAGAACGAGAATATTTTGAAGAGCGACCGCTCTCTGTTTTTTTTCCTGAAGTACATGCTGCTGTTTTTAGTTATTGCCGGTACATGAATTTTTTGATCATCGCTCTTGCGGTGCCGCTTTCCGCGTGGCGCGGCCAGAGGTAGAAGAGTGTCAGCCGCTCGTCGCCCAGCACCCGGCGGGAGAGCCCCATGCGGCAGAGCAGTATCCTGAAAGGCGCCAGCGCCAGGAGCCGCCAGCGGTTTTTCTGCTTGTTCTTATGATGCAGGCGGATGGCGCGGTCGTATTCGTCGAGCACCCTGCCGGCCGCTTCGATGCCCGCCATCAGCTTTTCGCGGTAGGGCAGGGTGAGCCGCGGGGCGGGAATAAAATGCTGCAGCAGCATACGCTCGTCGTAATACAGCCGGTAGCCCCAGAGCAGCAGGCGCTTGCAGTATTCGAAATCGTCGCCCGTGCTCAGATGGCGGCCGTCGCGGCCATTGAGCAGGGACGGGTACTTTTCGTTGTTGATGGCCAGGAAGAGGGAGCGGCGTGTAACGAGCCCGGCGCCCAGTACGAGGCCGCGCTGGCTCACGTCGCCCGACGGGCCGAAGCGGATGCTGATGGCGTATTTGTCTTTGTACTCCTCGAACCAGTCGGGGTAGGCGGGCGCATCCGTCACCGGCATGTTCCTGCCGCCACCCGCGCCGAACTGCGGGTCGCCCTGCATCATTTCCCACGCCAGCACAACGTAGTTTTCGTGCAGCCAGTTATCATCATCGCAGAAAACGAGGCATTCCGCCCGGGCTTCCTGCGCGCCTTTTTTCCGGGCATGCATCTGGCCCGCCGCCGGCTCGTCTGCAACGCGTAGCGGCGTGCCGGCGGGCCCGGCATCGCGCCAGTATTGTTCCGCGGTTTGCGTGGTAGTGTCGGTAGAGGCGTTGTTGATCACCAGCACTTCCCACCCAAATCCCGGTGGAACCTGCTGCGCGGCGAGGTGCCGCAACGTTTGCGGAAGGCGGGCGGCGCTGTTGTAGCAGCAAATGATGACGGATACTTTTATTTCCATGCGCTATGCCAGGTTCAGGAATTTGATGACGCCCGCTACGGTAGCAGGCAGCGGTTTGCCCAGCGCGGCGTAGATGCCGGCGTTGAGGCTGAGAAAGCGCACCAGTTCAAACCGTTTCATCGGGTTGCGGTGCCAGGTGGTGTTCAGCATCCGTTTCAGCGCCTGGCGGCTGAATTTCGATTCGGACATCAGCCGCCTCAGCAGCTGCGGCCTGCGTTCCGGGAACACCTCCAGCATGCAGGTTTCATAACAAACGCCGGTGCCCCAGGTGAGCCGCTGCAGGTACTTCCGGTTGGCGCGGCTCCGCGGTATCAGGTGCGAAAGCCGCAGCGCGGGCGATACCCCCGCGGAATAGCCTTTGCGGATGCAAAGCAGCACCATCTGCGTGTCTTCCCCACTGGTAAGCGCGCCGCCCTGCCGGCCGGGCTGCGTAAAGGCGCCCTGCCGGGCCAGCGCGATATACTCCTTCAGTAAAAATGCATAGGTGCACAAACCGGTACCGTACGGGTAACAATGCTGCCATTCCCGCTCATTGTCAAACTCATCCACGGCGTCGTGCCGCTCCTGGAACACCTGGCGCGCATATCCTTCAATCTTTTTATCGATGCCGTCCATAAACTCCACAGTCACTTCTCCCGGTCCCCAGGCGCCTACCTGCGGAAAGCGGAGGTTCAGTTTCCGGAGCTCCTGCAGGTAATCCGGCGCCGGTTCGTTGTCTGCGTCGATATAGACGATGAATTTTCCCTGCGCTTTTTCTATGGCCGCCATGCGGGCGTATTGAACGCCCTGCTCGGGCACTTCCAGCAGCTGGAAGGAGGGGATGTTTTTCGTGCAGGCCTTTACGTAAGCAAGGCTGCGGATGGGAATGCGGCTGTTGTTGTCGGTCAGGATCACTTCCGTCTCAAGCCCGCTCGTATCGAGGGCCGACACGGCCTTTAGGCACCTCGTCAGAATCCGCTCGTCGGGATTGTAGGCGCATATCACCACCGAATAATCTTTTGCGTAGTTGACTTTCATTGAAACAGGCTTTTCATCCATCTCTTCACCCGGTTTTTCCATTTCCTGTGTCGCCGCCATTTCTGTGCCAGGTCGTATTCCCTGGCCATGAAATAGTAATCGGCCTCTGTTTCGGGCGCAAGGCCGCCGGGATGCGTGAGCGCCGTCATTTCTTTTACGGGCACGGCGGCGCCATGGTTGGCCGGGTCGAACGTATGCGTGCCATCTGCGCGGAAGCCGAGGTTGCTTACCAGGTTCACATTCGGCGTAGCGCAAAGGCCGTTCTCAAAAAAAGTAATGAACTGCAACTGGTAATCCCAGCTATCGATTTTACCGGCCCGCTGCTCCGCGAATATCTTTTCCCAGGCTGCCACCAGGAACGGATCGTCGAAAATTTTCCTCAAATGTTGCGCGGCATCCGCCGCCGTGTACCGCGTGAGCTCGGCGTCGTACCGCTCCCACGCGCGCCGCCAGGTGGCCCATCCCCAGATGTTCGCGTACCGCGAAAAATAATAACTCGCAGCGCCCCATTGCCGGCCGTTCTGCATGTTGGAGCCGGTGATGCTGCGCACCCGGTCTTCGTGCCGGTAATGTTGCAACAGGGCGTCGCAGAAAAAGAAGAAGCTGTTGCCCGGCAGGCAATCATCTTCGAGAATGATGCCTTCGGCTTCCTGTGTGAAAAACCAGCTGATGGCCTGCGATACGGCCGCCTTGCAGCCGAGGTTGCGGTGGCGGAACAGCGTTTGCACCGTACAGGGCCAGTCTACCTGCTGCTGCACCTCCCTGGCCTGCGCACAAAACGCAGGGTCGGTCGCATGGCCATCCCTTGGCCCGTCTGCCGCAATATACAGGCGCGCGGGCCTTGCCGCCCTGATCTGTTCAAAGACGCGCTGCGTTAAATCCGGGCGGTTGAAAATGAGAAATAATACGGGCGACTGAACAATATAAGCATGCATATGGTTTGCACTATTAAGGAACAGGTTTTTCCGGCTTCGCTTATTAAAGATAAGTTTTTTATTTTAACAGGAATGGACCGTATAACAGACCAGACATTGATCAGCATTATCATTGCCGCGTACAATGCAGCCGGTGAGCTGGAAGCCTGCCTGGCTTCGATTGCGGCGCAACCCGTGCGCAACATGGAAGTATGGGTGATCGACGGCGGCAGCACCGACGGCACATTGAACATATTACAATCGCTGAACATGCCGGGGTTGCACTGGATCAGCGAACCGGACGGCGGCATTTACGATGCGCTGAACAAAGGCGTCCGCCTGGCCCGCGGCCGGTGGCTGTACTTCATGGGGGCCGACGACCGCCTGCTGCCGGGCTTCAGCGAGCTGGCCATCCGGCTGAAAAGCCCGTCTACCGTATACTACGGCAACAGCGAACCGTTTTACGGCAACCAGCCTCCCGCGATGGAACTGCTCGGCGGGAAATTCAGCGCTTACCGCCTCGCCAAACACTGCATGAACCACCAGGCTATCCTGTATCCCGCCGCTGCGTTCGACAAATACCGGTATAATCCGGCATACCGGGTGTACGCGGACTATGCCCTGAATATCCAGCTATGGGGCGATGCTGCGTTCCGGAAAGAATACCATCCCTTCACCATCGCGCGGTATAACATGACGGGCTTCTCCGCGGGCGCCGGCGATGTGGCGTTCAAGCGAGACAAACTGCAGCTCATCCGGCGGCACATGGGCTGGGGCATGTATATGAGGATGCGGTGGAAACAGCTGAAGAAAAGATGGCAGGGCGAACGGGACTTCTGGGACCCCGGTCAGTAGCATACAACAAATTCGTTTTCATGGAACACGCAGATTTAATTATCTTGAGTATCCACCATGACAGCGAGCATAGACGTGATCATACCATCCTTCCGGCCTGATGAACGTTACCTTTTACCGGTGCTTCGTCTGAAACGTCCTGTGGGTACGGCTGTCAAGTTCTACCTGGTGATCGACGACCCTGGTGCCGAGGTACCTGAGGGCATCCGTAGCCTGGCCGACGATCAGACTGTTTTTTTACTCATCAACGAAAAGAATCTCGGCGCCGCGGGTGCGCGCAACAGGGGCATAGCCGCCTCCGGCGGTGAGTGGCTGCTGCTGCTGGATGATGATGTGCTGCCGGACGACACGTTACTGGAAGCTTACGCGCGCGCCATTGGTACTTTCTCCACCGCTACGGGGTTTATCGGCCAGGTGCGTTTTCCTCCCGCCTCCACGCGCTTTTGCGAAGCCGTGCTCGCCAGCGGCTCCATGGATATATTCAGCATCGCCGAGCGGCGCCCGACGTTTGCCTGGGCGGCTACGGCCAATGTGATGGTGCGGCGGAGCACGATGGGCGACATCCGGTTTTCGTCCGCATTTCCCGCATCGGGAGGAGGGGAGGATGTGGATTTTTTCCTGAACCTGATGACGCGGAACAAGGGACAGCGCCTCTATTGCGTACCAGACGCGGCGGTGCAGCATCCCTGGTGGAATAGCGGCCGCCCCGGCTACAAACGGCCGTTCCGCTACGGCATCGGCAACAGCCTGTTGGGCACGCTTCATCCGCAATTCACGTACTACGATTTTCTGAATACCCCGGAAACATTGCTGCTGCTGTGCCTGCTGTTGCCTGTGCCGGGCTGGACATTTCCCCTGCTCGTGCTCATGGGCGGCGTTTTGTGCATCGAACTGATCGCCAATGCCGTGCAGGTGCTGAAACGATATCCCGGGAGCAGCGCAGCGGCGGTGTATTATACGGCACTGCTGCGGCTGGCGCAGGACACCGGCGTATTATGGGGGAAATTAAAGCGCGGGCAGTTTTTTCGCATCGGCGAGCGTTTTCACGACGACGGCCGCATCCAGAAAATCAATTTCTATCACTCCAATACCTACAGAACGGTTAAGTGGCTGCTGTATCCCGTGCTCGCCATTGCGGTGGCCATGTGCCGGTAAGGTTATGCCTGCGCATAACCGTTGGTGCACACGGTGAGCCGTCGCACCACCGTTTCGCTGTACCGCCGCTCGTTCACCAGCTGCTGCTCTCTCGAATTGCAGGAATGATGCAGGTGATAGCAAACGGCCGCCAGTTTCAGCCTTCGCTTCAGGATGCCGTTGTTGATGAGCCGGGCCGCGAATTCATAGTCTTCCGAGCCCCAGCCGTGAAAAAAGTTGTCGTATCCGTTAATGGCGATGAAATCGTCTTTCCAGAATGCGAGGTTGCAGCCCTTGATGTTCTGTGAACTGCGGGAATTGGCGCGTACCAGGAACGATAATGGCGGCAGGTGCAGTGAGTTGAAGCGGTTGCGGATGCCGCTGCTGAAGAAACCGATGCCGGCGCCATCCCCGGACAGTATTTCGCGGGTTTTCCGTTCGCTCACCATGGTGCGCGCGCCCTGAACGAATATACCGCAGCGCGCATGCCGCACATGGTCTTCGATGAAGCCGGGATGCAGCAGGATGTCGCCGTCAATTTCAATGATATAGTCGGATTCGGCCAGTTTGATGGCCTTGTTGAGGATCTTGCTTTTGCGGAAGCCGGCATCTTCCTGCCAGGCGTGCTTGAGCGGGACGCTGAAAATGTTGCGGTACCGCTCAATCAGCGCGGTGGTTTCCGCGCCGGATCCGTCGTCGGCAATCAGTATCTCGTCTGGTTGACGGGTTTGCCGGATAATACTTTTGAAAATCAGTTCGAGTGCCTGCGGCCAGTTGTAAGTGGACACAAGAATGCCCACCGTGAAATTCCTGTTTCTCATTCTATTCCGTTTTTCAATGAAGTCATTTGGCGACGCCCTGGTTAGAAGGCGCCCCGTTGCTGTTACTGTAATACAAAATGATGATGAAGCGCTGGTTTTCGCGCCGGTTCCCGATTTTCCGTTCTTTTGGTTCCTGTTCCCGGTTTAATGAATATGGTGTCCTGTCGTTGCTACTGTTAGCGGTCAATTCCCGATTAGCGTATGTCGATCTGTGGCCCGTTGCTGCCAACGGTGTTTTTCAGATGAATGAATATGGTGTTCTGTCGTTGCTACTGATATCTCCGTTGCTATTGTCTATATAACGTTTTAAATAACGTATTAGTAATAATTTAGTTCGAACTGAAAGTTTGCATATCTATCAGCCTGCGATAGAGGCCGTTAGCCATGATCAGCTGCTGATGCGTGCCTTGTTCGATGATGCGGCCCTTTTCCAGCACAATGATCAGGTCCGCGTCCTGCACCGTGCTGAGGCGATGGGCAATGACGAGGGACGTACGGTTTTTCATCAGGTTGTTCAGCGCGTCCTGCACCAGCTTTTCCGACTCCGTGTCCAGCGCCGACGTGGCCTCGTCGAGCAGCATGATGGGCGGGTTGCTGAGCACTGCCCGGGCAATGCAAATGCGTTGCCGCTGCCCTCCGGATAATTTAACGCCTTTGTCCCCGATATTAGTCTGGTAATTTTTTTCCGTGGCCATAATAAAATCGTGCGCGTTGGCGATGCGCGCCGCGGCTTCCACCTGTTCCTGCGTGGCGCCCGGCTGCCCGAAGGCGATGTTGTTGAAGATGGTATCGTTGAAAAGAATGGATTCCTGGTTCACGATGCCCATCAGCGAGCGGAGGGAGTCGGTGGTGACCGACCGGATGTCTACCCCGTCGAGCAGCACGCGACCCTCGCGGGGCTGGATGAAGCGGGGGATAAGGTCCATCAGCGTCGATTTGCCGCCGCCCGACGGCCCTACCAGCGCCACGGATTTGCCTTTTGGGATATCCAGGCTGATATGCTGCAACACATCGGCGCCAGTGTAGGCGAACGACACATCGTCGAACCGGATGCTTTCGTGGAAGCCGTTGGCGGGCCTGGCACCGGGGGCATCGGTGATCTGCGGTTTTTCGTCGATTAGCGCCAATACCCGTTCCCCGGCGGCAATTCCGGAATGGATGCTGCTGAAAGCGCCGGAAATGGCCTTGGCCGGCCGCATCACCTGCGAGAACAGCGCGATGTATGCGATGAATTCCGCGGCGTTCATGCCGCTTTCGTTGGACAGTACCAGCGAGCCGCCGTATAGCACGATCAGCGAAACGGTGGTGATGCCCATAAATTCCGACACGGGCGAGGCCAGCTGCTGCCGCCGCGCCATGGCGCGCACGATATTGGAATAGTGCTCGTTTTCCTTGTTGAACCGGTTTTTGATGAAGCTTTCGGCCCTGAACGCCTTGATGATCTTGACGCCGGCCAGCGCCTCGTCCAGGTAGCTGATCATATTGCCGTAGGAGATATGCGACTCGATGGCCTGCTGCTTCAGCCTTTTCACGATGCGCGAAATGATCAGGCCCGAAACGGGTATCACCAGCATGGAGAGCAGCGTGAGCTTGTAGGAAATGATAAATAGCAATACCAGGTAAACGATGAGGGTAAGCGGCTCCTTGAAGATGACCTGCAGTGTGCCGGTAACGGTGTATTGCACCACCTGCACGTCGGACGCTACTTTGGAAATGATCTCACCCTTCCGCTCGTTGTTAAAGAAACCGAGATGAAGCCCCATGATGTTGTCGAATACCGAGCGGCGGAGGTTCAGCAGGGTGTTGATGCGCAGGTTTTCGATGGTGCGCTCGGAAAAATAACGGAAAACGTTGCCGAGCAGCACAGATGTTACAATCGTAACGCACACGAACAGGAGCGTGCGTTCCAGCCCATACCGCTCGTGTGCCAGGCTGGAATAGTAGTTCAGCATCCGGAACACGTCGAACGGGCTGCCTGGTTTGGTGACGGCTTCGGCGGCGTCGTGCTGGCTGAACAGCGTATTCAGCAACGGCGCCAGCAGGGCGAGGTTAAGCGTGCCGAACAACACGGCGAAGAAAGTGAAGATAATATATGGAATGGCGTATTTCCCGATCGGTTTTGCAAATGATAATAGCCGGAAGTATGTCTTCATATCAACTCAGTCAGCTTTTGGTTAAATGGTCCCTCTCTCAATTTAACGTATTTTCCTGGCAATCCAGAGCGTGTCGTGCTGCCGGTAAAACCGGTAGTCGGCCGCGGGCTGCACCATGTTGTGAATCACGAATGTTGGCCCGAGGTCGGTGCTGTTCTCGTAATAATCATGAATGGCGATGAAGCCGCCGGGCGATACTTTCGGCGCGTAATGCTCAAAGTCGGCAATGCAGCCGGGCACGGAATGGTCGCCGTCTATGAACAGGAGATCGATACGATTGAAATCTGCTGCAAACTGCGCGGAATATCCTTGCCGGACCACTATTTTGTCCATTACCTGGCGG
The DNA here is from genome assembly GCA_965653365.1 of uncultured Chitinophaga sp. Lineage (GTDB taxonomy): Bacteria > Bacteroidota > Bacteroidia > Chitinophagales > Chitinophagaceae > Chitinophaga. The sequence continues at coordinate 457,821 of CBFGZV010000002.1, read as the reverse complement.
GCCGTCATGTTTTCCCGGAAACGGGCCAGCAGGTCATGCCCGGCCTTTTTTTCGATGTATTCCTTTTCGCTTCTGACATCGAATCCGCCGGAGGCGTTGAAAGGATCGATGGCGTGCACGGTTCCGGAACGAAGGCCGCTGGCGAGGCAGAAGGTGCTTTTGCCCTGCCAGCTCCCGATTTCGACCACCGTGGCGTCAGGCGGCAATTTTGATGCCAGCCGGTAAAGCCCCAGTGCTTCTTCATCCGTCAGCCAGCCGTCTATTCCGCGATATGGTTCGAGTTTTCTCCGGATTTGTTTTTCAATAAAAAAACGGAACATCAATAAATATACGGAAAACCTACCATTCGCCTTCCCATTCTTTGTAGAACCTTTCGAGGAACGACTCCATGTAGGCATGCCGTTCTTCAGCGAGGCGGCGGCCGGTGGGGGTGTTCATCATGTTTTTGAGCAGCAGCAGTTTCTCATAAAAATGATTGATGGTGGGAGCGGCGGAGTGTTTGTATTCCTCCTTGCTCATCTGGAGATTTGGCGGTACGGCAGGGTTGTAGAGCGCCCTGTTCTTGAAGCCGCCATAATTGAAAGCCCGGGCGATGCCGATGGCGCCCATCGCGTCGAGGCGGTCCGCATCCTGCACCACGCCCATTTCCGGAGAGTGGAACACCCGTTTCTCCAACGCGTTTTTGAACGACATGTAACGGATGATGTTTTCGACGTGCACCACCGTTTCTTCCGGTAGGGCCTGCGCGCGCAGGAAAGCGCCGGCTTTGGCGGGTCCGATGCTTTCATCGCCGCCATGGAATTTGGGGTCTGCTATATCATGCAGCAGCGCGGCGAGCTCCACCACCAGCAGGTCTGCTTTTTCTTCGGCCGCAATATGGCGCGCCTGCTGCCATACCCGGTAAATGTGCCACCAATCGTGGCCCCCTTCGGCCTCTGCCAGCTCCTGTTGTACGAATGCGGTGGTAGTATCGATAAGCGCGCTGTGATTATTTACCATATTTATTGATCCATTGAACGATTTCGGATGCGATCAGCTGTACATTGGCCGGTTTGCCCAGGCCAAGGTCGTGCCCGTCATTGGGAAGGCTGACGAGTTTATAGGGCACCGATTGCTGCTGCAGCTTTGTCGCCAGTATTTCCGCCTGGCTGTACAGTACAACGTTATCGGTTTTGCCGTGAATAAGGAGGGTAGGAACGTTTTTGAGCTGGTGAACGGGACTGGCTTCCGCGAACTGCGGGGCGAGCGGCTGTCCTCCCACGTAGGCTGCCCCCACGATGTTGAAAATGGAGGCGCCGAGTCCAATGGAGGCGGCATAATTCAGCATGGCAATGTTGGTGAGATCCGTGGGGCCGGCCATGGAAATGATGCCGCCGGTGCGGTTGCCGCTGTCATATTTGTACCCGTACAAGAGCGACATATGGGCGCCTGCGCTGGCGCCGAGAAGGATGAACCTCGAATCGCGGTAACTCCATGTGGAAGCCTTGGAGGCACAGAAGCTCACGGCTTTATGCACGTCGTCCATCAACGCGGCGTAGTGAAGGTTGGCGTCGGCATACCGGTAGTTGATGGCTGCGCTGGCAATGCCGTTTACCTCCAGGTAATCCTGGAAACCCTTCATGTCTTCTTTACTGCCTGCCATCCATCCGCCACCGTGAATCAGCAACACGAACGGGGTTGCTTCGTTGCGGCGGGCCGGCAGCACTACGTCCATTTTATGCCGCGCATGCTGGCCGTAAGCCACGTCGGTGAAGCGTGTAGTTTCGCCGGTAGAGGGTTTGGCCGGCTCTTTTTCGGTACAGGCCGCGGTCAACAGCAGCCATATCAACAGGAAAAGGGGCAATGGTTTCATACCCATAAAAATAGGGAAACCGGGCGATTTTCGCTACACCTCTTCCTCTTCCAGCACTTCTTTCAGTTTTTCCAGCACTTTCTGCCAGGTGGCTGATGCATGCTCGAGCTCTTTGTCGGATTTGATACTATCCTGCGAAAGGGTCACCATCGTTTGGCCGTCTTTTTCCCAGATATTGTAGGTTACGAGGTGGTAGTTTTCCGGTTTATCTTCCAGGGTGCCGCTGAGAAAGCTGCTCTGGAACACCTTTTCCGGTTCCATTTTCAGGATCTCCCCTTTGTCTTTGTACTTTTTCCTTTCATATTCACCTTCATACGTCAGCCAGCCGCCTTCCCGCCAGTCGCCTGTTACGGTGGTGCCCAGCAGGTAACGGTGGATGATCTCGGGCGTAGTGATGGCCTTCCACACCTGAGCAGGCGTGGTATTGATAGCTACGGTAGATTCGGCTACCAGGGTTTGTGTATCTTTCATACCAGTCTGTTTTGGAATTATACGGCCAAATGCGTGCCATCGCGTTTACCGCCATTGCGTGCAGAACGGGTGTGGCGTTTATTCCACAAACCATGTTACGGGATTCCTAACAATAATCAGGAAAGGGAGCTGACAATCGTCATATCAACTTCCCCCATTCTTGTTACTTTTGTTCCATGGATGATTTCTTCGCCGCCCGATCCCAAATGGCCCTTTCCCTGGGCTTTCATATCATTTTCGCCTGCATCGGCATGGTCATGCCTTTCTTTATGGCCGTTTCGCATTACAAATGGCTGAAAACCGGCGACGAGGTGTACAAGCACATCACAAAAGCCTGGAGCAAGGGCGTCGCGATTTTCTTCGCCACTGGAGCCGTGTCCGGCACCGTGTTGTCCTTCGAGCTGGGGCTGCTCTGGCCGCGTTTCATGGAACATGCGGGGCCTATTTTCGGAATGCCGTTTTCGCTGGAGGGAACGGCTTTTTTTATTGAAGCCATCGCGCTGGGCTTTTTCCTGTACGGCTGGGACCGCTTCAACCGCTGGTTTCACTGGGTAACGGGCGTGGTGGTCGGTGTCAGCGGCCTCGTATCGGGTATCCTCGTAGTGGCGGCCAACGCCTGGATGAACAGTCCCGCCGGCTTCGACTACGTAAACGGCGAATACCTCAACATCGACCCCATCAAAGCCATGTTCAACGACGCGTGGTTTTCGCAGGCGCTGCACATGTCGGTAGCCGCTTTTGTGGCCACCGGTTTCGCCGTGGCCGGCATCCATGCGCTGATGATGCTGAAAGGGAAGAATGTGGCTTTTCATACCCGCGCCTTCCGCATCGCCGCCATCTTTGGCGCCGTGGCGGCCATCCTGCAGCCCATCAGCGGCGATATTTCCGCGAAAGACGTGGCCAAGCGCCAACCGGCCAAGCTGGCCGCCATGGAAGCACATTTTCATACGGAGGAAAAGGCTCCTTTGATCATTGGCGGCATCCCCAATGAAAAAACGGGTGAAGTGGACTATGCCCTGCGCATTCCCCGGATGCTGAGCTTCCTGGCGCACGGGGATTTTTCGGCGGAGGTAAAGGGGCTCGACCAGGTGCCCGTGCAAGACCGCCCGCCCGTAGCGGTGACCCACTACGCCTTTCAGGTGATGGTGGGGCTGGGTATGGCGATGGTGCTCATTTCCCTGCTTTACTTTATCGCCTTGTGGAAAAAGCGGAACTGGCTGCAGGGCCGCTGGCTGCTGAAACTGTTCGTAATCGCCACGCCCATGGGATTCATTGCCGTGGAAGCGGGATGGACGGTGACCGAAGTAGGGCGGCAGCCCTGGATCATCAACGGCATCATGCGTACGGCCGACGCCGTTACTCCCATGCCGGGCATCGTCTATTCCTTTTACATTTTTACGGCGGTGTACATCTCATTGTCCGTCATCGTTGCTTTTTTACTGTACCGCCAGATCAAAATGGTAGATAAATTATATAACTGATGCTGTACGTTGTTATTGTATATCTGTGGACGGCCATCCTGCTGTACCTTCTGCTGGGAGGGGCCGATTTCGGCGCGGGCATCATCGAATTCTTTACGTCGCCCGGCAACCGCAGCCGTACCAGGCGCACCATGTACCAGGCTATTGGGCCGGTATGGGAAGCCAATCACATGTGGCTCATCATCACCATCGTGATCCTGTTCGTTGGGTTCCCGAAAATATACACCACCATGTCGGTGTACCTCCACATCCCGCTCACCGCTATGTTGCTCGGCATTATCGCCAGGGGAACGGCCTTCGTGTTCCGGAACTACGATGCCGTGAAAGACGACCTGCAAAAGGTGTACAGCCGCATATTCATTTATTCCAGCGTGATTACCCCGTTCTTTCTCGGCATCATCGCCGCCAGCACGGTATCCGGCCAGGTAGATCCGGCGGCGGGGAGTTTTGTGCAGGCTTATATCTTCAGCTGGCTCAACTGGTTTTCCGTAACGGTGGGATTTTTTACCGTGAGCATCTGCGGCTTCCTGGCGGCGGTGTTCATCATCGGGGAAACGAGCAGTGAGCAGGACCACCTCTTTTTCACGCGGAAGGCCAAATGGATGATCGTAGCTGCGGTGGGGTGCGGTGCGCTGGTATTTATCGCGGCTTCGGTGCAGGGCGTGCCGCTGGTGGAGTGGATATTCGGTAAACCCGGCGGTATCCTCGCCATTTCACTGGCCAGCCTTTCCTTGCCCTTCCTCTGGTATGGCCTTGAGAACGGAAAGGCCATCCTGATCAGGCTGATGGCCGGTTTCGAAATCACCATGATTCTGTTTGCCGCCACTTATCGCCATTTTCCCAACATCGTGCTGCTCAAAGGCGGCGGTTACCTGTCGCTGCTCGAGCATCAGGGGCAAGACAAAACCATCGACGCACTGGCCTGGGCACTGCTGATCGGCAGCGTGTTCATCCTGCCTGCGCTCTTTTACCTCCTGTACAGTTTCGAAAAAAAGAAGCCGGCACATTGACAAATATATTGTGTAACAGCTGTTAACCCGCTGGGATACACGAATTTTTTTTATGGCATATTGTTAGGGAACAGAAAGTGGACGAAGAACCGGGTAAGCAGGAGAAACGGCCATAGCGGCGGCATGCGGATGGGTAGGATTTTACACAGGTTGCCGGTAAAAAATACCAGGCCGCCAACTGTTTAACAAAATGTTAAAAACTACCGCTCGTCATTTTCCTGTTTTTATTTCTACTGTGGTTCTCATAGCTTTGCAGCGGATCTAATTTTTCGCTAACTGACATGACAACAGGCAGGCTCATCTTACAAAAGGTGCTGTTCTTATTTCTCTTTATCTGTGTGCAGCACGCAACCGGCTTTATACCGGGGCTTTCTGCGTCGATGGAAGCGAAGGCCTGTATGAAGCGCAGCCAGGTCCGGCCGCTACTGCTCGATCTGCAGGATGCATTCCAACTGCCTCCCCAACTGCTTCCTGCAGACGCGGAGGATGATCAGGCCAGCATCCGCAATGCACAAAGCCGCCGCAGGCTTCGCTTTTACCAGACCGCTTCCGGCCAGCAGTTCAACTTCTCTGCCCGGGCCGTACATTTCCAGTATGAGCATTCCCATGCGCTCATCGCACAGGAGAACAAAGCCGGTGTCTACCAGCACCAGGACGCATTTCTACCGGCTTATTACACCTTCCTTTTCCGGTATACGCTGTTTTGAGCATTCCCAGTTTCTCCCGTTTCCATCTTTCCCAACCCAGCTAATGCGCCGGCTATAACCGGTGCAGGTAATTATTTCATTACACCTTTGCGGCCATACGGCCGCACAAAATACTATTGTGCTCATGCGTCATTTAACCGCGCTTACGATATTAGGATTGACCGCTACCCTCGGCGGCTGCATTACAAAAGGGGACTCAGTGAATAGTGAAAATGACGTGCAGTCATTCCCGGTGGTGCAGCTTGCCGTAACAGACACGGTGCTGCACCATCATTACGTGGCCGACATTCAGGCCGTACGGAACGTGGAAGTGCGCGCCCGCATCAACGGCTTTCTGAACAAGATATATGTAGACGAAGGGCAGCACGTCACCAAGGGGCAGCTCCTTTTCAGCCTCAACGATGAAGAACTGCAGGCCGGCCTTGCCCGCGCCAAAGCGGCCCTCAGCAGCGCCATCGCCGAAGCGAAAGCGGCGCAGCTGGAGGTAGACCGGGTGAAGCTGCTCACCGATAAAAAAGTACTGGCCAAAACCGAACTGGAAGTAGCCGAGGCGCGCCTCGCCGCATTCAACGCGAAAATCGAGGAAGCCCGCTCCGAAATCAGCAACGCTACCACACAGCTGTCATACACCAGCATCCGCGCGCCGTTCACGGGGGTGATGGACCGTATTCCCCTCAAAACAGGCAGTTACGTAACGGAAGGCAGCCTGCTCACCACCGTCAGCGACATCGCCGAAATGTACGCGTATTTCAACGTGTCGGAAACGGAATACCTGGAGTATTCCCGCAGCAAGGCTTCGAATAACGACCGCGAGGTTCAGCTCACGCTGGCCGACGGCAGCCCGTATGCCTACACCGGCAAGATTGAAACGGTAGAAAGCGAGTTCGAGGAAAACACCGGCTCCATTGCTTTCCGGGCCAAATTCCCCAACCCGAAACAGCTCCTCAGGCACGGCGCCAGCGGCAAGGTGGTGCTTACCAATCATCTCGAAAACGCGCTGCTGCTGCCGCAAAAGGCCGTGTTCGAGATGCAGGACAAAAATTATGTCTACATACTGGATTCTGCCAATCACGTAAAAATGAAAAGTTTCGAGCCCCAGGCCCGCATTCAGCACTCCTACATCGTGCATGGCGGCCTGCAGCCAGGCGAAAAGGTCGTGTACGAAGGCGTGCGCAACCTCCGCGAAGGCATGCAAATCAGGCCCCGCCTGGTGAAACTGGACTCTGTGCGGGCGCTCTGAGCCGCGTGAATTTTTCATTGTAAACGAATCTGAATCAGTATGCTGGATACTTTTATCAGGCGGCCCGTGTTGTCGCTGGTGATCTCTTTATTTATCGTATTGCTGGGCCTGCTGGCGCTCATCGGCCTGCCGGTCACCCAGTTTCCCGACATTGTGCCGCCGTCTGTGACGGTTACGGCCAAATATACCGGCGCCAACGCCGAAGTGTGCGCCAACGCCGTGGCCATCCCGCTAGAAAGGGCCATCAACGGCGTGCCGGGCATGACATACATGACCTCCGTGTCGAGCAACAACGGCACCACGCTCATTACCATCTTCTTTAAAGTCGGCACCGACCCCGACCAGGCGGCCGTGAACGTGCAGAACCGCGTGTCTACCATCATCGACGAATTGCCGGAAGAGGTGATCAAGGCGGGGGTAACCACGGAAAAGGAAGTGAACAGCATGCTCCTGTACCTCAACATCATGAGTGAAGACCCGGGGCTCGACGAAAACTTCATCTATAACTTCGCGGACATCAACGTGCTGAAAGAACTGAAAAGGATCGACGGCGTCGGTTTTGCGGAGATCATGGGGGCGAAGGAATATGCCATGCGCGTTTGGCTGCAGCCCGACCGGATGCTGGCCTACAATGTGTCGGCCGACGAAGTGGTGCAGGCCATCCGTAAGCAGAATATCGAGGCGGCGCCCGGGAAAACGGGTGAAAGCTCCGATAAATCGCCGCAGATGCTGCAATACGTGTTGCGGTATACCGGCAAGTTTTTCAAACCGGAAGAATATGCAGACATCATCATCCGCGCCGATGAAAGCGGCTCGGTGCTGCGCCTGAAAGACATCGCCGACGTGGAGTTCGGCGCGCTCACCTACGGCATGGTGTCCAAAACCGACGGCAAGCCCTCCGCTTCCATCATGCTCAAACAACGTCCCGGCTCCAACGCGCAGGACGTGATCAAAAATGTGAAGCTCCGGATGGAAGAACTGCAGACATCTTCCTTCCCGCCGGGCATGACCTATAACTTCAACTACGACGTGTCGCGCTTCCTCAATGCGTCGATCAACAAAGTGGTGGTCACACTCTTCGAGGCGTTCATCCTGGTGTTCATCGTGGTGTTCCTCTTTTTGCAGGACTTCCGCTCCACGCTCATTCCCACGCTGGCCATCCCGGTGGCGCTTGTGGGCACCTTCGCTTTTATGCAGCTGATGGGTTTTTCCCTGAACCTGCTGACATTATTCGCGCTGGTGCTGTCCATCGGTATCGTCGTCGACAACGCCATCGTGGTGGTGGAAGCGGTGCACGCAAAAATGATGGAAACCCATCTGCCCGCCATGCAGGCCACGCTGGCATCCATGAAAGAAATCAGCGGGGCGGTGGTGGCCATTACGCTGGTGATGTCGGCGGTGTTCATCCCGGTAGCCTTTCTGTCGGGCCCCGTGGGCGTATTCTACCGCCAGTTCTCGCTCACACTGGCCTTCGCCATCATCATATCGGGCATCAACGCGCTGACGTTAACGCCGGCGCTGTGTGCGCTCATGCTGAAACACGACCCTGGCGCGCAACTGCGCCGTAATCCGATGCAGCGCTTTTTCAACGCTTTCAACCGCGGGTATACCACTACGGAAAACGGTTACAAGCGGTTCGTAGGCCGCATCGCCGGGCGCCGCGTGCTCACGCTGGCGCTGCTCGCCGGTTTCTTCGCGCTCACCTGGGGCGCCGCGGCCATCCTGCCGGGCGGGTTCATTCCCATGGAAGATCAGGGCATGATCTATGTGAACGTAACCACGCCGAACGGGGCCACCGTGGAAAGAACATCCGCTGTGCTCGACGAAGTGCAGAAAACGGCCGATGGGATGGATGCCGTGGAATCCGTATCTACACTCGCCGGCTTCAGCCTCGTGAACGATGTGGCCGGCGCCTCGTACGGCATGGGCATGATCAACCTGAAGGCGTGGAATGAAAGGGAGAAGTCGGTAGACCAGCTGATTACCGAGCTGCAGGAAAAAACGAAGTACATCAAAGACGCCAGCATTGAATATTTCCCGCCGCCCACCGTGCCCGGGTTCGGGAACGCGAGCGGCTTCGAGCTGCGCGTGCTCGACCGTACGGGGGCAGACGACCTGCAGCAGACCGCCGATGTAACGCGTGCGTTCATCGCCGCCCTCAGCAAGCGCCCGGAGATCGGGAGCGCCTTCACCAGCTTCGATCCCGAGTTTCCGCAATACATGATACATGTAGACCAGGCGATGGCCGCCAAGAAAGGGGTGAGCATCGACAACGCCATGAGCACGCTGCAAACGCTGCTGGGCAGCTTTTACGCCTCCAATTTCATCCGCTTCGGGCAGATGTATAAAGTGATGGTGCAGGCGTCGCCCAACTTCCGCACGCAGCCGGAAGACGTGCTGAAACTGCACGTGAAAAACGAGCAGGGCGAAATGGTGCCGTATTCCAACTTTATCCGCCTCGAGAGAGTATACGGCCCGGAACAGCTGACCCGCTATAACATGTACACATCTGCCATGATCAACGGCGATGCCGCGCCCGGCTTCAGCAGCGGCGAGGCCATCAAGGCCATCGAGGAAACGGCCGCCGCCGTGTTGCCGCGCGGCTTCAGCTTCGAGTGGAGCGGTATGACGAGGGAGCAGGTGCTGTCCGGCAACCAGGCCATTTATATTTTCGGTATCTGCCTGTTGTTCGTGTACCTGTTGCTGGCCGCGCAGTACGAAAGTTTCCTGCTGCCATTGCCGGTATTGCTGTCGTTACCCGCCGGCATTTTCGGCGCGTTCATTTCGTTGAAGGTGGCCGGCCTCGAAAACAATATCTATGCGCAGGTGGCGCTGGTAATGCTGATAGGCCTGCTGGGTAAAAACGCCATCCTGATCGTGGAGTTCGCCATTCAGCGGCAGAAGCAGGGGCTCACCGTGCTGAAAGCCGCCATCGAAGGCGGGGTGAGCCGTTTAAGGCCCATCCTGATGACTTCCTTCGCGTTCGTTGCGGGGCTTATCCCGCTGTGTATCGCCACCGGCGCGGGCGCCATGGGCAACCGTTCCATCGGTATGGCCGCTGCGGGCGGCATGCTGATCGGAACCATTTTCGGGGTCATCGTAATACCCGGTTTGTATGTATTGTTTGCCGTGATGAAAGTCAAAAAAAAGAAGATGAAAATTAAACCCGTGCCTGCCGTAATACTGTTGCTCGTGCTGACGGCCGCCGGCTGCGGCGTACCGAAAGAAATGCAACTGCCGGAACAGACAGCGCTGCCCGCTGTGTTCGCCGGTCCTTCCGCCGACACGGCCGCGAGCACTGCCGGCCTTTCCCGTCACACTTTTTTTGCAGACCCGCATTTGCGCAACCTGCTCGACACCGCCATCCGCAACAACCGCGATGCGCTGGTGGCCATGCAGCGCATGCAGATTGCCAAAGCACAGCTTACGATGGCCTCGAAAGCATGGCTGCCGTCGCTCGATGCAGTGATCAGGGGAGGCGTCACCCAGTTCGGCGACTATACGATCGACGGGGTAGGCAACTACGATACGAACCTGTCGCCCAATATCAATAAAGACCAGCGCATCCCCGGCCCCGTGCCTGATTATTTTGCGGGCGTGCAAAGCTCCTGGGAAATAGATCTGTGGGGCCGGCTGAAAAACAAGAAACGGGCCGCCTATGCGAGGTACCTCGCCAGCCGCGAAGGGCTGCGGCTTGTGCATACCCAGCTGGCGGCGCAGGTGGCGGGCATGTATTACCAGCTGATGGCGCTCGATTACGAGTGGGAGGTGATCCGGCAGAACATCGTTCTGCAGGAAGCCGCCATGGGCACGGTGAAAATACAGCAGGAGGCCGGCCGGGCCAATTCCCTGGCCGTGCAGCAGTTCACGGCGCAGTTGCTCAACACCCGCAGCCTTGCATACGGCATACAGCAGCAGCGCATTCAACTGGAAAATCAGCTCAACACCCTGCTGGGCAGGCTGCCACAGCCCATTGTACGCGGCAGCTCGCTGCTCGCCGCGCCGCTGGCCGCCGGCATCAAAACGGGTATTCCCGCCGCCATGCTGCAGCGCCGGCCGGATGTGCAGCAGGCCATGCTGGGCCTCGAAGCCGCCAAGGCGGATGTGAAAGCGGCAAAAGCAGCCTTCCTGCCATCGCTGCACCTCACGGCGGCATTAGGTTACAACGCATTCAAGGCGGATTTGCTGTTTAACCCCGCATCTATCGCGTATAATATTCTGGGTGGCGTCACCGCGCCCATCTTCAATAAAAAGCAATTAAAAGCGCAATACGGCATCGCCACGGCGGAAGGCGTCAGCGCGTTTTACGACTACCGGCAGGCCATTATCAACGGCTACCAGGAAGTGGTAACGTCGCTGCACCGCGTGGAAAACGCGCAGGCCGCATTCGCGCTCAAAGAAAAAGAAGTACTTGTGTTAAAAGAGGCCGTATCTACTGCCAGGGACCTGTTTGCCACCGGCTACGCGAATTACCTGGAAGTGATCAATACCCAGAAAAGTGTGCTGGAAGCCGAACTGGCGCTGGCTCAATACAGGAAAGACGTTTTCCTGGGAACTATTGAGCTGTACAGGGCCCTCGGCGGGGGTACGGAGTAGGTTGAAAAAGGCCGGCTGATGATGGCCGGCCTTTATTTTTATTTTCGTTTCTTCAGTTTCGTGATCGTTGCCGCAGCCTGCTGCATGGTAACGGGAATACCGCCCTGAACGTCCGTCTTCGCGAGTGAGAAGGCAAACCGCAGCACCAGCGTGTCGCCAGACCAGCTGAACTTGCTTCCCATGGCCTCCGTAGGCACGGATGCGCCGCCATCGGGCAGGTCCATCACGCCGTTGCTGACATACAACGAATCCGTTCCGACCACCTTATAGGGAGACGAGCCCTGTACCGGGCTGATGGAAAATTTGAACGGCACCTCGTCTTGCGAATCCAGCACGTTGTTCACGTACATCCAGTTGTATATCACCGTGTCGATGGAATAAGACACGTTGTAAGAGCTCATTTTACCGGCTTCGAACACATAAGTGCCTGTATTGTCGCGGGTGAAATAGTGGGAACGGGTAACGGATTTAATGGATTCCCCGCCAACGGTGGCAGACTGTATGCCTTCCGTGCGTATTTCGGCCCCGATAAAATCGTATGTGCCTTCCAGTTTGGCGCCGCTGCCGCCGCCACCGGTACCGTCCGGCTCGGCGGATTTTTCTTTCGTGCAGGAAAACAGGGCGAGGGCTAACGGTAAAACGAATGTGAGTTTACGCATAGGTGCAGGTATAATTTGCCCGCAAGTTAACCGTTGTCAATTAAAATTAAATGGAATGTTCGTGTGATGTCCTTACTGCGGTTTCATCTTGTTGATGATTTCCTGCCACACCAAACGGGCAATTTGTTCCTGCTCCACAGTTTTCAATGCGGCTTTTTCGGATACTTTCCCGTTTTCGTTGAATTCCAGGGTTTGCGGAATATAGTCTTCCGTTTGTTCCGCGTCCACATAATACGTGGTTTTCTCTTCTGCATGATCTACCGCTACATTGAAGCGGTACGGCTTGTTTTCGATGTAGACGGTAATGACGGTAGTTTCCATGATACAATGTTTCCTTTCATCCTGAAAATACCATGCCGTAAAGAGTCTGTTATTGTATTTGAAAATAATTTAAATATTATTGCGGCGCGCAGTCATCTTTTTTAGTCAACAGTTGAATGAATGATCAACGGCCGTTCCGGTTGCCCGGGGCGGTTTTTTATTGGGCTCTGTTGCAGGATTTGATCAGAAAAAGTGCCGGGTTCCGGGCAAACTTTCCGGTTATGGGAAAGGAAACGGAATTTGTATATTGGGAGTCTCAAAATTCCATGCTTGTTGTATATGAAAACGATCTTGTTCCTCGCGGCCGCCATGCTGGTGTATTTGTCTTCCCACGCCCAGGGATTTCTCAAAACCGACGGTCCCCGTATCGTGAACGACAAAGGAGAAAATGTGTTATTGCGCGGCGTAGGCCTCGGCGGTTGGATGCTGCAGGAGGGGTATATGCTGAAGGTATACCGCGAGGGCCAGCAGCATAAGATCCGCGCCCGTATGGCGGAGTTGATCGGGAAGGAGAAGACGGACGAATTTTACGATGCCTGGCTCGCGAATCATACCACCCGCGCAGACATCGATGCCATGAAAGCCTGGGGCTTCAACTCCGTTCGTCTGCCCATGCATTACCGCCTTTACGAAACGGAAAAAGGTTTTGCGCTTACCGACAGCCTGCTGGCCTGGTGCAAAGCCAACGGGATGTACCTCATCCTGGATTTGCATGCCGCACCCGGCGGGCAGGGCAACGATCTGAACATTGCCGACCGCGATGGAAGCCAGCCCTCGCTTTGGGAAAACGAAGCGCACCGGCAAGCCACGGTAGCCTTCTGGCGCAAAGTGGCGGCGCGCTATAAAGATGAACCGTGGATTGCGGCATACGACATCATCAACGAGCCGAACTTCGGCTTCGAAGACCCGGTGAACGATAAAAACGGCATCCAGGAAAAGAAAAATGAGCCCCTGCGCCGGCTGATGATGGATATCACCAAAGCCATCCGCGAAACGGACCGGCGGCACATCATCATCATCGAAGGCAACGGCTGGGGGAATAATTACAACGGGATATTGCCGCCGTGGGACAGTAACATGGTGCTGAGCTTCCACAAATACTGGAACTACAACAACGAACAGGCGATCAGTTATATGCTCCGCTACCGCGACCAGTACAACGTTCCCATATGGGCCGGTGAAACCGGCGAAAATGCTAACGTGTGGTTCACCAACGCCATCCGTTTGTTCGAGTCGCACAACATCGGGTGGGCCTGGTGGCCGCTGAAGAAGATGGGTACCAGCAACCCGCTTGAGATTCCTTCCAATCCCGAATATCAGCAGGTGATCGCGTACTGGAACGAAAAGGATGCACCCAGGCCTTCTCCCGAAACAGCGTACAACGGCGTAATGGCGCTGGCGAAAGCGACCAACTTCCACAACAACGTGGTGCACCGCGATGTGCTGGATGCTATGCTGCGACAGCCTTTCAACCCCGGCGCACTTCCGTTCAGGCCTAACGTTATTGTACCGGGCGCAACGCTGCAGGCGGCGGACTACGACCTCGGAAGTAATGGTTACGCTTACTATGATACCGATACCACGAACTACCGCGTATCTGACCCGAAACATACCGGCGGCAACCGCGGCGGCGCATACCGCAACGACGGCGTGGATATCCGTAGCGACGATGGCCCGGTCGTGACGGATATCCACGCCGGCGAATGGCTGCAATACACCCTCGATGTGCACAAGCCGGGCCGGTACACCATACGGCTGGAAGTGGCGGCAGACAGCCTGCCGGGTACGATCGCCGTTGAGCTCAACGGTGCGGCAAAAGAAGCGGAAGTGCCGGCAGGGCAGTGGCGGTGGGTAGAGGTGAAAAACATGCAGCTGAAAAAAGGAACGCAGCAACTTCGCGTAAGGGCGGTGAAAGGAGGGTACAAATTCCGCGGAATGAGGTTCGAAAACCGATAAATTCACCGGTATTCCCGATACTTTATCAGGTCACGATGGTCGACAAAGTAATTACCGTAAATTTATTTTAATGAGCTACGAAATCAGTGATTCCTGCGCTGGCCAATCAGGGATCTGCCATGAAGGGCTGGCGTGTAAGAAGGTCGCCTTTTTTAGGCTGGAGGCGGCTGCCAAAACAGCCGGATGCTGCCATGAAAGAAAAGAAAAAACCATCCAGATTCAATGCTTTCCTGGATGGTCTTGCCAAGCTGGTGAGTTTGGCCAATAAGCTGAAGGCGCTATGGGATTTATTCTTCTAGACCTTCGCCCGGGTGTTCGTAGCATCCGGGCTTCTTTTCAAATATACGACTTCCCTTCGGTTTTCCCGCCGGTTAAAATTTCTTCTGTTTAAATTTGAATAATCCCCGCCAAAAAAATATCATTTCACTCCCGGAAATTCCCTAACATTGCAATCGCGCAAACGTTTGCGCAATAATACAATTCCCCGTATGAAATGTTCCTGCTCCCTGCTGGCCATTATACTGCTGGCTTCATTACACCTTCGCGCGCATGACATCACCGTCCGTTCCCTCGCCGACCTGCAAACCGCCATCGGCAAAGCCGTCCCGGGCGATGTGATTATATTGGCCAACGGCGTGTACACGGCCGGCGCCGATATCGTGATCGACAAACAGGGCACCAAAGCCAAACCGATCGTTATTGCCGCACAAACGGTCAACGGCGCTGAAATCAACGGGGAAGGCGGCTTCAGTATCGTAAAGCCTGCCGCGCACATCATCATCAAAGGATTCAGGTTCACGCATAAGGCCGGTCGCGCCAAGTCAGCGCCGGGCACCACTTTCTGCCGCTGGACGCGCAACGTATTCGAAACGCCCGGTGATGGTGAGAACCTTTACATCGCCGGCAGCGATCATGAATTAGACTACAATACCTTTCAACATAAGAACGCCATGGGCCGCTTCCTGGCCATCCGCGGAGAAAATGCCCAGATCGCGGAAAGGCTTTGGATTCATCACAATTATTTCTTCGACCAGCAGCCCCAGAAAGGCAACGGCATCGAAACCCTGCAATTCGGCCTGAGCGGCTTCAGCATGTCGTCGAGCAACAGCATCGTGGAGTATAACCTGTTCGAACAATGCGCAGGGGAGAATGAAATGATATCCGTCAAAGCATCCGCGGTGGTACTGCGCTATAATACCATCCGCAACTGTCCGGCGCAACTCACGCTCCGCCACGGCAACCGTTGCGAGGTGTATGGCAACTATTTCGTGAACACACCGGGCATCCGCATTTTCGGAGACGATCATCTCATTCACAGCAACTACTTCGAAAACTGCAAACCCGCCATCACTATCGGGAACGGCGACGGCGAAGTAGCCGACGGCGCGAAACTGACGTGCCACGACCGCCCGGACCGGGTGCTCATCGCCTTTAACACGCTGGTGAACAACCCGCAGAATTTTTTCCAGGGAGGCCGCAATAACGGCATGGGCGCCACCGCCATCACCCTGGCGTATAACATCGTGCAGAACAGCGAGGCGCCCGCCGCAGAACTGTCGGGCCCGAACAAGGATATACTTTGGACTGCCAACTACCTGCATGGCGTCGGCAAAAACGGCGACATACCCGCCACCGGTTATACGGTTGCGGATCCCCGGCTCGCCAGGGACCATACCGGTACATTTCACCTGCAACCCGGCAGCGCGGCGAAAGGAGCAGCGAAAAAGGCGTATCCCGGCATCCGCACCGACATGGATGGCCAGCCCCGCAAAACACCGATGGATGCCGGCGCCGATCAGCTGTCGACCGTCCGGAAAACCGCGCAAATCCTGAGCACCTCATTGGTGGGACAGGCCGGGGGACTGTGAGCCGCCCTTCACCAACTGAAAAATCCCAGTAAAAAAACACCTACCTTTGCACAAATAATTGAAAAATATTATATATTTATGTTCTATAAAAGCATGGTTTCGCCCTGATTATGCCGGAACAATATATTCAAACACGGTTCGAATCGATCTGCGGAGAGCATGATACCTGGATTGTCGCTTATGATTCAGCGGCGGTGGGTGTTCCCGTTTATTTCGTCTGGTATACCGATCACAAAGGGGGCGACAAGCTGCTGATGTTCAGCAACCAGGAGATTTTCGCTGTTACGGCGCTGGAAGACCTGACGGGCCGCATCCGGGCGTATTTTCCCGAACTGCAGGCATCTCCCAGGTTGCAGCGCTGGCTCGATGCCGTGGGCGACCTGCCGCCGGAAGCCTGCAATACCTACAGCGTGGACCGCATCGCCCGCCGGATCCGCAGTAAAAAGCTCAGTCTCGATGCGCTCGACGGGCTCTCTAACTTCATCGACCTTTTCGGCGACTACGCCAATTCCCTCCACGATACCGCCCATCTGTCCGCCTTCCGTGAAAGCCGGGTCATTGAATCGCTCATCGGGTATTATTACCAGCATATCTTCTGGCCGCGCCTCAACGACCAGGAGCAGTTTTCCCGTTACAAACGCCCGCCCCTTGAAATCGATCACGAAGAACTGCTGCGGGTATTTACCGGCATGAAGGAAAAAATGGAGGCGGCTATCCGTATTTTGTAACACGGCCTGATTATATTTACAGGCAGGTCATGCAAGAATTTCCGGACGAATGAAATTATCCAGGCTCGTTTGTTTTTTATGCTGTTTGCCCGTACTCCTCAACGCGGGCGAGGGTTACCGCTTCCGGTACATCGACCTGCCGGAGGCCATCCGTGACGCCACCATCAACACTACTACCGTAGACCGCGCCGGCATGCTCTGGTTCAGCTCCAGCAATGGCCTGCACCGGTACGACGGCAATCAGCTGCTCACCTTTCACCAGGTCAGTAAACCTGCCATTGCAGGCAACTTCATCACCGTGCTGTTCGCCGATTCGAAAGACAGGTTGTGGGTAGGCACCAACAACGGGCTGACTTGCTTCGATCTGCGCAGCTGGACCACGGCAACCATTCCGCTTGCACAGGGCGGCACCGCCCATATCACCCAGATCTGTGAAAGCCGCAACGGCGGTATTTACCTGGCTTCTAACGAAGGCCGGTTTTTCCGTTTCGGCAACAACCGCCTTGAGGTGGTGGCCGATCTCGGCAAGGCTTTCCCGTTCAATCCCACCCGCGCATCGATCAATTTCCTCAAGGAAACGGCGCCCGGGGTTTTCTGGGTGCACAGCGATAAAAAGCTGCTTCGCATCGATGCAAAAGGACAAGTATATAATCCGGTGATGGGCATCGACGTGAGCGCGCCGGTATATTTCTATAGCCCGCACCAGGTCATTTTTCAGGACCCCGGCAAAAACATGGTGGAGTACGATTTCCGCTCCCGCGAAATAAAAAAACTGCCCGCCCCCTTCAACGACACCGCCAACCTGAATAAACGGATGCAATTGTTCCCCATGCCCGGCGGCGAAATCGGCATCTTCGTCAACAGGCGCGGGCTGTTCGGCTACCATCCCTTTACCGGTGAATCGGGAGAAAGATTGAAAGGCGTAGAGATCAATTCTTCCGCGCTGCGCGCGTCGGATATTCATACCGTGGGCGACAGGGTATACATCTGTTACAGTAAAAGCATCGCCGAATTGCAGCGGGTGCAAACGCCTTTCACCAGCCTGTTCATCAACCCCGTTCCCGAATCGGCGCCCAACAGCGTGCGCAGCATGCTCCGCCATCCCAACGGCCTGCTCTACACCGGCACCTACAGCAACGGGTTTATCAGCCTGAACGAGCAAACCGGCGAAAAAAGGATACTGGGCCCGCATTTCGTGTATGCCAGCCTGTTATGGGACAGTTCCCGGATATTACTGGCCACGGAAGGGCTGGGCCTGCAATGGTATGATGTAAAGGAAAACAGGTTTGAGGCTATCCGCGGCGATACGCTGCGCACGCCGCGCGAAGACCGGATGCGCGAGGTGTACCTGATCAGTCTTTGCCGGGAGAGCGATTCCACCGTGTGGGTTGGGGGGTATAACGGCGTGTTCCGGATAAACCCTTTCACCGGCGCCACAGCATATATACGGGAGGTAAACGGGTGGGAGGAGCTGCGCCGTTCGAAAGTG
This sequence comes from uncultured Chitinophaga sp., assembly GCA_965653365.1. GTDB lineage: Bacteria > Bacteroidota > Bacteroidia > Chitinophagales > Chitinophagaceae > Chitinophaga. The sequence continues at coordinate 439,443 of CBFGZV010000002.1, read as the reverse complement.
TACCACATCCTGCGCGACGGTCAGCTGCTGTACATTTCGTCCAGCACCGGCCTGTACGAGTACCATCCCGGCAAAAAACAGCTGCGGCGGCTGATCAGCGAGCCGCTGTATATCACGCAGCGTTTCGGAAATGAGCTTTGGGCGGGCACCAATGGCAAAGGCATTCTGGTGATGGACGGGAACGGGCAACTGAAATACACACTGAATACGCAAACCGGGCTGGCTGGCAATGCCGTTTTCAGTCTGGTACAACAGGGGCGGAAAATGGTGGCGGGCACCAACCAGGGGCTCAGCATCATCGATGTGCCCACCCTCACGGCGGAAAATTTCACCCGCCAGCAAAACCTCCCGTCGAATGAATTCAATCACTCCGCCGCGCACGTTAGCGGCAACCGGATATACCTGGGCACCATCAACGGGCTCACCAGCTTTACCATGGCGGACCTGGCAGCGTTCACGCAGCAGCGCAACCCGGCGCGGATCCATCTCACCAGTTTAACCTTTGTCAGCAGGAACGGGGCGGAGCACGATTATACCCTGCCATACCACGCAGGAAACCGGCTGGTAGTGCCCGCCGGCGTGCAGTATTTTTCCCTGCGCTTCGGTTCGCCGGGGGCCGCGGCAGACCAGGTGTATTATTACCGCACCCGCAAAAACGCGCCCTGGTTGGAAATAGGCCGGCAGCGGGAGCTCAGCTTCGCCGGCATGGCGCCCGGCAAATACCAGCTGCAGCTGGCGGCCAGGCTCAACGGCAGCGACAATTTCACCACGCTGCTCACCGTTCCGCTGATGGTACGGCCCAACTGGTATGAAACAACCTGGTTCAGGATAGCGGCGGTACTGGCATTGCTGCTGGGCGGCTGGCTGCTCTTCCGTTACCGCATGCAGCAACTGCTCCGCGAACAACGGTTGCGCACAAAAATCGCGGGCGACCTGCACGATGAAGTAGGCAGCTCGCTCACACGCATCTATTTCCAGGCAGACCATCTCAGTATGCGGCATAGCGACAAAGCGGCGCTGCAGAAAATAGCAGACTCCAGCAAACACGCCCTCAGCACCATGAGCGACATGGTGTGGTCCATCGACGCACGGTTCGATACGGCGGAAGACCTGGTGGCCCGCATGCGTGACTATCTCAGCAACCTGCAAAACGACCTCGATATCAAATGCACGTTCGAGCTGCAGGGCGAATATGCCGGCCGCCGGCTGAGCCAGGCCGTGCGGCAGAATTTTTTCCTCATCTTCAAGGAAGCCATCAGCAACGCGGCCCGCTACAGCAGCGAGCCCTGCCTGCGGGTGGAACTGAGCTTCGATAAACAGGTGCACATGCGCGTTACGAACGGCTGCCAGGGAGAAAACGGCAAGATGAAACATTACCAGGGCGGCCGCGGCATTGAGCAGATGCAGGCCCGCGCGGCACGCATGAAAGGCAGCCTCACCGCGCGCAGGGAAGGTGAACAATTCGTACTGCACCTCCAGGTGCCTGTATAGTCCCCCCAACAGGGGATATATTTTTTAACCCGAACAATCCATATTTGCAAGCATGATCAACCTGGGTTTGATAGAAGACGACAACGACATCCGGAACACGCTCATGGAGTTTTTCAACGACCAGGCGGGCTTCAGTTGCGTTGTTGCGGCTCCCGGCGTAGAGCAATTCCTGGAACAGTGGCCCCTGAGCGCGCAGCTCGACCTGGTTTTGTCAGACATCGGCCTGCCGGGCCTCTCCGGTATTAAAGGCATACCGCTGATCAAAAAAAGAGCGCCCCGCTGCCAGGTTATGATGCTGACGGTATATGAAGAACCGGAGAAAATATTCCAGGCCCTCTGCGCGGGCGCCACCGGTTACCTGCACAAGCAAACGCCCCTCCTGAAGATCAAGGAGGCCGTGATATCGTTGATGGAAGGAGGCTCGCCCATGTCGCCGGGCATCGCCCGTAAAGTGGTGGCGTATTTTAACCCCCGCAGCGCGGATAACCTCGTGGAAAAGCTCACCCCGCGCGAATCACAGACCTTGCAGGCCATCGAGGAAGGGCTCACCAACAAGGAAGTGGCCATCCGACTCAACATCTCGCTCGAAACGGTTAAAACACATATCAAGAATATTTATCAGAAACTGGAGGTAAACAACCGCCACGCACTGATCACCGGAAAATATAAAAACGGAAGCTGAACGCATTTATATCCTATCCCTTGTTGAGGGGCTGTTCTTTCCAGGACAGCCCTTTTTATCTAATTTTTTGGTGTTCCATATACAAGGTATTATAAAAAAGAATAATTTAGTTTTAAATCTCTCAACCATGGAAACTAACAAACTACTAGATCTGCAAATCGACCCCGAATCCACCACCTTTTTAACTGAAGCGGCCAAATGGGGAAAGTTCCTGGCCATCGTAGGTTTCGTCGGCTGCGGTTTCATGCTGCTGGGCGGCCTGATGATCGGCGTAATGTCGTCTACCCTCAGCAGCCAGATGGAAGCGATGGGCGGAACGGGCGCCGCAACGTTTTACAGCAGCGGCATCGGAACGGGGCTGTACATCGGGATGGCCGTTCTATACGTGTTCCCCTGTTTGTATCTCTACCGCTTCGCGGGCCGGATGCAGGAAGCGCTGCATGCTACTGATCAGGGCGCGCTTAACAGCTCATTCGCCAACCTCAAATCCATGTTTAAATTCATGGGCATCATGACGATCATCGTCATCGCATTTTCCATACTGGCATTCATCTTCGCCATCGTTGCAGCCGCTACCATGGCGTAATCATCCTGAAGATGAAGCAAACGGCGGTGTTGCATTCCAGTGCAATGGAGCTCATTCAGCTACCGATCAACAAATCATCAATTTTTGAAGAAGATAAATGAAAGTGCCGGCGAGTAGCCGGCATTTTTGCTGACAGGAGAAGCGTCAGGCTTTTTTGGTCAGCGGCATTTCCAGCCGGAAGCTCACGGCCATCGTGAGTTTACGCAGCGCGATGGCCAGCTGGTTTTCGACGGTTTTTACGGATAGATCCAGAATGGCCGCTACTTCCTTATACCGCAGCCCATACTGTTTAACGAGCACGAACACTTCGCGGCACTTCGGCGGGAGCTCGCCGATGGCTTCTTCCATTTTTCCCATCATTTCAGCGGTGATCAGCAGTTGCTCGGGATCGGGCGACAGCTGGAGCATTTCCTCCCGGTCGCCCAGCGGCAGGCTGGGGGAGGCGGAGAGTTTGCGGGTATGATCTACCACGCGGTTGCGGGCAGACACGAAAAGATATACTTCGGGATTGCGGATGCCGCCCAGCTCATGCCTTTTCTGCCAGCACTGTATAAATACATCGTGGGTGATTTCTTCGGCAATTTCCCTGTTTCTGATGAGTGAACAGGTAAACCGGAACAGCGTTACGAAAAAATGATCATAGAACTCCCTGAAAGCAAGCTGATCGTTTTCAGAAGTCATTTTTTTGAACAAAGCTGCGAGGTCTGTCATACAAGCCGCAATTTATCTCACGTAGATTACGCTAAAGTTAACAAAATACCTATATAAAAAAATATTCCCGCCGCTTTGGGGGATTTTTTGACCTGCCCTCGTCCTCATGATGTAAACGGACAATTTTTTAATGAACGAACAGCACGAAAAGATATATACCCTGATGTCCAGGAAGCTGGCGGGAGAGGCAAGTGCGGAGGACGAGGAAGAACTGGGCGCCCTGTTGGCCGAACATCCTGAATTGCAGTATGCTTTCAGCATGGTCACCGAATTGTCGCCCCTGCCCAAGCCGACCGACCCACCCACTGCCGACGAGCTGGAACGGAAGAACAGGGGCGCTGCCCGTTTGCAGCAGCTCTTTGAGGAGGAAGCCGCCGCCGTACCGGTGCGCCGCCTGAAGCCACGCTGGCCCTGGATGGCCGCCGCGTCGGTGATATTGTTGGCGGGCGTGGCCACTGTATGGCTCCTGCGCGGGAAAAGCGGCCCGGAGCCGGTGGTGGTGGAAACCCGACAGGGGCCCAGGCAGCAGGAGGTAGTGCTGCCCGACGGCTCGCGCGTGACGCTCAACGCAGGGAGCAGGCTGGTCTACGATGAGGCCGCCATTGCCGCCGGCAAAAGAGAAGTGACACTGGAAGGGGAAGGGTTTTTTAAAGTGAATGCAGACGAACAACATCCTTTTATCATTAAAACAGGCAAGGTAGACGTACGGGTGCTCGGCACCACCTTCAACCTGAAAGCCTACCCGGAAGACAACCGCGTGGAAACATTCCTGATCAGCGGCAGGGTGGAAGTAGCTTACGAGGAAAACGGGCGTAAAACCCGCATGCAGCTCAGGCCCAGCGAACGTTTCATCGTCAGCCTGCCGGCCGTGGAAATAAAAGGGGATACGCCGCCGGCGCCGCCGGTACTGAAAAGCGCCGCGCCGGATGAAATGCGCGCCGCCGTGGTGGAACCGGGCTGGCTCACCGGCCGCCTCGAACTGGAAAATGTCACCTTCGAACAGCTCGTGAATGAACTGGAACGCTGGTACGGCGTAAACATTCACATTAAAAACGATCAACTAAAATCCGAAGTGTTTACAGGCACCTTCGATTCTAAATCGCTCCCCGAAGTACTGGAAGCGCTGCAGTATACCCTGCAGTTCAAATACAGCATAGATGAAAACAGGAAAACAGTTGAACTCTGGTAATTATTCACGTCTTTAAATCGCTGCCTATGTAACGAATTTGCCACTTTAAGCACTGCGGCCAAAAATTAAGGGAAGTGCGCCAACACCTCCCTTATGCAAAGGCCGAAAAAACATTTGCCTCCTGTCTCGTAAACATGGGATGGCTATTTTATTCAACCCTACAAACCAAAAGTATGAAAAAAAATTGGTCATGCATTTTTTCCATATCTGAAGAACGCATCCATAAAATAATACTGCGTATGAAGATAATTTCAGTCCTGATGCTGACTGCCTGCCTCCAGGTGAGCGCCACGGGATACTCGCAGGAAAGACTGAGTCTGGAATACAACAACATCAACATCAAGAAGCTCCTGAGCCTGGTAAGCAAGAAAAGCGATTATACTTTCCTGTACCGTAATGTGACTATTCCGGATAAGACGATCAACATCAACGTAAAGAACGCGCCCATACTGAGCATTCTCGACGAAACGCTGGCGGGCACGGAACTGTCGTATAAAGTGCTGTCGGGCAAGCTCGTGGTGATCATGCCGGTGGGCGAAGTGCTGCAGGCCAAACCCGTCAAAGGGAAAGTTACCGACGAGCAGGGCCAGCCGCTGATCGGCGTGACAGTAATGGTAAAGGGCTCTACCAAAGGCGCGCAAACCAATGCCGACGGCGAATTCAGCATCGAGGCGCCGGAAAGCGCCACGCTCGTTTTCTCCTATATCGGGCATGAATCGCAGGAAGTGGCCGTGAAAGATGCGGGTAAAGCGCTCAGCATCGTACTGAAGGGCGGCGCCAGCGGGTTGACGGAAATTGTGGTAGTCGGCTACGGCGCACAGAAAAAAATCAACCTGAGCGGCGCTGTGGACGCTATTTCCGGCAAAGCCCTGGAAAGCAGGCCCATCACCAATATCGCCACAGGGTTACAGGGGCTGCTGCCAAACCTCAACATCGGCCTGTCTAACGGACGGGTGACCTCCACGCCGTCTTTCAACATCCGCGGCGCTACGGGCCTGCCTAATTCCAATACCGCGCCGTTTATCCTGGTAGACAACATTCCGGCCTCTCCGGACGAATTGGCCCGCCTCAACCCGGCAGACGTGGAAAGCATCACCGTCCTGAAAGACGCGGCTTCTGCAGCCATTTACGGCGCCCGTGCCGCATTCGGCGTAGTATTAATCACGACCAAATCCGGCCTCAGCGACCGCCTCTCCGTTTCCGTAAGCACCAACTACGCATTGCGTACGCTGGGCAAAGTTCCGGACATCGTAACGGACCCTTACCTCACCATGGATTACAAGCACCGTGCCGCCACACCGCTGTACAACCTGTTTCCGGATGCCGTGCGGGAATATGCCAAAAAGCGCTCCGCGGATCCTTCCCTGCCGGCCGTGATCGTAGACCCCAACAATCCAAACGCCTGGGCTTATTACGGTTCCACGGACTGGCTGCATGAAGCTTATACCAAGACCGCGCCTTCGAGCAACACCAGCTTCAGCATTTCAAGGAAAGACCAGAAGCTGGCCTACTACCTGTCCGGCGAATATTTCCAGAATAACGGCCAGCTCAAGTACGGCAACGACGTTTACAAACGCTACAACCTCCGGGCAAAAGGCACTTACCAGTTCAACGACCGTATTAAACTGGGTACTAATACCACCTTCACCAGTGGAGACTATGACTCTCCCGGGTTCATCGACGGCGACTTTTTCCATAACGTGAACCGTACCCCGGCGCTGTCTGTACTGCGCAACCCGGACGGTTCCTGGACGCAGGACGGCGCCAACCTCTTCGGGCGTTTGCAGGACGGCGGGCGCAATAAAAGCGTACTGAACGAGTTCGTGGTGACCGGCAACGGCGAGGTGGGGATTCTCAAAGGTGTGTGGGACATCAAGGCAGACGCTACTTTCCGCCGGTACAACTATGTGGTGAACAGCTTCGGTATCCCGGTACCGTACAACAACGGCCCGAACCAGCCGGTGAAATACACCGGCGCCAACCCGTCGTTCGCCAGCAATGCGACCGATGCGTACCGTTACAATGTTTATAACGTCTATACCGATTTTCATAAAACCTTTGCCAAACGCCATTTCGTACAGGCGCTCGCAGGCTTCAACCAGGAATATTACTATTTCAACCGCTTCAGCGCCACCCGCCAGGGGCTGATCAGTAATTCGCTTCCCAACCCGCAGCTGGCCACCGGTACGGTGACCACTTCTTCGAGGATTGACGACTGGGCGGTGCGCGGCCTCTTTTACCGTCTTAATTATATTTACAACGACAAGTACATTTTCGAATTCAACGGCCGCTACGATGGTACGTCCCGCTTCCCGTCGGACGACCGCTGGGGCTTCTTCCCTTCGGCTTCCGCCGCCTGGGTGGTGACCGGAGAGGAATTCTTCAAACAAATCGCCCGCCCGCTGCATCTCGACGTGCTGAAGCTCCGTGCATCCTACGGCTCGCTGGGCAACCAGGTCACGGGCAGTTCATACGCCTACATTCCCACCATGGGCTCCGGCCAGATCGGGCAGATCCTCGACGGCGCCAGGCCCATCGGCGTAACGCAGCCGGCGCCGGTGTCGAGCTCGCTCACCTGGGAAAAAATACAGACGCTGAACTTCGGTGTGAACATGAGCTGGCTGAACAACCGCCTCAGTATCGACGGCGATATGTACACTCGTAACGTAAAAGACCTGCTGACAAAAAGCAAAACGCTGCCCTCCGTGTTCGGCGCCAATGAGCCCAATACCAATGCCGCGGACATCCGGGTGAAAGGATGGGAGCTGAGCATGAAATGGAACGATGAGTTCACGCTGGGCGGCTCTCCGTTCAACTATGGCATAAGGTTTATCCTGTCCGATAGCTATGCGGAAGTGATGAAATTCGACAATCCAAGCCGCTTGCTGGGCGACCATTATGTAGGCAAACGTTTCGGTGAAATCTGGGGCCTGGAGAACGACGGTTTCTTCCAGACGGAAGACGAATTGAAAAATTCGCCCGACCAGACGGATGTGGGATCGGACGACCAGAACTACAAATTCTATGTAGGCGACCTGAAATTCAAAGACCTCAATGGTGATAAGAAAATCAATTACGGTAAAGGCACGGTGGATGATCCCGGTGACCGCCGTATCATCGGCAACACCAGCATCCGCCTGCCTTACAGCCTGGACCTGTCTGCCGATTGGAAAGGCTTCGACCTCCGCGTATTTTTCCAGGGCGTTGGCAAACGCGATTGGTATCCGAATGCCAGTAACCACTACTTCTGGGGCGTGTTCGCACAACCGTGGACGAACGTGCAGGTGCACAATCTCGACAGCTGGACGCCCGAAAACCGCAACGCGTATTTCCCCCGCCTGAAGTCCTATATCGCAGAAGATGCTTCAGAACTGGGCGCACCGCAAACGCGTTACCTGCAAAATGCCGCTTACCTGCGCCTGAAGAACCTGACGGTCGGTTACACCCTGCCCTCCGCACTTACCCGTAAGGCGCACATCGAAAGGCTGCGTTTGTACTTCAGCGCGGAGAACATTTTCACCCGCTCGCACCTGAAGGCGAATCTCGATCCGGAAGGGCTGGGCGGCAGCGTATACCCTTTCCAGAAAACGTATTCCGGTGGCCTGAATCTCAATTTCTAATCTGACTGCAAAACAAACAACATGAAAAAGATCAGCTTCTATATAGGTTTGGGGATGCTCGCAGCGGCAACGGTGTCCTGCAAGAAAGAATTCCTGGACAGGTTCCCGAAAACGGAAGTAACACAGGAAACCTTCTTCAACACGCCACAGGACCTGGAAACATATACCAACACCCTGTACGGCCAGCTGCAATACGGCACCGACGATATCAATTCCGACAACATCAGCAGCTATAGCGGCGGTGGTGAAGTGGACGCGCTGGTGCGCGGCTCCGTAACGCCCAACAATACCGGCGGCTGGAGCAAAGACGAATGGGCTAAACTGCGCCGCATCAATTTTATGCTCGACAACGTGCATAAAACCACCGGCGACGCGACGGCCATCAAACATTACATCGGTATCGCGCGGTTTTTCCGCGCCTGGTTCTACATGGGCAAAATGGCCCGATATTCGGATGTGCCCTGGTATAACACGGCGCTTTCCACCGATAACGAGCAGCTCTACAAGGGCCGCGACCCCCGCGCACAGATCGCCGATTCAATCCTCAACGACCTGACCTTTGCCGTGGAAAACATCAAACCCGATGAAGGCAACCGCACCCGCGTTTCGAAATGGGTGGCGCTGGCGCTGATGACGCGGTTCGGCCTGTACGAAGGCACTTACCGCAAATATCACGGCGAGCTGAACCTCGCAGGCGATCATACCCGCTTCCTCGAAAAAGCGGTGTGGGCGGCAGATGAGCTGATGAAAAGCGGCCGTTTCGTTATTCATAACACCGGTGCCGGCGCCGCGGATTACCGCACGTTGTTTTCCAGCAGCTCGCTGGCCGGCAATAAGGAGATGATCCAGTGGGCCGACCACCAGCAGTCGCTCGGCGTAGGCAACAACACGCATGTGGTGTTGGGATGGACCTGGTCGCTCAGCAACAGCCTGGCCGCCACTTACCTGATGAAAGACGGCACCCCGTTTACTGCACAGCCAGACTACGATAAAAAAGGGTTCATCGACATGTTCGCCAACCGCGATCCGCGTCTCGCCGAAACGGTGGCCCCTCCGGGATTTTCGCCCAACCAGGATGGCAAGCCGTATATCGCCAAACCGAACCTGGGCGGCCTCGACCAGGTGAAGTTCTACCCCCGCAACCCGGCGCAGCGCCAGGGCTGGGTGGCCAACTACACCGGTTTGCCCGTGTTCCGTTACGCCGAAGTGCTGCTCGCCTATGCGGAAGCCAAGGCGGAACTGGGCACCATCACCCAGGCCGATCTCGGCAAAACCATCACACTGCTCCGCGCCCGCGTGCAGATGCCCGCGCTCGATGCGGCGGCGGCCAATGCCAATCCCGATAACGTGCTGGCGCTGGAATACCCGGCGGTGACCGGCCCCAACAAAGGCCTGCTGCTCGAAATCCGCCGCGAACGGCGGGTGGAGCTGGCCTGCGAAGGCTTGCGGTACGACGACCTGATGCGCTGGAAAGCCGGCATGCGCCTGCAGGACGCACAGGGTGGCATGTATGTGGCCGCGCTCGGCGCTATGGATGTGACCGGCGACGGGAAACCCGACATCGCCATCCTCGCCTCGCCGAAAGACGAGTCGCCCATCGCCGGCCTGCCGGAAGATGTAAAGAAAGGTCTCTCGAAATTCTACCTGAAAGATGAAAATGGTAAGGACAATAATTTCTATTTGCAGAACGGTACCTCCGGTAAAATTCTTTTTACCCGCGACCGCGATCAGCCCAGGGTATTCCAGGAGCCGAAGTATTACTACCGCCCTGTTCCCCAGGAGCAGATCGTTCTCAATTCCCAGCTGAAGCAAATCTTCGGATGGTAATCACATCATTTATTTAACATGAAGGATGCCGGCCCAACCGCCGGCATTCTTATCTTTACGAGCTATGATCAAACTAACCCGCCTGCTGCTACTCGCAGGCATATGCAGCGCTCACGCCGCCGCCGCGCAATACAGCGGCTCCGTGTTTGCAGACGATAACAGGAACGGCCTTCGCGAGCCCCATGAAAAAGGCATCGCCGGTGTACGCGTATCGGATGGATTAACGGTGAACGTAACCGGCGCTGACGGCGCTTTTATCCTGCCCGGCCATGCCCGCAACCGTTTCGTCTTTATCACCACGCCCGCCGGCTACCGCACCAGCAAAGCATTCTACCTCCCGGTGTCGCCAAAAACGGCGTCGTACGACTTCGGCCTGCAGGCCGTCCAGCAGAACGGTACCTTCCTGCGCATCACCGATACGGAAACCGACCGGTTCGACGCCTGGGTAACAGACGCCAAACAGTATGCCCGGAACGAAAAGGCCGATTTCCTCATCCACACCGGTGATATCTGCTACGAAAAAGGCATGAACTTTCATGCCGCGCAGGTCAACACGAAAACCATGGGCCTGCCTGTATATTATGCCATCGGTAATCACGATCTCGTGAAGGGCGCGTACGGCGAGGAACTGTACGAATCGCTGTTCGGCCCCGTGTTTTATTCCTTCGAATCGGGCAAGGTGCATTACATCGTAACGCCCATGCGGAGCGGCGATTACAAGCCTTCTTATACCGTTGAGGATGTATACCTGTGGCTGAAAAACGACCTGGCGAAGGCCGATCCCGCCAAGCCGGTGGTGATTTTCAACCACGACCTGCTCACGTACGACAGCACCTTCCGGATCAAAGATCTCGTGCTCAACGAGCATCGCCTCAAAGCCTGGATTTACGGGCACTGGCACATCAATTATTCGCGCGTGCACGGTGGCAGCGGTATCCGTTCCATCTGCGCGGCTCCGGCCGCGGGCGGCGGCATCGACAATTCCGCCTGTAATTTTGATGTATTCGCTACCGGTGCTTCCGGCATTACGGATATCCGCCGCCGTTATACGTACGCGCACCGGAAGCTGGCGCTGTTGTATACCACCGCCCGCGAAGTGTCGGTGAACGCGTACCATACCGCCAGTCCGGTGCGGTCGGTGACGGTAAGGGCTTTCGACCGGGAGGGCCGCACGCTGCAAACGCTCGTGTTACAACCTCAAACCGACTGGAACTGGCGGGGCAGGGCATTGCACGCGAAGGCGCATACGGCCACCACGGAAGCTCTGCTCAATAACGGCGAAGTGCTTTTCCGCCGCGACACCATTGGTACCACGCGGCTGGCGGCTTCCGCCAATATCGGGGGCAATATCTGGCGCAGCGCGCCGGTCGTGGCCGGCAACCTCGTGTTTACCGGCACTATCGACGACGAGCTGAACCAGCGTTGCGGCATCTCCGCAGTAGACATGAACGGCCGGCTGCAATGGCATTTCCGCACCCGCAACTCGGTGAAGAACATGCTGTCCTATGCGAACGGCACCGTGCTGGGCACCGACGCGGAAGGATATACCTACGCCGTGGACGCGAAAACGGGGAAACTGCGGTGGGAGCATAAAGGCGACCTGCATTCGCTACCGGAATATTGTTCCGGCGGCACCATCAACGGCGATACTTATTACACCGGCGCCGGTAAATATTTGCAGGCGCTGTCTGTCAAAGACGGCTCCGTAAAATGGACAAATACGGAATGGACAGGGGGAGAAGGCACGCCGGCTTCCATTGTGCAGCAGGGCAACCTGCTGGCCGTATCGTCCAACTGGAACGCCCTGTTCATGCACGAGGCTTCCACCGGCAAGTTGTTGTGGAAGAAAAACAACGCGGGCATCCGTTTCAGGAGCAGCACGCCCATGTTTGCAGACGGTGCGCTGATCGTATGCGGCAACGAGTTCGTTCACTTCCTCGATCCGCAGACGGGTGTTACGAAAGACAGCATTCCCGTAAGCGATGGCATTAAAACCATGACGGCGCCGGTGCTCACGCCGCAGCACATCATCGTGAGCGGCGACGCGGAAGGGCTCGTGGCTTTCGACCGTACAACGCACAAAGAAGCATGGCGCTTCAAACCCGGGGAAGCGATCTTCTATTCCGCTCCCTATTCCAAACCCGCGTCTGCCACCATTGAAAGCACGCCGCTGTATGCGAACGGCCGGATCTATGCCGCCGCGCTCGACGGGCACCTGTATGTGCTGGATGCGCTGTCCGGAAAGGTGATGGATAAGCTGGATATGGGGTGCCCCGTTTTCGCGCCGGTGGTGCGGGAGGGGCAGCTGACGCTGCTGAACGACTTCGCGGGGAATGTGTACTTCTTCAAACTATAAAAGCAAAATGCCGGGTTATTCCCCGGCATTTTTTAATTCAAACATAAATTCATTCGCCCAGTATTCGATGTTGAAGTGACTGACGTTCTGGTACAGCCGCTTCATCCTGATCTGGCGCTCCTGTTTGTTCATGGAGATGGCCCGTAGCAGGCTTTCTTTCATCGATGCATTGTCGTACGGATTCGTCAGGATGGCCGTAGGCAGCTCCACCGACGCGCCCGCGAATTCGGACAGCACCAGCGCCCCGTCCGATTCCGGGTCGAGGCCCTGCACCGCTACGTATTCCTTCGCCACCAGGTTGAGCCCGTCGCGGAGCGGCGTGATCCAGGCGATGTCTGAAATGGCGTAATACGCCAGCACTTCCTCGAAGGAGAACGAGCGGAAGAAGAAGTGGATGGGCACCCAGTCGATCCGCGAATATTGCCCGTTGATTTTGCCGATCAGCTGTTCCAGTTCCTGCTGCACCTGCTCGTATATTTTCATGCCGCTGGCGGGTGGGGTGCAGATGTTGATCAGCTCGATCTTGCCGTGCAGGTTGGGGTGCTCTTCCAGGAACTGGTGGAAGGCCCTGATCTTTTCCAGCGGGCCTTTCACGTAGTCGAGGCGCTCGATGCTGAGAATGGTCTTTTTGCCGTTCGTCTGTTTTTTCAGCTCCGTAATGAGCTGGCGGGTGGAGGGCTTCTCCGTCAGTTCGCGGATGTAATCCACGTGCACGCCAACGGGGTTGGCGCCCAGCCTGATTTTGCGGCGGCCGGTATCGATCTCGCGGGTCATGGTGCCCGTGCCCATGGCGCAGCTGTAGGTCAGGAAGCGCGGGGCGCAGTTCACCTGCTCCGTGATTTTGACGGGCATGTGGCTTTTCACCACGTCCACGAAGTTTTCGACGTAGCGGGGGATGTGAAAGCTCACATAATCGCATTGCAGCAGGCTGCCGATGATATCGGCCCGCCAGGGAATGATGTTGAACGTATTCGCGGCGGGAAATGCCGTGTGGTGGAAGAAACCGATTTTCAGGTCGGGGCGCAGCATCCGCAAATAGCCCGGCACCATCCACAGGTTGTAATCGTGTATCCATACCATCGCGTTGAGCTCCGCTTCCGCGGCGGCTTTTTCGGCGAAGAGGCGGTTTATTTTCAGGTAATGCTCCCAGTGTTCGTGATTGAACTGCGCTTTTTCGGTGAAGGAAAAAATGGCGGGCCAGAAAGCTTCTTTCGAAAACAGCTTGTAAAAAATATCGATGTCCGCTTTTTCCATCAGCACGGGGCTGGCCACCAGGTTGGGGTACTGCTCCGGGTCGATGTGGAAGTTCTCCACGTGCTCTTCGCCTTCCTGCTTTTCCTGCCAGGCCACCCAAAGACCGGGGCGCTGCGTTTTGAAAAAGTTGGTGAGCGTGGGAATGATGCCGTTCGGGCTTTTGGGGGAGCGGCGGATTTTTTTACCGTCCACTTCCACCGTTTCGAATGGGAAGCGGTGATACAGCATCACCAGCTGCGAGGATGTAGTCGGGGCCGTTGCGGGCGTTTTGTCTTTGTAAAAAGGCCGGAAGTCGTGGAAATGTTCCAGCGCTTCGAGGATGCCGCCTGCGCCCGCGGTGTCCGACAGCAGCACGTCTTTTAGTTCGCGGGCGGCCGTGGTGAGGGCATGTTCCGCGTCGCCCACCACCACGCCTTTGAAGCCGCGGCCGTAAAGCGAGAGGTCGTTGAGCGTATCGCCTGCCACGAGCACATCCGTTTCCGGGATTTGCAGCAATTCCACGAGGTGCCGGAGTGTGCTGCCTTTGTTGACGGAGCGCGGCAATACGTCGAGGAATTTGTTGGCAGACAGGATGATGTCGCAGCCGAGGGATTTTTCCAGTTCGGCTACTTTGAGTTTGATGTCTTCATCGTCGAAGAAAAACGAGCACCGGCGTTGTTGCGGCACTGCCTGGAGGCGCAGCCCGCCGATGTGTTCCATTTGTTCCATGATGGCCGCTTTACCGGGCCATTTGCTTTCGATATTGTTCTGGATGGGCTGCACCGGCTGGAGGGTGGCGCCGTCGAGCACCGTGGCGCCCACATCGCAGATGATGTAATCAGGCCTGGGAATCACGGGGTCGCTCAGCAGCGGGAGAATGCTCTCCACACCGCGGCCGGTTACGAATATCAGCCGGAAGTCGTCGTTTTCGCGGATGATATTGTACAGGTGTTCCTTGTGTTGATGCGTGCCGCCTAAAAATGTTCCGTCCAGGTCTGTTGCTAGAATCATGCATGTTTATTTTGGTGAAAGAATATGGGTCTGAAACCGTGGGCTGTGCCGGGGTCCGGGTTTGGATAGCGATGCAAAGGTACGGAAATGGCGGGGGCGTTCCGGTGACAATTTGGCGAAATCGGTGACGATGAGGCACATATGTGATAAAAATTTACAGGATTTTTATTATATTGTAGTTATATGACAGAAAAGCCAAAACGATTATTTGACGCGGTCGCTTACCAGCTGGAAAGGTTCCCTAAACCGGATATGCTTGTTTCGAAAATTGATGGCGTATGGCGGCCCTGGGGCACCGCCCAGGTGCAGCAGATCGTCAACCGCTTCAGCGCGGGCCTGCTGGCCATCGGGGTTAGCGGCAACGATTTCACGCCGGAAGGGGCGGACAAAGTAGCCATCATCAGCAACAACCGCCCGGAATGGGTGTTTACCGACCTTGCCGTGCAGCAGACCGGCGCAGTGCTGGTACCGCTTTATCCCACTACCAACCCGATCGAGATCGAATTCATCCTGAACGATGCGGGCGTGAAGTACATCTTCGTCAGCAGCGCTGACTTGCTGCAGAAAATCCGCGACCTGCAGCCGAAAGTGCCCTCGCTGAAACAGATCTACACATTCGAGGAAATCCCGGGCGCGGATCACTGGAGCAAAATAACGGACCTCGCAACGGACGAGCTGCTGCAAAAAGTGGAAGCCATCCGCCCCACTATCAGTGAAGACCACGTGGCCACCATCATTTATACGTCCGGCACTACCGGCACGCCCAAGGGAGCGATGCTTACGCATAAAAACATCGTGAGCAACGTCTTCCACTCCAAGGAAAGCTTCCCGTTCCCCGACGCACCCGAGCAGAAAGTGCTGAGCTTCCTGCCGCTCAACCACATCTTCGAAAAGATGTGCACTTACATTTACCTGTTCAGCGGCATCGGCGCCTACTACGCGGAGAGCCTCGACAAGATCGGCGACAACCTCCGGGAGGTGAAGCCGGACGGGTTCACCACCGTACCGCGCCTGCTCGAAAAAGTATACGAAAAGATCATGAGCGCCGGCAACGAGCTGACGGGGGTGAAACGCGCCCTGTTTTTCTGGGCCGTGGCGCTCGGCAAACGATACGACAACCGCAAGGACCTTGGCTGGTGGTACAACACCCAGCTGAAGCTGGCCAATAAACTGATATTTTCCAAGTGGCGCGACGCACTCGGCGGAAGGGTACAGTTCATCGTAACCGGCGGCGCCGCCTGCCAGGAGAACCTGCTGCGGATCTTCAACGCCGCGCAAATCCCCGTGTACGAAGGATACGGCCCTACGGAAAACAGCCCCGTTATTAGCGTAAACAGGCGTTTTGAGGCCGACGGTGTGCGTTTCGGCACCACCGGGCCACCCATAACGGGCCAGGAGGTAAAACTGACCGAGGAAGGCGAAATTTGTGTGAAAGGCCCCTCTGTGATGAAAGGCTACTACAAGCGCCCCGACCTCACCGCCGAAACGGTGATAGACGGATGGCTGCATACCGGCGACATCGGTACCTTTATCGACGGGCGCTTCCTCAAGATCACCGACCGGAAGAAGGAGCTCTTCAAAACCAGCGGCGGCAAGTATGTGGCCCCGCAGCCCATCGAAAACAAAAGCAAGGAAAGCCCCTTCATCGAACAGATCATGGTGATCGGCTCGGAACGCAAGTTCGTGGCGGCGCTCATCGTACCGTCGTTCAACATGCTCAAAAGCTGGATGAAACAGAATAACATCGACTTCACCGCCAACGAGGAAGCCGTGCGCAACCCGGACGTGCTGGCCATGTACCAGAAAGTAATCGACCGCTATAATGAAAACTTCAACCACGTGGAGCAGATCAAGAAGTTTGCCCTCATGGCGAAGGAGTGGGGCGTGGAAACCGGGGAACTGACCCCCAAGCTCAGCCTCCGCCGCAAATCCATCATGGAGAAGTATAATGACGTAGTGGAGAAAATTTATGCGGTATAACGCAGCTATATGTACTTGTAGAAAAGCCCCGGACCATTGTTCCGGGGCTTTTTCGTTTAACAGGACATGGTATGCCGTTTTATACTTTCGGCGGAATGAGCTTGTATACCACGGGCGTCACCAGCCTCGACAGCAGGGTGGAACTGATCAGCCCGCCGATGAGCACGATGGCCAGGGGAGAGATCAGCGGGTTGCTCGAGGCTGCGATGGGGATGAGGCCGCCGATGGCGGTTAGCGAGGTGAGCACGATGGGCAGGAAGCGGACTTCTCCCGCTTCGCGTATTGCCTCGTCGAGCGACCGGCCCTGCGCGCGCAGCTGGTTCGTGAAATCCACCAGCAGGATGGTGTTCTTCACTTCTATGCCCGCCAATGCGATGAGGCCGATGATGGCCACGAAAGAAAGCGTGTTGCCCGTCATCCACAGCGCCAGCGCCGCGCCCACTATTCCCAGGGGAATGACGGACAGGATGATCAGCGTGCTTTTGAATGTTTTGAACTCCAGTATCAGTACGGCGATGAAAAGGAATACCGTCACGAGGATGATCGACTGGAAGCCGCCGAAGGATTGTTTGGCGCTTTCCACCTCGCCGCCCATCTCGTAGCTGTAACCGGCCGGCAGCTGCATGACGTCCATTTTGGCGGTCACGTCGCCGATCACGCGGCTGACGATGAAACCCTGTTGTACGAACGCTTTGACGGCTACCACCCGCCGTTTTTCCTGGTGGTTGATGTTCACCGGAGAGGTTTCCATTTTCAGCTCGGCTACCTGCGAGAGCGGAATGGCTTTGCCCTGGATGTTGTTGACGTAGAGGTTGCTGAATACGTCGAGCGAAGGGCGGCCGTCGCGGGCGCGGGTGAGCAGGATGTCGTAGTCGTTGCTGTTATGGTCTGTGTATTTGCCCAGCGACAGCCCTGCCACGGCGAGGCGCACGGTACGGTCTACCTGCACGAAGGGAACGCCCAGCTGCTGCGCTTTTTCGGGCTGGATGGCCACGCGGATGTCGCTTTTCAGCTGGTCTACCGGGTTATCGATGTACATGGTGCCCGGTGTTTCGTACAGCATCTTTTCCACGTTGGCGGCCAGGCTCCGTAACGAATCGAGGTTGTCGCCGAACAGGCGCACTTCCACAGGCGCCGCTACCGGCGGGCCCTGTTCGAAATTCTTGACTTCAACTTTGGCGCCGGGGTAGGGCGTCCATATCTTGCGGAATTTTTCCATCACGGCCGTTTTCGTTTTCTGATCCGTGTCGGGATGCAGCTGCACGAAGATCTGCGCGAAGTCGCTCCGCTCGTTTTCCTGCACTACGTTGTAGTAAATGCGCGGGTTGCCCTTGCCTACATTCGAAGCGTAGTACTGTACCGCTTTTTCATGCGCGAGGTGCTGTTCGATCTCTTTCGTGATGCGGTTGGTATAACCGAGGTTCGACTGCGGCGGGGTGGTAATGTTGATGAGGAATTGCGGTTTTTCCGATGCCGGGAACAGGCTGAACCCGATCAATTGGAACACGTAGATCGAACCCGCGAAAATGATCACGGTGGCCACGAGCGTCAGCACCGGGCGTTGCAGGGCCTTGTCGAGCAAGCGGGCATAGCTGCCGTGGATGAGCTTTTTGAGCGCACGCATGAATATGTTCCCGTCCGGGTGGCCGGTATGCGGCTTGAGCAGCTTGCTGGTGAGGAAGGGAATGATCGTCAGCGATACCACCATCGACGCGAGCACGCAGAATATCACGGCCATGGGCAACCCGCGGATGAAGTCGCCCGCCCCTTCCGGCATGAACACCAGTGGCATGAACGCGATGATGAGCGTGACCGTGCAACCTACGACGGCCAGCCCGATCTGTTTGGTGGCTTTCAGCGTGGCGTCGAAGGCGCTGTGGCCTTCGAGGATCCACCGTTCGATGTTTTCCACCACCACGATGCTGTCGTCTACGAGCAGGCCGAGTGCCACCACCAGGCCCACGATGCTGAGCTGGTTGAGATTGTAGCCGGTGAGCTGCAGCAGTACGATGCCGATGGCGAGCGACAGCGGGATGGAGATCATCACGATGATGGCCTGCCGGAAGCCCAGCGGCAGCAGCGTAATGGCCACGATGCCGATGGCGATCAGGAAATCCGTGCCCAGGTTGCCGAGGCGGCGGTTCACATTTTCCGCCTGGTCGAAATGTTCCACCATGTCGATGTTGGCGGGCAGTGTTTTTTTGAACGCAGCCAGCACGGGTTTATAGAGCTGCTGTGTTTTGCTGATGTTTTCGCCTTCTTTCTGCGCCGCGGCCACGAATACGCTGCGGAAGCCATTGAGGCGGGTCTGGTAGGTTTCATCGGCATACCCGTAATACACCTTGGCGATATCTTTCAGGTACACGTTACGCCCGCCGCCGGTGTATACGATGGTGTTGCGGATTTCGTCCATCGAATGGAAGTTGCCGCTCGTTTTGATGTTGAATGTGCGGTTGCCGGCGTCGATGCTGCCGCCGGGAATGGAAAGCGTTTCATTCTGCAGGCTGCTGATCACGTTGTTGACGGGCAGGTTCATCTGCGCCATTTTTTCGAGGTCGAGCTCCGCGCGCACCTGCTGGTCGGGCAGCCCGTAGATTTCCACTTCCTTCAGCGGCGTGAGCTTTTCCAGTTCGTCCTGCAGTTTCTCGGCGTAGAATTTCAATTTGTCGCGCGGCGCGTTTTCGGAGATCAGTGCGATCTGCATGATGTTCACATCGGATGGCTGCAGTTTGAGCACCTCCACATCGATATTTTCCGGCAGTTCGCTGCGTTTGTTATTGACCACGCGCACCATTTCCTGGTACTTGTCGTCTACGTTGCTGCTGTATTTATAGTCCACGCGCAGCACCGCCAGCCCGTCCTTGATGCTGGTGCGGATGCGCAGTACGTTTTCGAGGCCGTGTATCTCTTTTTCCAGCGGGTCTACGATCAGTTCTTCCATGTCTTTCGGGCTGGTGCCGGGGTACACCACCACCACGGTGTACGTGGGGGAATGCATTTCCGGGTCTTCCGACCGCGGCATGTTCAGGATGGTGGTGATGCCGAGCGCGATGATCATCACGAAGATCACGAGGGTGAACTGGTAGTTTTTGACGGCATATGCGGAAATCTTCATAATCGGGAGCGTTGGCGGTTATTGAATAATGCGGATGGTGCTGCTGTCTTTCAGGTAGGCGCTGCCCGCGATGATGAGCTGTTGCGCGTTCTCGAGGCCCTGGCTGATCAGCACATGGTCTTTTTCCATGCCGGCCACGGTCACTTTCACCTTCTTCGCCGTTTTACCGTCGTTGGTGACGAACACGTATCCCGAGCTGCCGTCGCCGTCGAGCAGGGCATCGTAGGGGATGGCCCAGCCGCTGCCAGTTTCCGCCCGGGCGCTGGTTTTCACCACGGCTTTACCGAACATGCCGAAGGCGATGCCGGCCGGTTTTTCCCCGCTGAAGCGGATGTCGATGCGGAAGGCGCCCGTAGCCGGGTCGATGCCTTCGGAGCGGCGCGATACGCTACCTGTGAAGGTTTTACCGGGAACGGACTCCACTTCCACGGTAGCCGCATCGTTGATGCGGATGGCCGCCCATTCTTTGTTGCTGACGCTGGTGCGGAGGAGCCAGTTGCCCGATTGTGCGCCGTTGGTTTCGAGCACGGGCGTGCCGGGTTGCACCAGCTGGCCTTCCGCGGCCAGTTTACGCAACACGAAGCCGTTGCGCGGCGCGGTGATGACGCTGTGGTTGCGGTTGAACTGCGCGGCCTGCAATTGCTGGCGCGCCATTTCCCTGGCGGTGCCGACATTCTGTAATTGCTCGAGCGTGGCCACACTGTCGTTGTACAGGTTCTGCGCCCGCTGATGATCGCGGGTGGCCTTTTCGAAGGCCAGCTTCGCCTGCTGCACCTGTGCGTCGATCTCAACGGGGTTGAGCACGGCTACCGTTTGCCTGGCGCGGATGGCGTCGCCCTCTTTGACCATGATGCGCTGGATGATGCCGCCCGTTTTGAACGAGAGCAGCACCTCGTCGTCGGTGGTGAAAGTCCCCGAAACGGGTATGGCGGCTTGGGCGGACGATGCCGTGAGCGGAAGCAGTTTGACGGGAATGGCGGTTTGCGCCGGAATTTCCGATGCGGCGTTACCGCTGCCGCATGCCTGGAAAACCACGGCGGCGGCGAATAACAGGGGAAGGAGCTTAGGTTGCATATAGCGATGTTTATTGTATGTTTTGTAATGGGTAAGATGCCTGTGCGCGTTCGATTTCCGCGGCCGAAACCTGCACGCGGGCCCAGGCCTGCAGCAGCTGGAGGCGCGATTGGGTAAGCTGGTTCTGCGCGTCGAGCAGTTCGATGTAGAGCAGCTGGCCTTCTTTATACACTTTCATCTGGTCCGAGAAATATTTTTCGGAAAGCTGCAGCTGCGTTTGCGCGATGTTGAAGTTGGCGCAGGCCGTGTTGTAATTGTTCGCCGCGTTGTTCAGCTCCAGTTCAAGGCCGCGCGCCGTTTCGTCGTACGCCGTTTGTGCGATCTGCGCATCGGTGCGCGCCTGTTTGATGCGCTGCCTGCGCTGCCCGCCCGTAAACAGATCCCACTGCAGGTTGACGCCCCAGAGGTAGTAACGCGATTTGTCGTTGACCTTCCAGTTGAATCCCTGGCTGCCCAAGTCGAGGAAGGTGCTCACTTTGGGGGTGAACAGCGACTGTTCTTTTTTCTCCGCCAGCAGCGCCATGCGCCGGGTGGTCTCGAACTGCTGCAGTTCTTCCCGCTGCTGCGTGCCCGTGGCCGGGATGGCGGCCGGCAGGGAAGCGATGGTACTGTCGAGCGCGATAGAATCCGTCAGCGGCCGGTTCAGGAGGAAGTTGAAATACGACCTGGCGTTCTGCTGCTGGTTTTTTGCCTGTGTTATGGACGTTTCCACCTGTTGCAGCTCCGTTTGCGCGCGGGTGAGCGAGGTGCTGTTGCGGATGCCGTTGCGGAGCATGCTCTGGTTGACGCGGATGTTTTCCTGCACCAGCTTCAGCGCGCTGTTGTACACCTCCACCGCGCGCACCGCCTGGAAGTACTGGTAATACGCCGTTTTCACGTCTTTCACCAGCTGCCGCTTGTACACGTTGAGGATGGCCTGCTGCCGCGTGATGTCTTCCTGCCGGATTTTTTTCGCATACCATATTTCCGTATTGATCAGCGGGAGGGAAGCGCGCACTTTCGCGTCGTAGAAATTATCCGGGTTGAGCAGGATGGATTCGTTGGAGAGCTGCGGGAACTTCTGGCTGGCCGTCAGTTCGTTGAGCGTGCTGTATACCGGGTTCATCAGGTCGCCCAGCGGCATGTCGATCGTACGGCCGCCGCCCGCTTTGGTGTAATTGGCCAGCAGCGAGGCCTGCGGCATGAAGAACGCCTTGGCCTCCTGCAGGGCGTACATGCTTTTTTCCAGCTGGAAGTTTTGCCGCGTGATGGCCTGGTTGCGCTGCACGGCCTCCGCAATGTAGCCGTCGATGCGGGTTTGCGCGGTGGTGCTGAACGCCAGCAGGTTCATAAACGATAGTAGGTAAATGAGTCTTGGTAACATAATGAACACTGTTTAGTGTAAGGACTGAAAAATAGAGAAGTTTTGCGCTTCTCTTTTGTATGCGTGTGTTTGATTGTTGCCGTTATGCCTTCATCAGCCGCAAATGCTCGTCTATCGACGTTTTGATGATGCGCGCCACTTCTCCTTCCGACACTTCCAGTACTTTGAACCGGCACCGCACTTCCAGGGACACGAGGCCGTGGCCGAGCGACCAGACGGACAATGAGCCCACTCGCGGGTCCGTATACCGGATGATTTTTTTCCGGACGCATTCCGTCATGGCGTCGTGGAGGAAGGCGAAGCAGGTATCACCGTTTTTCCAGTCGCCTTTCTCTTCCGCCGTTTTCATCGGCGCGCGGATGATGAACATCAGGTCGTACAGATCAGGGTGTGCCAGCCCGAATTCCACGTAGGTGTGCATCACCTGGGTGAGGCGCTTCCACGGATCCTTGCTCACGGCCCTTGCAGCCAGCGCATCGCGCAGCTGTCCGAAGGCCTCGCGCTGTACTTCGTATAACAGTTCGTCTTTGTCTTTGTAATAGAGGTAGATAGTGCCCGGGCTGTACTCGATTTTATCTGCGATGGCGCGTATGGAAGTCTTTTCATATCCTTCGTCCACGAACATGCGCATTGCCGCCTCGATGATGAGTCGCCGCATTTCCAGTTTCTCCCGTTCTTTCCTGTCGGTTATGCCCATTATTAGAATATTTACAATGCAAATATAATGAACGGTGTTCAGTAATTCCAAATTTATTTCAACATTTCACCCCATGTCCCGCATAAAGTATTATGTATCTTCGGGTTATGATCAGGCAAGCAAAGCCCGCCGACGAGGCGGCAGTGGTACCGATATTATTCCAGGCCATGTACGAGGTGGCCTGCAAGCTGGCCGGTACCAGCGACGATGGGGTGCTGGGGCCGCTGTTCGGGCATTTTTTCCGGACGCCCGGCAACCAGTACAGTTATGAAAACACGCTGGTGTATGAAGATGCAAAAGGCATCGGGGGCATCATTGTGGGGTACGACGGGGCCCGGTTGTCCGTGCTGCGCGCGCCGGTGTTTGCCCGTATTGAGGCACAGCTGGGGCACCGCTACCAGCCGGGCGATGAAACAGGGCCGGGCGAGTTTTACCTCGACAGTATTGCGGTGGCGCCCGCGAGCCAGGGCAAAGGCATCGGCCGGCAATTGATATATGCGGCGGAAGACCGGGCCAGGGCCGAAGGGCATGCCCGCACCGGTCTGCTGGTGAGCGATGAAAACCCCGACGCCCGGCGGCTCTACGAACGCCTCGGGTACGTGGCGGAAGCGGTGTTGCCTTTCAGCGGCGGCCGCTACCTGCACCTCGTCAAAACATTATAACGGCCACGGCTATAGTACTTTTTTTCCGCACAACCGTCTTCTCCATATGAAAAAGCAAATCCTCTCCCTGATGACCCTTTGCCTGGCCGCGCTCAGCGCTTCGGCCGGCGATTCCCTGCAAATCAAGGCCATCCCGCACGCGCTGCAGTGGCAAGGGAAACCGGCCGCATTCAGCGTGCAATCCGATAACGCTTTCACCATGACGGCCGGGAAGGGCACCGATCTGTATGCCACCATCGACGGGAGCTTTTACGCGAACAACGTACCCAAGCTGCTGTTTACGCCCGATAAGGATTTCATCTTCTCCGCCCGGCTTCGCCCCGATTTCAAAAACGTGTACGATGCCGGCGCCATCCTCATTTACAGCGATTCGTCGAACTGGGCGAAAGTGATCGTGGAGAAACTCGACGACGGCAGCACCTTCATCGGATCATCGGTGGTGGACAACCGCATTACGGACGACAGTTATCACCAGTCCCTTCCGGCCGCGGATGTGCATGTAAAACTCGCGCGCGCCGGCAAGGTGTATTGTTTTTATTATTCAACAGACGGCCAAACATGGAAACTGCTGCGCACGTTCTCTTTCAAACGGCCGCAGGGCATGCGCATCGGCTTCTACGCCCAATCGCCCAAGGGAGACGCGCTTTCGCTGCAGGTGTCCGATATCCGTTACCGCGGCGTCGCGTTTAAAAATTATGCCACCGGCGAATAGCCGTTACCATCCATCCAATAAATGAAGCTGTCATGATCAATTTCCTTATTTTGGCCGCATAGTAAATATTGTGTACAAGTCAACATGAGGAAATTTGTCATTTTGTTAGGAGCCATGCTGTTTACGGGCGCTTCCGTTTGGGCGCAGCAGGGGGAAAGCCAGGCCGAAATTCTTGGAAAATTATTGGACGAGCAAAGCGGAAAACCGGTGGAATATGCTTCCGTGGCGTTGCTGAACGCAGCGGATTCTTCCGTGATCACGGGCATGTTGTCGAAAGGCAACGGCGACTTCGACCTCCGGGGTATCAAACCCGGGAACTACATTCTCAAAATATTTTTTATCGGCTACGAAACCCATTTCCGGCCCGTGAACGTGAAACGTTCGCTGGACGTGGGGAATATCAAACTCAAAACCACCGCGCGCGCCCTGCAAACGGTGGAAGTGGTGGGCGAGAAGCCGGCCTTCACCATGGAGATCGATAAAAGGGTGTTCAACGTAGACAAGAACCTGGCCAGCATCGGCGGCACCGCTACCGATGTGCTGCGGCAGGTGCCCTCCGTGAACGTGGATATCGACGGTAACGTGAGCGTGCGCAACGGCAGTCCCACCATTTTCATCGACGGCCGCCCGAGTACGCTGACGCTCGACCAGATTCCGGCGGACGCCATCGCCAACATCGAAGTGGTGACGAACCCTTCCGCCAAGTACGATGCGGAAGGCATGAGCGGCATCCTGAACATTGTGCTGAAAAAGAACCGCCGTGCGGGTATCAACGGGTTGGTGAGCGCGGGCATTTCCACCACCGGCAGCACCAATGCAGGGCTCGACCTGAACGTGCGCCAGGGCAAGATCAACTTCTTCGCCAACTACAACCTGCGCGACCGCCGGTCGCCGATGGACCAGCACCTGTTCCGCAAGAACCTCGGCAACGATACCGTCACTTACCTCGATCAGTACCAGGAAGGCGAATTCGGGCGGAAGTTCCAGAGCGGCCGCATCGGGTTCGACTGGTTCATCGACAACCGCAACACCATCACCATTTCTCAGGGCCTGGTGGGCGGCGACTTCAACAACCTGAACAGCCAAACCACCTACGACCTCGACATGCACCAAAGCCGCGTGCGGTACGGGATGGGGCGGAACGACAGCAAGCACGGCTTCCGCAACTACACCACGCAGGTGGGGTACAAGCGCACCTTCGCCAAAGAAGGCCGGGAACTGACGGCGGATTTCACGTACAACAGGGCCAACAATAAGAATAACAACGACTATCACCTGCAGTATTACGATATGCAGGGTAACATCAGCAATTCACCCAACCAACCGGAGCTGCGCTACGGCAACGGCAAAGGCAACACCACGTATTACACCGGGCAGGTCGATTTCGTGAACCCCTTCAACGAGAAATCAAAGCTCGAAGCCGGCCTGCGCACCACCGCACGCACGTTTAACAACGTGCTGAACACCTTCGGGAAAGACTTTGCCAACGGTGAATTCGTGTACGATTCCGCTTTGTCGAACGACTACCACTACACCGAACAGATCAACGCGGCATATGCCAGCTACACCGGCGCATTCGGCCAGTACGGCTTCCAGGCCGGGTTGCGGGCCGAGCAGTCGTTTTACAGCGGCGAGATGCGGAATGTGAAAGGCGCGTCGTACAGCATCGATTATCCCATCAGCCTGTTTCCCAGTTTGTTCCTGACCCGCAAGTTCAAAGAAGACCATGAGGTGCAGCTGAATTACAGCCGACGCATCCAGCGACCCTGGTTCCGCGACCTGCTGCCCAACATCGAATACAACGCGAATTCAGCCAGGAGAGGGAACCCCGCCCTGAAGCCGGAGTTCACCAATTCCTTCGAGTTGTCGTACCTGAAAGACTTCGACCGGAAACACAACATCCTTGCGTCTGTTTATTTCCGCAATACCAACAACGCCATCACCAACTTTAACGTAGACACCACGCTGGTGCTCGACGGGCAGGAGCGGCAGGTGGTGCTGAGCTATCCCATCAACGCCCGCCAACGGAACTCATATGGCGCGGAGCTCACCATTCGCAACCAGCTCACCAAGGGCTGGGACATCACCACCAACCTGAACATGGCGCAAACCAGCATTGAAGCAGAAGGCCTCAGCAACAAAGGGTTCGTATGGTTCGGGAAAATCAACAGCAATACGAAACTGCCGTGGAGCACTACGCTGCAGGTAACCGGCGAATATGAATCCCGCGTGATCAACCCGCAGGGCGAAGAAGCGCCGGAATACCAGGTAGACGTGGCGCTGAAGAAAGATTTCTTCAAGAAGAAAAACTTCTCCGTATCGGTGGGTCTTAACGATATTTTCAATACCGACCGGGATCTCAGCTGGACCAATACCACCTTCTCGCAATCCGAGCGCTACCGCAAGCGCGTATCGCGTGAGTTCCGCGTGAACCTAAGCTGGCGCTTCGGCAAGATGGACACCAACCTCTTCAAACGGAAAAAAGGAGAGGGCAACGAAGGCGGCGACATGGGTGGCGACGGGTTCTGATTTTGGAAGAACAGGATATTTGGGCTATCTTAAAGTAGTCAAGTATCCTGTTTTTTTATGATTCCGTTAAGCAGTAACATATCGGACCCGGTTTATCAGCAACCGGACATCACTTCTGCCAGCGACCGGTTTTTCGGCTCTTTTATCCGCGATAAAAGAGATCTGCCTTTTGTGTACCTGACCATCCGGATCACGTTGATTCTTGTCACGCTCGCCGTGCTGCTCTACATGCCGTTCGTTACCGGTTGGTGGTGGGGCATACTGGCCGCCGCTTATCTCGTCTTCAACAACTTCATATTCAAAGGCCCATTCGGGCTGATGCTGCATTGCACCAGCCACCGCGCTTTTTTCCGGAAGGAATACGATTTCATGAACCATTACCTGCCGTGGGTGATCGGGCCGTTGTTCGGGCAAACGCCGGAAACGTATTATAGCCATCATATCGGCATGCACCACCCGGAGAACAACCTGCCCGAAGACGAGAGCAGCACCATGCGTTTCCAGCGCGATTCGCTGCGCGGTTTCGGCGCTTACCTGGGTAGTTTCCTCTTTGCCGGCATATACCACCTGGCCAGTTATTTCGTGCGGAAGAAACGGAAGAAGCTGCTGGTGCGTTCCGTGCGGGGCGAGTTCCTGTTCGTAGCGTTCTGTGTGGGGATGAGCTTCGTCAACTGGCCGGCCACGCTGGTCGTGTTTATCATCCCCTTCGTGATTTCCCGCATCGTGATGATGCTGGGCAACTGGGCGCAGCATGCGTTCGTGTGCGCAGAAGACCCGGGCAACCCGTATAAAAACAGCATCACCTGTATCAATACCAAGTACAACCACAAGTGCTGGAACGATGGCTATCACATCAGCCATCACGTGAAACCCAATATGCACTGGACCGAACATCCCCATTATTTCCGCAGTACCATCGACGAATACATCCACAACGACGCCATCGTGTTCGACGGCATCCATTTCCTGCACGTGTGGGCTTACCTCATGGGCAAGCGCTACGACCTGCTGGCGCGGCATTTCGTGAACATCGGCGATAAATATTCGTCCGAGGAGGAAGTGGTGGCGTTTTTGAAGGGAAGAACGCGGAGGATTGCGGCGTAGGTCAGGTTTTATTGATCACCTGCAGCAATTTAGCCAGTTGTGATTTTCTCGTTTCCTGATACTCATCCCTGTACCCGTTTAGCACTACCGGCAGCATTTGCCGTTGCAGCGCCGTGATGGCCAGCGATTTCAGGTCGCCGTCGATTTTGCCTTCCAGCACCAGCTGCGCGAAGCCGGTGGCGATAATCGCATTGTCGAATCCAAGGAGGTAAGTGCCGCCCATCGACTGTTGTGACGCGAGAATGATCTGTTTCAGCTGCTCATCGGTGGTTTTCAGCATGGCCGAATCTCCCATGGTTTTCAGCATGGCTTTCATTTCCGACATGCGTTGCTGTAAAGTGGCTTCGTCCATTTCCGCGCCCGCGTCGATATAGGCCCTGATTTTTACCGTGTCCATTTCATGTAAATCGAAAGGAGGGTAGGCCCAGCGGTCGAACAGGTCTTTCAGGTAGTCCAGCGGGTTTTGCGCCGGCGCGGAAGCGCGCCATTCCCGGAAGCCGTATGCCGCATCGAAGCCGTCGTCGCTGCCAAAGGGCGCCGTTTCGTCTATCGGGCTCCAAAAAAATTCTTCTTTCATGAGGGCCTTCGCGTTCGGATGGGCATGCTCGTAGGAAAATTCAAATTTGTCCATATTCGGTAAGGGGGAAGCGGGTTGTTTTTGTTGTGTGCAGCCGGAAAGTGCCATCAGGAGGCAGCCGGCCAGTGCGGATATGCGATGCAACATATTCAGTCTTCAATTTTATAAGGAAATTCCGCATCGAACGCTTCGCGTTCTTCTTTCGGCATCCGGTTCCGGATCACCCGGATGGTGTACCCGCCGCGAAGCACGCCTTTGTCAACGAACATCCAGTCGGATATTTTTTTCAACTCGACGTCGACGCGGTCGCCCATTTTGATCGACGTGATTCCTACGGGCGCATTGTCGATCACACCGCTAAAACGGCCATCCTTGAGCCGGATATCGGACACCCAGATGTGTTCCGTGCCTGACTCCACGTTGTAGGCTACCTTAAGTCCGGCCGTCCCGTCATCGTATTTTCCTTTTTTGAAGGCGGCTTCGAATTGGGGGAACGTGGCCTGGGCCGTTTTAATGGCGGCATTCATTTCCGGGTCGTCGCTTTCGGTGTTGTAGAGATTTGTTGCCTCTTCCGGGGCTTTGGAAGCGGTTTGCCCCTTGCAGGCTGCGAAAACGAAGAGGGCGATCAGCAGAAAGTTGTATTTCATGGTTTCGGGTGATGTGGGTTTGAAAGTTAGGGCAAATATACGAAAGGGAAAGGAACCGGTTGTAATGAATACAGTGATCAGTGCACAATATGGTTGGAAGCTGAGCTGGATTGGGCATTGTGGTATCCAGGCGGTTGCACGAAAGCAGGAGGTGAGAGATATATGAGTAAAAACAAGATATGTTATTGGTGCCTCCTTTTTTTAAAATGTCGTAAATAGCTCTATATTTATGCCGCGGAAAACGTCTTCCGGTTCAACCTATGCAACTCGAATCCCTCATTTTTTCCCCGTTATTCAAAGGCTTTTCGAAAGCGGCATGGACGGCCGTATTCCGGTTTCAACAACAACATATCTTTAAACCTGTTTTGTATGGACATTATAGCGTACCAGGACTTCCATAATATCCGGCTGAGTGATTTCTATGTTGGTCCCGACTACCGCGAAGTGGAGAATTATGATTTTATGGGAGAGCAGTGGGTCGGCGAGCTGTCTGGTTTCAATACCTTCCTCCGCCTGACTACCGAGCCCGGTGAAACCAAATCCATTTCCCTCGATTTCACGAAAGACGAGGAGGGCATTACCGGCAAGGTGCTGGAAGCGCTGCACCTGCCCATTAAGACCGCCTGTACCGAGTCCGAACTGGTGGAGCTGTTCGGCGAGCCGCATAAAAAGCTCCGGCTGGCCAAGGATACGGTGACGGTGGATTATATCATCGGCGACCGGTATACTTATTATTTATCATGTACTTTGCATCATATCAACGGATTAATGTATCTTGACATCATGAACGAGGAAAAAGTGATCAAAAAGCTGAAATCCAAGGAAAAGAAGAAGAAAGAAGCATAGTCCGTTAACATTGTTGTCCACCTATATCTATTAGTTATGGTAACCCGCATCCTGGCCTTCCTTTTATTGTTGTCGGTGCCCACAGTTGCACAGGACAGTGTATTGGCGCGAATGAATCGCGTACAGGAAGTGCCGCAGCAATACCTGAACCAGGTATCGGCCAAGAGCCGGCAATTCGAAAAGCAGATCGACAAGCGCACCCAAAAGGCATTGAGCCGGCTGATGAAGCAGGAGCAGGCCATGCAGAAGAAGCTCGCTAAAATCGATAGCCTCGCCGCAAAGAACATCTTCACCAAATCCATCGATTCCCTCGGCAGCCTGAAAGCCAAGCTCAAAAGTAAAACCGCCAAACTGGAGAAACTGGCCGGTGGGCAGTATTTCGGGTATCTCGATACGCTGCAGAACTCTTTGGGTTTCCTGAAAGAGTCGAAAGAGCTGCTGGGAAAGGCCAAAGGCGTGCAGGACAAGCTCGGCAATTCCATGAAAAGCGTGAAAGAGCTGCAGGCGAAATTGCAGCAGGCCGAGCAGATCAAAAATTATATCCGGGAGCGCCGGCAACTGCTCAAATCGCAGCTGGCCAATTACGAGGGCCTCACCAAAGACCTGAAGAAAATCAACAAGGAAGCATATTATTACGCCCAGCAGCTCAATGAGTATAAGGAGGCGTTCCGCGATACGAAGAAGGCGGAGGCGAAAGCCATGGAGCTGTTGCAGAAGGTGCCGGCATATAAGGATTTCATTGCCCGTAATTCCCAGCTGGCCAGCCTCTTCAACCTGCGGACCGGCGGTTCAGGCGAGAACCTGGAACAGAGCCTCGCGGGCCTGCAAACCCGTGCGCAGGTGGAGCAGCTGATCCAGCAGCGCATCGGCAGCGGCGGCCCCAACGCCCGGCAGGCCATCAGCCAGCAGATGGAAGCAGCGCGGTCGCAGTTCGAAGAGTTGAAGAAAAATTTCCCCGACCTCGATAATGCCGCGGACATGCCGGATTTCAAGCCCAAGGAGTTAAAGACCAAAAGTTTCATGCAGCGGCTGGAGTTCGGCACCAACGTGCAGTTCCAGCGTTCCAACCAATATTTCCCCACTACCGGCGACTTTGCCGGCCAGGTGGGCTACAAGTTCAGCAAGAACGGTATCGTAGGCGTAGGCGCCTCGTACAAGCTGGGCATGGGCACCGGCTTCGACAACATCCGGTTTTCGCACCAGGGGGTGGGTTTCCGCTCTTTCGGCGATTATAAGCTGAAGGGAACGTTTTTCGTGAACGGCGGGTTCGAGTACAACTATAATTCCGCTTTCAATACCAGCATCCCGCTGCTCCACGATACCGGCTGGACGCGCAGCGCGCTGCTGGGGATTAGCAAAAAATACAAAATCAATAATAAGCTGAAAGGGAATATGATACTCCTGTACGATTTCCTTGCCAATCAGCAGATACCCAAGACCGATCCCATCAAATTCAGGGTGGGGTATAATTTCTAAACCGAGATACCTGTGAGTGTTTGTGCCCGGTGAATGTGCGAGCCGTATCCCTTTAATAACGGACAATTTTTAACCTATGCATAGAATTTTTCTTTTGTTTGTAGCCATTGTGGCCCATACCACCCTGTATGCCTTTGACACAGGCATTTATCTGAAAAGCATCGAATTTCCGGCTAACTACGCGGTAGGCGACTATGTAGAATTCGTAGGCGCGACACCGATGGACGCCGGTGCCAGTGGAAACTATGAGATTTCGGTGTCGTATACCCGTGGCAATATAGCAGCCGCCGCCACACACCTGGTGAGCGTTTCCCATGCCAACCCGAATGTATGGCGGGAAGCAGGCCGCGTTGGCAGCAACCCCTATACAGGCAATGCCAATAACCATGCCTTCACGATTGATTGTAACTCCGTTTACGGGAACGTTCGTTTCCGGGTGAGGGCCGTGGCAGTGATGGGCATGTTGACACCGATTACCGTCAACGTAAAAATCCGCTCCATCAACTATAACTACGCCTGGACGGAGATGAATAATACCGGCAATGACGTGACGGTCAATAAATTCATGCCCATGACCACCGACTGGAGCCTGTACGTAGGAAATCCGTACTTCTCCACCGGCGCGGTACTCGGTTTGAAAGTGACGGAAAACGGATTTGTAGGAATCGGCACTGCCAATCCACAGTCGAAACTGGCTGTGGCCGGTGAAATCACCGCGCAGAAAGTAAAAGTGACCGCCACTGGCTGGCCTGACTACGTATTCCGCCCCGGATATGTATTGCGCTCGCTTGATGACCTGGAAAACTTCATCATGAAACATCAGCATTTGCCGGATGTGCCTTCGGAGAAGGAGGTGCAGTCATCGGGGATCGACATGGCGGATATGAATGCGAGGCTGCTGCGGAAGGTGGAGGAGCAGGCGCTATATATCATCGAATTGAATAAAAAACTGATGGCCCTGGAACAGAGAGTCAATAAAATGGACGCTAGTAAATGAGAACATTTTCAGTACTGACAGCCGCACTGATGGTTTGCGGAGTTACCAACGCACAATATATACAATATATCAACAACCAGGCGGCGGTTCAATCTCCCGGGAACTTCAACATCGCCGGGCAGGGCAAGGCCAACTCGTTCGTCACCATTCAGGCCACGGGTTCCAGCGGGAATGCACATTACATGATGAACCAGGCAGATGGCAGCGCCCGCTGGGGAATCGGCATGAATACAGTAGAATCCGGTAACGGCAACGAAGGCAGTAACTTTTCAATTTTCGGCTATGGCGGGGCAGGCAATTATCTCGGCGAATACCTGAGCATCCTCCGTACAACCGGATACATCGGCCTTGGTGTACGATATCCCGAAGCCAAACTGCATGTGGCGGGATGGGCTGCCGATAACACTTCCATCCGTTTGGGCTTACCGTTCGACGCTGGTGATACTGCCGTCCCTTTGTGGGGCAGTCCCGGCGGCTATAATATCGATTTCTATACCTGGCGGGATATTCATCCGGACCAAACTGGCGCGAGGATACGCGCCGAGCGGATCAATACATACGTTCCCAACAGTGCATTGGTGCAAGGGATGGATCTGGCTTTCAGCACATCCAACGGAATGGCACCGACGGAAGTGAAAGAGCATATGCGTATCAGATTTAACGGCAACATCGGCATTGGCACCTCACTGCCCGATGAGAAGCTGTCGGTAAAAGGTACGGTCAAAGCGATGAAGGTGAAAGTCACCCAAACCGGTTGGGCGGATTTTGTATTTGCACCAACCTACCAGCTGCCGCCGTTGGCAGAAGTGGAGCGGTTCATTCAGCAAAACCGGCACCTGCCGGAGATACCCTCGGAGAAGGAGGTGGCTGAAAGCGGGGTGGACCTCGGGGAGATGAATAAAAAGCTGCTGCAGAAGGTGGAGGAGTTGACGTTGTATATTATTCAGCAGGAAAAGGAGATGAAGGCGGTGAAGGAGCGGTTGGGGAAGTTGGAGGGGAAAAACTGAGCGATTTTATAATTAATGACATAGATAACGGAATATTGAAACAATCACGCTTATGTATAAGAAGATCTTTTTGATTAGCATATTGCTTTGTAAAGTGGGTGCAGCATTCCCGCAGCTCAATCAGGATATTACGCCTGTTGAAAAAGCTAATTCAATAGTGAAATCTCCGGAAGCCGCGAATCTTATCAAATTTCAGGATATTCCGGTAAGCAAGTACACGGGGATTGCCGATGTCGGCTTTCCATTGCTTAATATCGCCGAGGGGCCGCTGCAATTGGATATACAGTTAAAATACCATGGTGGTGGAAACAAAGTAGCCGAAATTGCATCCTGGTGCGGTCTCGGCTGGGATCTTTCCTTTGGTGGCATGGTTACCAGAGAGGTCAGGGGACTGCCGGATGATCAGCAGGGTAAAGGGTATCTTGATTATATGCAGGTGAATACAATAGATGAGATTTTCAGCATGTCGCAGATAGATAAGGAACGTGTATTCGAAACTCTGATTGTAAATTGTAGGGATGCGGAACCTGATGTTTTTTACTTCAATGCAGGTGCTTATTCAGGTAAATTCTCTTTTGATGAAAACGGCAACGTGGTCTCCGGCGCAAGTAGCGCGGTGAGGATTACACCGCTGATTAACAGGGCTGCGGCGGAGGGATTTATCACGGGCTGGGATATTGTTACCCCCGATGGATTTGTGTATGAATACCGGAGTGCTGAAGTGACTAAAGTTGATGATATCAGGCCTTTTTATTGCAACGCTAAATTCTCCTATTGTTCAGGCTGGTATCTGACCAAAATCAGGACGTTTGACAACGCCCGTTATATCCAGCTCGAGTATGACATAGCACCATATGAGTTGAACAATCAATTTGTGATGACTGAAACTATGCAGCATCAGGCGGTGATTGACACCCGCTGCCCTGGCTCTGCAAATGGAACGCATTCAGAGGTTAAGGCTGCTATGAAAGTGTTTGGTCGAAACGTACAACGAATTTTTACGAATGACAACCACTACCAGGTAAGCTTTGTAAAAAAGACAACGGCAAGGACAGACGAGTCTCAGTCCGTTCTGTTCGGATTGGATCAAATGATCATCCTCGATCATAATAATACTATTGTAAAGAAATATTTATTCCCTCAGAATTATACAACCGGACGACTGACATTAAACTCAATAGTGGAAGTGGATAAATTCGACAATGTGATAAAGGCAACCGAATTTCAGTATGATTTCCTTTCACTCCCTGAAAGAAGTTCACACGCAGTGGATCATTGGGGGTATTATAATGGCAGGCCTAACCTCACAAAAGTGCCCAAAATGTCATATGTAAATAGTTTGGGCCCGGTAGTGTTTACAGGTGCAGATCGGGAGCCCTATGCTAACTACATGACCGCAGGCATTCTTAAAAAGATAATTTATTCAACCGGAGGCACAACCGAATTTGAGTATGAACCTCACGATTTTGGGGCCGTTCAAACCCAAACAGTGGCTAGCCAAGGGAAATATGTAACAGCGCCAATGACTTCTGATGTTGTTGCGGTCGCTACCGGACATGATTGGGTAACCCAAATAGAAGATGTTGTAATTGACGATATCGGTGAAGGAAACCAACCAGTCGCTGTACATGTGTATGGTTACTGGTCTGGATTTGGTTCCAAGCCATATGTAAAGATCAATAATAGCACAAACCAGACGGTTTATCTGAAGAATATCGAGGGAGAAGTGTCATTTACAGAAACAATCTCTCTGCCTCCTGGGGCATACAAAATCGAATCCGGGGCAAGGCTTTGGTCAGATCCTAACCAAGCCGACTATGCTGCAATGGATATACACTACAAGGGCAAAACAACCGAGCTCATTCATACCAAAATGGCAGGAGGCCTCAGGATAAAAAAAATCATCAAGAACGCATTGACTGGCCCGGAATCCATAACTTATAAGTACCGCGTAGATGAATCTGCAGTTTCCAGTGGTGTTGTTTATGCCGAACCCCAGTATTCTATGCATCAGAATGTGGAGACTCTTTACCAGAGTACGTATACCGTCATATGTACCTATCTTAACAGAACAGGCAGCAGTTGGATTGCTTTGGGCAGCACAGAAGGATCACATATCGGGTACCGGGAGGTATGGGAATATCTGGGCGACGGCGATGAGCAAGGGAAGACGGTGTATAGATTTACATCTGCCTTTGAAAGTGGATTTACGGATGATTTGAACAGAAGTTATCCCTTCCGGCCGGCAATATCCTATGCGTATAAGACAGGATTGTTAAAACAGAAAATTGTATACAAAAAGGCCGGAATTTCATTTAAAAAAGTATCCCGCGAGGAAAATGAGTTTAATTATTATCAAAATCACGTGACTGCCCTGAAAGTCAACCTTCGGACAATAGGAAGATATCAGGAAGGATGGACTACTGATAGATATGGTATTGGTCAGTATTCCGTAATTCTTGGTTACTCAAAGCCGAAGTCAACTTCTATTTATAATTATGATGCCGATGAACAGTATTGGCTGAATAGGTCAATTACTTATTTTTACGACAACCCTTTGCATAAAGAAGCAACACGTGTTGAAGCGACTGACAGTAAAGGTGCAAAGCAAATTACTTACAAGCTATATCCTCCGGACTACAAATACCATGGAGATTTTATCGGGAGACAGGTGGATCTCAATATGGTTAATGCGCCTGTTGAGGAAGTGAGTGTTTTGGAAAAAAACGGCGTAAAATCAATCCTGGGAAGCAGGTTATTTGAAACTGATTTTGCGTCCGGCTTACCCAAATACATCTATGAACTAAACGTAACCGCATCTGTTCCCTCCAGCGGATTTAAATTCTCGAATTTACCAACAGGTGTTTTGCCGTTTGAAGGCGCTAGTCCGGAGTTTTTCGGAGCTGATTCCCGGCATGAGAAAAAGACAACCTTTACCTATGATGGTTACAGGAATGTAACGTCTGTTAGATCTGAAGGGAACCATCCCATTGCGTACATATGGGGATACAGGTCGTTGTACCCGGTTGCCAAAATTATTGGTGCAGATTATGTTACGGCCAGCCAATACGTTAACCTAAACAACCTGAATAATCCTGTAAATGATAACGTGTTACGGGCCGAGTTGAATAACCTGCGAACAAATTTGCCGAATGCGATAGTGACTACCTATACATTCAGCCCGCTCGCGGGTGTAAACAGCGAGACGGACGCCTCCGGCAAGACAATCTTTTATGAATATGACGGCTTTGGCCGATTGAAACTGGCACGGGATCAGTTTGGCAATATTCTGAAACAATTCGACTATCAGTATAAAATCGCAGTAAACTAATATAATCTTATTCGATGAAAGCTATATCTAGATTTTACATTGCCGGGCTGGTTGGTTTGCTGCCGATTGCTTCGGTCGCTCAGATTAAGCCGGGTGGTGCCGGACTACCGGCCGCTACACCCCG
Source organism: uncultured Chitinophaga sp. (assembly GCA_965653365.1). Classification (GTDB taxonomy): domain Bacteria; phylum Bacteroidota; class Bacteroidia; order Chitinophagales; family Chitinophagaceae; genus Chitinophaga. Next base: position 402,496 of record CBFGZV010000002.1, on the reverse strand, counting down.
GACACAGCCGGCAGCATATCCTTCGGGAATAAAAGTAAATTATGTCCGCACATGGGAACCAGCGCGTCCAATAACGGATCCTAATACGGTTACGACATATACAGACGCCGCAGATGTGCGGCAAAATACCCAGTATGTTGACGGGCTGGGCCGGCCCTTGCAGACGGTGAGCCGGGGGATTTCCCCGGTGACGGTTTCAGATCCCACTGGTAAAAAAGACCTGGTGGCGCCCGTGGTGTATGACGATTTCGGAAGGGAAGCATTTAAATACCTGCCATACACAGCCGGCACATCCGATGGGCAATTCAAACTATCTCCTTTTGTAGAGCAGGCTAACTTTTTAGGCGGGCAATATCCGGGAGAAGCCATCTATTACGATGTGACCGAGTTCGAAGCCTCGCCGTTGAACCGGGTGGAAAAAGTGATGTCCCCCGGCAACAGCTGGGCGGGCGCGGGCAAGGGCGTCGCTTCGCAATATTTAGTCAATACCACCGCTGACGGCGTTAAAAGCTGGAGCATCGGATTTGGTGCCGGGGATTACCCGGTGGTGGATGCAGCGGACTACGGCCATGGACAGTTATACAAAAATGTCACAGCGGATGAAGAAGGCCACGAAGTAGTGGAGTTTAAAGATAAAGAAGGGCAGGTGGTGCTGAAAAAAGTACAGCTCACCGCTGCCGCCGGTAGCGGCGGGTATACCGGCTGGCTGTGTACCTATTACGTGTACGACGACCTGGGCAACCTGCGGTACGTGCTGCCGCCCAAAATGGTAGACATCCTGGCCGGCAACGGCTGGAGCCTGGCCGATGCCGATCTGCGCAAAGAGCTCTGCTTTCGCTACGAATACGATGGCCGTAAACGGATGATCGTAAAGCAGGTACCGGGTGCCGAGCCGGTGGAGATGGTCTATGACCTGCGCGACCGGCTGGTGTTCTCCCAGGACGGTAAGCTGCGCAGCGAAGGCAAATGGCTGACCACCTTCTACGATGCACTGAACCGCCCGGTGATGACGGCACTCTACACCACTACCCAGACCCGCGACCAGCTGCAAACGGCGATGAACGGGGCGACCACCTCCCAGACGATCACCCACCAGATCAAAGTACCGGCCCACCTGGTGGTTAACACCCACGATAGCCGCCCTTTATACCAGGCCGGCCAGTCCATCGAGTTTACCAACGGCTTTGACAGCAACACCGGCGAGTTCGATACAGAGCTGAACGTGAACGGTACCCTGACGACCGAGACAATCTATGCCACCAACCCGCTGCCCACGCTGGACCAGAGCCAGCTGTTCCCCCTGACCTACACCTATTACGATCAATATAGCTACCCCGCTAAAAAAACAGAACAGGCCGGCCTGCTAAGCGGCATTCCCCACAGCGGCACGGCCCATTCCGATGCTTTGCCGATCAGCTCCCAGACACAAGGGCTGGTGACCGGCACCAAAGTACGGGTACTGGAAGGCAACGGGGCCAACGACCGCTGGCTGACCACCACCACCTACTACGATGCCAAGGGCCGGGTACGGCAGGTGCTGGCCGACAATGCCACGGGTGGAGAAGACATTACTTCCAACCTCTACAACTTTTCGGGCCAGCTGCTGACCACTTCGGCCATTTACCACAACCCCGCCGCCACGCTGACCCCGGAAGTCAAGCTACTGACGATGCTGGCATACGACCATGGGGGCCGGCTGCTGACGGTAAGCAAAAAGCTGGGTGACAACGGGGCGGTGGTCACCATCGCCACCAACGAGTATGACGCCCTGGGGCAGCTGAAGAAAAAGACATTTAAGAACAGCGCCGGTGCGGATGTCGAGTCCCTGGACTACGATTATAACATCCGTGGCTGGCTCAAAGGCATCAATAAAACCTATGTGGACGGCACCGCCGGTCACTTTTTCGGACAAGAGCTGAGCTACGACTACGGCTTCAGCACCAACCGCTTCAACGGCAACATCGCCGGCATCAAGTGGCGGGGTACCAAAGACGCGGCGAAGAAATACGCTTATGGCTATGACTACGATGCGGCCAACCGGCTGCTGAAGGGAGACTTTACCCTCAGCAATGCCGGGGAGCAAAACTACAACCCCAGCGCCCAGATCGACTACAACGTCAAAATGGGTGACGGCCAAACACCCACCTCAGCCTACGACGCCAATGGCAACATCCTGCGGATGCAGCAATGGGGAGAGACGGCACCGGGTACCAGCAGCAAGATCGATGACCTGGCGTATGTGAACCAGCAAAACGGCAAAGCGAGCAACAAGCTGCAATCTGTGACGGAGACAGGGAGCAATCCCAACCCCTCACTGGGTGATTTTAAAGAAATCACCCCCGGCCAGGGCATTGATTACAGCTATGACGTCAACGGTAACATGATCGCCGATGCCAACAAAGGCATCACCCAGATCACCTATAATCACCTGAACCTCCCGGAGCAGATCACCATCACCGGCAAGGGCACCATCCGGTATGTGTACGATGCCGCCGGTGTCAAACACCGCAAAACGGTCACCGACCAAACCGGCGGCCAAACGCAAACGACCACCACCGCCTACAACGGCGGGCTGATCTACGAGCGGGATAGCCTGCGACTGATCGGCCATGAGGAAGGCCGCATCCGGGTGAACTACCCGATGAACCAGCCGGTGACCTACACCTATGATTACTTTATCAAAGACCACCTGGGCAACGTGCGGATGGTGTTGACGGAAGGCAGTGAACAGCAAATGTACCTGGCCAGTATGGAGCCGGAACGCTCTGCGACGGAAAACGCCCTGTTCAGCAATATCGAATCGAGCCGGAGCACCAAACCGGCGGGTTATCCCCAGGATGCCACGACCGGCTCGGAGAACAAACAGGTGGCCAAGCTCAACGGCCAACACCCGGACAAAAGAATCGGTCCCTCCCTGGTGCTGAAAGTCATGGCGGGCGATACGATCTCCATCGGCGCCAAGGCGTTTTATAAATCCATTGGCACCAAACAGGATAAGTCGCTGGTGCCAGCCGGTGATATGGCCGCGGCCCTTATCCGGGCCTTCGGCAGCGGCCAGCCGGGCAGCAGCCAGAAAGAGGTAGCCACAACGGGCGATAACCGCACGCCGTTCAATGACCAGTTTGTGAACGATGGTTACCAGCGGATGAAGGAGAAGGAGCCCAACGACCCGGCGCAGGCCAACCGTCCGAAAGCCTACCTGAATTTTGCGTTGTTCGATGATCGGTTTAACTTAGTGGAAGACAACAGCGGGGTGCGGCAGGTGAAAGCGGAGCCGGACCAGTTGCAGACGCTGGCGCAGGACAAGATGGTGATCAAGAGCAGCGGGTTCCTGTACGTATACACCAGCAACGAAACCCCGCGGGATGTGTTCTTTGATAATCTGACGGTGCTGAACAACCCGGGACCGGTGTTGGAGGAAACGCATTATTATCCTTTTGGGTTGACGATGAGTGGGATATCCACCAAAGCCATCAACAAACTGGAACAGAACAAATACGGCTATAATGGGAAGGAGTTGCAGAATGGGGAGTTTGCAAATGGTGAGGGTCTGGAGTTGTACGACTATGGTGCTAGGTTTCAAGACCCGCAGATTGGGAGATTTCATACAATTGACCCATCAAATGAAAAATATTATGGTTGGACTCCATATAACTATGTGGCAAATAACCCTGTTTGGTTGATTGATCCTGATGGACGTGATTGGGTGATATCATCCAGTACAGATAAAAAAGGTAATATCCATTATAGCATCACCTTCACTGGTGTAATTTATAATTCAAGTGGGAGAAAATACGATGCCAACAAGTTCGAGGCAAGCGTCAGGAGTCAAATAGAGCGAGTTTTTAATGCCAAGGTAGTTAATGATAATGGAACAACGACGACCTCCAGCATTAATGTAAATCTACGAACAGTAATTTCTACAGATGATATAAGAAATACCGACCACCTTATTGAAGTTGCTGATCCAAACAATTCGGTCTGGGAAGGGCAAAGTCAAGCCTCTGGACGAGCACCTTTAGGTGGGCTAAGGACCTATATTAACTCGAATAGTGTGGAGGATATAATTGCAGGAAGAGATCCCAATACTGTCCCTCATGAACTTGGCCATACTGCAGGACTTATTCATCCTGAAGGAGCTAGATCTGGAGGAGGGTGGAAAGCATCGCAACAAGAGCTGAGTACTTTTAATCAAGATAATACTTATAACTTTATGTGGACTTTTTATACTCTGAAACAAAGACATATTCCTCCTAATGCGGCGCTTAGTATAAGTTCTACTCAATTGAGGTTAATGAGTTCGAATTACAAAGATGGTAAATTGAATCAGCAAAATAATTTTAAAACGAATTATCATCTAACCCTAGGTGGCGGTCCGTTAGGTTTAATGCCGATTATATATACAACAAGAGGTGCGCTTCAATATCCTAAAAATTAGCATATGAGACTTTTTTTGATAGTAGTATTTGCTTTTTTTAGTGTCTTCTTGCTAACCGGGTGCGACAAAAAATGTGAGGGTAAGAAGATCACTTTCGGATTGATTTATGGGAACAAGGGTGATTCTGTTAGAATATTTTTAGATTCTGCTCGAATGATTGCTATACATTTGAGCGAAGATTATAAAGGCCAGGTAGAAAGTAAGGAGGATCGGCTATTTACAGCTTGTGTCGTTAAAGATTCAATACTTGTTCAGATTTCGATAAACAGGCGGGACACTTCTTTTTTTATTGATCCCAAACAGATAAAAGAATGTTACGTCGGGTCAAGTATATATGGAATCATTCACGTTTACCACAATAGGGTTAATGGAGGGTTTGGAATATATGATCCCAAGAGATAACAGCGCCTTAAAAACCCAAGGAAACGCACTATTATCCGTTCGGGCTGACCATGGCGGGCATCAGCGAAATAGCTATTGCAGGGGCTAATTATACCAAGAATCGCAAGGAGTATAATGGCATCGAGCATACGACTGATTTAGATATGAATCAGTATGATGCATTTTATAGAACGCCTGATCCGCAAATAGGAAGGTTCTGGCAAATAGATCCGGAGGTAGAGGCGTTATCTAGTTCTTCTCCCTATGAGAGCATGGGCAATAACCCGGTAGCCTTTGTAGACCCGCTAGGAGATTTCAAAACACGATTTGGTGCATGGTGGCATCGGCTGTGGAATGGCGGTGAAAATATTGGAAGAAATGAGTTTGGTGAGTGGTATGTAGCGAAGTCAGAAGTTTCTGAGGGAGAGGACGGCGTAATGACTGTTACAAGCAGCAAATATTACGGCAAAGGAAGGAATCAATTCAGTTCGGCAGGGGAAAAATGGGAAGCTGACCAAAATGAACAGAAATTACAAGAACAATGGACCCAAGCTGGCATCCGGGATCCGAATTTATCGCCACACCAGGCGGGCAAGAATGCGCTTAACTTAGGCTTCGGGACAGTTCTTCCAAATATTGCAATAAGACCGGCTACTATTGCTGCAAACAATGCAAAGGCAGCGAAGATATTACGGAATATTGTCAGTAAGATTGGAAAAAGAATTTCGGTCCAAAAGCAAGCCAGGCATATTTTGGGGACCGCTAAACCAGGTGGTGGCTTTTTAAATAGTATTGACGATGCACAGGCCGTATTAGATGCTGTGCACTCAGGACAGGCCACGTTCTTAGGGACCTCAAAAGCAGGGCATCAAGTCTTTAGGCTCAATAGCGTAACAGGAACTAATGTAAATCTGGGTGCTGGCGTATCAGGTCAGTCAACTAATGTTTTTATGATTAAGGGCACAACCAGTCCAAGCGTTGTGCCTACTAACCCATTATGGATGCCTTAAAGTATGAAATACGATATTCAATACATCGAAATGAAATATGCGTTAATCAACATTTTTATGATTGAGGCGCTTGATGATATTTTAGATATAAGCTACAGTGTCAATGAGCGAAATTTGAGTATTCAGATTGTGCTTTTGGAGGGAACATCCCTTCCCGGAACGGTGATTGAGCAATTGCGCTCAACGTTGAATGGGTTTCAGATTGTTATTAACGAATTGCATATCAGCAAAAAAAAGTTTAATGAAAATAAGGGAGAATGGTCTCCTATAGCCTACCAGTGGCTAGACATTTTATTGTTCTCGAAAGCGATAGCATTATGATAGACATCGAAGCGAAGTATCAAACCTGCAATCTTTGTGATGCACTGCACAGAAACATCAACGACAACTTTATTAGTGTTTCTTTCGAAATACTCGCCAACGGCTACATTCAGACGAAAATTGTTTTGAAAGAAATGACCGAAGATGAAATAGAGTATATTGAGGATATTTCAACTGAATTTTCATCCATGCAACAGCAAGATTGCGTTTTAAAACCAATCGTGGAAATAGGGGGGAATGTCTCTCCACTAAAGTATGTTGTTTATCAAAAGAGTCGCTGACTTGATTGGCCGGCCTGAATAGGTTTAAAATCCCCTGCTCACATACTCCCCTTCCACATACCCCCCATGAACATACCGCGCCGTATCGTTCGTATGCCATGCATACACGCCGGCAACCATCACGCCAAGATCATCTACGTAGTGACGCACGGTATCCTGCAATTCGCCGAACGGAGGCAGATGCTCCTTTAATACCAGGAATTCATGCAGAAAGCTGTCGTGCAACTTCAGCGCCATCATATAAGCCTCTTTTAACGGCACCTTATATTCATGCTGCATTACTTTTACTACATTCAGTGTATCCCCTTCCCTGCTCAACTCCTTTGGCAGGGAAATAAAATCGTTGTGCATGCCGATCATCCAGGAGCAAAGGCTATGCATGCGCAGGATGAACGGATGTTCCAGCACGCTGTCCGGCAAGTCGCGGTAATTTTTCTGCATCGCGACATATTTACAGAACGGCAGTCCACCGCTGGTGTCCAGCCTTATGATCAGGTAAACAGGCAGTGGAGGGGGCACATTGGCCCTGTAGTAGGTTCTTTCTTCCGTGTAGCCAACCAGCACGTTGTGGATGGCGGCTATGTATTTTTGGTACAGGCGCCCGGGCATACCGCATTGCATGGCATCCCGCCGCAACAGCCAGAATTGATGGAAGATACCATTGTCCGTTGGCTCGCGCAGATCTTCTCCTGTTAGCAGCGCTGTTACCTGGCCGGTCACCTCGTTCATCTCACTGCGGGAGCAACGGTCCCAGTAATCATCCATCATGGCGCCATTGGCCGTGTAGTTCGCCAACGGCCGGAGCTCTTCGATACCGTTCAGGAACGGGCATCCCCGGGCGGCGATATCGGTGAGGTTGTGCGACTTGTGCTTTTCGCGGGCGGCTTTACTGTGGAAAGTGTATTCTTTGTCGATCCAGGCATAGTATTCTTCCCGCTGCTGCTGGAAATTTGGGTGAATAAAATCCGGGAATGGATATCGGGGTTTCGGGAAGTGCTGTAACTCAGCATGGAATTGTTCGTCTGTGATGATTTTCGACATGGTAATTACCTTTAATGGTGATGGAGAAGGGTTAAACGCTTAGCGGGTCAGGTACATTGAACATCCCCTTATGCTGCGCCTGGCCAGACCGATTTTCCAGTGCATGGGCACCCGGGCTTCTTTCAGGCGCAAGAGATAGTCAGGCTAAGAAAAGAAAGTTGTCATAAGATAGCTTTCCGCTTTCAAATCTAACCTAAAGCACTGCGGTATTTCAGCAGGCGATCGTGCTGCTAAAAATGAAGGAAGGCGCTGTAACAGCGCCTTCTCCGTTGTAAGAAAAAATTTCCTCCTGCGCAGGCAACATCTGCCGCTCCAATCATCCGCTTCGCATCAAACCGCATCCGGCACATCCTCCAGCCGGAAATACACCTTCAATCCCCGTTCCCGCGCCACCCGCACATCTTCGTCAGCCCCTTTGGAGGTCCCTTCCAGCCGGAGCACGGCGTCGCACTTTTCCAGCAGGCGGTGCGCCACGGGATATTGTATTTCCTCCCAGGCGGCATCGCCGGGCTTCGTGGAACCGGCCAGTTTGATCAGCGGCAGCGCCACCCATTCCCCGATCATGGGCACATGCCCTTTCCGGAACAGCGGCAAAGCCACCGATTCGAGGTGTTCCAGGTTCTTTTTCATCAATGCCGGATCGTCGTTGGTGCCACTCCGGTAGGGCCCTGCGATAAGTATAACCATGTGCTGTTTTTTTCAAAGAACGGAAGAATGAGCGTAACGGGCCTTAAGGTACCTTAAGAAATTCAGCGGGCCTTCCGGATGGCGCTGAGGAATTCGGGGGTGATGCCGATGTACGAAGCGATCTGTTTCAGCGTAACGGCCTGGGCAATGTGGGGATATTTCCGGAGGAAGTTTTCGTACCGCTCCTTCGCGGGCAGGGAAAGGTTCTCGATCACCCGCAGCTGCTCACGGGTATAGGCGTTCTGCATGAGTATCCGGAAGAAACGCTCGAACTTGGGTACGTGCACATACAGCTCGTCCAGGTCTTCTTTCCGGATCTGCAAAATGCGGCTGTCTTCGATGGCGGCAATATACATCATCGCCGGCCGGCCGTTCAGGAAGCAATACATGTCCGTCACCCACCAGTCGGGCACGGCGAACATGATCGTCGATTCCTTCCCCGATTGGTCAATGATATACGCCCGCAATGCGCCGGAAAGAACGTAGCTGAGCTGTTTGCAGGCCTGTCCTTCCTCCAGCAGCAGCTCCTTTCTGGGCAGCTCCCTGTAAGTGATGCGTGACAGGAAATAATCGGTTTCTTCCTGGCTGAGGTTGATATGGCGGGCTATATTCTGCAGAATCGGCGCATGGTCCATCGTCGGGTTCGTTTATCCCAAAAGTACAGCACACAGACGGTCTTCACAAACGCTGGCCGTGGCACCCCGCTGGCTTCCCCCCACCGCGGGTTTCTTTGTGTGAAGCAGGCATGCACCGTTCGCATGGCGTCACCATTCATCATTCCTGAATTCTTGTTAGCTTTACGCCGCAAAACCGCCCGAAGAACAAATACAAGACATGGCCGCACTTACATTCAGGAACGCTACACAAAACGATCTCGCTACCATCGTAGCCATCTATAACTCCACCATCGCCTCCAGGCTGGTAACGGCGGATACCGAACCGGTATCGGTAGCCAGCCGGCAACAGTGGTTCGATGAGCACAGCGCCGGCAAACGGCCCCTCTGGATGGTAGAAACGGCCGAAGGCGAAACGGTGGGCTGGGCCAGCTTCCAGTCTTTTTACGGAAGGCCCGCGTACGACGCCACGGTGGAGGTCAGTATTTACCTCGATGAAGCGCAGCGGGGCAAGGGCCGCGGGAAAGCGATCCTGCAATATTGCATTAACGCCGCCCCTCAGTTCGGCATCAAAACCCTGCTGGGTTTTATCTTCTCCCACAACGAGCCCAGCCTGAAGCTCTTCCGGCATTTCGGATTCGAAGCCTGGGGCGTGTTTCCCGGTATCGCGGTGCTGGACGGGCAAGAGAGAGGGCTGACCATCATGGGTAAGAGAGTGGCGCCGTAAATACGCTTCCGCAGCAGCTTTCCGGGAAAATGAGAGAACGATCACCCGGCCGCTGCCAGACAATATCGACTTGTTATTGATGATTGCCGCCAATTCCGGAGCGGCATCAAAGCAAACGACAATCAAATTTGTTACAATATGGACACTCCTCAATTCGAAGCAACAATCAAACCCTTCTTTTGGGTAACACACGAAACCAGCAGCTCCGTATGCCTCGACGCGGGCGTTTACAAAGCCGAAATCTTCGCCGCGCGGGAAGAGGAAGGCTTTGAAGGAAATGGGTACGACTGGACGTCGCTGGCCCAGGTGTTCCTCCAGGAAAGAAAATCCCACCTGGCGCAAGACGTCCGGTTCGACCCCGAAGCAGGCATGTTTTGCGCCTACTCCGCGAACGCCGCCAGCTTGAAAGAATTTATCCTGGATTTTAAAGAGGCTTGCGAAAACGATGCCCTGATCCGCGACCTCTTCTCCAGGGCAATACTGGACTAACTTCCCTAAACGGAAACTGCTCCAAGCCGGTAGCAGTTCCTTTCAAAAATAGATATAACGCCTGTCCCCTACCGCGATTGGCGGATCAGCTCAGGCTGTCCGTTGGCGCGTATTTCCAGCTTCACCTCGGCGCCGTTTTCACCGGAATACTTTCCGTCGAACACAATTTCATTGTCTCCATTAGCTAATAGTGGCAACGGTTTGGCCAGCTCCAGCGTTTGCAGCAATTGCCATTGCCGGCTGTATACCTTGATGGTTTTACCGTCGCACTTCAGGAACTGGTTCCGCTTGAGGCTCACCGGCAGCACCAGCGCATCCTGGCGGTTGATGGCGATGGATACCTGGTCGAACGTCACATCCGGGTCCGATTCCTTGCTGGCGGCCATAGTGATGATAAAGGAAACCGGCTGCGCGGCGGCCGGGTTATTGAACCGGAAACTGGAGAAAACGGGCTCCCCGGGTTGCTTCAATTGCTGCGCATGTTTGAAGTAGGCGTTGTATACCGGCGTGAGCCTGTACGCGCCGTCGCCGGCCGCCTCCAGGTGAAACTCGTGCTTTAAGCTGCGCATCCGCTCTTTCTGGGCTTCGTTGAAAATGTTCTTCATCCGGGCCTGTTCCCAGGTTTTGATCAGACCGAGCACTTCATCCTTCATCCCGTGCCGTTGCAGCGTTTGCAGGCTGGTGGCGAGGCCAAACCCGGCATTATACCCGGCCCCGAGGGCCAGCATCCATTCAATGTCTTCCAGGGTGGTTTCCGGCCGCAGGCTGAACCAGCCCAGCATGGAAGGCATCAGGTTCCGGCGGAAAAACTGCTGGTTCTTCAGGCGCAATTGCAGCTGGCTTTCCCTGAAACCGGCGTACCAGGGCTCTCCCCAGTTCATCCGCGTATAGATATGCCAGAAATAGTGGCCGGGCGTGCTGGCGTCGTTGATCACTTTTCCTTTCAGTTCCGGGCTCAGGTGATCGTACCAGGTTTTGGCGAACAACTGCCGGGCATACTGCCCCATGCCGGAGGAAAGGCAGCCTTCCAACCCGTCGAGCGACAGCTGCATCAGGCCGGTTTCATTGAACAGGCGCGCGATGGTTTTCGCCATTTCTTCCTGCAATGCGTAATTGGTCAGGAATACCTTGTAAGCGTGATCCATCAGCTTGCCCACCGAATCGTGCGGCTGGTGCGCCGCGGCTTGCGTGCCGAAGGCGCCGCGCTCGCAGGCGAGCAGCTTCCAGGGTGCGGCCGTGGATACGCTTCCGTAGCGGATAATCTCTTTGCCGATCACAACGGCCTTCAGCGTATTGTTCTGGAACTGGTTGAAGAAAGTGGGGTCCTCGATTTGGAGTTCCCTGGCGCCGGCATCTACGGCGGCGCTGAGCCGCGAATAGCCTACTTTCGCCAGCCGCGGGTCCGGTACCGGCGTTACATAGGGATCATTGGTGGTAATGAAGTTGGATAAAGTATGGACTCCTAACCGCACGCCCTTTGCTTTCGCGATGTCCACACACTGCTTCATGCTGGCCCAGTTTTGCGGGAACTCCCGCGCATGGAGCTTGAATTGCCCCCAGTTGTCGAACGGATCGCCGTGGTACAGGTAGCGGAGACCGGCCTGTTGGGTGGCGGCGATGGCCTCTTCCAGGTTAGCGGTGCCGAAGTCCATGATCAGGTAGGATTCGGAAGCATGGCGGGCTTGCTTGCCCCATTCGCCGTCGAGCAACGGGTGCGGCAACCCTTCGCGGAGCTCTATCTGCGAAATGGTGGGCAGCACATCGGCATTGGCCACCCCGAAAAGGGCGATCTTGCTGCCGGTAACGCCGCCGTCGTGGAACACGGGCGCCAGGTAAGCGGTATGCCCCCAGTTGTCGATCACACGATCGCGGCCCCGGTTGCGGCAATAGGCCTGCAGCGAGGCGCCATAAGCTGTAGGGCGCGCCACGTCGCCCCTGAACAGCTGCTTGTGCATATCGTCTTCCTTCACATCCACCTTGTTGCCGCCTTCAAACACGTCGTACGATGGTTCGATATCGCTTTCCGCGTTCGGGTAACCGCCGAGCGTTTTTATATTCAGCGCCTGGATGCCGATGGCGAATTCCTTGTTACGCACCACGCCTACCACTTCCCCTACCGTATCGGCTATGGTGACGGGATATGGCCCCCACAGCACCAGGTCGGCTTTGTCGGCCTGGCTCAGGTGCGTCAGCTCGAAGCTGATATAAAGATCGTTGCGCTGCACTTTTACGGTAGCCTCCATGCCGGCTTCCGGGTAGGTGAACGACAGCTCCGATTTCTTGGCGTTCCAGGCACAGCTGCGGGGAGCATGCAGTTGCCCGTCTTTTCGAATGCTCATCAGCGCGCCGGCTTTATCCGCTACGACGAACTCCTTTTGCAGCGCCAGGCTTTTCATGCTGGTCAGCTTCCCGGATTGGTCCAGCTGAAGGCTCCATTGTTTCGTTTTGAAATTCACCTGCGCGGTAGCCGGTGTTACCGCCATTCCTGTAAAAACAGCGAAGAAGGGCAGCAAATGTTTGACAAGTCGACTCATTTTCATTCAGATATTTTTAAATGGGTGTAGGGCACCGGTTCAGGCACGGTGTAAATTTCCATATCCCGCCCCCGGTATGCTAATGTAGAATTTGCATTTTTCACCGTTATCTTTGCAAACGGCCGGAATTATGGAAAAAAATACAGGTGCGCCGGGCGGCATTTGCCATCATGCGTTCATCGATTTTTCTTATATTAGTCCTGTTTCGAGACGCACCTAAAATCAGCCACATGTCTGCCTCCCATACCGACTACTACCTGACCGCCAAAAAATTCTGGCAAACTGTTACCGACCGCGACATTCAAATCCCCGATTCGCAGCTGCAGCAGCGGCTGGAAACGTACAAGCGTTTGTTCAGCGTGTTCCAGGCCGGGAACTATTATTACGTCATCTTCAACATGTACAAAAGCGAGCTGGATTTCGTGGATCCCAACATAGCCGGCGTGCTGGGCTATGAACCGGAGGAAGTCAACATCACGTTTTTCATGGAGAACATCCACCCGGACGATAAGCCCTATTTCCTCAACTTCGAATACCGCGTAGTGGAGTTTTTCAAGGCGCTGCCCTTCGAAAAAGTAGCCAAATACAAAATCCAGTACGATCTCCGGATAAAAACCAAAAACAATACCTATGTGCGGGTGCTGCACCAGGCCCTGCAAATCGACTACGACGAAAAAAACTTTTACCGCTCCCTCAGCCTGCATACGGACATTTCCCATATCAAGCAGGACGGCGCTCCCTGCCTTTCGCTGATCGGCCTCGACGGCGAGCCCTCCTATTACAACATCCAGGACGCCAATACCTTCACCAAATCGTACGACCAGTTCACCAAAAGGGAACGCGAAATCCTCAAATGCATCGTGGAAGGCAAAAGCAGCAAGGAAATCGCGGACGAGCTGTTCATCAGCCTGCATACCGTCAACGCGCACCGGAAAAACCTGCTGTCGAAAGCAGCGGTAAAAACGCCCGTAGAGCTGGTGAGAATGGCCCTGAAAGAGGCCTGGGTATAGTTCCCGCCTCCCACCACGTTCCGCCCAGGAAAAAATAGCTACTCCTAGTTATTTTCCTGTGTATGGCAACTGGATATCTTTGTACCGTAAAGGCCGTATACTGAAAAACAGCAGCTCCGGCCAGCCTATACACTTTAAATAGTCATCATCGTTTACGAATATACCTGAAAAACAAGCGATCAATTCAGCCTGCCCGGGAGCGCTGAAGATGCATCAACCTGCAACATTTGATAAGGAAGCATTCGCTTCCCTGTAGTTACACGCATATAAAATTTCCAACAATGATAAGGTTCGTACTGATTGCAGCATTGCTGTCAATGAACGCTGCCGTATGCTTCGGGCAGCTGAGTATCTATTTTTGTTATGAAACACGCCAGGTGGGCTGGGCTACCGGGTTAAACAACCAGGCCGCCCGGGACGCGGAAGCAAGGAATCATTGTATAGAACGGGGCGGGAAAAACCCCACCTGGGAATTCACCCATAACGGCCCCGGCTGCTACGCCGTAGTAGCGGGTGTAGACGAAAAAGGGCTCAGAACGAACGGCTGGGCTGCGGGCGCCGCCACCCGGGAGATAGCCATCAATTTAGCCAATTCCGCGGCCCGGAACCGTGGCGCCACGGAAAAGTCGCTGTACGTCATCGCATCGGGGTGTATAGAGGCGCCGGCCCGCCCTACGGGCAATACGCCCTCCAAACCGGAGCCGGCATGGAGCGAATGGCATGCAGACCCTTGCCCCTACCTGGAGTACCGCACCAAAACCCTCGAAGGCTACGACTGGAACTACCAGGTACATGCCCACATTGAGGTACGCTCAAAGTTCAAGGTGCCCGTGACGTTTGTTTTCGAGCTGCTCGACAAAGACGGCAGGGTCCATTTCGGCGATCTGCACAAAACGCAGCCGGGCGAAAAGATCACGTTCGTCCATAAAATGAAAGCCAACATCATCACACGGATAAGGATAAAAGACCTGCAAAACGCCGACACAAGGAAAGCCATCACCTGCGACGATCCCGAAGGCGGTAAAACGCAGGCCGATAAAGAGCGGCAGAGCCTGAAGGAAGCCATTGCCGAATACGACAAGCTGGCGCTCCAAATCCCCAACAGCCCCGCCAAAACGAATATCTGCAACAACGCGCAGCAAGCCATCATGGGGCGATACGACGACCGGCACAAGCTCAGCGTGGTGAACGACGCCATCAACCGGCTCAAGGCCCTGGCCAACCAGCCGGTGAGCAAGCCGGCAGACCTCTCTGCCGACATCCGTGAAATAACGCAAAAAGAAATCGAGCTGGTCAACGAAATCAGGTCGATCGATCCCAATGCCGCCGTTAAGCCATGGGAAGGCGATCCCTCCGGCAATGCGGCCTTCACCCTGCAAAGAAAGAAAGAGAACGTCGCCTACCTGGAAAACTACCTCGGCAAGGCAACCGCCAAAGCGGCGGAGGAAAAAGCGGCGAAAGAAAAACAGAAAAACGCCTTCAACGGCCATATGCAGCAAGGCAACGAAGCCATGAACGGCAAAGACTACGCCCGGGCCATGAACAACTACCAGGCCGCCATCAACAGCACCACCGACGCCAACGACCAGGCCATGGCCAGGAGCAGCTATAACCAGGCGCTGGAAGCAAAGAAAACGGAAGACCGGCAGGTAAGGGTGGCGGAAGCCAGGGAGCGCGACAAGGAAGAGAATGCGCTCTACACCACTGCCGCCGTTGCCACGGTAGGCGCCATGGCCCTGCTAAAAGACGGGTACAGCAGCAGGCCGTTCGCCGCCAAATTCATGCTTGGCCCGGGATATGAGCACGCTCCCATCCTGAGCAACGGCAACGGCAAATCGTACATCGAAGAACGCAACCTGCTCACCATCCACCTCGGTTTTAACCTCGGCGTGCTGAATAACCGCGCCGTGTCGTTCTACATGAAGCCGCAGGTCAACATCGGCATAAGCGCTTTCACGCCCGGCACCAGCGGCGGGTACGCCAGCTATGGCGGTACAGGCGTGCTGCAACTGGCCGTCAGGAAGCATTCGAAATTCAATGTATTCGGCGAAGGCGGATGGTTCAAACACAGCGGCACCTTCAAGTACGACGCCGATGCGCAAAACAATACCGCCACAGACGATGTGCGCGAAGGCAACATGTCGTATTCCAGGCTGCTCTACGGCGGCGGCTTCATGCTGCGGTGGATCAACAAAACAGCCGGCAAGGAAACCTTTATCAGGCCGGCCGTATTGTATGAGCGGCCATCGTTCTTCACCTCCGCCGTAAAACCGGTTTTGAGCATGAACCTGCAGCTGTATATCTACAGCGCCATCTTGCTGGACCTCACTTACACCCACAACACCTACATTCCCGGCGAGCTGCAGCATCCGGCCACGCTCGAGAAGAAAAACGTGAGCTCCTACGGCGTAAAAATCATCCGCCAGGGCAGGTTATATTAATCATCCCGCAAAACAGCATACCATGATAAAGCAATTATATCTCCTTTTGATCTTTTGTGCGGTATTCGCTACCGCCTGTTCCGAAGAATCCGCGATAGAGGGGCTGATTCCCCAAAAATCGTCGGTAACCGCCATCAATGCCGACATCGCCGCCGGCAGCAATAAAACGATCGCCCTCACCGTCAACAATCAAACGCTGAACGTGCACATCGTAAACTCCAGCACCACCAGCAACGGGTTTGAAAGCAGGGATTGCACCATCTCCATGCTGAACAATGCGGCGGTGTTCACATTGGCCGCGAGCTCGGCCTACATCAGCACCGCGGAAGCCGGCGCTGAAATATCCGCTTCGGCGTTCAGCAGCCCTTCCTACAGCGGCGCATTGTATTTCGCGACGAAGCCCGTCAATAATACCGTGTACAACTATGTCAATACAAACGGGGTACGCTTCGGCAACAGTTACTACGTTCCGTTCAAGGTAGTGCCCGGCAACGGGCAAAGCGTGCCGGTGTACGCCTACCTCCAGCTCTCGGTGAGCGCCGAAAAAGTGGTACTTCACAAAATGGTGTATAGAAACACCGGCAGCTTGTCCGCCGGAGGGGAATAATTCCCGCACGGCCTTTTATCCTGCCGGTCTGCTGACCTGCCGGGCTGGCTTCCGCAAAAACGGGGGCTTTGCCCGGCATTTTCTTTTTGCGGCATCACCCGGTCGCCATCGCCCCGGCAATTTTTTTCCCAAAAACTTGTTTACTTAAACGTTTAAGCATATTTTTATCCCTATGAAGAAAAAAACCTCGCTGAAAGATATAGCCCAGGAGGCAGGCGTGTCTACCGCGCTCGTATCTTACGTGCTCACCAACAAGGAAGAGAAAGCGAGGGTGGGTCAGGAAATGGCTAAAAAGATCCGGAAGATAGCCCAGAAGCTCAACTATCAGCCCAACCACATTGCCCGCAGCCTCAAAAGCGGCCGGTCAGACACCATCGGGCTGATTGTGGCGGACATTTCCAATCCTTTCTTCGGCAACATCGCCCGCACCATCGAAGACGAAGCCAAACGCAATAATTATACGGTGATCTTCGGCAGCTCGGACGAGAACCTCGACAAATCCGGCGATCTCATCAACGTACTGCTGAACCGCCAGGTAGACGGGCTCATCCTCATCCCTACCGAAGGCTCCGAACAGCAGATCAAACAGCTCCGGAAGCAGCCTGTGCCTTTTGTGCTGATCGACCGTTACTTTCCGCAGATACCCGTGAGCCAGATCGGCATCAACAACTTCCAGGCTTCGTACAACGCCATCACCCACCTCGTCAAAACGGGGTACAAACGCATCGGCATGATCGCGTACAACACGGCGCTGTACCACATCAACGAACGCAAGCGCGGGTATACAGAAGCACTGGCAGACAACAAACGGGCCAGCATGATGAAACTGGCGCGGTATTCCCACATCCGGGAAGAAACCCGCCGGGCCATCGATGAGCTGCTGCAGGCCAAAAAGCCGGCGGACGCCGTGTTCTTCGCCACCAACAGCCTCGCCATCGAAGGATTGAAATATATCAACGAACTGGGCATCAAGGTACCGGAAGAACTGGCCGTGGTGAGCTTCGATGAAAGCGAGGCGTTCGACCTCTATTATTCCCCGATCACCTTCATCCGCCAGCCAATCCTGGAAATGGGCAACGCCGCCGTGCGCGTGCTGCTGGAACATATCAAAAACGGCGAGAAAAAGCCGGAGAACATTTGCATAGACACGGAACTGGTGATCAGGCAATCCAGCAGCCGCCGCTGACACGGGTGCCGCGACTTTTAAACACAACACTTAGCATCACTGGAGAACGGAAGCGAAAGACCACGTGCGCATGAAAATAACCATTGTCAAAAATGCTTAAACGATAAAGCAACTTAATACCATAAAGTCTCAACGTATGAAAAAACTGCTCCTGATCGCACTGGCGGCCGGCTTCTTCGGTTCCGCCCAGGCCCAGAAAACCTTCAACGGGCTCGATACCCACATCGGCAACCTGTACCGCCTCTCCGACGCCAAAACCCGGTCTATCAGCCCGGAAAACTTCACCGGCGAGCCCGGCAAAGGCGGCATGGCCACCCTCGAACAGGGCAATGCCCGCCACGCGGCGCGCGACCTGGGGCAGGGCTGGAAAGTCAATCCCTACATCCACATCGAGCCGGGCAAAACCTTTACCCTCGCGGAAATCAACGGCTCCGGCGCTATCCAGCACATTTGGATGACGCCTACCGGCAACTGGCGCTATTCCATCCTCCGCTTTTACTGGGACGATGAAACCACGCCCTCCGTGGAAGTGCCCGTGGGCGACTTCTTCGGCATGGGCTGGGGCGAATACGCGCAGATGAATTCGCTCGCCGTTACCGTAAACCCCGGCAGCGCGTTCAACTGCTACTGGACGATGCCCTTCCGTAAAAAATGCAAGATCACCATGGAAAACATCAATACGGAAAGGATGACGCTCTACTACCAGGTCGACTACACGCTGACCGAAGTGCCGGAAGACGCGGGGTATTTCCACGCGCAGTTCCGCCGCAACAACCCGGTAAAAGGCGCCGACTTCACGCTGATAGACGGTATCAAGGGCAAAGGGCAATACGTGGGCACCTACCTGGCCTGGGGCGTGAATAACAACGGCTGGTGGGGCGAAGGCGAGATCAAGTTCTTCATGGACGGCGATAACAAGTTCCCCACCATCTGCGGTACGGGTACGGAAGATTATTTCTGCGGCTCCTATAATTTCGACAACAAAGGCAAATACCAGGAGTTTTCAACGCCCTACGCGGGCCTGCACCAGGTAATCCGGCCAGACGGGCTCTACAAATCGCAGCAGCGCTTCGGCATGTACCGCTGGCACATCACCGACCCCATCCGATTCGAGAAAGACCTGAAAGTCACCATCCAGGACCTTGGCTGGCGCAGCGGCGGCAGGTACCTCCCGCAACAGTCGGACATCAGCAGCGTGGTATTCTGGTACCAGCGCGAGCCGCATGCGCCGTTCCCGAAGCTGCCTTCAAAAGATGAAATCGAAGTAAACTAAACAGACGCAGTTCGCGATCATAAACATCATATCATGCACGAGCCCGGATCACAACTCATAGGCAATACAGACAGCGCCGGCGGAGAACGGACCTTTCAGGCTTTCAGCCCGCAGCGGCAGGAATGGCTCGCGCCATCGTTCCACGAAGCAACGGCGGAAGAGATCAACCGCGCCGTCATGCTGGCGGCGGCGGCGTTCAGCACCTACAAAAAAACGGACGGCGCGCAACGCGCGGCTTTCCTGCGCGCCATCGCAGACGGCATCGCGGCGCTCGGCGACGAGCTGATCAACACGGCATCCGCGGAAAGCGGGCTGCCCCTGGCGCGCCTGCAGGGCGAGCGCGACCGCACCACCAATCAGCTCCGGCTGTTCGCAGACCTCGTCACGGAAGGCTCGTGGGTGAACGCACGGATAGACAATGGCACGCCCGACGTGCGGCAACTGCAGATACCGCTGGGCGTGATGGCCGTATTCGGCGCGAG
Source organism: uncultured Chitinophaga sp. (assembly GCA_965653365.1). GTDB lineage: Bacteria > Bacteroidota > Bacteroidia > Chitinophagales > Chitinophagaceae > Chitinophaga. The sequence goes on along the minus strand of CBFGZV010000002.1, from coordinate 382,974 downwards.
CAATTTCCCGCTGGCATTTTCCGTAGCGGGCGGCGATACGGCCGCGGCACTGGCGGCCGGCTGTTCCGTTGTATGCAAGGCGCACCCCGCACATCCCCATACGTCGCACCTCGTAGGGAATGCCATCCGCTCGGCGGCCCGGCAAACCGGCATGCCGGAAGGCGTATTCTCCCTGTTGCACGGCGCCACCATCGATACAGGGCAGCAGCTGGCCATTCATCCATTATTGTCCGCCATCGCCTTCACCGGCTCCTTCAAAGGCGGCAAGGCGCTATACGACACGGCTACACGAAGGCCCGTGCCCATCCCCGTGTTCGCGGAAATGGGCAGCGTCAACCCCGTATTTTTCCTGCCCGGTATCCTCAAAGAAAAAGGAGAAACGCTGGCTACCCAGTTCCTGCAGTCGCTCACCATGGGCGTGGGACAGTTCTGCACCAATCCGGGGTTATTCATCACGCACGCGGAAAACGGCGTGTTCATAGATTCGCTGCAACAAAACATCGCGGCGCTGCCCGCGGGCTGCATGCTCACGCCGGGCATCCTGGACGCGTACAACAAAGGGCTCGGGCAACTGCAGCAGGCCGGCGCACAGGTGCTGGGCAAAGCGGAAGGCAATGCCCACGAGGCGGCCCCTGCCCTGTTGCAGATCAGCGTGCAGCAGGCCATCGCCAACCCGGCCCTCTGCCACGAAGTGTTCGGCCCGGCTTCGCTGCACATCCGCGCCAATGGGCCGCAGGAGCTGTATAGTCTAGCCGCCGCGCTCGAAGGGCAGCTCACCGCCACCATCCACGGCACGGAAGAAGACCTCCGGCAACATGCCGGGCTGGTGGACATTCTCCGCGAAAAAGCCGGCAGGCTCGTGATCAACGGTTTTCCTACAGGCGTGGCCGTTAATCACGCCATGGTGCACGGCGGCCCCTGGCCCGCCACCACGCCCGCGGCGGGCACCTCCGTGGGCACGGCGGCCATTTACCGCTTCTGCAGGCCGGTGTGTTACCAGGACTTCCCCGCCTACCTGCTCCCTCCCGAGCTGCAAAACGGCAACCCGCTGGGCATCTGGCGATTGCTGAACGGGCGGTTGTCGAAGGAAGCGCTGGCGTAACACATTTGTTCATCTCTATTTCCTAAAACACACTCACTTATGGACCTGGGATTAAAAGACAAGATCATCATCGTGACAGGAGGCGCCAAAGGCATCGGGGCGGCTATTTCGGCAGTGCTCGCGGAAGAAGGCGCCGTTCCCGTCATCATCGGCAGGAATGGAGACGACAACCGCCAGCACCTGGCCCACATCGAACGTTCCGGCGGCAAAGGCTGGCAGGTAACGGCCGAACTGACGGAGCCGGACCAATGCCGGGAAGCGGTGGAGGCAGTTGCGGCGAAGTTCGGCCGGATAGACGGGCTGGTGAACAATGCGGGCATCAACGACGGTGTGGGGCTGGAACATGGCGGATATGAAAAATTCATGCGGTCGCTGCACCGCAATCTCGTGCATTATTACCTCATCGCGCACCATGCGTTGCCGTACCTGAAAAAGAACAAGGGGGCCATCGTCAACATCAGTTCCAAAACGGCGGAAACGGGCCAGGGCAACACCTCCGCGTACGCCGCCGCCAACGGCGGGCGCAACGCCCTCACCCGCGAATGGGCCGTGGAGCTGCTGCCCTACTCCATCCGTGTGAACGCCATCGTGGTGGCGGAATCATGGACGCCCCTCTACGAAAACTGGATCAACACCTTCAACGATAAAGAAAGCAAACTGGCCGGCATCCTCGCCGGCATCCCGCTCGAAAAACGGATGACGACGCCGGAAGAGATCGCGCAAACGGCGGCCTTCCTGCTGTCGGCCAAATCCAGCCACACCACCGGCCAGCTCATCCATGTGGATGGCGGGTATGTGCACCTCGACCGGGCCCTGAAATAACATTTCCAACTCAATGCATATGCGCCAACAGATTATCCAGATACATCCGAAAGACAATGTGTGGGCCGCCCTCCAGGACGTGCCCGCCGGCGCTGCCATCAACGGCGTGACGGCCGTGCGCGACGTGGCGGCGAAACATAAGCTGACCCGCGAATTCATTCCGAAAGACGGGCCCGTGATCATGTACGGCGTGCTCGTGGGGCTCGCCAATGAAGACCTGCCCGCGGGTGAACTGGTCACCACCCGGAACATCCGCCATGCCTCCGGCAGCTTTTCCGTGAAAGCGGAACGGCACACGGCATGGGATCGCCCCGACGTGTCGCGCTGGGCGCAACGCACCTTCATGGGCTATCACCGTACGGACGGGCGCGTGGGCACCGGCAACTACTGGGTGATCATCCCCATGGTGTTCTGCGAAAACCGCAACGTGCAAACGCTGCACAAAGTGCTGGTAAACGAGCTCGGCTACACGAAACCCAATCCTTACGAAACCATGCTGCGGCAGCTGCTGCACAGCACCGCCGCGCCGGAGCAACCGCTGCCCGCGCAGGGCCGCAGGTTCCAAAACATCGACGGCATCAAACTCCTGAGCCATACCCTGGGCTGCGGCGGCACCAAAGACGACGCCCGCACGCTCTGCGGGCTGCTGGCGGGGTACATCACCCACCCCAACGTGGCGGGCGCCACCGTACTGAGCCTCGGTTGCCAGAACGCGCAGCTCGACATGCTGCAGGAAGAAATCGAAAAGCGGGTGCCCGGTTTCGACAGGCCGGTCATCTGCCTGGAGCAGCAAAAGATCGGCTCCGAAAAAGACCTGATGGAGCAGGCGCTGCAACGCACTTTCGAAGGGCTGGCGAAAGCGAACGAACAACACCGCGCCCCCGCGCCGTTGAGCAAACTGATCATCGGCATGGAGTGCGGCGGCTCCGACGGTTTCTCGGGCATCTCCGCCAATCCCGCCGTGGGCCGTGTGGCCGATATCATCGTAGCGCTCGGCGGCTCCGTCATCCTCTCCGAATTCCCGGAACTGTGCGGCGTGGAGCAGGAACTGAGCGACCGGTGTACAGACACCGCGCTGGCCGCCCGTTACACGCAGCTGATGCGGGAATACGCCGCCCGCGCGGAAGCCGTGGGATCGGGATTCGATTCCAACCCTTCCGCCGGCAACATCCGCGACGGGCTCATCACAGACGCCATCAAATCCGCCGGCGCGGCCAAAAAAGGCGGCTCCTCACCGGTAACCGACGTGATCGACTATCCCGGCCGCGTGACGAAACCCGGCCTCGCCCTGCTTTGCACGCCCGGCAGCGACGTAGAGTCCACCACCGCCGAAGTGGGCGCAGGCGCCAACATCGTATTGTTCACCACCGGCCTCGGCACGCCTACCGGCAACCCGGTAACGCCCGTGCTCAAACTATCCACCAACACGAAACTGGCGAATAAAATGCAAGACATCATCGACCTCGACACGGGCACCATCATCAGCGGCGAAGAGTCGCTCGACGAAGTGGCCGCCCGCATCATGGAGCTGGTGATCGATACGGCCGGCGGCGGGTATGCCGCCAAAGCGCAGGTGCTGGAACAGGACGATTTTATTCCCTGGAAAAGAGGCGTTTCGCTGTAACACAACAACATTGTACACCACATTAATTCCTTAGTTATGAAATTGAACATCCTCGCTGGCAGCCTGCTGGCCGTTACCCTCGGCTGTAACGAAGCAGCGGAGCAAAAAGAACCTCCGCCCGTTAATTTCGGCGAAGACGTGGCCTTCCTGCAGAAACACCTGAAAAATGTAGTGGTGCTGCAAAGCGGCGGCGACAGCAGCCGCGTGGTGGTCACCGGCGACTACCAGGCCCGCGTAATGACCAGCACCGCCGGCGGCGACAACGGCAAAAGCTTCGGCTGGCTCAATTACGGCCTCATCGCTTCCGGCAAGCTCAACCCCCATATCAATGCATTCGGCGGGGAAGAGCGGTTCTGGCTCGGCCCCGAAGGCGGGCAATACTCGTTGTTCTTCCCGCCCGGCAAACCTTTCGAATTCGATCACTGGCAAACACCGGGACTGATTGATACAGCCCACTATACGGTGCGCTCGCAATCGCCGGCAGCAATCACCTACGAATACGACGGCAGCGTGCAGAACTATTCCGGCACGAATTTCCGGCTCGGCGTCACCCGCACCATCCGGCTGCTCAACCACTCCGCCATCGCGGCCCGCATCAACGGCGCGGTGCCGGCCGGCCTTAAAAGCGTGGCTTACGAAACGGAAAACGTGCTCACCAACAAGGGCGACAGCGTCTGGCAACAAGATCGCGGCCTCGTGAGCATCTGGCTGCTCGGCATGTTCAAACCATCGCCGCAAACCGCTGTGGTGGCGCCGTTCAAAAACATTCCCGAATCGCGCAAACACATCACCGACGATTACTTCGGAAAAATCCCGCCCCGGAACCTGCAGGTCAAAGACAGCGTGCTGCTCTTCCGCGGCGACGGCAAGGCGCGCGGCAAGCTGGGTCTTTCGCCGCTGGTGGCCAAATCCGGCGCCGGCAGCATCGACCTCGACAACAACACCCTCACCGTGCTCTTTTACGACGTGGTGCCTGACGGCCGTTATGTCAATTCGAAATGGGAGTTGCAGAAAGAACCGTTCAAAGGCGACGCCGTGAATTGCTATAACGACGGGCCGCTGGCAGACGGTTCGCAGATGGGGCCCTTCTATGAAGTAGAATCCTCGTCGGACGCCAGGGCGCTGCAACCCGGCGAATCCCTCACCTACCGCCAGGTGACCATGCATTTCGAAGGCAGCCGCGAAGCCCTGCAAACGCTCGCGCGGCAGCTGTGGCAATTGTCACTCGCCGACGTGCAACAATTCCTCCAAACAAAATAATCCCGTATGAATACCATCCGCATTTATAAAACACCCGGCGTGCTCCTCGCCTTTTACCAGGGGCAGTATTATTCCTTCATGGCAGACTGGAACGGATTCGTGAACCGGAAAGGCCTGTACCGGGCCATTGTGGCGGAACTGGAAGGCAAACAGCCGACAGATAAAACCGCGGCGGAAAAGATCATCGCCAGCGGGCTCGAAGCCCCTATCTCCACGCAGGAAGTATGGGCCGCCGGCGTCACCTATTTCCGCAGCCGCACCGCGCGCATGGAAGAATCCGAAGACGCCGGCGGCGCCACCTTTTACGACAAAGTGTACGAGGCCGAAAGGCCGGAGATCTTCTTCAAGGCCACGCCGCGCCGCGTATCGGGGCATCAGCAAACGGTGTACATCCGCGAAGACTCGTCGTGGGACGTGCCGGAACCGGAACTGACGCTCTTCGTCAGCAGCCACGGCACCATTGAAGGCTACACCGTCGGGAACGACATGAGCTCCCGCAGCATCGAAGGCGAAAACCCGCTCTACCTGCCGCAGGCGAAAGTATATGAGAAATGCGCCGGCCTGGGGCCCTGCCTCACCGTCACGGACACGCCCATTCCGCCGGACACGATGATCAAAATGGCCATCTACCGTAACGGCACACAGCAGTATGCAGACAGCGTGACCATCAGCCAGATGAAGCGCAGTCACCAGGAGCTGGTCGATTACCTGTTCAGGGGATGCGCGTTCCCGGATGGATGCTACCTGATGACGGGCACCTGCCTGGTGCCCGAAAACAGTTTCACGCTGCAGGACAACGACCGCGTAGAGATCAGCATCGACCACATCGGCACGCTGATCAACGAAGTACAGACCATGCCTTAAACCGCCGTTATGAATTCCACACTTGAAATGAAAAACGAAACGCTGGCGCCTCCCCCGCGCAATAGCGCCATGAAGCTGACGTTCGTGCTGGTGGTGAGCCTTTTCTTTTTATGGGCGCTCACCGGCAACCTCATCCCCGTGCTCATCCCCCACTTGCGGAAAGCGTGCCAGCTGAACGATTTCCAGTCGGCCTTCATCGATTCCGCCTATTGGGTGAGTTACTTTTTCTTTGCGCTGCCGGCGGCGTGGGTGATGCGCAAATGGAGTTACAAAACGGGCATCATCACCGGGCTGCTGATTGCCGCCGCCGGCGCCGTGCTGTTTTTTCCCGCGGCGGAAATACGGTCGTTCGGGCTCTTCCTTTTCGCGCTGTTCCTCGTGGCCGCCGGGATGACTTTCCTTGAAACCGCCGCCAATCCCTACATCACGGTGATAGGGCCGAAAGAAACGTCTGTGCAGCGCCTCAATTTCGCACAGGCCTTCAACGGGCTGGGCGCTTTTGTGGCGGCGTTTTTCCTGAGCAAGGTGATACTGTCGGGTAAGGAATACACCGAAGCGCAGCTGAACGCGATGAGCCCCGAAGCGCTGAACAACTATCTGCTGAGTGAGGCGCGGTCCGTACAGGTGCCCTACCTCGCCATTGCGGGCGTGCTGCTGGTAGTGGCGCTGATATTCAGGCTGGCCCATTTCCCGAAAGTGCAGGAAGAGCACGGCAGCGGTTTCAGCCTCAACCTGCGGGTATTCCGCCATGTGCATTTCCGCTGGGGCGTGATCGCGCAGTTTGCCTATGTGGGCGCGCAGGTGTGCATTTCCAGCTTCTTCATCCGGTATGCGGGGTTCAGCGCCGCCATGCCCGAAACGGAGGCCACCAACTTCCTGGGCATGTTGCTGCTTTGCTTTATGCTGGGCCGTTATGCCGGTACGCTGCTGATGCGGAAGATCGCCCCCCGCGCGCTGCTCATGCTCTACAGCGGGGCCTGCGTGCTGCTGCTGGCGTATTGCGTGCTGCAGGGCGGCATGGTGGGTGTGTACTTCCTGCTGGCCGTGGAGTTTTTTATGTCCATCATGTTCCCCACCATCTTTTCGATGGCCATCAAAGACCTGGGCAATGAAACCAAAACCGCGTCCGCCTTCCTCGTGATGTCGATCGTAGGCGGTGCGTTAGTGCCGCTGGGGCTTGGTGCCGTAGCCTATTTTTACAATGTGCAGCTGGCTTATGCCGTGCCGCTGGCCTGCTTTGCGGTGGTACTCTATTACGCCTGGCGGCATTCGTTGCCGGCGCCGGTGAAAGAACTGCCTTCCCTTTAAAGGGAAAGCAGTTCTTCCGCCGTTTTGCGGCTCAGGCCGAAATAAAAACGCTGGCCGGGCACATACTTTTCCCGCAGTTCGAAATTCTCGAACGAAGGCCCACCGGGTATGTCGATGTAATGCTTCGGGTCTTTCCCCCCGCCGTTCCAGTATTTCGCTCTTCCGTTTACCCGCACCTGCAGCGAAGCATCCGCTGCTTTCCTCTCTTTCCGCCAGTATTGCGTAAGCATGTAAAACGGCCGGTAGCGCCAGTTCCACCGCATCCAGTACGCCGGCTGCTGGGGCCAGCCGGCCAGTTCGGCGAACGATTCGTCGGGCGCCGCGGCCACGATGTAATCCCCGTTTTTAGTAGTCCGCATCCGGTTGATGGCGTATGGTTTGCGTTCGATAAAATCGATGCCGTTGTACCCGTCGTACAACGTTCTGGCGTTGATAACGGAATCTTTGAGGTACAGTTTCCGGAGCCGGGAATAGTTGCCCATGGTGGCCGTGATGCCGCACCGTTCCATCGGCGCGCTGTCCGGGTGATGGAACACCTCGATGCACAGCTCTTCCGGCCGGTCTTTGAAAATGCTCAGCTTCAGGTAAGGATGCGCGCCGTTGGCGAATTTTTCGATCTGCACATACAGGCCAATCGCATCGGCGGTTTGAAAGGTATCGCTCACCCACATCAGCTTCCCCCATTTTCCATCCGAAGCGGAAGGGGAAATTTCGCTGAACTCGATGCGCCCGTTCACCACCGGTTCTACCGCGATGTAATTGATGTGGTACACGAGGCCCATGTATTCGTAGCCGATGCGGAACAATCCCCGCGGGCCGCCATTGGCGCTCTGTTTCAGGTACTCGATGGCGGCGGGCCAAAGGCCTACCACCATACCGTTGCGGGCGCCCCATACGGTGCTGTCGCGGCGGATCCAGTCGTTGCCTTGCGCGGATGCACAAAGCTGCAGTCCCGCCAGTGCGGCGGCCGTCAGAAAATACCTGCGCACGGATGTAGTTATCCGTGCGCGTTTGTTGTTGTTCATAGTTTCCAGTTTATACTACCATCCCGGATTTTGCACCAGGTTCCGGTTTTTGTTGATTTCTTCCTGCTGAAGGGGCCAGAGATAGTGTTTCGGGGAAACGAACACCCGTTTCTCCACCACCACCCTCTTGTAAAAATTGTTGTCGCCGAGGTGGGTGCCCGCACCGATGTTCATGCCGTGAATTTCCCTGCTGTCGATACCTGCGGCGATTTTCCAGCGGCGGGTATCGAAATAGCGGTGTGTTTCAAAGGCCAGCTCTATCCTTCTTTCGTGCCGGATACGCTCCCGCATCTGGTCCTGCGAAAGCCCCGCCGGTATTGGCGGCAGCCCGGATCTGTCGCGGATGAGGTTCACATATTTATACACGTCGGCCACCGGGCCGTCTATCTCGTTGAGCGCTTCCGCATAGTTCAGGTAACTTTCGCCCAGCCGGTAGTAGATAAAGGTATTCAATGAAAACCTGTTCTGGAAGATGTCCGACGTAGGATTCACCATTTTTTTCATCAGGTAACCGGTGATGCAATAATCGGAGCCGGCGCGTTTACGCCCGTCCAGCCCCTCGAACCAGAACTGGATGCCGCGCCCTTTCCAGATGGCGCCGTTAAAGTTGATGCTGGCATAGAACCTCGGTTCGCGGCCTACGTACATGTTCCGCACGCCGGCGGGATAATAATCCCTCGGGTGTTTAGCCGCCACATAACCTGTTTCCACGTAACCGGAGGCGGGGTTCACCACGGGCGAGCCATCCGCGGCATAACCCGTGATGGGCCGCTCGCCGTTCGCCATTTCATAATCGTCTACCAGTTCCTGGGTGGGACAAAATATCGAGAATCCGCCAAAACCGATGGGATTGCTGCAACGCTCAAAATGCGAATGCTCCCCGGCATTGCGGGCAAACAAGACTTCTGCGTTGTTCCGTTCGATGAACACTTCCTGGTAATTGCGCACCGGGTCGTTGCTGGCCGAGCGGTAGAGGCGGTAACCATTCGCCTCCACCCCGTCTATACATTCTTTCGCCGCTACCGCCGCTCTTCTCCACCGTTCCTTATCAAATGCCGGGAACAGCTGCACCCCTTCCCCGTCTTTCACGTTCATGTAGTCCGGGTTGCCGTTCCACAGCGGGCTGGCCATATAGAGCAATGCCTGCGCCTTGAGCGCCAGCGCTGCGGGCCTGGTCACCCGGCCGAACTGATCCGCCCCCACCCGCCAGTCGAGCAGCGGCATGGCCTTATCGCATTCCGCCACAATAAAATCGATCACCTTGTTCACCGGCTGCCGGCGGATTTTTGAATAGTCTTCGCTCAGGGTAAACGCATGGTCGCTGATGGGGATAGCCCCGTAAATGCGGGCCAGCATAAAGTGATAAAATGCGCGGAGAAAGGTGGCTTCCCCGATCCATCTTTTGCGTTCCGCTTCGTCCATAGGCACGGCGCCCACATTGTCGAGGAAAATATTGGTTTTCCGGATGCCTTCGTACATAAAGCCCCATACGTCCGGAAAAAAATCGTTGGCGCTCCAGGCGCCGGAGTTCAGCAGGTGCGAATACGCGCCGAGGAAAGTGATTTCCATTTCATCGCTGGCGCCGGTATAGGGATTGCGCTGATCCCAGTCAGCCGCACCCAGCATAACGGGCACATTGTGGTAGGCGGAGGAGAGGAACGATTCGGCGTATTTCCTTTCAGAGAATACCTTCCTGATGTCCAGGTCTTCGTCCGGCGCTTTCTTCAGGTAGTCTTTCGTGCAGGATGCCACGCAGAACAGTATGGTGATCAGAAAAAGTGACTTTTTCATCTTGTTGGTTTGAGGATTGAATTAAAATGAAAGCTGCGCCCCGAAGTTGATGCTACGCTGTAAAGGATATCCGCCGGTGCCGTAATCGGACTCAGGATCTATCACTTTGATCTTGTCCCAGGTAACGAGGTTATATCCGTTGATAAAAAGGCGGGTATTGTCCAGGCCGATTTTCTTCAGCGCCGCCACTTTGAACGTATAGGCCACCTCCGCGCTCTTCAGGCGCAGATAAGCGGCGTTCTGCAAAAACATGGTGGACGTTCTGTTATTGTTCGGATTCTGGTACGGCGACACGCGGGGATATTTGGCATCCTGGCGCTGCGGCGTCCAGCGGTTGTCGTAGTATTCGCGCAGGATGTTGTAAGTGCCCAGCCCCATCTGAAAGGCATACATGGAAGGGCCGTCCACGAACAGGCTGGCCCTGGCCGCTCCCGTAAAGAACACGCTCAGCTCCACTCCCTTATATGCAACGCTGGCACCGGCGCCGTATACCATTTGAGGAGTCCGCGGGTAACCGATGGGCACGCGGTCGTAATCATCCACCACGCCGTCGTTGTTGTAATCCTGGTACTTGATGTCGCCAGGTTTCACCTGGTCCATAAAATTCTGTTTCGGACTGCGCTCAATGTCTGACTGATCTTTGAAGAACCCCAGCGCAATGAGGCCCATGGGTTGATCGATGGGCAGGCCTACGAACGACTGGTAAGGATATTTCGGGATGGGGTCGTCGTTTTGCGTGCAGATGCTTTTGGCGTATGTGATGGTGCCACGGAAGCTATAATAGAACCCTTTGCGGGTAGTATGTTTTACTTCCAGCATGGCGTCGATGCCGGTGTTTTTGGCCTTGCCGAGATTGGCGTAGGGCAGCGTCCAGGGGTAATAGCCGGTTACGCGGGGAATCACGCCACGCTGTATCAGTATCCCATCGCGCTGTTCATTGAATGCATCCACCTGCAGGTTCACGATGCCGTTCAGCAATTCAAGGTCGAAGCCGATATTGGACTTGGTGGCCACTTCCCAGGTCACGTCATCGTTCCCGATCTGCGCTTCTTCAAAACCCTGGTAAAAACGCTGGTTGTCGCCAAAGAAGTACGACTGCCCCTGCCGGTTGATAGTGGTGAGAAACAGGTAACGCCGCCCGCCGATCTGGTCGTTGCCCACCTGGCCATAGGAGCCCCTGATCTTGAGATGCGATACCGCATCAAAGTTCCAGAACTTTTCGCGGGTGAGCACCCAGCCTGCCGACACCGACGGGAAGAACCCGAACTGTTTTCCTTCCGGAAAATTCTCCGAACCATTGTAGCCCGCGTTCACTTCTGCGAGGTAGCGGTTGTCATAGTTGTAAGTGATACGCCCTGCCAGCCCCTGGCGCCGGTACGGCAGGTTGCTCAGGGTAGAACCAGCTGTGAGGTCGATGTACTCGCGGCGGTTGCCCAACACCATGCCGGTAACGGTATGTTTGTTGAAGGAGCGGTTGTAGTTGACGGCCACTTCCGTGTAATAGGCACGGTTGGCGCCGTTGTTCACCACGTAGCGCATGGGCTGTTCTTCACGGATGGGCGGGGACGAATAACGGTCGTTGCCGTTAGCGTCTTTACCCAGGTACTGTTTGATGGCGTATGGTTTGATACGGTCGGTGGAAGCGGAATACCAGTGATCGTACGAAAAAAGCCCGCGTATGGAAAGGCCTTTGGTAACGAGTGAAGACAGGTCCCAGCGCCCGCCGAAGGTGCCCTGCAGCGTATTCCTGTCTTGCCGTGTATATCCCGCCTGCGTCACCAGCCCCCATGGGTTGTTTTGCAGGTAAGAAGTAGAAGCACCGGCGATAGAGCCGTCAGGATTTATTTTGGGATAGTTGATGGGAGACGTGATACGGAGCGCGTTAAAAATGTCCGGCGCGCGGGTACCGGGGTAGTTGCCCTGCTGTATCACCCCGCCGATGCCCAGTTCGAGGCTGATGGTGGGCGACACGTTGATATCCACGTTCGAGCGGAAGTTATACCGCTTCATCTGTGCGTTGGTTTTGTAGGCGTTTTTCGGATCCTGCTTATAGATGCCGTTCAGTATCGTATACCCAACGTTCGTATAATATTTGATGATCTCGTTGCCGCCCGTCACGCTGAGGTTGTTGATGGACTGGAAGGTGTTCCGTTTCAGCACGGCGTCTGTCCAATCCACATCCGGGTACAGGTAAGGCTCCGATTGGTCCCTGAACTTGCGCAACTCGTCGTCCGTGTACCGGGCTGGCAGGTTGTCGTTCACAAGCGCTTCATTGATGAGGCCAGCGTATTCCGGCCCGTTGATATACCTGGGCAAACGCATGGCCTGCAGCGTGGCGTTTTCCGTGCGGAACACCACCCGCGGCCGGCCGGTGACGCCTCTTTTGGTGGCGATCAATATCACGCCGTTCGCCCCTCTCACACCATATACCGCCGTGGCCGACGCATCTTTCAGAATGGAGAAACTTTCTATTTCCTGGGTGTTGATGTTATTGATGTCGCGCTCCACCCCATCCACCAATATCAGCGGGCTCCTGTTCGCCCAGGTGCCGAAGCCACGGATGAAAATGGCGGCCCCGTCGTATCCCGGCTCTCCGGAGCTTTGCCGCGTGATAATGCCCGGCATGCTGCCCGCCAGGGCGTTAGACAGCGAGGGGGTGGCGATCCGCTGCAGGTTGTTCACCGGTACGCTGGAGATGGCCCCCGTTACCGTCGTTTTTTTCTGCTTGCCGAAACCAACCACCACCACGTCGCCAAGGTTGCTCGACTGCTGTTTGAGCGATACGTTCAATACGCTGTTATTACCCACGGTGACGGCCTGCGTTTCAAAACCGATGTAGGTAAATACCAGCATGGCATCGTTCCCCGAAACTTTGATGGCATAGGTGCCGTCCGGGTAAGTGGTGGTGCCCACGGGCGAGCCCTGTACAACGATGGTCACTTCAGAGAGCGGCTTGCCGTCGGCAGCGGAAGTCACTTTACCGGTGACGACCTTCTGCGCGTACGCCGTGGTGATACAGGTGAGGAGAAATACAAAAAAAACGAAGCGTCTTTTTTGTCGAGCAGGCATTGAAAGCCGACAACTTTTCATAAACGTGATGTTTTTTAGGTGGATAGGCGAATGAAGCTTAAACGTTTAAGCAAACGAAACGTAAGCAACCGGTGTTTTGCTGTTGTCTGTATGATCCTGGCTGATTATCCTAGTTGCATTGTTTTTCCTGATACGCTGGCCCGTTTCACCGGGATGGTGCCGAATGCTATCTGCAGCGAGGGTTTTCCGTTGCGCAGGCTGACGGTGCCGAAACCCGTTGCGGTGGAGAGGAAGCTGGTGAAGTCCCCCACTTTCGAGTCGATATACAGCGTATTGTCTACCGCATCGTACCGCACGCCGGTGAGGCCCTGCAGCATGCCGTAGCTGCTCATGGCCCTGGCGTACCAGTGGCCGCACTCGTATTCGTTGAAGGGGTTCCGTACCGAGCCATCGTAGCGGTTGCGGCAGGCGCGCACGATATCGAGCCCTTTGTTCACTTCGCCCATGAACATCAGGTGGGAAGCCACCTGGTATTCGATGCCCGTCCATACTTCGTTGCTGTACACGAACGGCAGCGACAGCTTCCCTCCTTTCGGCCAGGAACAGAGCAGCAGGCCGCCGTCGTTGCCCAGCGCAAAAGTGGGGCGCTGGGGATTGGCGTGCGCGCTGAGGTCTTTTTTAAGATTGTATTGGTGTACGGCCAGCAGGTGGCTTTTTGTTTTGGCCGCGTCTACCGGTTCGTCCATGCCGCACACGCGGGCTATCCAGGAGCCGAGGATGCCGTCGGACAGGCAGCCTTCGCCATACTGGTACTTCGGGCCCTCCGCCTGCAACAGCCGCTGCGCTTCTTCCGAATAATGCGTGTGGAAAGACTGCGCTTTGGCCGGATCGGGGGCATTCAATCCCGTCCATTGTATTTTCTGAATGAAGTATTCGCCGTTGAAGAGGGTGGTTTCGAGGTATTGTTTGCCTTTTTCGTAGAGGGACTGGTAATCGGCCACATCGCTGTTCAGGTGTTTGCCCATGAGCGTGAAGGCTTTCAGGGCGCCGAGGTAAAAGCTGGTGCACATGCCGGTGGGGCCCCAGAATTCGATGTCGTAGGTATTGTGGTGCGGCTCTTCCACTATTCCTTTCCTGCGGGGGTCCCACGTGCGGATGCAATAATCCAGGCTGGTTTTGACGGCCGGGAAGATGTTTTTCAGCCATTCGTGATCGCCGCTGACGCGCCATTCGCGATACACTTTCATGATGCCGCCGAGCTGGCCGTCGGCCGCCGCGTGGAAGTTGTGCACAAGCGGCGAAATCGGGATGTTGGCGCGGAACCCCTGGTGGCCGTCCGCATTCTGATTCTCTTTGAACTCCGTATTGCGCAGGCTTCTTTCCAGTGCCGGGAACAGGTGTGGCACCGCCTGCGCGTAATTCCATACATGCGTGCAGGAACCGTGGCAGCTGCCCCAGTTATCGCCGCTGCCTTCCCAGCACCAGAAGCGGCCGTCGTACTGGCGCATCACGGTAGCGGATTTCAGGATGGTCAGGTTGGCGGCTACCGCCTCGATCACTTCGGGCGGCAAGGTACTTTTGTAGAAGGCGTTGGTGAAGAGCGACGTTTTTTTATGGAGGCTATCGTAATTGGTTTTCCAGTAATCCGCCGTTTCGTTGATGTTTTTAAAACGGCTGCTATACCAGGGGCGGTGAAACTTCGGCTGGCCCGGATGATCGCCGCTGGCATCGTCGCCGATGCGCAATTTGGAATCCGGCACATACCAGGCCATCAGCAGGCGGATCTTTTTTTTCTCCCCCGGCCCGAGGCGGAACGGCACGAAGAGCGATGCGCCCGGCGCGTCTTTCTGCACCGGGGGGTTCTTTTTGATATCGGCCGCCTGAATCGCGTTCCATACCATCGAAAGCGGATCGAACCAACCGCCTCTGAACCAGCAATGATCCGTTACCGTGGCATTGTCTGTTGTGAAGATGGCGAAGTGGCCCTGCTTTTCCGGCGCGTTGGCGGTAGCGTCCTGCGACAGGATGAAACCGTTCTGCACGGCGCCGATGTGATTGCCCGCTTCGCCCTGCCGCATGAAGTTACGGGCGTTGTAGGAAAACACGTATTCGTGTGTGGATTTGCCGGTGTTGGTGAATTCATATTCCAGCGCGCCCACGGGCAGGCTGGAATGATCTTCATCCGTGGGTACGAACGGGCTCCAGCCCCTGATGTTCACGGCGAGTGGAACGGCCGGGTCTTTCAGCGAGATGTCGGCAAACGGGAAACGTGCTTTGAACACCGCTTCCTCAAACCGGGGAAGGCCCCAGGTAGCGCCGCCCGTGCCGCCGAGGCCCGCATCGCGCTGCCCGAACTTTTTCCAGTCTGGGATCTGCTGCTCCAGCACGCGCGCGCTGCCGGGCATTCCCTTGATGCTGATGGCCGCGAACATCGCCGGCTCGAAAAACATTTCCGGGTTATGCCGGATAGACATGTGGGAAATGGCGCCCGTTCCTTCTATGCAGAACATGCCCGCGCCGATGCCGCCAACCGGGAAAGCGATGCGATTGTTGTATTTACCTGCATAAGGGGCGTTGAACCCGCGGCCGCCGGCCGCTTTGCTGGCCCGTGCCATATCGCCCGGCACGGAATCATTGGTGCTTTTTGCGGTAACGGCAGACGGTAACGCGGCTGCGCCTATCCAGCCTAACGTGAAATTCTTCAGAAAGTGACGGCGGTTTTTACTTGATTTCTTCATGGTATCGATCGTTCATATTTGCTTTTTCGGTACATGCGGAGCGGTATTATCTTCCTGTCAGTTTCAGAGTTGTATCTCCCGCGGAATGCCTTGTGTAGCCTATGGTACACGGCAAAGGATCATCTTCCCGGCCTTTGGAGGGCCGGGCCTTTTCATAACGCTTAAACGTTTAAGCAAATGGATATAAAAAAAGGAGCTTTCGCTACGAAGTTGAAAGTAGAATATTTAAAAATAGGATCCAAATTTTTTTTACCGCGCGCCCATCGCCTGTAAATAAAAAAACGGGCGCATCCTTGCGGAGACGCCCGTTTTCGCTATAGCGCAACATCATTGCATCACTCCAATATGAAACTTGCGGGAGCATAGGCTGCCAGCGGTACCGAAAAAACATGGCCGGTAACGGCGAATCTCTTTCCTGTCTTCACCCCTCTTAAATTCACCGGGGTAGCAAACTTCACTTTCATTTCGCGGGGCAGGTACACTGTCACCGCGCCCTGTATGCCGGCCTGTTCCCAAAGGCGCAGCAACGTTCCCTTGTTGCCGTCGGGGTCGGCGCCGAAGGCATTGATCACAACGCCCTTTCGCGAAACGGCGACACCGGTTTTTTCAGCGGGCAGGCCCGAAGCGCGCCCCTGCGCGGTAATAGCCAGCAGCGGCACGCGGGCTTCCCACGACCTGACGGCGATATTTTCCGCGGCGGTTTCGTTGTTGCGGATACCCCATATGCGTACCCTTTCACTCCACGAGCCTTCGGTCCAATATGGGAAATTGGTGTTCCACATGTTGTTATAAATATTGACGAACACGGAAGACTGCCGGGGCAAATAATCATAATCGTATTTCCAGAGGCCCGGCTCGCCAAAGCTCATCAGCGGCGCATCTATCGCACAGATGCCGATACCTGAGCGGTCGGGCGCCACCAGTGCGGCGCCGGTGTTCACGCCATAGAGGTAGCGGTTGCCGCCCGTCAGCTGATCGCGCGCCAAATCGATCGCACCGCCGTTCCTTCCCACGATAAATTTCGGAGCATTGACAGCGAAAGGGAAACAAAGCCATCCGCCTTCAGGAATCGTGTTCGGTTTCTTTCCGTCGATTTTCCACATCACTTCAACAAACGGCTCGTTCACCGGGAAACGGAACTCGATGGCAACAGAACGGGCGATAAAAGCGGCATCGCCGGCGGTCAATGTCACCACATGCTCCGAGGCGGCTTGCCGGGTGCTGATCGTCCAGCCCGCCGGCGTGGATGCCGAATAGGGCATATCCTTCGGCATGTTGGGTTTGATGGTTGCGTTTGAAGCGTTGTTCATGGTGCAATACCGGTTGTAGTAGTCGATGGTTTGCGCAAGACTGAAACGTTCGTGCAGGTATTGCCCTAACACGTAGCCGCTTTGTTGATCCACCATTTCTTTCCCGGTCGCTTTTTCAATCAGCGATATAATGCCTCCCCGTTTCAAATCGAACCGGGCGGTGAAGTGTTTCGTATCGAGCGTTGTTGCCGTGGATGACGCAACTGCCGGCGCATCCTGCTTTTTCACGACACGGTAACCGTTGGCGGGAATGTCGCTCACAAATATCCGTTCGCCGTTTACCGTAACATCCCCGCTCCTTTTCCATGGCAGGGCATTGTATACGATAATATCGCCGGCATCCGCTTTCACGTTCTTTGCCAGCAGCGAAAGCCGCTCGCCCAGCCCGCCGGAAACGATACTGTCGGCAACCCGGATGTACCGGCGGTGTTCATCGAAGCTGGCTTCGAATTTTTTATAGTATCCTGCTTTCCGGGCCTTTTCGAAATCTTCATTGTAGCGGTACCGTTCATTACCGCGGTTGACACCGTCTTCGGAAAAAAAGCCCCATCCCGGCGTCATCGCCCCCCAGGTATGTTCGCCATACAACATGCTGTTTTCATAGGCAACGGCTAAAGGGCCGGCCAGCGGCGCGGCGCGTACGCCCCAGGCGTTCAGTTGCGTGTTCAGCACATCCAGCGCGGGCTGCAGCGGACGGATATTGCGGGCCATTTTCGATTCCTGCGGCATCGCCATCACCCCGTGTATCCATGGATCCACCATATCGCCCCGGATAACGGGAATGACGGGGTTTTCGGCCAGCAACGCCCGTGCAAAATCGTCGAGCGTGCCGATGTGTACGCGGGCGCCTTTCACTTCGCCTGCTTCTTTCTTCACAGCGGCTATCTGGTCGGGAGACGGCGGCCCTTCGTTGTCGTGCGTCATGCACACAGCGAGGTAGTTCCGGGAGGGCCAATCTACCGGCGGTTTAACGTTTGAACCATATTGCGGCGTGTAGTTGCAGAGTATCCGCGAACCATCGGGCCCCTCCCACCAGAACAACTGCGGGAGCAATACCGGGCGGTCCGAATAATTGCTGCCGATGTGGAGGAATTTTATGCCGGCGTGATGCAAAAGCGTCGGCAACAACCAGCTATGCGCGGGCACGTCCGTCATCTTTGCCGCAATAGGCAAAGGATGGCCATAGCTGCGCGCCACTTTGGAGGAAAAACCCAGCGACCGCACATAATCTTCCGTTTCAAATGCATCGGTGTGAATGGTGCATCCCAGTCCATGTACGTTGATGTACCCCTCCCGCAGCGCCTGTTCGATTTTCCGCTTCCGCTCTGGTGTTTGCAACGGGGAGAGGATGGCCCCCCACATCGGCCAGCCGGCTATCGTCCATTTGAAACGTTCCGCGGCGGGCTTTTTCCGGTCGGCTTCTATCAGCCTGATCGCATTGTCCATCATCTCTTCCCGGTATTTTTTGAATACCGCTTCCGCAGACATCGTGTATCCCAGGTCGCAGTGTGTTTTAAACACCACCCAGATGTCCGTAACGCCCGGCGCTTTCTGACCCGCCGCCAGGTTCGGCGGCGCTGCCGGCACGGGAATGGGAGAAACGGGCTGTTGTTGCGCGTACGCATTCACGGAGGCCAGGCATAATAAAAAAAAAGGAAATAAATACCGGCGCCGTTTGCACCTTTTCGTTGTTCCTGTCATAGTTTTTCCGGTTGAACCGGTGGAAGCCGCCATTGGGCTGCCGCCGGTGATTTGTGAATCTAAGACGTCCGGGAGTGGTGGGCTGGGTGTATATTGACTAATTTCCGTCTTTTTTTTGCAGGGGTTCTGGAAGCTGTCATTTCGCGGACTACGAGCAGTTGCAGCCGGAAGAAAAGGAAATTCAGCTGAATGAAGGACTGTGTCACACCGGCACCGGTTCCGTGATCAGGTTCGTGGGAAGAAAACCTGCAAAAAACACTTAAATTTGTTTAGCCGTTTTTGTAACGGCCTGCGTTAACCTGTTAAACGTTCGGAGAAATGAAACGGAAACTGATAATGGCCGCGCTGCTGCTGACCGGCCTCACTGCCTGCCAATCGAAACAGGCCCGGGAGCTTGATACTTCCATCGATCAAAAAGAACGCGCCGCTTTCCATATACTCGTTGGGAAGGATGGCCTCGAATCCAAAAAACTGGATTGCCTGATCAAAAAGGATTTCGACGGCGCCCGGCAAGCGGTTGACCGGGAAGAACAGGCATTCAATCAAATCATCCTGGAAATAAAGCATCTCCCCGCCGAAGATCTCCAACACGGCGACGAGCTCAAAACCGCGGCCGCCGCCTATTACACGGCCATCCGGGACCTCCAGGTTTTCGACCGCCAGGAAATTGTCCAGCGGCAGATCAGCCATGGTTCCGACACCGCCAAAATCCGGCAGGCACAGGATGAAATGCTCCGGTTAAGCCGGGAAAAACTGAAAATGTACGACAGGGTGCATGAACAGGAAGTTCTATTTTCCGGCATCCGGGAAAAGTTCCGGAAGGCCCATGACCTGTAACCCCGCGCTCACACCAATGATCTTCAGATACCCGGCAGCCATCCTTCTTTTCTCATTTATCCGATGACATAACCCGGCCCGGCCCGCCGCCCAAATGTCCAATATCCGTCATGATACGCCATTTCTGTTAATTGAAGGTTTACCGCCAACAAATTTGTTTGCCGATTCGGGAATTTCCCGCATATTTACATAGAGCGTTGAAACGGCCCGAAAGCCTATAGAGCACGTAGACTACCAATAAACCAAAATCGTATGCTGAACCCAAGCTAGAACCATATCCGGCGCCGCATTGCGCCCGATTCTCATCATTGATACCGCTACTCGTTTTTATTGTCACCATCCAAATTCCTATCAACATGCAGAAAATTGTACTCCTTTTCCTGGGGTGCTGTATGTCTCTGTCCGTTGCGGCGCAGCAGTCGCCGCAGAAGGATTACCGCATCCTGCACCTCAACAAAAAGTTCACGCCCGAAAAAGGCTTCCGGGCAGACGACCGCTTCAGCCGAACGGCGCCCGGTGCGAAGGTCCGGTTTAGCCAGGACCAGTATTTCCTCGTCCAGTTCGAAGCCATCCCGGACGGGGCGCGTAAAGGCAGGCTCCGTAGCGCCGGCATCACTTTGCTGGACTATTTCCCCAACTATGCCTACTTCGCCCACTTTACCCGCGAACTGGGCTCGGACGAACTGGCCACCCTCGGCATCCGGACGGTGCTGCCGCTCGACGAAAGCTTCAAACTGTCGCCGGAACTTTACCAGGGCAACATTCCCGCGCACGCCCTCAGGGGCGCCTCGGCGGAACTCATGCTGCACCTCTTTGCCGGTGCAGACACCATCGCAGCGGCAAAAGAGCTGGGCCGCCTCGGCGCTACCCTCCTCGACAAAAGCGCCCAGGCCGTATGGCGCATATCCGTGCCCGTTAGCAAACTCCGGCAGCTGGCCAATATCAAACAGGCGAAATACCTGGAGCCGGTGAGCACAGACCCTGTGCCGGAACGCGAGCCGGAGCCGAAACCGGACCCGGAAGACGTGTTCAGCAATGAGCACGGCCGCTCCAACTACCTGAACAGTGGCTTCAACGGCCTGCTCTACAATGGCGAAGGCGTCAATGTAATGGTGCGCGAAAACGGGATGTACAAGGGCCCGGAGTTGCAGGGCCGCGTGATCAGCGGCAGCAATGAACCCGGCGACCCATCGTCGCATGCATCCGGCGTAGCGGGCTATCTCGGCGCGGGCGGCAACGTCAATCCCCGCGACCGCTCCAATGCCTGGGGAGCCAACATCCTCGGCATCAGCGGGCAGAATACCTATACGTTGTACGACGACCCGGTGAAAAGAATCAGAGTAACCAACATGTCGTACGGCTGGCCCGACGAACTGGCGGGTTACAACTCACTGTCGAGAGAGCACGACAATTTCATCCGCACCCGGCCGGAAGCCATGCTGGTATACTCTTCCGGTAACGATGGCGGCTCGGTGACCACCGGCGGTAAATACAATGGTATTACGGGCTGGGGCAACATCACCGGCCGCGCCAAACACGCGAAAAACCTGCTGGTGGTGAGCGGTACGGATTATGAAGACAACTTTCTCGACTGGACCTGTAAAGGTCCCGCATACGATGGCCGCGTTAAACCCGAGCTGACCATCGAAGGACAGGGCGGTACTTCATTCGCCGCACCCAAGATTTCGGGCATCTTCACCATCCTTCACCAGGCCTACAAAACCGAAAAAAACGCCGCGCTGGCGCCATCTGCACTGATCAAAGCCGTGCTGATGAACACGGCCGACGATGTGTATAATCCCGGCGTAGACTTCAAAACCGGTTACGGCCGGCCCAACGTACGCCGCGCCTACCAGGTGATCCACAACGGCCAATACCTGACCGACTCCTCCACCAACGGCGCACAACAATCTTTTCCCATCAATGTGCCGGCAGGTACTTCACAGTTGCGCGTAATGCTCTACTGGGCGGACTATGAAGCGGCCTCCGGCGCCGCACAGGCGCTGGTGAACGACCTCGATCTGCGCGTGACTGACCCCGCCAATGGCGTTACCCTTCCCTGGGTACTGGATACGACGGCCAATGCCGCCAACCTCAACCTGCCGGCTACACGCGGCGCGGATCATATCAACAACACCGAACAAGTCACCATCGACCATCCCGCCGCCGGCGCGTACACCGTGAACATCGACGGGTTCAACATCCCACAGGGACCGCAACAATATTACCTCGTGTATGAATTCGTGCAGGAAAGCGTGACCATCAGCTATCCCGCCGGCGGCGAGGCATTCGGTACCGGCCAGCAGCAATACATCCGCTGGGACGCCTACGGCGCGCCGGGCACCTTCGACCTCTCCTACTCCACCGACAACGGCGCTACCTGGAACACGATCGCCACCGGCATCGCGGCCGACAAGCGCCAGTACAAATGGACGGTGCCCGAACTGAACGCGAAAGCGCTCGTGCGTGTTACCAAAGGCGCGCAAAGCAGCACCTCCGGCGACGTGCATGTGCTCAACATTCCTACCGGCCTGAAACTCGACTGGGTTTGCGGCAACAACCTGCAGCTGGTGTGGCGCAAAATGCCCCAGGCTGCGCAATACGAAGTATTCCGGCTCGGCGCCAAATACATGGAGCCCATCGGCACTACGGCCGACACCCTGTTCATTTTCGCGGCCGCGGACTCCACGCTGCCGGAATGGTACGCCGTGCGCGCCATCACGGCCGGCGGCGTAACCGGTTTGCGGTGCAATGCCATCAAAAAGGAGCCCGGCTCTTTCGACTGCCAGAACCTGCTGACCGGCCCGGCGTTTTTTATCCAGCGCGATAAAGCCACGCTGACCGGCCGCGTTAACCCGCTGGGGCAGTCGCTGACGGATGTAACGTTCGAATACGGCCCGACCACTGCGTTCGGCTCATCGTTCGTGTTGCCGCAAAGCTTTACGGGCACAGTATTCCAGCAGGTATCGCAGGAAGTGCCCATCGCCATGCAGTCGAACCAGACCTGGTATTACCGGCTGAAGGCGACCCTCAACGGCGCCACCATTTACAGCAATGCGCAAACCTTCCAGCCGGCGCCCGGCAATTCCATGAAATTCAACGGCGACGGCATTATGACCCTCGGCCCCAACGATGCCGTTAACGGCAACAAGCCGCGTACCATCGAGCTGTGGGTCAAAACGAGCGCGTACAATGCAGACGGCGGCGCGATTTCCCTGCCCGGCGGCAGCGGCACCACCCGTGGCGATTTCACACTCGGTACCAATGGCGCGGACAACCAGTGGAAACTGTCGCTGTGGAACGTGACCCGCACCTACAACCTGCCGGGCAACAAAGGCGAATGGCACCACCTGGCGCTCACCTATAATCCCACCAACACCACGGCGGAATTGTATTACGACGGTACGCTGTTCGACACCTGGAACACCGGCGGCGCCCTCACTACCCTGCCCGGCAACATCCGGCTGGGCGTGCGCGTTAACGGCGGCAACTTCTACTATAATGGTGAAATGGACGAAGTGCGCATCTGGAGCACCGTGCGCACGGCCGCACAGATCCGCGAAAGCATGCACCACCCCTTGAAAGGCAATGAAACCGGGCTGGTGTATTATGTAGACTTCGATAATATGGTACCGGAAACGTATGAACTGATCACGAAGAAAGTGCTCGGCTACACCGGCAACCTGCAAAAAATAAAAGCGCACTATCCCTTCGGGCAGGGTGTTACCGTGAGCGGTACCGAAGCCGCCGGCAGCGTGGCTTTCGGCAACGACGCCAATGTTACCGCCAATTATGCGGCGCAGGCCGCGAGGACCGTTTCGTTCTCCCGCATCAATCTGACCTCCGCCGTGTTTACCGGCACATCCGCTTCCGCGGCGAAACTGGCGGACGAGTTCTGGATAGGCCACCGCTACACCACGGCCGGCGGCGCGCTCAACATGCAGCTGGCGCTTAAATCCGCCGCAGACCTCACGGCCACGGACGCGGCCAACCCCGGCGGCATCTATCTCTTTACCCGCCAGCCTTACACCGATGGCCCATGGCAATATAGCGGCACGGCTTCTTCCGTAGACGATGCGGGCGATTCCATCCGCATCAGCGGCCTCACGTCCTACCAGCAGTACATGTTCATGAAGGATTCCAACGCCTTCGTATTCGCTGGGGCGGATTCGCTGTTGCTCTCCGACGCAAGGCCGGGCGCCGTTACGCCCCCGGCTTCGTTCATCGTATCCGGCTACAACCTCCCCGATTCGCTGGTTGCCACCGTTCCTGCAGGGTTCGAAATTTCGGCGGACAATGTGGCCTTCACCAGTGCACCGCTGCGTATAGCGGCAACAAACGGCGCGGTGAACAACCTGAAACTGTATGTACGCTTCGCCCCCTCGGCAGCACAGCAGTATAACGGCATCGTACGGTTACTGTCTGCCGGCACGCTGCTCGACAGTGTGCGCGTAAGCCAGCAGGCTGTTGCGGTAGATACCACGGCCGGTAAAGCGATGAGCTTCGACGGCAACGGCGACTACCTCGAAATACAAAACCTGAACTGGAAGCCCACCGAGTTTACGCTGGAATGGTGGCTGAAAGCCAAATCCACGAAGGATTACAACCAGCAGATCGGCAACGGATGGGGCAGCTTCCTCACCCATGCCGGCAACGACAAGGCGGCCAGCTTCGGCGTGGCCAACAATGCCAACTCCCGCATGGCCATTACCGGTGCATTCAACGACCTCGACACCTGGCATCACTACGCTTTCACGTTCCGCAACGGTGAAGCGAAGGTGTACCGCGATGGCAGGCTGATCGATTCCCGCCCCGCGTCTTCCCTCCCGTCGCAGTGGAATACCTTCCGCCTCGGCACTCCCGATGGCAACACGCTGCATGGAGAACTGGAAGAATTCAGGATGTGGTCTGTAGCCCGCACCGAGCAGGAGATCCGCGAAAACATGCACCTCACCGCCCACGGCGACGAGCCCGGCCTGAAAGTGTACCTGCAGTTCCAGGATGCGGCCAGGGACGTGGTGGATCTTTCCGCCAACGCTTACCCCGTGCGCCTCTTCGGCAATACGGCTCGGGTAACCTCCAACGCGCCGGTAGCAGCTGGCATCAGCGAAACGCAGGCCGTGAATGCCGCCGGCACGCTCAGCTTTGAACAAACCGGCCTCGCCCTTACTTACGCCAATACCGGCGTGTACCCGAAAGGCGAAGTAGTGGTAAGTCGCCTGCAAAGCCCCGCCACTGGCGTGAATGGCGCCACCAGGTACTGGATAGTGCGCAACTACGGCGACAGCACTGCTAATGCCATCAGCACCCTCCAGCTGCTGCAACAGGCAGACAGTCTCAGCAACGTGCGCCTGCAAAAACGCGCCTTCAACGCCACCGGCGCATGGAGCGCAGGGCTGGCGGGCAACGGCCTCACGTTCAACATCGCCGCCACCGACATCCGCAACAGCCAGATAGCATTCGCCGTAACGGCCAACAATGCGCCCGTATTCACCGCCCCCGCACATCTCACCGTGTACCGGAACGACACCTGCGGGTACAACGCAGATACCAGTGTGACCGGTAAACCGGCGGGTGTGTCTGACGACAGCGGCCTGCCTCCGCAGATCAGCTTCACAGACAGGGTGATCGATACCGCCGTTATCCGCACCTGGACGGCTACTGACAATATGGGACATCACTCGTCCCAACAGCAGACGATTTTCATCAAAGACAGCACAGCGCCGGCAGTGCAGTATGCAGACAGCATTTTCCGCTGCCACGACGCCTCCGGCAGCTACAGCCTTCCTGTGCTGCAAGCCAGCGACAACTGCGGTGTGGATTCGATCCGTTACACCATTTCAGGCGCCACCGCCCGTGCAGGCGGCGGTACAAACGCAAGCGGCACTTTCAACCCCGGCACGTCGCTGATCGATTGGCTGGTGACAGACAGGAGCGGTAACACCACTGCCCGCCGCACGGTTGTGACAGTAAACCACCCGCTGCAACTGAGCATTCCGCACGCTTTCGCGGTAAGCCCCGGCGGCGCGCCCAATACCATTTACCTCGGTTACGGCCCGGCCTCCATCACACTCGCCGCGCAGGTGAGCGGCGGAACGGCTCCGTATACCTATGCATGGTCAAGCGGCAGCACGCAGGCCACGGCCACCGTACAGCCGGCTACGGCGGGCACGCACAATTACACCGTAACCGTTACGGATGCCAAAGGCTGCACCATCAGTGCAACGCACGTGGTAACAGTATCGGATATACGGTGCGGCAACGGCTGGGTGACCATCTGCCATAAAGGGTCTAAAACCCAGTGCATCCCTGCCGCCGAAGTGGCCAATCACCTCGAGCATGGCTGCCAGCTCGGCGCATGCGAAGGTGGTTCTGCAACGAAAGAAGAGATCTCCGCGGAAGTGTTACCGAACCCCACCGCCACGGAGTTTGTGCTGAAAGTGAAAACGCACAGCACGGCGAAGTTGCTGATCAGGGTATATAACCTGCAGGGCCAGCTGGTGGACGAAATCACCGCGCCGGCAGGCCAACAGATACGTTTCGGGCAGTCTTACCAGCCCGGCTTGTATATCACGGAAATCAGGCAGGGTAACCTGCGGAAAACCGTGAAGCTGGTTAAACTGTAAATTACATAGCCATGTTACGAACGGCCGGTCAGCACTGACCGGCCGTTTTTTTATGGCTTTCAAACACGGCGTTGGGCCTGGCATGCAAGTCCCGCAAAAACATATTATGTCGCCAATTTTCTACCTTCGCGTGTACAACAACCGCATATGGCCAGCAAACAAACCGCACAAACCCAGATACAGTCTTCCAGCTTCGACTTCTTAAGCAAACTCAGAAAAAACAACAACCGCGAATGGTTCAACGAACATAAAACGGAATACCAGCAGGAACTGGCCCGCATCGAGCTATTCGCGGAGGCTTTGCTCGAACAACTTGCCGCCCACGACGTTATCGAAACCGAGTCCGGCAAAAAAAGCCTCCACCGCATTTACCGCGACATCCGCTTTTCGAACGATAAAACGCCGTATAAAAGCAATTGGAGCGGCGCGTTCCGCCGCGCCACGAAATACCGCCGGGGCGGGTACTATTTTCACCTGGAGCCGGGCAACAGTTTTATCGCCGGCGGTTTCTGGGGCCCGTCGGCCGACGATCTCCGGCTCATCCGCGACGACATTGCATTTGACCCCGCGCCGCTGCGCAAGATCCTCAACAGCAAAGCCTTCATCCAAATGTTCGGTTCCCTGCAGGGAGAACAATTGAAAACCACACCCAAAGGATTCGACGCCGCTCATGAGGCCATCGACCTGTTGCGGTACAAACAGTTCCTCCTCATCCGCCGGTTCCCGGACAGCGAAGTACTTTCCGCCGGTTTTTTAAAAGAAGCCGGTTTAACTTTCAAGGCCATGCGCCCGTTCTTCGACTATATGAGCGAAGTGCTGACCATGGACCCGAACGGCGAAACGGCCTGACCATATGCATATAAGCTGCCGTTAATATGTTATTGATTCGTTATAACACGTTGACAATGGTTGTTTTACGTTACCTTTGCCGAAATTTTCAAGCTATGATATTCAAGGCAGTTAACCTGAGAAATTCGCTGCTGGTGGCAGCAGCCGTTACCCTGCTGGCTTCCTGCGCCGCATCCCGCAAAACAACGTCTACCCAACAGTACATGAACAAACAGTACAAGGAATTGAAAGACGTTTTGAATGAAGCGGAAGTGAGTATTATTTCGGACAGTGTGAAAGTGATATTCCCGAACAACGTACTCTTCGAGTCGGGCGCCGATCAGCTGAAAGAAGAAATCAAACCCACTTTCGGCCGCTTTGCGGACGTGCTGAAGAAATACGATAAAACGAAAATCATCGTTACCGGCTACACGGACAATACCGGCAACGAACAATTCAACAACTCCCTCTCCGAAAAACGCGCAGCCAACGGCAAATCGCTGCTGGTGGAAAACGGCGTGGACGCGGGAAGGATGTTTACCTGGGGCTTCGGCCAGCGGGTACCCGTTGCCTCCAACGATACCGAAGAAGGCCGCGCGAAAAACCGCCGCGTGGAGTTCGTGATTTTATACGATGTAAAGCATTGATCTGATATTTTTACAGCGCCGGTTGTTCCCATGCGGAGCAACCGGTTTTTTTTTGCCTCCTGCCCACGCTCCTGACACAGGGTTGTCACACCCCCGCCGCAACTTTACAGCTCATCAAATTATGTTCACATGAGCATGCAACATTATGCCCCCTTCCATCTCATCGGCATCGCAGTCAGAACCAGCAATGAAAACGGACAGTCCGCCATCGATATCCCCTTCCTTTGGGAAAAATTCATGGCCGAAGGCATCCTCCGGCAAATCCCCAACAGAACAGACGACACCATTTACTGCATGTACACCGATTACGAAAAGGATCATACGCGGCCCTATACCACTATCCTGGGCTGCCGTGTGGAAAACCTGGATGTCGTGCCGGCCGGCATGACGGGCAAAAGCATTGGAGCCGCGGCTTATGAGAAATTCGTGGCGAAGGGCGATCCGGTAACAGGCGCCGTGTTCCAGGAATGGCAGAAGATCTGGGATAGCAGGATGCAGAGAAACTATACCGCCGATTTCGAAGTATATGGCCCGAAGTCGCGGCAGGCGGAAGCCGAAGTGGATATATTCGTCGGCGTGCTTTAACATTCCTTTAGGTAAAATTCAAAAATCGTCCACCATTTACAGTAATCTGTCCAATCGCTGGCAAAAGAACGCGGCTTAATTTTATCGTCATAAAATAACAAGCCATGACAAACTGGACAATCGATGAATCACACAGCGAAATAGGCTTTAAGGTAAAACACCTGATGATTACCAACGTGAGCGGCTACTTTTCCCGTTTCACCGGCAACATACAAACGCCGACGGACGATTTCGAGGATGCGGACATTTCGTTTGAAGTAGCGGCCGACAGCATCAACACACAGAATTACCAGCGGGATCAGCATCTGAAGACCGCCGAGTTTTTCGATACCGTGCAATACCCGAAAATCAATTTCGTTTCCAAAAAGGTGAGAAAGATCGCCGACGATGCGTACAAACTGTTGGGCGACCTGACGATCAAGGGCCAGACGCACCCCATCGAACTGGATGTAACGCGTAACGGCAGCGCCGTGGATCATTACGGAAATGAAAAAGTAGGCTTCGCGCTCAAAGGGAGGCTTCACCGCGCCGATTACGGCCTTCGCTGGAACGCCTTTACGGAAGGCGGCGGCATTGTGCTGAGCGATGAAGTAAAACTCAACCTCGAAATTCAACTTCTCAAATCGTAATATGATCGAAATAGGTATAGACAGCTTCGCGGCGAAATTCAACGAAAGCAACAGCACGCCCGCGGACGACGGGAAAGCCATGCAGCAGCTGCTGGAAAGGATAGAGCACGCCGACCGGTCCGGCCTCGATGTGTTCGGCATCGGCGAACATCACCGCAAGGGCTTTCTCGACTCCGCTCCCGCCCTCATTTTGGCCGCCGCCGCATCCCGCACCCGAAACATCCGCCTCAGCAGCGCGGTAACCGTGCTCAGCGCGGCCGACCCGGTGCGGGTGTTCCAGGAGTTTGCGACGCTGGACCTGATTTCCGGCGGGCGCACAGAAATGGTGGTAGGCCGCGGTTCTTTCACGGATGCGTTTCCTTTGTTCGGGTACAACCTCTCCGACTATGATGCGCTGTTTTCCGAAAAACTCGACCTGTTGCTGAAAATCCGCGATAACGAGTTCGTGACCTGGCAAGGGAAGTTCCGGCCCGCGTTGAAGAACCAGCCCGTGTACCCGAGACCGTTACAAACGCCGCTTCCCATCTGGCTGGGCGTAGGCGGCACACCGCAATCGTTCGTGCGGGCGGGCGTACTCGGATTACCCCTCATGGTGGCGATTATCGGCGGGGAAACACACCGCTTCCGCCCGTTGGTAGATCTGTACCGCGAAGCCTGGCTGAAATCCGGCCACCCGGCCGAAAAGCTTTCCGTAGGGCTGCATTCGCTCGGCTATGTAGGCCCATCCATGGAAGCCGCCATCCGTGACTTTTACCCCGGCTATGCCGAGAGCATGACGAAAGTAGGTGAAGAACGGGGATGGCCTCCTATGACGGAAGAACGCTTCCTCGGCCAGGCGGGCCCGCGCGGGGCGCTGATCGTGGGCGGGGCAGACGATGTGGCGGAGAAGATTCTGCGGCACAGTGAGGCGCTGGGCGGCATCTCAAGGCTCACCTTCCAGCTCGACACGGCCGCATTAAGCCATGACAAGCTGATGGAATCCATTGGGATCATCGGGAAAGTGAAACAGCTGGTGAATGGCAGGCCCTAATAAAACATCAGAGCCGCCATGTCAGCGCCGTTCGGCATTTCTTCCTTATCCAGCAGGTATACTTCCGCCGCATTGAGGTAAGCTTTCACAGCGGCCGAGTGAGAAAGGCATTCATCGCCTTCCTTTTTCGTGCCGTGGAGCATGAGCTTGTTGTCATCCATCGAAAGTGCCCTAGATGTGAAAGTCTTTCCGCATGAAAAAGCTATTATTTAATTCCCTCCATGCCATACAACCGCAGGCTTCCTGAACTATGCACCGCCAGCAGGCCGCCTGGCACCAGAATCACATCTCCCACTTCGCCGCTATAGTCCATGATATCCGCATCGCCGGTTACCGGCTTGCCGCCCTGATCGTAGGCGATGATCTCGTTGCCTTCCAGCAGCAACTCTCCCGTGCAGGCCATCGAAGCCCGGTCTATCAGCAGCAGGCGGCCGAAGCGGGTCAGGGCAACCAGCAGGCGGTAGTTCAGAAAAAGCACGGTATAATCTACCGTGTCCTCGTCTTCACAAGGGTATTCATCTCTCCCGTCGAACAGCGTTTCCTGTGGTAATTCCGCGATGAGCTCCAGCGCGGGAAAAGAATATACTTCGATGCTTTCGCCGTAATGCGGGGCTGTCACGAAGGATTGCCCGTCGGGCGAGAAGTTGCCAACAATCCGGTCGAGGCATTGGGCGGCTTCTGTGATGTCCAGCGTGCCGTCTTTCAGCACGGTAACGGTGAAGAGATGTGCGTCATCCTGCCCGGCGGCGGCGTCGAGGAAAATGACGCCGGGGTCGGGCGTGGCGGAGAATGTGTAGCGGTATTCCTGGTCGCCTTCAAGGTCGTACCGGTTGGCGATACCGAGGGTTTCCAGGTCGAGCTGCATTAGTTTATCACCGTTGGGCGTGGGGATGATGAACAGCACCCACCTGCCCGCGAAGAAACAATTGGCGCCCATAAACGGCGGCCAGTCATCGTGCTCGTACGTAAACAGCGTACCGCCAGACGGCGTCATCAGCCGGAAATTATCCGCTTCCGTGATACCGTAAAGCGTGCCCTCCGGATGAACGCTCACGTCCGCGTACACATAATTTTTCGACCGCAGGCCGAAGTCTTTCGTCCAAAGCACTTCCAGCTGCGCATCCAGCTTGGACAGCATCGGGCTGCCTTCATATTTGAGCAGCACGTTCCCGTTTTCGACCGGGATGACTGCCGCTATTTCCAGGTTAGGTTGTATTTCTTTCTTGATAGCAAGGGGAATTTGCCGGAAGAACATAGCACATGATTTATACCTCCCCAAGATATAAAAACTTCCGGTTCATGAGTTGGTGGCGATGAACCGCCGGGTTATTCCAGCTTCGCCTTCACCCCCCAGCCGCCAAACGATTCCGACACGGCGATCCACAATTCGTTGCGGCCCTTTTCGAGCGGCAGGTACAGCGCATCCCAATAGCCCACGGTGCCCAGGAAGCGGTAATCGCGCGACATGAACACATCGTCGCCCGCATACAGCAAGCGGTTATTGAAGTACACCCTGGCCCGGTCGGAAAAACCGAAGCTCAGTTTTTTAATGCCCGGCTCGTCCGCATAAATCACCTTGCGCACAAAAACGGTGTTGCTGTCGGGCGTGATAGCGGAGTGAACAGACAGGTCGGTAATTCCGTTGGCGTCCGCCCATAATTGTTTCCAGCGAAGCGAGGCCGTATCTTCCGGCAGCAGCCGCGTTTTGTGCAGCAGGCTCTTTTCAGTGACCAGGCTACTCACGGCCCAGTCTTGAATAGCCCCTTCCGGCAGGGGCGCCGGCGGCACGGTTTTGCTTTTGATGGCCACCCCGTCGGACGGCGTGTACACGAGATTGCTGTACCAGACGGTTTCCGGGGAGGGATTGGCCAGGGCGATCATGCCGGCGGCTACGGCCCGCTTCAGCTGCTGGATGAAAAGCACCGGTTGTTCACTGTTATCGAAAAAAATTTCAGCCTGTTTATCTTTCACCACGATGCGGATATGCAGCCACCGGTCGAAGGGCAGCTCCACCGCGTTGTTGTAGCCCGTACCGTAATACAATTGCCAGCCGCCGTGGCCGTTGCTCACGGGAACGTATTGCATCGCGTCCGGGTTGCCGCTCTGGTGCGGGCGCAGGTAATACTCCTCGAAATTTTTATCATCCTGCACCCTGAACTGCACGGCGGGGAAATAGCGCGCCTTTTTCAGCGCGATGTCGAATTCTATGGTTCCATTGCGGAAATTGGCGCCGGTCAGCAACGCCCGCCCTTTCTTCAGCCGGAGCGCCGGCCGGCCCAGGTGGGTTTCTTTTACGGTTTCTTCCCCAACGATTTTCCAGCGCGGGGAATCAAACGGGACCGCTGTTTGCGCAGCGGCCCGTTCGGATAAAAAAATCAGGATAATCAGAAGGCGGAACATGTAAAATCGGGTTTTAGAATGCGTGAAAAACATTACTTTGGATGCGGTATCCACGGCAAGTTATGCCATCCTGCAAGTTGGTAGTTATTCAGAACGGCTTCAAGTTTATTCAAAGTTATTCACGCCATATTTAACTGATTATCAATCATGAACAAGAACGATCTGCTACAGGCCTGTTGCGCGCTGATCGAGCGGAAACTCGGCTGGGGACCAAGTGACGACTGGCAGAATCAGGATTTTGAAACGCTGGGCACGCGCATTTTTGAGGAAACACAGGTGGTGCTGAGCGTCAGTACATTGAAAAGAGTGTGGGGAAAAGTGAAATACGACAGCCTCCCTTCCCTGACCACTTTAAACACGCTGGCGGTATTTGCCGGATTCGAAAGCTGGCGCGAATTCCGGCAGCGACAGCTGCAGGCCGGCAACCTGCCCGGAGACGCGGTTTCCTTACCCGGGGACGCGCCGGAAGCGCATGAAGCCTCCGTAACGCCCGGTACCGCAGCGGCGGCGCCCGGGAAAGCAGATGAACCTGCCGCAACATGGCAACCGGCTGCCGATGCCGGTCCACGGTCGGCCGCAGCACCTCATCCTGCAAACAAAACCCGCAACCGCGGCCTTGCCCGGTATCTCATTCCCGGCATAGTGGCCGTGCTGGCGCTTGCCGGCTGGATGTACAATAGTAAAGCGCCTGCCGCGCGCAACCTGCGTTTCAGTTTCAGCAGCGAGCCCCTTTCAGGCGGCATTCCCAATTCGGTGATATTCCGGTACGATGCGGCGGCGGCCGGTGACGATTCCGTGTTCATCCAGCAGTCGTGGGACCCGCGGCGCAGGTTTGCCGTGCCAGCTAACGGCAACACCTATACGTCTATGTACTATTATCCCGGCTATTTCCGGGCAAAGCTGATTGTGGGCAAAGCCATCGTCAGGGAACACGACCTGCTTATCCCGTCCGGCGGATGGCTGGCGGCGGCAGATCAACGGCCTGTACCGGTCTATTTTACGCAGGACGAAGTGCGAAGAGACAGCGCCCTCCGGGTAACGCCGGCGCTGCTTCAAAGCAAAAACATCCCGCTGCAGCCGCAGGCGCCGGAAATCCGCATATATAATATAGGAGACATGAAAGGGCTGCGAAACGATAACTTCTTGTTTGAAACGGAGGTGAAGAGCGACTACGGTCAGGGCTCCGCCATTTGCCAACAGGTGACCGTGCTAATTCATTGTGAAAATTCCATTTTTATGTTTCCGCTGGGCATCCCCGGCTGTGTGGCGGAAATGGGCCTGATGGTCGACGATAAACCGGTGAGCGCCAAAACCGCCGATCTGTCCGCCTTCGGATGCAATATGAGCGAACCGGTACAATTGCGGTGCGAAGTCCGCGACAGGAAAGTGCAGATCTGGGTGAACGGGAAAACGGCGTACGCAGACACCTGCTCCCGCAAGGCGAACAACATTGT
The DNA here is from genome assembly GCA_965653365.1 of uncultured Chitinophaga sp. Taxonomy (GTDB): domain Bacteria; phylum Bacteroidota; class Bacteroidia; order Chitinophagales; family Chitinophagaceae; genus Chitinophaga. Next base: position 349,363 of record CBFGZV010000002.1, on the reverse strand, counting down.
GGGGGTGAGTTACCGTTTCGGGGGGCCCGGAGCCGTCAATGCCGTTAGGCTGGCCAGGCTGGACGGTACGGCTGTTTTGGAGGACGCTTTTGAGTAAAAAACAGCAAAATGAGCCGCCAATGCGGTTAGAGGGTGGTTTGAATAAAAAACAGCTATATAAGATTAAACCGGCATAATCCGGTAAGCGCAATGGCGCGCTCCTTCCAGCACATGGTCGAGCCGCTCGATGGTGCCCCACTCTTTGAAGATTTGCTGGAAAGTCTGCAGTTCTACTTTGCAGATGTCGTGGCAGGCCGTGGCGGCCGCACAAATGGGGCAATGGTTCTCGATCATCAGGAATCCGTCTCCTTCGGCGCGGTATTCGGCCAGGTAGCCGTCGGCCGAGCGCAATTCGGCGAATTTCCGCACTTTGGCCTCCAGGCCATCCTCCAGGCGGAGGATGTCATAATACCGTAAAAGGGCTTTATGCTCCCGGGAAGAAATGACCCGGCCCAGCGCTTCGTCGCCCAGCACGTCGCGGATGGTATTGATCAGTTGTACCGTCAGTTCAGCATGTGTATCGGGGAAACGGCGGTTCCCCCGTTCAGACAGGCTCCACACCAGCGAAGGGCGGCCCACCCCCTTGGAAATGGACTCAAAAAGCACCCAACCTTCTTCCGCCAGCCGTTGCAGCTGCTGACGGGCCCCCTCGCCGGTAATGCCCAGCTCCTGCGCAACAGCAGTAGTCGCCAGCGGCCCTTTCGTTTTGAGCAGCAGCAACATACGGTCTGTAGAGGTGGTATGGTATGCTTTATAATTTTCCAAGTTTCTACTTGCTTTATTCGCAAATATCGTAACTTTGTGGGGATTTCAAAGAAAGTATTTGTGTACCAGTTTGAAATTCGCGGAAGGCAGGTGATTAATTACCGCCTCCAAGGCACTATCTTTGTACCGGCGTAACAAAATTACACAATATAATACGGTATAAAAAGGTCGGCAATCCACGGGTTGGATTGCTTTTGACGTAGTGGAACCCAATAATTTGATAGAGAAGTATAATATATTATGAGCGCAGAACAAGACATATTACAGGAACTGGCCGGCCGGGATTATGAGTTCGGGTTCGAGACCGATATCGAGATGGATATCGCGCCTCCGGGGTTGAACGAAGAGATTATCCGTTTCATTTCCGCCAAAAAGAACGAACCGGAATGGCTCCTGGAGTGGCGTTTAAAGGGCTTCCAGCTTTTTCAGAAGCTGAGCATGCCTACCTGGCAGAACTTCAAGCTGCCGGAAGTGGACTTCCAGAGTGTTTCCTACTATGCCGCACCGAAAAACAAGGTAAAGTACGAAAGTCTCGACGAGGTGGACCCGGAACTGCTCCGCACCTTCGAAAAACTGGGTATCCCCCTGGAAGAGCAGAAAATGCTCTCCGGCGTGGCGGTAGACGCCGTGTTCGACAGCGTATCGGTGGCCACCACTTTCAAAAAACAGCTGAACGACCTGGGTATCATCTTCTGCTCCTTCTCCGAAGCAGTACAGGAACACCCTGAACTGCTCCGTAAATACCTCGGTACCGTGGTGCCGCAATCGGACAACATCTATGCCGCCCTGAACTGCGCAGTATTTTCAGACGGCTCCTTTGTATATATCCCCAAGGGCGTACGCTGCCCGATGGAGTTATCCACCTATTTCCGCATCAACGCCAAAAACACCGGCCAGTTCGAGCGCACGCTCATCGTGGCCGACGAAGGCAGCTACGTCAGCTACCTGGAGGGATGCACCGCTCCCATGCGCGACGAAAACCAGCTGCACGCAGCTGTGGTGGAACTGATCGCGCTCGACAACGCCGAGATCAAATACTCCACGGTACAGAACTGGTACCCTGGCGACAAAGACGGCAAGGGCGGTATCTACAACTTCGTAACCAAGCGCGGTATCTGCAAAGGCAAAAATTCCAAGATATCCTGGACGCAGGTGGAAACCGGCTCCGCCATCACCTGGAAATACCCCGGCGTTATTCTGCAGGGCGACAATTCCATCGGTGAGTTCTATTCCGTGGCCGTTACCTCCAAAAGGCAGGTGGCAGACACCGGCACCAAAATGGTGCACATCGGTAAAAACACCCGCAGCCGCATCATTTCCAAGGGCATTTCCGCCGTGCACGGTCAGAACACTTACCGTGGCCTGGTAAAGGTAGGCCCCAACGCCACCAATGCCCGGAACTTTACGCAGTGCGACTCGTTGTTGATCGGCGACCGTTGCGGTGCGCACACGTTCCCTTACATCGAGTCCAAGAACAATACAGCGATGGTGGAACACGAGGCCACTACCTCCAAGATCGGGGAAGACCAGGTGTTTTACCTGAACCAGAGAGGGATAGACAGCGAACAGGCGGTGAACATGATCGTGAACGGATACGCAAAAGAAGTTTTAAACCAGCTGCCCATGGAATTCGCCGTGGAAGCGCAAAAATTATTGTCCATTACCCTGGAAGGTAGTGTGGGATAACAATTAATACCAAAGAGATGCTCAATATCAAAAACCTGCATGCAGCAGTAGAAGGAAATGCTATTCTGAAAGGCATTAATCTGAATGTAAAAGCGGGCGAAGTACACGCCATCATGGGGCCCAACGGTTCCGGTAAAAGTTCCCTGGCCTCCGTGCTGGCCGGTCGTGAAGCGTATGAAGTAACGGAAGGTTCCGTGGAGTTCGACGGCAAAGACCTGCTCGACATGAGCCCCGAAGTGCGCGCCCGCGAAGGTTTATTCCTCGCCTTCCAGTACCCGGTAGAAATACCCGGCGTGTCCAACATCAACTTTCTCAAAACCGCAGTGAACGAAATCCGCGCTTACCACGGCGAGCCACCGATGCAGGCCAAAGCGTTCCTGGATATGCTGAAATCCAAGCAGAAACTGATGGAGTTCGACGCCAACCTGATGAACCGCTCCCTCAACGAAGGTTTCTCCGGTGGTGAAAAGAAAAGAAACGACATCTTCCAGATGGCCATGCTGGAGCCCAAACTGGCGATCATGGACGAAACCGATTCCGGCCTCGACATCGACGCCCTCCGCATCGTATCTGCCGGCGTTAACAAGCTCCGCAGCAAAGACAATGCTTTTGTCATCATCACGCACTACCAGCGTTTGCTGGAATATATCGTTCCGGATTTTGTACACGTACTCTACAACGGCCGCATCGTAAAATCAGGCACCAAGGAACTGGCGCTGGAGCTCGAAGAAAAAGGCTACGACTGGCTGAAAGAAGACATCCGTTTAGAAGAACCCGTACAATAGACCATGACCACTATCACTAACAATACTACATCTTTATACGATTCGCTGCCCGCGCAGTTCAGCGCCCTCGCAAACGGGGCGCAGTTTTCCGACGCCCGGAAGGCGGCTTTCGCCCAGTTCCAGGCCCTCGGCGGGTTCCCGACCGTTAAAACGGAAGACTGGAAATACACCAACGTGATTCCCTTCTTCCGCAACCTGCAGACCCTGGAGCTCCCCCAGCCCATCGCCCTCAGCGCGGAAGAGCTGGAAGCCACCGAGCTGCTGCTGCCGGATACTTATCGCATCGTGCTGCTCAACGGGGAACTGCAACCGCAGTTGTCCGAGCTGCCGCCCGCCAAACAGGCCACTGTGCTGAAAATGAGCGAAGCCGGCAACGAGCCCGCCTTTGCAGCCCACTTCAACAAAAGCAAAAAGCTGAACGAGCATCACTTCGCCCAGCTCAATACCGCCTTTTTCACCAACGGTCTCTTTATTGAAGCGAAAGCCAAGGCACAGCTCGAAAAGCCCATCCACATCATCCACCTGTATCACAATACCAGCAGCCTGCTGCTGAACCCGCGCCATCTCTGGATTGCGCAGGAAGGCGCCGCCGTGCAGATCATCGAATCCGCCGCCGGCATCGGCCAGACCGGCCCCATTGTGGTAAACAGCGTGATAGAGGCCGTTACCGCGGAACGCGCGCAAATGAGCCACTACCAGCTGCAAACAGGCGGCAACCAGCTCCGCTTCATCAACCAGACGCTGGTGCAGCAACTGGGCAAAAGCCTTTACAACAACTACACGTTCACCCTGTCGGAGTCAGAGCTGGTGAGGAATAACCTCAACATTTCGCTCGACGACGAACGTACCGAAACGCACCTCTACGGCTTCTACATCGCTACCGGCAGCCAGCTGGTAGACAATCATACCAGCGTAGACCACCGCATGCCCAACTGCGAAAGCAACGAGCTGTACCGCGGCGTGCTGATGGACAAAGCTACCGGCGTTTTCAACGGCAAGATATTCGTGCATGAAGACGCACAGAAAACAAACGCTTTCCAGCAGAACAATAACCTGGTGATCAGTCCCGAAGCGAACATTTACACCAAGCCGCAGCTTGAAATTTTTGCGGACGACGTGAAATGCAGCCACGGCACCACCATCGGCCAGGTGAGCGACGAAGCGCTCTTTTACCTGAAAGCCCGCGGTATCGGCGATGCGCAGGCCCGCAGCATGCTGGTAAAAGCATTCGCCTTCGATATCACCGCACAGGTCAAAATTCCAGCCGTGCGCAAACAGGTGGAGCAGATCGCTACCCGCTACCTGAGCGCCGCGGTTAACAACTAAACCGGCATTACCATGGAAACCGCCACCGCAAAGAATACCATATGGCCGGACGTGGAGCTGATCAGGAACGAGTTCCCGATTCTCCAGCAGTCCGTAAACGGCAACCCGCTGGTGTACCTCGACAACGGGGCCACTACGCAGAAGCCCGTACAGGTCATCCGCGCCATGCAGGAATATTACACCGGCTATAACAGCAACGTGCACCGCGGTGTGCATACCCTCAGCCAGAAAGCAACGTCGGCCTACGAAGCAGCCCGCCACCAGGTGGCCGCTTTCATCGGCGCCCACCATCACGAAGTGGTGTTCACCAAAGGCACTACCGACGCCATCAACCTGGTGGCAGCGGGTTTCCGGAGGGAATTCCTGCACGAGGGCGACGAGGTGATCATTTCCGGCATGGAGCACCACTCCAACATCGTGCCCTGGCAGCTGGCCTGCGAAGAAAAAAAGGCGCACCTGAAAGTGATCCCGGTGACGGATAAAGGCGAACTGGATATGGATGCCTATGCTTCCATGCTTGGCCCCCGCGTGAAAATCGTGTCCGTTACCTGGATTTCCAATACGCTGGGCACCATCAACCCGGTGAAAGACATCATCAACATGGCCCACGCCGCCGGCATCCCCGTGTTGCTCGACGCCGCGCAGGCCATCGCCCATACGCCCATCAAAGTGCATGAGCTGAATGTCGATTTCCTCGCCCTTTCTTCCCACAAGGTGTACGGCCCTACCGGCATCGGCATCCTGTACGGCAAAGAAAGCTGGCTCCAGAAACTGCCTCCCTACCAGGGCGGCGGCGACATGATCAAACATGTCACTTTCGAAAAAACAACCTATGCGGAGCCCCCGCTGAAGTTCGAAGCCGGCACCCCCGCCATCTGCGAGGCCATCGGTTTCGGCGCTGCCGTTGCCTATGTAACGCAGCTGGGTATCCACAAAATACAGGCGTATGAGCACCAGCTCACGGAATACGCCGTGGCGCAACTCAAAACCATCCCGGAACTGCGGCTGATCGGCGAGGCCAAACACCGCGCCGGCGCCATTTCTTTCCTGGTTGGCCAGCATCACCCCTCCGATGTGGGCGTGCTGCTCGACCAGCAAGGCATTGCCGTACGCACCGGCCACCACTGCACCCAGCCGCTGATGGACCGCTTCGAATGCCCCGGCACCGTCCGGGCGTCGCTGGCGCTCTACAACACTACGGCCGACATCGACCGCCTCGTGGAAGGTGTGCGAAAAGCCGTAACTTTACTGGGATAAACAAACGACGAGAACAATGACCATTAAAGAGCAACAGGATAATATCATTGCTGATTTTGAGGTGTTTGGCGACTGGATGGAGAAATACGAGTACATCATTCAGCTGGGGAAAGACCTGCCGCTCATCGACCCGAAATATAAAACGGACGATAACCTCATCCGCGGCTGCCAGAGCAAAGTATGGCTGCACGCGGAAATGCAGGGCGATAAACTGGTTTTTACGGCCGATAGCGACGCAGTGATCACCAAAGGCCTCGTGGGCCTGGTAATCCAGGTGCTCAGCCACCAAACGCCAAAAGACATCGCCAACGCGGAGATCTATTTCATAGACGCCATCGGCCTTACCAGCCATCTCTCCCCCACCCGCTCCAACGGTTTGCTCTCCATGCTCAAACAGATCAAGCTGTATGCCATCGGGTACCAGGCCAAATCGATCCAACAAAACTAGCAGAACATGGAAACAACACTCAGAGACCAGGTGGAAGAAGCATTACGCACGGTGCACGACCCGGAAATTCCGGTCAACATCTTCGACCTGGGCCTGGTTTATAGAATAGAGATCGGCGAGAACAACAACGTGCTCGTGATCATGACCCTCACCGCCCCCGGCTGCCCCGTAGCCGGCAGTATCATGGAAGAAGTGAACAACAAGATACTGGCCATTCCCGGCGTAGGCGGCGCAGACGTAAGGCTCACATTCGACCCGCCATGGACGCGCGACATGATGAGCGAAGAAGCAAAACTCGAATTAGGATTTCTTTAATACACAAAGGCGCTTCACCGGCGCCTTTTATTTTTCAGATATGGCAGAAGACTTAACCATCGCAAAAGGCACGAAAGCGGAACAGTACACTACCCTGCTCCCGCAGATCAAAGCCCTCATCACCGGCGAGCCAGACCAAACGGCCAACCTCGCCAACATCACCGCCGCCCTCAAGGAACAGTTCGGCTGGCTGTGGGTGGGCTTCTATCTCGTCAAAAACAACGAACTGGTGCTGGCGCCCTTCCAGGGCCCGGTAGCGTGTACCCGCATCCGTTATGGCAAAGGCGTATGCGGCACGGCATGGGAACAGGCCAAAACCCTCATCGTGCCGGATGTGGAAGCGTTCCCCGGCCATATCGCCTGCAGCAGCCTCTCCCGCTCGGAGATCGTGGTGCCGGTGTTCAAAAACGGCGAAGTGATTGGCGTGCTGGACGTTGACAGCGCGGACCTGAACACCTTCGATGAAACCGATCAGCGCTTCCTGGAAGAGATCGTGTCGTGGATTGAATAGCCTGAAGTAAACTACAACGGGATACCGGCGATGCCCACGGAGCAATCCTGCGGGCCATTGCAATAAAAAAAGTGCGGGCATACACCCGCACTTTTTGTGTCTAAACCTTACCATTTAATTATTATTCTCCAAAAACTTCCTTCAGTTTTTTGTCAACCGCCGCATCGCCTTCTTCACCCGCGCCTATTATTTTAAACAGTATCCTGCCTTCCTTGTCTAGCAGGAATTTGGTGGGAAAACCCGTCACTCCGTATTTCTGTACGAGATCGAATTCTTCTTTGCCGTAATTGTTCATCACGTGCAGCCAGTTGATCCCATCGTCCTGCACGGCCTTTTTCCAGGCGGCTTCGGATTTGGCGAGATCCGGCATCTTTTCCTCCGAAATACCTACGATCTCAAGGCCCTTCGGAGCGTATTTCCCGTACACTTTTTTCAGGTGGGGATGGCTTTGGCGGCAGGGCCCGCACCAGCTGCCCCAGAAATCGAGGAGTACGTATTTACCTTTCAGGGAAGCGAGGCTGAAATCTTTCCCGTTGATGTCTTTCTTCGTGAACGGAATGGCGGGTTGCCCGATGGCAGTGGCTTTCGCGCTTTCTATCTTACCGGCCACCACCTTTCCGTAATACGACGTTTTATAATTTGCCGCCATTTTTTTGTAAGCCTGCTCATAGGCTTCCGGGCTGTAATCGCTGTACAGCTGGCTGAGCAGGTACATGCTGATAAACGATGCCGGGTGCCGGCTGATATAATCCTTCCGGAGCGCCAGGCGTTCCTTTTCAATGGCGGCGATTTTTTCACGGGACGCGCGGTGGGCGGCGGTATCCGTTCGCGGAATGCTGGTGGACGCTTTTCGCAGCTCCCATACCTGGCGGCTCATCGGCACATCTTTCGCTTTCAGTTGGTTCAGCTCGTCGTTGAGCCGCCCGCCCTTCACCTCCGCTGCAAATCCTTCTTCCATATTCCCGTTGATGGTGACCGGATCGTTGCTGAGCACGAATTCCAGCGCAGGCGCGGGCATGAACATCCCGCCTTTCACGATTTCATGCCGGGCAGCCGGGCTGCTGCTGAACAGAAACGCTACCACCGGTTCGCCTACTTTGCCGGCAAACCGGAACCGGTCGCCGCCAACCACCTGCGGGGTATCGGTCTGCCTGCCGGCGGCCGTCTGGTACGCAACGGACAATTTATATGTCCCCTGGTTTTTCAGCTGTGCGTCGATGGTATATCCCTGCTGGGCCATCGCGGGCATGGTGCAGGCGGCCACGGCCGCCAAACCCAATATTCTTTTCATACTTCCGGTATTTTTGATACAGGCGCCGACGTTACCGCCAGCGCCTGCGTGAGCATTGAATTGTACAATATGTCGCTCTTGGCATCAGTGATGCGGGCTTGCCGTTCCGGCAGCGCAACGGCGATGACCGGCGACTTGCTTCCTCATTACATCGCCACGGCGGGGATCACTTTCCGTTCGCCGGCGGGCTTGGGTGCGATGCCTTTTTCCATGATGGCTTTTATTTCAGCGCCGGTTTCGGGGCTGTAGCCGGTGTACCTGGAAACGATCTTGCCTTGCGGGTCCACTACATACAAAGTAGGGATGCCGGAAAACTGGAACAATTCCATCGTTTTATCTTTGTTGTCGCTCAGCATTTGCTTCCAGGGCATACTTTCGTCTGCCATGGCCTTCATCCAGGCTTTTTTGTCGGTGTCGATAGACACGCTTACCACGTCGAAACCTTTGTCTTTATACTGCGCATACAGCTCCTTCACTTTCGGGATGGCCTGGCGGCAGGGGCCGCACCAGCTGGCCCAGAAGTCGATCAGCAGGTATTTGCCACGGTATTGTTCCAGACCCTGCAGTTGGCCCAGTTCATCGGGGTAAGAAATGGAAGGCACAGGCTGGCCGGGTTTCAGCTTCATCGCCTGCGCCTTATTTTTCAGAATGGTGGCTTTCATGTCTTTCGCTTCCGTGAGCCAGGGATACTTTTTGATCAGGTTATCCAGTTTGGCAAGCGCTTCGGCGTACTTTTCACTGCTTTCGGTGCCGCTCATGGAGCGCAATGCGTAAACCAGCACGGGCCGGTCTTCATAAATCTTCATCAGCAATTCATTCCGCTGCCTTACATCCTCCCGCATGGGGTTGTAGCGCTTGCGGGTAACCAGGTAGCTGGCCCAGGCGGAATCGCCGTTCTTTTCCTTGTGCTGCTTGGCAAAGTATTCTTCGTTGTACTCGTCCACCATGCGGAGGTAGCCGTTGGTGTTGTTCAACTCCATCTGGTTGATGAAGTTGTTGTCCGGCGATCCTTCCACGAAATAAAAATGCGGGATTTTCATTTTCATCTTGGCGGTGTCGTAACCGCGGGAGCTGATTTTCACATCCGCGTCGCTCCAGAAACTGATACGGTCCCAGTGCATGATGTTCAGGCTGTAAATACCCGGATGGTCCTGTTTGATGGTAAAGCTGTAGGTAAGATCGTCCTTCAGCACAGTGGAATCCACCAGCACGGGTTTACCGGTGCCCATATCGCGGGAGAGCCAGATTTTATTAGGAGAACCGGCGGGCACGGTAAACTGCACTTTTCCTTTTACCGTAATCTGTTTTGGCAGCGCGGTTTTTTGCGCCTTCAGCGCCATCGGGCTTATAAAAGCCAGTACCAGTGCAGGTTTCATTACTGATTTAATCATTGGTTCAGATTTTTTAATAGTCTTCGTTCTGTTTGATATTCGGGTTCAATGTTAGCATTCTATCGGGCAGCGGCATCAGCACGTGGCCTGCGGGCTGCCGCAGGGTAGTGAGATAAGGTACTGCTTTGCCGAAGCGGCGCATGTCGTTCCAGCGCATCCTTTCCCCGGCAAATTCCCTCCTTCTCTCCTGCTCTATTTCGTTCAGGAAAGCCTGCGGAGTGGCAAAGTCGCTGTTCTGGCGCGTGGTGGCGCCGCGTTTGCTGCGCAATTCGTTGTACCGCGTCACATCCACCGTTCCGCCGCGCGCGGTAGCTTCGGCGGAAATCAGCAAAGCCTCGCTATACCGGCAAATGGTATATGCCGGCGTAGCCTCCATCGGGAACTTCATCAGGTAATACACTTCGTTCACCAGATTGGGCGCTTTCTTTTTGAGATAAAGTGTTTTGCGGATATCGCCGGCATCGTGGGCCTTTACCATGTTGGAATCAATCCAGGTATTGCCGCTGCCCGCCTGTCCGGTGCCACCGGGGCCATACACACTGGGCAGGCCGTACGCGGTGCTGCCGGCGTTCGACGTTTCGCCAATGGCGTAAATCATCTCTTTGGAAGCGGTGTTGTATTTAAATGTTTCCGAAAACTTCGCGGCCGCTTCCAGCGTAAACTTGCCGGAGGCAATCACGCTTTCTGCGAGCTGTTTGGCTTCGGCATGCTTACCGGTTTGGAGGTACAGCCTCGCCAGCAGCAGCTGCGCGGCCTGTTTGCTGGCCACCAGCGTTTTGCCGGCAAAGTCAGGCAAATAGGTAACCGCTTTATTCAGGTCGGCCATGATCAGCGCCTCCACTTCAGCTGCGGGTTTACGATGCGGCAGCGACAGCGGGTCTTCTCCGCCGAGCATGATGGCCACATCGCCGAACTGGTCGGTCAGCAGCATGTAGGCATACGCGCGCAACAGGTACGCTTCTCCCACGGCGGGTTTGATCGCATCCTCGAGGTTCTTTTCGCCGAAATTAATCGCGCTGTTGGCATTTGTAATACACTGGTAGGGATAGCGGTAGGCGAAAGTGAGCGTGTTATCCGTCACCGGGATGTTGCAGGCTTCATACCCGGCGAAGCTGAGTGTTTGCACATCGTCAGACATAACGTCCGGCAACGCGAAATAACCGTAAAAACTGTTGTTGGTCAGCCCCAGCCGCGCGCCGTTCACGAGCAGCGGCAGGTTGTTTTTCGTCACCTGGTCCGGCGCGATCTGCGTATCCGGGTACACATCCAGCTTGTTGCTGCAAGACGACAGGGCGATGAAAGCGGCGATATGATATATAAAGTATTTCTTCATGGTTGATGCGGTTTAGAATGACAGATCAATGCCGGCTACCATGGCCCGCGGGTTAGGCATATTGCTCGAAACGATACCGCTGTTGGCGGCCGCTTCGGGGTCGAAGCCGATGTATTTGGAGATCGTGAACAGGTTCTGCGTGGAAGCATACAACCTCAACTTGTTCACACCTGCTTTTTTCAGCAGTTTGGCGGGCACATCATACGCGAGCATCAGGTTTCGAAGGCGGAAGTAAGAAGCGTCGTAAATGTATTGTGTGCTGGGGCGGTAATTCCAGTCGGTCGTTTTTCCCGCGCCGTGCTGGCCCACAATGGCCCGCGGAATGTCGGTCACGTCGCCGGGCTTGCGCCAGCGGCGGTTTACGATATTGAATTTATTGGGCATCACGCCGAAAAAGTCCATGTCGTAGTTGCGCAGCGTTTGCTCGTAGTAGTCGTACACTTTCGAACCGGCGTTGAAGTTGAACAGCGCCTCGAGTGAAAAATTACGGTAGCCGAGGCTGAGGTTGAAGCCACCGACGAATTTCGGCAGCGCGATGGGAACGGTAACATAATCTTTGGTGTTGATGACACCGTCTTTGTTACCATCCTGGTACACGAGATCGCCCGTTTGCGGGTCTACGCCGAGCGACTGGTATACTTCAACGGAACCAACCGGCTGGCCTACTTTCACCTTGGAGCCCGGTCCCCCGAAAATGAACGTGCCGTAGTTGATCACTGAATCGGAGAGCGACAGCACTTTGTTGCGGTTGAAGTTAAAGTTGGCTTCCGCTTTCCAGGTGAATGCGGCATGCTGGCGGCTGCCATAGCTTACTTCGATGTCTATCCCGCGGTTGCGGATATTGCCCACGTTGAAGGGAATGGTTTGCGCGCCGAATTCCCAGGGAATGAAGCGGCTGCTGAGGAGGCCTTCGGTGGTTTTGTCGTAGTAATCCACGGTGAGGTAGAGGCGGTTGGCGAACATGCCGATATCGATGCCCCCGTCTACCTGTTCCGTTTGTTCCCAGCGAACAGCAGGGTTGCTGATCACATCCCGCAGTTTCAGGGCGGGCTCGCCGAGGTAGGTGGTAGCCTGCATCAGGTCGAAGGCGCCGTAAGTGGCCAGCGGGCGGATGTTGCCGCTGATACCGTAGCTGGCGCGCAGTTTCAGGAACTGCACCCATTTCACGCCCTGCATAAAATCTTCACGGGCTACATCCCAGCCGGCGGACACGGAAGGAAACCAGCTGTACCGGTTGTGACGGGCCAGTTTGGAAGAACCGTCCGTACGGATGCTGGCGTTCAGCATGTATTTACCGTCCCACTCCAGTCCCATCCGCGCAAACCAGGCTTCGGACGTTTCCAGGCTGCTGGAATTGAGCGAGGCGATGGCGGCTATGCTGCCGTAGGATGCCGCCGCACCGCCGCCGGTGATGCCTTCCACTTTCGGAAAGCCGTTGAGATCGTACCCGAACGAGTTCTGCTCGGTGCTGTAATAGGTATAACCGGCGGTACCGTTGAGCCCCAGTTTGTGCCAGCGGTTGGTATAGGTGAAATAGTTATCCCAATTGTAGGAAAGATTATCGTTACCGCTCACTTTCAGGGTACCCTTATTGAATGCGCCCAGGTAGCCGTAGGGCGACTGGAAATCGTTGCCGTTCGTATTGTATTTGTTCAGCGAAAATGCCGAGCGGAATTGCAGGGTACGGTGCAGTTGCAGGTCCGCCGCCAGGTTGCCGAAATAGGTCAGCGTTTTGCGTTTGTTGCGGTTTTCGCGCATGTCGCCCAGCGGGTGCTGCTGGCGGCCTACATAATACCCCAGGGAACCGTCCGGGAGAATGACTGGTTCTTCCGGCGTGTCAGGGCGGGCGTTAAAGGCGCTAACCAGCGGGAAGCTGCTGTTTTTCACCGCGCTCTGCGAAATATTGAGGTTGGCGGCCAGTTTCAGCCAGTTATTCACCTGCTGGGTGATATCGATTTTGCCGGTATATCTTTCAAAGCGGCCGGTGCCGAAAGTGGCGTCTTCCTGGAAGCGGCCGAGCGAAAGGTAATAATTGTTTTTCTCCCCGCCGCCGCTCATGCTGGCCTGGACGTTGTTTACCGGCGCTCTTTTGTTCTTGATGCGGTCAATCCAGTCGGTATTGCGGTTGGCCATTTTCAGCGCGTCCACCTGGCTTTTCAGGCGTGTCGATTCGCTCTGCAGCTGGCTGATTTGCGTGGGGGTGAGACTGCCCGGGTTGGCCAGCAGGGCATCGATGTCTTTGACGCGGTTGTTGCGCGATTCTTTGAACACCTCTTCATATTCTCCGGTGGTGAGCATGCGACGGCTGGTGGGGGCGTTATTGAAGCCCGTGTAAGCGTTTACGGTAAAGGCCGGCTTGCTGTTCTGTTTGCCTTTCTTGGTAGTGATGATGATCACGCCGGTAGAGCCGCGGGCGCCGTAGATGGCGGCGGAAGCCGCATCTTTCAGCACTTCGACCGACTCTACGTCTTGCGGGTTGATGGCGTTCAGGTTCACGGCGGTACCTTCCACCACGAGGCCGTCGATCACGAGCAGCGGCCGGGCGTCCTGCGCGCTGGCGGATTGTACGCCGCGTATCTGGATGTTGGGCTGGTTGCCCGGCGTACCGGAGCTGTTGGCGACCATTACGCCTGCCACCCGGCCCTGCAGCGCCTTGCCGATATCGCTGACGATGTTGTTCTCAGGCGCCAGTTTTTTACTGCTCACCGAGGAAATGCTATTGGTGACGTTGCGCCGCTGCTGGGAGCCGTACCCCACCACCACGGTGGACTGCAGGCTAAGAGCGCTGACCTGCAGCATGACCGGGCGAACGACCACCCGGGCCGCCGGCATTATCACGCTTTCGAAGCCCATGGAAGAAATACGGAGCTGGGCATTGGCCGGCACCCGCAGTTCGAATTCTCCTTTGGCGTTGGTTACCACGCCGCCGGTGCCGTTCACGACCTTGATGGTGGCGCCGGGAATGGGCGCCTGCGTAACGGAATCCCGTACCGTTCCCCTGATCACCTGTTGGGCCAGAGCGCCCATGCTTATCATACAGGCCAGGGATAGTAATAGAAAATACCTCATACTTTCAAGATTTGGTTGGTGGTTGGATGGTTGGTTGCTGATTTATACACTGTCTTTGTATAATGTCTCCTGTCTGAAAAACGGGTCGGTTCCTGGATGAATTCGCTGCCATGAAAAAAACGGCTGTCATGAACGGGCACAAAATACAGCGCGTCCGGTACCCTGGTCTAAAAACTGTACGTACCGGCATTCTGCAGGTACATACCGCCTGGCGGGGAGGACGAAAAAAAACACGCCAAAATGCCCGCGGATACTGTATCTTAGGGCCTTTATGACAGACCGCGGACCATACCGTTACTTCGTACACCTGGCCATCTGGTTGGCCCTGGTGATGCTGTATATTTACCCGAGCCTGCGCGTTAACTGGAGCAGTGCATTGGGGATAAAATGGTTCGTGGTGCGTTATATATTGTACGGCTTCATCAATTTCCACCTTTTCTACCTGCTCGTGTTCACGGCCCTGCCCCTGCACCGGGAAAAACAGCATGGCAAAGCCATTACGGCGGCGGTCGCTTTAGTGCTGTCGTTTTGCCTGTTGAAATTCGGCGTGGGCCAGCTGTTCCGCGACGAAGTGCTGCAAAAGGCCATCGCGCTCATCGGTATCAAAAAAACGTATTTTACTTTCTTCGGTTACTTCCGCCATACGCTGCAAACCGGCATCGCCGTTTGCGCCGTTGCATATGCTTATTACATCTTCCTGAACTGGCGCAACAGCGACCAGCAAAGCCGCCTGCTGCAAAAGGCCGCTACAGACGCTTTCCGGCAATACGAGCGGATGCGGTTCTCGTCCGTTTTGCTGCTGCGCAAGCTGAGAGCGCTGGAAACCATGCTGCAAAACGAGGAAAAGCGGGACAAGGAAGGCGTGGCCGCCATCCTCCAGTTATCCGACCTGCTGCGGTACATGCTGTACGACAAAGCGGTGCAACAGGAAAAAGCCCCGCTGGAGAAAGAACTGCAATATTACGAAACATACCTCCGGCTGCACAACCAGCTGTTTCCCCGGCAAACCGTACAGCTGCGCATTGAAGGCAATCCGCAAGGGCTGTACATCGAGCCCCTGCTGCTGCAAACCGCTACGGAGCGGCTGTTGCAGGAACAGGTAACGGCCGCCCCGGTTACCCTGCGGCTGCAGATTGCGCCGGACAACCTGGCGATTTCCCTCCCCGGCCGGAGCGGCCAGTGGAAATGGCTCTCGTCTGTGCTGAAGGGCTACCATGCGATGCACCGTTTTAAAACACCGTTATATGCCGAAGCGGTCTGAGATACGGCGCGCCGTCACGGAGTTTTTTGTGCTGCTGGTGGTTTGGATGGTGCTCATGTACGGCATAAACCTGCTCACTGCCACCGCCCGGCTCACTCCGGCCGTTATGCGTTATATGCATATCAACTACGGCCTGTTCGGTTTTCTCAACTTCCTGATATTTTATGCGGCCACCCGCTGGCCCCTGCCGCAATTCGTGGCGCACCGCCGATGGCCGGCGCTGCTGGGAGGAATCGTACTGATCATGGCGCTGGGCATCTGTTTAAAATATTTCGTCGCCCATACTTTTTTTGAAGAGGATATGCTGCTGCGCGGCCGCCGGAACCTGGTGCCCGTGATCACCACTTTTTCCGAATACGCCGTGAAGGCTGTGTGGACCAATGGGTTCGTGCTTACAGCCGCCGCGGCGTATGTGCTGTTTTTCAGCTGGCTCCGGGAAGACAGGTACCGCCAGCAACTGTTGCAGCAAAAACAGGAAGCCGAGTTCGCGTTCCTGAAAATGCAGCTGAACACCCACTTTCTCATGAACAGCCTGAACAGCATCTATTCCCTCGCCCTCGTGCGGTCGCCGGAAGTGGTCAACGCCACCCGCACGCTGACGGACATCCTGGAATACATGGTGGCGCAGCCGGCCGTCACCAGTTACCGTAGCAAGCTCACCGATGAGATCAGGTATCTCGAAGATTTCATTGCCATGCAGCGCCTGCGCACCGGTTGCCACGATTGTGTACAGCTCAGCGTTTCCGGTGCCGTAGAAGGCCATGAGATCGCTCCCCTGCTGCTGGTGCCGTTCGTGGAAAACGCCTTCAAGCACGGCATCGCCAACCAGCCCGCCAAACCGGTGCGCATCACGCTGCACTGCGGCCCCGGCTTGCTGGAGTTCAGCGTGCACAACGCCAAGGCGGTACAGCGGAAAGACAAAACCGGCGGCATCGGCCTGCACAACGTGCGCAAGCGCCTCGATCTCATCTACGACGGCCGCTACGCCCTCGCTATACAGGAAACCGAACAGGATTATTATTGTAACTTGCAGATACGTTGGTAAATACGCGACTATGGCCATTCAATGCATTGTAGTAGACGACGAGCCGCTGTCGATCCAGGTGATTACGGAATTTATCCGCAAAATGCCGGAGCTGGAACTGCTGCAGAGTTTTTCCAACCCTTTGCAGGCGCTCGCTTTTCTGAAACAGGAACCACAGGTGGGCCTCATTTTCCTCGACATACAGATGCCGGAGCTCACCGGTATAGAATTCATGCAGATCAGGCAGGGCGCGGCCGATATCATCATCGTGTCCGCATACGACGAGTACGCACTCGACGGCTTTCAATATGACGCCACGGATTACCTGCTCAAACCAGTGTCTTTCGAGCGCTTCGCCAAAGCGGTGCAGAAAGTGCTGCAGAAAAACACCCCGAGGGAATCCGCGCCAGCAGCGGCACTGCATAGCGAATACATTTTCATCCGGACAGACAAGCGCATCGTGCGCGTCAACCTGGCTGACATCCTGTACCTGGAAGCGCTGCGCAATTATGTGGCCATCCAGACGCGCACCCAGAAAATACTTACCCTCCAGAACCTCCGCAGCTTCGAGGAAATTCTTTCCCCGCAACGTTTCGTGCGCGTGCATAAATCGTTCATCGTGGCCATCGACAAAATAGACAGCGTGGAAAGGCAGCGCATCTTCACCGGCCCACACACCGTGCCCATCGGCGACACCTACGTGAAGCAATTTTACGAGGCCATCCGGATGGGGTGATTCCCTGAAAAACTACACCCGTCTTGCATTGGAGCCCTTGCGAGACGAGGCCATCCGGATGGGGTGGTTCCCTTAAAGACTGCACCCGTCTTCCATTGAAACCCTTGCAAGCGGCTCCCGCCCCTCTGATTGCCAACCTGTGGAAACAACCTGCCGTTCCCGCTGAAACGGTCTTCCCATGCCCGGTAAGTACAAAAAAAGGCTGTCCCGTTAAAGGAACAGCCTCGTGGCAAATGTGCTGATATGTTTTATACGCCCTGTTTCCAGGCATTGTTCGCGCTGTTCACGTCGGGCAGGCGTTTGTCCGGGTCGGCCACCACGCTCTCTACTTTCACGCCCGCGGGCACCGGGTAGCGGAAGCGCCAGATAGCGCCGCCCTGCCATACTTCTACCGGTAACTTCACGCGATCGGTTTTACCGTTGGCGGTTTTGATTTCCACGGTCAGCGGCATCGGGCACTGCTCCAGGCATTCCACGGCCACGATGGCGGTGGTATCGTTCGCGTAGGTGACGCCCTGCACGCCCATGTCTACTTTCCAGTTGTGGAGGATCCAGCCGCGCCAGAACCAGTCGAGGCTCTCGCCGCTGCTGTTTTCCATGGCCCTGAAAAAGTCCCACTGCGTGGGATGTTTGAATGCCCAGTTGTCGATGTAGTATTTGAATGCTTTATCGAACCGCTCTTCCCCGAGCACTTCCTCCCGCAACAGCTCGAGGCCCATGGCCGGTTTGTAATACGCGAGCAGGCCCAGGCTGCTGGTGCGGATCACGTCCGCGCGGTGCATGATGGCGCTGGCGGAATCGAAGAACATCATGCGGCTCGCCGCGTGGCGGTCTCTGCCTTTGTTGTAGAATTCTCCTTTGTTGAAGGCCCGGTTGGCCAGGTCGTTGATGAAGGTATTGAAGCCCTCGTCCATCCAGGCGAAACGGCGTTCGTTGCTGCCCACGATCATGGGGAACCAGTTATGCCCGAATTCGTGGTTCGTGACGCCCCACAGGCCCGCTTTTTGGGAGCGGGCGGAGCAGAACACGATGCCGGGATATTCCATCCCGCCTACGACACCGGCCACGTTTACGGCTACGGGGTACGTATAGGGATACCATTTTTCGGAATAGTGTTCGATGCAGCCTTTGACGAATTCCGTAGAACGGCGCCACGCGGAGTCACCCGCGCTTTCTTCGGGATAGGCGCTCATGGCCAGCGCCTTCCGGCCACCCGGCAGGTTGATGCGGGCGGCGTCCCACACGAATGCGGCGGAGGAAGCCCATGCAACGTCGCGGGTATTGAGGCATTTGAATTTCCAGGTGAGGCGGTCTTTCCGCGGCCGTGTAGCCGCATCCGTTACCTCGCCGACATTCCGGAGCATCACCGTTTTATCGCTTTGCTCCGCCTGTTTGTAGCGCTGCAGCTGTTGAGGCGTGAGCACTTCGGCCGGGTTGAGCAGCTGGCCGGAGCCCACCACGATGTGGCTGGCCGGCGCGGTAATGTTGTACTCGATGTTGCCGTATTCAAGGTAGAACTCGCCCTGGCCGAGGTATGGCAGGGTATTCCAGCCCAGCACGTTGTCAAACACGCACATGCGCGGATACCATTGGGCAATTTCGTAGATCTTGCCGTTTTTGGTAGGCAGGATGCCCATGCGGTCCGTGCCGTATTGCGGGATGTTAAAGGCGAATTTCACTTTCAGCTGCACCGTGCCGCCGTTCGCTTTGAGCGGCTGCGGCATTTCCACCCGCATGCGGGTATCTGTGATCTCGTGTTTGGCGGCCTGTTCCTTGCCCGCCGTCACGAACGACACGCCGCTGATGGTGTAACCGCCGTTGAAGTTGCGGTTGGCCCAGCGGCCGCCGCCCACCGGTGTTACGGCGATGCCCCGGGAACCGGGCTGGTAAATGTTCTGATCGAGCTGCAGCCAGAGGAAAGGAAGGTTCTCCGGGCTGTTGTTTTTATAGGTGATGATGACGGTACCGCTGATGTTCTCAGCGGCCTCATCAAAGGTCACGTCGATTTTGTAGTCTGCCGAATTCTGCCAGTACTGATTACCCGGCCTTCCGCTGGCGGTACGGATGTCGTCGCCTTCCGATTCGTAAAATAAGGGTTCAAAGGCTTGATAGGCATTGTACTTCGATGCGCTCTGCTGCGCCGATAACGCCGCCGGCAGGCATATACATCCCATCAGGATGGACAGCCACCGCTTGTGTTGCTGTTGTGCAGGCATATTAAGATTTTGTTATGGCCGTTAAACTAGGGATAATATTCCGTTTTAAAAAGCGGGAAATGACGAGCGGAGGCGGAACTGCGGCGCAGGTGCGTTGCTATCCGGGGAGGAATCCGTTTGTGGGGCATTGCGGCTATGCGGGCGGCCAGCAACCGGTGGTGCGGCGTCATGCAATTGTTGCCGCAGGAAAGCAGCCATGCTACCCCTTCCTTTTGAATGCTTCCAGCAGCACCTCTCCCCGCGGGCTTAACCGGTAACCCGGACTGGTGCTTTCCGTGAGCCCGAGGGCTTTGAGCTTGCGGATGTTGAGCTTCAGCCATTCCTTGTCCATATTGAGATCGATGGCCATGTCGGCGGCTCTCATTTCGGGATGGCGGAGAATGTGGCCCATCACTTTTTTCGTCCACGGCCCGTATTCGCTGCGGGCGTCGATGTTTTGCATTTTCCGGAGGATGGCATTTGTTTCGACGGCGGACACCTCGCTGTTTTCGCGCAGGGCAATGCGGGGATCCTCGCCTTCGTAGTGGAGTTGTATGCGGTAGAGCTTTTCGCCTTCGTGCTTATTGAGTTCCGCCAGCAGGGCGGCTTTAGACGGGAATCCGGAAAGCACGGCTTCGGCATCGGTGATGCTGCGGGCGCTTACCACCTCCACCTCGTCGATGCCGAGCACGCCCATCTTGGTGGTGAGGCGCCCGCCGGTTTTGACGGTGGGCCGGTTCCACCTGCGGAAGGCGAGTTTGATCTTTCCCTCCACCATGCCTTTGAGATGATGTTCCTTGATCAGCATAACACCGTAAAAATAAGCATTATTCCGACCGGAGGCTACGGGTGGGATTGGTGAGCGCGGCCCTCAATGCCTGGTACCCCACGGTGCCCAGCGCCACCAGCAGCGCCAGCGCACCTGCCAGCGCAAACATCCACCAACTCAGGGAAATGCGGTAGGCAAAATCCTGCAGCCAGCGGTGCATGGCCCACCAGGCTAACGGTACCGCCAGTACGGAGGCCAGCAATACCACCCGCAGGAAGTCGGCCGACAACATGCCGGTGATATCGCCCACGGATGCGCCCAGCACCTTACGGACGCCTATTTCGCGGGTGCGCTGCTCCGCCGTGAAAGCGGCCAGCCCGAACAGGCCGAGGCAGGCGACGAAAACGGCCAGCGCCGTAAACACCAGGAACACCCGCCCCTGCGTTTGCTCGGCCGCATATTGGCGGGCAAAATCATCGTCTGTGAAATGCAGCTCGAGGGGATAGTTTTTCTCGAACTGCCTGTATACCGTTTGTATGTGCTGCACCGCTTCGGGAATGCGGCCCTGTTGCAGGCGCACGTAAAGATTATCTTCCCACGACGGCGCGGGGGCCATCATCAGCGCCACCGGCGCGATTTTGTGTTGCAGGGAATAAATGTGAAAGTCTTTCACCACCCCGATGATCCGCCGCTCTCGCACGGTATCGGCTTTGAACTGCACCCTTTTGCCCACGGGGTTTTCGAGGCCCAGCTCCTTCACCATCGTTTCGTTCACGAGGATGGCGTTATACCGGTCGCCCGGCTGCGCCGCGCTGAAGTTGCGGCCTTCCGCCAGCTGCAGGCCCATGGTGGGCACAAAGTCTTCGTCTGCCTTGAAGTTTTGGGCGATGAGCGAGGCTTCTTCAAACTTCCCGTTCTTTTCCGCCCTGAAGCCGTTGGAGCTGATGTTGTTGCGGCCGATGGGATTGCTCGTGGCCGCCACGCTTTCGATATAAGGGCTTTTTTTCAGCTCCGCCTTGATAGCTGCGATCTGGTTGCGCACGGCGCGGTCGTGCAGGTGGAAGGTCACCACCTGGTCTTTCTGAAAGCCCAGATCTTTTTCCTGCAGGAACCGCATTTGCCGCCAGCAGACGATCGACACGGCAATCAGCACGATGGCCACGGTAAACTGGAACGCCACCAGGCCTTTCCTGAGCGATGCATTGCTCAAACGGTTGGTGAGTTTTCCTTTGAGGGCGTTCACGGTTTTGAATCCCGACATAAAGAATGCCGGGTAAGAGCCCGCCAGCAATCCTGCCAGCAACGCGAAAAGGGCCAGCGCCAGCAGCGTATAGCCGGTCCCGTATTGCCATAGCGAGAGCTCCGTTTGCGCCAGTACGTTGAAATAAGGCAACACCAACGATGTGAGCACAATGGCGAGTAAAGCCGCCATCAGCGCAAGCAGTATGGATTCCGTGAGAAACAGGCCGGCGACCTGTTGC
The DNA here is from genome assembly GCA_965653365.1 of uncultured Chitinophaga sp. GTDB lineage: Bacteria > Bacteroidota > Bacteroidia > Chitinophagales > Chitinophagaceae > Chitinophaga. The sequence goes on along the minus strand of CBFGZV010000002.1, from coordinate 327,681 downwards.
TGAACGGAGCCCAGCGCTTTGCGCACGCCCACTTCCTTTATCCGGACAGAAGAGCGGGCGGTGGATATATTCATGTAATTGATGCAGGCGATCAGCAGCACCAACACCGCGATGATCGTATACAGGTAGGTATTGCGCGCGCTGCCGTTGACGCCGAGCTCGTAATCGAGCGCAGAGCGCAGGTGAATGTCGGTGAGGGGCTGCAGCTCCATGCGAAAATTCACCCCTTCTCCCATCTCGGCCCGCATGTACCGGTCGTAGAAGCCGGGAAGGCGGCTGCGCAGGGTGGCCACGCTTGCACCGGGTTTGAGCAGGATGTACGTATATAGGTCGAACGCCTGCCAGCCGGCGCCCATATCTCCCGGCAGGGAACGCACCGCCTCAAACCGAAGGTGCGAATTGGCCGGCACGTCTTTCATAATGCCCGTGACGGTGCTCGTTTGCCGCAAATCCCAGGTCACCTGCCGCCCCATGGCCGCGGCCGGGCTGCCGAAAAGCCGGCGGGCCAGTGATTCGGACAACACCACGGCGTCTGGCACAGCCAGCGCGGTGGCAGGGTTGCCGGCCAGCAGCGGGAAAGTGAATACCCGGAAAAAGGTACTGTCCGCCAGGATCACCGCATCGGTCTGCAGGCGCTTGTCGCCCGCTTTCAGCAAACCGCCGCCTTCCGTCAATACCCTTGTATAATTTTCCACCTCGGGGTAATCCTTTTTCAATGTGGGCCCGAAGGGCGCCGAAGAAGTGGCGACGTGCAGGTGGCTGCCGGGCCAGGACGCCTGCACCACCGTGCGGTAAATGCGGCCGCTTTGCCGGTGAAAGCGGTCGTAACTCCACTCATTCCCCACGTACAGCAAAATCACCCAGCACGCAGCCAGGCCAATAGCAAGGCCCGCCAGGTTCACGGCGGTGTAGGTCCGGTATTTCCAGAGCTGGCGAAACGCTATTTTGAAATGATTGCGAAACATTGGGTACAGATTTTGTGTTGATAACTGGATAGGATTAAAAACCATACCATCTTTCAAATCACTATGAATCAATCGGTTGCCTTCAGGCTATTGTCCGTTTCGGTACAATGGCCGTCCGCTTCCGGACAACCTGGTTCAATTAAACAGCGCGTATGCATCTGCAATCCGGTTACCCCTATTCATTGGTAAAATACGGCCTGCCTCAAGATTATCCAAAGCTCGGCGACAGCCTCCGTACCACCGTGACCGTTATCGGCGGCGGCATATCCGGCGCGCTCACCGCCCATGCGCTTGTACAGGCGGGAATCGACTGCATCGTGCTCGACGCGCGCACGGCCGGCCTGGGCAGTACGGTGGCCAGCACTTCGCTGCTGCAATATGAAATAGACGTGCCGCTCACGCGCCTCACCACCCTGATCGGCCGCTCCGGTGCGGAAGAAGCTTACCGCCTGTGCGCCGCCAGCATCGGGGAACTGGAAGCGATCAGCCGGCGCCTGCCGGGCGTGCCCTTCGAATTAAAGCCCAGCCTGTATCTGGCCTCCTACAAAAAACACCTGCCGCTGATCGAAGCGGAACACAAGGCCCGCCGCCGGATGGGGCTCGACGTGATGCTGTGGGACGCCGATACGGTCAAACATACGATCGGCACCGATGCCCCCGGCGCCATTTATTCCCGCACCGGCGCGCAGACAGACGCTTACCTCCTCACCCACGCCCTGCACCGGTACAACCAGAAAAAAGGGGCGCAGGTGTACGACAGAACGCTCGTTACCGGTATTCAGCCCCATAAAAAAGGCGCGGTGCTCACTACCGCCGGCGGCTATACGGTGCATACTAAAAAGATCATCGTGGCAACGGGCTACGAGTCGCTGCAATACATCCGCGAAAAGGTGGTGGAGCTCCGTTCCACCTACGCCGTGGCCAGCGAGCACCGGGAAACCGCCGCGGCCTGGTACGAAAACTGCCTCATCTGGGAAACCAGGGATCCCTACCTGTATATGCGCACCACACCCGACCGCCGCATCCTCGTGGGTGGGCGCGACGAGCCGTCTTATAGTCCCGCGCGCCGCGACAAATTGCTGCATCACAAAACCCGCCAGCTTACCAACGATTTCAGAGCGCGCTTCCCGGACGTCTCGTTCTCCCCGGAGTTCAGCTGGACCGGCACCTTCGGCAACACGCGCGACGGACTGCCTTACATCGGCGAATATCCCCGCATGCCGCATACCTATTTTGCGCTCGGCTTCGGGGGCAACGGCATCACCTTCAGCCAAATCGCCGCAGGCATCGTTTGCAGCCTGGTGCAGGGCAAAAAGCACCCGCACGCCGCGCTCTTCTCGTTCAACCGTTATAAGGGATAAAAGGCGTAAATTTGTGCCCTTAAACAGGAATGTATGAAGATTGATATCTGGTCAGATGTGGCGTGCCCCTTCTGTTTTATCGGCAAACGCCACCTGGAGGCGGCACTGGAAAAATTCCCCCACCGCGGCGAAGTGGAAGTGACCTGGCATAGCTTTGAGCTGGACCCCGGCGCAAAAAAAGACTACGAGGAAAACCAGTATGAACTGCTGGCGAAAAAATACGGGATGTCGCCCGAACAGGCCAGGGAAACCACGGGACGTGTAGAAGCATCCGGTGCGGCCACCGGCATCCGGTTCGATTTCGACAAAGTGATTCCCACCAATACCTTCAACGCTCACCGCCTCATTCAGCTGGCGGCGCAGTACGGCAAACAGAACGAAGTGGAAGAGCTCCTCTTCACCGCCTATTTCACTGAAGGTAAACATATCGGCAACACCGAAACGCTCGAAGCCATCGGCGCCGCCGCCGGGCTCGATACAGCCGGACTGTTCACATCGGACGCCTATACGGAAGCCGTTCGGGCAGACGAGGCGCAGGCGCAGCAGCTGGGCATCCGCGGTGTTCCGTTTTTCGTGTTCGATTACAAATACGCCATTTCCGGCGCACAACCGGTGAGCGCATTCGAACAAACACTGCAAAAAGTATGGGAAGAGTGCCTTCCGGCAGATGTGGCGCAGGGCGCGGTTTGCGAAGACGGGACTTGCAACACCGCGGAGTAGTCAGCCGGCTAGTCCCCGATGTTCACTTTTCAATGCCGCCAAGGTATTGTGACGATCCACGGCCTTTGGGGCCTGAATAAAAAAGACAAAAGCCTTTTAAAAGAGCATCTCACTCCTTTAAAAGGCTTTTTTATGCGAGGTGAAACCGCTTAAAAGTTAAACCCTGCCTTGAGGCCGAAGAATCCCAGCCCGCCTTCGCGGAACCAGTTTTCATATTTCGCCTGCACGTCGAGGCCCAGCACGCGGATGCCTACGCCCGGCGCCAGGATGAAAGCAGAACCATCCAGGTCGCCCACGAAATTAGCGGCGCCGCCTTCCAGTTTCACGTATAGAATCGAAATCAGCTGGTATTTTAACCCTACCCTTACCGGTACCGCCTGAACGGTGGAAAATGTGGTGTTGCCCACTTCCTTGCCACCGAAACGCATGTACCCCACGGAACCCGTTACGCCAAAGCCGGCGATGAGCTTGATGTCTGCGCCCAGACCCACACCGTAACCGGTTTTATTGGCATCCGCAAAGTCACCCACCGGGAAACCCGCTTCTACATAAGGCCCGAGGCTGAACCGTTTCAATTGTGCCTGCGACGCTACGCTGCCTGTCAGCAGCAACATGGCGAGGAGAAAGAATCTGTTTTTCATGCTAGGATATTTCGAGGTTATGTATTACACGAAAGTATTATTTATTCCTCACACGTCCCAAATTAATTGTATCAGCGGCTGATCCGGTTTTGCTCCTGCTCGATGCCGCTGCGGCGGGCCCTGATGTTTTTCACGTCTTTGTTCCCGAACCGGTACACGAACGTAAGTGTAACGGCGCGGTTGTCGTGATACGAAACGCTTTTCACCCGCACATCGTTGTAATCGGAAATATTGCCCTGTTGCATGGTGCGGAAAATATCGGTCACGTTGAGCTTCACGTCCGCCCGTTTCTGCCAGATGCTCCGCTGCACAGCGATATTGAGGCCCCAGTAACTTTTCATTTCCTGCAAACCGGATGCCACGCGTGACGAATAGCTGAACGCGGCATGTATGTTACAGACGTCCGGGATGCTGAAAGCGTTCACCGTACTGAAAAAGAAACCGGGCACGGAAGGTTGCAGCGCCGTGGAATCGAACCGGTAGCGGATATAGCCGCCCTGCAGCGAGGTGTTGTTCGACCACCACGAGGTAAACTGCTTGTTGTAGCTCAACCCTGCAAAGAACCACTCCGAATACCGGAGATTGGCATATGTGGAATACAATATCCTGCTGTCTTCATCCTGCGCATATACCTGCGATACCACACCGTTATACCGCACGTACGACAACGTAGTGAACAACGTGTTCCGGAACGCGTGCGTCAGCTCCAGGTTATGCGCCATTTCAGGACCCAGATCGGGATTGCCGCGAAAATAGGCGTATTTGTTCTCGAAAGTGAGGAAAGGGTTCACATAGGCGTAAGATGGCCTGTTGATGCTCTTGCGGTACGACAGGGATAATTCGTTATCCGCATTCAGGCTGTGCTTGACCGCCACATGGGGAAACAACCGCAGGTACTGCCTCTTGAACGATGCGCCGCTGGTCAGGGAATGCCCGTTCGTCTGCGTGTTCTCCAGCCGCAGGCCCGCCTGCAGGCCCCACTTTTGCCAGTCGCGGCGATAGTTCAGGTAGCCGGCGCTGATCCATTCCCGGTAAATGAAGTGATTGGTTTTACCGGCGTCGTTCACCCGGCCGCCGGCTGTTTCCTGCTGCCAGCGGGTATCGTTATCGGTTTTGATGAACACCGTTTTCAGGCCGGCTTCGAACTGACCGATGCGGGAAGGGTGCTTGTAGTCGGCAGACAGGGCGCCGATGCGGATATGCTGCGGAGAATGCTCTTCCAGCACATAAGGATTCTCATTTCCCGTACGGGTATCGAACACATTGTTGCGGCGGCGCGAAAACGTGTAATAGTCGCCGTTGAACGACAGTTCCCGGCCCGTACTGTCGAGGCGGGTTTTCAGGTAAGCATTCACCGCCGGCGTGAAGAAACCGCCGTTCCCCTGCACAGAAGCCGTCAACACGGAATCGGCCGCGGCGCTTTTGCTGAAAAAAGCGGCGTTGCTGCTCCGGTTGCTCCGCTGATCGCTATACATGCCGTTGAGGCTGACGCCCGCCGTGGTGCGTGCGTTCGGCATATAGTCGACGCCCGCGCGCAGCTGGTGGTTTTCGTGGATGCTGGCGCCCTGCTCGTTTCCGTCGATGCGGAAAGCAGGCGCCGTCCGCCACGTCTGCTCATCCGAAGCCCGCTGCTGCCGGCTGAAATCGTAGCCGCCGTATACCGTGGCTTTTTTACCACGGTGCTGCAAGAACACGCTGTTGCTGGTACGGAAGTGCGCACCCATCCCGGCACTCACGGTAACCGTGCCGTTAGTGCCTAACCCCTTATCTTTCTTCAGGCGGATGTTGATGAGCGCGCCTCCGGATGCATCGTATCTGGCGGAAGGATGGCTGACAAGCTCTATTTTGTCAATGTGCTGCCCCTGCTTTCCCGTCAGCAGCGCTTTCAGCGCGTCGGCGCTAAGGTAGGTGGGCCGGTCGTCGATATACACCGTTACGCCCTTGCCGTTGAGGCTGATTTTCCCCTGCCCGTCTACCTGCACGCCCGGCGCCAGCTGCAGTATTTCCAGCACGTTCCGCCCGGCCGCCAGCGGGCTCGCCGCCACGTCCAGCACAATCTTGCCGGCTTTCATGGAAATAAACGGTTTCCGGCCTTCCACCGTAACCCCCTTAAGCTGCAGGGTGTCTTTTTGCCGGGCGGCCAGTTGCATGGATGCGAGTAAGAGGAACAGTACAATGATCTTTTTCATATTTTCGGTTTTATGCAGCAAAGAAAGGCAGGACGGAAATCCCTTTCAGGCGTGTTTCGACAACGCCGGGCAGGTTTTCGGCCAAATGAGGAACAGGGCGTTTCGTCGACAAAAAACCCGTTTCGTCGAAAGCGGTTTCCCGGTCAGGACGGCTGCGGTTAATTTACAGGCATGAACAATCGACCATTCCCCCGCGCAGCCCGGTTCCCTTACCTGTATGAGGCGTTTATCTGGCTGATGTACGTGGTGCTTTACAAATACGACTATTACCTGCGGTTTGTACCGGCGGCGGACGTGGGGCACACGACGTTCCCCTTCCGCAACATCCTGCTGTACGCCATCGCCACCAGCCTGTACATGATTCCCTATTACCGCTGGCTGGCGCCCATGCTGTTCAAACGCCGCTGGTACTGGCTGTTTGCGCTGATGGTGATCGTTTACTTCGGGTACGTGTCGAAACTGAACTTCTGGGCCTGGAGCCACCTCTTTGCCGGCTGGAACGGCCAGCCGGTGCTCGACAGCACCTTCGACTGGTTCAGGCAGAGCAGTTCCCTCCGCCTCCGCCACCTGCTATCGGGCTGGGACCTTCGCATCCTGGCCACGGATTTCGTCACATTTTCGTCCATCTTCTTCATGCGCTACGCTTTCGAGAACGAAGAAAAAAAACACCTCCTCGAAACCGACAACCTCGTGCTGCAGCTTGAATCACTGAAAGCGCAACTGCATCCGCATTTTTTGTTTAATACGCTGAACAGCCTCTACGGGATGAGCCTTTTGCAGTCGCCCGACACACCCGCATTCATCCTCAAATTGAGCGATATGCTGCGGTATGTGCTGTACGACTGCCAGCAGCATAAAGTACCGCTGGAAAAAGACGCGGCGTTTTTGCTCAATTACCTCGACATGGAAAAGAAGCGCTATCCCGATGCGTTGATCGACTTCAAGGTGGACGTTACCGACGGCAGTGCGCGCATCGCTCCTTTGCTATTTATCACCTTCGTGGAAAACAGTTTCAAGCACGGTGCGCACCGCGTCAACCCGGAAGGCTTTGTACGGGGTTCCCTCACCCAGGCCGGTGATACCGTTATCTTTACGGTGGAAAACGACATCCTCGGAGACCAGCCGCCCGCCCATCCGTATGGCGGCATCGGCCTGGAAAACGCCCGGAAACGGCTGGAGCTCTATTATCCCGGCCGTTTTGCGTTGCAGGCGGGCAGCCAGGCAAACATTTTCACCGTCACCCTTCGCATACAACTAAACGACTGATATGATACGCTGCATGATCGTAGACGACGAGCCGATGGCGCACCAGATACTCGAGCAATACATCCTCAAAACGGACGGCCTCACGCTGGTGGCTAAAAGCCGCAATGCCATGGAAGCTTTCGCACGGCTGGGGCAGCTCGACATCGACCTCCTGTTTCTCGACATCGAAATGCCGCTCATGAACGGCATCGCTTTCCTCAAATCGCTGGCCAATCCGCCCAGGGTGATTTTCACCACCGCGTATGCGGAGCATGCACTCGAAGGGTTTGAATTGAACGCGGTAGACTACCTGCTGAAACCGTTTTCCTATGAGCGGTTCGCAAAGGCCGTTGCCAAAGTGCCCGCCGCCACTGCTACGACACCGGCCACGGAAACCGGATCGGCATTCCTGGCCGTTCGCGAAAAAGATGCCTGGCTGCGCATTCCCTATGCAGACATCCTGTACATCGAAGGCGCCAAGGACTATATGAAAGTGTACACGCCCACCCGCAGTTACCTCGTGCGGCTCACCATGAAGAAACTCGAGGAAACCCTTCCCCCGCAGCTCTTTGTGCGCACCCATAAATCATATATCGCCGCGCTGCGGCATATCAGGCTGGTGAAAACCGAAAACCTGCTGCTGACGGGCGATGTGAGTGTCCCCCTCAGCCCCGTTTACAAGGAAGCAGTACTGCATGCATTCAAAGGCCATTAGATTTTATTAAATTCCATGTATGAATCGTTACCTCGTTCCCCTGTTATTTATCCTCACTGCGCAGGCAACGGCGCAGCATACGCAAGCCTGGAAGTATCATCAGGACATCCGGATCAACACCTCGGCTACCGGCGCGCTTGTCAAAGGCGACGTGCGGAGCTACCCGCTGGCTGTAAAACTGGATGCACAACACTTCGATTTCACCACGGCCAGGGGCAATGGCGCCGACATCCGTTTCACCCAGGACGGCGATGCCTTTCTGCCGCACAGCATCGAGTGGTGGGATCCCGTTCGCCGCGAAGCGCTGGTGTGGGTGAAAGTGCCCCTCATCAAAGGCAACAACGCCGTACAGCACATCACGATGCACTGGGGCAACCACCAGGCGGCCGACGAAAACCGCTCTCATGAAGTATTTGCGGTGGCAGACGGATTTGTGGGTGTGTGGCATCTCAACGAGCCGGGCAACACGCTGCCGGAAGGTTATCAGGACGCTACCGCCAATGCCGCAGATGCCACGGGCGTGAACATGGTGCCCACGAGCGTTACGCCCGGCGTACTCGGCAAAGCGCAGCAATTCGACTACGACAGCAAACAGTGGATAAAGGTAGACAGCGACAAGCGGAAGCTGTTCGACCTCACCAACCGGCTGACCTTTTCGATATGGGCGAAAGCGCGGAGTTATCCGAATAAGGGCGATGCCGCCAAACGCGTGCTGGAAGGCTATGAAACGATGTTCGCCAAAGGCGACAATTCCTGGCGGTTGCAGAAGTTCGGCGTGCGCGGATGGCACAAACCGCCGGCAGACCTCATCGAGATCTGCGTGGAGCGCCTCGACCCGAAAGGCGACCTGTGTGTGGTAAGCAAAACGGATATGGTAACGGGGCAATGGTTCCTCCTCACCGGCGTGCACGACCATCCGTACGTGCGCCTGTACGTCAATGGCATCCTCGACACCACGGAAGTATTCGACAGCAAATGGAAAACAGACGATCACCCGGTAGGCATCGGCAACCAGAGCCAGTTCCCGGAGAAAGGCGGCCGTTACTGGGACGGCTGGCTCGATGAAGCCAGAGTGTTGCAGGTAGCGAAAGACGAGCACTGGATCAAACTCGATTACGAAAGCCAGCGCGAGGGGCAGCGGCTGCTGCAGTTCGGGAAAACGGTTCAGCGGTGACGAAACGTGGAATGTGTAATTTCCAAACACGAAAACAGGCGGCCCAAAGACCGCCTGCCTGTAAAAAACGCGTATAACATCCTACTTTTTCTTTCTGCTCCGTTTCTCCGTGATTATACCGTTAAAAGAGATCGGTTGCCGGTTGGTGCTGGTCACCTGCAGCGATGCGTAGCCATCTTCCGACACGGACAAAAATAGCTGCTGCACGTCCTGCACATCTTTGGGCGAAATGGTGATATCCCAGCCGCCGCGTTTGCCCGGCTTCTCCGTGTAATCAAATTTTTTGGACAGGAACTGAATGCCGCCTTTCGAGGGATCCAGCGGCGCTGTATATGCCCGGCCGAAATACGGCAGGTAAGAATTCACCGTGTCTTTAGACACGCGTACATCATACCCCTCCCCGCCGATCTGGCGGGTGCGGCCCCGCATGGGGAATACCGACTGCGCCTCGAACACGTAGTTCCGGCTTTGAATTAACTGCTTGATTTTGTCCGACTTGGACGTTTTTACCTGTGCTTTTGATTGGGCCGATACCCCTGTGAATCCCCCCAGGATCAGCAACAAAACAGGTATAGCGCGTAATACTCTCATATGATTGGGATTTTACCGTTTCGATATAGAACAAAACATATACCATAAAGGTTTTTTTTCATTATATTTAACAATATATATCCTAAAAATCCATACACTATGACTCCTATCACACTGTTAGCGGTGGCCGCTGCCCTATTCTTCGTTGCACATGTGTTTCTCCTGTTTACCTCCTTCGGCCGCGGCGCCTACAACAAAAAAAAGTATCTCTGGTCGCACCTTACCCTCTGGATTTGCGGCGGAATCCTGTTTGCCATGGCATCGATGTATGCCGGCACCGGCGAATCGCCCATCATCGATGTATTCGACACCCCGGTGAAACGCTGGCTGATCATCGCTGTGGCCTTCGGCCTGTCTGCCATTGCGCACACCATTGTGAAGCTGTTGGTGATGCCCCGTTACCAGGCGCGCTAGCGCGGCAGCATGAATGTTTCTGTATCTTGCACGCATGACCGTTCGCAAAATCATTCATGTGGATATGGACGCATTCTATGCCTCGGTTGAGCAGCGCGACTTCCCGGAATACCGGGGCAAGCCCATCGCGGTAGGCGGCTCACCCGAAGGGCGTGGCGGAGTGGTGGCAACGGCCAGTTATGAAGCCCGGAAATACGGCATCCGCTCCGCCATGCCTTCCAAAAGAGCGCAGCAATTGTGCGCAGACCTCATTTTTATACGGCCCCGCTTCCATGTATACAAGGAAGTGTCGCAGCAGGTACGCGATATTTTCCGGCGGTATACAGACCTGATTGAGCCCCTCTCGCTCGACGAAGCTTACCTCGACGTTACGGAAGACAAACTCCGGATTGGCTCCGCCATCGCCATTGCCCGGCAAATCAAACAGGCCATCCGCGAAGAGTTGCAGCTCACCGCGTCGGCCGGCGTGTCGGTGAATAAATTTGTGGCCAAGATCGCGTCGGACATGCAGAAGCCCGACGGGCTGACGTTCATTGCGCCGGAGCAGGTGGAAGGATTCATGGAGCAACTGCCCGTGGAGAAATTTTTCGGTGTGGGAAAGGTAACGGCGGAAAAGATGAAGCGCATGGGCCTCCATACCGGCGCCGATCTGAAGAAGCTGACGGAAAACCACCTGGTGCAGCTCTTCGGTAAAACGGGGCATTTCTATTACAACATCGTCAGGGGAATAGACGGGCGGGAAGTGCAGCCTCACCGCGAAACCAAATCGCTGGGCGCGGAAGACACCTTTGCGTACGACCTCACCACCGTAGAGGAAATGAATGCGGAGCTCGACAAAATCGCCCTCACCGTAGCGGGCCGCCTCGAAAAATACCAGTTGAAGGGGCGCACGGTAACGCTCAAAATCAAATACAGCGACTTCCGCCAGATCACCCGTAACCAGTCGTTCTTCCATCCCATCGGCGACCTCGCCACCATCGCCACCACGGCTAAGCAGTTACTGCTCAAAACCGACCCTGCTGACGTCAAAATCAGGCTGCTGGGCATCACGCTCTCCAACTTCGGCGACGAAGCGCCGCCACCGCCCGCGCAACAGCTTACGCTATTCTGATCATTCCGCCTTCAGGCTGATCACCGGGTTTGCCATCGCCGCCTTGACGGCCTGGTAACTGATGGTCAGGCAGGTGATGACGAGTGTGGCCAGGCCCGCAATCGCAAACATGCTCACCTGCGGCGTAATATGGTACTCAAAACCCTGCAGCCACTGGTTAGTGGCCCACCAGGCCAGCGGGAAAGCGATCAAAATGGCTATCAGCACGAGTTTCAGGAAATCGCGCGACAGCATCAACACCACATTGCCGGTACTGGCGCCCACCACTTTCCGTACGCCGATCTCTTTCTGCCGGCGTTGCGCCGTATAAGCGGCCAGGCCGAAAAGGCCGAGACAGGAAATAAGGATGGCCAGCCCGGCGAAGTAACGCGACAATACGCTTATCCGCTTTTCGGCGGTATACATCTCCTGGTAGCCTTCGTCGATAAATTTGTACGCAAACGGGAAGCCGGGGTTAAAACGGCGATACAGGCTTTCCAGGCCGGCTACGGTTTCCTGCACTTTGCCTGCTTTTATTTTGATGGCCGCGGAATAGGTTGCGTCCGGGTTCAGGCGGAAGAAGAGCGGTTTTACCGGCTCGTGCAACGACTCAAAGTGAAAATCCTTCACCACTCCTACAATCTCCCGGGTTTCTCCCCACAGCTTTACCGTTTTGCCGATAGGCTCCCGTATACCCATGAATTTTATCGCGGTTTCATTAAAAATGATGGCATTGCTGTCCGATGCGAAATTTTTCGAAAAGGTGCGGCCCTCTTTCATTTCAACGCCAATCGTTTCCATCATGCCGTGAGACACCGCCACGTTCTCGAACTCCGTGCGGTCGCCGGGATCTTTGCCCGTCCATTCCACGCCGGAAGTTCCGCTGTTGTGCCCGGCCATATTGTGCGCCATGTAAGAAGCATTTTCAACGCCGGGCAGTGCTTTCACTTCAGCCATAAACGTTTCGAGATGATCTTCGGAAGCCAGCTTTCCTTCCCGCGGAAAAACCAGCACATTGTCCCGGTTATAACCAAGGCTTTTGTTCTGCACGTATTCCACCTGTTTATACACCACCATCACAGATACGATGAGCACTGCGGAAATCACGAACTGGAAAACCACCAGCCCTTTCCGCACCCACAACTCCCCGGCCGAGCTTGCCAGCCGGCCTTTCAGCACGGCAATGGGCCTGAAGCCGGAAAGATACAATGCCGGGTAGCTGCCCGCAATCAGGCCGGTAATCAGCGTAATGAGCAGGAAGGCGCCGATCAGCCGCGGGTCGGCCGTAAGGGCCAGCTGTTTGCCGGTAATGTTATTGAATGCGGGCAACAGCAGCGCTACTAACAATACCGCCACAACGAGGGATAAAAACGTCATCAGCACAGACTCTCCCAGGTATTGCAACATCAGCGAACCGCGGGTAGCGCCGGCCACCTTCTTGATACCGATTTCCTTCATCCTGCGCGCGGCCTTCGCGGTGGAAAGATTCATGAAATTGATGGCGGCAATAATCAGGATAAACACGGCGATCAGGCTGAACAGTTTCACGTAGCTGATGCGCCCGCCCGTGAGCACCCCGTTTTCGTACGAACCGTATAAATAGTACTCGGAATATGGTTTCAGGAAGGGCGTGCGGTGGGTGATCTCTCCTTCGGATTTTACCTTCACGTAGTCCGCCAGTTTTTTGTTGAACCGGGAAAAGTCTGTTCCCTCTTTCAACAGCACCACCGTCAATGTTCCGGTATTGCCCCAGCTTTTGATCCACTCGAATTTATTGAACCGGAGCGCGATGGGCAGCAGGAACTCAAACTGCTCCGAGGCGTTCACGGGCGGATTCCGGTAGATGCCCGAAACGGTGAATTGCTGGGCATGCCCGAATTCGACGCTTTTTCCAATCACGTTGTCGGTCGTGTTGAACAGCTTGCGTGCAAGGCTTTCAGACAGCACAATGGAGTTTGCTCCCGCCAGCGCCTCCCCTGGCGAACCATGTAACAGCGGATAAGAAAAAATCCGGAAAAAGTCCTTCCCCGTGTACTTCCCGGAGGTCTTTACATCATTTTGCCCGACGGATAACGTGGCATCTCTCGCCGGTTGTTCCGTGACGGCATATTCAATCTCGGGAAAATCCGCTTTCATGGCCTCAGCCATTGGGCCCGCCGTGGTCGGCGACGTCCAGATGCCACCGGATTTGACACGGTGCTCCATCACTTTGAAAAGCCGGTTGTCTTTTTCATTGAACTTGTCCACGCTGCGTTCGTCCGTTACCCACAGGTAAATGAACAGTGCGCAGGCAAGGCCGGACGAGAGGCCCACGAGGTTTAGCATGGACGATTGGCGGTCTTTCCTGAGGCTGCGCCAGGCCATTTTGAAATAGTTTTTCAGCATACGGGAAGAGATGTGGCTTTCCCGCCGCGAATACGATACCATGTATGCCAAAACTGGGTCCCAGCCGGAAACGCATATAACTAACAAATCATGTGTTCGTTTTCCGACAGGGCCGTGTCCGGAATCGAACATGGCTTCACTCCGCCCTCTTCACCGCCCCTCTCCGCGAAACGCCGTTTTCATTGATGGCCTCGATGGAAAAGTAATACGGGAGTTTGCTGTCCATTCCCTTGAAGTAATAATCGTTCTGCCCGTGCACCATGATGCAGTTGTACAGTTTATCCGGCGCGATGCCCGTGTAAATGTTGTACGCGTAGGCATTTTCCACGGGCGCCCATTTCAGCCACGCACTTCGTTTATCCTTCTCCGTGCGCAGCACCACGAAATCCTTCACGCTATCCGGCGGTGCGCCGGGCCCTTTGCCGAACACGCGCAGGCCGCTGACTGCGAAGGTGCCGGTGGGCATGTGGATGTTTTCGAGCTTGATGAAACGGGCTTTCACCGGTTGCGGCAGCTCAATGTAGTCGTGCGGCACATCGCGGCGGTTGTTGCTTTTATCCACCAGCAGCTTCCATTTGCGGCCGTCTTCCGAGTGATAAAGTTTATACTGGTGGAAGATGCTGTCTTGTTTGCCCAGGAATGCCGCATCATGGTCGGCGTAGTTGAGCTGGATGGCGTTTACCGTGCTCACCGCGCCGAGGTCGGTGCTGATCCATTCGCCTTTATGGCCGGTGGCGGCGCTCCAGTAGGTTTTGATGTTTTCGTCCACCGCGTAATTAGGCAGGTGGCCACCGAGCGTGGACGATACGGTGACCGGCCGCTGGTAGTTCAGCAGCATCCAGCCGGTGAACGCGCTCCCTTCGCCGCGGCGCAGGTAGTGCGGGTAGTCCCCGAACGCGGTGTTGCACCACATCACATCGTCTTTATCAAACCCCGCCGGCCAGATTCCGATGCGTCGCTCGAAATTATTCTTCACCGAAATCACCATCGTAGACACATGCCAGTAATGGCCCTCGTTGTCTTTAAAAGTAGCCCCATGGCCTGCTCCGCGGGCAAAGCCGCCGGGCTTGTAGGCAAACGGGTTATGCGGTTGCGGGGTGAACGGCCCGAGCGGATGACTGCCCACCACCACCCCGTCGGCATAGCCGCTGAACTCGGTGCCCGGCGCACCGTATTGCAGGTAGTATTTGTTATTGTGCTTCGTCATCGTAGCGCCTTCGATAAAAGGGTCGAGGAACGTATTGTCGCTGTACTCACCGAAGCGCTGCCAGCCGTAGCGCCAGTCTTCCAGCAGGTACAGTTCCTTCCGCGTGCCCAGGGGCCGGAACGTTTTTCGGTCGAGCTCCACGCCGTACACGGGATAACGGTTGCTGCTGCCGTTGTACATATAGAGCCGCCCGTCGTCGTCCGCAAAAAAATCGGGGTCCCAGCCGCCGATCTCAAAAGAGTCCACCGCTTCTTTCCATTCATTGCCCTTCGGGTTGGTGCTCATCCAGATCGGGAAGTTGCTGCTGTAGGTGGAACCGAACACCAGCATGGTATCGCCCATCACACCCACGGCGGGCGCGCACAGTTCGTCGTACACATGGTGATACGGCTTGAGGAATTTGCGGGGCACGAAGTGCCAGCCGAGCATATCGCTGCTCCACCAGTATCCCCACTGGTTGGTGGAAAAGAGATAATAGTCTCCCTTGTAATTGACGATCACCGGGTCGGCCGTGGCCCTGTGTTTGCCCCAGGTGGTGAAGTTCGGGATGGGACAGTAACCATAGTCGATATTCACCGGGTTACAGTACGTGCGTTGCTGGGCGGGCGCGGCAACAACGGTCAACAGCAGCAGGAACGTGGGTACCAAGGTTTTCATCTTCCTAAGTTCCGAAAAAAATCCCGGTAACCGTGAGGCTACCGGGATCGGCTATATCGTTCGGTCATTTTCAGTATTTGGCGGCCTGCCCGTTTTTGGGGATGGCTTTCAGGATGAACTGGCGCAGGTGCTCATTGCTGGTGGCCAGGTCGTCTTTACGCAGGTACATCATATGCCCGCTGCGGTAGCCTTCCCAGGAGAGGCGGTCTTTCATGCGCCCGCTCGGGTCGAGCTGCCACATGCTGTATTTGGCGTTGAAATAATCGCAGGCGCCGTCGTAGTACCCGCTCTGGATAAACACGTGCAGGAACGGGTTCTGCGCCATGGCCTGGCGGAGGTTTTCGCCGGTGCGGTTGCCGTTGTTGTCCCAGGGGAACACGGGGCCGAACATGTAATATTTCAGGTCGGTTTTATACTTCAGCTCTTCGCGGAGGTACATGTTGATGGCCGGGGTGAAGGAATGCAGCCAGGAGGTCAGCTCCGCGTTGAAGTCCACCCGGTCGCCCGCGTCGCGGCGGTCGAGGCCGAGGTAGCGGGAATCGAGGCGGCCCACGGTGTAACCGCGTTCACGCAGCAGTTCCTTCCAGAAGAAGTTCAGCGGCACGTCGAGGTTATTCTGCAACACCGCTTTTTCGGAAAGCCCGGAGAAGCGGCCCACTTTCGCGGCAATTTCCTTTTTGCGCGCGTCGGACAGGTAGCCGCCTTCGGCCAGCGCCGGCATGTATTCCTTGATGGTAAACGTTTCCACTTCCTGGAGCATCTGCGGCAGGTCTTTCTGCTGTAAGTCCGATGCCAGCGCTTTATGATACCAGGCGGTAGCCGCGTAATACGGCAGGCGCAGCGCGGCTTCCGTGGGACCGGAGCGCTCAATGCCCAGCTCCGTGGGCGATACGAGCACCACGCCGTTCACATAAATCCACTGCGCATTTTGCAGCTCCAGCGCCAGGCCCGATACGCGGGTGGTGCCATAGCTTTCGCCCACGAGGTATTTGGGCGAGGCCCAGCGGTTATAGCGGGTGATGAAGGTATTGATCCATTCGGCGAGATATTTCACATCCTGGTTCACGCCGAAAAATTTGCTGCCCGGCACGTCTTTGTTCGCCGTGCGGGAAAAGCCGGTATTCACGGGATCGACATACACGATGTCCGCCACGTCGAGGATGGAATGCGGGTTGTCTTTGAGGCCGTAAGGCTGCACGGGGTACCCTTCATCGTCGATCTTCAGTACACGCGGACCGGTGTACCCGATCTGCATCCACACGGAGGCGGTTCCGGGCCCGCCGTTGAACGAAAACACGAGCGGCCGGGCGCCTTGGTTGCTCACGCCGGTTCTTTCGAAATAGGTATAAAACACGCCGGCAATCGCTTTCCCTTCTTCGTCCCACACGGGCAGCGAGCCCGCCGTTACCTTGTAAGGCACGCGCTGGCCTTTGATGGCCACTTCGTGATTAGTCACTACGCTGGCGTCGATTTTGAGGGTGCGGCCGGCGCTTGCCGCGTTGTAAAACTTTCCGTCTGCGGAATCTTTAACAGGGCCTTTCTGTGCGAATAGTTGGCTGCAGCCCAACAGGAGGGCCGCGGTGAGAATGTGTTTCATAAAATAAACATAACGTATAATCTGAATATACGGGAAAATTTGTGATGGCAGGAAGATAAACTACATAACCGTTAGCCTGGCCATCTTTCCTTTCGGCCTGATGGCGGCAACCTTCATGGAGATGATAAGCGGCTTGTCGGTTGGAACGGGTTTGATCACATCCGCTTATTTCGTCATAAACACCCACTTCGCTTTCCGCTCATACCCGAACGGCTTCCCATTCGCGGGCGCGCTCATTTCCCCCGCCAGCCGGCCGCTTTTGTCTTTCGACACTTTCAGCGCCACCTGCGAGTAATCGCCTTTTTCGAAATCGAACGTGGTGCCGTCGTCGTCGTACAGGGTGAAGGAGCCCGGTGCGCTGCCGTAGTGCCGCACTTCCAGCGGCAGCACCTCGCCTGGTTTGGGCGCCTGGCGGCGGGCGGGTATCATGGGAATCACCGCGCCGTTTTTCACGAACAGCGGAATTCTGTCGAGTATGGTTTTGATGGTGATCACCTGGTTTTCACCAGCCAGCGCGCCGGTGTAGAAATCGTACCATTTGCCGGCGGGCAGGTATACCTTGCGGCTCTTTTCACCGGTGAATACGGGCGCTACGAGAATGTTGTCGCCCATCATGTACTGGTCTTTTATTTCCGAACGGGTTTTGGACTCGTAGGGGTTATGCGTGGCGTCCAGCTGGCCGCCGGTTTCCTGCGCGGCATAGGCAAACCCGTCGATGAGATTCATGGAACGGAAAGGCGGCTTGCCTTCGAAGCGGTATTGGGCGAAGGTGGAATAGATGTACGGCAGCAGGCGCATCCGCAGCATCGCTACGTCCTGCACGGCTTTTTCCACTTCGGGAAACGACCAGGGCTTGGTGCCGTCGGCCCAGGCGTTGAGCATGGCCATCGGCGAAAAGCAAACGCTCTGCATCCTCCTCACCCACTCTTCCGCGGTTTTGGAGGCACGTACCTCCGGCGTCCACAACACGCCGATGAAGCTGCTGTTTACGAGGGCCGTGATAAAGTCCTGGTGCGAATAATAATCGTTGTAGATCACGTACGGGAAATTGCTGGCGCCGGCGTTGGACGCACGCACCAAACCATACGTCCGCTGGTTTTGCCCGCGGTACCATTCGTCGGTCATCTTTTGCATGATCACCCCGTACACCTGCCGCAGCTGTTCGGCGGAGGTGCCGGAAGGGAACGTGGCTACATCAGGCCAGAGCCATTTGTCGTACCCGTCGTTCTCGTCCATTTTATACCCGCTCACGCCGAGGGCTATATGATTTTTGACGAAGTGCTCTTTCCAGAGCGCACGCGCTTCGGGAATGGTGAAGTCGGTCACGAGCCCGTTCCATACGGTATGGGTGCCGGCGAAAGGCTTCACTTTGGCGTACAGGCTGCTTGTAGGCGACACATACGGGTTTATCCAGAGGTTGGCGCGCACGCCTTTTTTAGCCAGGTCGTCGATGAAACCTTTCGGGTTCGGAAACCGCACTTTATCCCATTCAAACGTGCAGGGATAGCTCATGGAATGCCAGCCGGGCTCCACGCCGATAAAATCGAGCGGGAAGTTGTGCGTTTCGAATTCGGTGGCTTCGCGCAGGATGTCTGCCTGCGAATACAGGGTAGGCACGCGCTGCGTAAAACCAAGGCCCCATTTGGGCGGCAGGTAGCCGCCGCCGTTGAAGAGGTTGTAGCGCTGCACGGCGTTCATCGCGGTGGGGCCGCCGAACACGTATAGGTCTACCCCACCGGCGGGCACCAGTATTTCCACCCCGTCTGAATAGGGCATGCTTTCCCAATTTTTGTTCTTGTCGTTGCGGTCTATCAGCTCGGGGGGATTTTTGGTATCCACGCGCACGGCGGTACCTGCGTATACGGTAAGGTAGCGGGCGGCGTCGATCAGCACGCCGTAGCCGCGCGATGATACATAGAAAGGCACGGGCGCATGCGTGCGGCCGTTGTCGGTACCGCCGTAGTGGTCCATATGCAGCTGGCTCACCCGGCCGCGCTGGTTCACGGTTTTAAAGTTGAGGCCGAGGCCGAAAAGCTGTTCTTCTTTTTCCAGCGGAAACTTCAGGTACACCTTGCCATCTGCCATGCGCACGGAGATGTCGGCCTCCGGCAGCGGGAACCTGGCCGCGGGCAGTTTTTGCAGGGACGCTTTATCCGGCGTGGCGCCGGCGGCTTTGAGCAGGCTGATTTTTTCAGGCGTGCCGGCCGAGGCTTTCCATACCCCCGGCTGTACTTCCTGCCATTGTAAAGTTAATTGTTGTGCGTTGGCCGCTGCGGTAATAAGCAGGCACAGGATTGTGATGCGGATGATTTTCATAATTCGAGGAACTTCTGCTATCAAGTTAGCAAGAAATTCCCCGAATGATCCATTTGATCAATATACTGGCAGGAAACGGTAAAATAGCAGGATTATGCGACAATCACATGGCGGTTCACGGGCTCCGTGCCCCCCGGGTTCACCTGGTAGCAAAGCACCTCGCCGTTGTTGAGCACTTCCACGATGCGGTAGCCGAAATAAGGGGTGCCCCAGCTGCCGCCCAGGTGGCCATCGAAGAAATAATGCTTGCCGTTCTTTTCCTTCATGCCGTCTTCCGCATGGTCGTGGCCATGGAATACGGCGCGGAGGTTCTTTTGCGCGGAAAACAGTTCCACCAGTTCAGGGCAGTCGATGCCGTGCTCGGTCCATTTCACCGGCGTGATGTGCATGATCACGAAGAGGTGTTTTTTGTTCCGGTACTTGTGAAGCTGGTTGCGGGTCCATTCGATATCGGGACAAATATACTTCCCCGTTTCGTCGGCCGTGTTCAGTATCAGGAAGGCCGTATCGCCTTTTGTAAACGCGTGGTGCCAGCGGGTACCCCAGGTTTTCTCCCAGCCGTCTTCGTTGATTTTGTCGTGGTTGCCGTGCGACACGAAGTAGGGCATTTCGAGGTGGTCCCAGGTGGTTTTGGCGTCCGGGAGGAAGGCCGGGTTGTCGTGAATAATGTCGCCGTTGATAAAGGAATAATCCAGCCCCCTGCCCCCTTTTTCTTTGTTGAGCCAGCCGGTCATCCGTTGATGATTGTCGGCCCAGGAGGTGTCTTTTTGCCCGAAGTGCCCGTCTGACGCGAGCGCGAAGCGCAGTGCCACCTTGCCCGCGGCGGGCAGGCGGAAGCCGGGGGCGGCGAAAGACTGCAAAGTATTACCGGCGCCGATGAGCACGATGCCTTTGAGGGTATTGACGAGGAATTTACGACGTGTAAGCATGGGAATGAAGATAAATAATTTCCCGCATCGCCCAAAGCGGGGAGCAGGATTTAATCCTCCGTTTACACGGAAGCCAGGTTGTCGAGCTGCCGGCGGAAATCATACTGGAGGTCTTCATGCATCGTTGCCAGGGCTTTTTCGATTTTGCGGAGCTGCTGGGTATAGAGGTTCACCAGCTGCACGCTTTTTTCCATTTTGATGCCCGACCGTCTCATTTTCCCGCAGAAAAACAGGAGCAGTTCAACTTCCGCCTGTTTGGAGCCCGTAAAGCGGATATGCTTGTTGGTGATGCGGAGAATTTTGCGCAGCGTTTTTTTGGCGAAGTACAGGTTGCCGGTGCCGAGGCCATCGAACTCGAGGGTGATGTATTCCTTTACGGAAGCGATGTACCCGTCGAGGTGATGGCTTTCGAACAGCAGGTACGTCAGCAATTCCTTGCTTTCTTTCTTGAACTTGGCGAGGCGCAGGCACAGTTCCACCAGCTCTCCCGGCGGCAGGGCGCCCAGTTCCTGTTTTATTTCATGAATGGAGGCTACTTTCATCTATTCCTGGTAAAAATCGATCAGCGCGCCGAAGTAGGCATCGTTCCAGCCTTCCACCATGTCGTGGTACGCTTCGTCGGGAATGTTCGTATGTTTCAGTTCGGCGGAGGTGCCTTTTTTGTGGGGGTGTAAAATGATGGTGACGATGGAAGGCGCCTCCTGTTCCCCGAAATACCATTCCTGCACGATCTTTTTGTCTTCCGTAAACTCCAGGTTCACCCCGGCGATGCTGCCGTCCCACAACGAAAATTCGGAGCCGGGCTCGGTGCTCATCTCCGCTTTCTCACCGCTCCACAACTGGATAGTGGCCGGGTTGGTCAGCGCGCGGTACACGTCTTCCGGCGGCGCGGGTATCTCGAAATGTTTTTTGTAGTCTTTCATCTGTTAGATTTATCGGTCAGCCCTTTGCCGGGTGGCGGGCGGTTATTGTTCGAGTAGCTGGATGCCGGTTTTGGTAAAAGTGATTTTCTGCTGTTTGTACAAAGCGCCCGTCGTCATCTTGAACGTTTTTTTGCTCATGCCGAAAAAGGCGTAGATCTCTTCGGGATCGGATTTATCGTGGTACGGCAGGTAGCCGTCGTTTTCGCGGAGCAGCCGCAGCACTTTTTCGCTTTCATCTTCCACTTTACCATAGCCGGAGCGGCCGGGCACCACATCTATTTTATTGTCTTCCTTGATGGCTTTGATAAAACCCTGGAAGCGGTCGCCGATGTCCATGGGCCGAAACTGGTCCGCAAAATGGAGCACACCGGTATGGCGGTTGTTGATGATGGTGACGAACCCGATGTCGGTACGGCGGTATACGACCAGGTCCACCACATCTTTTTCCTGCACCGTCAGATCCTCGTTGCTCAGGTACTGGTCTATTTTTTCGGTAGCGGCGATGCGGCCCGTGAGTTTGTCGATATAGATTTTCACGAGGTACTCCTGCCCTTTGCGCATTTTCATGAGTTGCTGCGACTTCGGTACGAAGAGGTCTTTCATCAGTCCCCAGTCGAGAAAGGCGCCCTGCTCGGTAGCGTCTACGGCTTTGAGGCTCACGATGTCGCCCACGATGCCGAGGGGCTTTTCGGTGGTGGCGATCAGCCGGTTTTCGGAGTCGTGATAGAGGAACACTTCCAGGTCGTCGCCGGGTTTGGTTCCTTTCGGCACATATCTTTTAGGCAGCAGTATCTCCTGATCCCCTCCGTCGAGGTACACCCCGAAATCCGCTTCTTTTTTCACTTTCAACGTATTGTATGCGCCGATATTGATCATAATTTTCCCGTATAAAGCGCAAAGGTACAATAAAATAATTCTGGCAAAACGGTACGGAATCGTACATATACTACAAATAAAGTATTCATAATCCATTCAGGAATATGCAAAGAATAGTTGATATACACAATATTAGGTGCTACCGATTATAAACACTACCTTCGGGCCCTTATATTTTTTTATAATTTTTTACACAATGGAACAAAAATTCACTGGAACTGTAAAGTTCTTTAATGAAACCAAAGGTTTCGGCTTCATCAAACACGATGAATCAGCTAAAGAAACTTTTGTACACGCAAACGGCCTCATTCACGAAATCCAGCAAGATGACCGCGTAGAGTTTGAACTGCAGGAAGGAAGAAAAGGCATGAATGCTGTAAACGTTAGACGTATTGATTAAGCTTGCTTAAAATATGTTTTACCGGCCGGTCGTTTTGACCGGCCTTTTTTTTGCCCGGCGGTTGCCGTTTTTTTTGTTTGAATGCCGCCATTAACGGTCCAATTCCCCGCCTTTTCAACTATCAGAACCGTTTCAGGCTTCCCGGTTTGAATTCCCATTCGGGGGTCACGAGGGTCTCGCCCACCCGCGTACCGTACCACGGGCTGCGGGCATCGGCCGGGTTGCGCAGCAGATGGATGCTCTGTGCCGGCATATAACTCTGCGCCAGCAGATAGCGCCGCTCCCCGGCTTTGTTCACCACCACATCCATCACAATCACGGCATGGCCGGGCGTGCCGCCCTGGATAAATACATCGCCAGGCAACACGTCGGCGGCGGTACGCAGCTCGCGGCTCAGGGAGAGGGTGCCGGCGTAGGAAAACACCGTTTCGAGGAAACGCCCGAAGCTTTCCCGGCTGTCCGCCGGGGCGGCCATGCGGCGCGCCACCAGTTTGCCCTTTTGCAGCGGGTAGCGCGTGCCGTTGCGCCAGCTCCCGTAATCCATCAGGGTGCCGTCTGTGGCGCGGAAGGCAATGCGGTGATACTGCCCGGCGGCGTAGCGGTATTCGGCGTAGAGGCGCATCACGGCGTCGGCGCACTGCTGGAGGTCTTTGCTGCCTACGGAAATATCGAGCACGGCGAACTGGGCCTGCTGGTTAAATTTCTTTTGCCCGTTGTACAGGTATACGGTGCGGTCTTTTTTCAGCGGCACCTTTCGCAGCCAGGCGCCAAAGCTTTCAGGGGACTGGGCCAGGCGGGTGAAGCCGGCGGGGGCGGGAATGTCTGCCACGGTTTGCGCCTGCAGCTGCAGCGCGGCAAAAACGAGCACGGGCAATAGAAGGAAACAACGCATGCAAGATAGATGCAGCAGACCCTCTTTTCCACAAGCATTCTTTTTTCCGTCCGGGAAATTTATAATAACTTGACTGCATCATCCACGGCGTTATCATAAAATGAATATGATATGAAACACACCCTTACCCTCCCAACGGCGCAGCTGCCGCAACTTACCGGGCTCCACGCCCCGTTCGCCCTGCTGGAACCGGTAAAGAACCGCGTTCTGCTTATCCTGTTCTGCGGCGTGTTCAGCTTTTTGTTCATGTACATTTTTTCACCTTTCAATATGAACCAGTGGTACCAGGGCGGCCCGCAATCCGTTGCCGGGGTGTTCGGGATTTTTTCGCTCTGCGGGATGGCGGGGTTGAGCATCTCCCAGTTCGGGCTGATGCGGCTGAAAGGCCGTAAACCGCTGAACTGCCTGCAGTTTCTGGGCTGGTTTGCCGGCGAGGTGATGCTGGTGGCGCTGGTGGTGAACATTGTGAACGTTTCGATACATGACTACCTTCAGTTTTCGTGGCTGGAATATTCCGATACCCTCAAATTTTCGTTCGGGGTGATGGCGCTGCCCTATTCCATCGCCCTGCTCTGGTTCTATAACCGCGAAAAAGTGGCGGAGCTCCGCCACCGCACCGTACCGGCCGCCCTGCCGGAAACGGATACCTGCCTGCACATCAGCGATGAATATGGCAAACTGGTGCTCAGCCTCCAGCCGGCGCAACTGCTGCTGCTGAAGGCGGAAGACAATTACGTGCAGGTATTTTACCGGCACGGCCAAACCATCCGCAAGGAGCTCATCCGCAATTCCCTCAAAAAACTGGAAGGCCAGCTGGCCGGTCACGGTTTTGTGCGGGCGCACCGGTCCTATATGGTCAACTTGTCGAGAGTGATCCTTTTCCGGAAAAACAGCCGGGGCCATTATATCCAGATCGACGGGCTGGAGGATGTGACCGTTCCCGTATCCGGCTCCTGCCTGCCCGAATTCCAGCAACGCTTCACCCCGGCGGTGTAATTTTCACCCCGCAGACCTCCCTGTTCACCCCAAAGCGGCCGCTGACGGCAGTTGGCTGACGGTATTTTTCTAATATCGTTGCATCAACCAATGCCGCCCATGTATAAACTGATGCTACTGATCGCCTTTTCCCTGTTGGCCCGGCCTGCTGCGCTGGAGGCTCAACAGGTGATCTCGGGGAACGTCCGGAACAGTGAAACAGGAGAAGCCGTGCCCGCCGTGTCCGTCAAAGCACGGAACACCCCCAACGGGGATTACACCAACAACCAGGGGAACTTCCGGTTCCACACCCGCGCGCCCCTGCCCCTCACGCTCGTCTTTTCTTCCGTGGGCTTCGCTACGCAGGAAGTGACAATCACCACCAATGCCCCGGTGCAGGTACGCCTGCAGCCGGCCACCGTGCTGGGCACCGAAGTAGTGGTATCCGCCAGCCGCCATGTGCAGCGGAAAATCGAATCGCCGGTCACCATCGAGCGGATCGACAACAAGGATGTGATCAACTCCCCTCAAACCAGTTACTACAATATGCTCCAGGGCCTCAAGGGGGTCGACATCACCACTTCCAGCCTCACCTTCACCACCGTTACCACGCGCGGGTTCAATACCAGCGGCAACACCAATTTCACACAGGTGGTGGATGGAATGGACAACCAGGCGCCCGGGCTCAACTTTCCGTTGGGCGCGGCCATCGGGCTCACGGAGCTGGATGTGGACAACCTCGAGGTGCTTTCCGGCGCCTCTTCGGCCCTCTACGGCTCCCGCGGCCTGAACGGCACGCTGGTGATGACGGGCAAGGATCCTTTTAAATACCAGGGCCTGAGCATCCAGGTAACCCAGGGCATCAACCACCTCAAAAAAGGAAAGGGCAACGACCCGATGGGGCCTTCGCCATATTACGACTGGGTGGTGCGCTGGGGCAAAAAGGTGAACGACCGCCTCGCATTTAAAATCAACGCACAATACACGCTCGCCAAAGACTGGATGGCCACCGATACAAGCAACACCAACAGTACGGGCACCCGTTTTACAGACCCGAACTACAATGCGGTGAACGGGTACGGGAGTAAAACGTCGGTAGACATCAATCCCTTCCTCGAAGCGGCCAAAGCCATGGACCCTTCGCTCGCGCCGATCGTGGACCCGCTGCTGGCCAAACCTTCCAACTACGTGGCCCGCACGGGTTACCCGGAATATGGTTACCTTAGCAATGAAGCCAAACTGCTCAAATTGAACGCAGAGGTCCGCTATAAGATCAAACCCAAACTGGAAGCGATCGTTTCCGGCACCTACGGCGAAGGCAATGCGGTATACAGCAACGATACCCGTTACGCGCTGACGGGCTATAAACTGGGCCTGTACCGCGCCGAGCTGCGGGGAGAACAATGGTTTTTCCGGGCGTACACCTCCAACGAAAATTCCGGCAACACCATCATCGCCAGTCCTACCGCGCAACTGCTCAACGAAGCCTGGAAACCGAGCTTCAACCCGAACACCATGGACGGCTGGTATCCGCAATATACCGGCGCCTTGATTCAGGCGCTGGCCACGGGCAGCAGCTTGCAGGATGCGCACCTTGCGGCCCGCAGCTTCGCCGACCAGGGCCGCCCCGAAGCCGGCAGCCCGCTGTTCAACCGGCTGAAAGACAGTATCTCGGGATTGCCCACCTCCCAGGGCGGCACCCTGTTCCTCGACCGGAGCAAGCTCTATAACGCCGAGCTCCAGTATAACTTCAGCCGCCTCATCCCCTTCGCGGAAATCATCGCCGGGCTCAACTACCGGCTGTATAAACTCGATTCCAAAGGCACGCTATTCCCCGATACCGACGGGCCCATCCATGTAGCGGAATACAGCGCCTACGCCCACCTGGCGAAGAAGCTGATCGATAATAAACTGCGGCTGGGCGCGGCCTTCCGCTACGACAAAAACACCCTGTTCGAAAAACCGCGCATCACCTCCCGGCTCTCTACCGTATGGGAAGTGGCGAAAGAAAACTACCTCCGCTTCTCCTACCAGAACGCCTATAGTTTTCCGTCGAATATCCAGTCGCTGCAAAGCACGCTGATGGATTACAACACCTTTGCTTCCGGCGGTTCCGCCCGCCTGCTGTACGGTGAATACCAGTTCGACCAGTACCCGCCCTACCTGCTCAACAGCGTACAGGAATACCAGCAAACCAACGACCCCTCCAAGCTGAAACGGTTTACGCCCAGCGATATCAAGCCGCAGTCGGTCGACGCCTTCGAGCTCGGCTACTCCGCGCTGTTCGCTAACTGCGTGCTGGTAGACGTGCTGGGATATTATTCCACCTGGAAAAACTTCATCGGTTATGTGAACGTGGCCAACACGCCCGGTACTACCGACGTAACGGCGTTCAAGGAGCGCAGCAAATACATAGCGTACAACATCGCCTATAACGGCGCGGAAACCGTGAACACTTACGGGTACGCGGCGAGCGTGAGTGTAGACATGTCGCACAACTTCATGGCCAAGGCCAACTTTTCGTCCGACTTCCTGAAAAACCGGAACAACAGCCAGATCAATAATTTCAACACGCCTAACTGGAAATTCAACGTAGAGTTCGGCAACAATGGCCTCGGCAAAAAGCAGCAGCTGTCTTTCAACACCAGCCTGCGCTACAAGCCCGCTTATTTTTACGCCATTGGTATGGCCAGCGGCACCATTCCCGCCAACGTGGTGATAGACGCGCAGGTGAGCTACAAGCTGCTGAAAGCCCATTCACGCATCAAGCTGGGCGCCACCAATCTCACCAACCGGTATTATTACACCGGTTTCGGGAGCCCGGCCATCGGCGCGGTGTATTATGTAACGCTGGCGTATAACGTATTCTAAAATAAAAACCCGCAGATATGAAAACGTATGTGGCCGCCATGGCCCTGCTGGCAATAGCAGCCTGCAACATCCCTCCCGCCACGCAGGGAGATTACAAAACCGTGCTCACGTTTGGCCCCGGTGAGGAAGCGAAAATCACGGAAGCCTTTCTTTCCCTGAAAGACAGCAGCAGCATTGAGCTGAAGGAAGGCCGGTACCGGTTCGACAACCTCAGCCTGGTGCAGCTCAAACACATCCGCCTTAAAGGCGCCGGGCCGGAAAAGACCATCCTCGATTTCAGCGCCCAGAGCCAGGGTGGCGAAGGCATCCGGGTGGCGGAAGTAAAGGGCTTCACCATCAGCGGCATGGCCCTCCGCGATTCCAAAGGCGACCTGCTGAAGATCAACAAAAGCGAGAACGTCACGATTACAGACGTGCATACCATCTGGTCCAAATCCGATTCCACCAGCGGCGGGTACGGCATTTATCCCGTGCTGTGCAACAACGTGCTGGTGGAAAACTGTTACGCCCAGGGCGCGTCAGACGCGGGCATTTACGTAGGCCAGAGCAACAGGGCCATCGTGCGCAAATGCAAGGCGTATAAAAACGTGGCCGGCTGCGAGATCGAGAACACCACGAACGCCGAGGTGTACGACAACGAGTTTTATGGCAACACCGCCGGCTTCCTCGTGTTCGATTTGCCCGACCTGTCGCAGCGCGGCGGCCATGTGAAAGCCTACAACAATCACATTCACGACAACAACGAACGCAACTTCGCCAAGGCCGGTAGTTTCGGCACCAGCTGGGGCGTGGGCAACGCGGCGCCCGGCAGCGGCATCATCATCCAGGCCACTTCCGACGTGGAGCTGTATAATAACAAAATCACGAACAACAACTCGAGCGCCATCATTCTCGTGTCCGGATTCTTTGTGGACGGCAAGGCCGGTGAAAAAATCAACACCAATTATTTCCCCGTGTCCAAAAACATCATGATCCACAACAATACGCTGGAAATGGGCCCCGCCTTCCCCGAGCCGGTGTATGCCCACCACACGGGCAAGATACTCGTGGCCATCGAGCAGAAGCTTGGCGCCCGCATCCCCATGATCGTGTACGACGGTATCAGCACCAACGTGCTGACCAATCAGCAATTGCAAAACCCGGACTCCATCTGCATCCGCCAGGCCGGGCAAAACCTTTTCGTCAATGTGAACGCGCTGCAGATGGAATCGAAAGACTGGCGCCCTTCCACCGACATGACCGCTTTTAACTGCCAGTAAACATGAGATGGATCGTTATTTTCGTGATGGGGTTCTGCGTGGCCTGCAGCCAGCCGCAGCAGCCCGATGCATTCAGTTTCAAAGAAAAATTATCCGGCTACGGCTTTTTCACCGGAGCGCTGAAAGACCTGCGCCCCGTGGCCGGCATTTTGCCGTATGAGCTGGCCACGCCGCTCTTTACCGACTATGCCGTCAAAGACCGGTTCATTGTATTGCCCAAAGGAACCGCCATCCGGTATAAAGATTCCGGCGTGCTCGATTTCCCTGACTCCACTTTCATCATCAAAAATTTCGCCTATACGGACACGGCGGGCCGGAAGGTGATGATCGAAACGCGGCTGCTGTTCAGGGATCCTGCCGATCACGGGTGGAAGGTGATGAACTATCTCTGGAACGCGGAACAGACCGAAGCCGTGCGGTGGATTACCGGCAAGCGCATTCCCATCACCCTGCTGAACGATGAGCGGAAAGCCGTTTCCACCGTGTACCAGATGCCCAATACGAACGATTGCAAGCGCTGCCATTCCAGCAGCGGCACGCTGCAGCCCATCGGCCCCAAGGCCCGCAACGTGCACTACAACGGTCAACTTGAAAAATGGGCCGCCGGCGGCGCCCTGCAAGGCAAGCCCGGAAACGTGGCCGGGCTGCCGGTGTGGACCGACAGCGCGCACTACACCCTGGCGCAGCGCGCACGCGCCTACCTCGACGTGAACTGCGCCCATTGCCACACCAAAGGCGGCGATGCGGACAACACCGGGCTGTTCCTCGAATATGAGCAGCAGCAGCCCAACCACCTCGGTATGCTCAAACAACCCGTATCCGCCGGCAACGGCGCGGGCGGGCTCGATTTCGATATTGTGCCCGGCAGTGCGGCGCAGTCCATCCTCATACACCGGATGAACAGCACCGAGCCCGGCACGGCCATGCCCGAACTGGCCCGCACGCTGGTGCACAAGGAAGGGCTGGCGCTCATCACCGCCTGGGTGAACAGTTTGCCGCAACAGCGGTAGCGCCTTGAAAAATGTACAAAGCGGAGTATCTTCGGGGTAAGAATCGTCCCATGAAAAAACTGCAGTTCGATGTCACCGAAGGCATGCCGGATACTTTCCAGATAGACTCCGTTTTGTCATTTTCACCTTTTGTAGCCTACCTGAATAAACGGGTGGAAGAAGAAGAGGATGTGCTGAAAACTTCCTTTTACCGCCAGGTGCTCGAACGGTTCGGGGCGCAACCGCGGGAAGAAGAAATGGCGGAGATGGTGCACGCCTGCCTCTCTCCCTCATTGCTGGCCAAAAACGAAAACATCTGGGGCATCTGCCCGCCGCTGCGGCCCGTGATCACGTATGCTACGGACGGGTTGATACACCTGATCAAAAACTGGAAAGACGAACTTTTTTCCAAGCGCCCGGAAGACTTCCGGAAAGAAAGGTTACAACAAATCTATGCCTTCATCCTGCGAAGGCTGTACAACTTCCAGCCGCCCGTACGGTCTGTCAAATACCATGCTTACTCCAATCCCGAAACCGGGCTGATGCAATACTACACGGTGAACGTCAACCCCGACTTCATCGATGTGGAGCCCATCGGCGAGCTGCCGGCCGTGGATTTCTCCAGCCTCCATGCCCGGCTGAACGACGGCGAGGGATACGAGATACTCGAAAACGTGATACCCCTGCGGATGTTCCGCTTCAAAGGTATTTCGATCATCACCGTTACCGATGTAACGGCGCTGCAGGCGGTGGAAAACATCCGGAAAATTCGCCTGAGCCGCACGCCGGGCGACAACACGGCCACCTACCGCCATGTTATCCAGTCGCTGAAAACACTTGTGGCCAATCCCCATGTGGAGTTCGACCTGTTTACCTTCGTTCGCGTCAACGGCAAGCTGGTATACGGTTATGAAAAGGGCGGCACGGGCATTCTCTACAAGGTATGGGGCGAAGAGGCCCTTACCCCGGAGCAGTTCCAGGCGCAGGCCGAAGGATACGCACGCCGGCCGAATTCCTTTTTCTCCCGCAACCTGGCGAAGGAAGACCTGGTGCAAAATGCCTGGCTGAAAAAATTCATCGCCCAGGGCGTGGGCTCCCTTTCCCTCAGCCCCGTCTTTTACGACCATACCCTTGTTGGCGTGCTGTGCATGCATACCTGGCACAAGGAGCGGTTCGACGAGCGGCTGCTGGCCCTCATCGAGCCCGCCATCGGCGCAATCGCGCAGCTGCTGCAGATTTATGTAGACGAGTTCAACATGGAGATCGACACTATCATCAAGGAAAAGTTTACGTCCATACAACCCGCCGTGCAATGGAAGTTCAACGAGGCTGCCTGGCAGTACCTGCTGCGCAGGAAGAAAAACGAGCCCATGCCGGAAGCAGACCCGATCATTTTCAAAACCGTATACCCGCTCTACGGCGCGGTCGACATCCGGAATTCCACCGCCGAAAGAAACCTCGCCATCAAAGCCGACATGGAACAGGAGCTCCAGCTGCTGTCCAATACGCTGGCCGCCATCGGCCTGATGCATCATTCCTCGCTGCTCGACGGCATGCAGTTCGCCTGCCGCACCTGGCAGCAAAACCTGCAGCAGGAATCGCTCGGCACCATGGACGAAAGCAACATCAACCACTTCCTGCAACAGGAAGCGCTGCCGTTCCTGCAGCACATGGCCGCGCAGCACCCCGATGTACAGCCCCACCTCGACGCCTACCTCGCCGGCGACGCCACCGGCGATACCCATAAAAGCGCGCTGGAACTAAGCATGCAGATGCTCAACAACCGCATCAACAGCTACCTCGAAAAGGAAAAAGAGCAGCTGCAGCTCTCCTACCCCTGCTATTTTGAAAAATTCCGGACAGACGGGATTGAATATGATATCTACATCGGGCAGTCCATTGCGCCGGATCAGCCCTTCTCGCCCTTCCATCTGAAGAACGTGCGGCTGTGGCAGCTGTCGTCCATGGCCGAAATTGCGCGCCTCACCAACGGCCTGCTCCCCCAGATGCCCAAACCGCTGCACACCACGCAGCTGATTTTCGTGCACAACCAGACGATCGACATCAGCTTCCGCGCAGACGAAAGGAAGTTCGACGTGGAGGGCGCCTATAACATCCGCTACCAGATGATCAAAAAGCGGATCGACAAGGTGCGCATCCGCGGCACGGAAGAACGGCTCACCCAGCCGGGCACCATCGCGCTCATTTATTTCAACCGGAAGGAAATCGAAGATTACATCCCCTACATTCAATACCTGCAGGAAAAGAATACCCTGCAAGGCGAGCTGGAAGACTTGCAGCTGGAAGATTTGCAGGGGCTCAGCGGGCTGAAGGCGTTGCGGGTGAAGGTGATGTTATAGCATAACAACAAAAAAAGGCTGCCGCTTTTCAACGACAGCCTTTCGTGTATTGACTTTTAACTTCCCTTATTTCTCCGGCACCAGGATGGCCTTGAAATAGTGGGCGTTGCCCAGGTATTTCACCGCGGCAGCTTTTACGCTGGCTTCGGTTACCTGTTTCAGGCGCTCAGCCTGGCGCAGCACCGTGGTCGGGTCTTCGTTGTTTTTGAATTTGGACGAGAGGTACGACAGCCAGAAGTTGTTTTCCCGTAGGCTCACTTCCATGGCCCTTGCGCTTTCCGCGCGGAATTTCTCGATATCCACGGCGGTGGCGCCATCCTTCTTGATCTTCTCGATTTCGTCGAGGGCGGCGGCCACCAGCTTGTCTACATTGGCGGGCGCGCAGCTGAACGAAATGGTAAGGCTGTAGTACGGCTGCGGCAGCTTCTCGTAGCTCACGCCCACATTGGGGCTGTACACGCCGCTTTCTTTTTCGCGCAGGCGCTCCAGCACCTTGAATTCCAGCACGTCACTCAGGGCGCTCAGCTGGAGGTTATTGTCTACGGAATACTGGTAGTCGCCATGGAAGAACAGGCGTACCTGCGCCTTGTCTTCAATACCCTTTTTCACGATACGGGTCACGTTGCCCGTGAGCGGTTTGCCGCCGCGGTCTGCGAACGTTTCCTTACGGCCGGCAGCCGGCAGGCCGCCGAGGTATGTTTCCAGCAGCGGTTTGATTTTCTCCACGTCGAAGTTGCCCACGAACACGAACGTTTGTCCGTTGGCGTCGGCGAAGCGCTCTTTGAAGAATTCGAAGGAACGGTCGAGGTTGATCTGGTCCAGCTCGGCCAGCGTGGGTTTCCTTTCCCGCAGGCTGTTGCCGGACATCACGGACGTGATCGTATCACCGTACACATTTTCCGGGCTGTCGTCTGCATTCTGGAGGTATACTTTGAACTCATCCATGTTCTTTTTGAACAGGATGGGATCTTTCCGCGGGTTGGTGCCGTGGGCGTAGATCAGCTGCAGGGCCGTTTCCAGGTCTTTGGGCGACGCGCTGCCGTTGTAGCCCTGGTAGAGGCTGCTGATGTACACGGAACCGCTGGCGGTACTGCCGGCCAGCATTTTGCGCAACTGCGTGTTCTCGAACTCGCCGATGCCGTCGCCGCCGATGTTGCCCGCGTAGTTGGTGGCCATGTAGTCTTTGTCTTCCGCGAGTGAGGTGCCGCCTTCGGAGAAGGACGTGAAGAGCACCTGGTCGTTCTTGAAGGTGGTGGGTTTGAGGTATACCTTCACGCCGTTGGACAGCGTGAGTTTAGTTACGTCGATACCCTGTATTTTTTCTTCCGCCGTGATTTTGCCGGGCGTTGGTTTTTTCTCGAGCAGGGGTTTGTTCACCGCATTGTCGACATACGCCGTCACGCCTTTGCCGGAGTTGCGCAGCGCATCGAGCAGCTGTGCTTCCGCGGGCAGTTTGGCTTTGTCTTTATCCGGCGCCTGGGCAATGATGGTGATGTTTTCCGGGGTTGCCATCTTTTTGGCGAACTCGTTCACTTCGGCCAGGGTAATATCCGCCAGCAGCTGTTTGGTGAGCGTGTAGCGGAACTCGGGGCTCACGATGGGCGAGCCGTACATGAAGTTTTTCAGGTACGCCTGCACGAAGGAGTTGGAGGGGATCTTGTCCATTTCGCGGTAGTTCTTTTCATTCCCCGCTTCCATGTTCTTTTTCACCACATCGAGCTCGGAGGCGATGAAGCCGAACTGCGCCATGCGCTCCACTTCCGTCATCACGCCACCCAGGCCTTTGGCCAGTTCACCCGGGTCTTTGGTTACCGCAACGATGGTAGCCGCGTCGATGCCCGGTACCAGGCCACCCTGGTAGGCGCCGTAGCTGAACTGTCCTTCCACGAACGGCGCCGTGCCTTTCTGTTTCAGTTCCAGCAACCGGCTGCTCATCATGGAATTGATCATATTGGTGATGAGGCCCTTCCGGATGTCCGGGATGCCGTTGGTGATTTTGGCGCGGTGGCGGATGAAGGCGAGCACCACGTTATAGGGAAACTCCTTGTCGGTAACGAGCTTTACGATAGGCTCTTTGTTGTCGGGGAGGTCATATTTTTCATGCGGGCGCGGCTTGGCGGGGTTGGTGAGCGCGCTGAAGTTTTCTTTGATCAGCGCTTCCACCTGCGCCACGTCGAAATCGCCCACGGCAATCACCGCTTGCAGATTGGGACGGTACCAGTCTTTATAAAACCGTTTAATTTCTTCGTGTTTGAAATGCTGGATGATATCCAGCTTACCGATGGGAATACGCGCAGCGTAGCGGGAATTGCCCAGCAGTACCGGCAGCAGTTCTTTCTGCATGCGGGCCTGGGCATTCTTGCCGCGCTGGCGGTCTTCCTCCACGATCACGCCTCTCTCTTCATCGATGTCCGCATTTTCCATGTTGATGTGGCCGGCCCAGTTGGCGAGGATCTTGAACCCGTTTTTGAACAGCGCCGCACTGTCTGTCGGTATCGGCAGCTGGTACACGGTCTGGTCGAACGACGTATAGGCGTTCAGGTCGGCGCCGAACTTCACGCCCGCTTTCTGCAGGTAGTTGATCAGTTCGTTTTTGGGAAAATCCTTCGTGCCGTTGAAGGCCATGTGCTCGGTAAAGTGCGCCAGCCCCTGCTGCGCGTCCGTTTCCATCAGCGAGCCTGCTTTGAGCGCCATATACAGCACCGCCCGGTTTTTGGGCTCGCTGTTTTTGCGGATGTAATACGTGAGGCCATTGGAAAGTTTGCCGGTTTTGACGTCGGGGTCGGCCGGTATTTTGTCCGTAGCGGCTTTGGCGGCGGCCTGTTTAGGTTTCGGCTGCGCCTGGGCGTGGATGGAAGTTACCTGGAAAACGCTTGTTGCGGCAAGCGTCAGCAGTAGAAAGCGTCGTTTCATAAAGCGGTGTTGGTTTATAGATTTTATTGCGGCAAATAAGTATGCCAGCGCCCCCCTTGCGGGGGACGGGGCATAAATATACTATAAACCCTGCGAATGGGCCCGGCCGTTTATCCGGGAAAACAGGGCGCCTGTCATTTATTGTCGTACAGCTGCTGGTGCACCTCCCAGAATGATTTCACGGGATTCTTGAACACCCGGCGGTCGTAGGTCATCAGCCCGTTGGTTTCCACTTCCACGTCCGTTGTT
Source organism: uncultured Chitinophaga sp. (assembly GCA_965653365.1). GTDB lineage: Bacteria > Bacteroidota > Bacteroidia > Chitinophagales > Chitinophagaceae > Chitinophaga. The sequence goes on along the minus strand of CBFGZV010000002.1, from coordinate 292,778 downwards.
TGGGTGTACACGGCGGCGGAAAGGCCCAGCGGGATGAGCGCCTTCAGTTTTTTCATGTACTCCTGGTAACGCCGGAACAGCTCGCCGGCCGTTTTGAACGTCTGGTAGCCCCAGTTGTCTTTCTGCTGCCACACGTGCCCGTCTACCGGCAGGCCCAGCCCGCCGAACTCGCCGAGCACGATGGCCTGCTTGCCCCCGTAAATATCCGCGTCGGGCATGGCGGGGTCAGGGTAATTATGCAGGTCGATGATGTGGCCGGTGGGATGAAAGTTGCCGCCGCTGGCGCTGTTGACGAGCCTGGAGGGATCCTTCTGCATCGTCCATTCCGTGATCTCTTTGGTCTTGAACTGGCCCCATGCCTCGTTGAAAGGCACCCATACCACAATGGAGGGGCTGTTGTGCAGGGCGTCCATGATGGCGTTCCACTCCTGCCGGTAGGCATTTTCGGAGGCCTCGCTGCGTTGCTGATCGGTTCCACGGCCAACGATGCCGGGGCGGGGCTCCCAGCGGTTGCCGAGGTCGCCGCTCGGCATGTCTTGCCAAACGAGCATGCCCAGCCGGTCGCAATGATAATACCAGCGCGCCGGCTCCACTTTGATGTGCTTGCGGATCATATTAAAGCCCATGGCTTTGGTCTGCTCCACGTCGAAAAGCAGCGCTTCGTCCGTGGGCGCGGTGTACAACCCGTCGGGCCACCAGCCCTGGTCGAGCGGGCCGTATTGGAACAGGAACTGGTTATTGAGCAGCATGCGGTACACGCCTTTCGCATCTTTGGCCATCGACGATTTGCGCATGGCGAAATAGCTCTTCACGGTATCCACGGCTTTTCCTTTGCGGGCAATTTCAAGATGCAGGTCGTACAGGAACGGGCTGGCGGGCGACCACAACCGGGGCGACGGGATTTTCAGCACGGCGGTGCCGCCGGGCTCCACGGTGGCTTCGGCCACTTTGTTCCCGTTGTCCCAGGCGCTCACCAGCACCTGGTCGCCGGGCACGGGGTTCACCACGGTGGTGTTCACCGTGAGTGTTTCCTGGTCGATGTCCGGCGTTTGCTTCACGGCGGCGAGGTAGGTTTCCGGCAGGGCTTCAAGCCACACCGTTTGCCAGATACCGGTTACCGGCGTATACCAGATGCCTTCGGGTTTGCGCACCTGTTTGCCGCGCGGCTGTGGCCCCTGGTCGGTGGGGTCCCATACTTTCACCACCAGCGTTTGCTCGCCTTTCTTTTTCAGGTGTGCGGTGATGTCGAACGAAAACGGGTCGAAGCCGCCTTTATGGCTGCCGGCGAGCATGCCGTTCACATATACCTCCGTTTCCCAGTCTACCGCACCGAAATGCAGCAATACCTTTTTTCCGCCGGCCGGGCGGGTGAAGGTGGTCTGGTACCAGAGCAGGCTGTCTTTCCCCACCGTTCTGCCTACACCGGATAATGCCGATTCGATGGCGAAGGGCACGAGTATTTTCCCCGTATAGGCGGCGGGGTTACCCGCGCTGCGGGGCGTAACAGCATAGTTCCATAAGCCGTTCAGGTTTTTCCAGTTGCCCCGCACCAGCTGTGGACGGGGGTACTCCGGCAACACCTGGCCGGGTGTTACCTTTTCGCTCCAGGGCGTTTTGATTCTGCCGGGTACTGCCTGCCAGGTCTGCGCCTGCGCTATATTGGCTACCAGCAGTAATACAAATAGTTTTTTCATGAACCGGTATTTTGTGCTTGTATATTCCTGAATTGCGGGATGCGGTGGAAGGTGAGATAATTGGCGTTGTGGAAGCTCTCCGCCCCGCCCGCGTCGTCGTCGTACGCCGTCCGGCAAACGAAAATGATATCGTCGCCGTCTGGCTGCCAGTCTGCATAATTGAACCCGTGATGCAGCGCGTCCGGGTGATGCAGCACGATGGTGTGCAGCTCCCAATGCAACAGATCGGCCGACGAGCAGAGCGCCTGCGTATTCCTCACCTTATCGAGGGGCGTGCTGTGGCGGTATGCGTCCGGCACGTAGTTGGCGATGGTCCAATACCGTGCCGACGCCTCGTCGTACCGCACGCTGAACTTTTTGCCGCCGCCCGGGAAGTTCGTAAAACGAACGGCGCCGCCCGGCTCTACGATGGCGGCCAGTTCGTTGTTCGTATCGTGCGGGTGATGTACCCTGAGGAGGTTCCATACCCCGCCACCGGGGGCCGGCACGGCGTTGCCTTCGAGCCATCCCTGGAATTGCCCGTTGAGCAGCGAGGCATCGTAAGGCAGTGCGTCGCTTTCCTCCCAGCTGGCCGCTTGCAGCAGGTCGGCATTTTCAGGGGCGTTGAGCAGCTGCGCGCCCATCATCCGGCTCCACAATGCAGGGTCGCCATCCGCTTTTTCCACGGCGCGCCAGATGCGGCCGTTGTGATGCAGCACCGGAACCGGCCCCGTGTGGTACCGCCCTTCGCGCACGATGCCCTTTTCCCAGTTGCGGCCGCCGTTTAAGGAGCGGCGGATCACCAGGTTGCCGTAATGCTTGTCCGTTCCCATGAGGTATAACGCTCCCCCGTGTACGAAAAGCCCCGACCAGAACTGGCCTTCCAGTTCCGCCAGCAGTTCCCAGCGGAGGCCGCGGGAAGCGGAGCGGTAAATGCGGGCGGTGGCGGACTGGTGCTCTTTCGAGGCCGGCCCGAAGAGGTCGTGCGACGCGATGTAATCCCCATTGGGCAGGATGCACACAGACGGCGAGCCGATGTACAGGCCGTGCGATTTCGGGCTGTGCGCGATCACAACGCCGGGGGGCGAGGCAGATGGCGCCGTTGCGGCAAACTGTACGCGGGAAGCAGATGGTTTCATGGCTCGCTGGAAAATATGGGAAAGGGTAAAATAGTCATTTTTTGAATATCTTGGGCGTATGAAAAAGTTACTCCTTTCCGCTGTTCTCCTGGGCAGCGCCACGTTATCTTCCGCTCAGCAATCCAAAAGCCTCTTTAACGGGAAAGATTTTACGGGCTGGCACATCGATGTGCCGGCGCTGGAAAAAGACAGTTCCGTGCAGAACCCCTTCATTGTCCGCAACGGCATGATGGTCAGCCTCGCCAAGCCGCAGGGGCATATCATTACCGACGCACAGTATGAAAACTTCCGCCTCGACGTGGAATACCGCTTCCCCGGCAAGCCGGGCAACTGCGGGGTACTCGTGTTCGCGTCCACCCCACGTGTGCTGTACGACATGTTCCCCAAGTCCATCGAAGTGCAGCTGATGCATAAAAACGCCGGCGATTTCTGGTGCATCGGGGAAGACATCGTGGTGCCCGATATGGAAGCCCGCCGCGGCCCTAAAGAGACCTGGGGAGCGGTAGACGGCAAAAACCGCCGCATCCCAAACCTGACGGACAGTTCCGAAAAGCCCCTCGGCGAATGGAACACCATGCGCATCGACTGCCTCGGCAACACGATAAAAGTGTGGGTGAATGGCCAGCTGGTGAACGATGGGTACCAGGCAACGGCCTCCAAAGGCCAGATTGCGCTGCAGGCGGAAGGGTCCGAAGTGGAGTTCAGGAAGGTGATGCTGACGCCGCTGAAAAGAAAAAACACCGCTAAAAAATAATGCCCATAGACATGGGCACCAGGTAAAACCAAAAACGTTCTTTCTCATGCCGGCCCTGCACGGGTGCGGCCATTGTGTGTAATGTCTCTTATGTATGCATCTTACCGGGAGGGAAAATAGTGCAGCCCAGTGAAAATATCGTCGTCTGAAGCTGCGGGGAGAAGTGTGGCCTGTAAGATGGCAAAATATTGATTACAAGTCGGTTAAATATTTGTTAAGGTCAACCCTTGTGGCATTAAAAAACCGGCCGGGAAGCGGGGAGTTTTCCTCCTTCCTGGCCGGTTTTACCGTATTCAAGCGGGGAAATTACGCCACACTGATCTTGATCACCACCTTTTTCACCTGTTTCGGCGTGTGTGCGGTGAGGTTGGGCATGTGCAGGTCAGACGGGAAGAACACCGCGAAGTGATGCTGCGCCAGCTTTGAAAAGAAAGACGGCTTTTCCGCGAACAGCATGTAGTCTTTGTCTTCATCATACGCTTTTGAAGGGGCCTGTCCGTTGAGGAAGTCATGCCCGATCTGCTCTTCTCCCTGTACGATGTATTGGACGTCGATGTATTTTTTATGCGACTCCATCTGCTCCCCGGAAGGATCTACCGTCTGGTATTCGTTGACGATGGCAAAAATGGACGTGCCGTCTATTTCATATTTTCCTTTTTCCAGCTTGGAAAAATCCGTCTGCCGCAGGTAGTCGAAAGCTTTTACAAACTTGGGCCCCAGGCCGTGGTAACGCTGTGCGTTGTCTAGAGAATCGATGATCATGGGTGTAATATTCGGCCGGTAAGATACTCATTCATCCGTTAAAACAATACAGGATTCGATAACGGTACGTGGTTTGTTGCAGGTATTGGCACGATATTATAACAACCATTCAGCCGAAATTGTAATAATTTTGACAAAATGCAGCAAATGGACCCGAACGAACAAACGGAGAAACCACTTATTTCCAGAGGCGCTGATGCTTTTTTCATTGGTGTTTACGACATATTCCGATTTATCAGCCGTTTTTTCAAGGAAGCGCTGCTCCCCCCTTTCGAAATCAAGGAATTGATCCGCCAGTGTTTCCAGGTCGGGTACAAATCGCTGGCCCTCATCAGTCTTACCGGCTTCATCACGGGACTGGTATTCACGAAACAATCGCGCCCCTCGCTGGCGGAGTTCGGGGCCACCTCGTGGCTGCCTTCGCTTATTTCCATCGCGGTAATCAGGGCGCTGGCGCCGCTGGTAACGGCGCTCATCTGCGCGGGCAAGGTAGGGTCCAGCATCGGCGCGGAGCTGGCGTCGATGAAAGTAACGGAGCAGATCGACGCCATGGAAGTGTCGGCCATCAACCCGTTCAAATACCTGGTGGTGACGCGTGTGCTGGCCTGCACCATCTGCCTGCCGCTGCTCATGTCGTACACCGCGGTGGTGGGGCTCATGGGGTCTTACCTCGACATTCACCTCAACGAACAAACGAGCATCGTGGCCTTTTTCCAGAAGGCGTTCGAAAGCATATCCTTTCTCGACCTGGGCGCTTCCTTCGCCAAAGCCGTCACCTTCGGGTTTACGATCGGCATTGTGAGCGCCTACCAGGGATACCATGCCACACAGGGCACGCAGGGCGTGGGCAAAGCCGCCAACATGTCGGTGGTGATTTCCATGTTCCTGATTTTTATTGAAGAAATCCTGATCGTCCAGATCGTAAACTCGATCCGCTGACGCCACCGGGCCTTTGAAAAATCATGATTGACAGATGAAAACATTTACGCCTGAAATAGACTGGAACAATGTGGTGATCTCCATCAAAGACCTGTACAAGTCTTTCGGGAACAACCACGTACTGCGCGGTGTGGACCTGGAGCTGCACAAAGGCGAAAACATCGTGGTGCTGGGCCGCTCCGGCACGGGCAAATCCGTGCTGATCAAGATCATTTCCGGGCTGTTGAAGCAGGATTCCGGCACCGTGAACGTGCTGGGGCAGGAAGTATCCACCCTTAGCGCGGCGGAACTCCGGGCCCTTCGACTGAAAGTAGGTTTCTGCTTCCAGCACGGCGCGTTGTACGACAGCATGACGGTGGGTGAAAATCTCGCCTTCCCGCTGCAGCGCAACGATCCGAAAATGACGGCACAGCAGCGTGAAAAACTGGTCGACATCGTGCTCGAAGCCGTTGGCCTCTCCCACACCGTCAACCAGATGCCGGCGGAACTGAGCGGCGGGCAGCGCAAGCGCATCGGCATCGGCCGCACCCTCATCCTGCGCCCCGAAATCATGCTGTACGACGAACCGACGGCGGGCCTCGACCCCATCACCTGTACGGAGATCAATAACCTCATCAACGAGGTGCAGCGCCGGTTCAACACCAGCTCCATCATCATCACGCACGACCTTACCTGCGCGAAAGTGACAGGCGACAATATCGCCGTCATGAAAGATGGCCAATTCATCAAACAGGGAAAATTCGACGAAGTATTCGCGGAAAACGACGAACTGATCAAAGAATTTTACGATTACAATTTTATACAGTAAACCAGGAAGCCGGGCGCATGTGCAATCCATCCCGCAAGGGATCAAATGCGGGGCTCCGTCCGATCACTGAACTATAAACTTATTAACGGATGAAAGATAAGAGTACCAAAAGAACCGTCATCGTAGGCATTTTCATATTGCTGGGCCTGGTCATATTCGCTACCGGCGTACTGGTGCTGGGCGGACAAAAGAAAACCTTCATGCGGTCCGTACGGGTGAGCGCCCTCTTTCACGACATCGGCGGCCTTTCCAAAGGCGACAATGTGTGGTTCTCCGGCGTGAAGGTAGGCACCATCAAAAGCATCACCTTCCTCAGCCACGACAAGATCCAGGTGCAGATGGACATCGACAAGAACGCCCGGGAGTTCATCCATAAAGACGTGAAGGCCCGCGTGAGCTCCGACGGGCTGGTGGGCAACAAGATCATCGCGCTGTCCGGCGGTACGGCCAATGTACCGGCGGTAGACGACGGCGATACCATTCACGTGGAAACGGCCGTGAGCACGGAAGAAATTATGAACACCCTCCAGGTCAACAATAAAAGCCTCGTCGAAATCACCGGCAACCTGAAAACGATCACCCAAAAGATCGCGAACGGGGAAGGTTCCATGGGCAAACTGCTCAACGACGATGCGCTATACAACAACCTCGAAGGTACGCTGGCGACCCTCCGTAAAACCGCGTCCAATACCGAAATGCTGACACAGGGCCTCTCCGATTACGCCGCCCGTCTGAAAACGGAAGGCACGCTGGCCAACGACCTGGTTACCGACACCGTGGTATTCGCCAACCTCCGGAGCACAGCCACCCAGTTATCCGCCGTAGCCGGGCATGCAGACAGTGTGATGCAAAACCTGCGCATCGCCACGGAAGGCCTGCAGCGCGACCTCCGCAACCCTTCCACGCCCGCCGGCGTGCTGCTGAACGACGAAAAAACGGCGCAGGCCCTGAAGGCCACTATCCGTAACCTGCAAAGCAGCACCGAAAAACTCGACGAGAATATGGAAGCGCTGCAACACAACTTCCTGCTGCGCGGATTTTTCAGGAAAAGGGCCAAGCGCGATGCGAAAGAAGCGGCGCAACAGGTGAAGGATTCCACCCTGCGGTAAGATTCGGCAGGCGGAAGGAATGATGCCAATAATAATTTAACGGGCTTGAAAATCGCATAAACGAAAAATCTCTCCACCGGTAAGATTCGGCAGGCGGAAGGAATGACGCCAATAATATTTGACGGGTTTGAAAATCGCATAAACGAAAAATCTCCCCTCGGGCCGCCAGGCGGCTACGACGATACCTTTTCAGCGATATTCTTCAGCTGGCGGGTATGGCGAATGCTGTGCGCGATGGCGAAATTGATCATCTCCAGCCTCGTCAGGAAACCCAGTTTCGGGAATTCAAAGTCTATCACCGTTTCGGTGAGGTCCAGCTCCTCGATCGCTTGCCGTATTTTCTGGCGGGAGGCCTGGAAAGCGGCGATCAGTTTTTCCTGCCGGTACTCCTCGTTCCGGGGATCGATCGATGGCGGCGACTTCATTTTGGTATCGAAGTTCAGGAAGATGTTGCGGATATCCTGCACCTGCTGGTCGGCCGGCCGTTCCGTGGGGCGGGTATTACCGAACAGCACACCGGCCGCGCCCGTTTCGGACATCGACAGGTGTTTCGCCACCTGCCCTGCCGTCCAGCTGCCGGGGAAAGGTACCGTATTGAATGTTTCATGGCTGAACGAAGGCAGCAGGCGGAACAGCTCTTCGCTGTTTTTGTCCAGTTCGGACAGCAATTCGTTTTTCATGCGTCGGGTTTTAATGTACTGCTAAGTTAGCAGGAAGCGCCGCGCATACGGGAGGGTAAAAATGCCAATATTGAGGGCACCTGTTACCGGTTGAAGAGCAGTTTGATGTAAAACGAGGGCTTGGCCAGCTTTTTGCGCAGGTCCACTTCGTGGAACATCGACATCACCAGGTCCTGCAATTGCTTGTTGCGCGCGCTCATCCGCACCAGCAAGTTCAGCAGCCAGGGGAAACGGACGAGTTGCTGGAGTTTGGCGCTCAGCTTCAGTTCCGGCCACAGGGCGCGGTACACCATCTCGTCGTACGCCAGCAGCGTACCGGCGGAATAGTCTCCGGCTTCGATGCAGGCCGCTGCCTGTTGCGCCGCCATGCGGGCGCTATACATGGCGTTGCCGATGCCTTCCCCGCTGAAGGGGTCGATCAGGAAACCCGCATCGCCCACGAGCATAAATCGTTCGCCGGAAATCCTTCTTTTTTTACTGCCGAGGGGCAGGCCATATCCATCGATGCTGCCGTTCAGGGTGGCGTTCTTGAAACGCTCTTTCAGCACGGGGTCGTTTGCCACGGTATCGAGCAGCATCTGCTTCAGGTTCGCTTTTTTGCGGCGCGCCACCTTGCTCAACATGCCGATGCCCACGTTCGCCTCGCCGTTGGGCAGCGGGAAGATCCAGAAATATCCCGGGAGTACGTTTTTAAGGAAATGCAGCTCGATCAGTTTATCGGGATGGATGCCGCCGATGTTGCTGTAATATGCGCGGATGCCGGCCACATAATGCTCCGGCTCCATGTGAATGCCGGCCACTTCTTTCGTGAAGCCGGAATGCGCGCCGTTGGCCACGATGACCAGCTGCGTTTTGATGCGGATGCTGCCGGCGGCGTCTGACAGCACATAGCCGTCGTCCTGCAGCTCATACCGGGTGATGGATTGGCCTTCTATCAGCTGCACCTGCGGGCAGCGCTTCAGTTCGCCGACAAGGAAATTATCGAAGTCGAGGCGCTTGCACACGAAACCCCGCGGCTCTCCGGGCAGTTTTTGATAGCCAGGTTTATAAGGGATGTCCATGCTCATCCGGTTGGCGGCCGTGAAGGTAACGCCCCAGCTGTCTTCCTTAAAAGCAGCCAGCTGCAACCTTTCGCCAATACCAGGATGGATGCGGGACAGCAGGGTAAGCACCTTGCCGCTGAGGCCGTCGCCACAAACTTTATCCCGGGGGAAAACAGCTTTGTCTACTACCAGGCAGGGAATGCCCATATATGCCAATTGAAGTGCGGCCGTGGCTCCTGCCGGGCCCGCGCCGATGATGCAAACTTTGGTTTCCAACATAGAAATGCAAAGTAGGGAAATATTTTCCAATATATCGGTATCCACCAGCACACCGGTACCGGACAAATAACGTACGGAAGCGAACACATACAGGCTTTCAGCCATACTTAAGCAGGTGACGAAAAAGGCGTTTCAAGGCTGGCAACCTTCTTGCGGGAGCATTCCTGCATGCATTTATTTCATACAATTCAACCGGGTCTTTTATGAGCCACATCGTCATTCCCATCCCGCCTCACTCCGGTAAACAGGAGATAGAAATCGAGGTGACCATCAACAACCAGAAACAGCAACTGCATTACCGGGTCGAGCTGTTTTACTGGGAAGACTGCAGTATCCCTACCGCGCACCGCGCCGATTGCATCAGTGAAATGCTGGCCCACCACGATCCCGAATGGACCGTGTATTACATCGGCACGCCGACGGACAAATTCGTGCCCATTACGTTCGTGAACAAAGAAAGCCGCAAGCTGCTGCAACGTTTAAAAGATTAGAAAAAAAATTTCCGGGCTGCTGACATACCGTTGTCACAACCCCGTTTTTTCTTTGTGCTATCAAATAAAAAATAGCATATGGAAAACAATTTCATCTATTCTACCGACGAATTGAAACGCCACTGGAACGGCCATCGCGGCCTCACCCGCCGGGTGATCGAGGCATTCCCCGAAAAAGAGCTGTTCGGCTATTCCATCGGCGGCATGCGCCCCTTTTCCGAAATGGTCATGGAGCTCGTCCGCATTGCCGACGGAGGTATGGAACAGATGGCCAACCGCGACCTCAGCCGCACCAAAGCGCTTTACGCCCAGGCATCACCCGCTACCAAAGCGGAGCTTCTGGCCCGGTGGGACGAAGTGAACGAAAAGGTCGAACAGCTTTGGCCCAAACTGACGCCCACCCGTTTCCGCGAAACGGAAAAAGCGTTCGGCGAATACGAAGGCACCGTGATCTCCCTGATGCAGTATTTTTTCGACAATGAGATCCACCACCGCGGGCAGGGCTATGTGTACCTCCGCTCGCTGGGCATAGAACCGCCGCCGTTCTGGGACCGTCAATCATAAATCTGGGGGGAAGAAGGAAAAATCTCAGCTTTCAGGGGCTGATTACGACATAGTTTGTGCGATTTAACAGTGAAAACCGTTAGATTGCATAAAATTTATCAACCATGAAAGTCCTGAAAAAGATCCTTATCGGCCTGCTCGTGCTGGTCGCCTTGCTGGTGATCGTTTCCTTCTTCCTCCCCTCTACTTACAGCATTACCAGAACCGCCGTCATGAAGGCCCCGCCTGAAGCCGTGTTCCACCAGTTCAACGATTTCAACAACTGGCGGCAATGGAACACCTTCGACGACATGTACAAGGAAATCCAGTACACCACTTCCGACCCCGCTTCCGGTGTGGGCGCCAAGCAAAGCTGGGTGGCCAACAAAAACGAGAAGGGCGTGATGACCATCGTGAAAAGCGAGCCCGGCAAGGAGCTCGATTTCACCATCGCCTTCGAAGGGTTTGACGAGCCGATGTACGGTTTTGTGAGCTTCGAGCCGGTGGCAGAAGGCACTAAGGTAACGTGGACGGACAAAGGGAATATGGGCAACAATCCCCTGTACAAATACATGGCCCTCTTTATGGATGGTATGATGGGCGGCAACATGGAAAAGTCGCTGGACAACATCCGTAAGTCGGTGGAAACGAAATAACCGGTTGTTAACAATATCCGAAAACCTGCACCCCGTGCAGGTTTTTTTGTGCCCTGTCGTAAAACACCCTCATCTTGGCGGAAGTGCCCTCGCTGGATTCGGCGGAGTATCGTAAGTTTGGATTACTCAATTTTTTCCACCAAAAAAGTAATCATCATGGCACACGTTAATCCTTATCTGACATTCGGCGGCAACTGCGAGGAAGCTTTCAATTATTACAAATCAGTACTCGGCGGTGAGTTCCTTACGGTGATGCGCTATAAAGACATGCCGGGCCCACACCACCAGGACCCTGCAGACGACAACCTGGTGATGCACGTGGCATTGCCGGTAGGTAAAAACGCTTTGCTGATGGGCGGCGACCGGCCCAAATCGTTCGGCCCTGCCGACTTCGGCAACGCATTTTCCCTGGCCCTTGATCCGGATAGCCGTGAGCATGCGGACCGGCTCTACAAAGGCCTTTCTGAGGGCGGCAAAGCCGACATGCCCATGGGCGACGCTCCCTGGGGCGCTTATTTCGGCATGCTGACCGACAAGTTCGGGGTACAATGGATGATCAATTACGACGCCAACCCGAAACACTAATCAACGCTATACAAAAAAAGCCTCCGGTACGCAACCGGAGGCTTTTTTTATGGCGGCAAGGGACGATTATTTCAGGATGCTGCCGTCGTTCACAATGTATACGCCGTTGAGGAATACGGTGGAAGCGGTCGCATTCAGGTTTTGTTTGGCGGGAATGGTGAGCCGGAACTCTTTCGCCACGGGATCCTGGAAGCCGGCATACGTCGCTTTGGCGTATGTCAGCCAGTCTTTGATGCCCGTGCTGGTAAACCAGAGCTGGCCGCCCACGTACGCATGGAACACGTGGCCCGCATCCACCGAAAAAGTGATTTTCTGTTCGGCGCCATTGGCCATGGCGAAGGCCGGCAGCCTGCCGCTCACCGGGTTGAGCAACGGCAACGGCTTGGGCAGCGTGGCGGCGGTATTGCCATTTTCACTGAACTGCTCGGAGCCGCCGATTTGCGGTATGGCGGTGGAAAAACGGATGCGGTAGTTGTTACCGGTGCCGCCTACGGTGGGGAAAATTTCCCACCTGATTTCACGCAGGTAGGGGAACGAAGGGTTCGCTTCCGGCTGCTCGAAGATCATCGAGAACGTGATAGGTTCGTTGGCCCTGAACGATTTTTTCCATCCGAACTCCGCGCTTACGGAAAACGGGATTTTCAGCGGCACCGTAGCCAGTGGCCTGCGGAAAGAAGGAATGCTGGTGTCTTTGGAGGCAAACTCCATGATAGACTTCTTTGGATCCGCATCCGCCACAAGGGTACGGCTGATATTCGACTCCGTCCAGCCGCCGCCGGCAGTGGTAAATGCATCCTGGAACTCATCGAAAAAATACCGCACCACTTTCATCACGGTAGACCGGGAGGAGGTGTTTTTGCCGTTTTTGGCCGTGGCCGTAATGGTGTATTCGCCTGGTGTAGTGGGTGCAATCCAGAGGTTTTCGAAAAGATGCTGCGTTCTCCAGCCGTCGAAAGTACCGCCGGTAGCGGTCCAGCTATAGGTTACGTCGCGCAGGTCGCCGGAGGTAGCCGCCCACACCGGCACTTTCTCACCGTAATAAAACTCCTGGCCGGGCTTGCTCAACGTCACGATCTCTACCGGTTCATCTTTCTTGCACGCCGCGATGGAAGCACACATCGCCAGGAACAGCACCGGATAATATATCTTTTTCATCATGATCGGTTTAGTTATTTGTTATTGTCGAATTGTGCCTTGGAAGGCGGAATGAGGTATTTGTCCATTACATGCACGGGCGCGTTGGTAGCCTGCAGGTTGGGTGTGCGCGGCTTTGTTTCCACGTACCAGGTGTGCGGGAAGTTGACGAAGTTGTTCAGGAACAGGTGGCCATCACGGTCGCCCTTCATGTACACGTAAATTTTCGCCATCGGGCTGGCCTCGCTGGTGAGATAGGTATCCAGCCACACCGGTTTGGAGGTGATGCTGGAATAATCCTGGCGCCCTTTCAGGATGTGATAGCGCAAAAGGTCGGCCACCACTTTTTTGTCGTACTGCGTCCAGCTGGTGCCGCTGAATGGTTTGGACGGATCGCCCGGATTGGGGATTTTGTTCCTGGTGAAAAAGCTGGTGGAGTCCGTTTCAAGCTCGGTGAGCGCATTGTTGGTGAGCAGCAGGAACGTATTGCCGGTGCCGGCATACAGGGGCTTGATATCCTTGTAAGCCGGGTCGGTATCTACATAATCGATGGCGGCCAGCATGCCCGAAAACAGGTCGGGCCGCGATTTCATGAAATCCACCACGCTTTTGTTGAGTTTGTTATCGTAGTGGGATGGCGTATAATCGTATCCCTCCTGCAGGGGCAGCTTCTTACAGGCCGTGAAGGCGATGCAAACGAGCAGGGCGGGTATTATTGAAAGCTTCTTTTTCATACACATTTCTGATTACCGTGAAAGTTATTATTCGTCATAAGGCGGGTTCTGGTCGCCTACCAGCTTGCGGTTCGCGTTGAACGCATTGGAGTTGATCGGGAACAGGATACGGCCCATGGCGTTCGGCGTATTGGCGTTGTTATCGAACAGCGTGGCGCCTTCGCGGGTGGCCAGCACCGGGTTTACCATCTCGCGCAGGTAAGCGTAACCGTTGTTGGTGAAGTCGTACATCTTGTCGATGCGGCAGAGGTCGAACCAGCGCTTGCCTTCGCCCAGCAACTCGAACTGTCTTTCCTTGAGAATGATGCGCTCGATGCCTTTGATTTTGTCCATACCCACCGGTACGTCCGCTTCCGTGGCCTTTACCTTGTAGCCTACCCTTTCCCTTACTTTATTCACGATTTCCAGTGCTTCGGTAAAACGGCTTTTATGCGCCAGCGCTTCCGCGCGCAGCAGCATGATGTCCGCAAAGCGGTAGATGGGTATTTTCACGTTGCAGGTGTTGTTGCCTTCGAAAATGAACTCGCCGCCGGGGGCCGCTTTCCATACGGAGAACTTGCCGAACTGCACCACGTCGGTGGTGTATTTGGCTACCGAGTTGTATTTCACCGTGTCCCAGCAGAGATAGAAACGGCCGTCGGTGGTTTTGTTGCCTTCGAGGTGATTCTTCAGTTCCTGCCACAGTTCCGGGCGCAGTTTATACTGGTGGGTATTGGAGCCCGAGCCGAGTTTCTGGCACACTCCTACGCCCTGGTTGCCTCTTTCAACGTCGTTCCACCACAGGTTGAAGATGGTTTCGGTGGAATTTTCCGGGTTCACAAACATGTCTTTCCACTTCATATTGTCGGTTACCCAGGTGCATTTACTTTCGGTGATGCAGTTCTGCGAAGCTTCCAGCGCCGCATCGTATTCCTGGAACCACATGTGCACATCCGTTTTCAGGGCATACACCCCGCCTTTCTGGATGCGGTACTTCATCGCCTTGGTGGTGATGTCGTTGCCAATGATGGCCAGCGATGCATCGATGTCGTCCATGATCCGTTTTTTCACATCGGCGATGGGCGAGCGCGCAAACTGCACCTGCTGGGTCAGGTCTTCCACCGGCTCGGTGAGCAGCGGCATTTTGCCCCAGACGCGCAGGCCGTAGAAATAGTACATCGCCCGCAGGGCGTAGCACTGGCCCAGGTAATCCTTGTACACATTGATGCCCGCATCGCGGTTCTCGGCGATCATTTCGGGGAAATATTTAATACCGAAGTTGCAGAGCGAAATACCCACGTAGAGCTCCGTCCAGGTGGTGGTGCCATTCAGGTCCGCGTCGTTGGCGGTGAGCGCGTTCGAGAGCATTTTCACCTGCGCGTTCCCCGTACCGGCAACGGTCATGTTGTCTGACCGCACTTCGCCCCAGTCGAACCAGTTCAGCCGCAGCACGGTCTGCAGCTGGTTGTACACGCCTGCCATCCAGGCTTTGGCGTCGTTCTGGTCTTTCCAGAAATCCTTCGGGTCGCTGGTGGAAACAGGGCTCTCGTCGAGTGTTTTATTGCACTGCACACTGGCGATCATCATCAGCCCTGCAAAAAATATCGCGGTTAATTTGATTCTTTTCATACACTGTACGGATTAAAATGAAACGTTTACACCCATGCCCAATTCGCGCCGGCGGGGGTATTTGCCCGGGTCGTCGCCGGGTTTCAATACGCTGCGCTGGTTTACTTCCGGATCAAAGCCGGTGTATTGGGTCCATGTCAACAGGTTATTGCCGTAGATATATACATTCAGCATCTGCAGCCGCAGCCTCCGGCTGATGTCGCCCGGCAGGGAATAGCCCAGGCGGGCGGATTGCAGGCGGATAAACGAAGCGTCTTCCAGGAAGGAGCTGTTGCCCCGGCGGGAGTTATCCGCCGTTTTATCGCCGCCCCTGTACGAATCGGTGATCTGGCCGGGATATTTCCACATGGTGTAGATATAGTATGGCTCCGGCGTTGTGTTGCTGTTGGAGAAAGACGCGGTGTTACGCCTGTTTTCGTTGTACACATGGTTGCCGAAGTTGCCGTAAAAAGCAAAGGCCAGGCTAAAGGTTTTGTAGGTGAAGGTGTTGCTCCAGCCCATGCTCCAGCGGGGCTGGCCGTAGCCGATGATCTTCCTGTCTTCGTTGCCGATGTTGCCGTTGAGCATCCCTTTGGCATCGGGAAGGTTGGTCCAGATCACGTCGCCACCTTTTGACACTTTGCCCGCCGCGGTCATCTGTTTTACATCGCCGGCGTACTTCTGCCCGTCGGGCGTGTTGTAGCCGGTGAGGATGGGCTGCATGTTTTTGCCGATGATCACGTTGCCCTGGGCATCGCGCTCGAACTGCGGAATGAGGCGGGTTTTGTAATCGGCCGTCCAGGCGTTGCTCTGGTCGTATTCATAAATCCCCTGGTATTCATATCCGAAAAAGTTACCGGCTTCCATGCCCTGGCCCACGTACCAGATATCGTCTACATAATCACCGCCGGGGAGGTTGGTGATTTTGTTCCGGATCTTGGTCCAGTTCACATTGGTCATCCACTGGAAGTTCTTGGTGCGCAGCGGGTAGGCCGTTATGCCCAGCTCGATGCCGGTGTTTTTGATGCTGCCCGCGTTGGTGCGTACCTTGCCGGGATAGCCCGCTTCGAGGGGCAGCGGTGCGTCGTACAACAAGTCGGACGTATGCTTTTCGTAATAGTCCGCCACAAAGTTGATGCGGCCGTTGAGGAAGGTAAGGTCGATGCCCAGATCCGGCTGGATGGTTTCTTCCCATTTCAGGGCCGGGTTACCGAGGCGGGTGTTGGTTCTGATGCCGCTCACCCCGTTGTAGCGGTATTCGCCGAAAATGAACTGGGTTTGCGCATCATAGTCGCCGATGGCCTGGTTGCCCGTAACACCCCAGCTGGCGCGGATTTTACCGTCGGTCAGGATTTTAGACAGGCCGGCCATGAAAGGCTCGTCGCTGAAGCGCCAGCCCACGGAAACAGACGGGAAGCTGCCCCAGCGGGTATCGCGGCCGAAACGGGACGAACCGTCGCGGCGGATGAGCGCGTTGATGAGGTAACGCCCTTTATAGTCGTACCCTACCCTGCCAAAAAAGCCCAGCAGCGAGGAATTCGTGCCGGAGCTGTACAGGTCCGCCAGGGAAAATTCCTGCGCGGCATTGAACGTTTCCACCGATTCCGTGACGAAGCGGCGGCCGGCGATGTTGGTTTCTTCGAACGTATTTTTCTCATAGTTCATCCCCGCCGTGGCATTCACGTTGTGCACGTCGTTGAACGTTTGTTTGTAGGTGAGGAATACGTTCGACTGCGTTCTGATGGGCAGTGAAGTGTTTTCCGTCGCCGTTGCCACCGGGTCGCCGGAAAGGTCCACCAGCTTCGAGGTGAAGCGGTTGCGCTTTTCCAGTTCGAAGTCGGCCGACGCGTCGCCATGGAGCGTCAGGAAAGGTAGGATCGCGTAGTCGAACGACTGGTATACGGTTCCGCGGTAGATGTGCGAAACGTCTTTGCGCAGGTATGCTTCCGCAATCGGGTTCCTGCGGCCGCCGCTGTTGTACACGTATTCTCCGCTGGGCGTATACAGTGCGTGGTGCGGCGGGCGTTGCAGCGCCTGGCGGATCACGTTGCCTTCGTCGGTGTTGCTCCTGTCCTGGTACCCGGCAAACAACCGGGTGGCCATGGTCAGTTTTTTATTCGGGCGGTACTCCACGTTGGTACGGAAGGAGAAGCGTTTGTTGTAGGTATTTAGGATGATGCCTTCTTCCGAAAGGTATTGCAGGCCGGTATAATAGTTCAGCACTTTGGTGCCGCCTTTCACACCCACGTCGAACTGGTTTTTGATAGCGGTTTGCGTGATGAGGGCCTGGTAGTCGTTGTCGGCATTTCGGTTGAATGCCGTTGAGTCGTCCGGTTTCGGATCGAGGCCGATGTTGCTGCGGCGATCGAAGATCTGCCTTTCCAGGCGGTTCGATTGCGGTACGCGGTTGGCCAGTTTTGACCAGCTGCGGAAGTAATCGAAGCTCACCTGCGGCTTGCCTTCTTCGCCGCGTTTGGTGGTGATGAGTATCACGCCGTTGGCGGAGCGGGAGCCGTAGATGGCGGCAGACGCAGCATCTTTGAGGATTTCGATCGACTGGATGTCTTTCGGGTTGACGGAATTGATGTTGTTCATCGTTACGCCGTCCACGATGTAGAGCGGTTTCACCCCTGCGTCCGACAGGGTGGAGAGGCCGCGGATGGTGATGTCTTGTTCCGAACCGGGGGCTCCGGAACTGCTCATCACCCTTACACCGGGGGCCGCGCCCTGGAGGGCGTCGAAAATGCTTACCGGCTGGCGCTCTTCAATGGCTTTCGCATTGATGGAGGTGATGGCCGCCGTTACGTCGCGCTTTTTCTGCGTGCCGTATCCCACCACCACTACGTCGTTCAGCGTGGAAATGCTTTCCATCAGCGTGATGTTGATGGTGGTGCGGTTAGTGACGGGTTCTTCTTTGGTAGTGAAGCCCGTCATCGAAAACTGGAGGGTGGCGCCGGCGGGCGCAGCAATCGTGTAATGGCCTTCCATATTGGCGGCCACACCCTGTTTGGTGCCTTTTACTGTCACTGTTACACCGGGCAGGGAATTGCCCTTTTCATCCTTGACGGTACCCTGCACTTTTACGGACTGCCCCACTGCGGCGGCACTCATTACAAGCAGCAGCAGCAGCATAGAAAGCGGCCGTAGCCGGTTCCTGGCGTAAAAGAGGCGGGGATTCGCACTCGTACGTTGTCTCATAAGGGAATTACTTTAAGAATTTTGAAAATTGATACAGGAGCTGATGTTTACTATTTATTTTGATTGATTAAGTGGAATTAGCAAAGTGGGCAGGGCAAGCACCCCGCAGTTGCAGCATAGTTTTCCAGTCATAACGTGTTACTCTTTCTTTTTTTTAATCGTTCATAACGCTGTCCTTTTCGACCCTGACAATGCAATCGTTTGCATTTCGCGGCAAAAAAATAACGGCATAGTCCGTTTTGTCAACAATCAGTTGTGCTGCCTCCCGGCGGCCCTTATTTTACGCGATTTTGCAAAAAATATTCGAAGTTTTACCCAATTCCAATTCCCCGGAGTAATCCGTAAGCTGATTCTGGTTTACGTGTACATTTTCAATCGGTGGAACCAATGTCGTGGCGTAAAAGTCTGGTAATTCGCCTGAAATTCCTTGTTCTTTTTTCACCAAAACTAGTATTTTTTTCACTCCCGAGTGGGCATACGGCACTTTCAGGAGATAAAACCATGGCAATGTGAAGGGCCTGGAAGAGATGGCAGCTACCCGTCTGGCGATGGTGAAAATTGCCCTTACGGAGCCGGATTTTGGAAACGTTTGCATACCAAGAGGGCGTGTTCCGTTGATATTTATACCATCGGGGCATAAATTTTGCACCCGCCCTATGCAACAATATATTACATTGCAGTGTTAACGAACTTAAAATTTACCTCACAATGGCAAAAGCAGTAAAAAAAGCAGCTACGGCAACTAAAAAAACAGCGGAAAAATCCAATTCAGGGTTCATGGCCCCCCTCACCCCCAGCCCTGCACTGGCTGCCGTGATCGGCGATGCTCCTTTGGCTAGAACCGCCATTGTTAAAGCAATCTGGGACTATATCAAGGCACATGGCCTGCAGGACCAGAAGAACAAACGTATGATCAATGCAGACAGCAAACTGAAGCCTGTTTTCGGCAAAGACCAGATTTCCATGTTTGAACTGGCTAAACTGATCAACCAGCACGTTAAATAAGCGGATACGTTCAAAGAAATGCCCCTGCTGCCGCCAGCTGTTCCGGTTGGCGGTCAGCAATCAGGGTATCGCCTTCCTTTACAGCGACTGCCGCTTCAGTTCCTGCACCGCATAATCCGCCGCGCGCGCCGTGAGCGCCATGTACGTCAGCGAAGGGTTCTGGCAGGCGGAAGAAGTCATACATGCGCCATCGGTCACGAACACATTTTTCACGCTGTGCACCTGGTTCCAGGCGTTGAGCACCGATGTGCGGGGATCGCGGCCCATCCGCGCAGTGCCCATTTCGTGAATAGCCCCACCGGGATAAGAATCGCGCCGGAACGGTTTTACGTCTTTCAAGCCGGCAGCTTCCAGCATTTCAGCGGCATCCCCGTCCATATCCACCCGCATCAGCCGCTCATTTTCCTTAAACTCGCAATTAAATTTCAGCACCGGCTGCCCCCAGGCATCCTTCACCGAATGATCCAGCGTCACCTGGTTTTCGTAATACGGTAAACACTCGCCGAAGCCCATCAGGCCCATTTGCCAGGGCCCCGGCTCCGACAGGTAGTCTTTGTACGAAGCGCCGATGCCGAGCTCCGCAATGCCGCGCGACCAACCCGTACGACTGCTGTAGCCGGAATATCCGAAGCCGCGGAGATAAGCCCGTTTATCCCCGCCGATGTTTCTGAACCTGGGAATGTAAAAGCCGGCTGGTCGCTGCCCGTAATAATATTTATCGGCGAACTCTTCGGAAATACCGCTGGCGCCGGCATGAAAGTGATGGTCCATCAGGTAATGCCCCAGCACGCCATGGTCGTTACCCAGGCCCTGCGGGAACCGCGGTGAAGTGGAATTCAGCAATATAAACGTGCTGCCCAGCGCGGAGGCATTGAGGAAAATAATGCGGGCATGATATTCCGTGACGGCTTTTGTATGCTTGTCTATCACCCGCACACCGGTGGCCTTTCCTTTCTGCTCGTCGTACATGATGGCATTGACGATCGAATCCGGCCGGAGGGTGAGATTGCCGGTTTTGACGGCCGCGGGCAACGTGGCGGATTGCGTGCTGAAATACGCGCCGAACGGGCATCCCCTGGAACAACGGTTCCGGTACTGGCACTTCCCGCGGTCGCCAATCCGCTCCGTGAGATTGGCGGTGCGGAATATGGTCATCTTCCGGCCGGGATAAGCGGCCTCTATCCGTTTTTTCGTTTCCTTCTCAAAACAGTTCATGTCCATCGGCGGCTGAAACACCCCATCCGGCAGGTGCGCCAGCCCTTCCGCCTGGCCGCTGATGCCCGCAAAGGCTTCAACATAGCTGTACCACGGCGCCAGGTCTTTATAACGGATAGGCCAGTCGATGCCCATCCCATCCTTCGCATTGGCTTCAAAATCCATCTCACTCATCCGCAAAGACCCTCTCCCCCACATGATCGACCGCCCGCCCACAATGTCGGGCCGCATCCAGTCGAACCGCTTCTCTTCCGTATACGGACTGTCGGTATCCTTCATCCAGTAACTTTCATTGAACTCGCTATATACCCGCTCGCGGATAAGATAGGGATGCGACTTTTTCTGCTCGGTCGTCAATACACCCCGGTGCTCCACCTCCCACGGCGCTTCTACGGCATTCGTGTAATCCCTGATATGCTCCAGCTGCCGCCCCCGCTCCAGCATCAATACTTTTAATCCTTTTTCGCAAAGCTCCTTGGCTGCCCAGCCCCCGCTGATGCCGGAGCCGATAACAATGGCGTCGTATGTATGGGCCGGTTGGGCCTTCAGGTTCAGGTTGATCATATATCGTTTCCGCTTTCAGGAAATATAGGAAAAAATACCCGGCATATTCCACACAGCGGTACTGGACAAATTTATGTAACCAGTTACATTTAATACATGAACGGTAACGGACATCCCGCGCCACTGGCCTAATTTCACATAAAAAAGCCCCTGACCAGATGAAGACGACCAAGATCCTTGCATTTCTGTTATTGATGTATGTAATAACTTACGTAAATGTTGCGCATGCTCAGAGCCCGGTGGCGCATTTTTCGGTCAAAGGTCGCCTGGCCGGCCCGGGGGCACTGCATGAAGTGGTGATCCAGCTGTTGCACCCGGCCGATAAAAAATTGGTGAAGGTGGAGTATGCAGACAGCACAGGGCATTTTACGTTCGACCGCATCCCTGCCGGCACCTATGTGCTCGCCACGCAAAGCATGGCGTTTGCCCGGTACGAATCGGCGCCTTTCAGCCATCAGCAGCAGACGCAATTGGGCGCCATCGCCCTGCAGCCGCTTACCACCACCCTCAGGGAAGCCGCGGTAACCGCCAACCGGCCTTTCATACAGCAGCGTTACGATAAAACGGTGCTGAACGTGTCGGCCTCCATTTCCGCCGTGGGCAGCACGGCGCTGGAAGTGCTGGAAAAGGCCCCGGGCATCACCATCGACCAGAACGATAACATCGCCATGCGCGGCCGGCAGGGCGTGCTGGTGATGATAGACGGGAAACTGGTGCCCATGAGCGGGCAAGACCTCGCCAATATGCTGCGCAGCATGTCCGCCAGCCAGATAGAAACCATCGACCTGATCACCAATCCTTCCGCCAAATACGATGCGGCCGGCAATTCAGGGATGATCGACATACGGTTGAAAAAAGGCAAAAACACGGGAACCAATGGCAATATTACCCTGAGTGCCGGCCAGGGCGTATACTCGAAACTGAACCCGTCGTTTACGTTCAACAGCAAACACAAAAAACTGAACCTGTTTGCGGCCTACAGTTACAATTACCGCCAGGATTTCAACGACCTCACCATCTATCGCGATTTTTACAACGGCAAGGATGAAATAACCGGGAGCATCAATTACGACAACTATTTCAAATACCGCGTGTCGGCCCACAACGCACGCGTGGGCGCGGACTACAACATCAACCGCGATGTCACGGTGGGCGTGGTGGCCAACGGCATCTTCACCCACCTCAACATCGGCTCCAACAGCGTGGCGCAGTCGTACAACGAACAGCACCAGCAAACCGGCTCCTTTACCACCACCGGCCGCAACAGGCCGGCGCGCGAAAACGGCAGCCTGAACCTCAACTATAAGCACACGCTCGACACCACCGGCCGGGAATTGACGGCAGACATCGACTATGCCCGGTTTTCCAGCGGCGAGCTGCAGGATTACCACACGGCTTATTTCGACCTGGACATGCAGCCATCCCGCCAGCCCTATGTGCTTTTCGGGGATCTGAACGGCGACCTGCGCATCAAATCCGCGAAGGTGGATTATACGCAGCCGCTGCACCGCCTCGGCGCCCGGCTCGAAGCGGGCATCAAGAGCAGCTGGGTAACGTCTGACAACGATGTGAAATTCTACAACCGCAGCAATGGCGGCAACGAGCTCGACCCGGGCAAAAGCAACCGTTTCGTTTACGAAGAAAACATCAATGCGGCCTACCTGAACGCTTCGAAAAAATGGAAGAAACTCAGCCTGCAGCTGGGCCTGCGCGTCGAAAACACCAACGCCAGCGGCCTGCAGGTCACCACCAGCGAAACCTTCGACCGGAATTACACGCAGTTGTTCCCGAGCGGCTATGTGGGCTATGCGTTCAATGATCGGCACGACCTCGGGCTGTCGCTCTCCCGCCGCATCAACCGGCCGTCGTATCGCCAGCTGAATCCGTTCAAGGTATTCCTCGACCCGCTCACCTCATCGTCCGGCAATCCTTTCATCAATGCCGAAACCACCCAATCGCTGGAGCTGACGCACACCTTCCGGCAGCTGTACACGACCAAAGTGGGGTTCAGCCGCACCAAAGACAACATCCTGATGGTGCTTGCACCCGACGCGGAACCGAACAGCGTACTGCAAACATTCCGCAACCTGGCGCTGTACGACTATTATAACGTCAGCTTCAGTGTACCCGTTACCGTTGGCAAGTGGCTGAGCAGCACGAACAATGCGGTGGTGTACTACGGGCATTACAAAGGCAATCTCGTGAACACCGAACTGAATGTGAGCCGTGTGGCGTTCAATATCAACTCGAGCAATACCATCAACATCCATCCCAATACTTCCATGGAAGTGATCGGCACTTACCAAAGCCGCGCCTACTATGGTTTCCTGGATGTAGAGGGTTACTGGTCCCTGAACGTGGGCGCGCAACGGCAGCTGTGGAAAAAGAAAGCCTCGCTGAAACTGAACGTCAGCGATATATTTTTCACCAATAAAACCCGCGCGGTGACGCGCCTCACCGGATACGGAGAACGCTTTTTCCAGACCAGGGACACCCGCGCGCTCACCGTCAGCTTTACGTATAAATTCGGCGGCAGTCAGCCTGGCGCCAGGAGAAGAACGGGCGGCGCGGAAGATGAGAAGCGCCGGGCAGGATAAAATTGTATACTTTTAGCGTATGAATCTGGTGACCGAATTAGAAGAGCTGGCATTGGCCACCCGCCTGAAACGGCTGGCGGAACGCCTTTCGCAGGACGTAAGCAGGGTTTACAAAGAATCGGGCCTCGACTTCGAGGCGCGCTGGTACCTGGTGCTCGAGCTGCTGAGCCGGCAAAAGGCCATGAGCATCACAGAAGTATCCGACTCGCTCCGGCTCAGCCACCCCGCCGTGGTGCAGTTTACCGACCAGTTGCTGACGCGCGGCCTCATCAAAGCGGAAGCCGACGAAAAAGACGCCCGGCGCCGCATTATTTCCCTCACCCCGGCCGGTAAACAAATGCTTAAACAGATCGGCCCCATTCTCGACGTGATCAGGGAAGAAAACCGGAAGTGGCTGGCCACCGCCTCCGCTAACCTGTTACAGATATTGTCTGAGCTCGAAACATCGCTGGACGAAAGGAGCATGTTCAAACGGATCAAGATCGCGCTGCTGGAAAAGTCGGAACAATAACCGTTCGTTCATTTGCACCGGACACCGGGCGCCGCCGCTCTTCTGCATTCGCGCGATGAGCCACGGAGCAATACCGCGCCGGCCGTTGCAGGAAAGCAATAACGATTTGGGCGCTTTGACGCGTACCTGCCGGGATTCCCGGTATATTCGCCACAACCCGGCACCCGCTAAAAAAACACCTTTCGCGAATCCTCCCCCATTTCCCCCGCATTTCAAAAAAACGCCCGCGAAAATCGATCTGTGTCGCTGCCGCCGCCGCGGACCGCTTATTTTGTGCCTGAAAAACCACGTAACGATGAACCAGCAACAAATCGAACAATATCTCCAGCAACTGCGCAATATGGGCCTTACGGAAGACGCGATCGCCCTGTACAGGCAGCAGATGGAACAGGCCCTTCAATTCACCGCCAACTGGGGCAACCAGGTCAACCAGTTCGCGAGCATGTTCGGCCAGCAAAACCAGCCCCCGGCCGTCAGTGCCCCGCGGCTGAACGAGGCCTCCACACTCACCGCCGAAGAACAGTGGGCCGTTGCCTGCGGCGCAGACGTGGCGTTTGCCAATGGGCAATACCTGAACGACCTGGCCACCGGCCTCGATAAATCCACCTGCCGCCAGCTGCTGTCGGATTGGTGGGACATTGACGGCACGGAAGAACTGCGGGAACGGATCGCCATCCTCAAGGAAAGCGGGTCCCGTGTGGAGTACGACATCATCTGGCAGGCGCTCAATACCGTGTCTATCAAGGAAAGCAAGGCTTTTTTAAGGCAATATGTGGCGGACACCGGCCTCGACGAAGAAAGTGTGATGGAACATTTGCGCAACACCCGTGACGCGCTGGAGCTGTTTGCGGAAAAACAGTTGCTCGAACCGGGCCTTCAGCCGGAAATGCTGATCTGGGATTTCGCCCGGATCATCAACCTGAGCCGGGGCGGCTTCGATGCGGGATATCTGGGCCGTGAAGAGGCCATGGAACATATCATGTTTTGTGTACCTGCCATCCGGCGCGTGTACACTTCGTGGAAACATCTCTCGGTTTCCTATCAGTTCGCCCGCTGTGTGTGGAACGGTGTGGACGAAGACGATGCGGAAGAATTCCTCCGGAATATGGACACGCTGTTGACTGACCCGAAAAGCCCCTGGGTGGCGCTACCCTGGAAATAACCGTCGCTATAAGAAAGAGGGAGCGCCGTGCAGTGCTCCCTCTTTCTTTATTCAACGGCCAGCGCTTCCGCCAGCCCGTTGTCTTCCACAAATTTGTCGCGCTTCGCCTTGTAAGCCTCTACCAGCCCCTCTACTTTGTCGGTGCCACCCACAATGCTGTCGTAAATATCGCCGAGCGATTTTTCGAGCTCGTTATCGCCCAGGTTGATATTATCCGTCTCTATCTGCCCGATCTTTTTCACGAGTGAAGACTGCGTATTTTTCAGGTCTTCCAGTTCCCGGATGATTTTATCCATCAATAATGCTTTTTCTCTTTTGTCCATAAGAGCACTTTTTTTGGATGAGGAATATCTCTGGGGCGTCAAATATGATGCCAGCCCTTCGCTTAACCGCGTACTTTATGGAAGCTGATCTCCCGCCGCGTCTCGAATCCCATATGCCCGTACAGCCGGATGGCTCTTTCGTTGGTCAATGCCACATGCAGGAAGGAAGTAACGCCCTTCGCCGCATGCATGGTGCAAATATGCTCAATGAGCCGCTGCGCATAACCGCGCCCGGTATACGCCGGATGAGTGGCGATGGCGCTCAGTTCGCTGAAGCCTGTAAGCCGCATGCGCTCGCCCGCCATGGCCACCAGCGCGCCCTGCTGCCGGATGCCGTAATAGGTGCCCAGCAACCGCGTATCCGCATGATAATAGCCGGGCTGCACCAGGTTGATGAGTTGAAACATTTCGTGCGCGTCACCGGCGCCCAGTTCTTCCACGGTTACATCACTTTTCTCCAGCGGGGGCGGCATATGGGCCAGTACCATCTGTGCGCAGGGAAGCTCGTGCTCGAGCGACCAGTGCGGCGGTAAGGCGGGCAGCTCCCCGATGATAAAAAATGTTTCGCCTTTGGTTATCCAGGGCACCAGTTCCGCAATACCTTCTTCCGCCGGCTGGCGGCAGGCAGTAAACGGCACTACGCCGGGCCGGTACCTTTTCGCACGGGCGCTGCCCATCGCAAAATCAGCATGCACACTGTTCAATGCGCTCCAGGCCGGGTTATCCAGTAACGTTTCATTCATCCGGCCAAGTTAAGGAATATTCCGGCTTGCCGTTCCCGCCTGCTGCGGCATACGGCCGGAATATCCCGGCGCCGGGGCGCTTTTCAACAGCCGCCGGCATAAATCCGTATTTTTTTCCTAACCTTGTCCAAAGAAGGGAATTCCATTTGTTATAGTGTACAAACATTTCCGTAACACTTAAAAAATTACACAATGGACGAGTTCATTTTAATCTTCCGCCACGAAGACGGCAACAAGGTGGCATCGCCGGAACAGATACAGGTGTGGATGAAACAGACGATGGACTGGATTGGCGGCATTGCCGCGCAAAACAAATTCAAGCACGGCAACGGCCTTTCCTACGATGAGGCGCGCGTGGTAGGGCACAACAAAGTGACCACCAACGGGCCTTTCGGCGACATCAAGGAAACGATCGGCGGGTACGTCATCGTAAAAGCCGGCTCGCTCGACGAGGCCGCGGAATTTGCAAAAGGCTGCCCCGTTCTGCAGGGCGAAGGCAATACCGTGGAAGTGCGAAAAATCATTACGGGAGACGGCATTCATTAAACCGGGAAGTCCCTGCCCGTGGGCGGGGACTTCCTTTCACCATATGCAGCAGCAGGAGCTCATACCGCATTTATTCAGGACCGAATTCAGCAAAATAACGGCTGTATTGTGCAAACATTTCGGCATGGAACACATGGAACTGGCGGAAGACATCGCCGGCGAAACCTTCCTGGCGGCGCTCGAAACCTGGCCCTACAAAGGTATCCCGGAAAATCCGGCCGCCTGGTTATACACCGTGGCCAAAAACAAAGCCGCCAACCACTTTTCACGCCGGCAAACCTTCCGCGCAAAAATCACTCCCACGCTTCAACACAATCCGGCAGCCGAAGAAACGGACATCGACCTGTCTGACCGCAACATCGCCGACAGCCAGCTGCAAATGATATTCGCCGTCTGCCACCCGGCCATTCCCCCGGAAGCGCAGATCGGGCTGGCGCTGCGCATCCTGTGCGGTTTCGGGATTGACGAAATCGCCAATGCCTTGCTGACCAATAAGGACACCGTGAACAAGCGGTTGTACAGGGCGCGGGAAAAATTACGGCAGGGAAAGATCGGGCTTGCGTTTCCGCCGCCCCACGAAGCAACCGCCCGCCTCAACACGGTGCTCACCACCCTTTACCTGCTTTTCAACGAAGGATATTATTCCGAGAGCCAGAACAGCGTGCTGCGTGAGGAGCTGTGCCTCGAAGCCATGCGCCTCGCCCATCTGCTTGCCGCCAACGAAAGTACCGATCTTCCCCCGGTGAATGCCCTGCTCGCGCTCATGTGCTTTCATGCCTCACGGTTCCCGGCCAGGAAAGACGATCATGGAGAAATCGTACTGTATCATGATCAGGACGAAAGCCTGTGGGACCAGGCATTAATCGGCAAGGGAGCATACTATCTGCACCGCGCCTCCGGCGGCGAACAATTATCGCAATACCATATGGAAGCCACCATCGCGTACTGGCACACCGTCAAAGAGGATTCTGCGGAAAAATGGGAAAACATCCTGCAGCTTTACAACCGCCTGCTGACCATCGCCTACTCCCCCATTGCCGCACTGAACCGAACGTTCGCCCTGTCTAAAACCAAAGGCCCCCTGGCCGCCATCACCGAAGCGGAAAAACTGGGGCTCAACGGCAACCACTATTATTTCACGTTGCTGGGCGAGCTCTACACCGGTATTGATGCCGGCAAAGCCCGCACCAACCTCGAAGCGGCGCTCCGGCTGGCCAAAACGGAAACGGACCGGAAAACGATACTGCGCATGATAGATCGGCTTGATGGTTGATTGCTATAGCGCAGATGGCTTCAACCGGTTAACCCGGGGGCGCTAGATGGGTAACTTCCGTAGGCTTCGGATAGCTTGATAGTTGACTGCTATAGCGCGGATGGCTTCAACCGGTTAGCCCGGGGGCGCTTCCGGCAAATAACTGCTAATGGATCCTCCGCGTAAAAATAATTTTCCAGACCTTTATGTTCTGCTGACATAAGGCTGTCATTTGCCGCTGCTAGCTTTGAACCATACACCTGAAAAACTAATGAAAATATCAACTACAAACACATTACGCGGATTCGCAACGGTCACCTTCTTTGCAGCAGACCATGAAGGAGCGAAAAAATGGTATTCGGACCTGTTCGGCATGCCGCCCTATTTTGAGAAACCGGGTTATATGGAGTTCCGGGTCGGCGACTACCAGCACGAACTGGGCATCATCGACGCAAAATATGCACCGAACGGCGCTCAGCCGGGGCCCGGCGGCGCCATGATCTACTGGCATACGGACGACCTCGAAGGCACTCTCCAGAAACTGCTGCAAATGGGCGCTACCGAATTCGAGCCAATCACCAAACGCGGCGAAGGCTTCATCACCGCATCAGTCATAGACCCGTTCGGCAACATCCTGGGCATCATGTACAACGTGCATTACCTGGCCGTGGTGGCGGCGAAGAAATAGTGCGGCAAACTGCTCATACGGATGAAGTGATATCCGGTTCAAACTTGTCATAGAGTTGCGGAGGGAACCATTTGCAATCGGGGACGGCGAGCCTGCAGGCCGAAAGCGGATGCTTCTACTTCGCTCCCCTGATCTCCTTCAGCATCAGGTAAAACGAGGGCTTTGGCATGTCTCCGTGGCCATAACCATCCAGTTCGAACAGCTGCGTTTTTTTATGCCCGGTGAGTTTCATCATCCTGGCCCAATATGCATTTTCTTCATACCGCCCCAGCATCTCCATTTCCCGGTCACCCGTAAAGAGCACCAGCGGCGGCGCATCCGCGCGCACATGAAACAGCGGCGCAAATGCATCGATCAGCGGTTGTGTCTCTGCCATGCCGCTTTCTTTGCGGATGGTGAAATGGGTGATGGCCTGTGCGCTGAAGGGAAACAGGCCGGCAATGCGGTTCGCATCTATACTGTGCTTCGCCAGCCATTGCTTGTCGAGGCCCACCATAGCGGCCAGGTAGCCGCCGGCGGAATGCCCGGCCACATAAATCCTGCCGGTATCGCCACCATATTCCGCCGCATGCCGGAAGGCCCAGGCCACCGCGGCCGCGGCATCTTCGATGTAGGCGGGACAGCTCACCTTCGGGCTGAGGCGGTAGTTGGGGGCCATCACAATTACCTGCTGCTGCTTCAGCTCTGCCGGAATGCTTTTGCTGCCGCCGGTAATGCCGCCGCCATGGAACCAGACGATCACGGGCAGGCCCTTCTTTTTGGCCGGATAATACACATCCAGCACGCAACGCTCCTTCATATAATCCGTTTGCGCCCCGCCGCGGTAGGGCACGTTATTTTGCTGTGCATATGCAAGGCTGTCCTGGCCGGAAACGGGCAGTACAAAGAAGATCAGGGCGAAGAAAAGCAACTGTTTCATGGTAACAAAGAAAATAAAAAATCCGGCTACTTGCTTTTAGCTGTTTTTTACGCTATTTTGATAGACGTTTAAACAGTTACAATTATCCACATGTCCACGTTCACAGCTAAGCGCAGGAACCTTGTCCTGCTGTCATTACCTTTTGCCGCCCTGCTCCATAGCTGTGGCCAGCAAACCAACACCGGTCTCCGCATCCGGGAATTCGATTCCACCTTCACCGCCCGTTTCGCCGATTCGGTGGAATCCGCCCTTAAACCCGAGCTCGCCGAAGGCCTTCGCCTCACGCTCTGGGGCATCGATTCACTGGTGATCTCTCCCATCGCCATCGACATCAGCGATCGGGGCGAGCTTTATTATACCACCACCAACCGGCAGAAACATTCCGAGTTCGATATCCGCGGGCACCGCGACTGGGAAATCCCTTCCATCAGCCTGCAAACGGTGGAAGACCGGCGCGCGTTCCTGCACCGGGAGCTGTCGCCCGAAAACAGCCATCGCAACAAATGGCTGGAGGACCTGAACGGCGATAGCTTGCACGACTGGCGCGACCTGACCATTGAAAAAGAAAATGTGTTCCGCCTGACAGACGTCAACGGCGACGGCATTGCCGACCGCTCGCAGCTGGTGGTTGACGACTTTAACGATGAGGTGACCGACGTGGCCGGCGGTGTGCTCACCGAAGGCGACGATCTCTACGTGGCCGTGGCGCCGGATTTATGGCGGATGAAAGACAAAAACAACGACGGCATAGCCGACGAAAAAACGTCCATCTCCCACGGCTACGGCATTCATGTGGGGTTCAGCGGGCACGGCATGTCCGGCGTGGAAATGGGGCCCGATGGCCGCATTTACTGGCAGATCGGCGACATCGGCTTTAACGGTACCGGGCCCGACGGCCGCAAATGGGAACATCCCAACAGCGGTGTCATTGCCCGTTCCAATCCGGATGGCAGCGACTTCGAGATATTCGCCTACGGCATCCGCAACACCCATGAATTCGTATTCGACGAATATGCCAACCTCATCAGCGAAGACAACGATGGCGATCATCCCGGCGAAAAGGAACGGCTCGTGTACATCGTGAACGGTTCAGACGCCGGCTGGCGCAGCAACTGGCAGTACGGCAAATATCGCGACCCGCTTAACAACGGGTATAAAGTGTGGATGGACGAAAAGATGTACCTGCCCCGCTTCGAAGGCCAGGCCGCGTATATCACGCCGTGCATCAGCAACTTCGTCAGCGGGCCCGCCGGCATGGTGTACAATCCCGGCACGGCGCTCAGCCCGAAATACCAGAAAACGTTTTTCATCGCGGAGTTCGTAGGCAACCCGTCCGGCTCCGGCATTCACGCTTTCAAGCTCCGTCCCAAAGGCGCCACCTTCGAACTCGGCGAACATGAAAAAATAATCAGCGGCGTATTGCCCACGGGGCTTGATTTTGGCCCGGACGGCGCGCTGTACCTGGCCGACTGGATAGACGGCTGGGACACCCATCACTACGGCCGCATCTGGAAGCTCGACGACGCGAATGCCGCTGCCATGGCCATCCGGAAGGAAGTCAAAAACCTCCTCGCCGCCGATTTCCATACATACAAAACCGACGCACTGGCCAGCCTGCTGCAGCATGCCGATATGCGGGTGCGGATGAAGGCGCAGTTCGAGCTCGTTAAGCGTACAAAGAAGGGCGCCGCCATATTCGAAGCCGCATTACAGCAACGCAGCCATCAACTATCGAGGGTGCACGCCATCTGGGGCCTTAGCCAGCTGGCGCGGCAGGATAAAAAATACGCCGCCCCGCTGTTGCCTGTGTTGAAGGATAACGATCCCGAAATCAGGGCGCAGGCCGCCAAATGGCTGGGCGACGTTCGGTATGGCGAGGCCGGTGCGGCACTTATCCCTTTGCTGAAAGACACGGCCAGCCGCGTGCGCTTTTTCGCCGCCGAGGCATTAGGCAGGATACGGTATGAGCCCGCGGTAGCGCCCCTCATCAGTTTGCTGGCGGCCAATAACGACGAAGACGCTTACCTGCGCCACGCCGGCAGCCTCGCCCTGGCGCGCATCGGCAAAGCAGACCCCGTGCTCGCGTTGGCCGCCAACCCTTCCCGCGCAGTGCGGCTGGCGGCAGTGGTGGCCCTTCGCCGCATGGCGCATCCCGGCATCGCCCGCTTTCTCAGCGACAGCAGCGAGCTGGTGGTGACCGAAGCAGCACGCGCCATCAACGACGATCTTTCCATTCCCGCAGCACTGCCTGCGCTGGCGGGCTTGCTCAATACCACCCACTTTACCGGGGAGCCGCTGATGCGGCGTGTGATCAGCGCCTGCCTGCGCGTAGGCTCCGAAAACGGCACCCTGCCGGCGCTCATACAATATGCCAGTAACGAAAGCGCCCCGGCCGCCATGCGCGCCGAGGCCATCGACGTCATCAGCGTCTGGCCCAAACCATCCGTGCTCGACCGGGTAGACGGGCGGCTGAGAGGGCCTTCGGAGAAAAAAAACTCCAAAGCCGCCGCGCTCGCCGCTCCCGCACTCACCAGCCTGTTGCAACACAAGGAACTGCTGGTAAAACTGAGCGCCGCCAAAGCCATCAACCAGCTGCACATCCCATCCGCCGCGGCCGCATTGCTGGCTGCGGTGAAGAGCGACAGGGAACCGCTCATGCGGGTGGAAGCCCTCAAAGCGCTCGTAACGCTGCAGGACGAACGGCTTGAGCCCGCCATCCGGCATGCGCTCACCGACCGGGAAAAGCAGGTGCGCGTGGCCGGCCTCGACCTGCTGGAAAAGATAAACATCCCCCACCCCGTTATGATCACACTGCTCAACAATGTGATCGATACCAAAACGCTCGAGGAACAGCAAGCCGCCGTATTAACGATGGGCAAGCTACCACTGGAGCACTCGCAAAAAAGTCTTGACGCGCTGCTGGCGAAAATGGAAAGCGGCCGGCTGCCCGCGGGAGTGATGCTCGAATTGGGTGAAGCCATCGACAGCTCCGGTTCACAGGCGCTCAAAACTCGTTACGCCACTATCAGCAGCGGACTTTCGAAGGATGCGCAGCTCGCCGCCTATGCCGGCAGTCTTGAAGGCGGCGACCCGCAACGCGGCCGCCAGATTTTTTACCGCAACCAGAACGCCCAATGCATGAAATGCCACGCGTACGACGACCGGGGCGGCAACGCCGGTCCCCGCCTCAATGGCATTGCCCGCCGCATCAGCCGCAGCCAGATACTCGAAGCCCTCATCGAACCCGGCAAACGCCTGGCGCCCGGTTTCGGCATGGTAACGCTGGAACTGAATGATGGAAAAAAACTCACCGGCGTGTTGCAGGATGAAAACAAAACCAGCCTCCGCATCAAAGCTGGCTCAGACCCGGTACAGACCATACCCCTGGCCCGGATTGCAAAGAAAACCTACGCACCGTCGAGCATGCCCGACATGAAAGCCATACTATCCAAAAAAGAAATCAGGGATGTGGTGAGTTTTCTGGCGGAGGCGAAAGAGGATGATTGAGTTTGTATTCTTCTAAATATGAAAAAAGGCCGGTTGTGATGACCGGCCTTTTCTTTGACGGTCTCCTGTAACGGATATCCGCCGAAAAAGCCGCTCCATGTCATGAAGCGGCTGGGGTTCGGGGTATTTGGGGAACAAGCAGGACGGAGGCGTTTATTTTTTAAGGAAGTTATAGTTGACGGAAATATACCACGATACCACACCGCGGTTGCTGAGGTCGTTTTTCAGGGCAGCATCGTCTTTCACCGTATCGCCCACCTTTAGTGCTGTCAAATCTTTTCTCCAGCCCAGCATGCCGCCGCCGCTGACGGAAAATTGATGGGTGATGGCGAGCCCGCCGCCGAACGGCACCAGAAAATCATTGACACCGGTAGAAAGGCCCAGTTGCAGAAAAGGGAAAAACCAGTCGCTCCTTGTCTTAAACAACATATTCAGAAATACAGCCGGCCGCATCCGTACGTCCGTCGGCTTGGTTTCTGCGACACGTTTGATTCCTTCCGCTTCTTCCAGCGCATAATTGGGATACCTGAAACCTGTGTAGAATGCGCCCGTCGACACAAATGGTACAATCAGCTGATCTTTTGCCAAAGTAAATTCACAACTGTATTGCCCCTTTTCAATTTCATTTCCCTCCTGATCCAGTTTTTTCAATTCATACCGGTAGTTGCGCATTGTCTTTGTTTTCCAGTTGAAAACCGGGATGTTTTCAAGGCGGAATCCCATCTTATTGATGGCAAAATCCGCGGTAAACTTTTTGAGCTTCGTAACGAGCTGGCGGTATACTGTAAGTGCAGCCTCCTGTGGAGCGGCGTGTCTTTTAAAGTCAATACCGAGCCAAACGGCGGCAGCAGCGGAATACTTGCCAAAAGATTCCCTTTCGCTCACGCGCAGGAGTGGCTGTATTTTGCCGTTGTAATCATCCGTCAGGAGTTTCTCTAATTGTTTTTGTGCTTCTTCCGCTTCGCTACGGGATTTTTCAAGCGCTTTCAGCACCAATTCGGATGTCCCGAGTTCTTTATTAAAACTGTTAAGCTCGGAGGGTGCGTTGTACAATTCCTGCTTCCGGTATAGTATCCAGTCATTATGCCCCCTTTCTTCATTGACGTCTTGAATAATGATCGGGATTTTCCTGAACAGGTAATCATCCGCTTTTTTCGAATATGCGTTGATGTCCTTTACCAGCTGGTTGTACAGGGCCTGGTTAGCGTCCGCGGCCTGCAAAGCAGTGTAATCTACCCGCTCGATAAAATCAGCCACCCATTTATACAGCAAGATATTGCCGTTAAACCTGTTGAGTTGATCAATCTTAACATGCACCCCGGCTTTTGTCATCGCCTTTTCCTGGAATGGTAAAAATGCTTCAGTGGAAGACGGCCCGGCAGATTCTGACGCCGGCAGGTTAGACAGGAATTGTGATAAAGCTTTGTACACGGGGTCTTCCACATCCGTCATGCTCAACTTGAGCACATACCGCAGCGGGTTATAAAACTTGATGTGCAAACCTGCACTGTTACCGTGGTTATTCCTTACACTGTACAACATGCCCGGAGACACATTTCGCCAGAGCTCCCCATCCTTGTCCACTGTGTACTGGAAGGCAGTTTCGGCCTCGTTCCAGCGAATAAAGAGATTGTCTTTGACCACGGTGCCATGCAACCGGCGCATGGTTTCGTCGTCTTGCGGATATGCATATCCCGCCGACAGCAACAATGCCGTCAGGAATAAATATTTCATCATAAAAAATTTAAAGTGAGTGTTTACCAGATCATCACCGAAGCCTGTTTACCAGGAGATTTATAATACAGTCGCAGCTTTATCACATATTTGCTGCCGCGGAACAATTTCAGCCGGATGACGGCATCCCGTTCCACGCCGCTGTTATCGTCTGCCGAAATATACCGGGGTTCCCCTTTGTCGTTGATTTCAAAAACGACCAGCACGGAGTCGATTGGGCCGAATGTACGAAGATGATAGTAGCGGGTTTCCTCGGGTACAAAGCTGAAATCTTCCTGTTCTGTATTGGCCACCGTCAACGCAAAAGATTGCAACACCTTCATCGCCTGCGGAGCTGCCATTTTATCCCGGCCGGGATATTTTTCCAGTGCGAAAGCGACGTCTGCGGCAGACAATCCGCCGGCCGGCGTAAGCCCGGTTGTGTAATACGGTTCCGGCAACCGGATCAGCCCGGCATCAAAAGCGTACTGCATAATGGAATCCGGATCCCACTTGGTGCCCTCGGTTACCGAAGCGGGTACTTTCCGGAGAATATTTTCCTCGATCACTTCGCGTGACCAGTTGTTAACGCCGTTGCTGAAATAATCATACACGGCATCCTCATCCCAAACAATGCCTGCGTTTCGGCTTTGATGCTCATGATAGAATCCGAGTGTGTGCCCGATTTCATGCAGTACGGTATCGATGCCATTGGCTGGGTCCGGCGTATCTATATCCCATCCGAAGTTCATAGTTCGCTCGCTGGTACCCTGCTTGAGAATTTCCCGCCCGATATACGACCAGGAGCCGTCGCCCTGCATAAAACCGATCCTTATTTCCGCTTCCTCGCGGGAAAAAACTTCCTTGAAAGAAAGTCCGATGCCGGTGCTGGCCCATTGCCTGAAACCCTGACGAACCTTTTCTTTTTGAGCATCCGTACCTTTCCAGGTACGCCAGCCGCCACCGGGCAAATTGCTGCCTTCGTGCTCACTATCGAAAAAATAAAACTTCAATTGTGTGCCGTTCGCCCAGATGAGCTTGGTGGTCACGATCAGCGATGCTCTTTCGGCACCGAGGCCTGGCGGCAGCACTTCCGGAGTGGAACGCCGCACCGTGCAATACATTTTGTGTTTCATTGAAGGGAAATTGTTACTGTGAAGTAATTAGGACTTGTTAGGTTGCGGCGCCAGCAAGCCTGCCAGTGCACCGATGGCGGCAGACCCGATAGCCGTGAATATGGTTGGTACCGATTTGTCGTCTTTAATGCTGTCGTTAAACATCAGCACAATCACGCCGATGATAATCAGCAGGATGATCAGGCCAAGGGAGGACACCACCAGCCGGTAAATCCATTTGTCGCTGGATAACGCATGCTGTTCAAATTGTTGAACCGCTTTTACCGGATCTTGTTTAAATTCGTTCTGGAGCTCGGGGCTCTTCTCCAGAGCGTCCCTGAATTCTTGGAAGGTTTGCATTTTTGTGCTCATAGTTTGGGATTTATCGTACTTCAAAGCTACTACGGCCGCTAAAGGCGGTCAATGGGGAAATTACCGTTTTTCAGGGGGGTGTTTTTCCCGGGGCAATGTCATTGAATTTCCCGTTTTTATTGACCATTTCGCATTCCATAGCAGTTGATTTTCATACAGATGTGACATCCATCCACGCATTCGCCAACTCAAGGTTCATGTCGTTGCAGTAAATTGACTTCATTATTTAACCTCAATCATTTTCATTATGAAAACACAAACATTTATTTATCCCCCCGAAGAATTGCAGGAAAGAGAAAAGCAATTTGCAGCGTTGTTTGCGCCTGCGGGTGACGACGGTGGCCAGGAGGTGCTATACGTTTACGCCAAAGAATGCATGGAGCTCTACAAAAAAGAAATGTCCGGACGCGGCATTATCCATCCCAATGACGCCTTTACGCCACCCGTCACTGTGCAGGAAAGGCTCGACGTTTCCTATGCAGTGAAATACGATGGATTCAAACTGAAAGAATGGGTTCTTGCCCGATACTACGGCAATTCACAGCGAGCGCACTTGGGATTTAAACTGGCTTTCGGCATCTATACGGAAGCCTTCCTCCTGAAATACTACCCGGACAATCCGGACGAGAGAGCACGGAGGTTTCACCGGACAACCGCATTTATCGTTCCATATTACACCATTCCAACGTTGGAAAAAATTGCCGATGATGAGCCGGTGTACAACCTCGGCGGCCTCGAACCCTGATTAAAATAACCATGCACCTCCACTACTATCAATACTTTCAACTGCTGAGCCTCCTGTTGGCCATCCTCTGCTACAGGGGGCTCAGCCATTACCGGATAGCCATGTTCCTACCCATGCTCCTGCTCGTTAACCTGATCGAGATCGTGGGTACCAACTATCGCGCCCTCGGTTGCTTTCCCTGGTTGTCCAACCACTTTATCTACAATTTCAACCTGTTGCTAGTCACCCCGTTCCAGCTATACCTCATGGGGCGGATGCTGCAGCTCAGACCCAACGAAGAACCTGTATTTAATGGCATCGCACTGCTTTGCATGCTGGTGGTACTGCTCAACTATCTTTTTATGCAGGGAACGGCCGTTTTTAATACTTTTTCTGTAATATTGATACAGATTGTTACCATTGTGCTTTCCTGCTTCACCCTGCTCAGGCTGGCCCTGCGCGAAACGGGACAGTTAAGCCTCTGGAAAGACCCCTACTTCTGGATCAATGCGGGCTTCCTCCTTTTTGCCCTCATTACCTTGGTATTGCTGGGGCCGCAACAACTTCTGCAGGCGAACAAAGTGATTTTATGGGGACAAAGCCTTTATAAAACAATGATGCCCATCCCCAACTACCTATTATACCTGTGTTACTGTTTTGCTTTTATCTTATGCAGCACTCGCAGAGCCAAATAGTCGCCATTATCATCGCCGTTACCGTGGTGTTGCTCTTCGTGGGCATTCTCTTTCTCATTATGGTATGGGCGTACAACAACAAAAAAGTGCAGGCGGCCAGGGAAAAAGAGCAAATACAGGAGGCGTTTGACAAACAATTGCTGCAGTCCAGGCTCGAAATACAGGAAGCAACCTTCAATGCCATCAGCCAAGAAATCCACGACAATGTGGGCCAGTTGCTCAGCTACGCCAAAGTGCGGCTCAACATAATAGAACAGCAGTCGCCACAGCACGTGGAAGCCATCCGAGCTGTCAAAGACACCATCAGTACCGCGTTCAGCGCGCTGCGAAACATTGCCAAAAGCCTCAGCAGCGACCGCGTGCAAGCCCTCACGCTGGCCGACAACCTCCGTGAGGAAGTGCGGCGCCTCGAACGTACCGGCCTCGGCATCTCTTTCACTATCGACCACCCCGAGCAACCCATCATCCCTCAAAACAGCCTGTTCTTGTTCAGAATGGTGCAGGAAGCCCTCCACAACATCCTCAAACACGCCGGTGCTACCCACGTGCAAATCGTCTTAAGCTTCCTCCCTGGCGGACTCCAGGTTTGGGTACACGACAATGGGAAAGGCTTCGACGCCGGAGCAGAGCTGGCCAGGAAAGACGGCCTCGGCTTGCAGAATATCCTTAACAGGGCTCGCCTCACCGGTGGCTCAGCCACCATCAGCAGCAGCCCGGCTGAAGGAACATCCATTCACATTAATGTACCTTATGCCTGACACCAGATATATCGCCATCGTAGACGACCACACCATGTTCCGCAAAGGACTGGCAGCCCTCATCAACCTCTTTCCCCGCCACGAAGTGATTTTCGAAGCGGGAGACGGCCGCGAAATGATCGAACGGCTTAGATACCAGCACCTCCCGGATATCATCCTGCTCGACGTAACCATGCCAGGTATGGACGGCTACGAAAGCGCGGCTTGGCTGAATGCCCATCACCCATCCATCCATACCCTGGCCCTCAGCACCATGGAATCGGAAACCGCCATCATCCGAATGATACGCGCCGGCGCCAAAGGGTACGTGCTGAAAGATGCGGAGCCGGAGGAGCTCAAGCTGGCCTTCGACGAAGTGCTTTCAAAAGGATTTTTTTTCAACGAGCTCATTACCCGCAAGGTAATGCAATCCATCTCCCAGCTGGTTAACGAAAACTCCCCGCTCAATATGTTCGTAAAGCTCTCCCCCCGGGAGCTAGACTTCCTCCGTCGCGCCTGCAGCGAAAAAAGTTACCTGGAAATCGCCCAAGAAATGTTCGTAAGCGAAAGAACAGTCGACGGTTACCGGGAGGCCCTTTTCCGCAAACTCAACGTGCGCACCCGCGTTGGCCTGGTGCTGTATGCTGTCAAAAACAACCTCATCTCCCTTTAACCCGCCCCGCCAAAAAAAACCTACCTTTAACCGGCAAACCCGGGAAACCATGGTTACGTTCGAAACAAAGTGCTATGAAAACGACTGGGAGTTCATCCTCAAAGGCCGCCGCCTCGACGACACCATCGCGCGCTGCGGTTTCGGCTTCGCGCGGAAAGTGGTCATCATCAACAACGTGGATAATCCCGGCCGCGTGCGGCGGTATGCGGACAAAAAAGTACGGCAGGGCGTAATCGACAGATACTATTTCGCGGCCGATTATGCCAGTGCGGCGCTCCATTTTTTCGGGATCGACGAAGCTTCCTTCCAAGGCGGCTATTATTATTCCATCGCGGAACTCGTCGGCATCTATCTTTGTGAAACGGAATACCTCCTTCATTTTTCAAGCGATACGCAGCCCGCTGCCGGCAACCCGCCCTGGATCGGGGAAGCCATCGGAATTTTCAGGCAGCAGGAAAATGTAATAGTGGCCAACCCTGCGTGGGATCACCGGTTTGCACACGCGGAAGAAGAGTCGTTCGGCACAACGGGGAATTTCTACCTGGGTTACGGGTTTTCGGACCAGTGCTACCTCATTCCCACCGCCCGCTTCAGGCAGCAGGTGTACAACGAAACGCACCCGGCATCCGCCCGGTATCCCGCTTACGGCGGCGAATTGTTTGAAAAACGGGTGGATAGCTATATGCGCAACCACCAGTTGCTGCGCATCACCAGCAAGGCAGCGGCGTATGAACACAAGAATTTCCCGAAGAACCGCGTCGACCGCCTGCGGCTGAAACTCAACATGTACCTGAACCGTTCATCATCATCTAAATAAAACCGCTATGAGCTTCAAAGAATCATTCACCCTGCATGGTGAAAACCTCGTTAAAAAAGTAAAGGAACTGATCGAGGAAGGCAATGTCAGGAAAATTTCCATTTCCAATAAGGAAGGAAAGGAACTGATGACCTTTCCCCTCACCATTGGCGTGGTGGGCGTGCTGCTGGCGCCCATCCTGGCGGCCATAGGCGCCGCCGCGGCGCTCATCGGCGAATGCACCATTACGGTGGAAAGGGAAGCGCCGGAAGAGGAAAAAAAGGAATTGTAAAACCGGCTGTCTCACCGGGGCCGTGCCGCATTGTCCGCGGCGCGGCTTTTTTATTTTATGGCGCCGTTTTCAGCCCGTTCAGCTGCTCCTCCAGCCCCTTGAGATCGCTGGGCTGCTTGGCGGCCGGTATCACCAGCGCCGAGTTTTTCAGGATGGCGTAACGGGGGATGTACAGCGTTTTGTTCTTTTCTCCGAAAATATCGCGGAGGTCTTTCATCAGCGCGTCCGATGCGCGGAGGTGATGGCCTTGCAGGTCGTAATACCGGATCATCTCCTTCCAGCGCGGCTCTTCCTGCAACCGGTCGATCGAAATATACAGCGCTTCCACGCCCTGCTTTTTCAGCAGGGCTTTCAGTTCCTTGTTGTAGGCGAACTGGGCCTTGCAGGGCGTGCACCACGTGGCCCACAGGTCGATGTATACGGTTTTCCCCGGGAAAGCGGCGGCCAGGGCCTTGAACGATGCGGGTTGCTCTTCGAGGAAGCGGTGTTCGTCCGTAAAACCTCCTTTGATTTTCCCGTGATAGGCGATCACCCGCTGTACGCCTTTCCACAACGGCGCGTTGAAACGGCTGGCAGGATATGTTGCGGAGAAGTTGGTGTATTCCTGGGGAATGAAAGCCTGGAACTGGTTAGCGGTCAGCAGGTCGCCCAGCCAGGAAGCGGTCAGGTATTCTTTGACCGGTCCCCGGTAATGCTGCCGGATAACCTTGCCCAGGTACTTATCCCGCTCGTCGCCGGTGGCGGCTTTGGTATAAGTGCCCATGGACGAAGGCAGCAGGTAACCGAGAAAATTGGTGTTGTACATGCTCACGAAGTAGAAGAACTCCATCGACCCCGCGTTGCCCCGGTCCATTACATCGCTGATCGATGCGAGCGAGCGCCAGGCAGCCGTCAGTTCCTGCACGGCGGCTTTCCGGAAACCGGGCTTGTTTTTGTCGGCCTGCACGCTCATAGTGGGCCGCAGCAGCGTGGCGCCCAGCACGGACGCATAATAGGCGCTGGTCAGCCTTTCGGCGTGTTCGAGGAACGCTTTGTCGGTTTGCTTTTCTTTGTACAGGCGCCCGAACGTGCGCAACTGCGCCAGGCGCTCAGCGAGCACCCGCTTTTTATTGTGCGCAAACAGGGAATCTTCCGCATAATAGCGCATGCCCCGCTGCTGGTAAAACTCGGCGAACGCGCGGTTCAGCTCCAGCTGTCCCGCAGAATCGGGTCCGGTTACCGTCACAGGGTTCATGGTATCCGCAGCGTTGATCAACAGACTGTAACTTTTACCGGGTTTCACGTACAACGTGTAAAACCGCTTGTAGAAGAAGTACCAGGCGCCGGGCGCTTTTTCCGTATTCGGGAACACCGCCGCGCCGCTGCTGTCGAGCTTCCGCTCGGATAAATTGCCGGTGAAGAATTCTCCCTGCACAGGCGGCAACACACGCAACTGCTGCCCCGCCCCGCCGGCTACGGTAAAGGTGATCACAGGCTCCTGCGCAAAAAGCCATACAGGGCAACATACAAGGAAAAACAAATAAAGCTGGCGTTTCATCTTCGGGAATTTGGCTGCTGAAGATACTAAAAAACTTCCCGGGGTTGCAATTTCAGGGGCATTCTCCTATATTGTGAGCTACGACCAGTTAAACCACGTCTCCAATGAAAATCAACAGACGGGCTGCCCTCCGGCAGCTTTTCGTAATCTCCGCCGGCGCGGCCATGCTGCCGGCCTGTGTCAACGACAAAAAGTCCGGCAAAGCATCGGGGCTGCTGGCCCTTACGCCCGAACAGGAAGAAGCGCTTGCGAACATTTCCGCCACGCTCATCCCCACCACCGATACGCCGGGCGCACGCGAGGTGGGAGCACATCTCTTTGCGCTGCGCATGGTCAGCGACTGCTACAAAAAAGACGACCAGGAGAAATTCCGCAAAGGCCTCACCCAGTTCTGCGATAACGTGCAGCAGCAATACGGCAAGCCGTTCCAGGAGTGCGCGGCGGCCGATAAACAAAACATTATCGCCAAAGCCGTGGCATCGAAAGACGCGGGTACCGAAGCGGCGTATTTCTTCAGCACCTTCAAACGCCTCACCATCCAGGCATTCACCAGCTCGGAATACTACCTCACCAAGGTAGATGCCTACAAGCTCGTGCCGGGTAAATTCATCAGCAGCGTAAAAGTATAACCATCCACACTACACGTCAACTATGTTCAATATCAACGATTCCGTAAAGGAACGCACCTTCGATGCGATTGTGATCGGCTCCGGCATCAGCGGGGGCTGGGCGGCCAAGGAACTGACCGAAAAAGGGCTCAAAACCCTCGTGCTCGAACGCGGCCGCAATGTGCAGCACCTGAAAGACTATCCCACCACCAACATGATGCCCTGGGAATTTCCCCATCGCGGCCAGGTGCCGCTGGCGGTCACGGAAGAAAACCCGGTAGTCAGCCGTTGTTATGCTTTCAAGGAAGATGCGATGCACTTTTTCGTGAAAGACAAAGAACATCCTTACGTGCAGGACAAACCGTTCGACTGGATCCGCGGTTACCAGGTAGGCGGCAAATCGCTGCTCTGGGCGCGGCAGACGCAGCGGTGGAGCGACTTCGACTTTGAAGGGCCCGCCCGCGACGGGTTTGCGGTGGACTGGCCCATCCGGTACAAAGACCTTGCGCCGTGGTACAGCCACGTAGAAAAGTTTGCCGGCATCTCCGGGAACAAAGACGGGCTGCCCCACCTCCCTGACGGCGAATTCCTGCCGCCGCTGGAGCTCAACGATGTCGAAAAATATTTCAAAGACTTCGTCGGCAAAAACTATAAAGACAGGCACGTGATTTTCGGCCGCTGCGCCCACCTCACCGAGCCGAAGCAAATCCACCTCGACCAGGACCGCGCCCAGTGCCAGAACCGGGTGCTGTGCCAGCGCGGCTGCCCCTTCGGCGGGTACTTCAGCAGCAATGCCTCCACCCTGCCCTGGGCGGCCAAAACCGGTCACCTCACCCTGCGGCCCGACAGTGTGGTGCAGGAAATCATCTACGACGAAAAACTCGGCAAAGCCAGCGGCGTGCGCGTGGTAGACGCCAATACCAAAGCCGTGATCGAATATTTCGCACCTGTTATTTTCGTGAACGCCAGTGCGCTCAACACCAACCTGCTGCTGTTAAACTCCACGTCCGCCCGTTTCCCCAACGGCCTCGGGAACGACAGCGGCACGCTCGGAAAATATGTGGCCTTCCACAACTACCGCGCCCGTATCAGCGGCGTATGTCACGATTACAAAGACGTGTACACCGAAGGCCGCCGACCTTCCAGCGCCTACCTGCCGCGCTTCCGCAACGTGTACAAACAGGAAACCGACTTCCTCCGCGGCTACGCCGCCGGCTTCTCCGCAGGCAGGGGCACGCGCCGCGACACCAGTGGCTTCGGGCAGAACCTGAAAGACGAACTGATGAAAAAAGAGCTGGGCGACTGGTACGTGGGCTCACACATGATGGGCGAAACCATTCCCAAAGCCTCTAACTACGTGGCGCTCGATACCAGCCGGAAAGACGCCTGGGGCGTACCGTTACTGAAAGTGAACATCAGCTACGACGACAACGACGAAAAAATGGTGAAGGATTTCCACGAGCAGATGACGGAAATGTACACCAAAGCCGGCTTCACCGACATCAAGGTGACCGACAGCAAGCAAGCCCCCGGCCTCGATATCCATGAAATGGGCGGCGCGCGCATGGGCCTTGATCCCAACACCAGCATGCTCAATAAATGGAACCAGCTGCACGCTTGCAAAAACGTGTTCGTGACAGACGGCGCCTGCATGACCTCTACCAGCACGCAAAACCCCTCGCTCACCTATATGGCGCTGGCCGCCAGGGCTGTAGACTATGCGGTGGATCAGCTGAAGAAAAGAGCACTGTAACTTTCAAGACAGGCATCAATAAGAAAGTGCCCCACCTATATGGAGGCACTTTCTTGTTTTGTCACCTTTCTATC
Organism: uncultured Chitinophaga sp.; assembly: GCA_965653365.1. GTDB lineage: Bacteria > Bacteroidota > Bacteroidia > Chitinophagales > Chitinophagaceae > Chitinophaga. The sequence goes on along the minus strand of CBFGZV010000002.1, from coordinate 248,543 downwards.
CCTAAAGCAATTTTATTTTATCGGGACAACTTTACCGGATGCGCTGGCATTCCCTACTGTCAGTTTGTAGATCAGGAATACGCGCATGTATTCAGGAACCTGGTATTGAACGTGCTGGGCGCTGCCCTTGATCACATTCGTTCTTTGCACGGTTGCCATTCTCTGGCCTTGCAGGTTGTAGAGTGTGAGCTCTGCCATGCCTGTTTGCGGTGCAACATACTTGAATATGAGTACACTGGAATACGGGTTCGGGAATACCGTTACTTTCAGCTTGGCAGTTTCAACAGTGACGGTAGTGGTTGCATCACGGCTCACGCTGAGCGTGTTGATGGTGTTGGCAGACAGGTTGCTGCTGCTTGAAGCCCATCCTACCAGTACTGCGCACTTGTCGAAACCTCTGTTAATGGCGTCTACCGCTGCATTCACATCTGAGGCGGTGATACCGCTGACGGTTTGTCCGCCCAGGTATTTATTCGCCAGGTCGAACAGGCCCTGTACAGTAGCCTGACCGTTAGCTGTGAGGTAATCCACCACATTCTTTGGCAGCTTGAAGGTATCAACGGTCGATACCGGTGTGGTGCTGCCGCAGGTGGCAATCTTCGCGGTGAACAGGGAATCTCCCTGAATGGCCAGTCCGGACAGTGAAGTGGTCACACCCATGTTGAAGAACAACGTCATCGTTTGTGACAACAATATGTTGTTGATCTTTCCATAAGTGCTCTTCGCCGTGGAGATCGGCACATTAGCCCAGGTATTTGTTTTGGTGAAGGTTGCGTAGCCTTTCAGCGCTGCAGCCGTACCACCGCCCGGCAGCATCTTGAAGATGTCGTCGCTGGTGATATTGGCCAGGAAGAGCGTGAAGAACTTGCCGGTAGATTTCAGGCCGAATACGGCGGAATCACCTACCTGTGCATCCATCACTGTCGTCATCATGGTTTTGGCGTTAACGCTGGTGCCGTTCGGTGTGCAGCCAAGGCCGTTCTTGTTGCCGTAGAAGCCCTGTGTATACGTACAGTAGCTGTCGCAGCAGCTCACGGTTACAGCCTGTTCAACGTATGTGCTGTTGCCGCACTCGTCGGTGGCCGTCCAACGCCTGATGTGTACGAACGGACAGGCGGTGCCTTCTCTCCGGTCGCTGGTGGTTACGGTAACGTTACCACCACAGTTGTCTTCAAATGTCGGGGCGTCGAAGGTCACGGCTGCGCCGCAGGCAAGTAGCTTGTCGTCTGCCTTGGTCTTGACAACCGGTGCTACGTCGTCGAATACGGTGACGGTCTGGCGCAGGGTGTCTGACAGGTTGCCGCAGGCATCTTCAGCCCACCACATCCGTACTATCTTGAATTTGTTCACGCAGGTGCTATCTGTCACCATCTGGCTGTAGTGAACGGTGGCTTCGCTGCAATTGTCGGAAGCCGTTACGTTGCCGGCAGCAGGTACGTCTTTCGCACAGGCCACGGTCATGTCACTCACGTTGCCGTCCAGTACCGGTGCGGTATTGTCTTTCACGTGGATGGTTTGCGTTACGGAATCCGTATTGCCGCATTTATCGGTGAATACCCATTTGCGTACGATGGTGATATCGCAGCCGGAGCCGGTACGGGTGGAACTGCAAACCGGAACGATGTTACCGTCGCAATTATCCGTTGCCGTCGGTGATGGCGGTGCGGGTATGCCATTATCGCACTGTACCGTGATTTCCTTGTCGAAATCGGCGGTGATCACCGGTTTCACATCGTCAAACACAGTAATGGTCTGGGTCAGGGTATCGGACAGGTTGCCGCAGGCGTCTTCTGCCCACCACATCCGTACTACCTTGAATTTATTCACGCAGGTGCTGTCTGTCACCGTCTGGCTGTAATGTACGGTAGCTTCGCCGCAATTATCGGTGGCGGTAACGTTTGGCGGAGCGGGCACATCTTTCGCACAGGTCACGGTAGCATCATCGGCGGTGCCGTTCAGTACCGGTGCGGTATTGTCTTTCACGTGAACAACCTGCGTTACGGAGTCTTTATTGCCGCAAGCGTCGGTGAATACCCACTTGCGAACGATACCGAGGTCGCAGCCATTGCCGGAACGGGTCACGCTGTAAACAGGTGTGAGCTCGCCATCGCAGTTGTCTGTCGCCGTTGGTGTCGGTACCGCCGGTACGCCATCTTCACACTGTACCGTGATTTCCTTGTCGAAATCGGCGGTGATCACCGGTTTCACATCGTCAAACACAGTAATGGTCTGGGTCAGGGTATCGGACAGGTTGCCGCAGGCGTCTTCTGCCCACCACATCCGTACTACCTTGAATTTATTCACGCAGGTGCTGTCTGTCACCGTCTGGCTGTAATGTACGGTAGCTTCGCCGCAATTATCGGTGGCGGTAACGTTTGGCGGAGCGGGCACATCTTTCGCACAGGTCACGGTAGCATCATCGGCGGTGCCGTTCAGTACCGGTGCGGTATTGTCTTTCACGTGAACAACCTGCGTTACGGAGTCTTTATTGCCGCAAGCGTCGGTGAATACCCACTTGCGAACGATACCGAGGTCGCAGCCATTGCCGGAACGGGTCACGCTGTAAACAGGTGTGAGCTCGCCATCGCAGTTGTCTGTCGCCGTTGGTGTCGGTACCGCCGGTACGCCATCTTCACACTGTACCGTGATTTCCTTGTCGAAATCGGCGGTGATCACCGGTTTCACATCGTCAAACACAGTAATGGTCTGGGTCAGGGTATCGGACAGGTTGCCGCAGGCGTCTTCTGCCCACCACATCCGTACTACCTTGAATTTATTCACGCAGGTGCTGTCTGTCACCGTCTGGCTGTAATGTACGGTAGCTTCGCCGCAATTATCGGTGGCGGTAACGTTTGGCGGAGCGGGCACATCTTTCGCACAGGTCACGGTGGCATTGTTCGCGGTACCGTTCAATACCGGTGCGGTATCGTCTTTCACGCGAATGGTCTGCATCACGGAGTCGGTGTTGCCGCAAGCATCGGTGAATATCCATTTCCGCACGATGGAGGAATCGCAGGCGGTACCGCTGCCGGTTTCACTATACACCGGTGTCAGCTGGCCGTCGCAATTATCCGTTGCCGTTGGGTTCGGCGGTGCGGGGATGTCGTTGACGCACTGCACAGACACTTCTTTATCAAATTCAGCCGTGATAACGGGCTTCACATCATCGTTAACGGTGATGACCTGCCGCAGCGTATCGGAAGTATTGCCGCAGGCATCCGTAGCCCACCATTTACGCACGATCCTGAATTTATTCACGCAGGTGCTGTCCATCGTTTCCTGGCTCATCTGTACCTGCATGTCTGCCTGACAGTTGTCGGAGGCCGTTACTGCAGGTGCGGCGGGCACGTCTTTGGCACAGGCCACGGTAGCGTCTGCTACGGTGCCGGCCAGTACGGGCGCGATGGTATCTTTGACTTGTATGGTGCGCATGCAGGTATCTTTCACCTTACCGTCGGGCGTTGCAGTGATCAGCTGCAGCACGTAAGAGCCACAGGTGCTGCCTGCCAGCACGGTCACGCTGCTGCCGTTGGTGGCGCCGGGAATGCTCGCATTGCCCGTTACGCTCCAGCTGTAGGAGCTGACGTCGGCCGGGGCCGGTCCGGTATATACATTAGACGAACCGGGACAAACGGGGTCTGGGCCGTCTATCACACAAGGCGGTTGCGCATGTTCCGTAACGGTGATCACCACGGTGTCTTTATCCACGCAGCCGATACTATCTGCAATCGTCACAATGAACTGGTACACTCCGGCGGAAGGAGGAACGAAATAAGGATTGGCGACATCGGTCGCAGACAGGCCGGTGGCGGGGCTCCAGGTATACGTGTACGGCGCGGTGCCGCCGCTGGGCACAGCGTTCAGGTAAGCCGTGTCCAGGTTGGTGATGGCCTGGTCCGTACCTGCGTCTACGTTCGCTTTCTGTACGACCACCAGCGAGCCGGGGCTATCATGCGAGCCGAGGTAGCAGGTGTCAGACAACCCGTTGCGGGTCACGATCAGTTGCAGGTTAAATGAGCCCGCGTTGAACGTTGCACCGATGGGCACCACTTCGATGTTGGCCAGCGTGGCGTTTACGATCTGGGCCCCGGCGGTGTTGGCGCCGATGATGCTCCAGAGGTAGGTCACACCCGTGGCATTGTCGACCGTGGAGGAATAGAGCAGCGGCGTAAATTCGGCGCACACCCTTTCCGGTCCGCTCACTTCGCAATGAGGCGGTACAAAAACAGCATCGGTTTTCAGGGATCTGTCCTGATTACCGATGCTGACCACGTTCCCATCGATGATCCAGTTTTTCAAACGCATGTGATAGGGGGAGCCGTTGATGCCGGATGCGGAGTTGGATTCTCCCGTAATGGGGTCGCTCCCCCAATCTGCTTCACTGGCGATATGCCCGCCCCAGGCGAGCACGACCGTTTCCTTCAGGGCCTTGAACGTAATGTTGATCACGGTTTCAGACTGTGCGGCCGTGAGATTGCCATGGGAAGCATATGTCACGCTTAACAGGTCTGCATTGTAACCCGTCATCACCCTTTCTCCCGCCGGCAGGGCGTTAAAGCTCGCGGCCGGTTGACCGGCAACAGGCGTACCCGCCGTGGAAGGAACAGGAATGGGCTCCGTATCGGTGGAGGTAAAATAAGCCACCGGGAACCCGGTTACGTTCAGGATGGGGTTGACGGTTTCGGCGGCATGCCCGAATGTGAGATGGGGTTCCAACCGTTGGAAATGGGTAATATAATCTAAAGCGTGCTTTCCACCGTTCTTTACGTCGAGCGCCACCACCAGGGTGTATGTTTTATCTACCACCAGGCTTTTCAGGATAGCGCGGTAGGGAACAGAATATCCTTCCTTGAAGTGAGCGGTGTTGCCGTTCAGGTTACCATTCACCCAGTCTACCGGCGTTGTAGGAGCCGTAGACTTTCCGTTCGAACCCTGGTCGAGGTTAGCGGATTGCGCTTGCGCAACCATGGTGAACAATAGTAATGTGAAGGCGGGAAGAAAGGATTTGACACAGTACAATAATAGTGGAGAAAAACGGTTCCTGAAAGCTGAATCAAATTGGCTCATAAACGCAGGTTTTGAAATGAACAATAGATACCACTCCGCGTATAGCTATACGCGGTTCAAGGATTCGGAATAAAATCAACGTACGCAACAGATACCACCTGTGCACATAAGGCATCATCGCGTGCGGGCCGCGGGCGCCGGGGTCAGCGTAGATTCAGGGGATACGGTCAAAAAGAGGGAGGTCGAAAGATGAGATGTCTCGAAGTCAGATTTAGAATTTATACAGTCCACATACATCTTAGATACGGGAAAAACGTGTAATTCCAGTGCTCCACAAAGTTTATGATTTTCTTTTGAAATAATAAAACCGCACCGTTAACGCATTGTTATTTCAGCGAAAAAGTATTTAGGAGTCCTACCAGTCTCCCCTACCTGTTTCCGGGTATTTTACCTACCGCTTGCCGCCATCCATAAATAATTAACTATTTTGCCGGAATGAAAGCGCCATTTCTGCTGACACTACTCGTGTCGGCCACCATATGGAGCCATGCCCAAACAACCCGCGATCCGCAAAAAGTACTGCAGCAGCTAGAAAACGACCTCCGCCAGGCCGCGTCCGACAGTGCAAAAGCCTACGCGGGCTTTGCTCTTTCCGGCTACTGGATCGCCCGAGGCGATACCGTAAAAGCCCGGCAATACCTGCAGCAGGGGCAGCCTCACATTAAAAACAACGCATTCCTGGAAGGAATATACCGTCTGAGCGCCGCCCAGGTGATGCCCGTCGATGCGCTCGACAAACGGCAGACCGGCTACCTGCAGGCAGACAGCCTGCTGGCGCGTTATACGCATGCAGACGCCACCCGTTTCCGCGCACAGGCCTGGTACCAGTACGGCCGCGTGGAGCAACGGAGAGACAACCTGAAAGGGTTTACAGACATCCTTCTGCACAAAGCCATCCCACTGGCCAAACAGTCGGGCGACCAAACCCTCGCAGGCAAGGCCAACCTCGCCGTCGCGATCGTGTTCAAAAACACGGCGCAATACGACCAGGCGGAACCCTATATCCGGCACGCCATCACTGCGTTTAAAAACAGCGAAGTCGAAACGCACGAGCTCATCACGGCCTATCATACCATCGCAGAAAATTATTCCCTCTCGGGTAAGAACAATCAGGCCCGCCGTGCGCTAGACAGTGCTGCCACCCTGCTCCCAGCCTACCCTGAGTCTGAATATTACCTCGATCACTATGCCGCCGAAGGCATGTATTTCACCGTGGCCGGCCGGTTCAAACAGGCGCTCGCCAGCCTTGGAAAAGGTGTGGCCATGGCGAGGCGGCTGGGCCTGCGCTACGAAGAACAGCGCCTCGTGATGCAGGAGTTTTATGCGTATTACAACGACAAGAATTTCCCCAAAGCCAGAACCACCCTCGAATATTTAATGCAGCAGCCGGAAATGATGGCCTTCGCCAGCAACCGCCTGCAGATCTATTACGGCTTTGCCGCCACCTTCGAAGGCCTGCAGCAGATGGGCCCGGCCTACCAGTGGATGAAGAAGTACAGTGAACTGAGCGACAGCGTTACGCAAAGCCAGCTGAAAAAAGACGTGCAGGCCATGGAAGCGAAGTACCAGAACGCCGAAAAACAAAAGGAAATCAACGCCCTGAAAGCCAAGACCATCCAGGATGCCCTGGCCGCCAAAAACAACCGCCTCGTCAACGGCCTGCTGGCCGCGGGCATTGTTTTTTTGCTGGTGGTGCTGGCCTTCGCCCTCATCGTATACCGCAACCGGAAAAAGCTGCACGAGCAACAGCTCCATGACATCCGCCAGCAACAGCAGATCCAGTTCAGCCAGGCCATTATGCAGGGCGAAGAACAGGAACGCAAACGCATGGCCCAGGAGCTGCACGACGGGCTGGGCGGCATTCTCGCCGTAGCCAAAATCAACCTGTCGTCGCAGGTGAAAGACAGCTGCACCGAGCATCAGCGCATAGAACTGGAAAAAATCACCCGGCAGCTCGATCATTCCGTACATGAAATGCGGCGCATCGCGCATAACATGATGCCCGTGGCCCTGCTGAAATTCGGATTGCAGACGGCGCTGAAAGACCTTTGCGAATCGCTCATCAACGAGCACACCAACATCGACTTCCAGGCCCTCAACATCCGGAACACGCTGCGGCAGGATGCGCAGATACACATCTACCGCATCGTACAGGAATTGCTCACCAACGCCATCCGCCATGCGCACGCATCGCGTATCATGCTGCAATGCAGCCAGGACGGCAATTCGTTTTTCATCACCCAGGAAGACAACGGTCGCGGCTTCGACACCACCGCCATGGAAAAGGCGAAAGGCCTCGGCTTCAGCAATATCAAAAACCGTGTAGGCTACCTTCGCGGCAGGATGGACATCGATTCCGCCGCGAACGCAGGCACCGCCATAAACATAGAATTGCATGTTGAAAACTAATACCACCATCGCCATTGTAGACGATCACCCGATTGTACTGGAAGGCCTGCAACGCCTGCTGCAAAACGCCGAAGGCATGGAGATCTCCGGCTGTTTCACCACCGGCGCGGAACTGATCGGATTTATCCGCGAGCAGAAAGTAGACATCGTGTTGCTCGACATCTCCCTGCCAGACATCGGCGGCATCGAGCTTTGCCGGGAAATCAAGCAGCTGAGCCCCGCCACGCATGTACTGGCGCTAAGCAACCATTCGGAACGCAGCCTCATCCTCCAGATGCTGCAAAACGGCGCCACAGGCTACCTCCTGAAAAACATCGCCGTGGGCGAACTGATTACCTGCATCGGGGAAGCGCGGGCCGGCCTCGTCACCTTCAGCAAAGCCGTCAAGGAAATCATGGCGCGCCCATCCGTGAGCGACCTGAAAGGCGCGCCGCAGCTCACCAAGCGGGAAAAGGAAATACTGCACCTCATCGCCGATGGAAAAACCACTACGCAGATTGCCCAGGAGCTGAACCTGAGCCCGCTTACCGTGGAAACGCACCGAAAAAACCTGATACAGAAATTCCAGGTGCCGAACGTAGCAGCCCTGATCAAGGCGGCCCTGCAGCAGGGCGTCATATAAAAAAGGCCGCCGGCAAAACGGCGGCCCGGAAATGTTGGTCCTATCCTACTGTCTTAAGCAGACTATCAAAACTGTAATGTTACTCCTGTTACATCGTCATGTCAAAAACGGTGTAACGATCACAATCTAACAACCATACAAGAAATACCGTATAAAAATAGTTCGATGTTGTTGTCGTAATTGCACTACACCGGCGGCATGTTATTTGACCCCTTCTTGCTGCATCAAAACAGCAACGTCATGCATATTATCCTGGGCGCCACCGGCCACATCGGTTCTGCGCTGACGAAGATATTGCTCGGACAGGGCGAGCCGGTCACCGCCGTTACCCGCGATCCTCAAAAAGGGGAAAAATTCCGACAAATGGGCGCGCACATCGCCGTGGTGAATGTGCTCGACACGGAAAAACTTCACCGTACCTTCAAACAGGGCAAACGGCTGTACCTCCTCAACCTGCCCGCTCCGCCGGATACGGATACCGCGAAAGAAGAATTTAAAACGGTAGACGCCATCATCAGCGCTCTCGAAGGTTCCGGCATCGAAAAGGTAGTAGCGGAATCCACCTACGGCGCGCAGCCGGGCGACCAGTTGGGCGACCTCGGCGTGCTTTACCATATGGAACAGGCGCTGCATGCACTGTCTGTTCCCCATACCGTTATCAGGGGCGCCTACTACATGAGCAACTGGGACCATTCGCTCGAAACGGCCCGCCGCAACGGCGTGGTGCACACGCTCTACCCCGCCGAATATAAAATCCCCATGGTCAGTCCCGCAGACATCGCCAAGGTAGCGGCCAGGCTGTTACTGGAACCGCCCGCGAAAGGCGGTCTCTATTATGTGGAAGGCCCGGAGCCCTATTCCACCACCGAAGTAGCGGAAGCCTTCTCCGCCGCACTGCAGCGGCCGGTAAATGCGGTATCAATTCCGAAAGACGAATGGATACCGGCGCTTGAAAAGATGGGCTTTTCTCCGAAAGCCGCGGCTTCCATGGCAGCCATGACGGACATCACCCTCCGCCAGGACTTCGAAATGCCGGACGCGCCCATACGCGGTGAAACCACCCTGCAGGAACACGTTCACCGCCTGGTGCATCCCAAACATGCGCCGGTAACGGGCGGGTGACGTGGCCACCAGGTTACCGTCCGGCAATTCCATCAACAAAAAAGCGGGGAAACCTTCCGGTCTCCCCGCTCCACCATTTCCTTAGTCGAAATCGAAGAAATCGCCTAAAAAGGATTTCTTTTTCTTCGGGTATTTGTGCCGGTCGTCGTACTGATGCCGGTCGTGGCCATGAGGGCGGTAGTCGTCATTCTGTTTGTAGGGAGGCTGGTCGTGTTCCTGCCGTGCCTCCTGCTCCAACAGTTTGTCCAGTTCTCCCCTGTCGAGCCAGATGCCGCGGCATTTGGGGCAATAATCGATTTCAACGTTGTTGCGGTGCGTCATCAGCAACGTTTCGTTACAATTCGGGCAATTCATATCTGTATTGATTTTTTGTTGTAGCAATAGTTTGTCACGCCCCTTCCCAGGGTGCGTCATATCCGTGTGCAGAAAGGCGTGGGATCAAAACAGGCTGAACCTGTGGAGGAAGGTGTAGTATGTGGGCCGGTACCAGGCGGCTGGCAGCAGATGCGCCGGTGCAGCGCCCCCGGGTACGGCGGTGCGTTGATCCGCAGCTGTGGTAACAGCTTTGAGGTAACGCGCGGCGCGGGCGGACGTTTCCACGTGGCAGGCGGTTTTCTCCGCGGCATCGCCGTCGGCTTCCGGGTACCACGCAAGGCACGGATGGCCGGGTTGCACCGTCAGCAGCAAGCTCAGTACAGCGAGCAGTACGATATGGAACGTGTTGCGCAGCATCGAAAGGGCAATTTAGGGAGTTCGGGCCACAATCTCCCGCTCCGGCGCCGCATCCGGCGAATTTTTAACAAGATCTTCAGAAATAAACCATTTTGTCGTGATCGCCCCTGTAAATGTCATGATACACCCCGGACCGGTTCAGCGCCAACCCCTAATTTTACAGCATAAAAAAACAATCCATGAGCAGGAAAATCATTTATTCAATGCATGTATCGCTCGACGGTTTCGTGGGCGGCCCCAACGGTGAAATGGACTGGATCAGATTCGACGACGAGATGTTCGATTTTGTGGGCAAACTAACGGACCATGCGGACGCGGCCATTTACGGGAAAAACACCTTCCATATGATGGACGACTACTGGCCCACGGCCGACCAGGGGCCCAACCCCACGAAACACGACAAAGAGCATGCGCAATGGTACCGCAGCGTGGAGAAATATGTGATCTCCACCACCCTCCGGGAAACGGGCGCCGATAAAGTCACCATTATCGGCGAAAACATACCCGCGCGCATCGAACAGCTGAAAGTGGCGCCCGGTAAAAACATCCTGATATTCGGCAGTCCTTCCGCCGCGTATTTACTGGCGCGGCACGGCCTCATCGACGAGTACCTGCTCTTCATCAACCCGGTGGTGCTGGGCAGCGGCATTCCCCTGTTCGAGCAAAACGGCCAGTGCGTCGCGCTGCGGCAAACGGACAGCCATCACTTCAAGTGCGGCGTTACCAGCCTGCATTACGAAAAGGCATAAAAAAGCCTCCAAAACAGACGTTCCGGAGGCTATTGGCTGTTCAGACTATTCCAATCTATCGTATCTAGCGTTTCATGATATAGGAAAAAATATCTTTCACTTCCTGTTCTGACAAGCGGTCGAGGAGGCGCTCCGGCATCATGGAAATATGCTGCGCTTTCATTTCTTTCACCTGCGACGCGGGCAGGATCATGTTCTTGCCCGCCATCGGCTGCACCGTGATGGCGCTGCCGTTTTTGGAAATGATCTTGCCTTCGAGCGTGCGCCCGTCCGTGGTGGCGATGCGGTGGATGACGTACCCTTCGCGGATGTCGGCATTCGGGTCCACGATGTTCAACAGCATGCTGTTGAGATTGTCGCGGTCGTACCCCGTGAGATCGGGGCCGATGTTGCCGCCGGCGTCGAACAGGCGGTGACAGGCCCCGCAGGTGTTCTGGTACAATACTTTCCCTTTGCTCACATCCCCGCCGCCCGCTTTGATGATCTTCAGGTACCTGGCGATGCTTTCATTTTTTTCGCCGGAAGTAGCGAGTTTCACGTTCGGCCACAGTTTATTGACGCGCTCCGCGATCTGCGGGTCTTTGAGCAGCTTCAGCTTGCGCGCCACCTGTTCGTTCACGTCGGCCTTGTTGATCACTTTCGTTTTTTCGATGGCGGTCAGAAAAGTGTTGGCCCATGCTTCGCGGCCGGATACGAGCTCTATCGCCGCATTACGCACCCCTTCGTCGCCGCGGTACTGCGGGTAAGCGGCCACCACCCTGGCGCCGATCTCCGGTTCGTCGAAATACTGCAATGCCTGCAGCGATGCCTGTTTCAATGAAGCTGGCGCGGAAGCGCTTTCCAGCGTTTTCAGCAGCGCGGGAACGGCTTTGGCCTGGCCGGCTTCGCCCATCATTTTTACGTATGATAGCCGTTCCCTGATTTCGGCTTTCGGGTTGGCGATCACTTTGATGGCCTGGTCCACCGCCTTCGCGTCGCCCTGCCGGATACCCATCGCCAGGGGGCCTCCGAAGAGGTCCGACTGGTATGGCTGGATGGCTTTGGTGAGCGCGGGAGACAAGCCGATGAGGTCCCTGCCGCGCAAGCCTTCACTTAACCCGGCCACCAGGGGTTTGGCGAGTTTTTTATCGGGCGCCTGGTTCAGCAGGGCCGCCGCCGCCGCGAAATTCGCCTCTCCTCCGGCCATGACATACCGTTGCATCAACCGTTCGAGGATGGTTTGCTGTACAGTTTTGTTCGTCCACAACGATTTGTTCCGGAACATCGCCAGCAGGGCATCCCGGCCGCTTTCCGCCTTGGCTTCCACGGCCCACCAGGTGAGCAGCGGCATGTCGGTATCGGTTGCGTCGGCCGCGCCGCTTTTCAGCAGGCTTTCGATCACGGGCACGGCCTGTTCCGGCGGCAACCGTTTGGCGGTGCAGGCCAGCTGGCTTCTTACTTCCGGATGTGCATCGGACTGCGCCAGTTGCGCCAGCTGGTTGGCTATGGGCGCGGAAACGGGCCCGCCGTCTCCGGTGAGGCGCACGGCCCAGCTTCTGACGTATGGGTCGGCGTGCGATAGTGCCGTACGCGCCACGTCGGGCGTAAACCCTCCGCTGGCGTGGATGGCCCACAGCGCTTCGAGCGCCCACTGGCCATTGCCGCCGTTCAGCAGCGGCAACAGTGCGGGCACGGCGGCTTTGTTCTTCCGGTTGGCGAACTGCAGCTGCGCCTGCTGGCGGTACCATTTGTTGTCGCCCTTCAGCAACTGTATCAGCTGCTGATCGGAAAATTTGCTGATATCGAACCGGGGCAGGGCGCCGCCGGCGGTTTTGCTCCGCAGGCGGTAAATACGCCCGGAGCTTTTATGCCAGGTGTCGCGGGGGTCAACATGGGAAAGGCGGCTGTCGTACCAGTCTGCAATATAAACGGCGCCGTCGGGACCGGCCTTGATGTTCACCGGCCGGAACCAGCGGTCGTCCGTTTGCAGGATCTCTTCTTCGTCCACATTTTTAAACGTGGATCCGGATGGCTCGAACCGCGTCAGCTGCACATAGTTCAGCAATGGGTTCACGGCAATCATCTTGCCGTGGTATTTGTCGGGCAGGCCCGTTTCTTCATACCGTATCAGCGAGTGGGTAAAGCGTTTTTTCTCCCCGGTGAGCTGCATGCTGGGCAGGTTGCCGAACGTGTAGCCGTTGGTGTAAGGGCCGTGTTTGCCGAGACTTTTGGGGTAATACCCGCCCTGTTTGAAGTTGGGCCCGCGGCCGTAGCCGTTGTCGCCGGAATACAAACGCCCTTTCCCGTCAAACTCGATGTTGAACGTATTGCCGCCGCCTTCGGCAAACACTTCGAACACGTGGGTATCCACGTTGTACCGCCATACGGCCTGGCCCTGGAAGGCCACGTTCTTCGATACGGGCGAGCTCACGTTGGCCGTGGTGGTGCTGCCCTGCGCGCCGTACAGCCAGCCGTCCGGCCCCCAGCGCAGGCTGTTCGCCACGGCATGGGTGTCTTCGAGGCCGAATCCCTGCAGGTGCACTTCGGGGTTGCCATCCGGCACGCCGTCATAATTGCCGTCCGGGTAAGCCAGCAGGTACGGCGGGTTCAGCACCCATATTTTACCGCGGCCGGTGATTACGCTGGTGGCGATGTTCAGCCCGCGGATGGCGTCGGTGGCCTTGTCGTATTTGCCGTCGCCGTCCGTATCTTCGAACACGCTGATCTTGTCTGCTCCTGCCACGCCGGCCGGCGGCGCGGCGGGCACCTTGTCGAACTTCACGCGCAGGAAATTATCCACGCTCGCCACTTTCAGGCCCTGCGGATACGGGTACTGGTGATATTGCACCACCCAGAGGCGGCCGCGGTGATCGAAGCTCACTTCCACCGGCTGCACTACCTGCGGTTCAGACAGCACCAGGTCCAGGGCCAGGTCTGCGGGATACCTGAAATGCAGCAGCGCGGAATCCGGCGGCGTGGGCTCGGACGAGTCGGTCAGCGCGCCCACTCCCTTGAACGATTCCATGTACCGGGCCACTTCTTCATTCTCCACGGCCGGTAAGCCGGAAGCGGCAGCTGTGCTGTCGCCCCCGGCCTGTTTTTTACCTTGCTGGTTGCAGGCAACGGCCATCGAGGCCACCGCCATGCATAAAAGCCATCCAGTCAGGCTTTCTCGCTTGTTGATATTCATTAACTCAGTGTTTTACAAACATGCTTTTTTCGTTCAGCCCGCCGCCCCGCAGCACCAGCACGTAGGTACCGGGCATGAGGCCCGACACATCGATGGTATGGCGGTTGAGGCCGGCGGTGAGGGAGAGCTGCTTCGTATGCACCAGCGCGCCGCTCATGTTAAAAATTTTTATTTCGCCATTCCCGGCGCCGGCGGCCGTAAACTCCAGTTCCATATTTTTACTGACCGGGTTGGGGAATAATCTGAAGGTTTTGCCCACCGTTTTTTCCGGCACGGCCTGCTTTGCCGTAGCCTGTTCCGACAGCGGGATCAGTTTCCGCAAACGGATGGTCTGCGCAAAACCGTGCTCCAGCACGAAGCTGGCGGTCAGCGTAGTAGCCTGGCTGCTCACCGTGGCGTTGGAGGGATTATCGATCACCTCCCATTGCCCGTTCAGCACCAGCGTCACCGTTCTCGGCTGCGTGCGCCAATAGTAGTCGTATGCGGTCTCGGTTTTGATGTTCATGTCGGGGCTGTTCACGGTCAGCGTGAGCTCGTCGCCCTGCTCGCGGATGCCGGCCATGCACACGGCAGACACGCTTTTGATATGCCCCGTATTCACGGCTGTGTTGGCCTGGAAAAACACGTAGGCGGTGAGCGAGGCGGGCAGGTATTTCACCACATGCATCGCCCCGTTTTGTTTCAGTATCTCGTACACGGTGCCGCCGGCCAGCACAGGCACTGTTGCTTCCATGGCCGCGGGTGTTGTGCCGGGCACCACCACGTAATGATACTGGCTATCCGCAGGGTTCACCCCGTGGTTCATCCACGCTTTGCTGGCATAGGCGGAATCGTACGCCGTAGGCAGGCTGAGGTTGGTGGCGTTTTCTTTCGGCGTGGTTTGTTTGACCCGCACCACCTGTACGGTAAAATTGCCCGGCGGAATGTAATAGCCGGTAGTTTGCGGGCTCAGCAGCCAGAGTCCGGCCGTTTGCGTGTCGAAAGTCTGGTCGTACGCCGCGTCCGTTACAGGCGTGGTAGTATTGACATAGATGGGCGGATGGGCGGGATTGACAACGGTGCTGTTGACGTGCTGGAAAAGATTCGTCGCCACGTTGCCGAGGCCGTTGATCGCCGAAATGCTGCTGCCGAGGCATACCAGGATGGTATCGAAGGCAAACACGGATTTCCTGGCTTTCAGCCGGGAAGCGCTATAATTCACGCTGGCCTTTTCGTCGAAATTGAAACCGAACACGCCTTCCTGCCCCAGCGACAGAGAACCGGCGAAGTTGTTGTTCTGGAACTCCATGGCGGTACCGTTCACGGTGGGCCGCAGCTTCACAAAATCCGGGAAATGCACCGTGGTGGTGCCGGGTATTACATTCCAGTCCCACCCTTTGCCGGCGGCGATGTAGCCCGTTGCCGCCAAGGTGCCGCCGTACAGCACTTCCACGGCGCCGTAGCTCTGGTAGCGGCCGTAACGGTTTTCGCTGGTGTAGATCTCCGCCCCGAAAATCTTGCTGGTAAACCCGCGCATCACGGCCACCCAGTTTCTCTTCCGCTGGATGCCTTCCGCGCCGTAGTTATACTGGTGAAACCCGTCTACCGGCACCGCGGCCACGGGAAATTTATTCGTTCCCGTCACGTGGTTGTAAATACCCCCCATCACCTGGTGGGCCGCGGTGTTGGTGAGGTCGCCGCCAAGCTCCACGAAGCGTTCGAACTGGAGCAGGCTCACGGGTAAATTCGTGGGAAAGGGATTGCGGCCCGACGAGGCATGCGAGAAGATGATGCCTTTGGAAGAGCTGGTCAGCAGGTATTTCATCCCTATGCTCATATTGTCGTAAGCAGGCTGGCTAATCCGGTACCCGGTGCCGCGCAGCTGGTAACACAAATCCGCCCAGCGGCCCCAGGCGCCCATGTAGCTGGTGTGGTGCGAGCCGTGGTGATACCCCGTTCCGTCCGGCTTCATGCCGTCGCGGCCGCCAATGCCGGGCACGGTGTTCCGTTCCATGAAACGTTTCACCAGCTTCATGTCGCGCACGGCCTGGTTGTCGTCCGGTTCCGCCAGCGCCAGCTCGAAAAGGAACGGCGCGCGGATATTGAGATAGTCTACGCTGTAGCCTTCGGTGTACATAGCGCCGTAGGTGACGCTGAATTCGTTCGCCCATTTCAGCATGGCCACTACTTCCGCGCGCATAGCCGCCGGATAATAAGGCAATGCTTCCAGGAAGCCTACCGGGAACGTGCGGGCGGGTGAATAGTCGTTGGTTTGGAGAATGATTCGCCCGCCTTCCGCCAGCCCCTGGCTCAGCAGGTATTCGGTGAACAGCACCAGTTTCGCTTCCGCGTCCGTATCGCCGTTATGCTCCGCCGCCCTGGCGAGCACACCGCAATGCTTCGACAGGTTCAGCAGCGTGGCGGTGGTGTAAATATCGGGAATGCCATTGCCGCGGATGCTGCCGTCGGTGTTATAGGAAATATTGCAGCCCAGCACGAAGTTCTTGGCGGCGGTTACCTCTGTGGCGGTGGGTACCGGCCGCACACGCGGGAAGCGCGGCCGCAATACGGCGAGGTCCGCGATCTCCGTGGCGGAAGCGGCCGTTGCGGGAATGTCCGGCCCCGCTTTCCAGTTTTCGAGGATGTTCAGGTACGGCGCATTCGTGACATGCTTCCGGAAATAGGCATAGTCCGGCCACATATGCGGCCCGGGAATGCGCACTTCCGTATTCCCGATGAACGTGGCCTCGTCGATGTGAATGGTGCAGCTGGTGCCGCTGCTCACCGGCTTGAAGATGATTTTCATTTCATTGAGCAGAAATGGCGCCGCGGCCACACCGCCCGTATAGTCGTAATAGTAAGAACGGTGATACTCCCGCCATCCTTTGAAATTCAGCACCATCTTCCCCTGCCGCTGCACCGTACCGTTTTCGTCGGCAAACTGGAAAATGAGGGTATCTTCAGACACAACCGGGGAGTGAATGAAGATGCGGGCGGAAGCAGCGGCCGCCGTATTCACTTCCGCGGAAGGAATTGCCAGGTCGATGGCCTTTAAATAATCGCCGCTCTCCGCATGCCATATCAGCGCCTGCCCTTTTTTCACGTGCTGCGAGCTTAAAGCCAGTGCGGTAGTGGAACTGGTTTCCCAGTAAGACGGCAGCGTGCCGTCGAACGATTCAAAACGTTGCTGCGAGAAAACTTCGCCACCTGTTGCCAACACCACGAACGCCATCAGTAATTTTTTTTTCATAGCTGTGTGTTTGGTTAAGTGAATCGCGTAAAACATACCATTCCCTGCGCCGGGCCACAGTATGGGCCCGGCGTACGAATGCATCCCGTATCGTCATAAAAAATCAGTCGGTGACCGTCACGTCTATCTGCCGCACCACTTCCCGGCTTCCGTAAATATTGGTGTTCTGCGCAACGAAATACGCCTTGTATGTGCCTTTCTCTGCGTAGGTATAAGTGAATTTTTCGAGCCTTGCTTCCGAGTTGCCTTTCACGGCAATGGATTTGTTGATGCCGTCGCCCTGGTACACATGGCCCGCTTCACCGGAGTAAAACGAGATGATGCCGGGGTTTCCTTCGAAGGTAAAGGTCCCTTCCGCGCCGGCTTTAAAACTGATGGCCGTGGCCTTCAGCGAAAACGCGGGCGCATCGGGCATTACTTCTTTTTTGCAGGCGCCGGTGGCCAGCAGCAGTACGGCGCATATGATGTGTAAGTATTTCATTGTTGGAGGTGTTGATGGCTTACCAGCCCGGGTTTTGTGTCAATACCCTGTTCAGCGTGAGCTCCCGCGTGGGGATGGGCCACAGGGTGTTACGGTCTGCAATGTTCGGCCCGAAGCCTTTGATGTAAAGGTTGAGATACGCGGGCGTGGTGAGGTTGCCGAGATCTTTCTCGATGGTTTCTGACAGCTGGTGCATCCTTTCCACGAAAATTCCCCAGCGCAGCAGGTCGGCCTTGCGGAAGGTTTCACCGTTCAGCTCCCGCGATCTTTCGTCGCGGATGAACTGGCGGAAAGGCTCCTGGCCGGCCGTGGCGGATGCGGGCGCCAGCGCGTCGGCAGCTGTATAAATGGTAGCCGTGGCCGTGGCGCCGGAACCGCCGCCGCCGCTGAAGGCGACCGTGGGGGCGGACGTATAGCCCGTTCCTTTGGCCAGCCCGTAAATCGCATCGTTGGCGAATGTGATGCCGGTTACCTTGCCGCCGGCCACTGTGGCCGTAGCCGCGATACCGGTGCCGCCGCCGCCGGTGAAGGTGACGGAGGGCGCCGTGGTGTAACCCGCGCCGCCGTTGGTGACGGTCACGGTTTTGATGCCGCTGCTCCAGCCCCTCCGCCGTACCTTGTTCACGGCTTCGATGGCTTCGGCCGTTGGCCCGGAAATTTCGTTGTCTGCTTCTGCAAACATCAGCAGCACATCGGCATACCTTATCAGGGGACAATTGATCGGCGTGCCGGTATTGTTTTTCGGCAATACCAATTCATACTCGCGGCGATACTTGCCCGGCCAGCGGTTGTAAGCGTTGTTGCGGTTCACGGGCGTGGTGATAAACGTTTTGAAGTTCGCGGGCTGGCTGGCCGTGCCGTAGTTGAAGGTGGCGATACACCAGTCCCGTCTCGCGTCGCCCTCCTGGTAACGGTAATACAGGTCTGCCGTGGCTTTGATGCCGGCGTACGCAAAACCCGTCTGCGAGTTCTGCGTGGCCGGGCCGTTCACGTCGCCCAGCGATCCTGTTTCCGTATAGGCGTCTGATTTATTGCCCCAGTATTCCACTTCCCACAAAGATTCCTTAATGTCGTATTTGTCGGTGATGAGGTTCATGAACACACCATGGTACGAGGGGTTCAGGGCATGCCCGGCTTCCGCGTCGTCGATCACTTTTTTGGCCCAGCTCCTTGCTTCGGCATACCGGCTCACATCTTTCACGGGGTGCCCGGCCATATGCAGGCACACGCGGGCCAGGATGCCGCGCACGGCGGATTTGTTGACCCTGCCCCCGAAGCCCAGCTGCGTGATGGGCGCCACGAGTCCTTCGGCCTCCTTCATGTCGGCAATGACGCGCTCATACACTTCCCTGGCGGTTGCGCGCGGCGCATCCACATCGTTCACGGTTTTCGGCGGCTGCAATATCAGCGGCACGCCACCGTAACTCTGCACGAGCATGAAGTAGTAGTACGCGCGCAGGAACAGCGCCTCGCCCTTTACACGGGCCCGCACGGCGGAATCGATGGCGGGGTTGTTGTTCAGGTTGGCCAGCAGGTAGTTGGCGCGGCCGATGCCGATGTAGAGATTGCTCCAGAAACTCTGGAAGTCGGGGTGCGCGGCCGTATAGTCGTACACGTGCAACCCGCTCAGCGGCGCGTTTTTCACATACCAGTGCTCGTCTCCCTCAAACCCGAAGCGGAAATGAATGGGATTGGCATACAGCACGCCCAGGTTGTCGTACACGCCCGTGAGCGCAATGTTCAGCTGGTCCGCCGTCTGGTAATACGACGAAGGCTGCAGAAAGTCTTTCGGTTTGCGATCCAGTTTCTCCACACATCCGCCGAAAAGCAGCACCATCAAAGCGGATAACAAAATATATCTGTATTGCATATTGTAAAGTATGAGCGTCAGTTAAAAAGTAACATTCAGGCCGAACACCACCGTTCTGGCAATCGGGTACGCGGAAAAGTCGAACCCGGGCGTGAGCACGGAGCTGCGCACCGACACTTCGGGATCCATCCCGGAATAGCTGGTGAGCGTGAGCAGGTTCTGCGCGGCCACTGTGAGCCGGAGCCTCGACAGGTGCAGCGTGCGCAGCAGCCTTTCGGGGATGTTGTAGCCGAGCGATACGGTTTTCAGGCGCAGGTACGACCCGTCTTCCAGCACGCGCGAAGAATAGCTGCCGATGGTACCCTGCCCGCCGGGTTTGAAATTCCGGTTGGTGGGATTGGTTTCGCTCCAGCGGTCGAGGTAGCTGGCGTACTGGTTCAGGCTGAGGCGGATATTGCCGTTGCCTTCGAACATATAGCGGTTGGCGTTGAGGATGTCGTTGCCGTAAGACCATTGCAGGAAAATACCGAGGTCGAACCCTTTGTAGGAAAAGTTATTGGAGAAGCCGCCGGTGTGAATGGGCTGCCCCCGGCCAATTACCACCAGGTCCGCCGTGGTGATATCGCCGTCGCCGTTGACGTCGCGGTACTTGATGTGCCCCGGCTGGGCCGCCGCGCCGTTATTATGCACGCCGGCCTTCAGCGTATATTTCCCGGAAGGGGATTTATCGAAATCGCTCAGCTGGTACACCCCGTCGAAAATGTAGCCGTAAAACATGCCCGCGGGCTGCCCTACCTGCGAAATGTACGGCGGGTTTTGTTGTACTGGGTTTCGAAGTTAACGGTGGAATACAGCGCATCCTGGCCCCTCACCAGTTCGAGGATCTTGTTCTGGTTGAACGCGATGTTGAAGCTGCTGCTCCATTCGAACGCTTTCGTTCTAAGGTTGACTGTTTTGAGCGAGAGCTCGACGCCCTGGTTTTGAATTTTGCCGATGTTCTGCTGGGCGTTCAGCATGCCCATGGTGGCGGGCAGGTCGGCATTCAGCAGCAGGTCGCTGGTGATTTTCCGGTACCACTCGGCCGTTAGTTCAATGCGGTTGTTGAACAGCCCGAGGTCGTAACCGATGTTCAGCTGCCGGGTGGTTTCCCACCGCAGGTTCTGGTTGCCCAGCCCGCCGATGATCGCTCCCTTGCTGGGTGCGCCGTTGTTGAAAGAATACGAGTTGGCGATGGGGAAGCTCAACCCCGCGAACGCATCGTAATTACCCACGCGGTTATTGCCGGTGCTGCCGTAGCTGAACCGCAGCTTGGAATTGGATACCGGTGTAAGGCCGCGCATGAAATTTTCTTCGTGCATATTCCAGGCGAAGGATCCGGAGGGAAAGTAACCCCATTTGTGGCCTTTCGCGAACTTGGAGGAACCGTCGCCCCGGAACGTGAATTCCACCAGGTACCTGGATTTGTAGTTATAGGTAAGACGCCCGAAGTAAGACGCCATGAAACTCTCGCCGCCGTTGGCAAAGCTGGAATACGGAATGCCTTCGTCGAGGCCGGGCATCTCCAGTTGCTCGTTGGGCAGGTTCTGCGCGGCATAGCCGTACGTTTCGGCCTTGTATTCCTGGAACGATACGCCGCCCAGCGCGGTGATCTTGTGGTCTTTGTTGATATGCGCGGTATAGGTCACCGTGTTGTCGTTCGACCAGACGTTTGTTTCCGTGAAAATCACGGAGCCATTCACACCCCGCACGTTCCGCGGGTTGAGCGGGCTACCCTGCACAGTTTTGGAATTGAAGAACACATCGCCCCGCCGCTGCCGGTTCGACATGGAGCCGGCGAACCGGAACACGAGGTTGCTGAGCGGTGAATACGTCACGTAAGCGTTGGCCAGGAAATCGGACGTTCTGCTTTTGTTGTATTCGTTGTTGTTGGTGGTGATGGGATTGAGCCGGATGTCGTACTGGTTAAGGAAAGCCATGTCACCGTCATCATCCTGCAAATCCGTATTCGGGTCACCGGCCACGGGGCGGTATCCCCAGGCTCTCGACAGCAGATAAGTGGTGAACGATGGCCCGTTGCCTTCCGCCAGCGGCTGCCCGAAGGTGGTGAGGCGGCTGTAGTTGGCGGTAAGCCCCGCCTTGAACTGCCGGCCGATGCTCTGGTCGATCGACACGCGGCCCTGGTAGCGGCTGTAGCCGGAGTTGATCACGATGCCCTCTTGGTCGTATACGGATCCGGAAATGGAATACCGTGTTTGCCCGGAACCGCCCCGCACGGCGATGTTACCAATGGAGATGGGCGACTGGCGGAACACCTGGTCCTGCCAGTCGATGCCCTGCACGTCTTTGTAAGAGTCGAGCGTTCTCCCGTTCTGGAAATAAGTGTTGGCCGCGGAGGTTTTATTCAGTTCGTTCTGGTACTTCACGAAGTCGTAAGCGCCCATCACCTCGATCTGTTTCTGCACCTGCTGGATGCCGTGCGACAAATTGAGCGTCACCACCGGCTTGCCGATCTTTCCCTTCTTGGTTTCCACAAGTATCACCCCGTTGGCCGCGCGGGAGCCGTAAATGGCGGTGGCGGACGCGTCTTTTAAAATGCTGATGCTTTCGATATCGTCCGGGTTCAGCATCCCGTCTTCCGGGTCTTCGATCGGGAACCCGTCTATCACATACAATGGAGAATTACTTTGCGTGAGGGAGTTAGCGCCCCTGATCACGATGCCCATGCCTTTGCCGGGCTGGCCGTCCTGCGAGGATACCTGCACCCCCGCGATGCGCCCTGCCAGCGCTTCCGTGAAAGAAGCCACGGGCGCCTTGGAGAGGTCGGTCATGTTCACCTGGCCCACCGAGCCGGTGAGATCCGTTTTTTTCACCGTGCCGTAGGCCACCACTACTTCCACCTGGCCGAGGGTGTTGGACGACTGGCGGAGGCGGATATTTCCCAGGTTCACGTCTTGCGAACCGGTAACCGTTAGCGGGTGGCGCACCGACTGGTAGCCGAGGCAGCTGATCTCCAGCACGTAGCTGCCCGGCGCCACGCCGCCGATCTGGAATGCGCCGCGCTGGTTCGTAGACGTGCCTTTGTTGCCAGGCATCAGCCGCACGGTGGCCCTTTCCACCGGTGTGTTCGCGCTGTCGAGCACGATGCCCGATACATTGCCCGCCGCGGCGGGAAGCTGTGCCGGCAGCGTTTCCTTCTTCCGGTAAATCAGGATGGTTTTGTGGTTGATCTCATAGCCCAGTGGCTGGCCCGTCAAAGCCAGGTCGAGCAGCTGCGGCAGCGGCATGTTCACCGCGTTGAGCGAAACGGGGCGGCTGTTTTCCAGAACTTTCTTGTTGCTGAAAATCACGTAGCCCGTTTGCTTTTCGATGAGATGGAATACTTTCGTCAACGGCATGTTATTGCCGGAAATGGTCACTGCCTGCGCCATGTTTTTTCCCGATACATGCAGGAAAAAGAGCAGCATTAAGTAAGCGGTGTATCTCATAACCCGGAACATTTGACTGCAAGGGCCGGGCATAATACGGCCGCTGCAAATGGCATTAAATTGCATACATTTACGTTGATTTGGTTGATTAATAAGCAGTCTGCCACGACTGTCCGTTTCAGTTGATCGCCAGATCGCCGATGCGCTCCGGGGCCTAATCCGGAGCGTATTTTTTTGGCGTATTTATTTGCCGGTGAGTATCACCAGGCGGTTATTTTCCAGCCTGTATTGCACATCCGCCCGCTCCAGCATGTTGAGGATGCCCGACAGCGGGATGTTGCGTTGCATTTTACCGTAGAATTCCATGTCTGGTATGCCGTTTTCGTACACCACCTCTATGTTGTACCAGCGCGATAGCTGGCGCATCACTTCTTCGAGGGAAGCGTCCTGGAAGTTGAACAGCCCGTTTTTCCAGGCCATTACTTTGTCTGTGTCAACATTTTCTTCCACTTCCACCCTGCCGGCCGTTTGCACCGCCTGCTGGCCCGGGGAGAGCACTACGCCGTTGCCGCCGGCGTTGACTTTGACCTTGCCGCTGAGGAGCGTGGTTTTGATGTGTTGTTCGTCTGTGTATGCCTGAATATTGAAGGAGGTGCCGAGCACCAGCACTTCCGTGGTTTTGTTGACGATTACCTTAAAGGGCGCCGATGCGTTCTGCGCCACCTCGAAATACGCTTCGCCGCTCACTTCCACCCTGCGCTCTCCGCCGCTGAAAGCAACGGGGAAGCGGATGGAAGAAGCCGCGTTGAGCCATACCTCCGTGCCGTCGGGCAGCAGGAGGCGGAACTGGCCGCCGCGCGGCGTCGTTAAAGTATTAAAGACACCGGCGCCGGCGCTGGTTTCCGTATAATGAAGCTTGCCGTTTTGTTGTAAAATGGCGCCATTGCCCTGCGCAATCTGCCGGGCCGAACTGTCGAGCGTCACCGTGCTGCCGTTGGCCAGGGTGAGCACTGCCTTGTTGCCGCCGGGCTGCACGTCAGCCGCCTGTGTAATGGCAGGAAGCGCAGGCGGTGTTTGTTTTTTCGCCAGCCATACGGCGCTGCCGATGAGGATGGTCAGTACCGCCGCTGCGGCTGCCACCCGGAGCGGCCAAACGCGGCGCATGGGCGCAGCCGGACGGATGCGCGCTTCGATTCCTGTGTAGATGCGGTTGAATACCGCCTCGTCCGCCTCGTTGCCGTACTTTTCCAGGTGCAGGCTCTGTTCCACCATGTGTTCAAACGCCTCCAGGTACGCGGGGTCGCGCAGCAGGTTTTCCAGCTGTCGCTTATCCGCAGCCGTGGCTGCGCCGGTGATGTACTTATCCGTTAATTCCTCGAGCAGGGCCATGTCCATAAAAAAATGTATGCTGTGTTACTAATAAAGACGCAAATCAAAAAAGGTACGGGGGATGCGGACGAAAGAAAAAACACATTTTTTTATTCCTTATAGATAATACAGGCAGAATATGGCGATGTGCAAATGGTTGCCGTTGTTTTTCAGGTAGGTGCGGAGGAAGTTGAGGGCGAGGGTGATGTATTCGCTCACCGTGTCTTTCGAAATGTTGAGCTCGGCGGCGATTTCGGCGTGCGACTTCCCTTCGAGGCGGCTCATTTCGAACACCCTTTTCCGTTTGGCCGGCAGCCGGTCCATTCCCTGGCGCAGCAGGCTGTTCAGTTCCTTGAGCTCCAGCTGGCTGTCGGGCACATAAAGTGTTTCCGCCGCTTCTTCCTCCCCGTTGGCCGGTTCCGCTACGAGTTTTTCGCGGAGGCGCGATATGATCTTATTGCGGGCCGTGATGAAAAGGTATCCCCGGAAATTTTCGACGGCCGGCAGTTGGGCGCGTTTTTCCCAGAGGGCTACAAACACGTCTTGCGTGGTTTCTTCCGCTTTTTCGGGGGAGCGCAGGTAGGCCAGGGCATGCGCGTAGATATTGGGCCAGTACGCCGCCACCACCGTTTTGAACGCCGGCTGGCTACCCAGCGCCATCTGCTGTAACAACTGCGCTTCGTTTTGAATATCTGCGTACATTCCCGTGGAGGCTGGCTTTTTAAAATTGACCCTGGTTAATACGCACTAAAGTAAAAAAAGAATGGGAAATGTGAACGTACCCGTTTACGAAATAGGAAATTGCACCCAGGTGCTCGAGGGAGCCGTGAGCAGCGTGCGGTGCTCCCCGTGCAGATGGGCCAGGTCGTTGAGCCGGCCACACCACATCACATGCCCCAGCAAAAAATTTTCGCTGAGGTTCTCCCACGAAGCGTAATGGCTTCGCAACCGGCGGCCGAGCCGGCGAATGTGGAGAAGCGCCTCCCCTTCGTCGAGATATTGCAGGTCGTACCCCCAGCGGCAAAGGCCGATTGCGCGGCCCAGGTCCCAGGTGAGGACATCCGTTTTGCGGCCGCTGGCAAAACAACCCGCCTCCCGGAGAAAACGGTAGCCGGCGGCGATATTCTCCGCATACCAGGTGATGTCCGTCGCGTCGCCCCTGCTCTTGCTGTAATCGTGCAGCTTTTTGATGGCGGGTGCATCGTCCATTACTTTCCAGATGGCGTCGAAATAATGCCGGTGCCCTTTTTCCTCGAGCCAGGAAACGGTGCTCATCAGATGATCGCGGCTGCCGATGCCCCAGTCTTCTTCCAGGATGGCCTTTACGTTTCCGGCAGGCGTGCCCGTACTCAGCGTGTTGAGGGGGATACAGTTCAGATAGGCCAGGTTCGCTCCTGCCGCAACGTTCAGCTGATCGTCGATGCTGAGCCCGCTGTCCGTTTTCGTTTCCGGCAGATAGGGATTTTCGCCTCCCTTTTTATCCATCACCGCTTTCAGGGGCTGCTGGTCGGCCGCTTCCTGCAGGCGTTTGCTTTTTTTGCGGGAGAAATGCTGCAACAGGAATAAAAGACCCGATACGGCCACGAAAGCAATTAAAAAAGATAAGAATGACTGCATGTCCAGATGGTTTATGAAGTGGGTTCCGCTTGTTTGAAGATCACAAGAAATCGAAGGGTTAACTTCGCCCCCGCAATTTACCGTTTTAAATGGAAACGGAACAGCGGAATGACCGGCTTGTATATACTAAATCATCCCCGCAACCTGGGCTGCCGGGATTATTCAAACACCTGCTCATCTTTGGCTCCGTTGCCGGCATATTACGCATTCCTGACAACCCGGTTGTTATTATTTCCTGCATTCGTCAATTCCCTACATGGGAAGCGGATGGCTATTGGTTAACGTTTCATGTCGGCAGGGCCGGTGTTAATGGTGCATGGGAGAAAGTAAATTTACTATCTTTCGCACGCATCTAAAATTGTTACTCAATGAAAAAAATCACCCTGCTTATCACCTGTACATTTTTGGCCTCCCAATTGAGCGCGCAAGTGGAGACCCTCAACCGCACCCTTGTAAACGGCGCCATCGACGACGGTACCTCTGCCATCCGCATCAACGGCAACGCGCGCCTGTCGGCACGTGGACAAAGCTACATTGCGAACAATTACGCCACCTTTGGTGAATCGGTTTCCGGCGCCGCCACGCTGATCGGCAACAATGCCATCGTCAATCGCGACATCAACGAACGGATCGACTTCAGCGCCACTTCCCCCGACGGCAGCAATGCCATCGTGCAGCAGTTCCATCTCGGCATGATGTTCCATGTAAAAGCCACCACGGCCAATGCACGAATGGCAGGCGACAAATGGTTCCAGATCGGCGACGGCACCGACGAGGTGATGCGCCTGACACCCTCCCAGAATGTACTCATCGGTACGCAAACAGACGACCCGGCGTACAAGCTGCAGGTGAAAGGAAACATCAGGGCGCAGAAAATCAAAGTCACCCTGTCCAACTGGCCTGATTTTGTATTCCGGCCCGGCTATACGCTGCCTTCGTTGTACGAACTGGATGCTTATATAAAAAAACACCAGCACCTCCCCAACATTCCATCCGAACAGGAAGTGCTCCGGAACGGCGTAGACCTGGGAGACATGAACAAGCAGCTGTTACAGAAAGTTGAAGAGCTCACTTTGTATATTATTCAACAGCACAAACAGATCGAACAACTCGCTGAACGGATAAATTCACTTGAAAAGAAATAACCGGAGAAGCCGCACCTGTTGCGGCTTCTTCACTGATCAGACGGCCTGCAGTATTTTGGCCGAGCCTGTGCGGCGCACAATGTCGATACCATCACCGGTTGCTGGCAGGCATTCTATCTCTACCGGCTATCGGCAAGGAGTGTTGACGACTGCCTCCGGGCCACGGGTCGCCAGCTGGTGGCTACAAGTGGTTAGACGGGTCTTTTGACGAGCTTTTCATTCTCCCATATAAAATCTGTCCGCGTGGTTTCCTCCTTTCCGTTGGGGAGCTCCCGGGTTGTTATCTTTCCCGAAAGCCGTCCCCGGATATAGGTGTAGCTGGTACTCCAGTTGCCTTTAACAGGCCGGACCACAATACTGTCCAGGGTCGAAGTAAGATCATAAGTTAACCCCGGCACCGGAGACGCGGCATAAAAGTTTTGGACCCTGCAGCTGATTTCAAAATCTGCTGTGGGATACTCATCGTACTCTTTCAGCAGCAAAAGCAGGCTTTTCAGTTGCGCCGGTTGATCGGGCATTCTGCTGGCCGCATTGGTTCTGATGATTGCATGGGCGGGAATCTCCAAATTAAGTCCCATCGAGTCATCAGTAACCGTCGCCATCTGCCCGGTTTTATGAAGTACCGGCAGGGTGTCGGCCAGCCATTTTTTGAAGCCCGCCTGATTGGACATCGGAAGGCCGCTGGTATCGGCAGCGGCACCCGATGCCCGATTGTCTTTTTCTTTTCTATCTTTCCCCTGGCTACAGCCGATGGATACCACTACTGTAGCCAACAGCGCCTGTACGAGAAAGCACTTTTTCGCACTTTTCAGGATCATCGGAATTTGGTTTTATTCTGCTTATGTTCGCCCCTTCCGCCTTGAAGGTTGGTGTATAATGTTTTGCCGACAATTTTCGTGGCACTTATCTGATAGCCTTCGGTTTTGTAGGTAAACCCGCTCACATTTACGCCGCCGTTGTTGTCCTTTTTGTACTTCTCCAGCAGTGTTTTCGAACCGGTGCTCCAGCTATAGCCCCGGTGCGGGTTCGACCAGTTCTTTGCGATCAGATCAATCCCATCCCAGGAATCCGCGCCCCCGGAATAATCCGAGTAACCAGCCAGGCCCTTGCTATGCCCAATGGCGTTGATTGCCGCACCAAGTGCACTCTTTGAATTCCGCTGGGCGGGTGTCAGATTTTTGAATTCCGTATAGTTCGACTGTGTTGCTCCCTGTGCAAAGGAATTATTATACAACGCAACATCCGAAATGGTTTTGAGCGTGGAAGAGCCTCCTTCTGCCAGAAAATTCATCGTTGTATTGGCAATTGCATAGGACTCATTTTTTGCTCCACCGGATTCTGCATGCACAACAGCCGCCAGGGCTATAAACTCGGTATGTGTAACGCCCAGATCCGTCGTTTTTTTCTTGTCAATATACACCATTTGCTTACCTTCCGGCACCTGCACCGTGGCAAGCACCCCGCCATTGTCCACCGCATACACTTTATCATCATCGACACCATCATTCCCCAGGTATTCGCCGTCCCGGGTGTAATAATCACCAGCGCCCATTCCGTCGGGATCGATATAACGCAACGGGTTATTCATCGTATAATTATACGGCGTCCATTTTCTGTATTCTTCGCTCATCGGATCTATGGCATGCCAGCGACCGATCTGCGGCTCATACATCCTGGCACCGTAATCATACCATTCCAGCCCGGCACCGGTACTGAACTCCTTCTGCTGCAGCTCCTTTCCATTATACAAATGCCTGTTAACAAGGCTACCGGTGGCGGCGGTGGAAATGGCGCTCATCGTAAGCCCGAAGGGATAATAGTGAGTTTCCTCCAGTAGCGGCCCGGGAGCGCTCGTTACAGTAACGTTATCAAAATACACATCCTGGGGTGTTTCATTGCTGGTGTAAACGTACAGGAACCCTCCTTTCCGTATCACCATTTTGTCTCTTGCGAGCGTCTGCAGCTGGTCGGGCTGATGCTGCACCTGCCGTACGCCACTGTTCTCTTCTACTAAGTTAAACTGATCGTCGAAAAGGGCAAAATTCAGGTAGGCTTTCGGGCGATTGTCGTGTTTACTCCTACCCGGATCTCTTTCCTTCATCCGCTGATACTGATCATTTATAAACCGGTCGGTGAACGGAGGTGCCTGCCCCGGGGCACCGAACGCTTCCTTTCCCGCTTTATTTTCCCCGATGCCGCCAAATGCACGGACCAACGCCGCAGCCATATCGGCAACGGGTTGCTTGGAATTATCCTTTGGAGCAGCCATTGTTTTATAAAATGCCCTGGCTCCGATGGAAATCGTGTCGCCCGCCATAACTTTCAGCACCAGAGAAGGGCCAATGCGCTTGTCCGGGTTATTGGCGTTCAACTTGGCCACGTGACTGTTAGGGCCGGCGCTCTCGTCTTGCGGATAACCGGCCGGTTTGGCGCTACGGCTGGATTCGATATTGGAGAAGAGCGTGTTTTCGGTGGCTGCCCGGCTGGTTTCCATACTGGCAAGGTAGAGGTTGAACGAAGTCTGTTCCGTCAGTACGGTGCGAACGTTACCGAGATGATCCTCGATGAAATAATCATAGTGAAATTGTACGGGACCGGACGGCGGATGTACCGCGCGTATGCGGCCTTCTTCATGACTGATGTGCTGTAACCTGTTATTCTCGTAAACAATTCCGCTCAGATAATCGGTCACCGTTACCCGTGCCGGGGACACCGTCAAATCCGTCACTTTTTTACGGTGTTTGACACCGGCGGCGTCATAACTGAATTCGATGGTGCCTTTTCCCGTAAGGGTAATTTTCCGGGGGAGATTAAGGTGATTATATTCGATGCCCTGCGCGGGGATATTTTTATTCAAATCCTGTATGAGGTTGCCGTTGGCATCGTAATTATAGTCGTTACCGCTGTTGACGCCATTGGTAAAATCGCCCAGGCCCGGCGCCTGTACATCGTGCACCGCCAGCAGCTTGTTACTGTTCGCCCCGTAGGTGTATTGCATCCGGTCGACCGGCACAATTCCACCGGCGCCGACGCCTTCATGATGCATGGTTAAAATGTTGCCGTTAGCGTCATAGGTAATGTTAGCTGTCGTAAAATCGGCTGCATTTTTCACCCAGCCGCCCGTGCCATTGTTCTGCTGGCTATACTCGGCGTGCAGCAGGCGTTCGGCCTTATCGTACCGGAAGCCATAAGCCCGCGGGATAGCGCCTGTATTTTTTCCCCGCCAGCGGATGCCGGCGATATTACCATTGTACTGGCCGTATGACGTCCCCCCCATTTCAACACCGTAGTCATAACTCAGTTCCTGTCCGAAGTAATGATTTGTTTCCTGCCCCGTAACATATAACTGGTTGATAGATTTCAGCCATCCCCTGACATTGTATGTATAAGAAAGTGTTTCAAGATTATTCCCCAATACTTTTGACGCAACCTGGCCAAGCGCGTTGTATGCCACGACCGACACTGTTTTCTCCACGCCATCCTTTACCTGTTTGTTTACCTGCAACAGGCGGCCGTCGTGGTCATATTTCATTTTCGTTCTCACCCACATGTCGGGAGTATTGCTGCTCTGTGGATTTGTCTGATGCAGGTAGGCTCCCAGCAACCATCCCCCGAAGCTGTAAACGCTGGATAGAATGTCCTTCCCTCCTGCCGCGTTGTTACTGATGTGCTGAATCTCTCTACCCCGGTCGTCGTAGTACATGGTGGTTGTGAGCCACTCGCCGGTGTCCAGCAGTTTAACTTTCTGGCCGGTAACAAGGCCTTTGGTATGAAGGCTTTGCGTTGCCGCTCTTTCCACCTGGTAATTGGCATCAATGGGTGCCGGCAGCGCCAATTCGGCGGCCACCAGACCATGTGCCCCGGCATAGCTGTAGTTGTCGTAGAAAGTATAGGTGAGCGGTTCGTACCCGCTGATGCCCGGCAACGGATTGTTGACGGAGAGTGATTGCGATACACCGGTGGCGCCGATCTCAGCAATAAATCCGGCACCGGCTTCCGATTCGAAGCCGTCCAGAAACAGGATGCTTTGTGCCGCTTTATACTCCTGACGGCCCGGTTCCCGAAAGCTGACTTCCATATTTACCGCAGCCTGCAATTGTGTCGGCGGTAGTGCAACGTTTCCGTTCACCGTGCCGTCCATCATAGTTTGCAGGCCCTGGCGCGTGGCGGAAGAAGGGTATAGCGCCGTCATTACCGGCCTATTGATGTCGTCGTAAAAAGTCACGAGCCATTTGGGGCTCGCCCCTGTGCGCAGGTTACCGTCCTGCAGGAAAACAAGGCGGTCCCTTACATCGTAGACCATTTCCACGGTGCCTGCGCCGGGAACGCTTTTGGCGATTACCCTGCCCCGGCTGTCATAGTCGTACCGGAAACACAATTCCGCCAGAATAGCACCTGTATTCAGGTTCCAGCCGTTCGACAGCAGCGCATCCACTGCCTTCGGCGGAATCACGCAGCGGAGGAAGTCCAGATCGTCGTACACATAATACGTACACAGCCATCCGGTATGACCGGGCGCGGAGGACGTTATCTCCACTTTGCGGAGTACGAGTTTTCCATCTTTGTTCTTAAAATCCACCGTTTGCCGGCCGTGCTCGTCGAGTGAAACGGTCCTTGACAGGACGCCGGCGTTGTATGCTGACGGGCTGACAGGTATGCTTCCTGCACTGGTGGCGACGTTCCAAATCCTCACACCATCCTCTGCGGTATTCACCTCGTTGCGACTTTCCACTCCACGTCCGTTGCCTGACCAGCTGTTGCCCGCCGGCAGCGCCTTTGTGACACGATTAAGAGGAGATGCCTCATATTCATTTTTGCTGTAAAACACCTGTTCGCCCGGCAATAATGTACCCAGTGCCTGCTGTAATTCTGTAAAAGGGTCGGTCTTAAACGCTCCACCTGCCGATGTTGATGGATAAGGCAGGTATTGCTGGATATTCCTTCCGAACGCATCATATACGGTGGTTTCCACCATATCCTGCTGTTGCGGGCCGGTCCGTTTGGTAACGGTTTGCAGCGGGCGGCCGAGGCCGTCGAGATAAGCCGTGGTTTGCTTCACCTGCTGTACAGTGCGGGCGGGGTCGCTTACGGCGGCGGCATCCGTATAATGAAAGTGCGGTTCCCAGGTGCGGATATGATTCACCTTTGTTCCAGCTGGATAAGCGCCGGGCGCGGGTACAATTGTAGTGGCCGCCGGTACGCCACCTGGTTGCGGCGTTTGCGCCGCAGCACCGATGCTGCCGAGTAAACATGTATAAAACAAAATATTCTTCATATGCGTGGGGCTAAGATTATGGGTGATATTGATACTGGAATGCTTTCAGGATTTTACCGTCCTTGTCCTTCGTATGCTGCAATCTTCCATGCTCGTCATACACATAGAATATCCTTTTCCCGGACGGGTCGATTTCACTGGTCATCCCCGTCAGCGGCGAATACACATAGCCGGAAACCTGGGCATTGGAGGATGCCAGCCGGCTCCGGACGTTTGCGATTTCCGTCACCAGTTGCGCGTCGGAGGCCGGTTGCTGAATCACGGCATTATTGAGCCCTGTCACAACGGTGTTATAATCGGCGCCCACCACTTTCAACACCGGCAGGCTTTGCAGATAACCGTACACAAAAGAGGTGATCACTCCGTTTTCCTCGAACTGGATGATATTCCCCCGGTTATCGTGCCGGATGTTCCGTACAAGGTCATTCGCCGGCTGACCGCCCAGGGATTCGGCGGACTTCGTAACATGGATGTGGTTATGCTCATTTTTGGCATAATCAAATGTCTTGAGCCGTTGCTGTCCGCTTCTGACTTGTAACTCCGTCAAGAGCCTGTCGTACAGCTTCAGGGATTTCATCTCCGTCACCACAGCGCTGGGGCTGGTTACATCCAGGGGATAGGTGAAGCTTTTGCTGACGGCCTCTCCCTTGCTGCCTGTTCTTTCTTCTTTTACCAGCTGGCCGTATGCGTTATAAGTATTGGTTGTGGTAATGGTCAGCGGCAGGTTGGAAAACTCGGTTTCCGTCACTACTTCCGGCACATACCATTTGGTGTTGACCGGATAAAAGTAGGCGACCCATTTCGATGTGATGCCCGGCGGATGGTCGAACGCGACACAGGAAACATCATTTATGAACGCATCGCAGTACATATCGCCTAACATCAGGCCCCGGGTCGTTTTGCGTTCAAGCAGCTTATAAGTGTAAGCCTGCTTGTTCAGCAAAAAACCATCGTTCCGGTAAGTAGTAACGGAATCCAGCTGGCCGTTACTGTAATATCCAACAGTAGGCAATGCCTTGCCGTAGGTATGAAAACCGCTGATCGAAACGGTTGACTGGGTATTTTTATAGTAGTAAACCGTTTTACCGTTGGTGTTGTTCTCCGCATCGGCATCCAGTACTTCCACCCTGTCGTATCCCACGTACGATCCTTCCGCGTCCGCAGAAAGCGGTACATAGCTAAAAGAAGCAACGCTATAGCTATGGGAAGGAAATGGCGTAAATACAGTGGAAGTGCCTTCCGGGGTAACGATCACCGATTTTACGAAATGCGTGCGCCTGGTGTGCGAAAAATACCGGGGTGGCGCCATGAGCTTGCCGGAAGTAGTGACGCCGTCCTCTTTCACGTATTTGAAAATCTTCTTCCCGGCCAGCGTGTTCTCACCGGTATAATGTTCAATCGCCGCAATACGCAGCCCTCCCCCGATGCTTTCCTTTTCCACCATCTGCTTATCGATGGTAGACCAGTTGGCGTGTGTGATCGCTTTCGGGATTGAGGTGCCCACGGGAGTCAGTTGGGGTATGTTGTCGAGATGGCTTTCCACTTCATAGTAGTCGGTCGGGGCTCCGGTTAGCAGGATATCTTCAGGCGGATATGCCTGCGAGCCGGTCTGGTTAAACACATCCCTGGGCGCTGTAACAACCCACTGCCGCAACTGCGTGCGGGTGCCCGACGAGCTTACCCGCCAGATCTTCACATAACAACCGAGAAAATAGGTATGATCTACTTTCGCCCCGACACTTGAGAAGCTGCAATTAAACTGCGTTAGCTTGAGGTTCCCATCAGCATCGGGGTATAGCGGGGCGCTTTTAATAACATTGGTATTGTAATTCTTGTCGTCCACGTTGGTAGCGATGATTCCCACATTGCGCCTGATTTCGTCTGCCGAATAGGTGCGGTAATTTCCATAGGTGTGCGGCTCGTAGTGGAATACGGAAAAACCTTTGGTGGGGTGGACTAATTTTTTCAGGATGGCAGCGGTAGCGGGGCCCGGTTCCATTCCTTTATTCGCCGTACCGGCATCGCGGATGTTTCTCCATATATCTGTTTCGGTGACCGGCACACTGGGAAGCTTCAGCACCTCCGTGACCACCTCGCAATACAATTTCGGTATGAAGCTGCTGTTGGCCTGCGCATTAAAAAGCCCCCAATGGTCACGGGCGTATCCATCTTTACGGGGAAGCGTGACGGACTCATTGTATTCGAAAGCATAAGGCGGAACGCTTTGAACGGCAGCTCCGTTAGCCGCATAACCAACTTCTTGTACAGACAGCAGCTTGAGGCGTTTGGTGAGGTACGCCGGTGGCGGGAAGGTGGCTATCCTTCCGGAAGAATTGACATCGCCGTAAAAATAATCATAGGCGAATACGAATGACTTCACTTTCCTGTTCGTTCTTTTGTCCCAGATGTGAATCGCATTCAGCCGGCGTACCCCGTAATTGCCGTCAACCGTCAGGCCCTGCATGTCGTCTCTCTCCTGGGCGGCGCTGCTTAATTCAAACATCACCCGCACATGGTCTGTTTCCATGCTGGTGAGGTATTTGGCATAGTAGGTTGTATGGCTGACATCGTTGGTGGGATTGGGCGGCAGATCGCGGTTATCGAACGACTTGGAAGCAGAATAGGACGAAAGACTGTATTTCCCGTTGACGTAACCGAAATTCACCGTCTGGCCCGTTGCAGTGGTAATACGGGTAAGCTTGCTGACGGCGCCGCTCAATGGCTGGCTGGCTTCAGCGTAAGAATACTCATGGTCCGTCCGTGCAAAAAAATATTTGTTGCCGGCGATATCTTCCACCGTCCATTCCGGGGCGTAGGTACCGCTATTGCCGAACAGGTGCTTGGTGATGAACACCGGTGTTTTCTTTTTGCCAATCTGTACAGGCGTCAATCCAACCGGTGTCAGCATAAACTCTTCCGATATGCCCGGCAAGCTGATCCGGAATATGTCGGGCTTCCCCCAGTCGTAGGCTTTAAGGGTTGATACGGTGCCCATATCGTTCAGCAGCGGCTGGGACGCATCCACACAAAATTGCGTAGCAAAAATCGTATTGTCCATCCCCGGGTTATTGTCGTTGGCCGTCCCCCGCCGCATCAATTCCTGATATGTGGTACCCAGCGGGCTGGTGAGATTTGTTTCCTGGTCGGCGAGCCCGCTTACCACCTGGGTAACGCTGCCACCGACGGTAAGATCCCAGCCGAGGCCCACCCAGGTCGCCTCCTGCTCCACCTGTATGCCGGAGGCATGGTAACGGAGCACGACAGGTACTTCAATCCCACCCAATTTGAGGGTATATAGCGGGATGGAAATTTCCGGGGAACCGGTGTAGTTACCTACGGGGATGTTGCCGAATTTGCCGAGGGAAGCAGCCTCGGGGCTTACAATGTTTTCAGGCTTGAGTTGCTGCGCAGTAGCGGGTATGGCCACGGCAGACAAGGCACAGGCGATAACATAGGGAATGAGTCGCATGCAGTTTCGCGTTTTTGGGTTCAGTTCGATAAAAGCGTTGGATGTCGGGCGCGGTACGGGTCAGGTCAGGGTCTCTTGCACTACTATTCATCCAAAGTAGGAAAGTTTTCTGAGAATAACAAACGAGAATGAAATACACAAAAAAAGCCACCGGATAAAGACATCCGGCGGCTTTTTCTGTTATGACCATATCAATTACTTCTTCTCTTCGGTGTTTTCCGGCGCTTTGTCGATCAGCTCCATGAACTGGTCCAGTTTCGGCGTAATGATGATTTGTGTACGCCTGTTCCGCGTTTTGCCGGCATCGTCGGCATTGGAGGCAATGGGATTGTATTCACCCCTGCCGCCGGCGGTGAGGCGTTTCGGATCTACACCATAATTGTTTTGCAACGCCTGCACTACGGAAGAACCGCGGAGCGCACTGAGGTCCCAGTTATTGCGGATGTTCGTCTGCGAGATGGGCACATTGTCCGTATTACCTTCAATCAGCACGTCATAATCCTTGTAATCCATGATGATCTTGGCAATCTTGGCCAACGTGGCGCCGGCCGTCGGTGAAATTTCGTAGCTGCCGGATTTGTACAGCATCTTGTCGGACAGTGAAATGTACACCACGCCTTTCAGCACCTGTACGTCCACGTCCCTCATTTCTTCGCGGCTCAGGGAACGCGTCAGGTTGTTGGTGAGTACCAGGTTGAGCGAGTCGCTCTTGTTCTTGGTGTTCACGAGGTGCTGGATGTACTTGTTGGATGCGTTGATCTCATCCACCAGTTTGGAGATGTTGACATTGCCCTGGCTGGTGGAGTTCAGGCATTTGTCGAGCGCGGCCTGCAGCGCGGCGAGGCCGGTGCGTTGTGCGGCTATCTGTTCTTCCAGGCTCTTCACGCGGGTGTTGGCGCCCGATAGTTCCCGCTGCGAGGCCTGATACTTGCCATCTAAATCCCTGTTGCGATTTTCCAATTCGTTATAGCTCGTCTGCAACTGGCTGAATTTTTTGTTACTCACACACCCCTGTCCTAAAACCGCTATCACCGCCAACGATGATAATAAAGCAGGTATTTTCATATGCTTGTTATTTAACATGAAAAGAATACTTAACACTCTTTTCGGGCAAAGGTTATGCCAGTCGTGAGTATTCATTGAAAATCAATGAGTAAGGATGAAGCAACCATAACAGAAACGGTTAACCGGCGATTATATGCAAATGTTTATAGCGGTGAGCGCTCCGGGCAAATTATGTGCATTTTCATCCGGTTTTCACCTGCTTTCCACCATCCGTTTCAATATCATCAGCGTCGAATTCCAGTAGAAATTAAGATGATGATAAATGGTCTCAGTCGGGAAATTGAATAACTGCAACGTGAGCAGGGTGCGCATCCCTTCCTCCCGCAGCTCAAACCGCACCACCGAATAATTCTCCATTAAATCAGGCAGCCGGGAAACGGAGCTTAAAAAACTATACGACATCACGCGTTCCGGCGTGAATTCCAGCACGATTCCCTTGTTCTCGAAACGGACATGGTGAAATCCCCTGATAACGAGCGGAGTGCCCATTTCCCAGCTGGTAGTTACTTCCAGCTCCAATTCATCTCCTCCCATCCATTCCCGCACCGACCGTATATCCGTAATAGCTTTCCATACACCACTTACGGGCGCTTCGATCGTGATATGCTTTTCCTGTAGCTGTTGCATACGTTGAACTTAATTACTTTTTTCCAGACAGGGCAACATTCGTTACATTCATATCATGAACCAGGTTTTCCGGGATCTCCCTTTGCTGAAAAAAATCCTTTGGGCCGATTTTACTCTCGGAGGCGGCACGGCGGTGATTGGACTGCTGCTGTACCGCGTGTTGGCAGGCTTCCTGGGATTGCCCGTTAACATTATCATCTTCATCGCCGGCATAACCCTGGCATATGGGCTGGTGGCGCTGCGCCTGGCCCTGCAAAAAACACCGTCGGTCCCGCTGCTCCGGATACTGGTGGCCGGCAACTGGTTGTGGGCCGCCATCAGCGTTGGACTACTGATCATCTACTTTGCTGATGCCACCCTCTTCGGCGCGATATTCCTCGTATTGCAGGTAATCGTGGTGGGCGGACTGGCATACCTGGAGGGGCGCCAGATCAGGTAAACTGCTTCTTCAGCTTTGCATAAAACTCTTTGATCACGCCCGCTTTGTCTTTTTTGATCTTCTTCCCCACTTCCCTGCGCGGACAATTCGCATTGTATTTAGCACCCCAGTCCATGATCTCGATCACGATCGGCAACAGGTCAATTCCCTTTGCAGTAAGGCTATAAATATACTTCGACCTGTTCTGCGGAGAAACCTGTTTGGTCAGGATATTTTCCGCTTCCAGCACGCTGAGGCGGTTGGCCAGAATGTTGGTGGCGATCTTCTCCTCCGATTCCAGGAATTCACTGTATGACAGCTTTCCCCGGAGCATGATGTCGCGGATAATCAGCAGCGACCATTTGTCCCCGAACACATCCAGGGAGCAACTGATAGGGCAATCTGACCTCGTTTTTTCCATATGAGCGGTTTTAGAAAAAAGTACTTGCATTTTGAAATAACTTGTTACCTTAGTACTTGTAAAATGCAAGTGCAAAGATAATTGTTGTTTCACGTTCAATACAAATAAAATGGAAAACACCGCCTCCACCAAACAACTGCTGGATACTTACTACGAAGGTTTCGCCCGCAAAGAAGGCTGGGAGTCCGTGATTGCGGACGATTTCAAATTTACCGGCGGAGACATGACAAATGTCAGCCCCATTATCGGCAAAGCGGCTTACCTTGAGGTCATTAAGCGATTCTCCCGGGCATTTACGGGCATGCGGGTGAAAGAGATGATCGTTGAAGGTGAAAATGCCTGCGTGAGGGGGAATTACGACTTCAGGTTCCCCGACGGGGCCAGCATGAACGGCGATGTGGCGGAGATATGGAAAGCGAAGAACGGTAAGCTGGATTCGCTGACCTTTTTTTTCGATACGCAGACCTTTGGCCTGCATACGCCGAAGTAGCGGCCGGTTGCACGCCGGGAACCTGTTCACACGGAATCCAACATACACTATATGCATTCCATACAGGCCAACCTGGCGCTCAAAACGGTGGACAGGGACATCTATTCTTCCCTTGAAAACCCGAAAGGCGCGAAATACGACAATAAAGCAAAGTACTACGAGCGCGTAGTAGGCACTAAATTATTCAACCGGCTTTTCTGGGGCACACAGCCCAGCGACTACACCAACTTTGCGCGCAACGCCATCACAGACCGCAAAGGCTCCCTGCTTGACGTGGGCTGCGGCGGCCTTACACAAACCGCCTCCCTGTACAGGGCCACCGCCAACGAATGCGTGCTCGCCGACAGATCGGTGGAGATGCTGAAAATCGCGCACTCCCGGCTGGAAGATGGTAACGGCGCCATTCCGCCCAACATTCAGTTATTGCAAACCGACGCCTTCCACCTACCCTTTCCCGACAATACATTCGACACCCTCTGCAGCTTCGGCACCATCCATCTTTTCGACGACAAACAGGCATTCGTGAACAGCCTGCTGCGGGTGCTGAAAAAAGGCGGGCGATTCTACTTCCTTTCCATGACCACCGAAAAGCTGATTGCCCGGCTCTTCATGGCGCAACTGCGGCCTTTCGGGGAATTCGGGCCGCTCTTTTCTGCGCGGCAAACGCTATCGCTGTTCGACAGTGAGGCGCTCGATGTGAAGAGCTACATGAAAGGCAGCGTGATATTCATCTACGGACAAAAAAGATAAACTCTGGTTATGGCAGCACAATATTTATGGCAAACAGGCTCAGCGATCATCGCGCTGATGGGCCTGCTCCACCTCCGGGGCACACTGTATTCAGATAAAATGGGCCCCCGCAGCGAGCAGGTCCGCGAAGGCATGAAAAACGACACCCTGCGGCTGACGAACAAACTGAACATGTGGAAATCGTGGATTGGGTTTAACGCCACGCACAGCGTTGGCGCGGCCTTCATCGGGATCATGAATTTCTACCTGGCGCTCCGGCACTTTGAGTTCCTGCGCTCCAGTCAGTTTATGTTGCTGTTTACGCTGCTGACCATCGGGTTGTATGTATGGGTGGCATGGCGATACTGGTTCAAAACGGTGCTCGTTTTGCTGGCGGCAGCGTGGGGATGCTTCCTGATATCTTACCTCCTGATCGTGGCGGGCTAACGGAGGCGCTACGCCTGCCGGACACAGCATATGCGCACAGTTTCCGGGCGCTGACCGCACGTAGGTGACGGGCGGTTATTCATAAAAAAAAGCCGTGAAAACTCACGGCCTTTTTCTCGTTGCTATTATCCCTATCAATAAATCACCTTCAGCTCGGAACGCCTGTTCTGGCGCTGCTGCTCCTCGGTGCAAGGCATCCCGTCTTTACAGGGGTTCACGAGGAACTGCTCGCCGAGGTTCATGTAGTATAATCTTTTGACGTCGATGCCCTTGCCGCCGAGGTAGTCGATCACGGCGAAGCAACGGAGGGCAGACAGGTTGATATTGTATCCGTCGGAGCCGCGGCTGTCTGCATACGACAGTACCATCAGCTTCCAGTCCGGATGCTGTTTCAGCACACCGGTCACATAATCCAGCACTTTTTTCGATTCCGGCAGCAGCGTCACGCTGTTGAAATCATACAGGAAGCGCAGTTTCTCCAGCTCTTTGATCAGCTCCAGCTCTTCCGCGGTGGGTGTTTTCTTCCCGCCTTTCGTGCCCGTGGTGCCGGTTGTGCCCGTTGTGCCGGGTTTACCGCCGGCGAGATCCGGTCCTGTGGTGCCTGTTCCCGTGCCCGTTCCTTTGCCGGGTTGC
Source organism: uncultured Chitinophaga sp. (assembly GCA_965653365.1). Taxonomy (GTDB): domain Bacteria; phylum Bacteroidota; class Bacteroidia; order Chitinophagales; family Chitinophagaceae; genus Chitinophaga. The sequence goes on along the minus strand of CBFGZV010000002.1, from coordinate 208,024 downwards.
CCGCCGGTGGTGCCGCCATCGCCGGGATGGCCGCCGGTGAAATAGGCGGCGTCCATGAAGTGGTACACATCGTCGGAGCCCTGGCCGCCGGGGCGGTTGGAGGAAAAGTACCCTTCGTAGCCGTTGGGTTTCAGGATGAGGCCCATATCGTCTGCGCCGGTGTTGAACGGCGATTTGAGGTTCACCAGGGTTTCCCAGTTATCCCTGCTGCCGGTTGCGCGGAAAATATCATAGCCGCCCATGCCAGGGTGGCCCTGGCTGGAAAAGTATAAGGCACCGTCTTCGTTGACGGTGGGAAAAGTTTCCGCGGCTACTGTATTTAACCGGGCGCCACAGTTCACCGGCTTGCCCCAGGTACTGTCTGCCTGTTTTTCGCTGTACCAGATATCCGCCTGCCCATAGCCTCCCGGCCGGTCGGATACGAAATACAGCACACCGCCGTCTGCGCTGAGCGCGGGATGGCTGGTGGAGAACCCGTCCATATTCAGGCCGGGCAATATTTCGAGGGGCGACCAAACGTTGTCTTTCTTAACGCTGTAATACAGCATCAGTCTCCTGCGGCCCTGTACGGGACCTTTTCTTCGCACCAATTCCGGCCGCTGCTGTTCGTTCACCGTAACATACAGGGTGTCTTCCGCGCGGTTGAAACACGACGGGCCGATGTGATACCGGAATTTCCCCATCACGCCCGGCAGCATTTCTTCGAGGTACATCGTGGAATTTCCCTGCGAATATTGCTGGTATACATACGCTTTGTAATAAGGCTGGAAAGTGCGTTTATCCGTTGCCGGGTTAGCCTCTGCCCCATCGTTCAGCACCATTTTACGGTAACCGTTCGACACGAGCAGCAGCCCTTTTTTCACCGCGCCGCTGATCCACTCGGAATACGGCGTATTCAATTCCCTGAGCACGCCGAGATTATTGAGGGTCATTTTCTGTTGCTGCCAAACGATGGCACTGTCGCAGCCCTTGAGGGCAGCGGCTTTCAGGGCCACACTATCTGCCTGTGCCGTATTGAAACGGGCAAACTGCGCTTTCGCGGAGTCATACGCTTCGAGGTTACGCAGCACTTCGCCATAGGCGAAATACGCCGTGGCCGGGCAATCCGGGCGCTGCACGGCGGCGGCGTACCAGTTGGCCGCTTCCCCGAAATAACCGGTTTCGCGGCGGCAATGGGCCAGTTTCAGCAACAGCCCGATGGGGGCACGGGCCGGCTTGCCTTTGATCACGCGGCCATAGAGGTTGCCGGCGAGCGCGTATTCCTGCCTTGCATACGCTTCTTCCGCCAGGCGGAGCTCCGATTTCTGTTCCTGGGCCATCAGCTGCATACTGCCCAGCGTGAGCAGGGCGCAGCCAATCAAACGTTTCATGTTAAATGAGTAAGGATGTATCAAGGTCAGGCAATTTTAAATTAGAAATAGCGCGGGTTGGCGGTGGAATATTTTTTGGAGGGGAACAGGAAGCCCAGTGAAATCTCGTGGGAACCGCCCTGGTAACCCGCCAGTTTATTGACGTTCAGGTCGTACGCATAGCCCACCCGCAGCCGCTCGGTGGCGTAAAACTCGGCCATGATGCTCGCCGCGTTGATGGCGCGCAGGTCGTTGGCGAGGTTATCCTTCGTCCAGATTTTTGCATTGGTACGGTACGATCCACCAATCCATATTTTTTCGCCGATAAGCAGAAAGGCGTTCAAATCCACGGAGGTAGGGCCTTTGAAGTCTTCCTTCACCATGATGGACGGTTTGATCTGCAACATGTCGGACAGCTTCAGCATCGTGCCCGCCGTGAAATACACGTGCTGGGTTTTACGGATGGTGGCGTAGTTGTTGCCCTTCCAGCTGTAACGCGTAGCGTCTGTATACAGCGCGAAGAGGTCCATCACGGAAATACCGGCGTAAAACTTCGGCGTGTAATAATACACCCCGAAGCGCGCATCCGGTATCCAGTTGCTGGCTTTACCGGTGGGAATCGCCTCGTCGTTATCGTCGATATACTGCAGGGCGGCCCCGTCTATCGCGTACTGGGTGACGCCGGCGCCGATGCCGATGCAAAGCCGGCGCGTGTCTTCATCGTCGAGGGGAATACGGTAGGCGTAAGAACCGTAAAGCGACAAGGCTTCCTGCGGCCCCAGGCGGTCGGACATCACCTGCAGCCCCACACCCACCTTGTTATCACGGGCATTCGTGAGGCCGTCGATCGATACGCCGCCGGTGCGTGGCGCGCCCGGGAAACCCGCCCACTGGTGGCGGTAGATCGCATTCATGTACCAGTCTTCCTTATACCCTGCATAGGCAGGGTTTACACTGAGTCCGTTAAAAACATACTGGCTGAACTGCACGTTCTGTTGTGCTTTGCCAGGTATCACTGCTGCGGCGAGCAACAGGAGGGTCATGTAAATCGTACGTTTGCGCTGCATAATGTACTTTTTTTGCTGACCGGCCCGGCGCTGCCCTTTTTCGGCAGCGCCGGCGATCACACCAGTTTTTTTATCTCAATATTTCCACCCAGCCTTTGTAAACACTGTTGCCTTCCGGTCTTCTCACTTCCAGGATATAGTAATAAGTGCCTTCGTTCAGTCCGGATCCGTTCCAGTCGTTCCGGTAATCCTTGCTCTGATATACCATGCCGCCCCAGCGGTTGTAGATGAAGATCTTCGATCCCGGGTATTTCTCCAGTCCCGCGATAATGAACCTTTCGTTCTTACCATCGCCGTTGGGCGTGATCACGTTGATGAAATTGAGATCTTTCACTTCCACCGGCACGCTGGTAGATGGTGCGCCTGCCTGCGGCGAAGCATGCGGCTCGTTGGGGTTTTCAGGGCTGGCCGGGATGGTGGGCTGGTCGCCCTGCCCATTGCCATTGTTGACCATCGCGGTGTTGGTGATGACCGTGATGCCGTTGAGCTGGGTGGCCACCGTTACCGTGAAGCTCACGGTGCCTGTAGCGCCTACCGGGATGGCAGGGATGCTCCACGACAGGTCGCCGCCATTGCGCACACCGCCGTTATCGATGCTGACAAACTCGGTTCCGGTGGGTATCACGTCTTTCACCGATACATTGGTCACCGGCACATTACCGAGGTTGCGCACATGCATGGTGTAGGTGATGCGGCTGCCGCTGCGTACGGTACCGTTGGCCCCCGCCGGCGTGTAAGCCGCGCTCTTCCAGTTCACCGTTCTCGGGCCGCCGCCGTCTACCGGTACGCTGGTAGCGGGTTTGGTCGGGTCGGGGTTCGGGAGAGGGTTACCCGGGTTGTTCGGGTCTTCCGGCACGGTGGGTTTCATGCCGCCGCCGCCGTCTGTCTGCGCCGTGTTCACGATGTTGCTGATACCGGTGAGGTCGCTGGCGACCACCGCGGTGAAGCTCACGGTTTGCGTGGCGCCGATGGCCAGTTCGGCAATCGTCCAGCTCAGGTTGCGGTTCGTATGTACGCCGCCGTTAGCAATGCTTACGAAGTTGGTGCCGGCCGGTACAACGTCCGCCACTTTCACGTTGTTCAGTTTCACGTTGCCGTTGTTGCGCACATGGATGGTGTACACGATCTGGTCTCCGGGGCGAACTGCGCCGCCTGTGCCGGTGCCGGTGTAGCGTACGCTCTTCCAGCTGATGGAGCCGTCTCCGCCGTTATCTACCGGTATGTTGGTAGACGGGGCGCCCGGTGTGGGGTTCGGATGCGGGTTGCCCGGGTTGTTCGGGTCTTCCGGCACGGTGGGTTTCATTCCACCGCCGCTACCATCGTCTACCTGCGCCGTATTGGTGATGTTGCTCGCGCCGGTGAGGTCGCCCGCTACCCTTACGGTGAAGCTGCGGGTGGCGGTGGCGCCTGCTGCAATGTCGGCGATCGTCCAGGTGAGGCGGCGGCCTGCCGGTGCGATGTTGTCCTGCGCGCTCACGAATGTGGTGTACAGCGGCACATCGTCGGCAACGGTTACCTGTTCGAGTTTCACATTACCCGTGTTGCGCACGTGAATGGTATAGATGATCTGGTCGCCCGCTTTCACCGCGCCGTTTGCGCCGGTGCCGGTGTAGCGTACGCTCTTCCAGGTCACGGATTGTTTGAAGTCGTTGTCTGCAATGCTTACAGTGGCCTGGTGGCCCGGCGCGGCGGCCGGCAGGAAGCTGCCCAGCGTGGCGGTGCTGCCGTTCACCAGTGTGAGCACTACGGTTCTGCTGCCGTCTACCAGGATGTCGTCGATCACGGTCAGCGGCACCTTCACTTCTGATGCCCCTGCGGGGATGACAACGGTAGTGCCGGTAGCCTGGTAGTCTGTTCCTGCAATGGCGGTTCCGCTTACGGCATACCTTACGGTGATGTCTTCCGCGGCGGTGATGCCGGCAGGCAGGCTAATGGTATACTCGCCGTTCACGGGACCGGTTTCATGGGCTGCGGCAACGGTGGCCCGAATCTGCAGCGTCATGTTGGCGGCCGTATTATCGTTATCGGCGATCAGCACGGTGGCATTGGAGGATGCACCCGGTGCGAAGCCTGCGGCGGCGCCGTTAATTGTGGCCGTGCCGTTGGTCAGCGTCATCACCACGCTGCGGCTGCCGTCGATGATCATATTATCGATCACGTCTACCGGTATGGTCACCGCGTTGCTGTTAGCCGGGAGCACTACCGTGCCGCTCAGCTGCACATAATCCCTGGTGACTGCACTGGCGTCTGCGCCGGGTTTAGCAGTACCGCCGATGGTGTAGTTCACCGTTACCGGCACTGCTGCCGTTACGCCGGCAGGCAGGCTAATGGTGAAGGCGCCGTCTTTCGCGGGCTCTGCTGCATCCGGGATGGACGCGGTCACATTCAGCACCTGGTTGAGCGCGGTGGCATCGTCGTCGGCGATCGTTACCGTGGCCGTGTTGGCGGCTCCTGCGGTGAACGAGCCCGCCGCGGATGTGGACGCTGCCGGGTCGATGGTGAGCGTTACGGTTTCATCGCCTTCGATGATTTTGTCGTCTTTCACGGCAACGGTTGCCAGTATGCGGCTGCTGCCTGCAGGCAGTTTGATGGCCGTGCCCATGTTGTCGTAGTCGGTGCCTGCGTTCGCTGTGCCGGCGGTAGTGAATACCACGTTGATGTCGTGCGCGGTGGTGTACCGCGTGCCGGGCACGGCTTCGGGCAACCTGATCTCGAAGCGGCCGTGGGTGGCAGGTTCTGCCGCATCGTTCACGCGAACTACTTCGAGCGTGCGTGCTGCAGTGGTGTTATCGTTGTCCGCCACGTTGATGGTGGCGGTATTGCCGGTAGCTGCAGGCGGGAAGTACACGTCGATGTTCATGCTGTTCTTGCCGTTGCCGCCGAGCAGTTGCAGGGTGAGATTTTCGTTGCCTTCGATAATGTAATCGTCTGTAACGGTCACGTCTACATCCACCCCGTTGGCGCCTGCCGGTATCACCACGCTGCCGATCTGGTAATCCACCCCTGCTACGGCGGAGCCGGACAGGTTATACATCACGGTGATGTCGTTGGCAGCGGTTGCGCCTGCGGGCAGGCTTACCCTGAACCGGCCGTTGGTGGCGGGCTCTGCGGCATCGGTCACCGCGGTTACGGATACCGGGTTATCTGTCGGCGCGTTCACGTCTACGATGTTCACCGTAGCGGAAGCGCTGGCCGGGTCGATGGTGAAGGGAACGGCCGATGTAGCGGCGGTGAGCGTCATGACTGCGCCTTCCGGCCCTTCAATGATGCCGTCGTTGTAGGCTTCCACATCTACCCATATTTCGTTCGCCCCTGCGGGGATGGTTACGGTGTTGCCGCTGATCACGCCGCCACCCTGCATCAGCTGGTAGTCGGTGGTGGTGTTGCGGATGGCCGCACCGCTCATATTGAATGTAACGGTGATGTCAGCCGCACTGGTGAACCCTGCGGGCAGGCCGATCCTGTACCGGCCGCGGGCCGCGCCTTCGATGGCGTCTGATACCTTGGTGAGCAATACCACACGGGCATTGGCGCTGGCGTCGTCGTCCGCGATATTGACAGTGGCGGTGTTAGCCGCTGCCGCCGTGTAGCTGAACAGGCCGTCGCTGCCGCTGTTGACCTGGAGGATGACGGTTTCCGCCGCCTCGATGATCTGGTCGTCGAGCACGTTCACCGGTACGGTTACGCTCCGCTGGTAAGCCGGGATGGTCACCGGTACCGTGATGGCGCTGTAATCCGCGCCCGGCGTGGCAGTGCCGCTGCTGGTAACGGTCACGTTCACAGTCACGGGTCTTGCCGAAGTGACGCCTGCGGGCAGGCTGATCACAAAGGCGCCGTTGGTGGCCGGTTCTGCCGCGTCCTGCTGTTTGGTGACGCTCAGCTGCAGGTTGGCCGGGGTATTGTCGTTGTCTGCGATGCTCACCGTGGCGGGGGTGCCTGCCGGCGTGAGGTTATATGCGGTACCGCCCACGCTCACGCCACCGTTGCCGATGGTCATGATCACGGTGCGCGTACCGTCGATGATGCTGTTGTCTACCACGGTTACCGGTACGGTTACGCTGTTGGCGTTGGCCGGGATGGTCACCGTGCCGCTCAGCGCAGTGTAGTCCTGCGTGGTAGCGGCGGTACCGCCGATGGTGTAGTTCACCGTCACAGGCGCCGCGATGGTTACGCCCGCGGGCAGGCTGATGGTGAACTCGCCGTGTACCGGCCCTGTTTCTGCGGCATTCGCTGCAGTGGCTGTTGCGGACAGCTGCAGGTTGGCCGGGGTAAGATCGTCGTCGGCAATCGTTACGGTCGCGGCGCTGCCTGCCGGTGTATACACGTCACCGCTGGTGGCGGTGGAGTTAGACAGGGTGAGCACCACGGTTTCGTTGCCTTCGAGAATCTGGTCGTCTTTCACCGGTACGCTTACCTGTACGGCGCTGCTGCCGGCCGGCAATACAATGCCTGTGCCGATGGCGTCGTAGTCGGCCGCGGATGTGGCGGTACCAGTGGCGGCAAACACCACGTTGATATTTTCCGCTACGGTGTAGCGCGTACCCGGTACCGCTTCGGGCAACCTGATCTCGAACCGGCCGTTGGCGCCGGGTTCTGCGCCGTCTGCCACTTTCACTGCTTCCAGTGTGCGGTTGGCGGCGGTGTTATCGTTGTCGGTAATATTGATGGTAGCGGTATGGTTGGCGCTGTGCGCAGGGAACAGCAGGTTGTTGCCGCCGATGTCCTGGCCGTTGCCGCCGAGTATCCGCATGGTCACGGTTTCCGTGCTTTCGATGATGTAATCGTCTTTCACGGTTACAGGCACGTCTGCCCCGTTAGCGCCGGCCGGGATGGTTACCGTGCCGGTGGTGTAATCCGCACCGGTAACGGCATTGCCGCTCAGCGCATAAGACACGGTGATGTCTCTGGCAGCGGTGGTGCCGGTTGGCAGGCTCACGCGGAACTGGCCGTTGGTGGCAGGTTCTGCCGCATTGGTCACGTTCGTGATGCTGAGCGCAGCGCTGGCCGCGGCATTTACATCCACGATGTTCACGGTGGCGGAAGACTGTGCGGGATCGATGGTGAAAGGTAACGCGGATGTTACGCTGGAAAGCGTTACGACCGCCTGTTCCTGTCCTTCCACGATGCCGTCGTCACCGGCGTCCACATTGATCAGTACTTCGTTCGCACCGGCCGGGATGGTCACCGTGGTGCCGCCGATCACGGCGCCACCGGGCACGGATGCCAGCTGGTAGTCGGTGGCGCGCACCGCTGTGCCGCTTACCGCGAAGGAAACATTGATGTCTTGCGAAGACGTGATGCCGGGCTGCAATGCGATGCGGTACTGGCCTTTCGCTCCGCCTTCCACCGCGTCGGACACTTTGCTGATCCGTACCACGCTGGTGCCCGGTGTGAGATCGTTGTCCGCGATATTCACGGTTGCCTGCGCCACGTCGGCGGTGAAGTTGATGGGCGTAGCGCCGTCGGCTTCGAGGCCTGCGCCGCCGGTGATGTTCATCACCACGGTTTCAGGCAGTTCTATGATCTGATCGTCCGTTACGTTCACGGGCACCGTTACACCCGGTCTGCCGGCGGGGATTACTACCGTGCCGGTGATGGCCTGGTAGTCTGAGCCAGCCACGGCGGTGCTCGCGGCGTCGATGTTGTATTGAACGGTGATGTTGTTGGTGGCGGTGAAGCCGTCGGGCAGTTTCACGAAGAAGGAACCTGCGTTGCCCGGCTCGGAACCGTCTGCCGTTTTAACGATGCTCAGTTTCAGCTGGGCCGCGGTGTTATCGTTGTCTGCAATGATCACTCTGCCTGCATTGGCGGGCGCTGCCGCAGGAGCGAACACACCCAGGCCGGACGTACCGCCTGTTACGGTGGCTATCACGGTGCGGCTGCCGTCGATGATCATATTGTCGATAACATTAACAGGAACGGTTACACGTTTGTCGCCTGCTTTGAGGATAACGGTACGCTGCATGGGCTGGAAGTCCACGCCTTCCGTACCGGTACCGCTGAGGGTAAAGGTGATCTCCACGTCTTCGGCGGCGGTGATGTTGGCGTCCGCGAAGCTGAAGGCGATTTCGCCGTGCACCGGTCCGGCCTCTGCGGCGTTGGGGATGCTGGCTTCGGCTTTCAGTACGCGGAACTGCGCGTCGTTATCGTTGTCTGCTATGTTCACGGTAGCCGCTGCGGGTACGCCGATGGGTACGGCAGCGTTGCCCATGGATGTGATGGTGGCGGACTGCAGGGTGAGCGATACGTTTTCCATCGCTTCGATAATCTGATCGTCCGTTACCGCCACGGTTACGGTTACCTGGCCGCTGCCGGCAGGGATACGCACCGTGTTGCCGGTGATGGCGGTACCGCCGGCGTCTGCCAGCGAGTAATCCGTACCGCGGATGGCGGTGCCGGTGATGTTATAGGTCACGTCGATATCTGCGGTGGTGGTTTGACCATTGGCCAGGCGGATGATGAACGAGCCGTTGGTGGCGGGTTCTGCCGCGTTGGCGTTGGCGGGTACCACTTCGATGCTGGCGTTGCCGAGGTCGTCGTCCGCAATATTCACCTGTGCTGTGGATGCAGCTGCATTCACCCCGATGGAGCCTACAGTGGGTGTAGTGGCGCTGGTGAGGGTGATGATGGCCGTGCGGGTGCCGTCGATGATGCTGTTGTCTTTCACATCGATGGCCACGGTAGCTGAAGGCGCACCTGCAGGGATGACTACGCTGCCGGTGAGCATTTCGTAAGCCGTACCGTTTACGGCGGTGCCGCTCATGGCGTAGGTAACGGTGATGGGCTCGGTGGCGGTGGTGCCGGCCGGGAGGCTGATGGTAAACAAGCCGTCGGTAGCCGGTTCGCTCGCGTTGGCCACGGTGGCGGCTACGGAGAGTTGCGTGAGGGCGGCGTCGTCATCGGCAATGTTCACCTGGGCGGTAGCTGCGCCTGCGTTTACGCCGATGCTGCCTACCGTGGCGGTGGTGCCGCCGGTGAGGGTGAGTATGACCGTGCGGGTGCCGTCAATGATAGTGTTATTGATCACCTCTACCGCTACCTGCACAGACGGGTCGCCAGCCGGTATAACGGCGGTGCCTGTCAGCGTCGTGTAGTCTGTGCCGTTAGCCGCGGTACCTGCGATGGTGTAAGCCACCGTGATGTTTTCTTTCGCGGTCATGCCGGCCGGCAGGCTGATGGTGAAGGCGCCGTTGGTAGACGGTTCACTGGCAGCCGCCTGGGTGGCGGCGATGGAAAGCGATGCTTTCGCGGCGTCGTCGTCGGCAATCTGAACGGTGGCGTTCTGCGCAGCAGCGTCTACTCCGATGGCCACTACCTGTCCGTTTATCGTGGACTCGCCTCCCGTTAGGGAAACGTCGACCGTCCGGTTACCGTCGATGATATTATTATCTATCACAGTTACCGGGATCACCTGGCTGGAAGAGCCGACCGGGATGGTCACGGTGCCGGTTAACTGGATGTAGTCCCTGTCTGTTGCGGACGCGTCTGCGCCGGGCACAGCGGAGCCTGCAATGGTGTATTGTACGGTGATGGGCTGCACAGCCGTTACACCGGCGGGCAGGCTCACCGTGAACTCGCCGTGGGTGGCAGGTTCAGTGGCATTGGGCTGGCTGGCGGTCACGCGCAGTTTCATATTCGCCGCATCGTCGTCATGAATGGTCAGTGTCGCCTGGTTGGCGGGCGCAACGGATGTGAACGCGCCCAGCGTGCTGCCCGCAGGCAGCTCGATGTTGGCGATGGTCATCACCACGCTCCTGTCGCCGTCGATCAGCAGATTGTTGATGGGCGCAATATTGACATTGGCCCCGGACTGACCGGCCGGAATGGTGACCGTCAGCGGGATTGTCGTGTAGTCGGTACCGTTTACGGCCACGCTGCCGGCGAGCGACAGGTGTACGGTGAGGTCTTCGGCCACGGTGATGCTGTTCGGCAGGCTGATGGTGAACTGGCCGTTCACTGGCACGGCGCCTTCCTGCGCATCAGGCTGTGTGGCCGTGATAGTCAGGGTGCGGTTGGCGGCAGTGCCGTCGTCGTCGTGAATAGTGAGGGTAGCATTCAGCGGGCTCACGGAGAAGGTGCCGCCGTATGGGTTGCCGCCTGTTACCGTCACAGCGCCGGAAGTCATCACCACGCTGCGGTCGCCGTCGATGATGCTGTTGTCTACCGGCACGATGTTCACGTCTGCGAACGACTGGCCGGCCGGGATGGTGACAGTGAAGGTGCTGATGGTTTGATAGTCCGTACCGTTCACGGCCTTACCGGCGAGTGAGTAGGTGATGTTCAGGTCGCGGGTGGCGGTTGCGCCGTTGGGCAGGCTGAGCCTGAACACGCCGTTCACCGGTGCGGGACCTTCCTGCGCGTCGGGCTGCTGCGCCGTCAGCGCCAGTATGAAGTTGGCCGCTACGTTGTCGTTGTCCGCGATGTTGAAAGTGGCCGTATTTTCGGTGGCGTGCGCCGTGAAGGTAGCCACCGGCGCGCTGATCACGCTGTTATTGATGGTTACGGTCACGCTGCGGCTACCGTCGATCACGGTATTGTCGATCACGTTCACGGGTACATCCACATACCCTGCACCGGCCGGAATGATGGCCTGGCCGCTCAGCTGCACATAGTCGCGGGTAGTTGCGGAAGCATCCGCACCCGGCACGGCTGTGCCGGATATGATATAATTAATCGTTACAGGTTCGTTGGTCAGCACAAGGTCTGCGCCACCTACGGTACCCGGCAGTTTGAAGCGGAACATGCCGTTCACGGGGCCGGTTTCATGACCGTCCGCGCCGATCTTCAGCAGGCTCACTACGCGGTTCGCGGGATTATCGTCGTCGTCGGCCACCGTCATGTTCGCGGATGCAGTTGTACCCGGAACAAAGGCGCCTACAGACGAAGTACCGCCGGTCACGCGGAGCACCACGCTCTCGCTGCCTTCGATGGCGTAATCGTTGATGATCGCCACCGGTATATCCACATGCGTCTGGCCAGCCGTGATCACGGCAGTGCCGGTGTTGGTGCCCTGAGTATACCCGGCGATGGTGAGATCGGTGCCGTATGTGGCGGTACCCGCATCCAGCACATAGGTGACAGTGACGTCTCCCGCGGCGGTGAGGCCGGTGGGCAGGCTGATGCGGAAAATACCGTCGTTGGTGCCGCCACCCGGCTCGGCCGACTGGCGTTGCACGGCTGCGGTCAGTTCTTTATTGGCGTCGTCATCGTCTGCAATGTTGAGCGACACGTCGAGCGTGTTGTTCACGGTGAACACCACCGTGCCGGCCGTCGCGCTTTGCAGGCGGATGATCACGTTTTCTATTCCTTCAATGATCTGGTCGTTGATAACCGGTACGGCAATGTCTGCGAACCCGCTGTTTTCCGGTATCACGACAGTACCGCTCAGGGCGGTGTAGTCCACGCCGGCGATTGCGGTGCTGCCGGATTGGACCGTGTAGGTCACGGTGAGATCCTTACCGGCTCTCAGGCCACCGCCCAGCTGTACGCGGAACGCGCCCGGGGTGCCCGGTTCAGCGGCATTCGCCTGGTTGGCGGCCGCTACCGTCAGGGTATAACCCGGATCGTCCTGGATGAATACCGTCCGTTGGGCCGCACCCTGAATGGTCAGGTTCTGCGTACCGGAAGGCAGTATGGCAGCGGCGCCGTCGAGGCGAACGAAGAGGGACTCCTCTCCTTCCACCAGGTCGTCTACCACGGCCCTGATGGGCAGGTCAACCTGTGTCTGGCCGGCGGGTATCTGGATGGTACCCGCGCCGGTAGCGGGGTTATAGGTCCCGGTGAGCGCACCGAAGTCGACCACATAGTCGGAAGGTTGCGCCGTTCCGGTGCCGAGTACGGTGAAGGATACGGTCACGTTGTTGCCGGCGGCGGCAACCGGGTTTACGAGGCCGAAGCGCACGTAACCGTTAGGGCCGTTTTCCTGTGCATTGGCGGTGCCGATTGCGCTGATCTGCGCGTTGGCTTCACTGTCCGTGATGTTCAGCGTAGCTTCGTTGCCCGGCGCGGCAGCGGCAGTGAAATTATGGCTGGAACCGCCGTAGGTGCCGGTAGCGGCAACGGGCGCCAGTGTCAGTGTTACGGTTTCTGTTCCTTCGAGCACATTATCGTCCTGCACGGCGGCGGTTACGATGGTGCTGCCCTGATTGGCGGGGAGCGTAACCGTGGTACCGATGTTGCCATAGTCGGTGCCCTGTGTGGCGGTGCCTCCGATAGCGAAGGTGATGGTCAGCGGGATGGATGAAGTATACCGCTGGCCGGGCGCGTATTCGGGCAGGCGCAGTTCAAACAGGCCGCTGGTGCCCGGTTCCGCGCCATCGCTCACACGTACTGCTTCCAGTACACGGTTGGCGGCATTCGTCACATCTTCATCGTCTATATTAATGGTGATCTCGTCGTTGGCGGCATCGGCAGGCACGTAAATGGTGCTTCCGCCGTTGATGCGGTTGCCGCCCAGCAAGGTGATATGAATGGTTTCGGTGGCTTCCAGGATGTAATCGTTGATCACGGGGATGTCTGTATCGACCTGGCTCTGGCCGGCGGGGATTGTTACCGTGCCGATGATCTGGTAATCATTCCCCTGCGCCGCCGTACCACCGATGGTGATGGATACTTCGGTCGGTTCGAGGAAGGTGTTGCCGGAAGCGACGCGTACACGGAAGCGGCCATTGTCTCCCACTACCGCGCCCGGTTCACGGCCATCCTGTATTTTTTCGATCACGAGCACGTTGCTCGGGTCGGCGGAGTTCACGTCGAGCACGTTCACGGTAGCGTCTGCCGGGCTGAGCGTAAACGGCGCACCGGCGCTGTTCGTGGCGTTGGAGAGGTTGAGCTTCACGATTTCAGTGGGCTCTATCACGCCATCATTCACGGCGGCCACTTCAATGATCACGGATGATTGTCCGGCCGGGATGGTGATGGTTTTGGAAGCTTTATTCAGGTGCGGTGCATCCACGAATTCGAAGTCGAGGCCCGCGCCGGTGCCTTCCGCGGCCGTGCTGCCCGTGAGCAGATAGCTCATGGTGATCGGCGTGGAGCTGGTAACGCCCGGGGGCAGGGAAATCTCGAACTGGCCGAGCGCGCCGCCTTCCACTGCGTCGGATACGCGGGTGAGCAGCAGCACGTTGGAGTTCGCGGTATAATCTTCGTCGGTAATATTCACCGTCGCCATGTGATTGGGCGCCGTGGCGGCCGTGTAATTGTATACACCATCGTTACCGGCGTTCACATCCACTTTCACGGTGCGGGTGCCGTCGATCACGTAGTTGTTGATCACATTCACGTATACACGTACTCCGTTATCACCGGCCTTGATGACAGCCGTGCCCGAAAGCGCGGCGAAGTCGTTGCCCGGTGTGGCGGTTGAACCGGCTCCGTCGAATGTGTACGTCACATTGATATCACGGGCGGCCGTCACGTTGGTGGGCAGGCTGATGGTGAAATAACCGTGAGTAGACGGTTCCGCCGCGTGTTGGGTGGCGGCGATGGCCAGCACCTGGTTGGCGGCGGTGTTATCGTCGTCGGCAATTGTCACTACAGCCGGTGTGGAAACGGTCGTCAGCGGCAAGCCGGCGGCGGTTGCCCCGCTCAGTGCCACGGTGGCGGTTTCATCTCCTTCTATGATCTGGTCGTCGAGCACGCGCAGCGTAACGGGTACGCTGGTTTGGCCGGCGGGAATAGTAACGGTGGTACCACCGATCACGGTATTGGCCGCATCGCGCAGCTCATAATCCGTACCGCGTACCGCAACGCCGTTCACTCCAAAAGTAACGGTGATGTCTGTTGCCGCCGTAATACCGGCGGGCAGGCTGATGGTATAGCTGCCATCGTGCGTAGCCGGTACGGTACCGGGCTCGGCGGCGGCATTGTCGGTAGCCGCGATGGTCACCTGCGTTTTAGCGGGGTCGATGCGCTCATCGTCGAAGATGGTGAGCGTGGTAGTACGCTGTGCCGGATCCAGCGGGTGTGCCGGGTACAGGCCGCCGTTACCATCTCCCAGGTCTATCACGATGGTTTCGTCGGTTTCGATCACGTTGTCGTTGATGACATCGATCTCGAACACCGCCTCGCGCTGACCGCTGGGTATGGTAACAGTGCCTGTTACCGGGTAGGTGTAGTCGGTGCCGTTCGCGGCGGTGCCGGCGGCATTGAGGGTATAATTGATAACAATGTTCTCTGAGGAGCGAACGCCTGCAGGCAGGCTTACTTTGTACATCGCCTTCTGCATCAGGCCGGTGCCCGGGGCACTTTCATAGCCGTCCTGCACTTTGGTGATGCTCAGGTAGCGGGCTTCCACCGGGTTGTTGTCTTCAATGGTCACGGTAGCGGATGCCGGGGCGGCGTTCGTGAAAGTGAAGCTGGTGGATGCCGCCGAGTTTTGGTTGAGAATCACGGTTTCATTCACTTCCAGCAGGTCGTCCGTCTGGACGGTCACTGCCAGCGTTACGCCGTTCTGCCCGGCGGGAATAACGATGGTACCGGTATTCGTACCGGCGTTGTAACCGGCGAGTTGGTAGTCGGTGTTATAGGTCGCTGTTCCCGCGCCAAGGTTAAAGTTCACCGTGATGTCTTCCGCACAGGTGTAGCCCGCGGGCAACCTGAAGGTATACTGGCCATGCACAGGGCCGTCTTCTTTAGCCGGGTCGATCGTGGCAACCACTTCCACCACGGTATTGGCGGCAACGTTATCATTGTCCGCAATTGTCACCGTTGCTTCGAACTCGGTGGTATGCAGGCTGTACGCGGAAGCGCCGCTTGCCGCGGTGAGCGTCATTTTCACGGTTTCGGACAGCTCGATCACCTGATCATCAATAACGGCCACATTTACGTCCACGCCATTGCTGCCTGCGGGGATAACTGCGGTACCCGCGAGGGTGCCCGCATCCAGGCCGGAGATCGTGTAATCGTTCACGTTCGCAGCCGTACCGCTGATCTGGTATTGTACGGTGATGTTTTCAGAAGCCGCCAGTGTACCGGGGAGTTTGATGCGGTACTGGCCGTTTACGGGGCCGGTTTCGTTACCGTCTGTATTTTTCAATACACTGATAACGCCGGTGGCCGTGGTGAGGCCGCCGAAGGTGGAGAAGCTCTGGATATTGTTGAACTCCACGTATTTCACGCCGTTCACTTCGCCGTTGGCGGCAGGTGAAATTTCGGTCATGTTATTGAGGCCGGTTTCGGTGAGATCAGCGATTACCGCGTTCACATTGCCTGTATGTTTGAACCATTTCCAGGTCTGCGGTGCGGTTACGCCACGATCGTTGGCAAGGAAGTTCTCTGCCGCGGTTTTCTCCGCATCGTTCCAGAAGAAACGCACTTTCACGCCGCCGTTCGCGGTGAGCGGGGCGCCGGTGTACGAGATCTGAAGCATGCGGCGCATGAGCTGCGTACCGTAGTCGGTGCCCCCCGCTTTACCCAATTGGGTGTTCATGTCCCTGTTCACGGCGATGTAGGCGGTGAAGTCGGAAGGGTTCACGGTATTGCCGTTCGGGTCGATGGCGGCAATGTATTTGTCAGGATCTGCCGGATCCCGGAAGTACAGGAAGCCATCGGCGTCCAAACAAACACCTGAAGGGGTGGCGTCCGTTCCATCGGGCACCAGCAGCGCCTGCGGCGATACGAGGTTGCGTGTTACGAGCGTGAACACGGCGCCGTTGGTGAGGCCGCTCACGTTGTCGAATTTCACTTTGTCCACATCCAGTTCGGTGGCGGGGAGCAGGATATAGTCGGCCGGCGACAGGGCGGCGAAATTGCCGGTACCTGTTTTGTCCACCAGCAGGGCATAGTGCTCCAGCGCTGTACCGCTGCGGGTGATGCCGGTGAGGTCGAATTCGAGGTCTACAGGTTGCAGTGCATTATCGAAATTCGATGTCTGCACTTTCCACTCGCGGGTGATACGTTCCCGGATACAACCCGGCAGGTCTGCGTTGTTGGCAGTTACCGCGCCGGCGTTGCTCGCCCAGGTCATATAACTTTTATCTGTGGGGAAGCTGTTAGTGTTGGTGATATTGTCGATCGCAATGCTGCCGAGGCCCACCGTGAGGATGGAACCTGCGTTGATGCTGCGGGACTGTTTCTGTACGAGCGCGGTGGCATCGTCGCGGCCGATGCCGGCGATGTTGTTCTTATATGCGCCGTTGATGGCGGCATCCCAGATTTTGGTGGTGCCATCGGTAGCGAGGTAATCCTGCGGCGCGGTCTGGTCGAGGGTGATACCATATTTGATGCCGAGGTATGATTCTACCTGGCGGGTTTGCGTAGCCGTAAGGGCGGATTTATATACCACCACCTCGGGTATTTTACCGTTGAAGATGCGGTTGTCAAAAGTAGGAGAGCCTGTCGTCCGGCCGCCTACTTCAAAGAAGCTGCCATCGCCCTGTGTAGCGCAAGAAACGCCGATGGCGCCCTGTTTTCCGTTCAGCCAGGTACTGCCGCCCAATGGGTTGTTGGGCTGCACATAAATTCCCCTGGCAATGACCGGCCCTGCCGCCGCCGGTGTGCTTTGACCTACCAGGCAACCATTCCCGTCGAGCGCAAAGGTGCCTGTGCTGGTATACACCAGGCCCCTGCCGGAATTGGAGGGGTCAACGTTCCAGCTGCCATTGGAGGCGAAAATACCGGTCAATCCGTTGGTAGCCACAGCGTCCGCCGCACTCACACCGAACATGGCAATATCAGCCGAGCTGTTCCATGCGCTGGCTGCGCCTCCTTTCAGAGATTTGTTCACCGCGCCGGAAAAGTCGACGGCGGGGTTGAAGTTCACTGCGCCTGGCACTTTCACGATGGCAGATGATGCTATGATCGGATCGGTGTGGGCGATAGTGGAAGCCCGCAGTTCCGTCGTCACATAGCCGCTGCCGCTCTGGTCGTTCCACTGCTCCACCTGGTTAGCGCCGTCGGCCTGTACGCCAGCGTCGGCTTTCACCCAGAGGGAGCTGCCGATCACGCCGCCCGGTGCGGCCACAAATGCTGCAAACGTGAAATATTGGCCGTCGTTGAGTGTCGTGTTCACTGCGTAATAGTCCTGGCCGTTCAGGGTGATCTCTGAAACCGGATAGGCTTGCGGCGCACCGAATGTGTTGCTGTTGTCCACCAGCAGGTGCAGACCGGTGATGTTGCCCACCACCGCGCTTTTCGGCACGGCTATCTGCACATCGTTCACGGTACCCGTTTTCTGCGCTTTCCATACGCGCTGCATGCGGTAATTAATTGCCGGGTTGCCCATCACGACTGTGTTGAACGCCGTGCTGGCATTGTCGTCGCCCCAAACCAGGTAAGTACGGTTGGCCGCGAAGGCGCCGCTGTTGGCGGAATTGGTTTCAGCCAGGGAACCGAGGCCGATCGCTACCTGCAGGCCAGTGTTGACACTGCGGGATTGTTTCTGGCTCAGCCCTTCCACGTCATCGCGGCCGATGCCGGTGATATTATGTTTATATGTGGCGTTGGCGGTGGCGTCCCATACTTTGGTGGTACCATCGGTGGCCAGGTAATCGGTCGCCGTGGTCTGATCAATGGTGTGACCATATTTGATAGCCAGGTAGGTGCTGACACGCTGCCGTTCAACGGCCGTCAAGGCAACAGGATAAACGATCACGTCGCCCATGGTGCCGCTCCACATTTCACCGCCTCCTGTGTAAGCACCCACTCTTGCGGCGGTGGCGCCTGTATTCCAGACTTTGGCGGCGGTTGCCAGCTGCCTGGTTTTGCCGTAAATGGTGGCTGCGCCGCCATTCCCCACCCAAGTAGCCGCCAGTTCATTGGGCTGGTTTACCTGCCAGTAACCGGGTGAAGCCACATCATTGGCGGTACCGACAAATTGTCCCGCTCCCGCGATGTTGGCAAGGCCTGAACTCTGCGAGCCGGCGGCTGTGCCCCAACTGATGATATACCTGTTAAGCGCGACACTGTTCGTGTTGCCGGTGCCGAATATCGTTCTGGCGGTAACGCCACGCGGCAGCTTCATCACGTCGAGGTCCATATAATGCGCCGTACCATTGAACTTCACCACGGGGTTGAAGTTGGTGTTATCGGCGGCGTTGTTCATGAAGAAAGGTTTATTGGCTTCTGTTGCCTGTACGGCGTTGTTCAGGTCGGAAGCATAATCCGTCCAACCGTTGATAGCGGTGTTATCGGTACCGGTCGAAGTGCCGATGTCCGGGCGCAGCCAGAGTGCTGTGCCTGCCACGCCACCCGGCGCTTTGATCGACGCCGCATAGCTGAAATATTCACCGTTCACCAGGTTCACCGTAGCAACATATTGTTTCACGCCATTGAGGGTGCTTTCCGTTACCGGCAGGAACTGGTCGGTACCGTCGAAGGTGGCATCGTTACTGATGACCAGGTACGTTTCTTTGGCATTGGGCAATGCATCGAACGGCACGGCGATTTGCACATTGCCGACGGTACCGCTCTCCTGCGCTTTCCACACACGGGTCATGCGGTAGTTCACGGCGGGGTTACCGGTGATAGGTGTTTTGAAGAGGCTGGTTGCGCCATCGTCACCCCATACCATATATGTTTTATCTGCTCCGAAAGTATTCGCATTGCCGGTGTTGGTTTCGGCCAACTCGCCTAAACCGATGGCGAGCTGTACGCCCGTATTCACACTACGGCTCTGTTTCTGCTGGAGATCCTCCACATCGTCGCGGCCAATGCCGGCGATGTTGTTCTTATGGGTGGCGTTTGCGGCCGCGTCCCATACTTTCGTAGTGCCATCGGTAGCCACGTAATCGGTAGCGCCGTTGTTCAGCGTAATACCGTATTTAATAGCGAGGTAAGTATTCACCCGTTGCTGCTGCGCCACAGTTAATGCGCCGGCATACACCACCAGTTCCCCGATACGGCCGTTATAGAATACTCCGGCATTCGCGGCCAGGCGGAAAGGGAAATTCCCACCCAAGATGGAATTGGCGTTATTGGCCGTCCCCACGCCCGCACCGTTCCGGTAAATGGCCTGCCTGCTGGCCGCCAGCGAAATATCACTGGTGGTCGTCCAGAGCATGGTCTGGCCGTTGACGCCGCCGGTTGCGTAAGTAGCCCGGTTGTTGTAGGGAGCATCCCAGTAAACAACATTGTCGGACCAGGTGGCGTGCAGGGTAAACTGCGTAGGCAACGCGTTGCTGGCGCCGTTTTCCGTAAATACCACGGTTGAATTGGCGCTGGCCTGGTTGCTGGCCAGGAAGGCTGCCGCACCGCCATATGTATTATTTTTCAGGAGGGAGGGACCCGACATGGTACTGGCGGTACCGTTGAATTTAACAACCGCGTTAAAGTTGAGGTTGTCCGTCCCGTTATTCATGTACAGCGGTTGATTGGCCGCCGTAGCCTGCGATAAGGTATGTCCGTTCGGGCTGTAGTCGTTCCAGGTATCAACCGCCTCGTTATTCGTGGTGGCTGATGTACCGAGATCCGCGCGGAGCCATATCAGCGAGCTGCTGTTTACGCCGCCCGGGTATTTGGCCTTGGCGCCGTAAGTGAAGTATATCCCGTCCGGCAGCAGGCTGCTGTTCAGGGTGATCGATTTGTCCGGATTCAACGGCAGCTCCTGATCGATCGTTGCGAAGGTGGGGTCGCTGCTGATGAGGAGATATACGTCGGTGCCCACTGCGCCGGCTTTCAGCGTAACGGGCTGGTCGGTCCAGTTGGTTTTGTCTACCTGCCAAATCCTGGCCAAGCGGCGCGTCACGTTTGTTGCACTTATGTCGACACCGTATGACGATCCTGACAACCCGTTATCGGCGATTACGAAGAAGGATTTATCGTTGGTAATCGTGTTACTATTCTGTTCGTTGGTGATGGCGATGCTGTTGCCCAGCGAAACGGTCACAAAACCGGTATCAACGCTCAGCGATTGTTTGGTGTTGAGCGCCGTTTCGTCGTCGCGGCCGATACCGGTGATGCGGTGTTTGTAAGTCGGGCCCGCCGTCCAGTACACGCTGCCGTCGGACGCGAGGTAATTGGTGGGCGTCGTCTGATCCAAAGTAAGACCGTATTTCAAGGCGAGGTAGGAAGATGCCTGCTGGCGTTCCACGTCAGTCAGTACACGGCTGTAGGCGATCACTTCCGCCATATCGCCCATCCAGTACAGGCCGCGTGCGGCGGTCGTTCTGGAGCCGATAGATACGAGATTGGTATTTGTGGGATTGAGCGTAATAGTTCCCTGTAGTTCCAGCCTGTTATTGCCATACATCTTGACGCCATTAGTAGTATTGGTTTGGGTAATGCCAAAAATATACGGCCTGTTCTCCACAGCGGTAGTAGTAGAAGTTACATGCTGCAGGGCCGCCGCGTTTTCAAGGTATTGCATCTGGCCTGGAGGCGCCATCCGGAATTCCATGCCCTGATTACCGCCAACTGCGCCCGAGCCTACTAACTCGCGGTAGGCGTTATAGCCTGTGCCTTTCGCAACCACCAGTATGGTAGAGTTCGCGGGGTCGAGCCGTGTGGTCGTGATGTCGAGGAAATCATCCGTACCGTCAAACTTAAATGCGTAGTTGAAGTTGATGCTGCGTGCGTCCGTGATGGTCTGGCTGGCGAGTACCGCCTGGCTGGCATCATTGCCCAGTCCACTGTAGTCGTACCAATCGGTGGTACCGGAAACCATATCGTCTGCACGCAGCCAGAAGGCGATGTTGTTTTTCACATTGTTCGGGCCACGTACGTAGCGCGCGAAGGTGAAGTAGGAACCGTTGGCCATTTCGCTGCTGTTCAACGTCACGGTGCCGTCGGCGTTCAGTTGTTTCCACACGGGCGTGCCGGTGGTGAAGTTGTTGCTGTTATGCAGCAGGAGGTACACGTCGTCCGTACCACCGTTCAGTTTCAGGGTGATGTTCGCATCTGCCCACGTGGCGGATTTTTCCACCTTGAAAATGCGGCTCATGTGCGATGCCATGCCGGCCCCGCCTACGATGGCGGTACGGTACACAGCGGCGCCGTTATTGTCCGCGAATGTAAAGAATGAAAGGTCGTTTGCGATGGTATTGGTATTCGCCGTGTTGTTCGCTTCCACGGTGCTACCCATGGCAATGGTCACCAGAGAGCCGGCGCCCACGGAGCGGGATTGTTTCTGGTTTAAGTTGGAGGCGTCGTCGCGGCCGATGCCCGTGATGCGGACATTGTAACCGGTATTGGATGCGGCTGTCCACATCAGCGTGGCGCCGTCGCTGCCTACATAGTTGGTAGGCGTAGCCTGGTTGAGGGTCACGCCGTATTTGAGTGCGAGATATGAATTGATGCGTTGTATCTCCGCTGCAGTAGGCGCTTTGGAGTAAATCACCACTTCCGCCATGTGCATGCCGGTGCCGTCACCGTTGTCCACTACGTCGCCCACGTTATATACGCCGGTGGCCGCGCCGATGGAGCCGGGCGTTTGAGCCGTACCGGCAAGACCGTTGAGGTAACCGGTACCGGTACCGCCGTTCGCCACAAAGCCGGCGATGTGCGGTTTATTGGTGAAGGCGTTGCCCGCGGTGAGGCCGGCGGTAGCGCCTACCAGCTGGTAACCACCGCCGGTTACAGCAGTGGTATATTCCACGCGGCCCTGGTTACCGGTTTCCCCGATCACGAATATGTCGGTGGCATTGGTATTGTTCAGGGGCTCCAGCGCGAAGAACATGGCGAAGCTGGTGCTGTTGGCCATTTTCAGGTCCGTACCGTTGAAAGCGTCTTTACTCATGTCGGTGAACTTCAGGGAGGGGTTGAAGTTCATGTTGCCGGTTAAATATTCAATGGTGCCGGCTACGCCGCTGGTATGATTGTCCTGGCCGGAAAAGTCTTTCCATGCGGTTGCATTCCCGGCGGTAACGGTCACGTCTTTATCCGAACGGAGCCAGAGTTTTACGCCATTGGCCACCGCACCGGGGCCCTGCAGGTTTTCGCCGAAGGAGAAATAAGCGCCGTCTGCCAGCAGGCTGCTGTTGAGCGTTACCTGCCCGGCTGCGTTCAGCGGGTAAATGGCGTCGCCTGCTCCGAAGGTATTGTCAGCGCTTACGATCAGGATCGTTTTGTCGTCGCCACCCTGGAAGCTAAGAGTGATATCCGCGTCGGCCCAGTTGGTTTTGTCAACCTTGAATGCACGGGGCATGCGCATGGTGATACCGGTGATGCCCGTTACGCGCGTGGTATACGTGGTAGCGCCATTGTTGTCTGCGAACGTGAGGAACGACAGATCGTTGGCGATGCTATTGGTGTTGGTGAGGTTGGACGTGGCAATGGCGTTGCCCAGTGCAACAGATACCAGTGCTCCGGTCAATTGGGAGCGGCTTTGTTTCTGGTGCAGGTTGCCGTTGTCGTCGCGGCCGATGCCGGTGATACGTTGCACGAAGCCGGTGTTATCCGCCGCCGCCCACATGGTAGTGGAACCGTCGCTGGCGAGGTAATCCGCCGCTGCGCCTGCACTGTTGGTGTACGTGAGGCCGTATTTGAGCGCCAGGTAACTGTTCACCCGCACGCGTTCGGCATCGCTGATCTTCCTGTTATAAAGGATGATTTCTGCGATGCCGCCCTGGAATATGGAATTATGCCCCGCCCCGATGGCGCTGTTGAGCCCTGCGCCACGACCGAACGAAACGGGATAGGCGTTGCTGGTAAAAGCCTGCCTGCCGTCGAAGTTTACGGCCCAGCTGGCCGGTGCGCTCCAGTTGTTCATAATGTGGGGCAGCTGCATATTCACCGTGCCGAATGAAAAGTTCCTGCGGGCGTTGGTGCCGAAGTGCGTGTATTGTTGTCCGTTACTATAATGATAATGCGTTGCCGTCAGTGTGGCGGCATCCCCACCGAACTCGAAGGGGAAAGTGGGCGTAGTGGCAGTCGCCGCCAGGCTGGAATATTGTACAGAGAATATTTCACCCTGTGTATAAGCTTCGGTAAACCTGGGCACGCTGAAATAGTTATCACCATTGAAAGTGATCGCCGGGTTAAAGTTGATGCCGGCCTGTTGCCATGGAAGCGCCGGTGCGAGCGCAGGAGGCCACAATCTTCCAACCGGCGCCTGGTCTACCCACTGGCGGGCATCCGTACCGATTACGGTCACACCCTGGTCCGCCTTCACCCACGATTCCAGGCCCGTGCCTACCCCACCGGGGAAACGCTGCAGGCGGCCGAAGGAGTAGAACGCCCCGTCGGGGATATCGCTGCCTTTAACGGTCGCCGTACCGTTGGTGCCGAGGCGCACTTCTTTGGTGACTGTGCTAAAATCGGCCACCGTGCTGATAAGCAGGTAATTATTTTCGCCGCCGCCTTCGAGCTGGAAAGTAATATCCTGCGCATTGTCCCAATTGGCGGTTTTCTGCACGCGCCATACGCGCGCCATGCGGCTGGTAGACGTCAGGCCACCGGCTGTGACAACCTGGTTGAAAACAGGGTTGCGGCCGTTGTCGCTGAAAAAGAAGAAGGCCTTGTCGCTGGTTACCGTATTCGCGTTCAGGCGGTTGGCCGTCATGATGGTGTTGCCGAGCGCGATGGTGATCAGGGCCGTGTCCTGGCTGGCGGACTGTTTCTGGTGCAGCCAGGAAACATCGTCCCTGCCGATCGCGGTGATGCGGCGGCCGTAGCCGGTGTTGGCGGTTTTATCATAGATCACGGTTCCATCGCTGCTTAGATAGTTGGTGGTATCGAGTGTGATGCCGTATTTAACCGCGAGGTAACTTTCGATTTTGAGGCGGTCCACATCGGTGAGCGCGGAGATATCATTATATACGATCACCTCCGGGATACGGCCCGCGAAATAGTCGGACCCATGGTACACGCCGATATTGGAAGCGTAGTTGTTCCCGTTACCCGTGTAATTATAGGTACCGGGCTGGTTCTTCACCGTGTTGTGGTCGCGGAACACGCTCATGTTGGTAAGCGTTTTCGTGAAGCTCCAGGCATGCGCCTGCCCCAGTGTGCCGCCCCATGGCGCGTTGTAGACGCGGAAGCCGTACGGTGCGTCCCAGAGTACGGATGTGGTGTTCCATGTCGGCGCGGCGCCCACGTAATATCCGTTCGTGGTCAGCTGGTTAAACAGCGCGCCCGGTTTTACGACGGTGGAAACGGATACGCCGAACACGGCAATCCTATTCATGTTGCCGTTGCCCAGTACGGAAGAGCCCGGATCTACCGCGTTGCCTTTACCGTAGTACTGTGCCGCACCGGAAAATGTGGCAGTCGTATTGAAGTTGACGCCGCTGATGCTGTCTACGCCGCCTGCGCCTACCCTGGGCAGGTTTTTGGCATTACCGGAAATGTCGTTCCATTGCCCTGGCACCAGTCCCTGGTCGCCGCGGTACCACGCGGCAATGCCCGCATTAACGCCTGCGGGCCCCTGTATATTGATAGATTTTGGATCGCTGAATTCGGAAGTGCCTTTGGCGGATGTAATGGTAGCCGTCCAGAATGCGCCGGGCCCGCCGGTGTAAGTGGCGCTCCGTATGGCCGTACCGGCTGTTACACCGGTGTAGGTGGCTACCAGTTGGCGGCCGCTATTGGGTGAGGTGCCCGCTTCATTCGCATACAGGTGCACCGTGTAAGTGGTGCCGCCCGCATCTGTCGCAATCACGGGTACCGTAATGCCGACATTGTAATTGCCGCCGCCGGCAGGCGCTGAAGAAACCACCACGGGGCGGTTTGCTCCTTTGTAATTGCCGTTGGCCGCAGCGGCAATCGAAATGCCGCTCGTCGCATTATTATATATACTGTTACCGGTAATGACGGTGCCCTGCGAGTTGTCGTTGGTATGGAAATAAACGCCGGGGCCACCGTTGCCGTAAATTTTATTGTCCCCGGTGATGCTTACATTCCTGGTGGCGTTCGTACCGGCGTGCAGCCAGATGCCATAGCTGGTATTATCCCTGATCGTATTCCCGGTGATCTCGAACTGTTGGGTAGCATGCACCATATTAATAATGACACCCGAGCGCACGCTCTTTTCAAAAATACTGCTGGAAATCTTCACCCCGGATCGCGGTTGGGTCCCATAAAACTCAATACCATCTTCGGTTACATTGGTGATATTGGAGTTTTTCAGATCGAGGGTGGTTACCGGCCCAGTGAAATTCATTCCCTCTTTCACATTATTGATCTCGATGCCGTCCATCACCACATTTGAAAGCCCGGCGACGGTGGTCACCCCCTGACCCAACATGTTCGAAATTCTTACGTTCTTCAAATTGGCGTTGGAGACCAAACCATCGAAATAAAGGCCGTGCGCTACTTTATCGAGCGGGTCGCCTCCCATCAGCACATCATCCATAGTGAGGCCGTTCACACCACCGACGAAGCGGATGTCGATCGTACTCCCATTATGCCCGATGTTGGCACTGGTAAACTCGGAAGCGGTAATGGTAATGTTCTCCGCGGCAGCCGTTGTGCGAAAGCCGTAAAAGCCGCCCTGTATCACCTTCGTATTGTGAATGGTAAGGTTCTTAACGGTGCCGTTCAGGTCAATCCCGAAATCAGCTTCCGGGTTACTGGGTACGGATGGCGCGGCCAGGTTAAAGTAACTGTTGAGGATTTTCACGTTCTCCACGGCGCCCGTTACCCGGAAAGCATATTCCGTACCATTGAGCCAATCCGCAAAATGAATATTATCGAACGTGGTATTTTTCATGGTACTTCCCATCCCAATCCCATAGTTCAAGCTGCTGTGATCGATATTACTGATGGTGGCGGTATCGAGCGTGGCCGTGCCGCTGAATTGCATGAACATGGAGCCCATCATGGTGCCCGCGGAATTCCGTGCGTTCACCTTTACATTATCTATCAGGAGATTATTATGCTTTCCCGCGGTAAATACAAACGCGCGGCCCACCACTGCGGCAGTGACCGTTTCCAGCCCGTATTCAGATTCGATGTTCCGGATGGTGAGGTGATTGGATGCTCCCGATACGGCTACCAGCCCGTTCAGCAGGTCCCCCACAGTACCGGCCGTATTGACCTTTAACCCTTCGATGGTCACACTGTCCGTATTCGCCCCCACATTAACGGCGGTGCCCCTTGTATTGAGCAATTCAAAATTCCGGACCGTTACCTTTTTAGCGTTGACGGTGAAAAATGCCAGCGCCGCCCCGTTGTTGGCATTGAGAATTACTTTGTTTTGCCCGTCGACCGTCAGCCCCGCCACCGTAATAGCCGGCAGGTTACTGGCCAGGTTGATGGTGCCGTGCACGTTGAACACGATACTATGCGGGCCTGCGCCTGCTGGCGCTGCGTTGGCGTCGATAATAGCCTGCCTGAGCGACCCCACCCCCGCGTCGTTGGTATTGGTAACAGGGAACTGGGCTGCTTTGGCATAAACTGCCGGCAACAAACAAATCATGACGAACAAAAACCTCGAAAACGCGCGCAGGCGCAACCGGGAAAGGCTTGTAAAATTCCTCATAGGGTACTGGTTATGAAAAACGGTATATGGTTAAAAGGGGTTACGGGTCCCTTTTTTAGGCTTTAATTATGCAGCTGCTAAATTAACGGAAGCCCGGGCGGCGGTTTATAGAAGAAGTACGGCCCGCGTGTAGTATAAGTTCGACATTTGTCAAAATGCCTAAATTTGCGGCCACGGTCTTTAAAAAACACTATTTTTGTGCCGTCCCGTACCGAGATCCTGTGACGAGGGGCCCAATTACCTTTTACTATGAAAAACATCCTGATCGCGGATGACCATACCATCGTCCGTTTAGGCGTTGCGCATATTATCTCTACCCTTCCGGTGCCGGTCAAGTGCATCGAGGCCGAAACCTTCGACCGGGTGATCGCTTTGCTCGATATTCACGTATTCGATGTGCTGATTCTGGATATCAATATCCCCGGCGGCAATAACCTGCAGATGATCGATGCGGTGAAGCTCCGCCAGCCGCAAATAAAAATCCTGATCTTTTCGGGGTACGACGAACAGCTGTTCGCCATTAACTACATGCAGGCGGGAGCGGACGGCTACCTGATGAAGTACACGCCGGAAGAAGAGATCCGGCATGCTATACTCACGGTGCTGAACCGGGAGAAATACATGAGCGCCAATACGCGCCAGCAGATGCTCGACATGCTGGGTTCGCAGCGGGAGCCGGTGGTGAATCCCCTCTCCGCTTTGTCGGCCCGGGAAGTGGAAGTGATGAACCTCATGACGAAAGGTGTGCCGATGGCTATGATCGCTAAAATGCTGCATTTGCAGATCACCACCGTCAGCACCTACAAAACACGCATTTTCGAAAAACTCGGCATCACCAACATCGTGGAATTGCTGGAGAAGGTAAAGATGTACAGCGCAGTAGTCTAGTCCACCTGCAACAATATTTCCATACTTGTTCCCAGTTGGCCACTGGCATGCACATATAATTTCCCGTTGATTTGCTGCAATAGTTCCACCACGATCACCAGGCCGATCCCATTCTGCGTCACCGGCCGCCCGTTATCTGCCGCGAAAGCCTGATCGCGGTTGATCCATTCCCGTATTTCCGGCCTCATGCCGATGCCCGTATCCGTTATCCGGATAGACACGGCTCCGCTTTCATCGTAGGAAGCCGCCAGGTGCACGGAACCTTCCACGGTATATTTCACGGCATTGTCGAGCAGGTTATTGACGACGATGGAAAGCAACTGCCGGTTCACCGGAACCTGCAGCCCACGGACGGTATTGTTCTCGATCCGCACTGAACGTACTTCCGCAATGGGCCGGAAAATGCTGGCCTTTTCCTCGAGGAGGTCGTGCAGGTCTACGTATTCGCGGAACGAATGATTGCGCACCGCCTCCATTTTCATGTACTGGATAAGATTGTCCACCATATTGTACATGCGATAGAGCGCATCGCTCATGGCTATCGACTTCTTATCCGTGGGATTCCCGGTTTTCGACAGTAGCATGAGATATTTCATGGGCGTTTTGATATCGTGCGTAATGGCAGTGATCAGGCGCTGCTGCATTACGCCCTGTTGGCGCAGCTGTTGCTCCGATTCCTGTAACGACAGCAACGTGTTTTCCAGTTCACGCGTACGTTCCGATACGTGTTGGCTGAGCTGGCGGTTCTTGTGGCGCATATGGCGCATACGGAGCTGTATGTACACGTAGATCAACAGCCCCAGGGCGCAGCCCGCGAGTATTTTGGCGAGCAGTGTTTCAAACCAGGCGGCCCGCACGATCAGCACTACTACTTTTTCAGTATAGTTGTTCACCCCGAACCCGTTAATTTTTCGCATGCGCAGCGAGTAAGTGCCCGATGGCATTCTTGAAAAGGCGATCATCCCCCCGCTTTCCACCGGCAGCCATGCCGTGTTTTCACCTCCTTCCAGGGCGTAATACATTTGCAGGTTATAGGGGTCCCCGTAATAAGGTGTGCTCAGTCGAAGGTTAAAGTGCGCGAAGTTACTGGGCAGCACGATGGTATCGCCAGCCGGTACGGGTTTGCGATCCAGCTCCGCATTCCCAATGGTCAGCGGCCCATCTGGCAATTCCGCGCGGATGTTTTCCGGCCGGAACCGCAGCAGCCCGTCGAGCGATGGAAGCGAGATGTCGCCGTTTCCCAGCTGCAGCGCGCAGGGTTGGCATCCGCCGTTGAATTCATTGGTGAGCAGGCCGCTGTTTTTGCTGTAATAAAAGTAATACACACTTGCCTGTTCACCATCGGCGAAGGCCAACAGGTCTTTCCTGGCGGCCAGGAACAAGCCTTTGTTGGTGGTAATCCAGTAAAATCCCCGGTTATCCAGCGTAATACAATGCGCGGTCTTTAAATACCCCAGCCTGTCTGCCGGCATCTGCGTCACTTTACCTTTCCGGTAGAGGAAAATACCATGGTCGTAAGTGGTAATCCAGACCTCGCCGCGCCGCGGAATAAAAATACTACGGATGTACCGCCGGCCGAAGCCGGGAACGGTATCGACCCGGAGGGGCGACAACTGCACCCGGAACAACCCCTTGCTGGAGCCTACCCACAGCATATCGGCTGCATGATGTGCAAAATAGCCCGCATCTTTTATCTTGGAAGAAAACAGCAGCGGCACGGGCGCCCCTGCATTTGTGTCGAGCCAGTAAAGCCCTCCTTTTTCCGTACCGATCCATAAACGGCCCTTGTCGCCCAGGTAGAGCTGCGTAACCTTGTCGGTTCCGAACGACCGCTGCCAGAGCAACTTCGTTAAGCTGCCGTTGAATTTGTAGATGATATTCTCGTGTTTGTGCCAGTAATTGCCGGCTTTATCCTGCACCAGCGAATACCGGCTCATTTTCGGTATGCTTTGCAACAACGGGAAACGGGCGGCTTTGCCGTGCTTATCAAACGCAATTCCCTGCGCCGTCAGGATGCCATTGTCTCCAAAAGGCGCCTGCGAATAAAAAACATTGTCGTGGTCGCCGGGTGCAACAAGCGGGTGAAACTGTTTTTCGGTGAAGACGTATAAACCTCTCGACTGGCTTCCAAAAAAAACACGCCCGTTCAGGGCGTCGTAATAAATGGAAGCGATATCGTTTTTCCGCTGATCGAGCCCCGTCATGATCAATTTGGAGTACAGTGTTCCGTCTTGGGCCGCGGTAATGTAATAGCATTTATCTTCCTGATAGATGAATAGCTGATCCGCGGCGTAGTTCCAGAACAGCTGCTTTTTATCCAGCGGCGCAGCTGGTATATCGCCCGTCAGCATCAATGTTTCCGGTGTTTTGTGCCGGAACACCAGTAACCTGCCGTCGTCTTTCAATGTGTACAAGCGCCCGCGGGCGGTAAAAAAACTCCAGGGATCAATATTGCGCCAGCTGAAACGGTATTGCTCCCTCCCTTTTTCCATGAAAGCCACTGAATCTTTGGTCAGGAAAAAATAGGCATGTGCAGATGTATGGAGCGTATATGCGTTCACGGGGCGCATATCGGCAAATAAATTGGGCAGGCCCGTTGCGGGAAAGATGCCCGTCGCATCGTGATTTACCAGGTATTCGTAATCGCGCTTACAGGAATCCCCGTGCGTAGCTGGGGCCACTTCGGCCTGCCCGCCGTGGATGCTGTACACCACCCCTCTTTCGGTGGTGGCTTTAAGCCCTTTTCTTCCGTTCCCGGGATAAATGTAGAGAATGCGGGCATTGGTGTAGCTCGTGAATTGCAACCCGTCGAAACGAACAAGGCCGTTTTCCGTGGCCAGCCAAAGGAAACCTTCCCGGTCGGGAGCAATAAACTTCACGCTGTTCTGTGGCAGTCCGTTTTCATCCGTATAGTGCGCAAGGTGATAAGTACGGGGTTCCGGTTCATGGGCCAGGGCCGCCATAGGAAATAACAGCAGTAAAAGGATAGGGCGCAGTTCCTTGAGCATCTCGATAGTACACTTAGGTAATGTCTATATAGAAGGCTGTATTAAAGCTATGGTTTCCGAACATTCATACTCTGTAATACGCGGCATATAGCAGATAATTAACGCATCATCACACAAATATAAAAAACAGTTATTCGGATTCCTAAGTTTTTTTTTAACAACCATGGCCCTACGAACAGGAAAAGGCCGCCTGTGGAGGCGGCCTTTATACGGGGTTCCCGGTCGGGAAAAAATCATTTAGCCGCTTCCCGTACCGCTTTGAACAGCGCTTTGAAGGTATCGGCGTTCTCTTTCGTGCCGGGGCGAAACTCCCCTTTCCCGTAGTACGCGCGGATGAATTCTGCTGAATTCACCCACATCGTTTCAAATACACCCTGCATGCGCGAGGCCAGGGGCAGCGCCCAGTCCGCCCGGGTGCCGTCTTTCCTCGTCATCAGCACCTGTTGCAGCTGCGCGAGGGCGACATCCGGTTTGGAGCAAGCGCTGGGCAGCACATTGAAGCCCTTGATCGCAAAATAACCAGGCGTGGGCGGTGCGCTTTCGTATTTCCAGTCGGTGATGACGATGTCTTTCGGAATGCGGTCGATGGCGCGGTGGGTATCGTTCATACTGGCCTGCCAGCCCAGCAGGTTGGTAGTTTTCCCGTCGATGAGGCGGTCGCTCCACATCCACATTTCCACGTTCTTTTCCCGGAGGTGGGCGTGCAGGCGGTTCACATATTCGGCGAAAATCTCGGAACGGTCGCCGCCCTGACAGCGCGGGCACCGGTCGTGCCCGATGATCCATACCTCGTCGAGGCCCACGTGCAGGGCGTCTGCCTCGCATACAGCCACCAGTTCATCCATGATGGGGAACAACACCTTCAGCAAGTCCGGGTGGCGGGGACAGATGCTTTTGCTGTAGAAATCGAACATCCCGCCGTTTTTCCAGGGAATGGGCGGGTTGAAATCCGGCGATTCGTCGAATTGCGGGTAATGTTTCAGCAACGGGCCCATTTCGGTTTGCTCCGACTGGTGGGCCATCAGGTTCATAGTAGGAATGAGCCGGATGTTGGCATCCTTGCAGGCCCGTACGATCTGTTTCATCTCGGCTTCCGACAGGGCGTTTTTCTCCGCCAGTTCCGGGTGCGATTTGAACTGGTACATGTATTCGATGCGGACGGCCAGCGTATTGACGCCTTCCTTTACTAATGCCGTTCGGATAAAATCGCAGAACACGGGCACTTCTTCTTTATTCGGCACGCTCATGAGCAGCCCGCGCACCGGCAGCACGTTCCATTTGAAAGCGGGCGCGCTCTGGGCGCCCACTTTGCCCGCGGCGGACATGCAGATGCATGCCGCCAGCAGGCGTTGCAGTATTGTTCGTTTCATTTTTTATTCAGCGGTTATTATCCTGATGCGGTTGTTTTTACGGTCAGATACATATACGAGCCCGTCTTTACCGACGGCCACGCCGGCCGGCGCATTGAACAGGGCGGCGGAGCCCGTGCCGTCTTTAAACCCGGCCGTGCTGCCGCCGGAGTAGGTGCTCACCTTCCAGGTACCTGCTTCCACGAAGCGGATGCATTGGTTGGTGTTGACGGACGAGCCGTCCCAGGTACCGTTGCCGGCAACATAGAGGTGATCGTTTTTATCGATGGCGATACCCCAGGGGTAATCGAATTTCGCGGCGGCGGCGGGGCCGTTTACCAGGCCCGTTTGCCCGGCCTGCCCAATGGTTACGCCGGGCGCCCAGGTGCCGGCCTTGAACTCGCTGATCACGGAAGAACCGTTTTGCACTACAAAAAGATTCCCCTTGCTGTCTACCGCCACATCGGAAGGATAGTCGAGGCCGGTGATGATCTTGGCGCTTTTGCCATCCGGCGTAACTTCATATACGCTACCTGGTTTTTTTGCATCGGTGAAGTAAAGTTTGCCATTTCTTTTATCGATGCCGATACCCCATGCCTCGAACCAATCCACCAGCGTGGTGGTGCCATCCGGCGTGATCTTCCTGAGCGTCCAGGCTGCCGGGTCGGACACAAACAGATTGCCCTGCGCGTCTACCGCCACGTCGATCGGTACAAAGAATTCCGCCTCCGTGCCTTTTCCTTCCTTGTATCCCCAGTTACCGTTGCCGGCAAGGGTGGTCACTACGCCGGCGGACGTGATTTTGCGGATGCGCCTGTTCTCCCCTTCCGCTACGTATACGTTGCCCGCGTCGTCCACATCCAGCCCGCAGCGGTTACCGATGTTGAACACAGCATCTGTTCCCTTACCGTCGGAATACCCGGCACTGCCGTTGCCTGCCAGCGTGGTGGCGGTGTAGGAAGGCTGGTATTGAAACGCGTCTTTACTGCTGCCTTTATTGCCGTTGATGCTTACTTCAATGGGCCCCGTGCCCGCTTTGGTGGGGATCACAATGAGGATGCGGTCTTCCACCACGCCTTCCACGATCGCTTTCACACCGTTCACGGTGACGGTTACACCGTTAGTATCCGTGCTGAAATTGGTGCCGTAGAGGAGCACTTCCGTACCGGCTCCGCCAGCGGCGGGGGTGAATTTGTCGATCACCACCGGCGCGGAAGGATTGTGCGCAAAGCCTTTGTCTTTCTTGCAGCCGGTCGCAACCATGGCGGTAGTGGCGGCCAGCAGGATGTATATGAATTTTTTCATTGCCTGATTTTTAATTGAGGGAAGATTACCATCCGGGCGTTTGTTTGAATTCCGGGTTGCGGCCGCTCACTTTGTCGATTTCGCTTTGCGGCACGGGCAGCCAGTAGTTGCGGGCCGGACTGAATACCCGTTTTTCGATCACGGGATAGGTGTACGTCACGTTGCCGGAGCCAGTGACGGTTACGCCGTGCACTTCGCGGTTGTCGATGGTTTCGGCGATTTTCCAGCGGCGCACGTCCCAGAAGCGGTGATCTTCCAGCGCCAGTTCAATCCTTCTCTCACGGCGTATTTTTTCGCGAACGGCGTCTTTGCCGCCGCCGCCGTAGTCCGGCATGCCAGCGCGGGCGCGTACGGCGTTGATGGCGTTGTACACGGCGGTACCGGGGCCACGGGCTTCATTTTCCGCTTCAGCGTAATTGAGGTACAATTCCGCGGTGCGCATCAGCACCCATTTGCGGTCGGTAGCGCCGGTGCCCGCGAAGAGGTTCACGGATTCCAGCTGGTATTTGCGCGGCCAGTAGTTGGTGCTGATCTGGCCCGAGCGCGGTGCATCGGCCCCGTTGGGGTCGAGCAGGCGGCCTTTCCACATGGCGCCGGGATACAGGATGGTGGCGGCGAAACGGGGGTCCCGGCCGTCGTACGGGCGTTGCGGGTTATAGCCCGATGTAGGATCCGTGATGGGCAGGCCGGTGTTTTTCATTTCATAGTCATCCACCAGTTCCTGCAGCGGGTTGACGTTGCCGTATCCGTTGGCGCCGCGGGGATTCATTTCCCGGTCAATGCCGCCGTCGCCGAACGCGCCGGGGGCGGGACGGCTCCAGATCACCTCGCGGTTGAAATACTGGATGAAGATCTCACCGTAGTTGCCGTGCAGTGTATAACCGGTGTTGAGCGCGGTATCGAGCGCGGCGCGGCAGGCTTCCGCCGCAGCCACCCAGCGGCTCTGATCGTTGGCGGGGTTAAAGAGCGGGCTGGCGTTGTAGAGCAACACCCTCCCCTTCAGCGCCAGCACGATCATCTTCGAGGCACGCCCCCAGTTGTTGGGACGGGCGGTGTAATTCACCGGCAGCAGAGTTTCCGCTTCGGCGAGGTCTTTCAGAATAACGGCCACCACATCCTGGATGGGCGCGCGTTTGTAGTAAATCGCATCCGGCTCGTCGAAAGGGTTCTGCACATCCGACAAAATGGGCAGTTCGCCCCAGCGTATCAGGAGGTTGAAATAATAATACGCGCGCAGCAGCAACACTTCTCCCCGCAGCCGGCTGCGCCGTTCGGGGTAGTTGGGATCTACCGGCACTTTATCGTAGTTGGCAAGAAAAAGATTGCAAGAGCGGATTTTCCCGAAGTATTCGGCCCACTGGTCCTGCATCGGGAAATTGGCCGGGCTCATGGAGCCGGTGTTGAAGTTGCCAGCATCCGGGTACGAGGCGGAGTTATCGCCCGCCTGGTTGGTTTCGTCGGTGGCGCTGCTCAAAGCCCAGGCAGAGCGGGGCTTATAAATATTGGGCAGGCTCTGGTAGATGACGTTCACGAACTTCTCCGCGTTCTCGATGTTCCTGAACACCTCTTCTTCGGTGATCAGGTCGCTCGGCTTTCGGTCGAGGTAGTTTTTGCTGCAGGCGGCCAGGAGCGGCAGCAGCAGCCACAACAGGTGCACAGTTTTCATCCTTGCTATTTTCATTGACGGTGGTTTAGAGGTTAATGGTGATGCCCGCGTTATACACGCGCATGATCGGATAAGGCTGCCAGCCCCAGCGGTCGCCGGTGTTGGATTCCGGGTCGATGCCCAGTTCGCGCACATTGTCCCAGCTCACGAGGTTCATGCCGTTTACGTAGATGCGGGCATTCTTGATTTTCACCCGGCTGGTCCAGTGCCGTGGCAGGCGGTACCCGATCTCGAGGTTTTTCAGTTTCAGGTAGTCCGTTTTGCGGATCCAGTAGCTCGAGTTCATATAGTTGTTCGCCATGTTGCTCTCGGACAGGTGCAACGCCGGGAAAGTGGCGGTGGCGGCCGTTTCGGGCGTCCATCTCCCTTCATGTATCGGGCGGTAGCTTTCGCGGTAGTTGAACACCAGCTGCGCGGAGTAGATCTGGCGGCCGCCGAGCGCGCCCTGGAAGAGTGCGCTGATGTCGAAGCCTTTATAATCCAGCCCGAACGTGGCGCCGAAATAGCTCGTGGGTACGTTGAGCATGGGCAGCATCACCCGGTCCGCATCGTTGATGATGTTGTTGCCGTCGATGTCGCGGTATTTGATATCGCCGGGAATGAGCGGCGAGAATGTCTGCTTCGGGCTTTTTTCAATTTCTTCCCTGCTCTGGAACAGCCCTTCCGCCACATATCCCAGGCCATATCCGATGGGGTGGCCTACCTGGCTCTGGTGGGCATACTCCAGCTTCGGTTCGTCCATTTCCAGGATCCTGTTCTTCACGTATTGGTAGTTCATCTTCGTAAACACGCCTACCCTTCCGATCTGCGCGTTCACATGCAGGTCCGCTTCGATCCCTCTGTTCACGATGCGCCCCATGTTGCGGTTCAGCGACGCGGTGATGCCCAGGTAAGAAGGGATGGAACCCGCGGCCGTGAGAATGTCTGACCGCAGCTCGCGGAACACGTCCACATTGAGTTTCACACGGTCTTTGAAGAAACCGGTTTCGAGGCCGATATCCGTTTTGGCCGCTTTTTCCCACGTGATGGCCGTGTTGCCGATGCGGTTTTCGTAGTAGCCGCCTACGCCGGAGGCTACGCTGCCGAAGGTAAAGCCGTCGCCGCGGGAGAAGTCTGAAATATAGAGCCAGCGTGCAAAACCGATCTGGTCGTTACCTACGTAGCCGTGCGAGAAACGCAGCTTCAGGAAACTGAGCGCGGCGCTTTTGGGCATAAAGTTCTCGTTGCTGATCATCCACGCCGCGGAAGCTGCGGGGAAAAACCCGTAGCGGTTGCCCACCGGGAAGTTTTCCGATCCGTTGTAGCCGGCGTTAAACTCGAGGTAATACTTTTTATTGTAGTTGTACGCTACCCTTCCCACATAGCCTTCGTATACGCGCGGCAGGTCGCCGGATTGGGAGCGGTAGTTACGGTTGAAGAGGAAGAGGCCGCTGAGGGAATGTTTCCCGAAATCACGGTCGTACATCAGCTTCATGTCGTAGTAGTAATAGCGCTGCCCGCTGCTGTAGCCGGAGCGCTGGAGACTGGTGGCGGCGCGGTGCTGCGTGTATAGGCCACCGTTAGTACCCGGTTCCGGCTTGAAGCGATAGGAATCGAATTCCTGGTCGAACGCCACATTGATGTCGCCGTAGTTCTCGAATGTGAACAGGCCTTTTACTTTCAGGCCGGGCGTGATAAAATCGAGCTTGCGGGTAAGGGCCACGCTGCCGCTGGTACTGTGCCAGTAAGCATCGAGGTAGCCGTTGCGGGTGAGCACCCCGTAGAGGTTGTAAAAATCCTCGCGCATATTCCCGGAAGCGATGCTGCCGTTGGGGTTTTTAACGGGAGTGAGGTGGTTCGTCATCTGTGAGAGCAGCACCCAGAAGAACTCGTGCCCCGCGCGGTCTGCGGAGGGACTGGTCCTGTTCTCCAGGCGCGATGCGAGGTCTACCTGGAGATCGGTGTTGGCGTCGAGCGTAATATCCACGTTCGATCGGAAATTGAAACGGTCGTATTTGTATTTGACGCCATAGGCATTGTCGGAAGAATGTTTGTAGAGGGGCTCCTGGCGCAGGTAGGAACCGGATACGAAATACCGCACGTATTTAGAGCCGCCGTTGATGTTCACGTTGAGTGATTTCTGCGGGGAGTTTTTGCGGATCATTTCTTCATACCAGTCTACGTTCGGATAGTCGTACGGTTTGAGGCCCGTCCGGAAATATTCCAGTTCCTGTTCCGACCATACGGGCTGCATCCCGTCGTTTTTCGCCGCTTCGTTCTGGAGCAGGCCCGAGCGGTAAGAGTCGAGGAAGCGCGGAAAGGTGACTGGTTGCTGGGTGGCCGTTTGCATATTGATCTGGATGTTCGGGGGGCCTTCCTGGCCGCGGCGGGTGGTCACGAGCACGATGCCGTTGGCGCCCTGTATGCCATAGAGCGCGGTAGCGGACGCATCTTTGAGTATCGACACGGATTCTATTTCGTTGGCGTCGAGCTGGCCGAGGTCGGCATTGCCGCGGGGCAAACCGTCGATCACCACGAGGGGGCTGGTGGCGCCGGTGGTGTTGATACCGCGGATGAAGAGTTGCGAATAATCGGAGCCCGGGCGGCCGGAGTGCTGCACCGTTACAAGGCCGGGGAGCCTGCCCGCCAGTGCGTTCGTGAGGTTAGCCACGGGGCTTTGCTTCAGCTCTTTGGTCTGGATGCTGCTGATGGCCCCGGTGATGCTTTGCCTGACCTGTTTTTGCCCGTAGCCGAGCACCACTACTTCGTTGAGGCCGGCGGAGGAGGGTTTCAGCTGTACGGCCGGCAGCTGCGATTTACCGTTTACCGGCACTTCCTGCGGTTCGTGGCCCACATACGAAATCACCAGTACGCCGTTGGGCGGCACCGAGAGGGAGAAATTCCCCTTATCGTCGGTGGTGGTGCCTTTGGAGGTGCCCTTCAACTGGATGCTCACGCCGATCAGCTCGGTGCCGTTTTCGCCCGTCACCTTGCCTTTCACCGTGATGTTTTCCTGCTGCGCGGGAGAGATCACCACCAGTCCGTCTTCCAGGATGCGGTAGGTGAGCGCCTTGCTGCGCAGCACCTCGTCGAGCACCACGGGTAGCGTGGCGTTGCTGAACTTCACGTCCACCTTATCTCCCACAGGGAATGTTTTGATGTTATATAAAAAACGGTAGTTGCTTTTCGTTTCTATCCAGTCCAGCAGCTTTTGCAATTCGATTTGTTTGCTTTCGATAGAGAAACGGCTCTGCGAATAACCTTCCGCCCGCAACTGCAGGATGAAAACGGTCATCAGAATCAGGCATAGCTTCATAACTAACAGTGTTTTTCGCACTAAATGCTTGGGAATTGCTGGTTGAAAACGCAGCGTTTTTTTCATACTTTTGGTTTGAGTGTTGAACAATTGAAACAAATAGCTTCCCGCACGGAAATTATGTTTCATTCCATGTTTGACATGAAGGGGAGTGTAGCAGCACTTCCCTTTTTCATTTAGCTGGAACCGGCTGTGCTAGCCCGGCATGGCGGAGTTGGCGAATCGTGTCATAGCTGTATTTTTGGTTGACTAATGCTGGATATAAACGGTGTCTCCTTTGATATCATACGTGAAATCTGCGGTCAGTTGCAGGGCTTCCAGCGCCCTTTGGATATTTTCTTTGCGGAATTCCCCTGAAAAACGGTTGTCGTTCAAAGCGGTGTCCTGTACAACGATGCGTTTGTTGAACCAGCGCTCCATGATTTTGGCCAGTTCTCCGAACGATTTGTTTTTGAATTGCAGGCGGTCGTTGCGCCACATGCTTTCGCCCACGGGATTATTATTCACGGGCTTTGCGGGGAGTACTTCCGCCGTGAACGCGCCCCAATCCTGCTGTCCCGCCGGCACGGCGCCCTTTTTGCGCGTCAGCAACAGTTTTTCACCTGGACTGAGCAGTTGCCGCCTGCTGGGGTCGCTGATGAGGTTGACGGCCACCTTTCCTTCCACCAATGTGGTTTCGAGGCTGGCGTCTTCGGGGTAGGCCCGGAGGTTGAAAGCCGTGCCGAGCACCTGAACGCTGAGGTCGGCCGTTTCGATCACGAAAGGCTGCTCGGGCCTGGCAGCCACTTCAAAATACCCTTCTCCCCGGAGCCGCACGGCACGGCGGCCGTTGCGCATGCTTTTGGCGTATTCGAGGCGGCTGCTTACGTTGAGCCAAACACGGGTGCCGTCCGGCAGGGTGATGGTGGTCCGCTCCCCTGCGGCCGTCTGCACCATTTCCATGGCGGGCTGGCGGAAGATCCACCAGGCGCCCGCTCCTATTACCAGCACCAACACGGCCGCTGCGGTCATCCACCAGCGGCTCCGCATGCGCCTTACGGGCGTTTCGGTCCATTCCCTCTCCTGCTTCAGCTCCTCCACCAGGTTGCGGTACACGGCCTCCAGCGCAGGCGCCGTATCCGGTGCGCCAGTGGCGTGGCGTGACTCGAACCGGCCGTACCAGGCTTCTATGGCCTGTTTTTCTTCTTCCGTGCATTCGTTCCGGAGGTATTTGTCCAGTAATGGCAGCAGTTGTTGATGGTCCATGAGGGTGCTTATGTATATTAGAAGACACGGCACCGGCTTCCTACCCTACCCCTTTTCCGCATATTTTTATCCGTATCCTGATTTTTCTGCTATTTTTACGGGGATGGCTTACACCACACTGTCTGATAAGGAACTACTCACGTTGCTGGCCGGGAATGACAATCAGGCGTTCGAGACGCTGTACCGGCGCCATGCGGACGCGCTCTACCAGGCCGCCTACCGGAAGCTGCCCGTTCCCCATCTCGTGGAAGACCTGCTGCAGGAAGTGTTCGCCAACCTCTACCGCAAGCGCGCCGGGCTGGGCGATATCGACAATATCAAAGCCTATCTTTACAACGCCCTCCGCTACCGCATCCTCAACGAATTGCGCAACTCCCTACTGCATGCGGAGCATCATCGTAAATTGCCGCCGGAAACCGCCGCTGAGGCCGATATCCGCTACGATCTGCAGCAGCTGGAAAAACGGTTCGCCGAAGCCCTGGAGCAACTGACGGAACGGAGCCGCGAAATATTCCTCCTCTCCCGCCGCGACCACCTGTCGTATAAAGAAATCGCAGACCGGCTGGGAATTTCCGTCAAAGCCGTGGAAAAACATATGAGCCGCTCGCTGGAAGTGATGCGGCATGAGCTGAAGGACTATGGCCTGTCTGGCGTAGCGTGCCTGGCCGTGGCGCAATATCTGTTGTGAGGAGTTGCGAAGATGGCCGCGTCGTTTTGCAAACAACCTGGCCGGCGCCGGGCGGCGTGTTCAACAACCCGGAGCGCCTGCCTGCACCAAGCGTGTTGCGAGCGGATGCTTCCCGGAAAATTACCCGCTTCCGGGTATAGTATTCCGGCCTTTGGCGCGCTATCTTTGAGGCCGCCTTCTTCGTTGAGAAACAGTGACAACCAGGCTGCGCCATTACGGCGCAGCATCGACCGACATTCATCATTCCGCATCTTAAACGGCCAGCTTATTACCATGAAACGTTTTTCCACACTCCTGTCACTGATCGCTATTTCCATGAGTTCCGTTCAGCCGGCCGCAGCGCAGGCATCCAAACCGGATCCCAACTTCCACATCTACCTGCTCATCGGCCAGTCGAACATGGCCGGCCGGGGAAAGGTCGATTCCATCAGCAAACTGCCGCGTCCGCGCATCCTGGTATTCGACAGCACGCGGACATTCGTGCCAGCCACCGACCCGCTTCACTTCGATAAAAAAGTGGCCGGCGTGGGGCCGGGCATCAGTTTTGCCGAGCACATGCTGCCCGGTGGCGGCCGCATCAAAATCGGGCTGGTGCCCGCGGCGGTGGGCGGCACGTCTATCACATCCTGGGTGCCCGGCGGATTCGACGTTCCCACAAAAACGCATCCATACGACGACATGCTGGTACGCATCAAAGCCGCTTTACGGTACGGCGTGCTGAAAGGAATACTCTGGCACCAGGGCGAGGCCAACTCCGGCGGTTTTGCCCGAAGCCCCACCTATATCACCCAGTTACAGGCGCTCGTAAACCGGTTAAGAACGGAGCTCAACGCCCCGAACGTCCCATTCGTGATGGGAGAACTGGGATATTACCGGCCGAATTACCGGAACTTCAATACCATGCTGCAACAGGTGCCGGACAGCATCCGGAATATCATGGTGGTGAGCGCAGAAGGCCTGGGACACAAAGGCGACACCACGCACTTCGATACGCAGGCGGCGCGGGAACTGGGAAAGCGGTTCGCGGCCGGGATGAAGCGGTTGCAGAAGAAGTAACTGGACTGCGGCTACATGCTGCCAGCGAAGAATCTCAATTGGGATGAAGCAGTTGCAGCGAAAGTGATCTCAGTGCAGGCTACATTCTGCCAGCGAAGAATCTCAATTCAGGATGAAGCGAAAGCAACCGCAGTACAACTACATTCTGCCAGCGAAGAATCTCAATTTAGGATGAAGCACTTGCAGCACAAGCGATCATACTCCTGCTGAAAGTTTCCACTCAAGAACAATGATCATCCTGGTTGCATAAAAAAAGGAATACCCCGTTGCCGGGGTATTCCAGTCTACGTGTATGCAACCTGTCTATTTGCTCACTACAAAAAGTTTCGATACCGTTTTCCCGTCGATCAGCATCGACAGTACATACGTGCCGTTCTGCAAAGTGCCGGTGTTGACCAGTACTTTGTTGGCGCCGGCCGCTACGTCAATTTTACGCAGCAGCTGCAGTTTGCCGGCTACGTCGAACACCTTCAGTTCCGCAGCGCCTTCACGGCTGGCCGTGAACTCGATGGTGAGGTCTTTCGCCACGGGGTTCGGGTACAGCACGAATTTTCCTTTCTGGCTTTGTTCCATCCTGTTCCCGGCAATAGCTGCCTGGGCCGGTATGGCGACCTGGCCTTCGGAAAGATTGATTTCCGCTACAGACGACCAGTCGGCGTTGTTGATCACGCTGATGGAATGCAGCTTCACATAACGGCCGGTGCCTGGCGTAAAGTTCACAATGCGGGGCGTTGCTCCACTGGCGGGCCAGCTATCGTGTGCCACGAGCGTCCACACCACGCTGTCCTGGCTGATGTAGATCTCGAACTCCTCGATTTTTCCACCGGCACTGCCCAGGTCCTGCCGTGGCAGATAGCTCAGGCTGCCGATGGTGGCGCAGATACCGAGGTCGATCACCAGGTCGTGCGGATGCACCGCGCCGCCAGATACGCTCGACAGCCAGTAGGTACCAGCATTATCATCAATCGCGTGCATGGCGCGGCCGTTATTGGCGCCCGCATTCACCATTTCTTCGGAAGATGCTGCAATGCGCCAGGTGTTCTTCGCCGGGATGGCCCCACCCGTGCAGGGCACGAAGGAATTGCCTTCCGTGGCGATGATGAACTGCCCG
Organism: uncultured Chitinophaga sp.; assembly: GCA_965653365.1. Taxonomy (GTDB): domain Bacteria; phylum Bacteroidota; class Bacteroidia; order Chitinophagales; family Chitinophagaceae; genus Chitinophaga. Next base: position 165,642 of record CBFGZV010000002.1, on the reverse strand, counting down.
AAGCGGTTGATGCCGCAACTGTTGCTGAAGGTCACGGAGCCGTTGATACCGGGGTTGGTGCTGTCTGCCGCGCAGATGGACGCATTCCACGTGGTATCGAACGCGTTTTCGGGGCGGCGGTACAATTTAAGCACCGAAGGATTGGCGGCATCGCCTACGGTCACCGCTAGTTTGCTGAACGTTATAAAATCAAGCGGTGCGATGGAATCGTTGGTGCCATAGTTGCGGATGATCCAATAGTCGGGGCTCAGGGTACCGGCGGTAGCGGGCAACCCGTTGGGCCGGCCGTACAAGCGGTGCGCCACCACTTCCCCGTTCGGTAAACGTGCCGCATTTACATGCAGCCCAACGCCTGGCGCGCTGAAATTATACTGACCAGCGGCTGCAATGGTGAGACGCTCACTCACGCCGGTACCCACCGGCGCGGTGGAATTCGTGATGAGGCTGTTGCCCACGATGGCGGGAACACCCGTGCCCATCGCGTCATACAGGGTGCTCGATGTAGCGTCGTACTGATTGAACTGGTAATAAGCGACCAAGCCCGTATCAATACCAGGCTTCTGCACGAAATGCATCTTCTCGCGAATCTCTTCCTGCGTCATGGTGTAGTTCACGATCGCCAGCTCCTCAATGGCGCCTTTGAAATTACCTCCCTGCCCGGCATGCAGGTCTTCATTAATCGTGAGCGCCTGCTGCGAGAAATCGATCGGCGCAAAGTTGCCGGTCGTCACCCAGGGTGTGCCGCCGTTGAGGTAAATTTTAATCGTCGTGGGAGAATATGTTACAGCGATGTGGTTCCACTGCTCCGCCACCAGATTGATGGAGGAAGTGATGCCGTAAGACAAGGTGCTGTTGCTCACCACCAGGTTGTTGTTGGCCGCATACCCTTTGAATGCGAAGCCGATGCCGAACCTGCTGGGCCCTTTCACAGACACGATCTGCGAAAAGCTTTTCTGCAGGCCTTTCGGTTTCACCCAGGCCGTTACCGTAAAGGTGTTGCTGTTGTAAGACAGTTTTTTCAGCGGTATGCGCGATGTGGCGGTGCCGCTGATATCGAGCGCTTTGCCGGCAATGGTGTCGGCCTTGCAGATGTCTGTCTGGAAGTTCACGAATTGCGAAAGGGTGATTTCGTCGGTCACATTGGCGGCGTTGGTCACTTTCAGTTTTACATCGTACCGGCCCGGCGTGGTGTACACTACTTTCGGGTTTTCCAGGCTGGATACGGAGGGCGAGCCGCCGGGGAATTGCCATTCATACGTAACGGCGCCCGGGGCTACCGCCGCGGCGCTGTAAAACTGGATGCTGTCGGCGCCGCATACGGCATTCCAGCGCTCTGAGGCAATGTTCGCCTCAACACCGGAGGTTTCGTACAGGTCGTTTTCCCATGCGCCGCGCGAGCTGCCGAAGCGGATTTTATTTTTGGCCGGCACCACATACAGGCGGCCTTTGATGTACCCCATCATGGGCAGGGTACTGCCCACCTGCTCCCATTGAGGCATGGCGTTGTTGCGGTACCATACTTTCGTACCGGTAGCCGTGATGGTGATGATATACACCCCGCCGTTGGTGCCACGCTGGTAGGCAATGTCGCTTACTGCGGCGGCGGGAAGATTGGCCGTGGTGATGTTGGTCCAGGTAGCGCCACCGTCGGTGGAGCGCAGCACTTTGGCCGCGTTCTGCGCGTTGCCGTAGGCGGCCCACAGTTCATCCGGCGTTTTGCCGGTTTCGATGGCGGTGATGTTCGTCTGGTTACTGCTGGCCGTCAATGACGGTGTTACATTCACCCAGGTAACGCCACTGTCGATGCTCTTCATGATCTTTTTCTGGCTCAGCAGCACATACATGGTTCTCGGGTCGCGGCGGGCAATGCGCAGGGCATTCACCGTTTCCCCGAAATCTTTGAACACGGTGGCGGACGCCATGTTGTCCGACGACTGCACCAGTATTTTGTTGTTGGATTTCCTGATGCCGAAAATATTGAACGTAAGGTGCGGATGGAATTGCAGGGAGCCCAGGTCCACATCGGCCGCCACGGATGATTCGGTGACCGTGCCGTTGGTATTCAGGAAGCCCTTGTTCACTCCGTACGCCCAATCGTAATACAGCCAGCGGTCCTGGTAAGGGTTCACGGAACAAACGCCCGCATCGGCGCCTTTGATATTGCGCCATCCGCCGGGGCTTTCAAAACTGCGCACGAAGGTCTGGTTGTGGTCGAGGCCGGCGAGCACGATGTCGCTTTTCGGGGAAGAAGAAAATCCCCAGATATCCATCGAGTTGATTTCGAAGCCTGTGCCCACCATGGTTACGCCGCCATTGGTGGAAATCCCCAGCCCGCCGTCGTTACCCACGAGCACCACATCGCCCACGGCGCTGATGCCGCGGATGTCCGCGTGCAGGTAGTTACAGCCCGGCCCATAAGGTTTCGCGAAAGTTTTACCGCTGTCCAGGGATTTGAGGATGTAGTCGGGACTGTACTGCCCCTGGTACATTACGTTTCGGTTGTTCCAGTCAATATCAAACGCTTCCACATAGGCTTTGATGGTATCCGCGCCGAGGAAGGCGCCGGTGGAAGATATTTTATAGCGCGGCTTGTTGCTCACATATTGCTGGAATACAGAAACCATGTCGGGACTGGAAGGAATGGTTTTCATGCCTACCATGCTGGTGTTCGTCCAGCCGGTGTTCAGCGTGGTGTTCAGGTTCACCAGCAGCGAGAAGGTAGCGCCTTTGTCGGTCGACTTGTAAATACACGCCTGGTTGAGGCTGTTCCACACGCCGAGATAAAACTCGTCCGGGTTGCTGAAGTTCGCTTCCAGCCCGAAGAAGTTAAAGAAACGTTCATTGAGGCCGAAAGGCGTGTTCAGGTTGTACTGTGAAGTACCCCTGCGGTTGGCGCCGCCCAGGCTGTTGTCGAACACTACCGCCCAGGTGCTGCCGCCGTCGGTGGAACGGTAAACTTTCCTGCCGAAGGTGCTGAGCACCACCTGCTGATCGTCTGTGGCGAGGGTAACGAAATAGGGCCTTTCCGTGGGCGAGCTGTTACGGTTCAGCTGCGGCAACAGTGTCCAGTTGATGCCGCCATCGGTCGACTTCAACAGGCCCGCTTCCGTGGCGGAATAGACCAGCTCGCTGTTCAGCATGTGCGCTTCTATTTCACCGTAATAATAGTCCCTGTTGGCGTAGGTGTTGGTGCCGTTGGCGAAGCTGCCGTCGGTCAGCTGCCAGGTGCCGCCCTGGTCTTTGCTCACCCACAAGCCGCCGTAGGAGAATCCCGCGAAGAGATTTTGCGTGTTGTAGGGATTGACGTACACCCTGTCTACGAAACCGCCCGTAACGAGGTTGTTGTTGCCGCATTGCTGGCGGGTCATATTGGCGGGGCCAATCATCTTCCAGGTGCCGAACATGCCGTCGGCCGTTGCAGGCATGCCGGCGATGGCGGTTCTGGCGGCTTTGTTCTTTTTGATCGCCGGGTAGGCGCCGCCCATCCCGGATTTGTCTTTGTACAGCGCGGCCATCTGCATCCAGGTAACGAAGCGGTCTTTCAGCTTGCTGTCTTCATTTGCATGTTTGGCGAAATAGCTGTCGAACGCGGCTTGCGCTTTGCGGACATCGGGCTTGCGCTTGAGCATTTCCGCAAACCAGGAACTGTGGGCATGGGCGTATTCGTTTTTCTCGTTCTCTCTTTCTTTTTTTTCGTGCTCTTCATGCTCGTCCTTTTCGTAGTTTTCTTTGCGCTCCTGCGCGAACGTGGTAGTGCCTAACAGTGCCAGCACCGTGACCAGGCGGGTAAATTTACTTATCATACAAGGGGACTTTAGATTTCGGTTTTTAAGAGTAGCGGATAGGCACAATCAATTTTCAAAAGCAACAACGCATCCATGGGTAAGATATGGCGGGGTACGGCAACCAGGAGATGTACGGGGAGGGAAATGACAATTCCCTAACAATTCCGCCCGCACGAACGCGAAAGTTTGTTTTATGTTCTTCAAGGTCAACCAGCCTGTCAATAAATAAGAACTGGCTAACAAACAAATGGGGAATAATACGAATTATTGTTTCACGTCGAGTTTTTCAAATCCGGTGACGGTGTTACGCTTCACCGTCACTCCCTTGCAGCCCTGCAAAACAATGTTAGGTCCCGGTTGTCCGGCCGGCAGGAAGTGCGTGCGCCCGATGCGGTTGTCCGTAAAGGTGAGCCCATCCGTACTGCGCGCGAACAGGATGGGATAGTCATACTGGATAAAGGTGTTGCCGGTGATGCGGATGTTGCGGTGCACATAGTAGCCGGGCGCCGCTCTTTTCACTTCCGGTTCTATGGCGATCGTAAAATTATGCCGCCCGCTGTTATACCCGCATTCGCGGAATTCGTTGCCACGGATGACGACGTCCTGAACCGGGCCCGATTCATACCAGCCCGATGCGTCGTTAGCGATGAGGATGGCATGCATCCCCGTTCTGTAAAATACGTTGTGTTCTATCAGCACTTTGCGGCGGGTGGTCACCAGCAGGCCCCGTGTATTGGTGCCTTCAAACCGGGAATTACGAATGGTAAGCGAGGGCGTCCAGGTCACATTTTCCAGCGCGTCGCCGGGTTTGACGCCGGGGGGCAGCGGCGAAGCGAACGTCACGTCCATTTCGCGTTCGGACACGAGCCTGGCGGTTTTCACAACGGGAAAGGCATATACCCGGAGCGACGCGGCATCCAGCAGTGCGGTGCTGTCTCCGGCGAAAAAAGCATTCATCCCGTAAGTTTGGGGATGCATGAAACGAAGCCGCAGCCGGTTGCCGGAAACGACCTGCTGCACGATGAGATGGGTGCCATGCACATTCACGGGGTCGTCGTGCCCGCCGCTGAACCGGCAGCTATCGATGGTGATCTGGCCGCGGCATCCAGAGAAATGCATCCCGTCAGCAAACGCCGCTATCCGGCGCCCGCTTCCCTCTCGCGGCGCCACCACCACGCTTTCGTAGTGCAGGTTTTCCGAAAATTGCGCGATAATGCCCAGCCCGTGCATGTAATGCATGCGCACATCTTTCAAGCGCACGCCTGCGGAATGGCGGACGAACGCACCCACGTGGTCGCGGATGGGATCACGGATCGTGATAATGTCGCCTGGCGCGAAGCGTCTGTTGCGGAAGTCGCCGGAGAAACCCACTTTTCCCGGCGCCAGCTGCCGGGCCCTGCTTTTGTTGAACGGGAGCCAGTTGTCGTACCACAGCGTATTTTCAGCCGGGCGCACCCGGATGGCATGAAAGTGCCGCATCCCCCAGCCTTCTCCATACCATTGCAGCCGCCCGTTGCTGATATCGTACCGGGAATCGGGATGAACGGCGGCTTCCACCACGGAATCAGACGCGGTCAAAATAGTCATCTCCGACATACTGGGCCGTTCAAAATCCACCCGCAGATGTTGCAACGTCATATTGCGGCAGCTGTCCATCGCCCAGGTGATCATCTTCCCATGAAACATCAGCAGGGCGCCATTTCCTTCCACGGTGAGGTTTTCCATTCCTTCGAACAGCAGGCCGATCTTTTTAAGTTTCGACGGGCATTCGGATTCGGAAGACGTATTTGAAATAAAATATTCCCGCACGGCCGCATGCGCGGGCCAGATGTCATACCGTCCGGAATCGAGCAGCAGCACGGCGGCTTTTTTCTCCTTGCAGGCCGCGATGGCGCGTTGCAGGGCCGGCAGCGCATCTTCAAAACTGCCGGGCCTCGCCCCGTAATCCGATGCCCGCACGGTGTCTCCGGGGGTAGCCGACCGCGCGGCCCATCCTATCATCAGCCCGCTCAATATCAAGGCGCATGTCCGTATCATGTTCAAGTAAAGCTAGATAAAAGCGGCCCGTATTTATAGCACGGGCCGCCATGTGAAACAAAAATTTATTTGACAAACGTGAGCTGCAACGTCCAGGTGTTTTTGGTGACGCCGTCAGCCGCCGTCACTTCATAAGAAGCGGGCTTTGAATAGTCGCCGGGAGCGCCCAGTGCCGGAGCGCCGCTCACCGGTTTGATCGTTGCGGCGGTAGACAAGTCGCACATCCCCACAATGTTCGCGGCAGACACCCCGTTGCGGACCGTCGTAGTAAAGCTGCCGGTAGCCGCCGGCACAGTAGTGGTCACGGTGATGGTTTTACCGTTCACCACCGGTGCGGCAGTATTGAAACGTATCACGCGGAAAGTGCCGTTGTCGTTCCAGCGGTATTCAAAATCAAACCGTGTAATGTTCGCATCCTTAAATGCAGGCAGTTCGTCGAGCCCTTTCTTGAGGCACGACTGCAGCAGGCCCGCTACGGCCACCAGTAGCATCAGCAGGTATTTTTTCATATCCTTTGTTTTGAATCAGTTTAAAAATCACCATCCGTCGTTATTCGGCGCCAGGTTCGGGTTTGCCTGTATCTGGCCCTGCGGTACGGGGAACAGGAAGCGCCGGGCGTTGAACTGCCGGTTGGAATTGTTGTTCAGCGTGATGGCCGTAATGGTAAAAGAACGCCCGTCCGCCGCGATATCGATGCCACGGACAGGCTCCACCAGTTCCGGGATGGTGGCCTGGCCGTTGAATTTGGCCCAGCGCAGGAGGCTCCAGTAACGGTCTTCCTCCAGCACCATGTCTACCCGCCGTTCATTGCGGTAGGCCACCCAGGCCCCGGCCTGCGTCAGCGCTCCGAACGCGGGCAACCCGCCATGCGTTTCACGGGTTTTATTGACGGCGGCCACCGCTTCGGCCGTGCGGCCTTTCAGCAGCAACGCCTCGGCATAGTTCAGGTATACTTCGCCCAGGCGGAGCACCGATTGGTGATGATCCGTCGGGTCGCTGTACCAGAGTTTCTTAACTTCGTATAGCCCTTTCCGGTAATAATAGTTCGATTCGGACACGCCCCATTCGCCGCCTACGTTACTCAGGCGGTTCATGTTGCCGAGCGCGCGCGTGAGCACGTTGTTGTTGAACAGCTTGGTGGAATCATACACCACGGTGGCATAGAAACGTTTGTCGCGGTTACGGTACATGGCCCTGGACACATACCCGCCGTTGGCCAGAAAGTCGGCGTAATACGATGTCTGGTCCCATTTTTTTGCTTTCCCATCCGCTTCGTCGAGCACTTCATATGCGTCCACGAGGTTCTGCGAGGGGAACCTTTCCGGCCATCCTTCGAAGCTTTCCACGAACGGCGGGTGGTTATACCCGGGGTTGAGCTTTTCGTTGCCGTGGTTGGGGCATAAGGCCTGCATCGCCGTGCTGCTGAAGGAGGTGTTGATCCCTTTCCGGAAGTAGGCAAAAATGAGCTCTTTAGAAGCCTGCGCTTTGCCGAAATCGCTGAACATACCGGCATAATCGGCATCGAGGTTGTAGCTCATACCCAGTACAGCCTGCGCATCGGCGATCACGATATCGAGGTACGCATCTTTTTTGGCGGGTATATATGCGGCGCCCTGCAATGCCACGCGGGTGCGCATGGCCAGCGCCGCGCCTTTGGTGGCACGGCCGGTGGCTGCGGTTGCCGGCAGGTCGGCGGCGGCATCGGCAAGGTCTTTCAGAATAAAATCGTACGTTTCAGTGATGCTTTTGCGGGGCAACCGGAAGTCGGCCGTATTCGGCTCCATCACCTTATCCACGATCATTACACCACCGAAACGCTGCGCCATGTAGTAGTATACCATGGCGCGGAGAAACTTCCCTTCGGCCATCATCAGCTTCCTGTCGGCCTCGGCAATCACCGTATTGCCGGTCAGCTTTTCGAGGATGAGGTTGCAGTTACGGATGCGCGCGTACTGGTTCCAGCCGGCGTCGTAATTGTTGTCGATATTGTCGAGCGAAACGTTATTCGTATAGTTGTTACAGTTATTATCCGTCCAGTCGTCGAGTTTCTGGTTGTAATACAGCTGCAGTACGCGGCCATAGGTATCGAACACATACCCCTCGGCCAGGTTTTTGTCTTTCCAGATGGCTTCTTCCGGGAAACGGTCGAGATACCCTTTGTCGAGCAGGTCCTTTTTGCAGGCAGATGCCAGCATGACAACCGCCGCTCCCATCCATATAAACTTTTTCATGTCGTTTTTTTTGATTGATAAAAACTAGAACCCGATGTTCAACCCTACTGAATACACTTTCTGTACGGGATAACCATAGTTGGCCTCGTCGCTGGTCTCCGGGTCGAAGTAATCTTTCACCGGCGAGAACGTAAGGAGATTGGTACCGTTCAGCGTGAGCAGGCAGCTGCTCACGAAACCCAGCTGCCGCGGGAACTGCTTTTTGGCGTCGAAGGCGATGCGCAGGCTTTTGAGGCGCAGGTACCGGGCATCGTATAACCAGAAATCGGATGCGTAGCCTCCCGGTGTATAGTTGTTGTTGCCGTTTCTGTCCGACGACAACGACTGCCGCGGGAACAAGGCGTTCCTGTTGTCGGGCGTCCAGAAATCCCGCTGGAAGTCATATACGAGATTATTGGCTGAATACGCCGTGAGCGATCCCTGCAAACGCACGGTGCGCGTGCCGGTACCCTGCCACAGCATTTCCACGCTAAAGGCTTTCCAGGTAGCCGACATGTTCATCCCGAAGGTGAGCGCGGGAAAACGTTGCTTGCCGATGCGCCGGGCGTCCGCGCCGTCGATTTTTCCGTCACCGTTTGTGTCTTCGTAATGGATGTCGCCGGGGGTGAGCTGACCGCCGGGCGTGTAACGGGGATTGTTGATGATATCGTCTACGGTCTGGTAATAGCCCAGGTTATGCAGGCCGTTGCCCCATACGAAGGTGGCGTGCGTGCGGCGGCTGTTCGGATTTTTGAGCGACACGCTGTCTTCACTGTCGTCGCGCTCCCACAATTCGTTGTACATCGTGAGGTTACCACCCACCTGGTACTGGAAGTCCTTTCCCGCCCTGTCCGCGTAGTTCAGCTGGAATTCGAGGCCGTGGCGGCGGAAGGCGGAGTTGGACGACGCATACGGGAGGCCGGTGCCGAGCGGCGTGGTATAACGCGCCGCGGAATTGATGATGTAGCCCGTGGTCCTTTTGTAGAAATAATCCACGCTGCCGCTCAGGCGGTTGCGCAGCAGGGCAAAATCGAGGCCGGTATTGTAATCGCGGGTGGAGTACCACGACAGTACGAACCGGTCTACCAGGCTGCCTTCGCGGAACCCGATCATGGGGTTACCGCCCACCACGTAGGCGTTTTCGATGAGGGAGTAGCTGTTCAACAGGTACGGGAAACGCACGGAGTTGCCCGCGGGGTCGCGCACGTCGTCGTTCCCTACGGTTGCGATGGTATAGCGCAATTTAAGCTGGTCGAATATATTCTTGAAGGGGAAGAATTTTTCATCGCTGGCCACCCATCCGAGCGACAGCGAGGGGAAGAAGCCCCATTTGCTATTGCGCTCGCGCGGGAAGCGGTCGGAGCCGTCGTACCGGAAGCTGCCTTCGACGATGTAACGCCCGTCGTAGTCATATTTCAGGCGGCCCACATATCCGCGGCGCCCGCCTTCCGCGGCGCTGCCGCCGTTCACCAGGCCGTTGTTGCTGCCGGCGAATAGCTGATCCACCGCCGACGACGGGAAATTGATGCGCCTGGCCGACAATTGTTCCGACATGTCTTCGCTTTCTTCATACAAAGCCAGCACGTTGACGGCATGCTTGCGGAAACTCCGCTGGTACTCGATGCGCGCCTGTAGTGTGGTGCTTTGGGAGCGATCGGATATTTCATCGAGCGAGGGCGGTGTGCGGTATTGTTCGATGCCCAGGTTATCGAATTGCGGCGCGCGGGTGTACCACCCTTTGCGGAAACGGTCCTCAATTTTGTAGTAGCCCAGCAGGCCGGCTTTGAGCCCTTGTACCCAGGGCACCTGCCAGTCGAGCGTCAGGTTGCCGTTTACATTCCGGAACTCATCACGGCGGTAGCCGGAACGGGGATCGATGTCTACGAGCGGATGGTCAACCCCCGCCGCGTATGTGCCATCTTTGTTATACGCCATCTTGAAGGGCGGGCTGTTCTGGAGGTGGCTCCAGATTTCGAAAGCGCTGGCGCCGGGAAACCGGTTATTGGTGAGAGTAGCATACATATTGGCGCTGGCGGTGATGCCCTGTTTGTCGAAATGCTGGGTAACGCTGGCGCGGGCGTTGTAACGTTTGAAGCCGGTTACGTCTGTTTTGTAGTTGCTATGCTGGTTGAAATATGCCAGGGACAGGAAGTACGTCGTTTTGTCGGAGCCTCCGCTCACATCGAGGCTGTATTTGGTTTGCGGGGTGTAGTTGCGCAGGGTCATGCCGTACCAGTCGTTATCCTGCCATACATACGGATCTTTCCTGTTCAGGATAGTATCGAGCCGGCCGGGAGAATATACGGCCGGCTGGTTATCCGCGGCCGCGGCCGCGTTCTGCGCCAGCGCGAAGTTGTAGGCGTTGATGCGTTTCGGTAAAACGGTCGGCTTGGAGAATTCGGTGAGCACGCCGAAGTTGATGTTTACTTTTCCCGCTTTTCCGCGTTTGGTGGTGACGAGAATGATGCCGTTCGCGCCGCGCGCGCCATACACTGCCGTGGCCCCGCCGTCTTTGAGAATCGAAATGGATTCAATGTCCTGCGGCTGCAGATTCTGAAAATCGAAGCGCGACGACACTACGTTGTCGATCACGTACAGCGGGCCGCCACGGTCGGGGCCGGAACCGCCGCGTACAGCAATTCTGGCCGATCCAACACCGGGTTCGCCACCGGCGCTCATCGTGATCACGCCCGGGGCGCGGCCGGCCAGGGCGTCGGCCATATTGGAGAACGGCAACGTCGTCATTTTGTCCGTTTTGATGGTAGACACCGCCGTTACCAGTTTACGCCGGGTATCGCTGCCATAGCCTACCACCACCACCTGTTCCAGTGCGCTGGCGGATACCTTCAGCCGCACGTCCATCGGAGCGGCGGATGCCGCCAGCTCCTGCGGTTCGTACCCGATCAACGAGAAAATGAGCGGCGTTCCCTCCGGAACGTTCAATTCGAACGCACCCGTTTCAGACGTTGTGGTGCCTGCAGGACCGTTCTTCTGGCGAACGATGGCCCCCACCAGCGGTGCGCCGGCAGTGTCTCTGACGGTACCCCTGACGATCAGGTAGCGCGGGGCGCCCGGTTCGTGCGGGCTGATCACCACCAGTTCCGCCGATTTCAGGGCGAAAGTAAGCGAGGTGCCTTCCAGCATCCGCGTCAGCACCTCCTCCACTTTCGCGTTGTTCACCGAAAGGCTCACCACTTTATCCGGCGGGAGGAGATCGTCATTGTAAATGAAACGAAAGGAACTGCGCAGTTCGATCTGTCGGAGCGCATCCTTGAGGCTTACCTGGTCGAAGCGAAGCGAGATTCTCCTTTGTGAGAACCCGGCCTGTAACTGAAGGCAGGCAAGCAGCAGCAGGAAAGTAATCTTCATAACTTTGATGCACTGGGTGATAGCAGGCCGGTACGGCAAGCCGCAGGTCCTGTGTGTTTTTTTCATACCTTTGGTTGAGATGGTTTGACAATAGATGCCCCTTCCCTTTGCAAAATGAAGGGCATCTGTACTAAAACTTTCTTTGGGGGAGTGTGCCAGCATTCCCCCCTTTTGTTTGGATGGCAGGGTGTTAGGTCGAATTGTTTTCCATAACGGCGTGTGAGTTTGGTTGAATGCTTATCTAATGTACTTCGCTGATGTCCACTGTTCTTTGCATCGGATCGTACGTATAATCAAAACGGTTGCCGGATGCGGCTTTCAAAGCATCCAGCACGTCTTCCAGTTGCTCGCTCCTGACGGTAGCGGTAAATTCCAGTTCCGCCGCGGCATCGGCGGCAAAGCGGATATCTACGTTATACCATCGTTCCAGCCGTGCGGCCAGACTGGGGAACGGCTCGCGGTCGCAGCACAGCGTGTTGTCTTTCCACGCTATTTCCGGGATGAGGCCGTCGCTCCCTTTCTGAAAACGCAGCGCTTCGATGGCTGCGGATTCGGGTGTTTTTTTACCATTGCCGGGGCGCGTGATGAGCAATTTCTCCATGGGCTTCAACAGTACCGTTTCCGTTGCGTTGCCGCTGGGGAACACCACTTGTACGCTGCCCTTCACCAGTGCCGTTTCTATAGACGGCTCGCCATCGTACGCCCTTAAATTGAATGCCGTTCCCAACACTTTCACTTCCACGCCGCCTGCGGCAATCACAAAAGGGTTTTCCGCCTGGGTGGCCACATCGAAGTAAGCTTCCCCGCTGAGCCGGATGCGGCGGTTGTGGCGGCCGAACCCGTCGTCGTACGTCAGTTTGCTGCCGGCATTCAGCCAAACGGCCGAGCCGTCCGGGAGGGTGATGCGCGATTTGATGCCGGGCTTCGCGGCTATTTCATGCAGTTCGAGGTCCGGAGTGCCCGGGAAAAACAGGTAGCAGGCGCCGGCGATGCAAGCGGCCGCTGCCATGGCTATCCATACCGCTATTTTTCCGCGGCGCGCAGGCGACTGAACAGGCCCGGGGCTTTCGCCCGCCTCATCCGCCATTTTTCCACGCAGCAGCTCCAGCATGTGAAGCTGCTCCCCTTCCGGCATGGGCGCACGGTGCAAGGGCCAATTCTTCGACAGCAGCGACAGCGCAGGATCTTCCTCCGTGTCCGGCGCGCGCATGGCGGCCAGTTCCTTTAATTCCGCGTCCGTGATTTCCCCGCTCAGTTTGCGGCCAATCAGGACCCAGTAACGTTCAACAGACATGAGGGCATGCATTGGATTCGTTCATAAGACAAATTCAACGGTGCCGATCACCTAAAAGGCTAAAAAATAATTTCAGGGATAGCGTACCAGGTAGGGACCGATGGCGGCGTGGATGCGTTTCAGCGCAATGGCCACCTGGCTGTCGATAGTTCGGACGGAGATGTTGAGGATGGCGGCGATCTCCTTGTACCGGAGACCCTCTTCACGGGCGAGGCGGAATATCATGCGGCATTTGGGAGGCAGCGCTTCCACCGCGCGGGCGGCGGCATCGTGCAGCTCGCGGGACATGTACTGTCGCTCGGGGTCGGAAGCGTCGAAATAAGATTCAAGAGGAACGTCGAGCTGGTCGAACGGGAAAAACATCCGTTTCTGGTGATGCTGGATGTGGTTGAGGGCTGCGTTCCGGATACAGGAATAGAGGTACACCCGCAGGTTGTCGATTTCCTGCAGCGTGCATCGCTTCTTCCAGAGCGTCACGAATGTTTCCGCCACAATATCTTCCGCCACGGCGCGATCGGGAAGAAAAGAAGCCGCAAACCGCGTCAGCTCCGGCACAAAATGGAGATACAGCTGCTCGAACGAAGCTGCGTCATCATGTAATGCGATTTTTTCCTGCCAGGCGCGGATCACTTGCTGTTTGTTATGGTTAGGTGAAGCACAATCAAGATATGTCAAAATTAAGACGTGGCCAATATCATGAACGCATCCGGGGAAGATGAACGGTCGCATTAAAGATAACGATTGGCGGAACATGAAATCCATGCATAATTTACAATTACTGCCATTATTTTCGCTATCCGCCGCTCCGGCCATCACCCGCTTTCGGGCATTTTCGTATACTTGCACCCCTAACCCGGAAACCATATGTCGCACAGAATATATCTCTACAATATCGACCGCCTGCCCGCCCCTTCTGCAACAATGCCAGCCGCTACCGGCCTCGATGCCGTTCTCGCCTCCTACGGCGCCAATGGCGACGGCGTGCTGATGCTCACGGAATGGGGATACGAGTTGCCACTGCTGCTGCAACCGTTACTGGCGGGTGGCATCTCGATCCTCCCGCCGTTGTACAATGGCACCGAAGGCGGGCTGTACGCGCCGGCCGCGCCAGGCATTACCGCCATCCGGGCGTTGTACGACTTCATCGATAAGCACAAAAGCCGCCTCGTCAAAAACCTGCCGGCTTTCGAACTGGCCAAAAACCAGCTGTTGCAGTTCCTGGAAGAAAAGGCGGTGCACGCCTGCTTCCACCTCGATGCCTGGGATGTGTTCAACATCATGGACGACGGCAGCGAAGGCAATCATGCCGCACAGGCCCGCGAGCTCGCGGCGGCCATCAGCGCCAACAATGCCGCTATTTCCGCGGCTATTGCGGCGAACGATCCGGCCCTGCTCGACGCCTGCCCCTATTTCACCAGCGGAGACGGCTTTTTCCGGAATTTCCGGGAATTGCTTAATGAAGAAACGTACGATTTCGGATGGGCCGTTATCCACAATGACGAACCGGAAGAAACCGGCGGACCGGAAGTGTTCCGCGAGGGCGACCGGTATGGGGTGAAAGATGCGGCCGGGCAGATTTTGCTGCCCGCTGTTTATGAAGATGCCTACCTGCTCACCAGCCACCAGGTAGCAATACAGCAGCTGGGGCAATGGGGGGTGATCGACCTGGAGGCCAACATCCTCATCGGTTTCCGGGCGGCGCAGGATGTGGCGGTGGATTATAGCGGCCAATACGCACACTATATTTTTTACGGGGCGGACGGGCGGAATCAGTATTTCACGCACCGCTTCCAGCTGCTGGCCGAAGGCCGCGCCATCAGCCTCGACATGTTCGGCGAATATTACATCGTGAAACAGGGCAACCGGGTGGGGCTGAAAAATGCGGACGGCGGCGAAGTGCTGCCGGCGGACTATACCGCCATCCGCGCCGAGTATGCGCTCAACGGCCTCATCACCGAAAACGGTAATGGCAAAGGGCTGTACGTTCCCGGGAAAGGCTGGGTGCTCCCCTGCTACTGCCAGGCGCTGCACCCGTTAAAAGACGTGGGCGACGGCAACGGCGAAGCCTTCGCGGTAGTGATGCAAAACAAACGCACCGGCCTGTTCGCCGCCGGGAACAATCCCCGGTGGGTGCTGCCGGCGGAGTTCGATGGCGTGAAGTGGATCAGGAAAGACATCTTCGGCTACCAGCAAAACAAACGCTGGGGCCTGGCCGGCATTGCCGGCAACATCATCACCGCCGCCACCTACAAAAGCATCAATGGCAAAGGCGGTGAGCTGGCGTTTGGCACGGCACTGGGCTTCCACGATGCAGGCATTGACGTCATCAGCCGCAACGGTGAAACCCGTTCCATCAGCACGAACGAAGCCAAGAAAGAACTGCGCAACGCAAAGTACAATTTCAGCAAGGCGGAGACCATGCAGCTCGAACAGATCGCCGCCCCGCAAAAGCTGGCGGAAAGCTGGTATCAAAAAGGCGAGGATGCGCTGGCAAAAGACCAGATCGCCAAAGCGCTGGAGCATTATGGGAAAGCGGCCGAGCTGGGGCATAGCGGAGCAATGACCGACACCGGCTTCATTTACGAAACGGTGGAGGGCTTCACCGACTATCAGCTGGCATTCGAATGGTACACCCGGGCTGCCGGGCATGGCAACCAATATGGCATGAACAATCTCGGCCTTGCATATCTCCATGGGCGCGGCACGGCGCAGGATGTGGACATGGCGGCACATTGGCTGGAAAAGGCCGCTGCCGCCGGGCATGCGGACGCGCTCATCGCGCTCGGCGATGTCTATTTCCAGCCGGAATACGACCGGGAGGATTACGATAAAGCGTTTCAATATTATTGGGACGCCTACAAGGCCAACAAAAACGGGGCCGTGTTCATCGGGAATATTTACGAAAAGAAAGCCGATTACCCCAACGCGGTGTTCTATTACAAGGAAGCTGCGGGGAAAGGCAGCGCCTTCGCCAAATGGCGGCTGGGCTGTTTTTATACAGACGGCACCGCGGTTGACGTAAACCTCGATACCGCTATGCAATACTATCTCGAAGCGGTGGATGAGCAGCCGGAAGTGCATGTGGACCTCGCCATTCTTTACATGATCAGCGCTTTCTACGACCCGGCTAAAGCCCGCGCGCATATTGAAGCTGCGGAAGCCGCCGGTGTGCCTTACGCGGGAGAATACCGCGATAGATTCAGCGCCAGCTGGTAGCCACTTACCGGTTAAACGTTTTCAACACACAAAGCCTGTTGTATCCGCGCCCGAAACGCACCTGTGCACAAAAAAGGGCCCTGCATTACTACAGGGCCCGGCACATCATGCGATGCGTTTTTACTGGAAGAATTCCTCCGGATACTCTACCATGCCTTGCACACCCTGCAATCCTACTGTTGTCAGTTCGCATACCATGCAATTTTCTGCAGGTACGTCAAACGGCAGGGCGATGCCGAAATGGTGCGCCGGCAGGTAACCGAACCGGGGATAGTAGTCCGCGTGGCCGAGCAGCACCACGGACGTATAACCCAGCCCGGCTGCGATCTCGTGTGCACGCGTGATGAGCTTGCCGCCTATGCCCATCTGCTGGCATTCGGGCAATACGGCCACCGGCGCGAGGGCCAGGGATTCCGCCCGGCGTTCGTTGCTGACGATGCTGATCCGGGTCAGCAGTACGTAACCCGCTATCCGCCCGTCAAGGACCGCTACGAGCGATAGCTCCGGGATAAAGGCGGAAGACCGGCGGAGCCTTTCCACGAGGTATTGCTCGCGGTGGTCCGTGAATTCCATTTTTTCGAATGCCGCTGTAATCAGGTTGAAAACCGCCTGATGGTCGTTGGCCGTTTCCGGCCGTATAATGATCTGGTTATTCATTGCTATTGCTATTGAAGTAACGCGCCGCCTACACGATGCAGTAAACGGCACGGTGTTGCCCCCAGCCTGTGCGGCCGGTTTGCGGGCTTGTTTTAAAAAAATATGAAAATAGCATACAGGCGCCGCCAATTGAATGCAGCACCGGGAACGGCCTCGTGAAAGAGGCCCTAGGCTATTGCCAGGAGGAGATATGTTGCAGTAGTCCGTGACATACGGTGCGAAGGTAGCAAAAAATTATAAACTGTTCACCGCGTTGTACCGGGCGATGTACTCCCTTGGAGAATGCCCTTTGATGCTTTTGAAAACCCGGTTGAAATTGGTGATGCTGTTGAAGCCAGCGTTATAGGCCGCGTCGGCGATGCCGTCTGCTTTGCCCGGCCGGGTGAGGTGTTTGCAGGCTTCGTTTATCCGCACCTCGTTCAGGAAGTTCACGAACTTGCGGCCGGTGTGCCTTTTGAAATACCGGCAAAACGCCGGCGGCGTCATGTATGCCACGGCCGCCACTTCTTCGAGCGACACGGGCGTGTTGTAGCGCTGCATGATGAAACTCATGATCCTGCTCAGCCGCATGCCTTCGCTTTCCGACATCTCGGCCGAATAATCCACGGGGCACAAGGGGATGGAATCTTTCAGCGTATGCAGCATGGTGAGCAGTTCCAGGAAGCGCTGGAGCGCATCGAGGCCCGTGGCCGCATGTACGGCGCGAATGCCCGCAGCTACCGCCGCACTGTGCCTGGCAGCTACTTTGAACCCGTGCTTGCCCGCCTGCAGAAACGCTTTAACCGCTTTCATCTCGGGCAGATTGAACAAGCCGCCCATGGTGCCGTTCACGTTGAAGTACAGCGAAATGGCTTTGATGGAATGTTTGCTCCGCGGCGCGAAATACTCGGGATTACTTTTGAACAGGTGCGGCAGGTTGCCGCCGATCAGGAAAATGTCGCCCGGCTTGAAGGCATGCATGTTGTTGCCTGCAATCAGGATGCCCGCTCCCTTTTCCACGAGTGTGAGCTGACACTCGTCGTGGCGGTGCAGGAACTGGTAAAAGTGCGGCTGCTCGATCTGTTCGGCAATCACGCTTTTATCGTCGGGATACAAAATGGTAAACGGCAGTACTTTCATAAGCAGTGTTGCATCCTACAATTTACGCATTTTATCCCGCAGCGTCACATTTTGCCCTGTCAGGGTTAAAATCCGGTAAAAACCGGTCAAAATCCGGTTGGCGTCAGAACCGGTCCGGGGCAAAGGGAGCAACATCCACGGCGGTTTTGCGGCCATGGATCAGATCGCTGACGAGCAGGCCGGTAGCGGGGCCCAGGCTGAGCCCCATCATGCCATGGCCGGTAGCGAGCACGAGGTTTTTCACTTTTTTACTGTAGCCGATATAAGGAAGGCCGTCCGGCGAAGAAGGCCGGAAGCCGAACCAGGTGTTTGCTGCCGGGGGCAGCGTGGGGCGAAGGCCGGGGAAGTAAGCAGGGATGGCGTCCACGATGCCCTGTACGCGGTTCACATTCACCTTCCCGTTGATGCGGGCCAGCTCCATGGTGCCGCCGTAGCGGATTTGCCCGTCCATCGGCGTAACCGCCACCCGCGCCTCGCATAGCAGCGCCGGTATTTGCAGGCTATCGCCAGGGTTCTCTCCCATGAACGAATAACCCTTGCCCGGCATCAGCGGTGCTTTGACGTGCAGCATTCTCGCCACGGCAGGCGACCAGGCGCCGGTGGCCAGTACAAACTGGTCGGCCGTGAATCGTTTACCCGAAGCCGTTACAGCCCGGATGGCGCCGCCTTCCATTTCCACCCCGTCTGCCGCATGATTGCGCAGGATGGTAACGTTGTTTTTCTCGAGGTATGCCAGCAGGGCGGCCATGAGGTGGCGGGGCGACAAATGCGCGTCGCACCGGTAATGCACCGCGCCGAGCACATCCAGCTCCAGGGCGGGTTGCAGGGCCCGGCAGGCCTGCG
The DNA here is from genome assembly GCA_965653365.1 of uncultured Chitinophaga sp. Lineage (GTDB taxonomy): Bacteria > Bacteroidota > Bacteroidia > Chitinophagales > Chitinophagaceae > Chitinophaga. The sequence goes on along the minus strand of CBFGZV010000002.1, from coordinate 147,112 downwards.
CGTCGAGCAGGGCGAAATCGAGGCCGAGCGCCGCCGCGTCTTTGACCAGGTGCGCCTCTTCCTCCGCCGCTTTCTCCGTTTTAAAAAAGGCGAGGATGCCTTTATGCTGCAGGCCGAACGCAAAACCCGGCTCCTGCGCCAGTTCGTTGTACAACGACCGGCTCAGGAGCGACAGGTCGCGCAGCGGCACTGCCGCGGCCGCCACATGTCTGGCGGTAGCATGTTTGATGAATTGTAACCCCCAGCCGATCAGTTCACTGTTAATCGACGGTTTTATATAAAAAGGGCTCCTGCTGTTAAACATCCAGCGGATGCCCTGCCTGATCATGCCCGGTGCGGCCAGCGGCACAAAATGGCTCGGCACAATCATGCCGGCGTTGCCGTAAGAGCAGTTGCCGATGATCTCGCCTTTGTCGAGCACCGTCACCCTGTGCCCGTCGCGGTGCAGGTAATATGCCGCGCTCAGCCCGATGATGCCGCCGCCGATGATAATGATGTCCGCCATGGTTCGTAAAAATTAAAGCACCTGGAAGCCAAATGCATAAGGGTCATCCGCTTCGTCGATCCTGATGGTGTTGTACCCGTAAATGCGCGCCCATCCTTCCACGCTGGGAACGATGGCGGGCTTGCCGCCTACTTCCGTTACCGCTTCCACGCGGCCGGTGAATTTGCTGCCAATGATGCTTTCATGCACGAACGCATCTCCTTCCTTCAGTTTTCCCTTCGCATGCCATTGCGCCATGCGGGCGGAAGTACCGGTGCCGCACGGCGAACGGTCGATGGCCTTATCGCCGTAAAACACGGCGTTGCGCGCGGTAGAGGAAGCATCCAGCGGCGTTCCCGCCCAGAGCACATGACTGCAGCCGTTGATCGTGGCATCGTCCGGATGTACGAAGGTGTACGCTTCGTTGATGCGTTGCCGTATCACCTGGCTCCAGGCCACCAACTGCGCCGCGGTATGGTTTTCGAGCCCCGCGAAATTTTCCTGCGGGTCAACGATGGCGTAAAAATTACCGCCGTAAGCCACATCGAACGTAAGCGGGCCCAGGCCGGGACATTCCACTTGCTGGTTTTCCGCCGCCAGGTATGCGGGTACGTTTTTCAGCTTCACGGATTTGACCTTCCCCCCTTCCTCTTTGTAGGTAATGATGACAAGGCCGGCCGGCGCTTCCATCCTGACGGTGCCGCGCACTTTGGGAATGAGCAACCCTTCTTCAATGGCGATGGTGATGGTGCCGATGGTACCATGGCCGCACATGGGGAGGCAGCCGCTGGTTTCGATAAACAGCACCGCCACGTCGTTTTCCGGGTTGTGCGGCGGGTATAAGATGCTGCCAGACATCATGTCGTGCCCCCTGGGCTCGAACATCAGCCCCTTGCGGATCCAGTCGAATTCGCGGAGGAAGTGCTGGCGCTTTTCGCTCATGCTCGCGCCCTGGAGCACGGGGCCCCCACCGGCCACCAGGCGCACCGGGTTGCCGCAGGTATGCGCGTCTACGCAGAAAAATGTTTTTGCGATCATCGTGTAGACAGATTTTGATCCGTAGTACGGAGAATATGCAATGGGTTGCCGGCCTTCAACTCCGCCGGCAACAATGCGTCCGGCCAGTTTTGCCAAGCGAGCGGCCGCACAAAGCGGTAAATGGCGGCCGAGCCCACGGAGGTGAAGCGGCTGTCGCTGCTGGCCGGAAACGGCCCCCCGTGCTGCATGGCGGCGCATACTTCCACGCCGGTGGGCACGCCGTTGAAAATGAGGCGGCCGGCGATATCGGCCAGTTGCAACAGCAAATCCTGCTCTCCTGTCAGTTCTTCTTCCTCCGCTATCACCGTGGCGGTGAGCTGCCCTTGCAGCGATGCTACCACCGCTTGTAGCGAATCTTTATCATCCGCTACCACCAACAGCGAAGCGGGACCGAATACTTCTTCACACAAGGCGGGCGTACGCAGAAAATCTTCCGCCGTCACTTTCAACACCTGTGCGTGCGCCTGTCCGGCGCTTCCTTCCGGCGCTACAGCCAGCGGCGTTACACCGCTTTCCCGCTGCATGGCGGCAGACGATGCCGTATAATGACGGTGGATGGATGCGGTGAGCATCGTGGCCGGCGGCGTTTGCCGGATCGCCGTTCCCAGCGCGGATTCGAAGCGTTCCAGCGCGGGCGTGGCAATAGTGAGCAGCAGGCCGGGATTGGTGCAGAACTGCCCCGCGCCCAACGTGATGGCGCCCGCCAGTTCAGCGGCGATCGCCTCCGCGCGTTTTTCCAATGCGCCGGGCAATATCACCACGGGGTTGATGCTGCCCATTTCCGCGAACACCGGTATAGGCACGGCCCGCTGTGCGGCGAGGCGTTGCAGCGCCAAACCGCCTTGCAGCGAACCGGTGAAGGCCACGGCTTTCGTGCGCGGGTGCCGCACCAATGCGGCGCCTACTTCATAGCCGTCATCGTACAGCATGGAGAACACACCACATGGCAGGCCGCATTTTTCCAAGGCGGCATTCACCGCCGCGGCCACCAGCGCGCTCACGCCGGGATGGGCCGCATGCGCTTTCACTACCACGGGGCAGCCCGCAGCCAGCGCCGAAGCGGTATCACCGCCTGCGACGGAAAACGCCAGCGGAAAATTGCTCGCACCGAACACCACCACTGGGCCCAAGGGCACCAGCATCTTCCGGATGTCGGGCCGGGGTTGCGGTTTGCGGCCGGGTTGCGCGGTATCGATCACGGCCTGCACCCACGAACCTTCTTCCACGAGCTGGGCAAACAGCTGCAGTTGCCCCGTTGTTCTGCCCAGCTCACCGGTGAGGCGCGCCACGGGCAAACCGGTTTCGGCATGGGCCCTTGCGATCAGCGTATCGCCGATAGCCGACAGCTCCGCCGCGATCGTTCGCAACAGGGCGGCTTTTTGTTCGCCGCCGATAATGCGGTAAAGGGGAAATGCGCTGGCCGCGGCTTCCATGGCCTCGTTGACGGTGTTTTCATCTGCACAGGCGAACGCTCCGGGCAATGATTCACCGGTAGCCGGGTTCACTGCCTGGAATTGCCTTGCTTCCGGCTGTTTGTAAGTGCCGGCTATACTGTTTGCGGTTTCCATGAGGGTGTTGTTTCCGGTAATGCCGGCCGGGTGGCCAATGCATCGTCAATTACTTTTTGTACACGGGCGCGTTCTTCGCCCGTCAATGGCAGCCTCGGCGCGCGTACATGTTCCGTACCGATGCCGGTGGCCGTGGCGGCGAGTTTGATATATTGCACCAGTTTCGGGTGAATATCCAGCTCCAGCAACGGCATGAACCAGCGGTAAATTTTCGTGGCGGCTGCTACATCGCCAGACTTCACCAACCGGAATATCGCCACGGTTTCTTTCGGGAATGCATCCACCAGCCCGGCTACCCATCCGCAGGCGCCCAATACGAGGCTTTCCATCGCAAGCGGGTCTACCCCGGTGAGTATTTTATACCGGTCGCCGAAGCGGTTGAGCATGCGTGTGATATTGACTACATCACGGGTGGATTCTTTTACGGCCTGGATGTTTTTATACGGCAGCAGCGCTTCGAACATCTCCAGCGTGATCATGATCTTATAGTCCACCGGATTGTTGTATAACATGATCGGCAGGCTGGTGGCCTCCGCTACGGATTTAAAATAAGTAACCGTCTCATTCGCGTCCGCATTATACCGCATGGGCGGCAGCAGCATCAGGGCATTGGCGCCCCAGCCTTCCGCCTCGCGGGCGAGGTTCACGGCCGCGCGGGTGGTTTGCTCGGCGATGTTGATGATAATGGGAAAGCCTTGCGGCAGAAATTCGCGCGCAGCGAAATAGAGTTGCTGCTTCTCTTCGTTGGCCAGCGAGCTGGCTTCACCGAGCGAGCCTCCGAGAATGATGCCGTCCACTCCCGCATCCAGCTGCGCTTTGAGATTGGTCCGGAATACGTCGAGATCGATTTCGTCGGATGTATTGAACGGCGTGAGCAGTGCGGGAAACACGCCGTTCCAGTTAAATTGGGCCATAATATTTGTTTGACCAAAAGTACGCGATCACTGCCGGCGTTACTTTACACGAATTGCCCGCTACTTTGCGGAAATTAACCGGTTTGAGGCATCCTCCAACCCAGCGCGGCAAAAAATGGTGACATATAACATATACAGCCGAAAAAAGCAGCGCGGATGCCTGTTGCATGGCAAAAAAAAATGGCCTCCCTTTCGGGAGACCACTAAGCAGGTGCATCATCCATCGCGAACCTACATGGCTGCTCCGGCCAGCAGTTTATTGAGCGTCACCGCTGTTGCCGCCTGGCTGGGGCGCGTTGCGTCATTGTCTGCTATCTTGCCGTCCTTACCAATGATCATATACCGCGGTATACCGGAAATATTGAAGGCTTTAGCCACCACACTGTTCGTGCCACCGGCAGACAACAGGTGCACGCCTTCGATCTTATCCTCGTCAATCGCTTTTTTCCATTTGTCCTCGCTGTCGTCGATGCTGATATAAAGGAACACGATCTCTTTATTGTCTTTGAACTGCTCATGCAGTTTGGGGCTGCCATTCCGCATTTCCTGGCGGCAAGGGCTGCACCAGCTTGCCCAGAAATCGACGTACACTACTTTGCCGGCGAAGTCCTGCAACGCCACGTCTTTACCCTCGAGTGACTTCAGCTTGAAATAAGGCGGTTTCTGCCCGGCAGCGAGGGAATTGAGTTTTTTGAAGATCGCGTCGATCTCTTTTTTGTCTTCCGGCGTTCCATACCTAGCCATATACCGGTCGATGGACGGCTGGAGTTTTTTCACATCCTTGGCTCCCTCCATTGCGGATTTCAGCCGGCTAAACATGGCTATCTTCAGCACTTCACCTGTATAATATTTTTCGATCAGGCCGTGGTCCAGTTCCTGTTTAGCTTCCTGAGAAAGCGCAGAGTCCAAACGGCCCTGTTGTTTCAGTTCACGGTAACGAAGCCAAATGGGGAAACTGCCCGTCATGAACCTTTTATAAGTATGATTCGTCAGCAGTTTGTCGTTGATATTTACCTGGCGGTTAAGCTGCCAGTATTCTTCCGGGATGGTTTCGCTGAGTTTTTTCTGGAAACCGAGGGAAAAATAATACGGCATTAAGATCTGCATGCTGATTTTCTGCAGTTCGAGAGAAAACTTTTCTTCCCGGTACATGGCGGGTGAAATTTTTCCTTTACTGGCTTCCAGCCTGTCGAGCGGGATCTGGTACACGGCGCTGCCCTTTTCGTAATATTCGCTGGCGGTCATGCCTTTCGCATCGAACTTCTCATACGCCTCCAGGAAAGCTTTCATATACTGCTGTCGTACGGTAGCATCTCCGGCACCTTTTCCCGTGATGGTGGTATTGTCACCAAAATCTGTTTTGACATTGAGCCGGTCACCTGCGGAAACAAAGAGGTGAAGCTGCCCTTTTTTGGGCGAATCTACGCTGAAGCTCACTGCCTGCGGGAATTTCTTCGAAAAGGTGAAAACGTATTTCCCATCTGGGCCGGGTTTTGCGGAAAGAGAAGCGTCCTCACCATCGCGGGCGTAAATGGCATTGGGTTGTACCGGCAGCATGTCTATGGTGACGGTGGCCGTTTGTGCAGTGGCGGTCCCGATGAGGAACAAGCCTGCCAGCGCTGCTTGTAAGCGTTTCATTGTTTCTTTTTTAATGGTTTACCAATCGATTTTTTATAGCGTGTTTGTATCAGGGGTTCTGTGGCATCCCCGGGTTGAAGTCCGCAATGTTCGGCGGGATGCGCAGCGTGAACCGCTCCGGCCGCAGTGTATACGTGCCTGTTACCGTTCCGGACATGTCGTACGCGATATGTGTTTTACCAACGGTGGTATTGAATACCGGGTCGGCGGACAGACGCCGCATGTCGAACCAGCGGTAACCTTCCATCGCAAACTCGCGCAGGCGTTCATCGAGCACATATTTCACGAGCGCCTCCCCATTACCGGCAATGGCGGCGGGAACGGGCGCTTCGGCCGCGGGCATCCGTTTCAGCCGCAGCGCTTCGATGTCGGCTTTCGCACCGGCCAGGTCGTTCAGCCTCGCTTTGCACTCCGCGCGCAGCAACCAGAGGTCCGCAAAGCTCACGCCCTGATTGGTGAGGCCGGCTCTTCCCCAGGCCCTTCGCATGCCGTGTGGAAATACCTTCACGAATTCCCCGAACGGCTTGTCGGACGTGAACTGTTTCAACCGGAGGTCGCCCGGTGTGAAGAGCGCCACGGTGGCGGGGGTCATGACGAGCGAAGAATAGACATACGCATAGAGATTGAAGGTGGAAGTGAGGTATACCACGTCCATATCGTCGTTGAGGATGGGCCGCGCCGGACCGGTAATAGGACTGACGGGTGTGAATTTTCCGCCCGGCGCCAGCTCCGTGTTAAAGTTGTAGAACCCCACCGGGATGGCCGCGCCGCTGAGCCCGCTGATGGCTGATTCGAGCAGCGGCAGGGCTTGTTCGGGCCGGGCGGCGAACAGGTATATTTTCCCTAACAACCCTTCCGCCGCCGGTTTCGACATCCGGATGCGGTTGCTGATGGCGGGAAGATGCGGGATAGCGTCGGTGAGATCTTTGATGATAAAATCGTATGCCGCTTTCACTGTGGCGCGGGTGAATTCCGTCTGCGTCACGTTCGCCTCCGTTACGAGCGGCACCGCCAGGTCGCTTGCGGCAGTAGCGGCATGGAACGGTTTGCCGTACAGGCTGGTCAACATAAAATAGCACCAGGCCCTGTTGGCCAGCGCTTCCGAGCGCACCGCCTGCTTTTTTGCGTCACTGCCGCCCGAAGAGGCCATTACCTCATTGATAATCTTGTTGTATTTGTATATCCGCCCCATCAGGATGGTCCATTCCGTCTGGGTTTCGTTGGGCAGGTAGATATCATTGTCCCAGCGGAAACCTTTCTGATCGAAGGGGACCATTTGCGCGGTGAAATACGGCTCCACTGCCGCCATTTCGTCTCCCATCACGAATTGAGGGTACAGTATCGTGTTGCTGCCCGAATTCAGCAGCAGTTCATAATCGTTGGTATTTTCAGCGATCAGCCTGCCTTTCGGATGCACGTCGAGGAAGTCTCTGCTGCAGGCGCCCAGCAAAATGGTGGCCATGATGACGGAAAAAGCCTGCAGGAATATATTGTGGACAGATTTCATGTTGTTGCGGTTTTAAAGAGTCAGATGAACGCCGGCGGTGACAGCACCCTGGCCCACGGGCACGATGCTGCGCAAGCCGAAATGAGTTTCCTGGAACTCAGGGTCGATGCCGAACCGGTTCGCCTTCCATAGCATGAGGTTAGACACCTGCAGGCGGAAAGTAAGCTGGCTGGCCCGGAGCCGCTTTGCGAGGGACGGCGGCATGGCGTACGACAGCGAGATATCGCGCACTTTGGCATACGATGCGTCTACCACGTTGCTGTTGCCCAGTATGTAATAATCCGTATTGCGGCGCTGCGCGTCGTTGCCGGCCACGAATGAAGGAATATCGGTGCGCGCTTCATCGCCCGGCTGTTTCCACCGGTTAGCAAACTCGGCGTGCAGGTTGCCCTCCGTGAAATTCTGCGCCGAAATAAAATTGTTGCTGGAACTGGCAAAGGTCCGGTTCACGTTCCGGAACATCTTGTTCCCCATGTGATAAATGATGTTCACGTTGAGCGAAATGTTCCGGTAAAAGAACACATGCGACATCCCTCCGCTCCAGGGCGCATTGTATACGCCCATGAATACTGCGTCTGCTTCTTTGGCGGCCGCCACCTCCTTGGTAACGGTTTTATCGTGCAGGCGAACCATCGGGTCGCCTTTATCGTCGAGCCCCGCGTAGTCGAAAGCGAACAAGGCGAACGCGGGGTAGCCGGCCGTGTATCTGCCCAGGCTGATCAGGTTCGTGGCGTTGGAACTGGCATTATTCACCCGCAGCCGGTCGATTTTGTTTTTGTTGTACGACGCGGTTACCTGCATTACCCAACGAAACGCGCTGTGCATCACGAGGCCTGCCGACAGGCTCAGTTCAACACCTTTGTTCGTCATATCGCCCGCGTTGCCGAAGATATTGCTGTAACCCGTCAGCGGGTTCACCTCCATCAACCCCAGCAGGTCGGAGGTTTTTTTCCGGTATACGTCTATCGAGCCGCCCAGGCGGTTGCCGAAGAAACTGAAATCGACGCCGGCGTTGTAGTTCTTCGTGCTTTCCCAGGTCAGGTCGGGGTTGGCCACGCTGGCAATAAAAAGCGATTGCCCGCCCGGCGCAAGCGGCGCATTGCCGCCCTGCAGCACGTCGTACGATGCGGCGCTTCCGGGAAGCGGTGAGTTACCCGTGAGCCCGTATGTAGCGCGGATCGCGAGCTTGTTGACGCCGGATACGTTTTCGAAGAAACGCTCTCCCGTCAGGTCCCATTTAACACCCACGCTCCATACCGGTTTGCGCTGCGCGGCTTTATTTTTTCCGAAGAGATTGCTTTGGTCGTTGCGCCATGCGGCGTTGATGGTGTATTTCCGGCCGAAGGTATAGGCCGCGTTCAGGTAATAGGATGTAAAGCGGGACAATGCCTCCGTTTCCCCGAATTGCGGCACCGTGAGCACCGAGCCGGTGGAGCTCTGCGGCATCACCGGTGTTCTTACTCCCGTGGTGGCCAGTGTTTTGTAATCCACCATGGCATAGGTCAGCAGCCGCGGGTCATAGCCGTATACCAGGCTGCTGTTGGCGGTGGATTTCTGTTCCGACGCTTCCTGCCCGGCGAGGGCGGTGAACTGGTGTTCGCCCTTTTTCCAGCTGCGGTCGTACACCAGCTGGTTGCGCACCAGCCAGTTATCCGTGGCACTGGTGCTCACGCCATACTGGCCCCCTTTTTCGGGCAGGTGATATACCGGCGTGGAGGCCGCTGTAGGCGCCACGGTGAATTGCACAACGTTGACCCGCTGCTGGTAATTCGCCATATCGTCGAAAGCCGTTTGCCGGTGGTTCCCCTTCAAGTAGCCATATCCGCCCTCGAAGCGCAGCCCGTCGAAGAGTTGCAGGGCGACGCCCGTATTAAACCTGCCCGTGAAAACATTCCGCCGGGTGGTGCCGGTGTACATGTTGTTGAGCGGGTTGTAATCGAGATTGATCCGGCTCCGTACTTCCATATCGGCGCGCGCTTCATTGCTGAGATACCCCATATACGGCATGGAGAGGTTGTTGCCCGCCGCGTCGCGGAAGAGCTGATAAGGCAGGAAACGGTTGTTGGGCGCAACTACCCGGTGCGAGGTGGCCTGCTGGTTGGTGAGGTCCGCGGTGAGGTAGATTTTCAGGTGTTTGGAAAAAGTAAAATCCTGCCGGGTGTTGAACTTGTAGGTATGATCGCTGTTACCGGGCGTATTGTCGCGGGTGTTGGTGTAGGCCAGCGAGCCATAGAACACGTACCGTTCCGTTCCGCCGGAAACAGATACCGTATGATTCATCAGGCGGGCGGGCCGGTACCAGATATCCCTGAGCTGGCCAATGTTGCTGATGGCCGCCAGGCTGTCGAGCTTCGCCTGGCCCTGCGCTTCGGTGAGCACGCCACGATGCATGTCGTACAGGATCTGCTTGTCCGGGGCGATGCCCGTTTTGTTGGCAAATGCGGGGTTATAGGCGGCCGCGCTGCTGTACGGCCAAATGGTGGGGTTAAAGGTTTCTTTCGCAGCCTGGATATATTGACGGCTGTTCAGCACGGGAAAATAATCGATGTCGGGCTTGCCCTGGAAAGAGATGAAGCCGTCGTACTCCACCTGCATCCGGTTACCGGGGTGACCTTTCCTGGTGGTGATGACAATCACGCCGTTGGATGCGCGTGCGCCCCAAATGGAAGCCGCTGTCGCGTCTTTGAGCACACTGACGTCTTCCACGTCTTGCGGGTTGATGGAAGACACGTCGTTTACCGGCATACCGTCTACCACGAACAGTGGTTTTTTATCGGCGTTGATGGTATTGAGCCCGCGGATCATAAACGGCGTACCATCGAAGGCCGCGCCGGGAGAGTTGTTGATGACGAAACCCGGCACCAGCCCGTCGAGCCGCTGCAGGATGTTCATGCTGTTGGACCTGTTCCGCACGATGGACATTTCAGGGTTGGCATACGATCCCGCGCTGCGTTCTTTTGAAATTTTCTGGTAACCTGTATTCACCACCACTGCTTCCAGCTGGCTCACCCCCACTACCAGCGTAATGACCGCTCCTTCCGGCGTCATGGCGAAAGCGGAGTGTGCGCCGGGCTGTTTGCTCGCCCTCACTGGCGCAAGTGTGCCGGCGTCGTTCACGCGCAGGGTAATGGATGCGTACCCCACGCAGGAAATGAGCAGCACATCGCCTGCATTCACCGTGAGGGTGAAGCGCCCGTTCACATCGGTAATCGTTCCGTAGGTAGAGCCTTCGATGCGGACCGACACACCAGGCAGCGGCTCCCCCGCCGCGTTCCGGACAATGCCTGTTACAGGCGGCTTCTGCACGGCAACCTTTGTATTGCCTTGTTGCGGGACGGGCCTGAGCACCAGCGATATCGTTTTGTCGGTGATCTGATGCGTGAACGGCTGGCCGGCAGAGATGAGTGCCAGCACCTCCGTCAGCGGCCTCTGCTGCACGTTGATGGTAACCGGGTGGCCGGTGCGCAGGAGGTTGAGGGAGCCGAATACCACATATCCGGTTTGTTTTTCAATGGCCTCGTACACCCTTTCCAGCGGCATGTTTTTCCCGCTCAGCGTGACGGACTGGGGGCGCCCCGTGGCATGCACCCCCAGGCAAAATACAGTGAGCAATATTACAGTCAACTTCATGACCTGACAGATTTTGGTGAAGCGCTTCGCGCGCAGTGGTCGGGGCACAGGCGTTCCTTCCCCCCTGGCAATTGCATAAATTTGCATACATTGCATCGTTTGGTTGATTAATACTGGCGTTTGAACAAGCATCGTATTGACCGCCCAAACATATGGCCGGGGGTGACGCAAACACCTCCGGCTTCTGTTTACATGGTTGGTCCCGATTCGGTTTTTATTGCACTTTTTCTACATACTGCTGAAGTTTTTTATGGTTCCTGCCGGTCGCCTATTACCAGCTTCCTGTCTGCTTCCATCCGGAATTGCAAGCCCAGCCCTTTGAGCATGTCGAGCAGCCCTTCGAGGGGCACCTGCCGGGTGATCTTCCCGAACAGCACCGGGTTAGGCGCGCCGGGCTCGTACACCACGGTAATATCGTACCAGCGCTCGAGCTGTCGCATCGCTGCCTGCAGGCGCAAGCCTTCGAAATTGAAGACCCCGTTACGCCAGGCCGTAGCCTGCGCCAGGTCGGGATGGTCTTCCAGCTGGAGGCTACCCTCGTTCCCGTTGGGCATCACCGCCTGCTGACCGGGCGCCAATGTGAGCATGCCGCCCGCCGGGGCGCTGACCTTCACACGGCCCTCCAGCAGCGTGGTTTGTACCTGCTTTTCATTATCGTAAGCCTGCACGTTGAAATGCGTACCTAAAACCTCCACGGTCATCCGGCCATGCACCCCCACCCGAAATGGCCGGCGGGCATCTTTAGCCACCTCGAAATAGGCTTCCCCCGTTACCTGTACTGCCCGTTCATTCCCGGTAAAGGCGGTGGGATAATGCAAGGCAGAGGCTGCGTTCAGCCAAACAACCGTGCCGTCGGGCAAGGTAACCTGATATTGCCCTCCGCGGGGAGTGGTAAGGGTGTGGTAAACGGCGGAGGAGGCGGCCCCTTCATACTTGAGGGCGCCGCCCGCCTGCCGCATACGAGCCTCCTGGCTGTGGATTGGCAGATTGCCGCTGCTGTCGAGCGGCACCACAGTGCCATCGCCAAGCGTCAGCATAGCCTTGCTGGATCCGGGCGCGATCTGCACCAGGCCGGTCGTTTCCGCGATGGATGGTTTATCGGAACGGTCAAAAAAGTAAAAGGCCACAGCGAGCAGCAGCACCGCGGCAGCGGCAGCCGGCCACCAGCGCAGGTGGCGAACCGTGCTATGTGGACTGGAGAATTCCAATATGTCGCGGAAAATGCGGTCGGCGGATGCCGGTGGTTGTTCGGGTATCGCAAATCCCGTACGTTTTTCCGCATACTGGGCGTCCATCAGGGCGTGAACAGTTTCTTCGAGCGCCGGATCTGTCCACAAATCCCATAGCTCCTCCTTTTCTTCCGGAGAAAGCGTCCCGGTCATATATGCCTTGTATAAAAATGTCAACCTTTCAATGCGCATGCGGGTTGTTTTTTTCTGCTACTCAACTATTACGACGCGTGAAACAAGCGTTCCAGTAGTCTCGCCGAAAAAAAAATTACAAATCGACAGGAAACACCCCGATCACCCAGATGTAGGGATGATTTTCAAGAACAGTACGCAATCTGGACAGGATTTTTTTAAGATGGTAATTGACGGTGTGCTCCGAGATACCCAACTTGCGGGCAATATCGGCGTATTTCATGTTTTCCTCGCGGCTCATGCGATAGATGGCGCGCTGCTGGTCTGTCATCCCTGCCAATGCTTCGTGCAACAGCCGCTGCACTTCGCCGTAAGCTACTTTTTCCGCAGTGGCGTCGATGGCGCCGGTGCCGGCGAGATTGGCATAGCCGCTGAGCATATCCCGCTCGGTTTTGATCTTGCGGAGAAAAGAATAGGTCTGGTTGCGGGTAACGGTCTGCAGCCAGGCTTCAAAATGGAGAATACCCGGCATCTGTTCGCGGGCCGTCCATACCTTCATGAATACATCCTGTGTAATCTCATCGGCCAGTACCTCCGAACGGAGGTGCGCAAAAGCAAACCCGAATACCTGCTGGCGGAAACGATCGAACAACTGCCGGAATGCCGTTTCATCCCCGTCCGCAATTTGCGACAGCAGCGCTTTTTCTTCGTATAACGGCATATCAGGCAATAATAATCCGGCTTATATATTCCTCCGCAAACTAGGATAAAAAAACCAGAAAATTGACCGGAGGCCGGCTCCATCCCGCGCCATCGCCAGCTCTATTCGTAAATGGCATGTTAATATAAAAATATTCACCTGCTGGTTTGCACAGAGCCGATGAGCTCCCTATCCTCGGGTATTCAAATGAAATGCGCGTATGAAGTGCATGAATGTCCAACTGCCATACGGCGTGTTGGCGAACCCCTGAACCGCCGGTCCTTTTACAGTATCAGTACTTCGCCATCGGCCGGAAGGAGCAATTGGCCGCTGCGTCCGCCGCGCGAAGCGATGCGCGGGTGGTGCGGCAGTGATCGAGCGCTTCCATGTGCACCGCGATCACCTTTGCATTGCCGCTTTCCGTGATCAATGCAATGGCCTGTTCTTCCTGCATCAGGATGGGCGTATGCGCATGCCCTGGAATTACCGCTCCGCCGGAATTGATGACGATATAATCAGGACGGTGACGGTGTATATTTCCTGCAATCTCCGGCAGTCAGATACTGTCGCCTACGATATAGACGGTGGGCGCCCCTCCGGCTTTCAGCGCAAAACCCGACACTTCGCCCATATTCAATAATATCTCCCCGCACCCATGCCTGCCGCCCGTGCGGACAATGTGGATATCGTTCCAGTGTGTTTTATCTGTGATCTTCGCAGCATTCGAAAAGTTTTCTTTTTTGAAATAAGCTTCGTCGGCGGGCTGATGAAGCAGCGGGATGGATTTGTCCAGCGGCTGGCTACGACGTCGAAATGGTCGCGGTGGGTGTGCGTGACGAGCAGGTTTTGGACAGCTGCCTGGCGAAATTAATGGTAAGAGTATAAGTGACGGCGGTATATTTTCCTTCGTTCATGCCGACGGACGACACCCCGGCGCAAAAAAAGCGGGCATCATAACCTTTCAGCCGGTCTGCGATTGCGCTGATGTCGTTAAAATCGCCGTGAATGATTTTTTCCACTTTGGGATGAGATACGCCCGAGGGTTTCCTGCTGACCAGGAGCACTTTTTCAACGGCAGCATGCTGCAGGCACCCGCGCAACTCCCCTTCCCAGACCATTCCCGAGGCCCGGTGATGATGACTTTTCATTGCATGATGAAACGGATTAAACTGAAAAAGGGCGCACAAGCCTGCCTTACATCCATATTTCCCTGCAGTGGCAAACGGTCTCCTCCGGGTTATCGTTGTTCCCACCATTTCTCCCACACCTTGTCGAGCTGATCGAGATCCACCTTTTCACCAATCCTGGGGGTAGTGATGGGTACCTGGCCGGCTTCCGCCAGGGCAGCCGTTTGTTGCAGCGGCTCATACCAGGGGTGCTGCGCCAGTTTGAATTTCGAATTGTGCACGGGCATGAAATGCCTCGCTTTCAGTTCCTGTGCTTCTTTCACCACTTCGTCCGGCAACGAGTGGATGTAGGGCCATTTCTCGTTGTACTGGCCGCACTCTAGCAGGGCCAGGTCGAACGGGCCGAACCGCTCCCCGATGTCCTGGAAATGAGGGCCATAGCCGCTGTCGCCGCCCAGAAACAGCCGTTTGGACGGTGTTTGCAGTACGAAGGAACTCCAGAGGGAAATATTGCGGTTAAAAAGCCTGCCGGAGAAATGCCGCGCCGGCGTCAACGTAACATTGAAACCGCCACCCAGATCCACGTGATCGAACCAGTTCCTTTCGATGAGCCTGTTGTGCTCCCAGCCCCAGTATTCAAAATGTTGCGCCACGCCCAACCCGCAGATCACTTTCCCGATTTTCGGTTTCAGTTGTCCGATGGTGGTATAGTCGAGATGGTCCCAGTGGTCGTGCGAAATGAACAGCACGTCGATGTCCGGCATATCGGCGACCTGGTACGTGTTGGAACCGGGGAATGCTTTGACGGAGCCGCGGATAGGTGAGGCATTCCCGCTGAACACCGGGTCGATGAGGAACTTCCGTCCATCCGACTGTATGAAATATGAGCTGTGCCCGAACCAGACCAGTACGTTCTCCCCTGCCGGCAGCTGTTTCAGATCCGTATCCACAAAGGGAATGGGTTGCGCGGGCGACGTATCTGGATGCCTGCTTAGGAAATTCCAGAGCACTTTCGTCATGCTCGCCCCTTCCGCGAGCGCAGGTGTGGGAATCAGGTTCTGGAACTGCCCTTCTTTGTAATTCGATAATTCGTTAAAGCGCGCCTTCCGGGTATTGTCGGGAGGCCGCCCGTATTTTTTATTGAATCCCATCAGCCATGTTTTATTTTTTCTTCTTCCAGGTCGATCTGATGAAGGAACTTCCTGACGATCTCTTCATCGATACGCTGTTCGTTTTTATTCTTTTGCAGCAGCCATGTGCGCTGCCGGTCGAGGATGGTGATATAGATGGCCTGGATGTAATCCGGCACCCGGTGCGGTTCGTCGGGCAGCAGCTGGTTCTTCCAGTGGCCGGCCATCTTCCGCAGGTGGTAGCTGTGCTCCAGTTCACCGGGATGATGCTGGTGGAGGTAGTCCAGCGATTCCCTGGCCAGCTCTTCCCGGATGTGATTTTCCGTTTCATCTTCCGGCAGGTGGTCGTTAAAATCGGGGAGCTTCACTTTCCGGATGATCAGGGGCAGCGTCAGTCCCTGCACCACGAGGGTCAGCAGGATCACGACGAATGTAATGTACAATACAAGGTTCCTGTGGGGGAACGGCAGCCCGTTATCCATCACTACGGGAATCGACAGCGCCGCGGCCAGCGACACCACGCCGCGCATGCCCGTCCAGCCCATCACGAGCGGTGCCCGCAGGCCGGGGCTCCTGTCGGCCACCGTGATAAAGTAACTGGCGATCCTCGTCACGATCACTGCGCCGAACGCGGCCAGCATCCGGCCGAAAATGAGCACGAACGTGATCAACACGCCATAACCGGTGGCTTCATAAAAACTGATGCCTTCCTGCTCCAGGCCCGTCACGATCTCCGGGAGGTCGAGGCCGATCAGCATAAACACCAGGCCGTTTAGCAGGAATACAAAACTCTGCCAGACGTTTTCGCCCCGCAGCCGCGAAGAGCTGCCCAGGAAGCGATGCCGGTGGTACGACAAAAACAGCCCGCCGCTCACCACGGCCAGCACGCCGGAGGTATGCGCCTCTTCCGCGGCGATGTACATGGCATAGGGCGTTACGAGGGTGAGAATGATGTCCATGTTGACGTCTGTAGGCAGCCATTTATGCGCTTTCACAAAAACAAGCCCCACCAGCAAACCGATGCCCACCCCGCCGATGACCATCCAGCCGAAACTGAGCGCCGCCTCGTACCAGATGAACTGCCCCGTGGCCACCGCCACCATGGCGAAACGGAAAACGATCAGCGACGACGCGTCGTTCAGCAGGCTTTCCCCTTCCAGGATGGCCGACATTCTTTTGGGCACTTTGACGAACTTGAGGATGGCGCTGGCGCTCACCGCGTCCGGCGGCGATACGATGCCGCCCAGTACAAAGCCCAACGCCAGCGAAAAGCCGGGAATAAAGGAGTTGGCCACGAAAGCGACGGAGATGGCTGTGAGGAACACCACGATGAAAGCGAAACTGCCGATGATACGGCGCCAGTGCCAGAGCTCCTTCCAGGAGTTGGCCCAGGCGGCTTCATACAGCAGCGGGGGAAGGAAAATAATGAATATCAGCTCCGGGTCGATCTTCAATACGGGAACGCCGGGGATAAAACTGACCAGCAAGCCTGCCAGCACCAACAATACGGGATAGGCTACCTTGATTTTATTGCCCAACATGATCAGCAGCACGATCAGTACTATCACCGCCAAATAAAAGGGAAAATGTTCCAGCATATCAGACTTTGAAATTTATCCGGCAAATCTACATCAATAAAAAACCGGCCGCAATCCGCCTCACTGCCGCCATTTTAAATATATAGATTATTTTACAGGCCGGTACAAAAAAGAAAGGCCCCGTTAAAACGAGCCCTTCCCGTTACAGATATCTGATCATGCCGTTACCGGCGTATTTTTTTGAGCTTTGCCCCCTTCCGGTCACACCCTCAACAACCCTCTGAACGCCCTGGAAGAGTAATACGACGAGGCCCCGTTATGGTATACGAATACGTGGCCGTAACGGAAATCGCCGAAGAGCGCCCCGCCCAGTTTCCGGATAGCCGGGGGTGTGATGATCCAGCTCGACGTTTTGGCATCGAAGTTCCCCAGCTGCTGCAACTCACGGTATTGCTCTTCGGTCAATACGTCGATACCCATGGCCTCCGCCATTTCCAGGGCACTGTCGCCCGGCTTGTGCTCTTTCCGCGCGTCGAGCGCAGCTTTGTCATAACACACATTCCTGCGGCCTTTGGGGGTCTCGCGGGAACAATCATAAAAGATGTATTCACCGGCTTTTTTATCGACCCCCACAACATCCGGCTCGCCTTCGGTTTCTTCCATCTGGTAAAGCGACCAGAGTTTGGCCGGATGGGATTCAAGCCTGGCTTGTACTTTGGCCCATTCGACGCCTTTGTGGCGGTGCATGTTCTTTTCGAAGCGGGCTTTCAGTGTTTTGAGGAGGGTTTCGCGCTCTTTGGCGGAGAGTTCTTTTTTAGCTTTTTTCATACAAAATCAGTTAAATAAGGCTCATTCATGGAACTATCTAAAATACCAAAGGATTCTGACCTGCTCAAATTTCTTTCCTGGCCCCCCGCCGTTCCCCGTCCGTCAGTGGGGTAATTTTTCCCTGAAATAACCGTACGTCCACGTGCCCGCCACGGCGCTCAGTAGCACCACCCCGACCACCAGCGCACCGGTGCCGATCTGGGCAAACAACGGGCCGGGACAGGCGCCTGTAAGGGCCCAGCCTGCTCCAAAAAGCAGGCCGCCGTAAATCTGCCCCTTATTGAATTTTTTCGGGTGGAAAGTGACCGGCTCGCCGTGGATGGTTTTGATATTGAACCGCTTAATGAGCCAGATGGAGAGGATGCCGACCAGCACGGCCGTTCCGATGACGCCATACATGTGAAAGCTTTGCAGCCGGAACATTTCCTGTATGCGGAACCAGCTGATGATTTCCGCTTTGATGAATACCACGCCGAAAACGATCCCCACGGCCATGTACTTGAAATTATACCACCAGGGGTGTTGCCGTACCGATTCATTGACACAAATGGTATCCAGCGAACGTACTTCAAAATCGGCGTTGCCGGGCCCCGGGTGAACGGGTTGTGTTGCAGTTTTCATATTGAATGATCTGTAAAATTATAATTGAAGAATGAGCGGCAGCAGGAAATTCGCCGTTATGAAGCCGCCTGCCATGAACATGACCGTTGCCACCAGGGAGGGCCATTGCAGGTTGCTGAGGCCCATGATGGCATGCCCGGAAGTGCATCCTCCCGCATACCGGGAGCCAAAACCTACGAGGAACCCGCCTCCCACCAGCAGGATCAGGCCACGCCACGTCAACAGGCTGTTCCATGAAAACAGTTCTTCCGGTAACAGCGAGCCCCGGCTGGCAATGCCGTACCCGGCCAGTTCTTCGGCCAGCGCCGGATGCAGCGTAACGGGCTCAGGATTGTGCAAAAACAGCGCGGTAACAACAGCCCCCGCCAGTATGCCTCCCACAAAAAAGAAATTCCATATTTCCTTTTTCCAGTCGTACCGGAAAAACGGAATCCGCGCCGGAAAACAGGCGGCACAGGCATGGCGCAGGTTCGCCGATATGCCGAAATGTTTGTTACCAAGTAACAGCAGCGCCGGTACAATAAGGCCAATCAGCGCCCCTGCCACATACCATGGCCAGGGTTGCCGCAATAACTGAAGCATCTTTATCCGATTTTTTTGATTTATTGATGAACGACTGCGTTACCGTCCTGCAACCACTGCTGCATGCCGCCTGAAAAATTCAGGACGTTCGTGTAGCCGCTGCGGGCGAGCAGCGAGTAGCCAATCGTGGCGCGGTCGCCACTCTGGCAGTGGATCACCACCGGTTTGTCCCGGCTGATCTTGTCGAGGTTACCGGGCAACGTTCCGAGAAACACATGATCGGCGCCGGAGATATGCCCGTTTTGGTATTCCGTGGCGCCGCGGAGGTCCACGACCTGGATGCCGTTGTTCCGGTACAGGGCCTTGAAGTCATCCAGGGAGATGACGGCCGCCTTGTTCAGTGCGCCACCTGTCGATTTCCATGCTTTCAAAGAGGGAATGTAGCCGTGAATGTTATCAAGCCCGATCCGCATCAGTTTGCGGGTAAGGTCATCCAGCTGCGCGGGATCCGTCAGCAAAATGAAAGGTGTGTTGTAATCGAGGAACCAGCCGGCCCAGGTGTTGAAGGAATTATTGCCCTGGATATTGATACTCCCCGGGATGTGGCCCGCTGCGAAGTCCGCCTTGTCACGCGTGTCGATCAGTTTGTACCCTTTTGCCAGCGCGTCTTTCAGTTCTTCCCCGTCCAGTTCCCGGAGGGCGGGCACCGCGGTCAGCAATGGCCTGTCGACTTTGTTGAGTTTCTTCATCATGGCGAAATAGGCGGGCGGTTCAGGCTGATCTGCCAGGAGGTATTCCACAAAACCGGCCTCGTCCTGTTCAAAGCGGAACGCCCAGTTTCTCACCAGTTCGTATCCTGTTGTTGTGGAAGGTACGGCGCCCAATGCTTTTCCGCAGGCGGAACCGGCGCCATGGCCCGGCCATACCTGCACGAACCCCGGCAGGGCACTGAATTTCTTAAGCGAAGTGAATTGTTGCCGGGCGCCTGTTTCCTGCGTACCTTTTAACCCGGCAGCCTTTTCAAGCAGGTCGGGCCGGCCGATATCGCCTACAAAAACAAAATCACCCGTAAAGAGCATCACCGGTGCATCGCTTGCCGGGAGGTCCGTCAACAGGAAGCTGATGCTTTCCGGTGTATGACCGGGTGTGTGCAATACCTGCAACTCGAGATTTCCCAGCCGGATGCGGCTGCCGTCGCGGAGGCCGATATGGTCGAATTCGTATTGCCAACCCGGTCCCCCTTCGTCGGAAAGATACATGGCAGCGCCGGTGAGGGCCGCCAATTCGCGCGAGCCCGAGAGAAAATCGGCGTGAATATGGGTTTCCAGGATGTGGGTGATTTTCAACTGCTGCTGCTGCGCAATCCCGAGGTAAGTGTCCACATCCCTTTTGGGATCAATCACAGCGGCTACACCCGCTTTCTGGCAACCGATGAAATAACTGCCTTGTGCCAGGCTCTTATCATAAATGTGCTGAAAATACATAACATACTGTTTTGCTACTGACCACAAAGGTGCCGCCTCTTTTGCGGATTATCGGTGATACAGGTCACATAGCAAAACGATCCCCGTCAGGGCTTGATCCATTCGAACGAATTCCGGTGTATCACGACCCAGCCGTTTTTTTCCATCTTTTTCATCAGCCGGCTGATCACTTCCCGCGATGAATTGAGGTCCGTGGCAATCTCCTGGTGCGTCAGCCTAATATGCCGTCCCATTTTTTTAACCTGCCCGGTAATATAGAACTCCAGGCGCTCGTCCATATTCCTGAACGCAATCGCATTGATCGTGTTCAGCAATTCTTCGTAACGGGCGCGCCAGGTCCTGATCACAAAGTAATGCCAGCTTTTATACCGGCCCAGCCATTCGTCCATGTATTGAAGCGGAATGGTCAGCACCGTCACGTCGGTCATTGCTTTTGCCAGCACCTGGCTGTTCTCCTGCCGGTACGTGCACACCATCGACACGGCGCAGGCTTCTCCGGGTTCGATATCATACATGAAAAACTCGTTGCCTTCTTCATCTTCCTGGTAGAGTTTTACAATGCCTTCCAGAATCAGCATGGTAGACCGGATAGCCTGGCCTTTGCGCAACATGTGCGTGCCGGCGGGGATGGCCCGGATCTCGCCATACTGCATCATTTCTTCATACAGCCCTTCTTCGAGCCCCGGGAACAACCGGCGGAGGGAATACTGTTCTTGCATAGTTAAAAGTACAAATTTACGGCGGTCCGGCAGTTCCTGTGTGACAATCATCACCGATAGCATCAACGGCGGCCGCGAACTTTGCATGAAAATGGAAATTATGCACCTGCTGGGTTATATCGCCTCTTTATTGATCGGAGTTTCGTTAGGGTTAATCGGCGGAGGCGGCTCCATTCTCACCATGCCCGTGATGGTGTACCTCTTTGGTATTTCGCCGGTAACGGCAACGGCTTATTCCCTGTTCGTCGTAGGTTCCACCAGCCTCGTCGGCGCAGTACAGCAACACAAACGGGGAACGGTCAATACCAGGATGGCCCTGCTGTTTGCCGCAACGTCGGCAGGCATCGTCTTTTTAACCCGTAAATGGCTGGTCCCGGCCATACCGGAACATATTGCGACAATCAACGGGTTTGCGGTTACCGGGAACTGGCTTACGATGGTGTTGTTTGCCCTGCTGATGCTCGTCTCGGCTGTTTTTATGTTGCGCAACCAAAGGAACCCTGCAACACATCAAAGGGCAGGAGAAAAATTCAGCACCGGCAAATTGATCCTTTTCGGTACGGGCACCGGCCTGGTAACGGGCGTATTGGGCGCGGGCGGTGGTTTCCTGCTTATTCCTGCGCTGGTATTAATTTTACGCCTGCCCATGAAAGAAGCGGTGGGCACTTCGCTGCTCGTGATCGCACTGAACTCCCTCATTGGTTTTGCCGGCAATCTCCACGATGCGGGAATAGACTGGCGGCTTCTGCTGTCCGTCACTTCGCTGGCCATTGCCGGTATTGTGCTGGGCGGCTACCTTAACCGGAAAATTCCGGGCGCAGGACTGAAAAAAGCATTCAGCTGGTTTGTACTGGCGATGGGCATCTATATCCTGGCGACAGAGCTGGCGAGTGCACTGTGATCATCTCGGCCTGCCGGCAGTGCCTGTAATGCTGCGGCCGGTCACAAAAAAAGCGCACCCCCGGTGCGCTTTCAAGCTGTATGATACCACTCTCCTATTTGCCCCTGTACTCGTAATCCTTGATACCGGTCTGCCCTGCGGCAAGCACCAGGTTCTCCACATTGGTCTCCACCCTGCCGTTGATTTCCGCCTTATAGCTGACCGTCACCGGTGCGCCATCTAAATTTGAATAGTCGATATGCAGCGCCCCGAAATCGAATGGCTTCACGGTTTCGATCACATATGTTTTGGTGGCCCCGATGAAATTTTGTTCATCCAGTCTGGCGGCGGCCTCGTTTCCCAGTGAAGTGCCGTTTACCTTCCACATCGGCGAGCCCCACTGGCTGGCGTCGTGATTGCCGGCGGTCGTCTGTACGCTGATATTGTCATTCGCATCTACACCGGTGACCGTTATGGTGAACTTCATGGATATTTTTGCAGCGCTGGGCTTGGGGTCGTCTTTACCGCCACATCCGGTAGATACAAAACTAACCATTGATAGCAGGCACAGACTAAAAAAAATGCGTTTTGCTCTTTTCGTTTCCATTGTCTTCAATTATTTATGATGAATACAACAAAGGTAGGCCGGTGCGGTTCCGCTGACAATCCCGGGAAAGCGGTTTTTTCACCCTCCTAACTATAGGAGGTAACCGCTATCCCGCGTCTGTATGGGCGCCGCAGACGTTTTATGACCTGCCCGCCGGACACCGTAGTCAGTTTGTAGACTCCCGTTTCTTGGATAAAACTACCACCGGCGGCACCCTTGCATCGACTGTATTTCATCACCCTCCCGTTACGGATATCCGCCTCAACAAAAAGTAGCAGACATACGGGACCGCGCGCATGTTGATGTTGACGCGGTGATCAGCGGAGCGTTTTCATGAGGGCGGAAATTCTTTCCTGTCCGTACCCCGCATCCTGCGCTTTGCTGAACATCTGTTGCGCGAACCCGGCAAAGCCGCTGTCGAGTTTGTTTTCTGCGGAAAGGCGCATCATCAGGTCGAAGGTGCCTGCGCAGATGTCGATCGAGCTTTGCGGATGGTCGTATTTTTTTTGCTGGATATCGTCGCCTGTGTCTTTGACCATCTGCCCGAGCACGGGTGCGATATCGCGGATCATGGTGGCGAGGTCGGCCACCTGCATGCCTTCCGATTCGATAATGCGGGCGCCGTTGAGGAAGCCGATCATCATGCCGAACATGGTGGAGAGCGCGGCGATGTCCCATGCCGAAGCCGCGCCGGGGGCTTCGCCGAGGTACATGAGGGTGCCGCCCAGGATGCGCAGCGCTGCTTCCGCGGAGGCCTTAGCCTGTATGCTGCCGGAGAGGAAAATGGGTGTTTGTTCGGTGCCCATCTGCGAAGGGGTGGCCAGGATGGCGCCATCGAGGTACGCCGCGCCCCGGGCGGTGAATGCAGCCGACATTTGCCGGGCGTCGTGCGGGGT
The DNA here is from genome assembly GCA_965653365.1 of uncultured Chitinophaga sp. Taxonomy (GTDB): domain Bacteria; phylum Bacteroidota; class Bacteroidia; order Chitinophagales; family Chitinophagaceae; genus Chitinophaga. Next base: position 123,920 of record CBFGZV010000002.1, on the reverse strand, counting down.
GCCGGTGCTCAACTGCACGATGGTTTTGCCTTCGAGGGAAACTCCCTTCAGCACCTGTTTAGTGGCGGCATAATCCAGCAGGCAGATGAGGATGATGTTGTTGTCAGCCACCGCCCGTGCAATGTCTGCCGTATAGACGGCGCCGATATCGGTGAGCGGTTTGGCTTTCGCTTCGGAGCGGTTCCACACCGTTACTTTTTTGCCCTGCTCCGCCAGTAACCGGGCCAGTACACTGCCCATGGCGCCTAACCCCACCATCAGGATATTTTCTTGTTGTTGTTGTGCATTTTTCATCGTTCGTTTTCTTTTGTTGCACAAAGTAACGGCACACCGGAGTGCCCGGCAATACGGGAGAATTTCTTCGGATAGGGATAATTTTATCCTTGTCCGTTTACCGGCATCCGCGTATTTTTGTCAGGAAGCAAAACGGCAACGATATGTATGAGAAGAAGATACCCAAAGACTTCAGCTGCGGCATCTCCGTGCTGATGGAAATCATCGGCGGCAAGTGGAAGTCGTATTTGCTGTTCCTGATCAGTAACGGCGTACGCCGGCCGAGCGAACTGCACCGCAAAGTGCCCACCGCCACCGGCCGCGTGCTGAACCTGCAGCTGAAGGAACTGGAGTTTCACGGCATTATCTGTAAGGAGATCTACCCGGAAGTACCGCCCCGCGTGGAATACTTCCTCACGGAATTCGGCGAGTCCCTCATGCCGGTGATCAACGCCATGGACGCCTGGGGCAGCGGTTACGTACAGGAGTTCCAGCAGCTGATGCAGCAGAAAAGCGGGCTGTACCTGGCGGAAACCCGCGGTTAGGTGCCGGACGCTCCCGGCATGAAAAAAGGCGCGGGCAACCCGCACCTTTCCGTCCCGCAGGACAAATACTTCAAAGCTTTTCCTAATCCGCCACAATTTCCCTTGCAGCCACTGCGGGTTTACCGGCCGGCCGTACCAGCGCCAGCACGTTCTTCAGCAGCAAATGGGCCGCGGCGATCTCGTCTTTTTTGATGGAAATGCTCTCTATGTTAAACCCGACAGGGATATTCTTCCCGTTCGCATACGCCAGCAGTTCTTCCGCGATGTGGGTTGCCGTGCTCACGGAAGCTTCCAGGATGTCTTTGGAATGTTTCAGGTCGTTGTACAGCCAGCGGGGCACCTCAATGCCCAGCCATTCCATGAACTGGAGGGTTTTCAGCGAACCGCAGGGCGTCAGCGTGAATATGAGCGGCGCCGGACGGTTGCCCGTTTCCAGCGCATGGTAATAGTAGTCAGACAGCAGGTTCTTCGACTCGTTGAGGTTGTACACACATTGCGACACGAAGAAACTGCAGCCCTTGTCCATTTTGTCGAAAATCCGGAAATGCTCGTCGCCCTTCTTCCTGTGCCGCTCCGGAATGGTCACCCCGCCCAGCGTGATGTGGTTGAAAGCTTCCTTTCTCAGCTGATAGGCATCCGCCAGGGAAAACTTCGTTTCCTCCACCTGCTGGTGCGACGACGCGCCGACGAACACCGTGTATTCGATTTCTTCGTTCTCGCGCAGCCAGCCTGCAAACTGGTCGTTTGTTTTGTTGGCGATGCTTTTGTAGATGATCCGCGGCACGTTCAGCCCGGATAAAAACTCTCTGCTGTAGGTTTCCGGCGGAATGGTGGGAATAAACGAATAAGTCCTTTCCTTGTCCGTACGGGTCGCTTCGTCCTGGATATCGTAAAGGATCAGGCCGTCGATGGCCACGCTCTGCAGCCTTTCCACCTGGCCCGCCGCGATGGTAACGAGGCGCTCCGCTTCGGTGGTGACCTTTGGCGGCGTGAGGCTGTAAAACACCAATCCCGGTTGCCGGTTGATGATCTTGTCCCTGAGGGTGCTTTGCATATTATTTGGCGTTGGGGGCCGGGCCCCTGCTGTTAAACAGAATCAAATCGCGCGAAGATACATAAACAGCCGGTTTTTTCATAACGGGTCCGTGCTCCGCGGCCGGAAGCGGGATTAGTGGGTGGCGTATGCCCGCAATGCGATCAGCCGCAGGAAAATACATACCATGCGCCCTTGCACCATCGGCGGCTACCGGTGCATGACCGCCGGTACGTGGGGCAAAAACAAACAGGACTGATGCCGAAGCATCAGTCCTGTCATGCCATCACACCGGCGGCATCAATTCCAGCCCGGCGTCTGTTTGTATTTTCCGTTGCTGCGCGATATCTCATCCGGGCTGATGGGCCATGCCATATGCTTTAGCGGATCAAATTTGCGGGCCTGCCACACCTGTTTCACGGTGTAAGGCGAAGCAGGATCCGTGGCTACGGTATGGATGCGGCCATGCAGCGGCGCGTTGATCTTGTCATAATCGGCCCAGCGTTTCAGGTCGTGGAACCGGTCGGTCCACTCGCAGGCCAGCTCTACGCGGCGTTCGTGTTTGAGGTCGGCCAGCGTGGGCAGGGCGATGTTGCCCAGTCCCGCGCGGTTCCTGATCTCGTTCAGCGGCGCAGCGGCCTCTCCCGCCCTGCCCAGTTTGATGAGCGCCTCAGCCTTGAAGAGCAGTATCTCCGCATAACGCATCAGCGGCAGGTTCAGGCGCGTGGTGGGATAATCGCCGCTGGGGTTGATGTTCGGGTTGGTGCCGGCATTTTCGTTGCTGCCGTAGCCGTAAGGTTCCATGTATTTGTTGATCTGGAAACCCGACAGGCTGTTGGTGGAAAAATACCTGCGTTCCACACCGAAGTATTTGAATCTGTCACCGAATTTCAGGATGGTGACTTCCCGGCGGGGGTCGTTCGCCTCGTACTCCTGGTACAGTTCTTCCGTCGGCTGAAAGTATCCCCATCCGTTGAAGATGCCCCAGCCCTTGTTCTCCAGCACTACACCGGGAAACTCGGAGCCGCCCTGCACGCCGGAGGTAACAGACCAGATATATTCGGAGCCCCAGTTCTGCGCGATCGTGAACACGGCGCGGTAGTTCTTCTCCCCGCTGCCCATGCCGGTGATCAGCGCACGTTTGCCCTCGTTCCTGATTTTATCGCACAGCGCAGGAACGGGCTCCCATTTGGATGCGTCGAACGTGGCCCAGTAGGCGTATGCTTTCACCATGTAAGCCCATGCGGCGGCTTTGTGCGCCCTGCCGCGGTCGTCGGCGCCGTAGGTTTCGAAAAACGGCAACAGCTCGGCGGCTTTCTCCAGGTCTTTGATGATCTGCGCATAGTTATCTTTCACCGAAGCCAGCTGCGGCGGCACACGCTCGCCGTAACCGGTGTTTTCCGGCCCGTCGAACGGCACGCCCTGCTTTTCGTGCCCCCATACATAGGCGATCCAGAAGTGGGCAAAGGCGCGCATAAAATACGCTTCCCCGAGGGAGCGGTTCTTCACGGCTTCCGTCACGTTCACGGATTTCGGGATGCCTTCGATGGCCTGGTTGGCTTTGTTGATGAGCCAGTACAGGTCGTTCCAGCCGGAGGTAAGATAACCTTCGCGGCCGGTGGGAATGAAGTTCTTGATGTTTTCGGCGTCCGCCTTCACGCGGCCCACGATCAGGTCGTCGCTGGCCACCTGTATCCAGAAGAGGTCGCGGCCCCAGGTGGATTCGTACCGCATCGGTACATACAGCGCCGCGGTGGCTTTCCGCAGGTCTTCGTCGCTTTGCCAGTAAAATGCGGTGGTGGGCTCGCCGTTGGGCTTGGTGTCTACCCAGTCTTTCCCGCAGCTGCCTGCGCCTGTTACCAGTACGAGGCCATACACTATGTTGAGCAATGTTTTCTTCATGCTATGATGCTTTTATCAGAGGTTAAGTTTGAGGCCGAGTGAAATCACACGGGACAGCGGGAACTGTCCGCCGTCGAGCCCGATGCCGCCCACTTCGGGGTCCATGCCGGTGTATTTGGTAAAGGTGAGCAGGTTGTCTGCACTCACGTACACCCGCAGGCCCTGGTTCCACGACATTTTTTGGAAGGTGTAGCCGATCAGCAGGTTCTTGAGGCGGAGGTAATTACCGTTTTCAAGATACCAGTCGGAGCTCGTCTGGAAGTTTTTGTTCGGATCGGTAGCGGAAATGCGCGGAATACCGGAGCCGGTGTTCTGCGGCGACCAGGCATCGAGTATCTTGTTCCAGCGGTTGTATCCCTGCTCGGAGCCGTTGAGGGTGGTGTGTTTAAAGGCATGGAAAAGTTTCACGCCGCCCACGCCCTGCAGGAAGAAACTGAGGTCGAAGTTCTTCCAGGTGAGATTGGCGGTGATTCCATAGGTCAGGTCTGGGAAAGCGCTGCCCATGAAAACCCTGTCGCCGTCGTCGATCTTGCCGTCGTTATTCTGGTCGATAAACTTCAGGTCGCCCGCCTTCGCATTCGGCTGGATGCGGTTGCCGCCTTTGCTGTAGGCTGCGGCTTCGGCGTCAGTCTGGAAGATGCCGTCCTGCCGGATCAGCCAGTAGGAGTAATACGGCTGGCCTACCACGGAGCGGTACGGCCGCAGCACTTCCCTCCACGCATCGCCATGCGCCCAGAAAGAGCTCGGGTTGTCGTCGATGTAGTCCACTCTATTTACGAGTGTGGCCATGTTGGCGCCTACTTCGTATTTGAGCATCCCCACCTCGCTGCGCCAGCTGGCGGCGAGCTCGAAGCCGGTGTTTTTGATTCGGCCCTGGTTGATGCTCGGAGCGCCGTACCCGAAGGTGTTCGGCCAGTCGGTATCCTGCGTTTTGATGAGGTCGTAAGTCAGTTTGTCGAAGTAGTCCGCCGTGATGCTCAGTCTTTCTCCCAGCAGGCTGATGTCGATACCGATGTCTGACTGGCGCGAAGTTTCCCACGAAAGGCCCGGGTTGTTGCGGCTGTTGATATACAGGGCATTGCTCTGCGGGGCGTTTTCGCCTACCTGGTATGTGTGGTTGGAGCTCAGTTTGGGATAGCCGTAGTAGAGGCCCACGGAACCGATGTTGCCGATGCGGCCCCAGCTGGCGCGAATCTTCACGAGGTCTACGCCTTTCACATTGAAGAAGGGCTCCGAACTGAGTTTCCAGGCGGCGGTAACGCCGGGAAATCCCATGCCGCGGTTGCTTTCGGCGAGGCGGCCCGCCAGGTCGTAACGGTAGCTGCCCGTCACGAAATAACGGTCGGCCCAGCTGTAAGAAATACGGCCCACATACGAGAGATTCCTGTCTTCCCACTGTCCGTCGCCCGGCCTGTTCTGGTCAAAGATGCTGGCGTTCACGAAGAAACGGGCCCAGTCCGGCTCGTTCTCGAACCCTTTGGCTGCCGCGCTGAAATCGCGTGCGCCGTTTTCCTGCGCGGTGATGGAGGCCATGCCGCCGATGTTGTGCCGGTTGAAGATGCGGTTATAGGTGGCGGTGTTTTCCCATATCCAGTGATAACCGCGGTTGGTGGCATAAGACAATGTGTTCTGGTTGTTCGGCTTGCCCGGCTCGGTCCTTTTCGGTTCAAAGTTTTTCCACAGCGAACTGTTTTGGCGGTAAGCGAAACGGGACACGAAACCGAGGCCGCGCACGATGTCCGATACGGTGAGCTCGGTAACGGATTGAAGATCGTTGCCCTTGTTGAACGGTTTGTTGCGCAGCAGCGTGGCCACGGGGTTGATGGCATCACCGTGTATGCCGAGGTAGGCCGATTCGCGGGGGCCCACGCCACCGAACGAACCGTCCGCATAATACGGCGTAGCCGAACGGGGCATGTAGATGGCCGAGAGAATGCTGCCGCTGTAACCGCTGGATGTTTGCGCGCCGCGGTTGTCGTTATTGTTCCAGAAGAGCTCCTGCCGCAGCTTCAGCTTTTTGTTGAATTCATAAAAAGCGTTGAGGCGGAGTGAAATATTTTTGTTGTAGGTGTTGATCAGGGTGCCTTCTTCATTTTCGTACCGCGCCTGCAGCAAAGTGGAGAACTTGTCCGTGCCCGCGTTCACACTCACGGTGTGGCGCTGTACAAGCGCCGTGCGAAATATTTCATCCACCCAGTCTGTGCGGGTCACCTGTGCATAAGGATTCAGGTTGGCGTCCCAGCCGCTGAGCGGCGTGCGGCCCGCATTGGTATAAGCCAGGTTCGATACTTTCGCTTCTTCTTCCGCCGTCAGCGATTGCGGCAGCCGCCAGGCGTTCTTGACACCGGTGAAGCCGTTGTATTCCACACCGGGCGTCCCTTTCCTGGCCTGCCGGGTGGTGATGAGGATAACGCCCGCCGAACCGGAAAAGGCGCCGTAAATGGAAGCCGACGCCGCATCTTTCAGCACGGTGATGGACTCCACGTCGGCCGGATTGTAAGGCGCATTCGGCACCCCATCCACCACGTAGAGCACGCTCTCCGCACCCCTGGAGCCTACACCCCGGATGGTCACCGAGGGTGTTCCGTTAGGGTGGCCGCCGTTATTCACCACGGTAACACCCGCCACTTTACCCTGTATCATGGCCGGCACGTTCAGCACCGGGCGGTTTTTGATCTGCTCCATATCCGGCACGACAGATACTGCCGCGGACAGGTCGGCTTTTTTGGCGGTGCCATAACCCAGCACCACTACTTCGCTGAGCGACTGCCGGCTGTTGGACAGCACCACGTCCAACTCACCGGAACTACCGGCTGCCAGCTCGCGGTTCTCGAAACCCACGAAGCTGAAGCGCAGCAGCGCTGCGGGGTTGTCCACGCTGATCTCGTATCTGCCTTCTGCATTGGTGACCGTCCTGTTTTCACTTCCCATCTGCCACACGCTCACACCCGGTATCGGCTCATTGTCCGGCGTGGCTACGCGGCCTTTTACTTTGCGCTGCACCGGCTGCGACGAACCCGGTGAAGCCGGCACCGCGGCTTTCCTGAAGAAGATGGAGGTATTGTTCACATTGAACTCCACGCCGGCCCTCGTGCGCAACTGTTCCAGCGCCTCGCCCAGCGTGATGTTATCTGCCTTGAAATCTGTAATGGTGATCCTGTCGAAATCTTCCGCGATGTAGCTGAAGGTATAGCGGCTCTGTTTGTCGAGCGCATCGAGTACGCCAGACAGCGAAGCTTTTGCCAGCCTCACTTTTACGCGTTCGTTCAAAACTGCCTGCTGGCCGTACCCGGTGTGGCACAGCAGGAGCAGGCCCGCGAAAACCAGCAGGCGCAGCAGGGACTGCCCGGTTGTTCGCAGCCGGCGAACAGGCCGATCCGGTTTTGTAAATGTTTTGTTCATAATGGTGTGTTGTTTTAAACAGGGGAAGTTGCAGGAGCCCTGTGCATTAGTGAATAGTTACCAGTTTTCCGGAAATGCTAAAACGTTTGTGGTTCATATAACAGAGGCTGCCCAGCATGTCTTCGAACGGCTGTGCCGGCAATGCCACCGTGATCTGTTTGTTGAGGTGCCGGGTATTTTCCCACCGCACCGTATACCCGTAGCGGTCGCACAAGCGCGTCACCGCATCGCGTACCGGAAGGGCCGACACGGCAAAGCCGCCTTCCTTCCACGATGCGGCGGAGATATCCGCGGCGGCTACCTGCAGCAGGGTATCGCCTTTGCCCAGGGTAGCGGCAAACCCCGGTTGCAACACCGTACCCGCGGAACTGTCTGCGTTGGCGCGTACCTGTATTTTACCGCTGACCAGTGAAACGCGGCTCATATTTTCCTGCGGGTAGGCTTCCACGCTGAAGGTGGTGCCGAGCACCCGCACGGTGAAATCGCGGGTATGGAGGATGAAGGGATGGTCGCTGCTACCTTCCACATCGAAGTAAGCTTCCCCTGTTAACTCCAGGTGCCTTTCTTGGGTAGCCGGATCTTCTTCCCATCGCAGGGAAGCCCTGGCGTTGAGCCACACTTCGGAACTGTCGGGCAGCGTCACTTTTTTGATGGCGCCGGAACCGTTTTCCACCACCATGACGGTATCGGCCGGCACCTGCGGGGAACGGCGGAGATACAGCCAGGCCAGTGCGAGCCCCACCAGCAGCAGCACCGATGCGGCAAGCATCCGTTTCGCCGCGGGCGGCATCATCCGGATAACCTTCGGGTGCTCACCGGTCGTGCGGAAGCGTTCGAGGAAAGCTTCGCGCTGCGCGTCCACGGCCTCCGCCGGGAGTTGTGCGGAAGCAGGATCGCCCAGGCTGGCGTACCATTCATCCAGCAGCGCGAGTTCTTCCGGCGTGCATTGGCCGGCATGAAATTTTTCGAGCAGGGCCACGGCCCCGGGGTATTTTTGCTGTTCCATCTACTGAAGAATACCCGGAGGCAGCAAAATGTTAACCCGGCCAAGGTTAAGGAATTGTAAACAAAACAAGGAGGGACATCATGCGGGCAGCCAGCGCGGGATTGGCATGTATGTGTGACTTCACCTGCTGTAACGCCCGGGCGTATAATACACGCGCCGAGCCGGGCTCAATGTCGAGCAGTTCCGCAATTTTCCGGTAAGAGTAATGGTGACGACTTCTCAGCAAAAAGAGCCGCTTTTGTGAAGGAGACAATACCTCCAGCGCTTCCTCCAGGAAAGACGCCTGCAGCTCGTGCACATCGTCGCCGGCAAAGGCCGCTTCCAGCCTTTCATGTACCATGTTTTCCAGCGCTTTCAGGTGCGCCTGGTAACGGGTGGAGGTGCGGTAGAAGTTGAAGATGCGGAGCTTGAGGGCGTGCAGCAGGTAATACTCCAACGCTTCATTCCGGGGCGCTTCTTCCCATTTCTCCCATAACGAAAGAAAAACGTCCTGCACGATATCGGCGGCGTCATCCCGGTTGGTCTTGGCCACGGCAATACCGAGCAGCTTGCCCCAGTGGCGGGCGACTGACTTTTCAAATTCCGCGTGTCGTTGCTGGTGCGGTGTCATATGGAAGAGGTATCTGCGACAAATGTAAAAAGTAAAAGTTAAATGAAAATGAAGCTTTTTGGGAGAGCCGAATTTCCCGCATCCCCGTTTCATTAACAATTGCCAAAGTCCAAACGCCCGGCTATTCAGACGTTGCGGCCCTCAAAGTCCCAGTCGATGTACTGAAACCCGTGCTTCTTCACATCCGGATGCTGGAAACGGCGCTGGTATGTTCCGTGATTTGCTGGCCGAACAGGTCGTGCGACGCCACGTAATTGCAGTCCGGCAAAAGTGTTATCCTGTTCAAATGAAAAATCATAACGTGATGTAGTTTATTGGCCCATGGGGCCATCCTGAAATAAATATACATTCAATTATTGTAACGTTTCAAGAACATTAACCGCTTAAACATGCTCCCGGTAAGCATGAAAAAAGGAAGCCGGCAGCTTCCCCTTAAAATCGTGTCAACAATTTCGTTCAAATAAATCGCAGGATTCATCCTGGAAAGCAACTGTTTCCGTTACTCAAACCGCAACAGTTTCCTCAACTGGTAAAAGACCCTTTGCAGTAACCGCAAATCCTCTGTAACGATTTCGGCGTTGCCTTTTAATTCCTTGTCAAATGGAAGGGTTTTATGAAACGAAGTTTGCAGGCCGCTGGGGAGCACCACGTTCACATAATAGTTGCCGTCTTTATCCGGGGCGTTGGCGATATTTTTCACGCGGCCTACCACCATGCCGAATTCCTGGTAGGGGTAGTTATCCAGTTTGAGCAGCACCTTCTGCCCTTCCTTCAGCTTACCGGAGTTGATGGCGGGTACCAGCAGGCGTCCCACGAGCATGTCTTTATCGTCGGGCATTACAGACATCAATATTTCTCCCGCCTTCACGAACTGGTTTTTCCCGAGGAACTGCTGGAAGCTCACCACACCGGCAACGGACGATTGCAGCAGGTAGTTCTGTTCCCATGCGTAGAGCGACCTCCGCAGCTGTTCAAACAATTGCGCGGTTTGCGAGGTCAGGTTAATCCGGTCTTTTTCCGCGTTGATGGTAGCTCCGCTCCTCACCTTTTCCATGCCGAGCATGCTTTCTTCCAGTTGCGAGATGGTGATGCTGATATTCTCCAGGTTCTGTTCCGCCTGCAAAAATTTCATCCGCTCCTGGCTCAGTTCCGAGGCAGACACTACCTTTTCTTTGAACAGCGCCTGGTAGCGGTCGAACTCCCGCTTCGCCAGTTCGTATTTCGCCTGTTCGAGGCCTTTCTGCTGGCGCAGGGCGCGTATGCGGTTACCGGATTCGGCGAGGCCCTTTTCCGCCGCGGCAAAATCGGGCGCATACGGGCGCAGCCGGGTGAAAAGCCTTTCTTCCGTCAATGCTTTCGCGAAGGCGTTGTAATCCGCCTGGATGTCGCCCAGTTTGAGCCCTGCCACGGCTTCGAGGGGAAAGTGCTCCATTTGCCGGTTGTCCAGCGAGTCGATGAGGCTCCGCAGGCGGGCTACGTCGCGGTAATCGGCGGTGGACTGCAGCACCATCAGCACCTGGTTCGGGGAAACGGCCTGGTGGTCTTCCACGAATATTTCCTCCACTTTGGTATTCGTCCTGGCCTCCAGCTTCTCCGGCGGGTTCTGCGAAGAAATGACGACCGGCGCGGGCAAAAATTCGGGGTATTTAATCAGGTAGCTCATCAGCAAAACGAGCAGCAGGATGAGCAACAGCGTGGTATTGCCCCAACGGATCATCCAATGCGGCGGCTGGGTGAGAATTTCCTGCACCCCTTCGGAATGCAGGTGAATGGTGTCCAGTATTTCCTTTTTAGTTTCCAAGTTCCAATTGGTTTTTTACCAGCCTGTAATACTCCTTCCGGAGCGATACCAGTTCGTCGTGGCTTCCTTCCTCCACCACCTTTCCTTTATCCAGCACGATGATCTTATCGGCGTTTTTTACGGTCGATAGCCGGTGCGCGATGATCACGGCGGTTTTCCCTTTCAGGAACTGCTCCAGGTTGCCCATGATCGCCTTTTCCGTATTCGCGTCCAGCGCGCTGGTAGCCTCGTCAAAAAAGATATACTCTGGTGATTTGTATACGGCCCTGGCAATAAAGAGCCGTTGCTTCTGCCCACCGCTTATGCCGATGCCTTCGTTGCCGATTTTCGAGTTGTAGCTGAGCGGCAGGCTTTCCACAAAATCCCGGATGCAGGCCACTTCCACGGCCTTCTTCAGCTGCTTCCGGTCGATGTCGTCCACACCGATGGCGATATTGCGGGCAATGGTGTCGTTGAACACATATCCTTCCTGCATCACCACCCCGCACTGGTTGCGCCAGTAGCGTGGCGAAACGTGCTGCAATTGTATATTCCCGATCCGGATGTCGCCTTCGCCGGGCTCGTAGAATTTCATCAGCAGCTTCAGCAGCGTCGTTTTCCCGCTGCCGCTGGCGCCCACGATGGCCGTGGTTTTGCGGTACGGTATACGCAGGCTCAGGTGCTCGAATACAGGCGCGCCCGCCCCTACGTACCGGAACGAAACGTTGTTGAGCGTAATATCCTGCTCGGGGATGTCCGTCACGGTTTGCACGCCGGCCGGCTCCTCGTCTTCCTTGTCGTGAATTTCCCCCAGCCTTTCCAGCGAAATCTTGGCGTCCTGCGTTTGTTTGACGAAGTCCATCAGCTGCACGAGCGGACCGTTCAGCTGGCCGATGATGTATTGCACCGCCAGCATCATGCCCAGGGTAAGGTTGCCTTCCAGCACCAGTTTGGCGGCAAGGAAGCTGACGAAGATGTCTTTCATCTGGTTGATGAAGTTCGCTCCCACCGTTTGCCACTGTTCGAGCGACAGCGCCTTCACCTGTATCTTGAACAGCTTGACCTGCATGAACTCCCAGCCCCACCGCATCTGCCGCTCCGCGTTGTGCATTTTTATTTCCTGCATACCGTTTACCAGCTCAATCACCTTGCTTTGCTCTTCGGCCACCTGCGAAAACCGTTTGTAATCCAGTTCTCTCCGCTTCTTCAGGAAGAAAGAAATCCAGCCCACCGAAACGGCCGCGCCCAGCAGGTAGATCAGGAACAGCCGGTAGTCGTACAACAGCAGCACCGCCCCGAAAATAACGAGGTTCACGAGGGAGAAAAGGGTATTGAGCGAAGAGTTGGTGAGCAGCTGTTCAATCCGCTGGTGATCGTTGATGCGCTGCATGACGTCGCCCGTCATCCGCGTGTCGAAATAGCTGATGGGCAGCTTCATGAGTTTGATGAAGAAATCGGATACGATGGAGATGTTGATGCGGCTCGACAGGTGCAGCAGTATCCAGCTGCGCACGATATCGATACCGGTTCTGCCGGCAAACAGCATCACCTGTGCCAGCAGCACGAGGTAAATGAAGTTCAGGTCGTGGTTCTGGATGCCGATGTCTACGATGCTCTGCGTGAGGAAAGGGAAGATCAGCGAAAGCAGGCTCCCCGCCAGCAGGCCCACCACCAGCTGGGCGATCAGTTTTTTGTAGCGGAAAAAATAGCCGAACAGGAAGGAAAAATTCTTCCGGCTGCGCACCTCTCCTTCCCCGGCTTCGTGAAATGCGGGGGAAGGCTCGAGCAGCAGGGCAATGCCCTCTTCATCGCGCTCCGTCTTTCCACGGCCTATCCACCGGTCTATGAACTCCTGCTGCGTGTATTTGATGAGGCCGTACGCGGGGTCCGAAACATATACGACCGTTTTTCCCCGCGACCGTTTTATTTTGTACACCACCACAAAGTGCTGTTGCCCCCAATGGCAGATGCAGGGTAACGGCGCTTCTTCCATGAGGGTCACAAAATCGATTTTTACCGCGAGCGATTTAAAGCCCATTCCCTCCGCCGCGGCAGACAGGCCCAGCAGCGAGCTGCCTTCGCGCGTTGTTTCCGCCAGCGTGCGGATGACCTGCAGATCGGTAAGCCTGCCATAATGCTTGCAGATGATCCGGATACAGGTCGGGCCGCAATCTTTGCTGTCCGGCTGTTTGTAAAATGGGAATGATGTCAGCTTCATATTATTCTTTTGTCTTCTCCAGCCCGTACCACGCTATAGCCGCCTGCTTCATCGGGTGATCCGACCAGCGTTCCCAGGTATTGGCGTACGGGTCGTAGCCGCATTTGAGGGGTTTGGAATAGATGTCCTGCGGGTCTTCCACATACGCCCGGCAATCGGTGCAAACGTGCCTGAACTCACAGTCTTTGCACACCGCGATATCATCCTTCCTGATTTTCCCGTAGCGGAGAAAGGCTTCGTTGCCGAGCACTTCCAGTAAGGAGGTGGTTGTTACATGCCCGAAGTTGCCGCGCATCGACGGACAGTTGCGCACATGCCCGTTCCGGTCCACGCTCAGCTTGCGGTTCAGGCAGGTGTTGTAATGCTGGCTTTCGGTAAACAGCTCCATGTTCGAAATGAAATATTCGGTGCGGATTTCGCCGCAGGCCCTGCAATCGCTGATTTGCCCGCTGAAAAAAATAACGGGCACGGTGCCGTCGAATATTTTTTCCGTTCCGGGCGCCGGCGCCGAATGCACCAACAGTGATTTTACCCGCGGATATTGCTTCACGAGCTTATCCCACTCCCGCAGGTTGAGCCCTTCCCCATACGGCAATACCAGCTTTATGAACTTCAGGGTGGTGCCGTTGAAGCGCTCCAGCAGTTCGCGGATTTTTGCCGGGCCCGTTTCCCCGTAGAACCGGATCTCCAGCGCCTGCACGTGCAGGTCGAACAGTTGCCGGAAAAAGGGCCCGGCATAGTCGATGGCCTCGCTGTATTCGATAATGACGTTGGTGATCTCCGAATACCGGTCCCAACTCAGGTCCAGGGGCGCCAGTTCCGGCAGCAGCCGGTTGTCGATGAAGCCCAGCTCCTTGCCGGTCACAAAGCTGATGTAGCCTTCCACGGCCTCCCGGTTATCTTCGCCGTAATGCGCCATGCATGCTTCGATGGAATGCTGTTGCAGGAACATGAGCACGTCGGCCGTGTCGTTGGGGATATGATAGAAACGGCGCATCTGCAGGTCGCAGAGCAGCGACATGCCGGCCCCTTTCACGATCCGGCAGTTGGCGTATATATTCAGGTATTCCATGAATGGTGCGGCGTCAGAATTTAGAGATCACTTTATAAAAATTGAACAGCTCGTACCCGCCGGCGTTGATTTTCCGGGCTTTTTCAAACTTGAGCACGGGCCCGGATTGCAGGAGGCTGTCTTTGTCTTTCTCCAGGAAGTACAGCGACAGCGGCAGGCCCTGCTTTTCCTTCAGGTTACTGGTGAATTTCTTTTTCATGGAGGGTGTTTTTGTGCAGCAGGCGCGCCATTTTCTTTTCGAGGTAATAGTTGCAGGGGTACGACACCATGCCGAACTGGCCTTCCGGGTTGACTTCGAGGAAGTAATACCTTCCGTTCATGTCTACCATCAGGTCGATGGAGCCCGTCCGGAAACGGAGGGAGCGCATCAGCCCGTCGAGCTGGCGCTCCAACTCTGCCGGCAATTTGTAGGGCACGGTCCTGTTGGGCCGCTGATTGTCGTAATTCCGGAAGTCGTCGCGGGTTTTACGGTTGTTCTGGGAAAAAATAGCCATGGAATGGCATTCCCCGTCGAGGTAAAAGGTGCGTATCTCGAATTGCTTCATGATTTTCTCCTGTACCAGCGAAGGGAAAAATTTTTCCGGCACCGTGGCGAGGCCGGCGTTGTTGATGGTTTTGGTGAGCATTTTGTACTGCCCGCCCGCGGCGTCCTCCAGCAAAATGCATTCGCTGAGGGGCTTGACGATCAGTTCCGCATAAGACGCGAGCAGGCGCGCAATGCCCGCACGGGTGGTCACTACATCCGTGAAAGGCGTATGGAGGCCGAACCCGCGGGCGAGCGCCAGTACATGCAGTTTGTTCAGGTTAACATCCGCCAACGGGTCGTTCAACCATTTGCGGCGGTCGATGGAATAAAACAGGAATGAATGAAGGCCGTTGAATTCGTCTGCCAGGAATCGTTTCAGGGTGTATTGCGTGCTGAAATCGTCTTTCCTGAGGCTGTATTTTACAGGGTAACCACTGATTTTTCTGCGGTACCAGACAACCGCCGTGCCGGCATTGTCCGGCAGATCGCCCAGGTGTTGAAAATCAAAAAAGTCTTCGCCGTTCACGCGCCGGTAAGCTACGCGCAAATGGTCGAGCCATTGGCAAACAGCATCCGTGGTGCTTTCCAGGTGCGACTGGCTTAAAATGAGGATCTGTGCGGGCATCTTGTTCAATTGGTTTCCGGTGGGAAGAACTGCCGGCAGCAGCCGGCAGTTCCATCGTTCCGCTTGACTGGCGCGGAAACGGGTGTTTATTTCTTCTCGTCGTGTTTGTGATCGCACAAATAAACATCCGGACCGGAAAAATGCGTCGGATAGTGCGTGATGGTGCAATCGCCGGTTTCGGCAGACAGGTCGTTAGACATGGTGAGCGCCAAACCACCTTTGATGGCTTCGAGCGATTCTACTTTCTTCGCGTTCAGTTTTTTCAGTTTGTCCATTTTTTAAGTTTTTAAAAGGTTAACGAATAGCTGGTTACTTTGCGGGATCCGCTTTCACGTCGGTTACATAATGCTGGCCATTCCACGTAGGTTTGTTTTCCGTGGTCCTTTCCTGGTCTATGAGCTCGAGCTCCGCAGACAGGTAAAACAGGCCTCCTTTTACGGTTTCAGGAGATGTCACCTTTTTGGTAACCAATTTTTGTAATTGTTTCATGTTACTGGAGTTTTAATATCCGGGGTAAAATTAACGGGCGGGCTTCATCCGCCGGGCGATGGATGTACATTTGGGTGGTTGCGGTCCATATTTGCGGTAATTGGGGGAATATTTGCGGGGAGGTGCCTAACGGCCGGCCGGAGCACAAAAAAGTGGGGTCTTCCCCGCCTTTTGCAGTACCTGTATTGCTTTTGCCATTCGTCCGCCCGGCGCCTGCCGTATCTCCGGAATTTTCTGTAGTTTTAGTCCTCATCCAACAGAAAAACCTTTAAAATGAAACACTACTCTTTGTTGTTAGGCAGCGCCGTCCTGTGCATGGCCCTGGGCGCCGGCTGTAAAAAAAGCAATTCTACCGAACAAGCTCCGGAAGCCAGGAAAAAGGTTCCTACCGTCAACACCGCACTGGCGGACAGCATCATCGACATTACTGAAACGCCCTCGGGCCAGCAGGAAGCCAGCCGGCTCGCGCAGAACAATCCCGCGTCGGACTTCACGCCCACCGGTTTCTACATGGCGCCCGGCGCCACGCTGAAGGTGCAGGTGGAACAACTGGCCGGCACCAGCATGCCCAAGCTGCTCATCGGCACCTATTCCCGTTACAAGGCCAAATGGAACCCGACCGAGGTACTGCTCAAAGCCGGCGAGAACACCATTACCGATGCCACCGGCGGCTTGATGTACCTGCGGTATGCCACCGGCGCCGCCACACCGGGGAAAGTAAAGGTGAGATTCCTTTCCGGCCACCAGCACGTGCCGTTTTACGTGCAGGGCAGAACCACGCATGCAGACTGGCTCAGGGCCCTCGATTCGCTGACGGCTGTGCCTGATGTGCAGCTGGTGAGCGCCCGCACCATCATGGTAGCCTCCCGCGCCAATGCCCTCGCGTATAAAAACGAGAACCAGGACGAAGTGCTCCGCCTCGCCGACCGGGTGATCAACATCGAAGACTCCATCAGCGGCCTCGATGGCAGCACTGCGGCCGATAAGGTGAATGTGCATAAATACCTGATGACGGAAACCGACAATTCCGATTACTATATGGTGGCTACCTGGTATCGCACCGCGTATTACCAGAACACCCTTGCCGCCATCCTCACTGTAAACGGGCTGGGCACCAACGGCTGGGGGCCCTGGCATGAACTGGGCCATATGCACCAGCAGGGCGCATGGACCTGGAACGGGCTCGGCGAAGTAACCGTGAACATCTACAGTCTCGCCGTGGAAAGAAAATTCGGCATCACGCCCAGCCGCCTGAAACGCGACAACGTTTGGCCCAAGGTGGATACCTACCTGGCGCTGGCAGACACGGAACGCGACTTCAACAGCGCGAAAGCCGACGTGTGGGTGCGGCTCGCCATGTTCCACCAGCTCTGGATGGCGTTTGGCGACAGCTTCTATCACCAGCTGCACAAGCAAACGCGCGCGGAAAAACCGTCGCTTTCCACAGACGCGGCCGAGATGCGTTATTTCATGCTTAAAGCCTGCAATATTTCAGGGAAAAACCTCGCACCTTTCTTCCGCAAATGGGGCTTCAAGGTCGACGAGAGCGTATATACGGAGATAGCCGCACTGAACCTCCCGGCGCCCGCTACAGACCCGTCCACGCTGCGGGAATAGTACGTTATTGGCAATAAAGTTTTTATACAACAGCCCGGCCGCTTTTGTTGCCGGGCTGTTTTTTATACCAAAGAAAGGGATACCTGTGCGTTTTTTACGATCAAGCCAATATCCGGGAGGGCATTGCGGTCGGCACCGGAGCGCGCGTGGGCGCGGCGAGGCAAACATGACACTCATACCAGGTACACCGCCACGAAAAACACGCTCAGGTACGTCCAGAATACTGAAATCGCCACGTGTACTGCGGTCTCGAATGACTTTCCCTTCCACGTTTCCGACGAAAACCCGAAAAACTGCACGTACAGTCTGGCCGCCCAGAATATGGCGAGGCCGCAGGAAATTCTTTTACCCAGCACCGTATTGACGAGGTCGCTTGCAGACGTAAGGCACAACAGCCCTATAAAAAAGACCGCCAGCGCGATAAAGAAAGTATGCACCACCATCAATTGCCGGTTGATCGCACTCAAGGGACCCAGCTCCTGCTTCCAGTTGAAATACTTCGGAAAGGCGAAATGCACCAGGGACAATACGATCAGCAAGATGCCAATGATTCTCAGTTGAAATTCCATCATATTCAATTACGGTTAGGGCCTGCAGTTAAAAATGGACATGAACGGCGTGAACTTTGTTTCCCGGAAATCGGTGAAACCGGCCTGTTCGAAGGCTTTTTTCCAGGCGGTGCGGGAAAAGAAGTGCGTGAAGCCGACCGTGAATGCCAGGAAGTTCGGGAAGTCGCGCAGGTGCTCCACCATAATCACCTGCCCCGTTGGTTTGCATATCCTGTGGCATTCTTTTAAAAACAAGACTTTTTCCTGGTGCGACCTTATCTCATGTACTGCAGACAGCAGAAAAACAATATCCACCGTATCATCTTCCACCGGTATCGCACCGGTCGATATCTGCCGGGTGCCCGGGTAGATGATGCTCACCTTCCGGGCCCTTTTGATGGCAGGCTCCGTGTGGCGGCCGGCATCATAAAAATCAAATACCTTTAAATCGGATGTGGGAAATTTTCCTTTGATGATAAAACTCGTTTCATCAAATCCCGCGTTAATATTCGTCAACAGTCCGGCGTTTTCATCTTCTCCGATAATGTTTTTAAACCAGTGGAAATCGTAGTAGCCGGACAAGTCGTACACGTAGGCAGATACCACCAAAGGCATCAAAAAACCGTACAAAAATGCCGCTATCACCAGCCAGAACACGCCGTCCGGCCACGCAACAAACAAGCGGCTGGCCAGCAGTACCGCTAAAACCCCAAAGCCCGCCACATAAAAGTGGCGGTTAAAACTCAGGATATTCAACACACCCTGAAATGGTCTTCTTTTTACTTCCATGGCTCAATTTTTCCTTTTTTCCAGGAATAGGGAATGTTTCGGACAATGAAGGCGTTTGCCAGCCTGACATCGTTCAGCTGCAGGTTATTGATAAAAGAAAAATCAGCATCGATGACCTCAACGGGCGCCGGCTGCCAATGCTGCCTCACCCCCTCGATGATTAGAACCTGTTTATCGGCAGGGTTATAAGTGAAGGTAAACGGCAGCGGCCCGGCGAACCGTCTCGCTTCCTTCCAGTCCGCAAACGGCGAACCGGCGGGCAGCGCCACCGCATCTTTGTCGGCGTTCACGTGTATGCTGAACCCGGACTTATTTGAATGGATGGCGGTGACTCCGTTCGTGCTGCTTTGATGAATGTCTGTCGTTGTGTAGTTGTAATGCGTAAAGATATTCCCGAAAAACGCCATTTTCTTTTTATCGGTTTCCGACTTCAGGATATACAGCCCCCGCAGGTTTTTCCCAGCCTGGTTGGTGAAGCGTACGAACAGGCGGTAACCGATTAAAAAAAAGTCGTTGCCCATTATCCGGGGGAATCCTTTGGGCCGCAGCCCTTTCGTCTGCACCATCGCCACGGCGATAAACGCCCATTTGTCGTGAAACGTGTCCAGCTGCAGGCATTCCGGGATCATCGGCTGCAGCTGTTCCTTCGGAACCGCAAAAGTGACGACAAGCGATGTTTCGAAGAAAGCTTCTACGGCAAAGGGATGATTTTTCAGGAATGCGCTCATTTTACACCTGGATTGAATTTGTCTTTCAGATAAAACTCGTTGTACAGAATAAGGCTGATGAACAGGAAAGCAAACAGGGCGTTCAACCGTCCCCACAAGAGCAGGTCCGGCACCAGTGCAAATTCCAGTACGTTCATCAACGCGATGATCGCCACCTGGGCCAGCGCGTTGACGCGGGGCATGATACCGCTGGCGACCCAGGCGGCCATGGCGATTTCGGCCAACCCGATAGCTCGTGTGAAAAGATCCGCATATTCCCCGCCCAGGATCCTGGCAACGATCTCCCGGTGGCGCGGCACGCCGTTGAGCACCTTGCAGAAAAGGCCATTGACCAGCCAGACGAGCGCGATGAGATAGTGTAAGAGCCGGTATATGGACATGATGGTTTACCGTGCCGGCTTTGGCGGGCCGGGCAGCCGGATAAATATACGCAATAATGGGACATAACGGGCCGGGTACCGACCATAGCAGCCGCCAACCCGTTTTTTCGGGTGCGGGCCGGATTGTTCCCTGCTGAATCCACAAAAATGGCGAAGAAACCGGAAGGCAAGCCACCATCCACAGCCGCTGCTACCGCTTTGCCGGTAAAATCGGGATATACACGCCGAATGTATTTTCAGACGCCCTGACCGGCTCCACCGCTTTGAATGGATTGTCTATCGCCGCGGCCGCGAAAAGGGCAATGGGCTCGCCATCTTCACCGGTAACGATAAACGGACGTTCGAGGTGGGCTAACTGCATCTTGCCAGCATTGGCCATATTCAGTTCCCTTAGTGAAATGAGGGGATGGGCGGCCGGCTTCCAATCCAGCCCGTTCGTGGACGTAATGAGCACCAGCGCACCGAATTGCGGAGCCAGCACTTTACTGTGGGAATAGTATTTTGCCGCCGCATAAAATCGTTTTCGCCGGCCGTCATACCAGATGCAGGGATCCTCACAGGCCATATCTGCGCTGGTGAATACTTTCCCGGCAAACGTAAAAGGCCCATCCGGGCGGTTGCTCACCGCCATCCAGAAAGTCATATTGCCCACGTTCGGCTTCCTTGACTTATACATCATGTAATACCGGCCGTCGGGGCCCTGCGTTACCGTAGGGTTGGTGGCCACTTCAAACGTCCGCACACTGTCTGGAGCTACGAGCGGTCGCGCCGCCCGTTCATACTTCCCCGCCACCAGGTCGCTGAAACTTTTGAACTTCAGTACGCCTATCTTCTGGGTGGAATTATATCGCAGCCAGTGTTTCCAATCTTCGGAAAACGACGTGTTGCCGGCATACAGCGAGGAATCATAACTGTTGCTGATATAGTAGAGATAGTAATACCGGCCGAACTTCCGCACCTGTGGATTGTGCATCGTAAAGCGGTCCCATTTCGCCTTGTCGCCGTCTCCCTTTAAAATCGTTTTTTGATACCGGTAAGGCCCCTCTATCCTGTCGGAAACAGCATACGCGATTTCCGAATATTTGCCCCAGCCGCGGAAGCCATTGAAAATATAATTCATCGGATCGTCGTCCGGCGTACGGGTTCCGTGCTTCCACCGGGAATAAAACATATGGTACTTTCCGTCGTCGCCTTTGATAACACTGGTGCACCAGACATAGTATCCATCATTCCGGATGATACCGGAAGAATCCACTTTTCCGATGCGGCTGCCCAGGTCAAGATTGTCTTGCGCCGGCAGCGTGACGCAAAACATCATCAGCGCGGCAATTGCGATCGCCGTTTTTTGCAGGAGGCGGTTATGCCTACAGGTGCCTTTCATACAAACATCAGATTTTCGGGTAAGCGGAGATATTCCGTTCTTTGCAAAAGTGCTGCTCTCCCGTGGAATTTCCTAACCTTTTTTGGACGGCCGGGCACGACACTTCCGGCAAAATGGCGCCTAGTTTTTCGAGTGCAGCCCCAGCTTGTTCCCTTCGGAATCGATAAACATGGCGAAGAAACCGGTCTCGGGACTGATCACGGTTTTCGGCACCACAATGGTTCCCCCGGCGGGTGCTATCCTGTCCAGCACCGCCTGCAAATCGTTGCCCCCGTTCAGGTAAACGATAGTGCCGTCTGCCGAGGCTTTGTAATCGTCCCCTTTAATCAACGCAACAGAAACAGCGTCTCCCTGGCCGGGAAACAGCCCCATTTGCGTGCCCTGCATGTCGATCTCTTCGATGTCGACCTTCAATATTGCCTGGTAGAAGCTGACTGCTCTTGAGAAGTCTGTGGTGGGAATTTCAACGATGGAAACTAAACTTTTCATACGCCTGTTATTGGTTACAGGACAAAGCTACGGCGCCCGCCGGCGGGAAAATTGTAAAATTGCGACAGTCAGTCTTCCCTGTAGAAGAGCGCGGAAAGAGCCATCCCTCCGTCTGCCAGGAAATCTTTAGGATTGATGCAGGTGAATTCCTTGAAGTCTTTCGTAAAATGTGCCTGGTCGTAGTACTCGTTTTCATAAGCGATTTGCGTCAAACTGCCGGTTGGCTGATTGAGCAGCATTTTTAAAGCCGCCTGCAGCCTGATGACTTTGCCCAACTGTTTCGGGCTCATCCCGATCTGTTTGACGAACTTCCGCTCGAGCTGCCTTCGTTTCGACAAATCATCTTTCAGGATGGCGTGCACCGGTTTGGTTCCCCTTGCCGCCAGCATCGCATCAATGGTCGATTTCACGATATCGTCGATGGTGGATGCTTTCTCCAGCCGTTCCAACAGGAACGCTTCCATGATTTTTATTCTTTCCTGCGTATCCGCCGCGCCGGTGATCTGCCGTTCCAGCGCTTTTGCGGGCGCTTCCCCGAACAGCAGGCCGATGGGCGTGTCTTTGTTGGCCAGTTGAGAAAAAGGGACCGGCACAAAGTTGGCGAACCCATAAGGATAAAAGCGGGCGGCGAAGGAATTGACATACCCGGTGGGCTCCACGAAAAATGGCTCGGTGATCTGGCCGAGCACCATGGCCCGCGGCTGGATGATGCATTCGTTGCCCGTGGTGATCCGCTTCACATCATCGCCCAATATGAAAATCAGTTCAATACACCCGTCCGGTAAAATACGCTGTCTTTCGGCGCTTTCTTCGGCGGGCACCTCCAGCGTCCAGAAGCATTTTACGATGGACTGCAGGGCCGGGTCTGGCTGATAGGTTTGATAGTGCATGCGTGAAGTGATGTTTGCCGATCGGTTGCCGGAATAAAAAATGAAAAGGCGTTATAGCGTTCACAAAACCACTTCTCTCGCCTTCCGCATGTTCTCCTTAATTCTCGCGTCCCTGATGAATACCACCTCGCCCGCAAAGAAGTGATCGATCACGGTCCGGATGTTCGCCGCGTTCCCGGTATCCAATGCGAACTGCAGTATTTTCCCGGCCGGTTCTTCCCTTACAATCAGCTTCAGCGGCTGTTTGCCAATCGAAACGCGGTAGGCGTTGATGGCCTCCTGCTTACTGATCATCAGGTCGGTCAGCTTTCCAAATTCCGGGGCGTTCCGCTGTTCAACCGCTTCCAGCATCAGCCATTGTATGGCATTGGAAATATTATAGGGGTAAAGTTCCGCGTCTTTGACATGGGGCCAGTTGATGATTTGCCACAACAGGGGCCGGGCCTCTTCGTGCTTTTTCAAATCCCGCCACAATACGTTCGCCATCCGGCACAGGTAATAAAAGTTGAACGCGTAGTAGGTTTCCCCGGAGCGCTCGTCCTGGTAAGTATCCGGCCGTTCCTTGTACAACCGCTCCCATAGCTGGTATTCTTTTTCCTTGAACTTCCCATCGTTCGCGCAATCGCTGAGAAAGAAGGCGAAATCTTCCGCTTCCTTGAGGGACAAACGCGCAACGGGGATATCGTGAAACTTGTCGTACCACTTATTGGCCTTGTGCACTTTTTTCATCTCGCCGTCGATGTACTTTTGCAGTTTGAGCGAGGGTTTGTGCCCCGGCTCCTTTTCCAGGATGCCGGCGATGATTTGCAGCGCGCTTTCCCCGCTGCTCAGTATTTCCGCGCCGGTTTGCATGGCCATAGCGTCTATCCACACGAAGTAGGCCCAGCATAGCAGCGTATTGGCGTCTTCCAGGTTATCGTGCGCGATGATTTTTTCGATGGCTCTCGATGTGGAATAAAAATCGAACTGCTCCACTTCCTCCCGGATGGCGGCGGGTAGCTTCCTGAGGTCGAAGGGGTACTTCTCAAACGGATGGATATTCGCTTTCATGATTGAGGTTTTATCAAATATATTCAAAATCTTCCCGGGAATGAAAAGCGGGCGGCAACCGGGGATATACACCAGTTGCCGCCCGCTGTCCTCATGGGTGGCAGTATCGTTACACCGCCCATTCCGTGGGCGTTTTGCCGAATTTTTTCTTAAATGAATGCGAGAAATGGGACAGGCTTTCAAAGCCGAGGTCGAGATAAATGGCCGAGGGCTTTTTGTTCTTTTTCTCGATCAGGTAGCAGGCTTCCGCGAGCCGTCTTTCCAGCAGCCAATGCCGGGGCGCCATGCCGAACGTTTTCTGGAAGTCGCGCTTGAACCCGGCCAGGCTTCTGCCCGCCAGCCGTGCAAATTGCTCAATGGGGACGTTATAGTGAAAATTGCTGAGCATGAACTTTTCCAGATCGATCTTGTATGGTTCGGAGAAATCGAACAGGAATTCCCGGAGCCCCGGCATCACATCCAGGAGGAGATATACCGCTTCCTTCACTTTCAGCATCGCCACTTCCGTGGTGATTTTCTTTTCCGGATGGCGCACGTACGGCAGCAGCGACTGAAAAAAGGCCTGCAAAAAATCATTCCCGGGAATGAGCAGGTTGGATGGGCCGGCATACTTTTGTTCCACCGCTATCTGCTCCTCCAGGGCGATTTTCCTGAGCAGCTCTTCTTTCAGGCGGATAACGATGGTTTGATAGCCTTCCTCGCCGGCGGGTGTTTTAGTCAATTCTCCCAGCTGGTTTTTCCGGATCAGCATCATTTCACCGCCGTCCATGGAAATTTTCTGGCTGGCGGTTTCCAGTGTGAAACGGCCCAGCACCTGCAATATCAGTGTATTGTCTTCCATGAACGCACACTTTTCCTTCCGCATGGTGGCGTAATAAGAGAAAAAGATGATGCCGGGGAGCAGTTCTGTCGGGTTCGTCGTCATGATGCTAAGTTACAAAAACGAGCGGGGCTTAACCCTCCTGTTATCGCTGGAGGTAAGTGGCGCCCAGTATCGCGCCCGGTGCAAAATGGGTGTTGAGGGTATCGCGTTCGCCGGGCGTGAATTCAATGTTCATCGCGGCGAGGTTTTCCGGCAACCGCGACCGCCGGCTCATGCTCACCAGCGGCATGATGTGACCGCCCTGCGTGTTCACCCAGGCAATGGCCAGTTGTGTGGGCGTAAATCCTTTATCCCGGGCCATCTGCTTCAATACTTCCACTTTCTCCAGGTTCCGGGTCAGGTTCTTGCCCTGGAAGCGTGAAAAGTGATGATGGTACGAATTGGCCGGCAGCGGCGCTTTCATGTTGCCGGTGAGCAGGCCCTCCGCCGTATTGGCAAACGCCACCACGCCGATGCCCAGGTCACGGGCCGTGGGAAGCAGGTCGGCTTCAATCTGCCGGTCTGCCAGCGAATAGCCGATTTCCAGCGCCGTAACCGGGTGCATGCGGTGTACCTCGCGCAATTGCGCGGCGGTGATTTCGGAAACCCCGAGATGCCGCACTTTCCCTTCCTTGATCAGGTCGGCCACGGTGCCGATCACGTCTTCCGTCGGCACGCTGTTATCGAGCCGGCAGGGCTGATAAAGGTCGATGGTATCTATTCCCAGCCGCACCAGGGAATAATTGATGAAGTTTTTGATGGACGTGGGGCGAAGGTCCAGTCCGAGCAACTGGCCGCCATAGAAAATAGCGCCGAATTTAACGCTGATGAAGGCATCGTCTCTCCTGCCCTTGATGGCCCGGCCCACCAGCAGCTCGTTGTGACCCGCGCCGTAAAAGTCGCCCGTGTTCAGGAAGTTGATGCCGCTGTCCAATGCCGCCTGAATGGTAGCGATGCTTTCGCTTTCATCGTTCATTTCTCCGCCCCATACCGGTGACATGCGCATGCAACCTAACCCGAGCTTGGATACCAATGGCCCGTTCTTTCCTAACGCAATCTTTGTTGTTGTCATTCTTTTATTTTTTTTGATGAACAACACAAAGGTCCGCTTTCAGGGTCTGCCGCTGCTTTCCTCCATAGCTCAATTTACTTGCTTTGGCGGCTCACCGCAAATGTCGATCACCGGCCCGGTTCATCCCGGCTGACGCCGCCCTGCAGCCGGTTCCCGGCGTTTATTCAACAGCTATTCCGCCCGAATGATTACATTTATGGGTACCGCCAGCTTAAAACCGTTAACATGGATACTTCACGAAAATTCTGGGACAGGCAGGCCGCTTCGTACGATGCGGAGGAAATGAAGGACAGGCAAGTACGCGCCGCCATCCTCGAAAAAACCGGCCGCTACCTCGGCAAAGAAAACAGCGTGCTCGACGTTGGCTGCGCAACCGGCATACTGGTCAACGAAATAGCCGGGAAGGTACGTGCGGTGCACGGCATCGATATTTCACCGGCGATGATTGACCTGGCCCGCAGCAGGGCCGGCGAACGGGGCATTCAAAACGCGACCTACACGCATGCAACGATATTTGATGAGCCGTTACAGGCGGGCAGCTTCGACGTGATCCTGGGAATTTACCTGCTTCATTTGCTGGACGATATGGCGCCGGTGCTGCGAAGGATCCATGCCTTGTTGAAGCCGGGAGGATTGTTTATTTCCGTAACGCCTTGCCTGGGCAAAACGTCCGTCACCGGCGCCGCGCTGTTGCTGGTCAGCAAGCTGGGATTGATTCCCTCCCTAAAATTGTTCAGCAGTACGGATTTGGAAAATGCCATGGCGCAATCCGGTTTTACCATGGTTGAAACCACATGCATACAGCCGCGCGGGCGGCAGTATTTCATCGTGGCGGAGAAGCGTTAATGTAATGCCGGGCCCGCTACGCTTCAGGAGCCCGCACGCATGCCGCCTTTCCGCCGGAGCGCCAGCCAGCCAAAGATCAGGCCGGTCCCGCTGAGCACCAGGGCTACGATGGCGCCCGCTTTTCCGCTGCCGGAACCAAAAACGGCCCCTGCGCTGGCAGTCAGGTGTATAAGGCTCAGGATAATACCCGTTAATCCAAACACCACGGCGGCCATTGCACCGGTTCGCCCGCTACCTCCACGTTTGGCGACACGCCTGGCCCACCAGCCAGCCACCAGGCTGACAAGCCCTGCCGCGGCCCCCAGCAATGCCCTGGCCCTGCCCGCGGTAACGCCTTTCACGTAGGGTTGCGCCCCGTCTGCCGTTACCTGGCTGGCCGTATCACGCGGGTTGGTTTGCGACAATGCCTTTTCCGCCGCCAAAATTGAAAAGCAGGCAATCATCCAGACAGACAGCAGATAAACAATCATTTTTTTCATACGGTTATCGTTTTTTCCAGCAGGCAAAATTACCGCCCCCCGGAGCGTCAGAATTGTAAAAAATCGACATTCTGCCGTCAAAACTCGATCGTTCCCCGGTCGCTCGCAGCAATCGCTTCTTCGTTAAAATACGCTTTGGGGCTGTTTCCTGAGAACTGTTGAAAATCGTGGATGAAGTGCGACTGGTCGTGATAATCGAACTCATACGCCAGTTGCGTGAGCGATTTTTGCCGGAACGGTTTGTTGAGCATCGAATTAAACCTTGCGATCCGCAAAAACAGCTTTGGGTTGAACCCGGACAGCTCCTTAAACCGCCGTTCGAATTGCCGCAGCGACAAATAACTGTTGCCGGCCAGGGCCTTTACGGAGGTGGCATGAAAGGCGCCCGAGATCAGTTTGATGGACGAGGCGATGCCGGCATACTCCGTTCTGACGTTTTTCAGCCGCGCCCTGAGGAAATCGGAAACAAGTTTCACCCGTTGGTGGTTGTCAGCTGCGAGCATGATCTTTTCCTCCAGCATATCGCCGTCCTTTCCGAGCAGCGATCTGACATCCGCGTACTGGTTCGTCAGTTCGGTGGCGGGCAGCCGGAACAACTGCGGCAGCGCATGCGGGTATAAATACACCCCAAAAATGCCGAAATCCGCATTGGATGAGGCCTTGCTGAAAGTTTCGGTTTGCCCGTAAAAACCGGGCGCCAGCGTTCTTTCTGCGCCAAGCCGCGTGCTGAAGCTGAATGCACCTTTGTAACAAAAAATGAGCTCCGGGCAAGGGTAAGCGAATGCGTGATGCACATAAGGTTTTTCAATCGAGGCGCTGGCTTCTGAAAACCAAAAGAACCGGACGAAATCAGCCAGCTGCTGCGTAGGTCGAATAATACAGAAATTCATTTGAACAAATTGTCTGGAGTTTGCATGTTTATCACGCCGCCGGCGTACGAAGCAGCCGCTGTAAATTACGGATTTTCACCGGCAGGCGCCCGTCTTTATATGTTCAACGGTCGCAATCCGCCTTCATATTGACGCAAATGCCCCCAACATCAAAAACCGCTCTATTTTACCTTTGTTACAGCCCTTCACTTAACAACAAACAACATGCACAGCATCAACGATACCATCGCCGGGCTCGAGCTCGCACAAATCGGCTGGGTAGTGCCGGACATTCACGCCGCCATGACGTTCCTTGGCAACACGCTCGGCATCGCCGGCTTCCCTCCCCCGCAGCATGTCCGCGCGCAAGACCTCGACATGAGTTATTACGGCACGGCCGTAGCCGGCGAATGGCTGACCACACAGGCTTACAACGGGGGCGCGTTCATCGAGCTCGTGCAGCCGCTTTCGGGCCAGAGCATGTTCCACGATTACCTGGCCCGTTACCCCGCGGGCGGCACTCAACACCTGGCGTTCCGCTTACCGGTAAGCGATTTTGACCGCATCACCGGCAAGCTGCGCGAACAAGGGTACGCCATCATCAGCGAAGTGGACCACCCCATTGCACGGATGGCGTTCTTCGATACTTACCAGACCCTCGGCGTGGCCACGGAAATTATGGGCATCACGCCGGAAGGCTGGATAGCCGTTGAGCAAATGAAGCAGGCGCGGTAAATCACCATCTCACCCTCGCCGCGTCTGTAATCTTCCCAGTCCGCCCGTCCTGCACAAAACCGATCAGCTCCCATCGTTGCGGTTCGAAGTCTTGCGGTAGCTTCAGCCGCAGCTCGCTTCCCGTCATCTCTTTCAGGTCCCGCACGATCTGCACGTGTGCCAGCCGCCAGCCCGAATTTTCCCCGGCCTTTACGCGGCTTTGCGCCTCCCGTTGCACCAGGGCTACTAGCACCACTTTGCCCGGCTCCGCCGGCAGGGCCCATCTCCACGTAGCCCACGTTAAGGAGCCCGGCGTTGACCTGTTTTACGGGAGGAAATGTTGCGCGTGCCTGCGCGGCGCCGGCATGGCCGGTGAGCATGATGGCGAAGAGAAAGAAGACGGTTGTGATAGCGGCTCGGCGTTTCATATTGTTTTTAATTTTGTAAGTGATCGGATGCGCGGCAAAGTGCCGCTGGCAGCATCGAAGTTATGCATGGCGCGGCCCGCCGGAAACGCATTTGGCGGTGAAGCGGACAAATCCGGGGTTGAAACGGACAGGCTGGCTTTCCGTTGCGCCAGTACCGCTTCCCCTCATCTGTTTTATCTTGACCAATTTCGATTCTTTCTTTGCAGGGCAGGAATAATAAGTAATGTATACTTTGGTGTATATCTGTCACATAAGCCCAATCTTTGTGAACACGGCCCACTACATCATACATTTTTAACTTTTCGTTTCTGGGATACGCTTTTAACTTGCGGCCATACAGTGTAACAAACCTTTGATAAAAATATGAGGACACTATCATCCATCCTTGGCGGAACATTCGCGCTTTGCTTGTTTGCCTGCAACGGACAACAACAGCAACAACAGGAAGACTCCACAACAAAGCGCCAGCCGGTTCCAACAGTCGCGGAGCAGCCGGCAACTAACGAAAAACTGATTGGGAAGTGGGTACAGCCCATCCCGGGCCAGGAGCCCAATATGCAGGGGATTCAACTCAATCAGGATGGAAGCGCCGGTTCTATCAACATGCATACGCTCCTGTACGATAAATGGGAACTGAAAGGCGATACGCTGATTTTGTGGAATCATACAACGGGCGTAAAAGCGGCGGGCGCCAGCATCGACACCAATATCGTGAAACAGCTGACCGACTCTACGCTTGTATTGATGAGGATGGATGGTCTTGAACTGAACTACACCCGTGAGCAATAATTTTCCTCCGGCAACACACGCATCCCTGATAATCAATGGCAGCTGGCCCGACGGAACTTTCCGCTTTCGGGTCAGCTATTTTTTTGCAGCCGCAAAGCCAGGCCGCCAGCTGCCGGCCGGCAACACCAGGAAAACTTTCCGGCATGGCCACCACTTTCACCAAATTCACACAAAACACTGACAACCAATTAAATAAATCTCCATTGTGAGGTCGCCCACCCCAACTTCCTTCCCGCCACGGGCTTTTGCGGCCGTCAATCTTTTTGCCTTGATCCGAAAAAAATCTTACCTTAGAACAGACTATTGAATCAGCATCCCCAAAGCCTTTCTACAGTCTCCTTCGCCTATCCCGCTTATTATTCAATCCAGAAACAACTTTTATGAGAAAGATGTATCTTTTCGCAGCAGCTGCATTATTAGCAGCGTGCAATCCCCGCACCGACCAATCAAAAACAGACGCCGCAAAGGCGCCGGATTCCGAATCTCCCAAACAGGAAAGCCTGACGTATCCCTACACGCCTGATTACTCTGCTGATTTCGAGATCGGGGATCCCAAAAACGCTCAAACATTGCTCAACCTGTACCAAAACTGGGACGCCAACACGCTCGACAATTCAAAGAGTTCTTTCGCGGAAATGGACACCATGTATTTTTCCGACGGCACCATGTTCGCCGGCAGCAGGGACAGCCTTTTTGCCACCGCCAATAAAATGAGGGCGGCCATGGGTACCATCGTCGACTCCGTTCACGCCTGGGTGCCGCTCCGGAGCAAAGACAAAAATGAAGAATGGGTATTGATCTGGTCGAAGGAAATTGCAACAGACGCCAAAGGGAAAAAGACTGTCAAAGAATTGCACGAAGTGTGGCGATTCGACAAAAACGGGAAAATTAACCTGATGTATCAATACGAACAGCAACCTCCCAAAATGCCGCCCCCGCAACCGGGAAAATAACTTTGAGTGGTTCACTGATTGCTGGCAGGCAAAAAAAAAACAGGTTCGCGAGTGGCGGGCCTGTTTTTTTTTCGTCACTCACCTTCCGGCGCCAACCGGGAGGATGGCCGTTCGCCGGCGGCCAGCGATATAATCGCCCGCGGGTAGCACGGGTGGTGAATTTAATTCAGCGGAAGTGCATGTACAGGTAAAAAACGGGCAGGCAATTTTACTATCGGAATATTATCGCCACACTTGCCATGGTACCGCGGGGCGGGCGGTCATTGACCTTTACCACGTCCGTCCCTAAAGTTCACGAAACAACGCCATTTTAGTGGCGGGACAACAGTAAGAAGCATTAGGCTATTGAAAACGAGGTGTATGATAACCGTACTTGATTAATTTATATACCTCATACCAGCCCACGCTCACGAGTGAAATTACCAGACAAATTAACAATTGCGTACCTGAGAGCGGCACCAGCCCGAAAACACCGCGCACCGGCGGAGCGAACAAAATTGTCGATATAAAAGCCGCGGATGCCGCAAGCACCCATGGAACAAGGCCATTGCGATACCTGATCGTCTCCCCGATGTGCGCCGTGAATGAGCGGTTGACAAATGTGAGGAAGATGTTTGCGAATAATAGCGTAATCAATACTTCTGTCCGTATCGTTTCCATGGGATACCCTTGCCTCATCCTTGCATAGTAAAGCGCCAGCAGTCCCACTGTCACCACAAAACCCTGTATGATTCCGGTCCAAAGCTCACCGCCGGACATGAGCCCAGACTTCCGGTTGCGCGGAGGTTTATCCATGACATTCGCCTCTACGGGTTCCCGTTCAAAGAACAGTGAACAGGTGGGGCCCATGATCAGTTCCAAAAATATGACGTGGACGGGCGTGAAAATATTGTAAACGGGCCAACCAAGGACCAACGGCATAGTAGCAGTGAGAATGATGGGAAGGTGGATAGTGATGATATACCTGATCGACTTTTTCAGGTTGAGGAAGATTTTCCGGCCCTGCCCGATTGCTTTGATCAGCGTCTCGAGTTTGTCGTCCGTCAGTACCAGATCCGAGGATGACCTCGCCATTTCCGCGCTCTTTTGGCCCATGGCGATTCCGACATCCGATGATTTCAGGGCGGGCACATCGTTCACGCCGTCTCCGATCATCGCAACAACATGTCCATTTTTTCGTAGTGCACCCACTACACGCTGTTTGGCTTCAGGAAACATCCGCGCGAATATACTTTCCTCCTGAACGGCTCGTTGTAACTGATCGTCCGCCATTGCCATAACATCCTTGCCGGAAACACTCCTGGTACTGCCCGGAATACCCACGCGCCCGGATATATTCCGGGCGGTTTCCGGATAATCGCCCGTCAATAATTTAACTGAAATGCCCGCCCGATACAGCGTTTCAATGGTGCTCCGCACGGAAGCCCGGGGCGGATCATAGAGGCAGACCAGGCCTTCAAAATGCCAGTCGAAATCATCCTGCGATGCCGGAAGCTGGCCGTCAGGACATTTTGCACTGGCTACGCCGAGCAACCGGTATCCCTTCCCCCCTTCCACGTGCACAATGTCCAATACGGCATTTTTTATGTTTTCATCCACCCGGCTGACCGTGAGTATTCTTTCTATCGCTCCCTTTGCCGCTGCAATTCGCCCGCCGCTGCCGGCATAGATGTGGGTCATCATGGGAGGCCGGCCTTCCAGCGGATATTCCGCCACCTGGCGCATGCCTTCCGCCAGACCGCTAACACCCGCCTGCTGCGCTTTTTCCACAATCGCTTTTTCCATGGCGTCGAACGGCGCCCTTTCACTTGCAAACATGGCATACAGCATCACTTTTTCACGCGCGGCATTCGTGGTAGCCAGCGATAATTCGCCATTTTTGTAACAATAGACCACTTCCACAGTCATTTGGTTGGCAGTGATGGTTCCGGTTTTGTCGAGACAAACAACGTCCACCATTCCCAGATTCTCGATCACCTGCGGGTTACGGGAAACAATTCCCCATTTACTCAATTGGTATGCGCCCAGCGCCATGAAGGAAGAAAATGTAACCGGGATTTCCTCCGGAATGGCCGACATCGCCAGCACCAGGGCAAACAACAAACTTTGCAAGACCATGCCAGAACGGGCATAATTGATGAGCCAAATGATCATAAAAGCAGTAATCCCGAAAAACGCCAGTTTTCTGACATATTCCCCCACCTGTCGCTGCAAGAGCGTTTTGGGACCCGTCAGCGCGTCAGCCGCTTTACCCAGCTTACCCAGCTGCGTCTGGCCGCCTATGGCCACTACTTCTGCGTAGCACATGCCCGAGTTCACGGTTGTGCCATGGAAGAGCATATTGTTTTCCGTACCAGCGCTCTTTGATACAGGGAACGACTCACCGGTAATAATCGACTCATTTACGGTAAAATCATTCCCGGATATCAGTATTGCATCAGCCGGCACCAGGTTCCCTTCTTCCAGCAAAAAAATATCGCCGGGAACGAGCTCCTCAGCGCCGATCACCTGCTCCTTGCCATCCCGTATCACCTTCACGCCTTCCCGCGTGTAAGATTGCAAGACTTTGAGGGCATGTTCGCTTCGCCTGTCCTGGTAAATGGAAATGGCGGTGATGGCTAAAAGCGCGGCGATCATCAGGCCTCCCTCGGCAAACTGGCCCGCGATCATATATATAGCGGTAGCAGCTGCTAACAGGATAAACATCGGCTCTGCCACAATGCCCCAAAGCAACTTCAGGAGCCGGAAATTGCCCGTATCAATGACATTTCTACCGAATTGCAGCCGTAAACGCTGCACATCGGCTTGCCGCAATCCGTCCGGATGCGGTAACTCGGCCACGAGGCCAGGTCCGGTTTTGACATCCATACGTCGAATTTACCGCATCTTTTCCGGCTGCCCTATAATCCAAAGCATCCCGGCCGCGGTTTTGCATTGATCTTGATCAATCCGGCGGCGACGGGAATCATTCTTTAAACGAGCTAAAGCAGGGAAATTGCGGGAGTACCCGTCTCCTTAAATGAAAAAATACAACATGCAATCGATCCGGAATATCAGTAGCCTCACCAGGAACATTGAGCTCGTATTGCTAACAGGAGCCCTTCTTTTTTTCGGGAAAACGCTCTTCATTCCATTCTTTATGGGACTGCTGATTGCCATGATCATGTATCCTGTATGTAAAAAACTGGAAAGCCGCGGCGCATCCCGGACCATAGGCGTAACCATTTGCCTCGCGATCGTTGTAGCGCTGTTCGCAGCGCTCATCGCACTGCTTTTCTGGCAAATCCGGGCGTTCGTAGGCGATTGGCCCACGCTGGCCGCCAAACTTGACGTATCATTGATGGAATTCAGACAATGGTTGGCTGCAAACTTCCAGGTCACACTGGAGGTACAGGACAATTGGCTGCACGACCAGGCGAATCAGATTGCCGGATTTACCGGCCCCCTGTTGAAAGGAACGATCAGCATAACGGCCAACACATTGTTTACGCTTTTCATGACCCCGGTTTTTGCCGCCTTATTCCTCTATCACAGGCGGACATTCGTATCATTTCTGAAAAAAACAGCGGGCAATCGATATGAAGCCCGCATTGAAAGCATTCTTCAGCAGGTAATCCGTACTTACTTCCAATATATAAAGGGTATGATCATGGTGTATCTTATCGTGGGGATTCTCAATACCATCGGATTATACGCATTGGGGGTACCACACGCCCTGCTATTCGGAATGCTGACCGCCATCATGACGATCATCCCTTACTTCGGCATATTCGTAAGCGCGTTGCTACCCATTTCAGCGGCCTGGACCGTACACGAATCCATATGGTATCCTATCGGCGTTATTGCGGTATTTGCCTTCGTGCAGTACCTGGAGGCCAATATCATCTTTCCGAAAGTCGTGGCCGCACAACTGAATGTTAGCACCTGGGCCACGCTGGTGGCAATTCTGGCCGGGGGAATTGTTTGGGGGGTAGCGGGTATGGTTTTGTTCATTCCATTTGTGGCGATGGCGAAAATAACGGCTGACCACCTGGAAGAATGGGCCCACTGGCGATTGCTGCTTTCCCGCTGACCCCTGGAATAGCATGCGGTGAGGACATGAAAACGACCCACCGGACAACGCGGATATTCCTCGTTAACTTTCATGTATAAATGCAGCCGGCGCCATCATCGACCATCAATTCCCCGTGTTTATCGCTCACAGGTCATAACACCGATGATCAGCGTCATCGCGAAGCCGGCGGCCGTCATTCTTCCGGGGCGCGATGCACCTTAACTTTCATAAAAACCTGCATCATGAAAAAGATACTTGCAACAGTCGATGCCCTGCACTTCTCCGAACAAGAGCTGAAAAGTTACAAATACATAGCCGACAAGGCCCGCGGTGCATTAACCATTCTTTTTCTGGAAAACATTGCCGGGGAAGCCTTGCAATTCACGGCGCCCGAAACCGGCGTGCTGGATTACGATACAATTTTCGCGGAAAGCAAAAAGGAACGGAAAGAAAAATCCCTGAGAAACAAAAAGCGATTGCAGGAATTCTGCCAGGATAGCGGCATGGATGTAACCATCCGCGAGATCCCGGGAGTGCCGGCCGCCGAAGCGCTCGAAGAAAGCCGGTTTGCCGACCTGCTCCTCGTTCGCAGCAATACGACGTTTTCCGTCATCAAAGATTCAAATCCCACCCGCTTCGTTAAAGACCTCCTGGTGGAAGCGCAATGCCCCGTCATGGTGGTGCCGGAAACCACGCATTTTATCCGGGAAATCATGTTCTCGTACAATGGTACTTTTTCTTCCATGTTCGCCATCCGCCAATTTACAGACCTATTCGGCGACACACTGAGCGAGGTACCCGTGAAGGTCGTTTACATTACGGAAGGCGATGAAAAGAAAATCCCGTTCGGCAAACTGGTTAAAGAATACCTCAACCACCACTACGAAGAAATCACCTATCACTCACTGGAAGGAAAGCCTGCTGCCGAATTGCTGGGCCTGACGCTCCAAAATACAAACGGCATCATCACGCTGGGCGCTTACGGCCGAAGCCGGACTTCCCGGTTCTTCCATCACAGCGACGCAGACGCAATCCTGCGAACAGCCAATATTCCAATTTTTATCACACATCCTTAAAATACTGGTTTCATGAAAGGGCTCATTGTCTACAACGGAAAGTATGGAGCAACGATGCAATACAGCATATGGCTCGGCGCCGCATTGAATTACTCGGCCGTAAAATCGGATTTCGTAAGGCCGGAACAAATTTCCCAGGCCGACTGTATTCTGATCGGCACCAGTGTTTACATCGGGAAACTAATGGTAGCGCCGTGGCTGCAATCAAACCTTCCCCTGCTGGAGGGGAAACAAATTGTCTTTTTTGTAGTTGCAGGCGGCATTCCCGACAAACCCGACGAAGTACGTTCATATTACGAAAAAAGTGTCCCGGCCGGGCTCCGGGCCATCGCTTCCTGCTTCTACCTGCCGGGGAGGCTAAACTTCGGCTCACTATCGCTGAAAGACAAAATCCTGTTACGAATCGGCGCCTGGCTCGCATCCAGGAAAGGTAAAAAAATCACGGTCTCGGACTATGATCACGTGAAACGGGAGAATTTGGCCCCCGTTATTGAAGCGGTACGATTACTGAACTCATCATTTCCTCATCCGCAAAAATCGGTTTTATGAAAATATTTATCACGGAGGAGTACCTGGTCCGGTCGATACAAGAGGAATTTCATTTCCGGTATCCGCACCTGAAGCTGGAGTTTTTCCGGCAGCCGCATGGCTTGCACGAAGGAAGCCCCCGCGCCGACCGGGTCCATCCCGACACACCGATCGACAAAATCCGCGATTTCCATTCTGCTGCCTGGATCGATATCAGCGAATACAATACAGTCGCCAAACTGGAGCACCAGTTCGCCCATTTACTGGGCCTCAGCGTCCAGGTATTCCGGAAATCCGGCAATAACTGGCTTGAGACAACCGGGACGGACGACCGTACATTGGGACAACTGGAAGAAATGGGCCATTACGAATCCCCGGCGAAAGACATTCCCGAAATTGATTTAAACGAACAAACATGAAAACCCTGTTACTTTGTATCGCGGTAGCCATGCTCGTTCCATCCTGTTATTCCACGCGGCTTACCGGCTACCGGCAGCATGCTGTACAAACGCCTGTCACGTATAAAAAGATCCTGGTGCTCGGAATGATGCCCGACAGCTTGCTGCGGCAGCGCATGGAATCCCATGTTGCCGGCGACCTGACGGACGCGGGATTAACGGCAGTGACTGCGTTCCATGGATTCAACGCTTTCGAGTTCCTTCAAACGGAAGATAAAATCGTCAGCCAACAGTTCACCGACAAGGGGATTGACGCGGTACTGACCATTTCGCTGATCAACAAAACAACGGAAGGCGTATTTCTGCCGGCGAGCCTCTATCACTTGCTCACAAATCAATATGCCACCGAGTACTTCTGGATGCTGGCCCCGGAGTTGCAACGCCAGGAAACCCGGTACGCCTGGGAAACCAGTTTGTACGACGTGGCTGAAGGTACACGCATCTTCGCGGCGCAGTCGGTTTCCTTTGACCCGTCCACGCACGAGCGGATGGCCCACGAGTACGGCAAAGTGCTGGTCCGGGAATTGTTCCGTCATAAAATCATTTCCCGGCCCAAATGAACCGGAATTCCCTTACAAATGACTAATAAATATCGCTTTGGAAACATATTTGGCTAACGGTCCGCGTGGCTGGAAGAAACCGCGCGGCTTATTCCCCCAGGAATATGAATTTATTGAATACCTTCTTCCGTTTCGCCCGGTACTTCAGTAAGGCGGTGTGCCGGAGATGCGCCAGCGCCTCATCGATATCATCTGTTACCAGGTAAAGTGCCAGATCGCCGGAAGCTATCATTTTTTCTTCGAGCATCCGAACCAGCATACTGTTGACGGGTTCCCAATAATGACTGCCCCAAAGCACTACCGGAAAATCGAGCACCTTTTTGGTCTGGATGAGTGTCAGGGCCTCGAACAATTCATCCAGCGTCCCGATACCGCCCGGCATAATGACATATCCGTAGGAATATTTGAACATCAGTACTTTACGTACAAAAAAGAAGCGGGAAGTGAAATATTTGTTCAGAAATGGATTCGGCTTCTGCTCCATTGGCAACCTGATATTACACCCCAGCGCAATGCCGCCCGCCTCACGTGCTCCCCGGCTGGCGGCCTCCATGATCCCTGGACCACCACCGGTCATCACGGCGAACCCCAGTCCTGCTATACCGGCCCCCATTTTCATCGCGGCATCGTAATGCGGCGTGCCTGGTTGCACACGAGCGGATCCGAATACGGCAATACAGGGCGGTGAAAAGTGGAATATCCGGAAACCACGGATGAACTCCCAAACGATTTTCAGGAGAAAAAACATCTCCCGGACGCGTGAACGCGGGCCTTCCAGGAAATACCTTTCTTCCCTGAACTCCGCTTCCCGTTGATCAGCATGAGATTGGCCGTTATCTTGGTTGTTCATGGCAAAGATTTCACGAAAAATAAACTATTCGCGCAAACGAGCCAATAGTCACCATCATGGTGCATATTGACGGAAATCAGCATGCTATTCTCCGTCCGATCCGGCCGATCGCCACTATCCTGCAATCAGGCGAATGACAAGCGTCATCCCTAACCCGGCGCCCGTCATTGATACTGCGGATTTAACACGTTAGCTTTACTATCTAAACTTACCGTTATGGCACACACAACCTATCATGCCCCGGCTCATCCGGCCCATGCATATCCGGAGCCTGCCGGCGGAGTACTTTCTTCCCGGGAAATTTCCTGGGGCGTTATTCTGCTGCTGGCCTGGCTGGGATGGCCGGTAGCGAGGGAATTCCTGATGTGGGTACTGTTGAAAGCCTACGATTTTTATATCACTTATGTTCACTAGTTGAACAGCAAATTTTCCTCTTATGAAAACGGAAAGCTATGTAATCAGTGTTGAATATAGAGGGAAAAAGTGGGAAATTCCCGTAAGAATCCTCACCGGTAGTCTCGGCCAGAAAATAGTGGCCGTACTGGATGAGATTGAAATTTACTACGAAAGGGATGAACACGACGGCCTCCGTGCTTGCACCCACCAGGAAGACTTTGACCCGGAGCTCCTTTACCAGATTGGCAAACGCATACAAGAACAAAGGTCATGAACAAACCTACAAAAACGATGTATCCGATCATCACC
This sequence comes from uncultured Chitinophaga sp., assembly GCA_965653365.1. GTDB lineage: Bacteria > Bacteroidota > Bacteroidia > Chitinophagales > Chitinophagaceae > Chitinophaga. The sequence goes on along the minus strand of CBFGZV010000002.1, from coordinate 85,324 downwards.
GTCACCCTCAACCCCGCCCTCGACGTCAGTACTACCATACAGTCGCTACAGCCGGAAAAAAAGTTGCGATGCGCCGCACCTGTGCTGGAACCTGGCGGTGGCGGCATCAATGTAGCGCGCGTGCTTTCCCGGCTCGGGGCAGATGCCCTGCCGGTGTTTTTTGCGGGCGGGTGCACGGGAAGCAGGCTCACGCAATTGCTTGATTCCGAAGGGCTGGCAACCGCTCCCGTTTCTATTGCGGGGGGATCACGTGAAAACATACATGTCGCCGATCTCTCCAATGGCCGTCAATACCGCTTCGTTCTTCCCGGCCCTGCTGTGTCGCATGCAGAAAACCTCGCCATATTGAATAAAATAGCCGATGTGATGCCCGGGGCAAAATATGCGGTTATCAGCGGCAGTTGGCCAAACGGCACGAGCCCCGACTTCATGCAAAAACTTGCGGCGCTGGCCCATATCCACGACTGCCGCCTGGTTGCGGACCTCAGCGGGAACGGGCTCCGGCAGGCGACCCTAACCGGCGTTTACCTCATTAAACCAAACCTCGGTGAACTGGCCGCGCTTGCAGACAGGGAGGAAATGAACGAACCGGAAGCCATCGAAGCGGCCCGCCGTATTATCGTTGCCGGAGGAGCAGTTGTGGTCGTTATTTCAATGGGGGCGGCCGGCGCTATCCTGGTGACGGCCGACTCGGAAGAGCGCATACAGGCGCCTGTAGCGAAAGCCGTTAGCACGGTAGGCGCCGGAGATAGCATGGTGGCGGGAATCGTATGGAGATTATTAGAAGGAGACGGAATTTCCGCCGCGGTTAGATATGGGATAGCCTGCGGAACTGCTGCTACATTGGCAAAAGGGACGGGATTATGCCAGAAAAAAGACGCCGACCAGCTATTCCTGCAAATTGCTCCGAAACGCTGAGCACCGCTTGAGACAGGAAACAAAGAGCTGGCACGGCCCTGCTTTTCCCGTTGCAACGGCGTTTCGTGACGGCCGTTCCCCCCGGAATTCTAAACCAGGGAATGGAAAGGCGAAAAATACGAAACGTGCAGGAATATCACCTTCCCACCATCCTTTTCGTAACAAACTCGCTGAAAAAGAAGTCCCTGTAAACACTTCCGATAGGAATTTCGTTTGCGCCGATGTACACCGTGTTATTGTCCACGGAGTCGATATGCCTGGCGTTGATGATATAGGATTTGCTCACTCTCACAAACATATCTTTAGGCAACTGATCGTGGATGGTCTTGATATTCATCGCTGTTACTACCTTCTGGCTTTCGCTGTGCATCACAACATAGTCTTTTAAGCCCTGGATAAAAAGTATGCTATTGAAATAGACCTTAAAAATCCGCCGGTCTGCCTTCACAAAGAAAAAATCGTCTGCCACCTGTTCGATATTGTTAGCGGTGTAATCCGCCTTGAATAATTTGGCGTAGGTCTGCGCTTTGTCAACAGCCTTTTTAAAACGCTCCAATTTCACGGGTTTTATCAGGTAGTCGATCGCATCTACTTCGTAGCTGTCGGTAGCAAATTCTGAATAGGCGGTGGTGAAAATCACGAATGTTTCTTTCGGAATAGCCCGGGCGAATTCAATCCCGTTAACGCCCGGCATCTGGATGTCCAGAAAGATCAATTCTACCGTATTTTTTTCCATAAAATTGCCGGCGGCTTCCGCGCTGTTGAACGAACCGGTCAGCACCAGATCGTCCGTTTGGCTAATCAGCATCTCTATTGCTTCTCTTGCCAGCGGCTCATCATCTACAATAATACAGTTCATAATTGTATGCCATTTACGGTGTAAGAAATAGCCGGCTGTCAAACCTGAATCTTCCTTTTTGCAATGCGAAAAACAAGCTCCTATCCCATCAACATCTCTTTATACCCGGATTAATTCCAGGTTCTACTTATGCCAGTCAGCGCTTTATGGTTAATGTTACGCAATAGCTTTCCGGGGCGTCTTCAATATTCAAACTATGTGCTGCGGGGAACAAAAGCTCCAGTCTTCGTTTCACATTCACCAGCCCTAATCCGCCCCCATTGTGAACGGATTTAAGCACCGGCTTGGAATTAATACATTGGAAGAAAAGCTCACCATTCCTGACGTTGAAATACAGGTTTACGTAAGACGACCTGGCGGCGTCATTGTTGTGCTTCACGGCGTTCTCCACAAACGAAATGAACAGCAAAGGCGGAATCTGCACGCCGCTCAAATCGCCCTCCTTTGAAATCAGGAAATCAAAACTATCCCTCCTCACCTTCTCCAAATTTAAAAAATCTTCAAGGAAATGAATATCCGACGTCAGCAACACCTTATCCCGCGCGCTGTCATACAATTGGTAACGAAGCAAATCGCTCAGCTTCATCAAAACCTGCGAGGCCTTCTCCGGGTCCTTCTTCGTCAGCACATTGGCATTGTTCAGCATATTGAACAAAAAATGCGGGTTGATCTGGTTTTTCAACTGTTCCAACTCTGCGGAAGTTTTCGACTGTTTCAGCTCGTAGATCAATTGTTTGTCCATCATCCCCTTTTGAAACAGTTTGATGGAAGCGGAAGCCGCCAGCAGCAGCAGGGTCAGAAAGGAAAAAAGCGGGATATTCAGCCCGTTTTCCTTATTAAAGGGGTTGACAAAATAGCCACAGATCGCCAGTATGGCAATGATACCTGCCACAGGCAAACAGTACTCGAAAGTTCTATTCCGGAACAAAAGTCTCGGTACCAGCACATACATATTCACATAGAATAATGTAATAAAATATACAAATATCATAACAGGGCTGTCAACTACGGGCCTGCTGTTGTACAACACCGCGCCAATGAAACCAATAAGCAGCAGGTGCCTGAATATCCTGTATGCCGGCGAGATCAGGAAACGATACAGCACGTTTTCGCTAATAAGCTGTTGCTGGGTAGAATCAGTCATTTATAAAAATGTATGGCACAAACTTAACATTTAAAGCGGCGCCCGGGCCCGCTTTTTCTACGAAAGTGCGTGCTTTTTATACGAAAGCGCGGAAGCAGTATAAAAACGCATCAAACGCGCCATATATTTTGTAGGGCCCCTGCTCACTTTGCTATAAAAGATACCGCGTTTGGTATAATTAGGGAAAAGGCAGTTCTCCAAAGAGATAGGTTTGTGGTCAATTTATCATCATTGAACCGATTCCTAACAGATGCCATACAAGATCATTAACATACTGCTGCTGATCACCATTTCATTCGGGGCCTATTCACAGGGGAAAGTCACCCTGAGTGGAACCATCACCATAAAAACCAGCACCGAAACGGTCATCGGCGCCAGCATCTTCATTCCCGAAGCAAAAGTTTCCACCACTACCAATGCGTATGGCTTCTATTCCATCACCCTGCCCAAAGGATCGTATACAATCGTTATCAGCCATCTGGGCTTTGAAAACATCGAGGAACCTATCTCCCTGACGGGAAACACCAAAAAGGACTTTTCGATGCTTGAAAAAAGCAAAACCCTGGGTGAGGTAGAGATAAAACACAATAGTTCCGCAAGTAGCATCCAAAAACCGGAAATGAGCGTGAACAAGCTTTCCATCGCCACCATCAAAAAGATGCCGGCAGTGATGGGCGAGGTGGACATCCTGAAAGCCATCCTGCAACTTCCGGGCGTATCCAACGCACAGGAAGGATCAACAGGCTTCAACGTCAGGGGCGGTTCGGTTGACGGTAACCTGATACTGCTGGATGAAGCCGTTGTTTACAATACGTCGCACCTGTTCGGGTTCTTCTCCGTTTTTAACGCCGATGTGATCAAAGACCTGAAATTGTATAAAGGCGGCATTCCCGCCAATTTCGGCGGGCGCACTTCCTCCGTCCTGGACATATATCAAAAAGAAGGGAACAACAGGGAATTCCACCTCACGGGCGGAATCGGGGCGGTTTCGAGCAGGTTACTGGCCGAAGGCCCCATTGTAAAAGACAAAAGCTCGTTCGTGGTGGCCGGCCGGGCTTCTTATGCCCATTTGTTCCTCAAGCTGGCAGACAACGCCAACACTGTTTCCTTCTATGATCTGAATGCTAAACTAAACTATAAGCTCAACGACAATAACCGGATTTTCCTTTCCGGATACTTCGGCAAAGACAAGATGGATTTCAGCAACTTCTTCAGCAACAATTATTCAAACTCGTTCTTTAACCTCCGCTGGAACCATACCTTCTCCGATAAACTTTTCTCCAATGCATCGGTCATTTACAGCAAATACGATTACGGCCTGAAGATAAAATACGTTGGCATTGACTGGATGTCCGACATCCGTAATTATAATTTCAAGTACAATCTCACCCACCACCTGTCTGATAAGCTGGTGTTGAATTACGGCCTCAGTTCCATCTACTACCAGTTCAATCCCGGCACCATTAAACCAATGGACGCGGCGTCGCCCGTCAATGCCGACCAGATCGAAAAAAAGTACGCCTGGGAAAATGCATTGTATATCAGCGCCGAGCAAAAACTGTCGGACAAGATATCACTGGCTTATGGGCTGCGGTACAGCAATTTCCAACGGTTGGGAGAACAGCGGGTGAACAATTATGCCAATCACCAGGCAGTAGTGTTCAACCCCGAGCTACAGATTTATGAGGAAGGAACGCCCACGGGTATAACTTACTACGGTAAAAACAAAAAGATCGTTGATTTCGGCAACCTGGAACCCCGCCTGGCGGTTTCCTATGCCATCAACACCAACCAGTCCATCAAGGCTAGCTATAACCGGATGAGCCAGTACATCCACCTAATTTCCAACACAGCCTCCGTTTCTCCCCTCGACATCTGGGCACCGAGCGATCAATTCCTGAAACCTGAAATTCTCGACCAGGTTGCCCTAGGCTACTTCAGGAATTTCAGCAATGGAAAATATTCCCTGGAAACAGAAGCATTTTACAAAAAAATAAAAAACAAGGCCGATTACATCGACGGCGCGGAATTGATTGCCCACAAAGCCATAGAACAGGTATTACTCAACGGAGAGGCAAGAGCTTACGGACTGGAGGCGATGCTGAAGAAAAATACCGGGAAACTGACTGGCTGGCTCTCCTACACACTTTCCAAAGCGGAGCAGCGCACGCCGGGCAGAAACGCTACAGAACCCGGCATTAACAATGGCGCATGGTATCGTGCCAATTACGACAAAACGCATAACCTGTCGTTAACCGCCGCCTACCAGCTGACGAAAAAGTGGAGCTTTGGCGGCATTTTCACCTACCAGACGGGGAAAGCCGCCACCTACCCCATCGGCAAATACCAATACCAGGGGATCACGGTTGCAAACTACGGTGTGCGGAACGCCAATTCGCTTCCGGCATATCATCACCTCGACTTGTCGGCAACCTGGATCCCGAAACCCGACAGCAAAAAAAGATGGAAAGGCGAATGGGTGTTCAGTATCTACAATGTTTACAACAGGAGCAACGCCGCAGCCCTCATGTTCGAGCAAAACAGGGAAACAGGGCTGAGTGAAGCCAAACGGATATCGATTTTCGGCATCATACCGGGCGTGACATACAATTTCAGATTTTAATGCAAACAATACATCGAATGAAAAATACACTTGTATACCTGGTCGTTGCATGGTGCTTCCTGTCTTGCACGAAAGTAGTGGAAGTTGACCTCGAAACGGCAGCACCGAAACTGGTCATTGACGCATCGATTGATTGGGTAAAAGGCACGCCGGGTCATGAGCAGAAAATCAAACTATCCACCACCACGGGGTATTACAGCGAAACATTCCCAACTGTTTCGGGCGCGGACATCGTTATAACAAACTCAGAAAATACCGTATTTAGCTTTATAGAACATCCCGGCACGGGAGAATATACCTGCTCCAACTTCCTGCCGGTTATCGGGGAAACTTACACATTGAAGGTAGCTTTAAATGGGGAGACGTATACCGCTACCGAAACCTGCATAGGGGTACCGGATATTGAAAACAATATTGCGCAGAATAACGCCGGCGGATTTGGCGGTGATGAAGTGGAAATCGCCTACTATTACCAGGACAATGGCAATGAGGAAAATCACTACCTGCACCGCATTGTGTCGCCGGTATCAAAGTTCCCGGATTATAAAGCTGCAGACGACGGGAACAGCCAGGGCAGCCTGCTGCAGGAATTCTTTTCCGACAAAGCGCTGAAGCCCGGAAATGTGATAAACATCCGGCTGTATGGGATTTCCAGGAGATATTATGACTATTTCAGAAAACTGCTGACAGCATCCGGGGCCGGCAATGGCCCGTTTCAGACAACACCGGGCTCGGTGAGGGGAAATATCGTCAATCAGACCCATTTTGCCAACTTCGCTTATGGGTATTTCAGATTGTCGGAAGTGGCCATCAGGGATTATACGATACGGTAACTAACATCATTTCGGCAAGTGCGCAATCAGCTCCACTTCCAATTTGGCGTTTGGCATATATAGCCGCACTATTTGCACCCATGTAGCGGCGGGGAAGTCTCCTTTGTAGAACGCTTTTCTGACGTAATTGTATTTTTTCATGGCCTCTATGTCCGTTGTATATAAATTTTCCTTCACAACATTCTCAAACGTAGCACCATAGCTCGCCAGCGAAGCTTTCAAAGCTTTATAAACGGATGTAATCCCTTCGGGGGTCACTTCAGTGGCTACGGCACCCGAAATGTAAAGCACATTATCGACTTTCAATACCTGCGCATAGCCGGCAACTGTATCTTGTTTCGCACTATTGTTCCAGTGCCACTTTTCTTTCTTGATTGTTGCTTCCTGTGAAAAAGCATTGCAGAAAAATAACAGGTCATATAATCGTTTTTTTTGCAATCACTAGCCCCAGAACAAAAAAGCTAATTTGTTAGTTTTAGCATATGCATGATAGTTCGTAGTTATAAAAATACTATATTTAAGCACCGTAGATTGTTTCAACCCGCAAAGCCATTGGTGAACGGTTGCCCTCTTCTACCCTAGTGAATTAATATCGAGAAACAAATTTGTCTGTAATCCAAAAAAATCTATGAAAAAGTTATCTTTTTTGCTATCCCCTATCTTAGGATTTTTTTCCTGCTTTTCGCATGTACAAAAAGCGCTGTTACTGATAAAGCCGATGCAACTAGCCAAACAATAGTCCAAGCCCAGGCATGGGTCACTCAGCAACAAGGAAATGTTGAAAATTATTTATGGGAGAAAGCAATCGTATCCAAGGCTGGGGATCATATTAGTGTGCCCGTGGATTGGAAAATTTCAGGGTCCTTAGGCGTTACACCTTACCGTCGCTTGGTGGTTAAAAAAGACGCCTCCGGCAATTTCAGTGGAAATATACTGGAAATTGCTCACAACGTAGATTACACGTTAGATCGCTCAATTCGCTATAAGAAAGAGAATTTTACCGGTACGGTAATAACTTATGACTTAAAACTGAAGTTCGTTCGGGGTGGGTACTATGAAAAGAATGTGGGAAAGGCAAAGGTAATCATTGATAAATACCAGTCAAAAGAAGCATTCGAAAGAAGAGTTTCAACCGAACTGGTGTCATGTTCTTGGGTGCAAAGCACCTACTTTGACGCAGAGGGCTATTTTAATGTCGTAAATACTTGGACGTGCATTGATGTTCCATCTGGCGGTGAATCCAGTGGCGGCGGCAGTGGTGGTGGCGGACCCAGCGATAACCCCTACACGGAAACAGATGGTCCCGTGCCTGGTCCAGATTCGGAGCCGCAACCTCCTTTAGACGCGGACGCCACCTATAATGTGGATTGTAGTTCTTTTGATTATTCACAGACGACGGGCGCGAACTGGCAAGAAGCAGGCGTAAATCGAATTAGGCTACGGTGGGTTTGGAGTACTTCTTCTACATCAGGCATCATGCGAGAAGTTTGGGTTAATAATACTGTTTTTGGGCTTCCCACAAAGTATGCTAATGGGCAGCAATTAACACCTGGACAGGCTGCAGAAATCACCGCAGGTATTTTGCAGCTCACGAAGTTTGAAGTTTATCATTATTTTAATGAATCTCCGTATTTCCCAAGAGACGAACAAATAATACTCAAATTCAACGAGCTTATTCACCAAAATATGAAAATATACCGAGGCGGTACAGCGGGAAAAACCGGCAGCGGTAGTGATAAAATTAGATGGAAAAATGAAGAGCGTAGCAACTTTTTCCCGTCGGATTGCGATTAAGGGGATAATGAAATTTTTGATTTTAGCTGTATTTTGGCTTTCTAACCTACAACTTGGCTATTCGCAAAGTAATAAAGGAACTATGGACATAATCGACATTGTGCATAATGAGAAGGTAATCATAGACTGGATAAAGAAAGATTTTCAGCCTGATGACACCACAACACTTGAAAAAGTTGTTGACTTCCATCCCATTTTAGTAGATGGTACAAATAGAAAGTTGGCAGTCTCACCAGCGCTTTTTAGCTTTTGTAAACTTCCGTTGGAAATGGCTTACGCTAATTACCGTGAAGGCAACAAGTTCTCAGTACATCTGTTGATTAATTTGGATACGAATAAAATCGAATTACTAAAGGATGGGCTTGGTCTGCCCGACAATGTAACGGATGAAGACTGGAAGAACCGGGATTTTGATTTCCTTGCGTGGAAAAAAGGATCAACCTGGATTTCCGTTTTAAAGAATTATATAGCGCAACAAGACTTAAGGGTTCCTTCCTCCAAGCGATATTCATTATACATTGTAACGATATCAAATGCTGCACATGGCGAGCTACCGAAGGCAGAGCCTATAAGCACTGAATAGGTAGATCGAGGCGCATTAAAGTGCCTCGGTTTTTCAAGCATCAGTGACTACAGGTTGAAAATTGATCAATTTTCAACCCTGCATTACAAGTCAAATTCTATCTGCCTGATTTAAAGACTACACATTTATGGACATGAATACCATTCCGAAAAATTGGGATAATAACCACGGAATTATAGATGTCCACTTTATCGAAATGCGTACCGCTAAATGATCTGCCCAATATGCGAAAAGTGTAAAACTTGCGGCATGGATTTCTGCAGGGGCAGGAATCATTGGAGCAATCGCGGCGGTAGTGGTGCTCCATAAACATCGCAAAGCAACCGATCTCCGTTTAGGCACCACTACCTTTCCGCCGGCAGGCGCTATTTCATCCCAGCACCACCGTCAGGTCGTCGCCTAAAATTCTTTCAGACTGATAAACGGAGGTAAAGATGCACAATCTCCTAGCCGCAAACCGCCAGCGCAACGGAAATTACCGGAAGACGGCCCGCCGGTTTTGCAAACGTTTGCATAATTGCCTATATTTGCTATATAAACGCCTGGAAATAGCTGGACGAACCGCAGGCAGCCATACCGCTCCATGACCTCGCGACTCCGAACGCATGACAACCCTGCAACGACCCTGTTTTTGAAAAATCCTGAACCCATAAAAAACCACACGTTATGACACTTCATTACTTTACCCGGCTCTGTTACAAAACAGCCGCCATCGCCGTTTTGCTGGCGGCAAACCTCCCCGCTAATTCACAGGTGACGCTCAAGGCCGACGGTCCCGGCAACACCTACCAGCTCATCGAATCGAAAGGCTTCGGCATCGAATCGCCGGACTGCCGCCACACTTCCTTCGGCCCGCACGTGACCGAGATTTTCGACAACACCCTGGGCAAAAACGTATTCGTTTTTCACAGCCACCCCGTGGAAGACGACGACCGTTGCACCAACGACGACCGCACCCGCATGGAGATCAAGGGCGGCAGCGGCTCGCCTGCCGACATGCAGCATACCCAGGGCCAAACGGCCTATTACCGCTGGAAGTTCAAACTGGACGCAGGCTTTATCCCTTCCAGCCGGTTCACCCACATTTTCCAGATCAAAGCCATCGAAGGCGATGCCGGCGCGCCGCTCATCACCATCACGCCCCGGGCGGGCACCCCGCAAAAAATGCAGATCATCCACAGCTCCGGTAGCGGCAGCGGCGGGCTGGGCACGGTGGCCGAAGTAAGCCTGGCGCCGTTCAAAGGCGCCTGGGTGGAAGCGTATGTAAAATACAAAAGCAGCGAAGGCAGCGGCGGCACGTTCGAGATTACGCTGAAAAGAATGAGCGATGGCGCTACCCTCCTTTCCTATACAAATAACAGCCTCGACATGTGGCGGGAAGGCGCGGACTACAACCGCCCCAAATGGGGCGTGTACCGCGGTAAAGACCCGGTGCTGAGAACGGAACAGGTATTGTTCAACGATTTCTGCATCACGGAAAGCAGCGCCAGCCTCTGCCCCAGCGACATCGGGCAAACCAACCAGCCGCCGGCCGTATCGCTCACCGCCCCGGCCAACGGCGCTACGTTCCCTGCGCCTGCCAATATCACCCTCTCCGCCAATGCCTCGGATGCGGACGGCAGCATCACGAAAGTGGAATTCTTCAACGGCGCCCAAAAACTGGGAGAGGCCACCGTGAGCCCCTACAGCTATGCCTGGAACAACGTGGCCGCGGGAACGTATTCCCTTACCGCGAAAGCAACCGATAACCAGGGCGCCACTGCCACCTCCACCGCCGCAGGCATCACCGTAACCGGCCCGCCACCCTGCGTGCCCGCATCGGCCAGCGCGGACGATGGTAACGTGGCCGCCAACGTGCTCGACAATAATCTCGCCACCCGCTGGTCCGCCAGCGGCGATGGCCAGTGGATACAGTTCTGCCTCTCAGACACCCAGCAGGTGAACGGCGTGCAGATCGCATTCTACAAAGGAGACATACGCACCTCCACGTTCGACGTGCTCACCGGCCTCGACGGCGCTACATGGGCAACCGCCGCCTCCGGCTTGACCAGCAGCGGCACCAGCCTGAACCTGCAATCGTTCTCCTTCTCCCCCAGGGACGCAAAATTCGTACGCATCGTAGGCCACGGCAACAGCCAGGATCTGTGGAACAGTTATACGGAAGTGAAGATCAACACGGCTTCGTCTTCCACCACGTTCCCCCCTGCCCACGACGCCTATGTGCGGGACGGCGCGAACGCCGGCATCACGCACGGCACTACGGACCCTACCCTGCTGATCACCAAACTCTCTCCGTCCGGGCAACTCAACAACGCCAGGGAAGCTTACCTGATGTTCAACATCGCATCCGCCGGCAACACGGTGACCTCGGCGGTACTGAAGGTGTACGGCAAAATAGACGGCACGTCGGTGCCCAGCGTACCTGTGGCGGTATACCCGGTGGCCAGCACTACCTGGACGGAATCCACCATCACCTGGAACAACAAACCCGCCACGGGGGCAACCGCACTGGCTACGCAAACCGTTACCAACGCCGCGTACACTTATTATAGCTGGGACGTTACCGCTTACGTGCAGGCCGAACTGGCGGCCGGCCGCACGACTATTTCCGTGGCGATGAAAAGTTTGCAGGCGCACGACCCCAGGATATTCTGGAACTCGAAAGAAGCCGCCGCCAATCCCCCGCAGCTGGAAGTAAACACCGCCCCGGTCGTGACCGCGGCAGGCACCACGCTCGCCAAAACGGCCGCGCCGCACATTCCCGCGTCCGCGGCTACCATGGAATACTTTCCCAATCCGTTCCGGGATCAGTGCCAGGTGAACATACATTTGCACGAAGCCGGGCAAACCAGGCTCACCCTGTTCGACATGCAGGGCAAACCCAGGGAAGTATTGCTCAACGGGCATTTACCAGCAGGGAAACATACCGCCACCCTCAAAGGCAACAACATCGCGGCAGGCGTATACTCCCTGCAGCTGATACACAACGGCAGGGTGACGGTCAAAAAACTGGTGAAACAATAAAGTATTCGCTTTAACAGAAAAAGGCGCTCTGACGGTTACGGGCGCCTTTTTTTATACTGCGCCTCACCTCGGCGACCAGTTCATCAATTGCCGCCGGCGCACCGGGTTGTACGCCGTCAATGCCCGCATACCCAACTGTTTTATCCCGAAACACCCGATGAAAAGGATGCACACACCCACCAGCAGGAAAGTGAAAATATCATTCCCGAATATAATAGACAGCGAATGACGCCGATTCCGATGGTGAAGTACACCAACCAGTTCTGGTTAATCTTCTCTGTATAAGAAAATTGTTTCGAAATTTTGATGCTGTGCCTTTTTTAATAAGAGGAGCGATAAACCACACAAATGATACCCGATGGTATAATGAGAAAACGGATGATAGACGTGATCGTTTCATACCCGAACCCGTGATGTTGGCAACATCGATCTTCTGATCGAAAGGCAGGACAAGAACCCCGACGACTAAACGTAAGCGCCCGCGAATGCTGGTCATGAAACAAAAATTCCCCGGTAAGCAAGCAGCTCGTTTACTGTTTGCCGGGAAAAAACATTCATCCATCGCAGACCCGGCAAATTAAAACAACCCTTATTTTAAACAATTTCCATTACAGCTTGTTAGAGGTTCCTATAAGGATATATTCCGGTAGTCTTGGACCGGATGCAGTGTGATGAACCCTGCCGGATTATTTTTCCGCGGTTTCATTCAACGCTGCCTCCATGCTATATGCGATGAAAAGGGGGACAACAATTCATGGCGCCTGGCCCGGGCGTCGCTTTGACATCCTATTGAGGTCTTATTGTTTACACACAAATATTCTCCCGTATGAACTGGTTTGTTCAGACATTCCGGCACTATCCGGAACTGGCCATATTCCTGACGCTTGCCACCGGTTACTTCATTGGCAAGCTGAAGATCGGAAAGTTTTCTCTCGGTACCGTTACAGGCGTTTTACTGATGGGTGTGCTCATCGGGCAGCTGGATATTGACATTTCCCCGCTGGTGAAGTCGGTCTTCTTCCTGATGTTCCTTTTTGCAGTAGGCTACAGCGTGGGGCCTCAATTCTTCGGCGGGCTCAAAAAGGATGGTTTGCCCCAGATGCTTTTTGCCGCCATCGTATGTGTGTTCTGCCTTATCTGTCCCTATGCCATTGGCAAGCTGATGGGCTACGACATGGGCCTTACCGCCGGCCTGCTGGCGGGTTCTCAAACCATATCCGCCGTCATCGGCGTGTCGTCCGACACTATTAACCAGTTAAATATCGCCGCTGCCCAGAAGGCGGCGTTCGTCAACAAGATACCCGTGGCCTATGCGGTTACCTATATTTTTGGTACCGCCGGTTCCGCCTGGGTGCTGTCTTCCCTGGGCCCCAGGCTGCTCGGCGGCAACCTGGTGGAAAAGGCGAAAGAGCTGGAAGCCAAGCTGGGCGGAGCCGTGACCGGAAGCGAGCCCGGCATCACGTCGGCCTACGACCGCGTCATTTTCAGCGCCTACAAGATATCCGCCGCATCCTTCGCTAACGGCAAAACCGTCAGGGCAATCGAAGATGAATTGCAGCAGCACGGCCGCCGCCTGTTCGTGGAACGCATCCGGAAGGGCGACCAGGTACAGGACGTGGAACCGGATATGATCGTGCAGGAGAATGATGTGATCGTTGTTGGAGGCCGCCGGGAATACATGATGAACTATAAAGCCGTTAACGAACAGGAAGTGCTGGACGTGCAACTCCTCGATTTTCCCGTTGAAGTGCTTTCCGTGATGGTCGTAAAAAAAGAAATCACCGGCAAAACCCTGATGGAGCTGCGTAATATGGCGTTCATGCACGGCGTGATTGTCAGAAGCCTGAAAAGGGCCGGCATCGAAATGCCCCTGTTCCCCAACACCCAACTGAACAAGGGCGATATGATAGAACTGCTGGGCGTGAAGCGCCATGTAGAAACGGCGGTGCCGCACGTCGGCTACGCAGACAGGCCTACGAATATGACGGATATGATCTTCGTGGGGCTGGGCATCGTGCTGGGCGGGCTGCTGGGCACCCTGACGCTGCATGTGAACGGCGTTCCCCTGAGCCTGAGCACCAGCGGCGGCGCATTGATCGCGGGGCTGGTATTTGGCTGGCTGCGCGGGCAGCACCCCACCTTCGGGCGTATTCCCGAGCCTGCGCTCTGGATGATGAACAACGTGGGATTGAACATGTTCATCGCCGTGGCGGGCATAACGGCCGGGCCCAGCTTCGTGGAAGGCTTCAGGGAAGCCGGCTGGGGGCTCTTCCTGGCAGGGGCCGCGGCCACCGCGCTGCCGCTCATCCTCGCCGTGCTGATGGGCCGCTACATTTTCAAGTTCCACCCCGCCATCACCCTGGGATGCGCGGCCGGCGCAAGAACCACCACGGCCGCCCTGGGCGCCATCCAGGACGCCGTAAAAAGCAAAACGCCGGCGCTCGGCTATACCGTTACCTACGCGGTGGGCAATACCCTGCTCATCATATGGGGCGTTATTATCATCATCCTCATGAGTTAACACATTGTTCAAGTTATAAAACCACACCCGATGGCATCCAATATCTCCAAGATCAAAACGTCCAGGAAACGCGAGAAAACGCTGGAAGCCCTGAGCCCCTTCGAGATCAAGAACGAACTGATCAGCCTCGCGGAAGACCATGCTAAAAAGTCCGCCTACATCATGCTAAACGCAGGCAGGGGTAATCCCAACTGGATCGCCACCGTACCGCGGGAGGCGTTTTTCACCTTCGGAACATTCGCGCTCGATGAGTGCAAGAAAAATATGGAACTGGCCGGGGGCATGGCAGGCATCGTACAGGACAAGGCCGGCATCGCCAAACGCTTCGCATCTTTCCTGCGCACGCATAAAAAAGCGCCGGGCACCGGGCTGCTGAAAAAGACCTTCGAATACGGCGTAAAAAAACACGGCTTCGATGCGGACGCCTGGGTGCGCGAAATGGTGGAAGCCTGCATCGGGTTTAACTATCCCGTGCCCGACCGCATGCTGACACATATGGAAGCGGTGGTGCACGATTACCTCATACAGGAAATGTGCGAGAACAAAGCGCCTAAAAAGAAATACGACCTTTTCGCCGTGGAAGGCGGCACGGCCGCCATGTGCTACATCTTCGACTCCCTGATGCAGAACTTCCTGATCAAACGGGGCGACAAGATCGCACTGCTCGTGCCCACCTTCACCCCGTATATTGAAATACCGGAGCTGGACCGCTATAATTTCGAAGTAGTGCGGGTAGCCGCCAGTACCACCGCCAGCAATGGCTTTCATACCTGGCAATACCCCGATGCGGAAATCGACAAACTGAAAGACCCGGCCATCAAAGTGGCCTTCGTGGTGAATCCCAGCAACCCTCCTTCTACGGCGCTGCATCCTAAAACACTGAAGCGCATCGTAAACATCGTGAAGAAAAATAACCCCGGCCTGATCGTCATTACAGACGACGTTTACGGCACCTTCGTTCCCGGTTTCGTTTCCCTGATGGAAGCACTGCCCCGCAATACGCTCACCGTTTACTCCTTCTCGAAATATTTCGGCTGCACGGGCTGGCGCCTGGGAACCATCGCCCTGCACCCCGACAATGTGCTCGACGAGAAAATAGCCGCCCTGCCAGACAGCCAGAAGAAGGACCTGCACCGCCGGTATTCAACGCTCACGCTGCAGCCTGAAAAACTGAAATTCATAGACCGTATGGTGGCTGACAGTCGCCAGGTGGCACTGAACCATACGGCCGGCCTGTCGCTGCCCCAACAGTTCCAGATGATGCTGTTTGCCGCCTTCTGCCTGCTCGACAAGGAGAACCGGTACAAGAAACTGACGCAATCGCTGGTCGCCAAACGCCTGAAACTCCTGTGGGATGGCCTGGGCGTGGAAATGCAGCCGGACCCCATGCGCGCCGGCTATTATTCCGAAATAGATATCATGGTGAGCGCAACGCACTTCTACGGGTCGGAGCTGGCGAAATGGCTGAAAACGAATTTCGAGCCGGTAGACGTTCTGTTCCGCCTGGCGGAAAAAACGTCTATCGTACTGCTCAACGGCGGCGGCTTCGCCGGCCCCGAATGGAGCATCCGGGTATCGCTGGCCAACCTCCCTACCGAAAGCTACAGTGTTATCGGGAAAAATATCAGGAAAATACTGATGGAATATGTGGAAGCATGGCAACAATCAACATCACGTTAATCCTTCATCATTCAAATGGAGATACTATGAGAAGATCACTATCCTTTGTGCTGCTGTTCGTTCTTTGCACGGCAGCCGCATCTGCCCAGAAATTGCCGAAAATAAAAATCCTGGCCACAGGCGGCACCATCGCGGGCTCCGGCGCCTCGGCCGACCGCTCCGCGTATACGTCCGGCGCCCTTCCCATCAAGGACCTGATCGCCGCCGTACCGGGCCTCGACAAAGTGGCCGACATCTCCGGTGAACAGGTATCCAATGTGGGCAGCCAGGACATGACCGTGGATATCTGGGTCAAACTGAACAAAAGGATCAATGAAATATTCCGGAACAAGGAGGCCGACGGCGTGGTCATCACCCATGGCACCGATACCCAGGAAGAAACCGCCTACTTTCTTTCCCTGACGCTGCGCTACGACAACCCCGTGGTGATCACCGGGTCGATGCGGCCGGCTACCGGCATCAGCGCCGATGGCCCGAAGAACCTATACGACGCCGTTGTAGTGGCCGCTTCCCCAAAATCCCACAACGCAGGCGTGCTGCTGGCCTTCAATGAATATATCTTCTCGGGGCGCGACGCCGTAAAAACCAGCACCACGCATCTGAACGCGTTCACCGCACCTAACAGCGGGCCCATAGGGCAAGTGTACGACGGCAAGGTCATGTTCTATGAAAAGGAGCTTCGCAAGTCCAACAAACAAACGCCATTCGATATTACCGGGAAAGACAAGCTGCCCGTGGTGGCCGTGGACGTGCTGTATTGCGATGCGCCGGCCACCGCCCTCAATGCTTATGTCAATAGCGGGGTCGACGGCATCGTAACCGGCGGGCTGGGTAACGGCAATCTCAACAAAGCCAATACGGCGGCCGTAGAGAACGCCATCAAGAAAGGCATCGTGGTTTGCCGCGCCTCCCGCGTGCCCACCGGCCGGGTAACCCTCCTCGATGAAACGGACGACGAAAAACTCGGCACCATCGTTTCCGACGATCTCAACCCGCAAAAAGCCCGGATACTGCTGATGCTCGGGCTAACGGTTACAAAGGACAAAAAGAAACTGCAGGAATTCTTTTTTGAATACTAGGCCCGGCACTAACATATTATTACCCTGATCTAAAGCATTGCATATGCGAACGGCTATCCTTTGCACTTTACTTTCCCTGGCCGCTATCCGCCTGGCAGCCCAGCGGCAGCAGCAGTTCGACACGTCCATTCACCGCATTATTCCCATCATACCCACCGACAGGGCGGAATTGCTGAAGAATGTGGACATCATCGCCAATACCCAGGTTTCGCTGAATAATTACATGAAAGACGGCCAATACACGGCCGGCAAATTCGTAATGAACCAGTTCCGGCTCGAAATAAAAGGGAACGTATACAAAGACAAGGTGTTTTTCCGCTTCCGAGACAGGTATACCAAAGGGCCCGAGCCGCAATCCGTGGACAATATCAGCCGTTCGACGGACCTGGCCTATATCGGTTACCGGATATCCCCGCGCACCAGCATTGTTGCCGGCAAGCTCTGCGCGGCATGGGGCGGATACGAGTTCGACCTCAACCCCATCGATATCTATCAGTATAATGATATCGTCGATGCCGCCGACAACTTCCTCACCGGCGTGCAATTCAACTGGCAGGCTTCCCGCGATCACGGCTTCAGCTTCCAGGTACTGAATTCAAGGACCAGGAGTTTCAAGGAAATCTACGATAGCATCCCGGGTATGAAGGGCGCAAAATTTCCCGCCGCGTATGTGGCCAATTGGCAGGGCAATTTTGCAGGCGGCAAATTCCAGACCTTGTGGAGCTTCAGCGTTTTCCAGGAAGCCCAAACCAACCGCCCGGTGAATATGTACTACCTGGCCCTCGGCAACCAGTTCACCGCCAGCAAGCTGCTCCTGCAGTACGATTTCAAGTGGAGCCGCGAAGACCTGGACCGGACGGGCATCATCAGCAACCTGGTTCCCGACGCCTTTTATCCCCATGCCGTGCGTAATACGGATTATATGGAGCATTGGCTGAGAGCCGTGTATTCCATTAACAAACATTGGAGCCTGTCGGCCATCGGCATGATCAACCGCGCCTACTGGCGCGAGCGCCCCGACCCGGCAAACGAAGGCATGCATTTCCGGACTTCCTTTGGCATCACCCCTTCCGTAGAGTTTCACCCTATCAAAAATTACAACCTGAAGTTCTTCGGGGCTTACGTGGGCCGGTTGTACCGGTATAGTACCTATGCGAAAGAAAATTTCGGGGCGGTAAATACGCAAAACGGGATGCTGATGATTGGATTGAGCGCGCCCTTGCTGATACTGTAAGGGGGGGGCTATCACGCATCCGCCACTGATAAAAAACGATTTACATATTTATTTTAACCCTGCTGACATAACGTTGTCAACAGTCCGGGAATACCTTTGCTATGGAAAACAGTCAACCCGTTATGCGTAAAAAGAGTACAGCCTTTTCGATCTGCATTTGTTCATGAGCCGGACCTTAGCCGCTCCGGCACACAGGTTGAACTTTCAGAGCGCTGTATTTGCTTGACATCCGACATCAATATATCATTTCAATAGTCCTCATTTAAAAGATGTCCAACATGCAAAACAACCCATCTCAAAATCAACAAATCAGCTATGCGAGACTCGCTGGCTTTTTGTATGTCTTTCTTGTTATTCTTTTCGCCGTAGGGAATGTTATGATCATGCAAGCGCAGGGGGCCGGCGATTTTACAGAAAGAGCGGGGAAAATAACAGCATCCGCGGGGACTTACAGGTTGGGGCTTACCTTGCAGTTGCTTGCTTCATTGGGTACTGTGCTCCTGGCCTTTGCCCAGTACGTTACGCTGAAACCGGTCAATAAAAATCTGGCCGGGATGGCGATGTACTGGAGGCTCGGAGAAGCTTTCATTGGCGCGGTGTATGTTGGTTTCTGTTATATGAATGTAGGCTTCATCGCTCATCAGCCGGATATAGCCGCTATCAGCGCGGGACAAAAAGAAACACTGGAATACCTTACCCTTAGTAGCCAGGGGATCCTGTTGAGCGTTTACCAGCTGTTTTTCAGCGTAGGATCTGGCATTTTCTTCTACCTGTTCATGAAATCGAAATATATCCCTCCGGTTCTTTCCGGCATCGGTGTCATAGCTTCCGTTATTGCTTTTGTGGTTTGTGTGGCATCTCTTATGCTGCCGGAATCCGCCGGCAAAATACAGATGGGTTTTGCCCCAGTTGTTCTTACTGAAATCGTGGCAGGTATTTGGTTAATGGTCCGCAAGATCAGCGTAGGGAATGACGCTGAAAACCCGGCGGCCGCGGCTTATTAACGCTATTGCGGGAAAAGCTATTGGACGCCCTTACCGGGGAAGGTCTTTTCGTAATCTACTTTTTTCCTCCTCCATCCCAGGCAAACCTCGGCAGGCTCTCAAAGCCCGATCGTCGATACTAGGCTTTCCTACAAACTTGTAATGAATTGATTTGCAAAGAAATTTATTCATTTTCAATTATACCGAAAGGGCTACAAAGTATATCATTCCATATCAAAATAATCTTCAGCACTCAGCCTACTATGTCTGCGAATGGAAAACATGAAGTTTTACTATATTTGGAATCAATTGACAGCAAACGATGCGTAAACTGACAAAATGGATAAGCCTTTTATTGGTGCTTGTTGTGGTATTTGCCTCAACAGGCAGTTCCAGCTTTGCCAGCGAACAACCCGTTGACAGCTGCTGCCAGCACGAACAGCCCCAGGACAATCCCTGCTCCCCGGACGAAAAACCCGAAAAAGGCTGCACCAACGAGGGCAATCCATTCCAGTTCTGCTCCTGTTGCATCCATGCCTGGGTGACGGCTCAACAGGTATCACTGGAAAACCCGCCGCATCCGGCGCCATCCAACTACCAATTCAGCGGAAACGCTTTTCTTCCTACCCCTCCTGCGTCTGACTTCTGGCAACCGCCTCGCTTTTCCTGATACAATTTACTTGCGCCTGTAAAAGCGCATACCACCTCGATGCCGCGAACATGCCGGCGCCAGGTACTCGTATCCATACATCATTCAACCTTTTAATTAACATGAAACGCATACTTTCTTTGCTCATCGTAGTTTTCTGCGGTTGCTTCGCCGCGCCGTCCGTTTTCGCGCAATCCAAAGCCTCCGAACCCAAAAAAGCCCTGGTACAGGTGGTCAACCTGACTTGCGACGGCGACATGCCCACCATCAAAAAGCAGCTTATCAACCAGGACGGGATTGAATCCGTGGAGTTCACCAAAAGAGCGTCCGGCTCCTCGCAATTCACGATCCTGTTCAACACCGACGTGATCACCCTCGATCAGATCCACAAGACCATTGAGAAGACACCCGGCTGCGACGATAAATCGACCACGCCCTACCGCGTGAAGAAAGACAAGAAAGCCAAAGAGCCGAAATCATGAGCATCCGCGCATTACTGCCGTTGCTTTTACTTTCCGGAACGCTGCAGGCCCAAACCATCAAAGGCAAACTCTTCGGAGAAACAGCCGATGGACGGGAAATCCTGCCAGGCGGCACCATCCAGTGGATCGCCGGCGGGCCCGTCGCTGTCGTGAATGAAAACGGTGTATTCGAGCTGCGGGCCGATGGTATTACCGATAAACGTATCCTGGCTTCCTTTTCCGGCTACCGGAGCGACACCATCGCCTGGGACGGGCGTTCTTATGTGAGCATCACCCTCAAATGGGCCGCTACAGACCTTTCAGGGGTTACGGTAACCGACCGCCGGGGCGCCTTCATATCCGGTACGGCCGTCAACCAGCTGGAGGTCATCAACCAACGGGAACTGAGCAAGGCCGCCTGCTGCGACCTGGCCGGCTGCTTCGGCACCACGGCCACCGTGCAACCGCAGACCACCAACATCGTGACCAACTCCCAGGAACTCCGCATCCTTGGCTTGTCAGGGGTGTACAACCAGGTGCTGGTAGACGGGCTCCCGATGGTACAGGGGCTCACCTACACTTACGGCATCAGCACTTACCCGGGCACGGTCGTGGAAAACATCTACGTATCCAAAGGTACTACATCCATACTGCAGGGTTACGAAAGCATCAGCGGCCAGATCAACCTCGATACCCGGCATCCCGACAAGGCGCAACGCCTGCACCTGAACGCCTATATCAACAGCTTCGGGGAAAAGCACCTTAACGCCAGCGGCGCCGTAGCGGTGGGAAAGAAATGGCACACCCTGCTGGCGCTGCATTCCGTGCAACCCTCCGCCAGGATTGACCGGAACGACGACGGTTTCCTCGATCTGCCGCTGCTCACCCGGTACATGGCCTATAACAAGTGGAAATACGGCAGCGATACAGAAAACGGCTTCAGCGCCCAGTTTGGGCTTCGTTTCGTGAATGAGCAGCGCATCGGCGGGCAGAAAGACTACCGCGGCAAAGGCGATAAGGGCAGCGGTCAGGTGTACGGCCAGTTCGTCACCTTCAACCAACCCGAAGCCTATGCCAAAGTCAACTACCGCCTTTCTGACCGGCACGCCCTGGCGTTGGCCGCTTCCGGATCCATCCATGATCAGGATGCCTGGTTCGGCACGCTGGCTTACACCGGCAGGCAACAAATGGCCTACGCCAACCTCCAGCACGAAATGAAATGGCGGCAACACCTCCTGAAATACGGTATCAGCTACCGCTACCAGGAACTGACGGAAGACATCCGGCTGACCGTCGCCGATCCATCCAGGACCTACGCCGGCAAGTACCTGACGCGCCTGCGCGTGCCGGGCGTGTTCGCGGAGAACACTTTCCATTTGGCGGACGATAAAGTGGTATTGATCGCCGGCGCGCGCATAGACCGCCGCCAGGAAGAAGGCTGGTATTTTACCCCGCGCGCCATGGCGAAATACGCCATCAACGACCAGCACACCTTCCGCGCCTCGGCCGGCACCGGCTGGCGCCAGGTGAACCTGTTCAGCGAAAACCCGGTGATCCTCACCAGTTCCCGGAACATCGTTTTCAACGAAGCGCTGCGCCCGGAAGAAGCCATGAACTGGGGCGTAAGCCACACTTGGCGGTTCGAGGCGGGCGGCGCCAAAGGCACGCTCAGCGCCGACTTCTACCAAACGCGGTTCCAAAACCAGTTCTTCCCGGACTACGATCTCGATCCCTCGAAAATCATCATCCGCAATTTCGATGGCACGTCACGTTCCAACGGCGTGCAGATCGATGCATTGTTCGTGTTTATCCAGCAACTGGAAGTGAGGGCCGCATATAACTACCTCAACGTGTACCGCAAAGAAAACGGCGCCAAAGTGGCGCTGCCCTTCAATCCGTGCAACCGGTTGATGTCTGCCGTGTCTTACCGTACCCGTAACAATCAATGGCAGGCGGACGTAAACGCGCATTGGTTCGACAGGATGCGGCTGCCGGATACGCAGGGAAACCCCGCGCCATACCGCCGTCCATCCAGTTCAAGCCCGTACACGACGGTCAATGTGCAGGGAACATTCCGGCTGAACACACTGGAGCTGTACGCAGGTTGCGAAAACATCGGCAACTACCGCCAGCCGAATCCTATCATCAGCGCCGATAATCCATTCGGGCCACACTTCGATCTGTCCTCTGTATGGGGACCGACGAGGGGGCGCGAATTTTACCTGGGCATCCGCTATTCGATTAAGTAAATCAACTGACTGTAAAAGAGCCTATCCCCCGCTTCTTACCGGGGGATAGGCTTTTGATTTAGATGACTCCGCTATTGAAACAATCGCTAAATACACTGTTGCCTGCTTCCGCTTTACTTACCTTGCAACAACCCAATCAGCTCATGGCGTAATCAAAACCATTTTACGACCGGAGCGATACCGCCGTTGTTCATTCATACCAGCTAAGCTTCAGGCAAGAGGCCGGCCATCATGGATAAAACCGCTTTTGATCAGAGCGTATGCCGGAACAACGCCGCCATCACCTTATGATATTCCTTTTCCAGTTCCAGGAACTTATCGCGGCTCTCGTAGAGCAGCGTCAGCTCCACATAATACTGCAACGTATTCATCTGGCCGGCGTTGAGCGATTTGCGGAGCAGCGGTTCGTTGTTCAGTTGCGACAACGCCTCGCGGTAGCCGGTCAGCGTACTGTCGAGGCTCGTGGCCTGGTCATATAACTGCCGGATCTCGGAATAATGCGCCGTGTGATGCTCTTCCAGCTGGGCGTTGTAATACTGCGTCTGCAACTGCTGGGCTTCGCGCTTGTGACGGTTTTCCCAAAGCGGTACGGATACGCCGATATGGCCGCCGTGGAACCGCTGGCCCAAGATGCCCTGGTAACGGTAGCCGACTTCCAGTTTCGGGAGCGTGAGCGCCTTCGTGAGCCCGAGCTCCGTTTCGCCGCTGCGCACCTGCGCTTCGTAGAATTTCCGCTCCGGGTTAACCGCGTCAATCGCGTTATGGAGCGTATCGAAATCCGGTAGCGACGGCGTAACGGGATACAGCGTGTCGGGCAAGTTCACGGATTGCCCGCCGTTGGATTCGGTCAGCCGCTGGAGGTATTCCTTCCTGCGCGTTTCTGCCATTTTTAACTCCGTCCGGATATTGACGAGTTGCAGGCGTGCTTTCTGCAAATCCAGCACGGTCGCGTCTTCCTTGTCGTATTTTTTCTGATAGTCCTGGAAGAACTGCTCGGTGTTGACCTGCCGCTGTTGCAGCTCCGCGATCCGCCGGTTCAGGTAGATCACTTCGATAGCGGTTTGTTTCGCTTCCAGCAAAATACCTTGCCGGATGACCTCCTGCTCGAAACCCAGCTGCTCCGTACGGGCGTGGGCCACGGCTTTCCGTTTGCCGTAGGCTGTGGGGAAGTCGAGCGACTGGATCACCGTTAAATCATTTTGAGCGCCGGCGGTGGCGGGATAACCTTTCATGTATTCATACTCCACTTTCGGGTCGGGCAGCGTATTGCCGACCTTATATTGGAGCGCGGCGGCGCCCGCGCGGCCTTGCTGCGAGCGCAGGGTCTTGTTGCGGGCGGCTACGCCAGCTAGCAGGGAATCCACCGATTGTGCCGATGCGCCGGCGGACAACAACAAAGCAATACCCAGCCATACATATCTACTTTTCATTTTGCTGCCGTTTAGATTGAACAATGTAGTACACGACCGGGATCACGAAGATGTTCAGCAGCGTGGAGCTGAGCAATCCGCCCAGGATCACCTTCGCCATGGGGCTTTGAATCTCGTTGCCCGGCTCGCCGCTCGCCAGTGCCAGCGGTATCAGCGCCAGCGCGGCCGTAAGGGCGGTCATCAGGATGGGCGTCAGCCGGTCAACCGAACCGTGTATCACTGAATCGAGAAGGGTTTCGCCTTCGGCCTGCAGCACCTTATAGTGCGATACGAGCAGGATGCCGTTGCGCGTGGCGATACCGAATAGTGTGATGAAACCGATGATAGCCGGGATGCTCAGGATGCCGGAAGTCATCCACACGCTCAGCACGCCGCCGATCAATGCCAGCGGGAGATTGATGAGGATGATACCGGCAATCTGCAGGTCTTTGAACTCCTGGTACAACAGCAGCAAAATCACCAGCAGCGCGATCAGGGAAGTGACCAGCAGCGTCCGCGATGCCGCCGCCT
Source organism: uncultured Chitinophaga sp. (assembly GCA_965653365.1). Lineage (GTDB taxonomy): Bacteria > Bacteroidota > Bacteroidia > Chitinophagales > Chitinophagaceae > Chitinophaga. Next base: position 60,750 of record CBFGZV010000002.1, on the reverse strand, counting down.
CGCTCTCGAACTGCCCGCCGTATTCGATGTGATACCCTTCTGGCAATTTTATGGTCGCCTGTACCTTTTGCTGGATATCTGTTACCACGCTTTTCAGGTCCCGGCCGGCAACGTTAGCGGAAAGCACCATCTTGCGCTCCACGTTCTCGCGGTTCACGGTGTTGGGGCCGCTGCCGGATTGCACTTCGGCTACGGCCGTCAGCGGAATGATCTGTCCGGCGGCGCCGCTTATCCAGGTATTGCGGATGTTTTCGATGGAATTGCGGTTTTCGTCGTTGTACTTCAGGATGAAATCGAAACGTTTTTCGCCCTCGAAGATTTCACCCGTCTTTTCCCCGGCGATGGCCACATCCACGAACGCCGCGAACTGGCCGGTACTGATACCGTGACGGGCCAGCATTTCGCGGTTGCCTTTGATCTGCAACTGCGGGATGTCGATTTGCTGCTCCACGCTGAGGTCCACCAGTCCTTCTACAGACTGCACATTATTCTTGACCTGGTTGGCCAGCGTGAATAACTTCCCAAGATCGTTGCCGTAGAGTTTGATGGCGATATTGGCGCGGGTGCCGGACAACATATGATCGAGCCGGTGCCCGATAGGCTGGCCGATGGTGATGTTGGCTCCGGTGATGCCGGCCAGTTTGGCGCGGATGTCTTTGAAAAACGCCTCGCTATTCCGGTCTTCCAAAACAAAAGGCGCATCGATCTCCGAAGCGTTCACGCCCTGGGCGTGCTCATCGGATTCCGCGCGGCCCGTGCGGCGGGTGGTGGTCTTAATCTCGGAAACGGTCAGCAGCGCGTTTTCCACCTGCGTGCCGATCCTGTTGCTTTCTTCGAGCGAAATACCGGGCATGCTCACCACACTGATCACCAGCGAGCCTTCGTTGAACTCCGGCAGGAAGCTGCGCCCCAGCGAAAAGAACACGGCCACTGCGCCGATGAACAGCGCCACAGCTACGGCCAGCAACGCCTTGCGGAAGCGCATGACGCTATGCAGTCCGGATTCGTACCACGCGTTCAGCTTGCGCACCAGCCCGGTGGGCTTGCTTTGCCGCTCGAGCATGCGATCGCTGGTGAGCAAATAGCTGCTCAACACCGGTGTAAGCGTAACCGCCACCACCAGCGAAGCAAATAGCGACACGATGAACGAAATCCCCAGCGGCGCCAGCATCCTTCCTTCCATCCCCGAAAGGAAAAACAGCGGAATGAACGCCGCGATGATGATCAGGGTGGCGTTCAGGATGGAAGCGCGGATTTCCACCGATGCGTCGTAAATGACGGTGAACACGTTCCGCCTTTGATCGGGCGGAAGTTTCACGTTCTCTTTCAATCGCTTCAGCACATTGTCCACGTCGATGATGGCATCGTCCACCAACGCGCCGATAGCAATAGCCATCCCGCCGAGCGACATGGTATTGATCGTCAGCCCGAGCGCCTTCAGCGCCAGGATCGCCGTCAGCAACGAGAGCGGTATCGCCAGCAGGGAAATGACAGTGGTACGGACGTTCATCAGGAAAACAAACAGCACGATCACCACGAACACCGATCCCTCGATCAGCGAACGGTTTACGTTATGGATCGACGCCTCGATGAAATCGCTCTGCCGGAAGATATCCGAGTGGATTTTCACCCCTTTGGGCAAATCCCGCTGGATGTCCATCAGCGCCGCGTCAATCCGTCGGGTGAGATCGAGGGTGTTGGTGTTGGGCTGTTTTGATACGGTCAGAATAACGGAAGGCTTGCCGCGCATGGAAGCATCGCCGATCTTGGGCGCTGCACCGATGCGGATGGTGGCCACGTCGCTGATCTTGACGGGCATGCCGTTCACCTGCTTCACCACTACATTGCCCAACTCGGCGATGTTGTTGGTGCGCACCAGGCCGCGGACGATGTACTCGTTGCCGTAATCATTGATGAACCCGCCGGATGCATTGTCGTTAGACGACTGGCATGCTTTCAGCAGCTCATCGAGCGTAACGCCGTAATGCTTCATCAGCTGCGGGTTGGCCAGCGCCTGGTATTGCTTGTATTCTCCGCCGATCACGATCACGTTGGCCACGCCAGGCGTGGAAAGCAGTCGTGGACGAAGGTTCCAGTCGGCGATCGTGCGCACGTCCATCAGGTTGCTGCTGTCTGCCGTAACGGCGATCAGCATGATTTCCCCCATGATGGAGGCCTGCGGGGCCAGCATGGGGTTGCCCACGCCGGCGGGGAGCCGTTCGCTCACAGCGCTCAGCTTCTCCGTTACGATCTGGCGGGCGCGGAAGATCTCAGTTCCCCATTCAAATTCCACCCACACAATGCTGATGCCGGCGGAGGAGGAAGAGCGAACGCGACGCACGTCGGTAGCGCCGTTCAGCGAAGATTCTATCGGGAAGGTGACGAGTTTTTCCACTTCCTCGGGCGCCATGCCGTGCGATTCGGTCATAACGACCACCGTCGGCGCCGTGAGGTCGGGGAACACGTCTACCTCCATGCGGGAGGCCGTGAAGCCGCCCCAGGCGAGCAGCAAGACCGCCGCCGCCATAATGATGAGCCGGTTATGCAAGGCATACCGGATGATCTTGTTTAGCATAGTCGGTTTGCTTTAGTGTTCGTGCCCGTGCGCCGGCATGGTACCGGATGCGGTGGACAGTTTGATATTGTATGCTCCTTTCGATACCACCCGCTCACCTTCGCTGACGCCGCCGAGTACCTGCACCTGGCGGCCGTCGTTGCCGCCCAGCGTGAGGGTGCGTTTCTCGAAGGATTCGCCGGCGGTTTGCACATAGCAGTAGTAACTCCCCTGTTCCTCCATCACCGCGCTCAGCGGGATCACCAACGCTTCCGCGGTGGCGCCGGCTTTCAGGAACACTTCCAGGAAAGTTCCCGGAACGAATCCTTCTTTGCCGTCGATACTGAAGAAAACGGGGATCAGCATGCCATTGTCCGTCGCTTTGCCCACGCTGGCTACTTTGCCGTTCAGCTGTTCCAGGCTGTAGACCTGTTGCCCGTTGACGCGAAAATTCGCGGACTGGATACTACCGAGCCCTGCAAACGCCGATTGCGGCACTTCCGCGCGGATGGCGAGCTGCTCGTTGGCCGAAACGACCGCCAGCGGCTGGCCGGCTTCCACGTATTGGCCCTGCGTTACCAGCAGGGAGCGCACGAAACCGCCCTGGCCCGCGCTCACCGTTTGTCCACCCGAGGCGCTGTAGTTGCCGGACAGGCTGCGATGAATGGCTACCGCGTTGTCATATTCGTTTTTGGACTGGAGATAATCGCGCTGGGTAACGAGGCGGTCCTTATACAAATCGCTGTTCCTTTCGAAATCCGCTTTGGCTTTGGACAGGTTGTTGGCCGCCTCCTGCAGTTGCACGTTGGCGTTGTTGCCGGTGAAGCCTTTGGAAGAAATGCTGAACAACGCCTGCCCGGACGATACCGGCGAACCAGCGTACAGCCCGGATTTGAGGATGCTCACAACGCCCGCCGTTCTTGCCGTGAGTGTCTGCTCGTCGCCGGTGGCGGCCGTTACCTGCCCGGAGGTGCGTATCACGTTGTGGAACGGCATACGCATGGCCGGCGTGTTGGCGAAATCTACCTTCCAGGCTTGTTCCTTCAGGTAAGAGATCCCATTTGACGCGGCAGCTTCGGCCTGTTGGGCCTTCAGGGCCGATGCTTCGTCCGGGTACACGGGCAGGTTATCGATCACGAACTGGTCGGTAAATTCTTTGGTCTTGATATCGAAAACCAGTTTCCCGGTACCGGGTACAGCGGGCTGGAGGGCCAGCCGGTAGATGCCGGTGGAGGCGGGCGTGTCCGCGGTCTGGCGGATACCGCTGTTGTTCACAGCCAGGCTCACGGTTACGGAGCCCTGCGTATACGGCAGGAACCGTTCGCCCAGCAGGGTGAGGTGCGTGGCGAATTTGGAAGTTTTGCCGGCGATAAGCGGTTTGAACTCCACGAACAGCTCCGATTTGCCGGAATATAAAGTGTATGATAGTGTAGCAGGGCCTTCCTCGCCGGGGTGGCTGCCGTCTGGCAGGTGGGCATGCTCGTCCCGGTTCGGTTGCTGGCAGCCGAAAAGCACTACCAGCCCGAAGGCCGTAGCAATAAATCGTTTCATTTTACTCGCTTTTAGAGATTAATGGCTATGCGTGTGACCATCCGCGTGCGTATGCGCTTTGGTGGTATCCTGCTTGGCGGTGTCGGCCGGGGTGAAGGATTCCTGAGCGGGTTTCGCGGTGTCGTGGTCGGCGTGAACGCTGCCGTCTTCATGGGTATGCGTGCCTTCTCCGTGGCTTTGTTCTTTGCTGGAGGAATTGCAGGCGATCATGGCGAGTATGGCGATTGCGGGAATGAGCTTTTTCATTGTTGTACGTTTTTAATTGATTTGAAATAAATGGTGAATGTGCCATGCAATGCACGGCCGTAATAAAAGCGCGGAATGCTTATGCAGCAACAATGAAAGCCGGGGGCGCCCGAAGGGGCACGGCGGTATAGTGCAGAAGATTGGTAAAGGTGATATTGTCCGGCGGAATATAGTCCGGCGGGGGGATTTCGTCGGGAGCGGGCAGCAGGATCGCCGCCGCGATCATCAAATCCAGCGCCACGCTGGGAACCGGAAGGTGTTTGCCTGCCTGGGGAACGGTCAGCACCTTGCCGAAGTCGGCCGAGTGGTTGACGTCGTTGAACGGCTGGTGGCCATCGTCTTCCGCCGGGGCTTGGTGATGGTGGGCGCCGGTATGGTCGTGGTGATGATGGGTGTGCGCCGCAGTCTCATCGTGCCGGTGGGGCATGAAGTTGTGCGCCTGGAACATAGAAAATGCCAGGAGCAGGAAAAAGACTATGGTGTTGCGGCGCTTCATTTTCGACGTAAATATAATCTAAAACAGGAAAAAAGGTTGGAAAACAGTGTTTCAGAACGAACTGTTCACCCAACCCATCAGGGCTAAAAACGCCGGAAAAGGATTGAATAGCGAAGTTGCCCCGTGTGCACCTCTCCGCGCCAGGCCACCAGTAAGACCTTACATTCAACGACAACCCGAAGTTGTAATTAAGATAAAGCCATTCATAATTGATTATCAACCGAATATATTCCAACTGCCGCTTTCTCACGATCCCCTGATGCAGGAGTGAATTGCAAGCGTTTTTGTATTTACAACTTGCAGTTGTTGACATGTTTCGAAAAGTGGCGTTTCGACAGCTAAAAGTTGTTGAAATTTCTTGAACTGAATGCTGAATCCAACCACCTTTGTTTTATCCATAAACAAAGCAAAATGCTACACGTTAAATCATCCGCAACAAAAATTCGTACCGACGTTACAGCGGTGGCGGGCGTATCAAAGGATTCAATTATCAAGCAAAAAACGGAACATGCAAAACAAATCTATTCAGGTAAAGGGCCTTCAAAAATCCTATAAACAATTACAGGTACTGAAAGGCGTGGATCTCGATGTAGACAAGGGCAGTATTTTCGCCCTGCTCGGCTCCAACGGAGCGGGCAAAACGACCGTTGTAAAAATCCTTACAACGCTGCTAAAGCAGGATGGCGGAACGGCAACGGTAAACGGGTTCGATGTTACATCCCAACCGCGGAACGTTCGTCAGTCGATCAGCCTTACGGGTCAATTCGCGGCCGTGGACGAAGTGCTGACAGGGCGCGAAAACCTCGTGATGATCGCCAGACTGCGCCACCTCAGCAATCCGCGGCGCATTGCCCAGGATTTACTGCAACGCTTCGGACTGTCCGATGCCGCCGACCGTAAAACTTCCACTTATTCCGGCGGTATGCGCCGAAGGCTCGATATCGCCATGAGCCTTATCGGAAAATCCCCGCTGATTTTCCTGGATGAACCTACGACCGGTCTCGATCCCGAAGCACGCATAGAGGTCTGGAAAATCATCAAGGAGCTGGCCGGCGGAGGAACCACGGTATTCCTTACCACGCAATACCTGGAAGAAGCTGAACAGCTTGCAGATAAAATCGCCATTCTTCATAAAGGCAAAATTATCGTCAGCGGTACGCTCGCGGAACTTAAGCTGCTATTCCCGCCGGCGCAGGTAGAATACATTGAAAAACAGCCGACTCTGGAGGAAATCTTCCTTTCGATAGTGGGACAAAAAATGGAAAATTAATATGGAAACAATCAAATCTTATTTTTTCGAAGACATGACCGTTATGTTGGGCCGTTCCATGCGTCACGTCTTTCGCAGCCTCGATACCATCATCACCGTCACTATCATGCCCATCGCGATGATGCTTTTATTTGTGTATGTGTTCGGTGGCGCCATTCAGTCCGGAACAGACAATTATGTGAATTATCTGTTGCCGGGCATTATGCTGATTGCCATCGCAAACGGCGTGGGCTACACCTCTTACCGGCTGTTCAACGATGTTCAGCGGGGAATATTCGAGCGCTTTCATTCTATGCCCATCGCCCGGTCGGCGGCATTATGGGGGCATGTATTAACTTCGCTGATGTCAAATGCGATTTCAATGGTCGCAATAATTGCTGTAGCGCTGATTATGGGATTCCGTTCACCGGCAGGTGTATTTGCATGGCTTGCCATTGCCGGCATACTGGCATTATTTACATTGACCCTGACCTGGATTGCTGCCATTGCCGGCCTGTCGGCCAAATCGGTAGACGGCGCCACTGCAATCGCCTATCCGATACATTTCCTACCGATTGTCAGTTCCGCGTTCGTGCCCACCCATACAATGCCGGCAGGCGTTCGTGCCTTTGCGGAACATCAGCCGGTGACCCCGATTGCCGAAACCATCCGGTCGCTGCTTTATAACCAGCCTGTCGGTACTGACATCTGGATTGCGATGGCATGGTGCACGGGACTGATGCTCGTCGCGTATTTCTTTGCAATGCGGGTTTTCAAGAATCGTGGATAAAATTTGCTTCATTGTGAATTCCGGTCTTTTGCCAAATTATGCGCGGGAGGCGGCTGGTCGATTTTGATCCAACGCCTCCCGTCATTACCGATGAAAATCGTACCCCGCCTCATATCCAGGGTTTCCTGAAAAGAATTTCCGGTAAAGAATGTGAGCAGGAAGATGTTCCGAACATGGCCCCGGCGGCCAATGAGTGTTTTTTGGATAAGCCGTATTATTTCGAGCATCGTCAGGCAATTCTGCGGCAGCTGTTTGTATGTGGTTTTGAACCATACCCAGGGATTCTTGCGCAGCCAGTCCGTTCTCCATCAACCGTGATCCTGGCCCAAATCGGCGCTTTACCGTCCTTGCTTGCTTTCTTCTTCGAGAAGAAGAATAAGATGGAAAGATGTCCGTTAATTTTTACTTCGCACAGGTTTTCTGGTTTTTGAATGTGCCTAAAACCGCTACGCAATCAGTGGTAGGGGACCTAATTTACGGCCTCGGAGTAGGTCTCCGAACAGGTCCCCGAATGATCTGATAGACTTTGTGCTTTCTTGTGCGAATTATTCCGTAAAACCCGCAGGTGGCGAAGGTGTAAAACGAAAAAGGCGCTATTGCTAGCGCCTTCTGTGAACCCGCTGGGACAAAACTCGAACTCTTTACTGGAAGATTTGAGACGATTAAACCAATTAAAAGATATTCCATGTGAGAATGATATTGCTAAAGAAAAAATTGACAGTCTACGCTCGGCGCCATTCAAACGATCTTAAAGATAATTCAACCTCATGCATAATAAAGAACTAATTCTTTGAATTTATTATCTTTATTGACTATATAAATCACCGAACTACATGGAAAAACGTACAAATTACCTTTTAGCTATAGGGATTGACAATTATCATGGAGATTGGGATAAGCTCAATAATGCTGTAAGTGATACAAAAGCCATTGTTGAAATATTGACTTCTAAGTATTCTTTTGAGCTGTTACAACCACCACTTTATAATGAAGATGCCACTAAAGAAAATATACTACTAGCTCTTACAAATGCTGTAGGAATGCTTACTGAAAATGATAATTTAATTATCTATTATGGTGGGCATGGGTTTATGCATACGCTTACCATGAAGGGCTATTGGGTTCCATTCGGAGCAAGAAAAAATGTTGCCGATTTTATTCCGAATTCAGAAATCAAGGATTTCATCGAAAATATTCAGGCTAAACATATTTTCTTGATAGCAGATGCATGTTTTTCTGGAACTTTTCTAACCAGAACAAGAGGAAGCACACTTTTAGAACCGTATCCATCTTTAGATGATAAATTTTCCAGATGGATGTTAGCTTCAGGAGGTGAAGAAACCGTATCCGATGGTCCGGTAGGAAAAAGCAGCCCGTTTGCGAAGTATCTCTTGAAGTTGTTGAACGACAACACCAATAAGTTTGTTTCAACACTTGAAGTTATACGTTATGTATCTTTACTGACAGCGCATCATTCTCAGCAACAGCCCAGAGGTGCTTATATAGACAATATAGGCCATAATGACGGACAAATGGTTTTAACATTAAGTGACAACTGGGTCGTAACTAACATAGAACACACAAATGGAGAACCTCAAACCGAAAGTCTTCGTCAGGAAATGCGATCGGTATATAGACGAAAATCAACTCTTTCTGCCGGAAAAGAAATATTATTAGTGGATTTTTTTGATGAGCCTGATAAATTACTGGTTTGCGAATGTTTTAGATTTGATGATAACGGCAAGCAAAAAATTACTTATCAAGGCAATAAGGCAAAAATGCCAGTAAAAGATGATCCAGATTCCTCATTAACTTTACATGCCCGTTTTGCTACGTGGGAAGGATTTCATCGTTTTTGGGAGGAAAACAAGCACCTTTTTGGGGAACAAAAGCCGCATGTATTTCCTGCTATTGAAGAAATAGATACAGTTGAGGATACTGAGGCTGCGATTTATCAGCAGGGGATCATACAAGATATGCTGGACGGAAACCAAGAACCTATGAGGTGTCTCCATTGCAATGCAATGATTATCAATAATGATAGTTTCATAGTAGAAATAGATGAAATAGGGTTAAACCCGAATGTTGGGAATGTACATGCCTCGTGTCGGAGACCTGCAGACCGAATTCTCGGAAAATCAGTTTTTGAAAACATCAACAAATCTGATCTCGTCAGCTTTGATTATAAAAGATGGATAGAACTGCTGAAAACAGGACAGGCGTTTTTAAACGGGGCAAAAAAGATAGAAACTAATGGTAAAATACCTGTACTAAGTTGGAACAGACAACATCATTTCAATAATGGGAATTACTGTATTAAAATGATTCTGGAAGACGGGAGTTCGGATTACGTTCGTTTGGGCAAGGAAATTCATCGATTTCCAGCGGATGAAATTGATCAGGAAGTATCTGATTTTAATAAATCTATAGAAGATGCCGAGAAGCAAGGAGATCCGTTAGGTTATACAAGTAAGCGTAAAGTATTCGGTCCATTGTCTCTTCTTGAAAGCAGTCTTTTAGAGGGTGAGCGATTTTTGAGAATCTTACGTCATGAAAAAGAAAAATACAGCCATCAACTTGATTCTATAGATCACACAATAGACAATGACTACACCCCATTGGGAGTACTTGTATATCCGGATTCAGGCGATTTTATAACATTAGGAGATTGTATTCCTCTGATATCTGATCCCACTTCATTTAACAATATGCATAGCAACTGGAATGATGCCGGATATCAAATTGGTGATTGTGCCTTAAAAATTATTGAAAGTGATAAAGAATTAGATTTGTATTTAAGCAGCTTCTTTGCCGATGGTATCCAACCTATTATCGATCCTATTTTTAAAACTGACCAGGAATTAGAAAGAGGTATCTATATTGAGGATATTGAAGAACTCAAACAGCATGCGGCTGTTACAGATAATACGAATTCGTACACTTTAGCTCCAAATGGGGTTTGGAAAGCTGGTGATCGTGTAAAAGTTGTGTTTCCTGATATTAAGACTGATAAACATGCCAGAGGTATTTTACTTACAGATGAATTCATTGACGAAAATGATGAACCATGTGCTATTTTCAGGCCAATTGAGGATGGGATTGTTCGTGAAGATATGCAGTTTAAAATGCCAACTAAGTTGTTTGTAAAAGATTAAATGTACAAATAGCGGGAGATTGGTTTTAAGCAACCCTTCTCTGTGACATTGTTAAAAAATGATCAAAGACAATATCGCATTTCGTGGTGTAAATAGCACGGTCATAGCTGTCCGGTAATAAGCTGTTGTTCGAAAGAAAATTTTTATAAGTAATGAATGACTCCATTCTAAAGAGTGATATTATTTTGCTTTACTAAGGTTGTAGGCTTCACCGCAATCGGTATTGACAGTTTTAACAGCATTCTGTCTTGGCCATTTCAATGGTTTGGCTGATGTTGTTGAGCAGGTCATTGTATTGGGCTTTTGCTGTACTTCATTTATCTTCTTTGAAGCAGAATATCTATTTCACCATCTTCACTGGAAGTGTTTCCCATTATTTCGGTTTGAGTTCGCTTCGTAAATGGCTTTTTCCGGGTACTAAATTTATAGTCCGGATAATGTTTTTTTAAAACCTCCTTAGTGATTTCAAAAGTATAATCACGTTTATCTGTTCTAACATAAATTGTGCTCTGATCAGCCATCATAGATGCGCACTGCCCAAAAACAGAATTGAGTAGTTCATAGTATTCTGGCTTTGATGAAAATCTACCCTTATGCTTCTCATTGTTATATTCAGGAATTTCTGAACCTCCTAGTAGCCATAACCTAAGCCACTGGTCGTTATGATAGTCGGTAACATCACAATAAGGCGGAGAAGTAAATAGCAAGGAAAACTTTATACCATAATTTTCTGCTCGTGTCACTATATTTTGAAGTTCTACTGTACTATCGCCGAATAAGACATGACTCTCAACTGTTGTTGGCTTGCCTTTCTCGTATCGCCACTCAATCTTTTTGAAGATAAATTCTAAAGGATTTATTTGAGGGGGGTGCGTCATTTTATTCTGACGCCACCATTTAACAGAATAATTCATTCCCATTGCCTTGGTCATTCTCATCTGGTTCGAAAGACCTTCCCCGAGTTTGCCGTGCAAATACACTACTAGAATTGACATCAGCGTTGCATCTACATTGTTGTTTCGCCAATTCAAGCTGTTCCGAGCAGACAAAAGAAACTTTAAGACCTCATCGCAATAGCACATTCTATAAAACAGAGGCAGTCTTTCAATTGCTCTATTATAATAGTTTCTTTTAGAATATATTTCAAGGAGTCGATCTTTTACTTCTGCCTTGTCTGCTGGATTTAATTTGACTGAGCCATAGAGCCAGCCTACAGGATTTATTTCTATTCCTAAGCTTGGTCTCCCCAAAACGCTGCCTGCATAAATACTTGATGCCCTACCCGCAAATGGATCAATAATAAAATCACCCTCCCTTGAATATTTCTTCACAACCTCAAATGCAAAGTCAAGAGGGAACATAGCATAATAAGGTCCAAATCTTGCCCATCTTGCCTCTGCAGTTTTAAAGCCTCTTACTATATTCTCCGTGTTAATCATGATACGCAGATTGTTTTTGGATTTCCCTCGCAATGTCTTCGAAAATTTTCTTGCCTAGATTTAATGGGATTGCCGCTTCAGCATGGGCAGCAGCTAACGGTGTAACTGAGCTTTCATATCGGCTTGAAACTAATTTATCCAGCAACACGAATACATCTGCCAGTCTCGGGAATTGCGCTGGAAATGCAGTCTCAACGTTGGCTTGATATTCGTTATAAGTTGCAATAGAACAAACTACCCTATACCCTGCAGAAGTCTTATAGAAAAATTTTCTCCCATATGCAGTATCTTTTAAATAAATGTACCCGGGTCTGTCATTGATGACAATATTATTTTTGATATAGTCGTTGGATAGTAAAAAGGACGATTGTTTAGGAAAATTCTCATCTGTACCATCTTTTTTAGTATCGATGGCTTCAAAATGGTTCACAAAATTGCCTGTTCGTTCAATTCCTAAAATAATGAGATCATTTTTCAACTCTTCTTTCACTTTTGAATTAATCCTGGCAAGCTCAAACCGGATTGGAACTGCCAGCCAAGATGCAGCACTAAAAACGGCCAATGTTCCTTCAATAAAGAAGGCAATATCCCTGAGGAGAGAAAAATATTTCTTGTGTTGTTCAAAAGATCTTAGAATATGGATTAGTTGAAGCTTCTTGTAGGTTTCCATTATTTGGCCGTACATTTCTCCGCTACTACCTGTTGGATTTAGAAGTTCATGAAGTCTCAATGCATCAGTTGAATACAACTTACCATTGCACGAATTGCAGGTATATTCACCAGTCTTGTATTCTATTTCTTCATTACATCCATCATGGGGACATTTGGGGGGATTACCTCCGGGCCTTTGCTTTAATAGATATTCATAGGTTTCAAGTAATGTTTCAGTATCTTGAAAAACCCTCTTTTCCTTAAGTTCATTATAAAGAATCTTCCGCATAGAAGATTTTGCAGTATCCTCTCCATCAAGAACAACGTTGCAACCCACATACAAACTATCTAATGAAGTTGGCTGTTCAGTTTCACGGAACTTTTTAGGGTCAATGAACTCTGATTTTTCTAATTCACGAACTTTATCAAGTAAAATAACAACAGTTGACACAGTTATATAACCGATTTCTGCGCCCGGGTAACCATTTTCAATTATTGATTTGCTGTAATCCCCGTCAATTGCAATAAGTAATTTTGGTTGCCAATTTGATAGCTCAAGTTCATTTGCATGAGTAGTTTTTTCCTTCCAGTCAATCTCTTCCGAAGTATTTTTTACTCGAATTTGAGATTTAATTCCTTCAATTTTTTTGTTGGAAATAAGCCTTCTTAAAGGTTCATATGATTGGCCGCTTACAAAACCGTTGTCGCTCATATCTGCTATTTGTTAGCAATGTTTAATTCAAACTTATTTACCTGCACAGGAATGACAAACATATTGCTTAGGGTTTTTACTCTTAGAAATCCTTTGTCTTGTGCTCTTCTTATTGAAGGCTCAAAATCTATAAAGTCATAGTATTTGCAAAGCTCCTTCGTCTCATCTGCATTATTAAGGTGACTGATGAACCAGTTTGCCGTATTTTTAAGGATATTTTTTTGAATACTACTAACTTCTTGTGTGGCATAAATTAAGCCTAGTCTATATTTGCTGCCTTCCTTTGCAGTCCTGACCCAAACGTTATTGTAATCCTGATCTGATCCACTTGGAAGCAGGTTATGGGCTTCTTCGATGTAAACTAAGATTTCAGGTATTTTTCTTGAGCCAGCCCTAAACTGTTCCTGGTTCTTTCGGAATATATGCCACATGATCCGCTCCGCAGATGATTTATTCAATTCTGGTTCGCCGCTTGACTGGTCAATGATTACCAGCTTTCCCTCCTTAAGGTGGGTATATATATCAGCTGCGTAATCAGTCGTTGTATCAGCACTATGCTGTTCCGCTGCTTTTCCAATCTGCCTCGATCCATTGGGATAGGAAAACATAGTTAAGATTTTTCCCAGATTCTCATCAGCCCAAGTATCTCCGGTAGAGGAGCTTTTGATATACTCTGACTCGAACTGATTGTAATTACTTTTCGTATCGCTAATATATTCGGCTAATCCATCAAAAATTTGAACAACTTTAGCCCATGTTTTGTTGGTATCTTCTAATTTTTCGCCAACTGCTTTATACAATGCAGCATTTCTGGACTTATCCTCCTTAAGAAATTTAACCAGTTCTTTTCCAAATAACCCACTAGTATTAGGAATTAAGTTTGTTGGAATGGTAAAACCTGCTTTAAAAAGTAATGCGCGATATGCTAAAACTCGCCTGTTATAGCGGCATGTTGCGCTTTTATCAGAGGCTTCTGGTTTTTCAAATCTAACTTGGGTAAAGTTTCTAATATATTTTGAAGTGTCCTCGGAAAGAATAGAATCGATAATTTCCTTTCCGAACTGCAAATTATCCTCTTCAAAAAAGTTGAGAAGCATTAGTTTACGATAAGGATCATTGTCATGCGACCTTATTCCGTACGTGACAACTTCCTTTTCACGATTATCCTTTTTTTCTTCTTCAGTTTTGGCTTTTGAATATAATTCCCAAATATTTTTTAATGCAGTTGGATTGTCTTTTCCGTCTTTATCCTGAATATTCTCATTTGCATATTCACCATTCGGATCAAAAATTATCTGTCCTATTTTAAGAGGTTTGTCTCCATTAGGGTTGCTACTTGAATATATATTTTTCGGGTGGCGAAGCTCGTAAATTGATTTTGCAATAATCTTTGTAGTATTGGATTTACCAGTCCGTGTCATTCCAAATAATGCAGATTTTTGAGCCAATAAGTCAGCAGGGTAAATAAAAACAGGAACCATGTCAACCCCTTGATATTTCCTATTTGTGGACGCATATCTGACGTGGCCAAGTTCAACGCTTGACGTATTTTCAAAAAATGATCTGTAATCGTCTAGGCTCTTGGGATCAATAAAATTTACTATTTCTTTTAATGCTCCTCCACTGGGTTTATATATTTTCAAACCTCTGTTAGGATAATAGTTTGAGATATCACTCCCGAATTTTAGCTTTAACTCCGTTCTTTCTTCTTCTAAATAAAATGTTCCTATTATTCTACAGGAAACACCAGCATAACTAAACACATGCCTTGTCTTATAATCCATAGTTTCTTCTCCGTCCCAGTGTCTATCTGTTTCTCCGCTCACCCTTTGAGCCGTTTCCACCCGTACTTTCTCCGCTTCTCTGTCCTGTGGAATTTGTGCGGCATCCATTACTCTTAACAAAATGAGAGAGGCGTCTTCGCTTTTATAGTCTACTTCTTCTCCAGGTTTAATTCGTGTAGCAATCAAAAAACACAAACTCGGAATACCGCCAACCTTTTGTCTATGGAAATCATGAACCAAGACTTTCCCAGTTTCATAATTGATAGAAAAAATATCTCCCACATATTGTTCCTCCTGAATTAATCTGGAGAAAATATCTTTCGCATTCCATCCGGGCTGCTTATTTTGGGCGTCATCTATGGACGCTTCGAATTTGTCAGTCATTGTTTTTCTTATTGATACTATTATCTTCTGCTGTAATTCTGATCGCTTTTTCAAACGATGATTCGCCTCCCTTCACAAGCATCTTGGCATTTTCTTTATAATTTTCGTCACCATTATCCTCTAAGAACATTTCCATCGACCGCAACTCCTTATCAATCGCCAATTCGTCAGCCAAACGTACTTTTCTAATTTCTTCAATAGCTTCGGGATTAGAAGCCTGATTTAAATTTTTAATTGCCAGATCAAGGAAATTATCAGCCTGATAAATATTTATTCTTTTTCCAGTCTCGTCTTTAAACTCTTTTATTAGTTCGGGCCTTGGGCCAATTGTTTTGCCCTTAAACTTATACCACCAGTCTTCTTTCCTATCATCAGTAATAAAAATAATAGATGAGGGAATAGTTTTCGCATGCTTCAAAAGCTGATTCCAAACGATAAGATCACCATATAATGACCGATTGCCTTCATTTTTTTTATTCGCTTTATCCTTATATCCAGGAGGCACTTCTTCGTCATATCTTTTCTTTCCATCCCTATATAATCTTTCCAGTTCTTCATTAGCTATGTCATCTCCTATTTTCCCTTCGAGTAGTTGGGTAAGCTTCAACCATATTGGATCGCTCTGTAAATAATCGGGATGTGTTTTTTCAAGTTTTAAAATGTCTTTATTAATCGATTCGAAAGCCGATTGAATTTGTCTTTTTAATTCTTCTGTTTGCAGGTATGGGTGTCGTTTATAATCATTTAATTTTGCTTCGATTTCATTTCTTTTATTTTCAAGAATTGTACGAATTTCATTATACGCCTCGTGCTGTTTATTAATGACAATCAACCTGTTTTTTTGGTATTCAAAAGCTGCCTGATATGAAATCCAAACCCGATCTTTGATTTTATCCAGTAAGTCAAAAAAAGTGTCTCTCGTTTTTGGTGTATAACGATACAAATTTAATAGAACGTTTGCATCAAGGCTGAATAAATCTTCCTGCCAATGTCTCTTTAGTTCATTGTCATCAAGCTTATAATATTCGCTGAGCTTGTTCTTCATCTATTTTATTTTGTTGACATCAGCAATTCTCTCATCTACATCTAACACTTCGGCTGTTGGTAAAGTCCTCGTATGAACTTCACGAACTTCACGAAACTTATGCCTTAATGTCTGAGTTTCGAAATTCAATATTTCCTTTGATTATATTCGTTGCACAGTTCGTTTCCTGTCAACCTCTCGTTGAGAGACTTTTTATTACGACTATGTAGTTAATCGCGCCTATAATGGTCTCTTAAAATTACTGCCAACTCCCTAATATACGCAAGTTTCAATTTCCCCCCAAAAAATGACCTTTTGTAATATGGGTACTTGAAACATAACCTAAAGCTGGATATATAGATTCTAATTGCAGTTACAAATAATTTGCTCTAAATGACTTTTTTCGATACATTCCTTTATCCGGGAGATGAATTAATGGATCGTATTCGAAAAGCAAAAAAACGGAGAAAAAACTGCAAAGTAGAAGTATGAACGGCTATGCCTTGGTCATATAGTTATCAGCTCAGAAACATGCATATCATGGACAGTGGGGCTTACTATTTTCTTTCAGCATCTTGTCTTATAGAGTTTATGGGTTCTGTCCCTCTGTCAATGAAGGTTACGTTTTTGTGGAAGATAGTGTAATGCTGACATAGTCTTCTAAGGGCTTCTTTGAACATCAAAATATCACCTGCATAAGCAGTTTGATAAATGAGTATATCTCTACTAAGCACATCGCCTTTGCGGGCTGATTTATGTTCGTCATACTTTACACAAAAATCCCAGGCTTCGCATTGCTTTTTTATGACCTTGGCAACCTGCAGACATTCATCGTGTGTTTTGGCTTTGATGATTACTTCGAGGCATTGATTAAATTCTCCGTTATACACGTTGCTTGTTTTATTTTTTAGGATTTATTGTAGGTTGATTTAGTTTTATAATCAGATATGAGGACCTTAAAATACAAATGACTTTTTAAATGTAGCCCACTAAGTTTTGACACTTATACAAAAATGATTAAAGGTAGAAATTAAAGCGGCTTATCCGGCCAGAAATCTTTAGGGGAGCAATTAAGAATCCTGGCTATTTCGTTTATATGCCTCACGTTATACTTTGTCCTGTATTTACTGCTTTCAACATTGGACACAAAGCTGTCTGCCGCTGAAAGTGCCTGCGATAAGGCCAGTTGTGACATTTTAAGTTCCAGTCTTTTCTTCTTTACCTGTTCTATGATGTAAAGGTCTATATCTGATGCGTGCGGCTTACTTCCCATAAATATTTTGGACTGTAAGCAATACTTTATACTTAAGGCAGACAACCTAACATGTTAGGTTATTTGCTGTTTTTGTATTATATTGCCATTCATTGCCCCACTCGCAGGGCGAAACCATTCATTTAAATGAAAAATATAACAATATGACCATCACCTAAAAAACGCTACATTGCGGCTTTAACTTATTAAGCTGCTTCTGGAATCTCACCTGCGAACCTAGGAAATTCTACGGGGATGGGATGAAAGGAGAAGGCTTGCGTCTTGAAAAAGGCGTGGGCTTTTCTTTGTCCGTCCCAAACCTTCCTAGGGGTCGCAGGCGGCGAAGTTAAGTTCCGCGCCTTATTCATCTGAGGGCGGTTCTTCCCAAATCACGTTTGTGAACATCTAAAATTTGCCCTCATGCCCTTCAATATGCTTCTTTCCCCCTTCCAGCACTCCATCTATGTACAAAAATTAATTACTGAACGTACCGAACATTTACGCCTGGAACTACAAAAAATAGACGGATTCCTAAAACAATGGAGCCATGATATAGGCATGCCCATTCATGGCATGAAAGCAGCGTTAGCCCTGCTTAAAGACACACAGGATAGCCAAGACCTTATTTATGTTTTGAAGGTGTTATTTACGGGCTGCCAAATCCTCAGCGATATACATGGTAACATCGGGCAGTTTCTGAACGGCTATAATGACAAGATACATTCGGAGCATATTGTATTGGCAGACTGGTTGCCTCCTGTTATTGACCTGTACAGGCCACTGGCTAGGGACAAAGCCATTCAGATCCGTTGCGATATTGATAACGACAACGCTTTTATCTTTATCAGCGATAAGCTGAAGCTAACACGGGTTATCTCCAACCTATTGGCTAATGCCATTAAATATACTCCGCATAGTAAGGGGAAGGTTATTACAGCAAGAGCTTATAATAAAGCAGACCTGCTCTATATTGAGATACAGGATGAAGGCATAGGCATTCCACAGGATCAATTTGCTGCCATTTTCCAGCCTTATGTACGGCTGGACACTAAAGGTACTGGTTTAGGCATTGGCCTCTCCAACTGTCAAAGCATTATCGAGCTATTACAGGGCAGTATATCCGTTGCCAGTACCGTTGGGGAGGGTAGTTTATTTACGGTTATCTTGCCATTATAACATCCTCTTTACTACTTTCTTTTTCTTTTCACCAGCAATTCTATAAAAATGCTACATGAAGATAGCTGCCATCAAGCGCTGTGGTTATCATTTTTCTTTCTCTTTTGCAAGATGTGTTGCTTCAAATTCCTGCGTTAGCTGCGTCACTTCACGGCATAATCTGGCCAGTTCTGCTGTCTGCTTTTCCAATTTGAACAGATACGCGGCGGCCTTTCTCTCGGAAAAATTGCGTTGCAGGATTTTTACCACCTGGTTATAGTTGACACCAATGGTGCGGAACTGACCGTAAAAAGTAGTCAGCCGCATGTAATAATCCATCGCTGCTTTGTCAATTTTCACCGTCTTGATCTGCATTTCAAACAGTATCGAGGTTATAAACCTGGCTTTGTTGTCTAATCCTGACTTATCAAAAAGGGAAAGAAATTTTGCATTTTCTTCATCTGTAAGACGGAAAACGTAGCGATGTACAGCCGGATTCTTTTTAGGATTCCGACCACCTTTATTGCTTCTATTGTTCTGTTGTTTATCCATAAGTAATCATTTTTAGTTTTTAATGAACCCCGACTTCGGAGGGGTTCTAAAGCCCCCTGCAAGGGCAAGTGGTTTTGAGGCACGAAGAAAGTTTCGAGTGCCTCAAAACACAACTTGCTCTGTTCCGGTGAACAGAAAATCCGCCCTGCGGGACGGATTAATGTAAGCAGGAAAAGACAGCCTTTGGCTGTCCCTCTCGTTGTTTGTCTGTAGTGATTTTCCCTTCATCGGTAATGCTTAGAAATGCTTTTACAAAGTAAAAGCCCTTGCAGGATAACATTGCATTATATAGCAGTGCCAAATAATGCCACTGAAAGCCAGCGAACGTCAATGGCTGAAATATGGACAAGGCAAGTGTTTTCTTTGTTTCAAAGTTGCGAAAGAATCCTTGCGGACAGTTATGCATAAGGTAAGAGAAGCAACAAGCAAACCGTACAGGAAGTAAAGTACAGAAGCGTACAACACTACGGCGGTAAAAGTATAAAAGCACAAAAATATAAAGGTGGTAAAGTGTACGGCAGATTGAGCAAGTGGCTATAAAATTTTTAAGATATACGGCAGTGCCAGTACATATACAAATGGAAAGGATTACAGCGAGGCTGCAAATCATCAGTAAAACTGTACAGGCAAGAAGATTTATTTAAACTTTGAAAACTGCGCTGTTGTGCTATTATACAATTGAACAATTTTAAAATTTTGAAAAAATGGAATCCGATAAAACACACAAAGACTTCGAGAAGCCTGTAGTTGATGAAGCACATCTCATGTATCTCATGAGCGTCAGTAGGTCTGATACCGAAAACCAAAGCTCCGGGCAGCAGGATGAACCCAAAGAAAACAAACCACATGGAAGGACACGTGTAAGCGCTCAAAAGAAAATGAACTACGAAGAGCTGTTTCTCGTTAACCAGTATCCATCGACACGTAATGGTAAAGTAGTTTATATAAGGCCGGAATTTCATGAACGGCTCCTTCGTATTGTACAATTGGCCAGAGAAGAGAAAACAACGCTTTATGCCTATATAGATAATATTCTTGCTCATCACTTTAAAGAGCATGAGACGGACATTACAAGCTTCTTCAATGAAAAGAATAAACCGATTTTTTAAAAGCTGAGTAAAGTGCGATTGTCCAGGTCTTTTTATAGCCTTATCCACAAATCCACGTAGATGGCAAGCCCTAAAAGCTTGCCAGTCGTATAGCGTGGATTTTGTGGATAAGATATTCGGAGGCTCAATAGCTTGTTTAGTACTTCTTTAATGTATCAGACTTCCAATTAGTGCCAAATAGCGCAATGGGAAGCCAGCACCCGTTCTGAACGCCGTTACCCTCTAAGTTTAGTTTTCGATCACTTGATCGTGAATTAAATGCAGTGAGGTATGGAAGGGACAAACACTAAGAAGTTAACTCCTGAAAGGGTCGTCGAAATACTAAAGAAGAAGGGAACCATCGTAAATATTGAGGAAGCGAAAGTGATACTGGACTTCGTCAACAAGATTGCTCATGTCGCCGTTAATCAGTATCTTAGTGGACGCCTATAATAGCCTCCCTAAACTAATTATTACCGACTATGAGAAAAGCAGATTTATACATCCGTGTATCAACAGATGAGCAGGCAGACAAAGGATATTCTCAGCGTGACCAGGAAGACAGGTTACGCAAGTACTGCGAAATAAAAGAAATTGAAGTACGGAATGTTTACCGTGAAGATCATTCTGCCAAATCATTCAAAAGACCTGAGTGGCAAAAGTACTTATCAGCCTTAAGGAAAGTAAAGACCAATAAGACCACAACTTTATTACTGTTCACTAAATGGGATAGGTTTAGCCGTAATGCCGGAGATGCTTATCAAATGATTAATGTGCTAAGGACGCATGCGGTTGAACCGGAAGCCATCGAACAGCCCCTTGACCTTTCTATCCCGGAAAATAAAATAATGCTGGCTTTTTATCTTGCAGCGCCTGAAGTGGAAAACGACAGACGTGCCTTGAACGTATTTCATGGAATGCGGAGAGCAAGGAAGGAAGGGCGTTATATGGGTACGGCTCCACTGGGTTATGTAAACAAGATAACAGAAGATAAAAAGAAATATATCGCCATTCATGAGTTTGAAGGCCCATTACTAAAATGGGCGTTTGAACAGATAGTTCAGAACAACTTCAATACGGAACAGATATGGAAAATGGTTCGCAGCAAGGCAAGAGGAAAGTATAGGTTCAGTAAGAATAATTTTTGGGTCGCGCTAAGGAATCCACTGTATTGCGGTAAGATATTCGTTCCGCCATATAAGGACGAAGTTGGTTATTTTGTTTTAGGACAACATGAGCCTTTAATTAGTGAATCCTTATTTAATGAAGCGCAAAGAGTGCTTGACGGCAGAAGGCGGATTATAAAGCCGAAAGTGGTTTCTATGGACGGCTTGCCATTGAGAGGTTTTTTGAAGTGTCCAAACTGCAACAGAATGCTTACCGGCAGCGCTTCTAAAGGCAAGATGGGAGTTTATTATTACTATTATCATTGTTCCAGTTCTTGCGGTGTTAGATTTAAAGCAGAAGATGCAAACGATACTTTTATCAAGCTGCTCCGATATTTGACACCAAATCAGGGAATGGTCGATGTATTTATAGAGGCGTTTATAAATGATTTTAACGAGCAGACAAAAATGCAGAATAGGGAAAAGGCCGATTTGTTAGCGCAGATTGAGCAGCACAATACCCGTATAAGGAATGCCCTCGTTCAAAAAATTGATGGGGAGCTGGATAACGAAGATTACCTGGCATTGAAAAAGTTTACTGGAGAAACGATAGAGAAGCTGGAGGCAAGGTTAAGTGAACTGGCTGTCGTAAATGTGGAAATAAAAGACCTTCTTAAGTCTGGTTTGAAAAAGATAGCAAACATTGATCTGCGCTACGAGAAGGGCGATATTGAAGAAAAGAGAATTATTGTAAGTTCGATGTTCCCTGAATTTCTGGAATTTGATGGAACACGACATCGAACTCAAAGATTAAATTCTGCGGTAACACTCTATTATCAGAATGCTAAGGATTTAGAAAGCAAAAAAATTGGGACAAGCCTTTCTTTTTTAGACTTGTCCCAAGAAGTGATCCCGCTGGGACTCGAACCCAGGGCCCATACATTAAAAGTGTATTGCTCTACCAACTGAGCTACGGAATCAATCACCCGTTTTCGTTTGGGATTGCAAAGATATGTATTAAATTATTTTTGCCAAATATTTCACGAAAGAAAATTAACACCCTCAATGAAACCCTCTCCCACCCTACGTTCCAGGCTTAAAAAAAATTTTCTTCACGATACCGGCAGCTGATTGTTTATCGTCATATAAACGCAGTGCATAATATTTTCCGTTCACCCAATCGTCCACCATATTATCATAAAACCGGCTGCCGGGGTTGCCGCTTTGCCCGCCGGGGTAAATCCCCCATGCTTTCGTTTCTTTTCCCATTTCCACGATCATCCGCCACGACGGGCCCGTTGTTTTTTTGGTGGCGTTCACGATGTGGCGGCCGCCGCCGGTGTTGAGGCCCATCCTGCTGAGCGCGGGCAGGCTGCGGGAAAGGTGGCGGATATCGGTGCCCCGGAATTTGCCCAGGGTAAGTTTCCCTTCTTTGTCGAGCACGGCGGCGGAATCGGCGGCGTGTTCGAAGGCGGTTTGAACGGCATCGAATAACGTTTCGCGTTGCGGGGTGTTGATGTTATCGACGAAGTGCATCGTGCTGTCGCGCATCAGCCAGAAGAGCGTGGTTCGTTCTTCGGGGAAGCGGAGCGCGATGCTATCGCGGGCGAGGTCGTCGTTCCAGATCTGTTTTTCCAGTTCGCTCCACCAGAGCAGGAACAGCGTGGCGCCCTTGCTGTCCGGGTTGCTCATGGCATCCCATTCAAACATCGTTTTCCAGTAACCGCGCTGCGTGGGGTTGAGTGCGGCGGCGTCCATGTATTCGCCGAGGAAAGGCAACGCGGCCTCGGCAAGGCGGTTCTTATTATCTTTCTGCAGCCGCATCATATCTTCCGGCGTAATGCCCTGCATGCCGCTCAATTGTTCTTTAATGCGCATGCCGCGGAACAGGTCGTAATAACCGAACATATGATACGGAAAGGTGCTGTCGGTGGCGGCCTGGTTGGCGGAGCTGACGAAGCCTTCGGGCGGGTTGTAGCTGTGCGGGTTTTCGGAGTGGGGAATGAATCCCTGCCATGCATAGGTACTGTCGGAACCGGGCATCACGAATTTCCCCTGGTCTTTCCAACGGAGGGGATGGCGGCCGTTGTGCCAGATGGCGATGTCGCCGGAGTCTTTGCCGGCGTACACGAAGTTCTGGGCGGGGCAGTTCCATAATTCCATCGCGCTTTTGTACCCGTCGTAGTTGCGGGCATGGTTGAGGCGGTAAATGGCCAGCAGCTCGTTCGAGGGGTCGTGGGCCGTCCACCGCATGGCCAGGAAGCTTTCGCGGCTTTTGAGGTCGGGGAACGTGTTATCGTAAATCACCGGGCCCCATTCGGTGTAGGCCACCGTGTCGATGAAAGGCTGGTCGCCGCGGATCTTTATTTCTTCGAGGCGCAGCTTCGCCGGGCGATACGCGCCGTTGAAAAGATATTCTTTCTTCCCGTTCCGGAACTGCATGCGGTAATAGTCGAGCACATCCATGTACCCGTTGGTGAGCCCCCAGCCGATGTGATCGTTGAAGCCGATGATGATGCCGGGCGCGCCGGGGAGCGACACGCCATATACGTTCATCTGGGGCGTTTTGATCTGCATCTCGTAAAAAAGCGAGGGAAGGCCCAGTTCAAGGTGCGGGTCGTTACAAAGGATCGGAGCACCGGAGCGGGTTTTGCTGCCGGCCACCACCCAGTTGTTGCTGCCTTTGTCGCGGTCGGCAACGGCGCCCTGCATTTTATAAAACTCGCCCAACAGGCTGTCTGCCGGCGGAACGGCGTGTTTCGTGGCGGCGGCAAAAGCGGTGCCGGCGGGGATGATGGGCGCCTGCTGCGCGGGGAAATCCGGGTAGAGCCGGTCGAAATCGTCACGGCCGTATAGCTGCCGGGCATTGGTGTATTCCAGGTCGTCTGCCGTGGAAGCCAGGTCGTACGCCATGTATTTAATGAGCAGGGCGGTTTTGAGGTTCGTCCAGGGTTCCGGTGCGTAGCCGAGCAGCTTATATTCCAGCGGATAGTTGCGCGGGCGTAAGGTGCCGATATACGCGTTCACGCCGGCCGTGTAGGCATCGCTCTGCATTTTCGACACGGGGTCGGCCTCGATGGCGGACACGGCCTGTTCGGCGGCATACACCATCCCTTCGCGGCGCTTGCGGCGGTCGTACGGCAGCAGGTTGGGGCCGAGTATCTCGCACAGCCGCCCGCCCGCAGCGTAGGTTTGCAGCTCCATCTGCCAGAGGCGGTTTTTGGCGTGCAGGTAGCCCTGTATAAAGTAGGCGTCGCGCTCCTGCGCGGCGAATACGTGGGCCACCATCCGCTCGTCGAACCACACCTGTGCCTGCCCTTGCAGGCCGGGCACCAACAGTTCTTCTTCCGGCGTAATGGCCACCGGCTCCGCATGCTGCCAGAAACCGTGTTGGGGGCTCAGGAGCATGCCGAACGCAGGCAGGCTGCCCCATTTGTGATTGAGCGCCCAAACGAGCGCAACCGTTACAATGAGGGGAATAAATCGCATATGTGGAAATTAGTTACAGGCGTGACAGCGAGGCAGGTTCCTCCAGGTACAGGTCAATTACCTTGTTGCTGATTTCGTCGTACTTGGTAAAGATCTTTTTGAGGAGCGCATACAGCTCCTTGTAGTTGGTAAAAGATGGTTTCTCAGGTACAGGCGGCTGGCCAAGGGCTTCGCACAACTTATTCAGTTTGCCGCCCTCCTTCACATCGTGGTCGAGGTCGAACACCATCGACACATCCACAAAACCGTCTTTCAGGGAAATGCTGATTCCGGAACCGAGCCCTTTTACGGTGCGCACTTCGTCTACCAGTTCCACGGTGTACACGGCCGTTTTGGCGTCGTACACGGTTTTCTGGTACCCGAATTCCTTGATCATCTCCTGCGCTTCCGTAATACTGTGATCTGCAAAGGCCGGCGTTCCCTGGTATTCCGCGAGCAGCGTTTTATACCAGTTACAGATATCAAGCTCTTCCAACACTTTTTTCCAAACAGGATGAATGTCCATAAAACAGTTTTAGAAGGGTGAAGAAATCATTGTTAAGATACACCTTTTACGGAAAAATAATCCGGTTCAATTTTGCCACTTCCTGTTCAGTATTAAAACTGTGCAACACCACCCGCAGCCGTTCCCCGCCCCGGGGCACCGTGGGGTGCAAAATGGCCCGTACGTCTAAACCTTCCTCTTGCAATCGCTGTGCCAGTCCGCGCGCGGCCTCGTTGCCGGGCGCCATCACCACCTGGATAGGGGTTTCGCTGCCGGATTCCCGGCCGGCCGGCATACCGGCCCTGAATTGCTGTATCAGCTGCCGGAGCTGCTGCCGTTCGGCATGCATGTCGGGGAAAATATCGTAAGCGGCCAGCATAACGGCCACGGCCTGGGGCGGCAGCGCGGTTGTGTAGATGAACGGCCTGGAATAGTTGATGAGGTAATCGCGCAATAAGGCGGAGCCCAATACCACGGCCCCGTGGCAGCCAACGGCCTTACCGAAGGTATGCACCCGGGCAAAACAGCTGTCTTCTAACTGTAACGCCTGTACGAGCCCTTCTCCCCTGCCGCCGATCACGCCGGTGGCGTGGGCTTCGTCCACCACCAGCAAGGCCCCGGCCTGCCGGCACAGCGCGGCGATCTCCCGGAGGGGCGCCAGGTCGCCGTCCATCGAATAAACGGATTCAACGGCCACAAAAATCCGGCCGGCGGCATTGCCGAGTTTCTTCTGCAGATCAGCGAGGTCGTTATGCAGGAAAGAATAAGCCGTAGCGGCGCCCAGGCGGATGCCGTCGCGGATGGAAGCGTGTATCAGCTGGTCGTATACCACGGTATCGCCCTTCTGCGGCACACACGAGAACAGGCCGAGGTTGGCGTCGTACCCTGAATTGTAGAGCAGTCCCGCCCCTGCGCCATGGAAAGCGGCCATCACTTTTTCGGCTTCTTCCGCCAGCTCATAGTGGCCGGCCAGCAGCCGCGACCCGCCGCTGCCGTGCACCTGGTGCAGCTGTTTGGTAATGGTATGGGCGGCTTCCTGCACCTGCTCGCTGCGGGCCAGGCCCAGGTAATCGTTGGAACAGAAGTCCACCAACTGCCCCTGCACCCGCAGCTGCCGGAAAGCATGCTGCTGCCGCCGCTGCTGCAGCGCGACTTCGAGAAATCCCTCATTTTGCATGGTTCAAATCTATAACTTTGTGCTCCAATATCAACACCGTATGAGCAGTAAAGTTTCAATTCTCGGCCTGAAATTACCGACGGACCCGCGCTGGGTAAACCTGGCGGCGATTTCGCTGGAAGAAGTGCTGACAGACCATGCCTTTTGCGAACAGAAAGCGGCCACTTCCTGCATCTCGCTCATCCAGCGTTACCCCGACAAAGAAAAACTCGTGGAAGAGCTGGCGCCCATCGTAACGGAGGAATGGGGCCACTTCCGGCAGGTGCTGGCGGAAATGAAAAAACGGGGCTACACCCTGGGCAAACAGCGGAAAGACGAATATGTGAACGCGCTCATGCTGTTCCAGCAGAAAGGCGGCTCTCTGCAGGATGTGCTGCTCGACCGCCTGCTGATCTTCGCCCTCATCGAAGCGCGCAGCTGCGAGCGCTTCCGGCTGCTGAGCGAGGGCCTCGATGACAAATACATGCAGCAATTCTACTATAAATTCATGGTATCGGAAGCGGGCCACTACCGCCTGTTCATCGACCTGGCCAACGAATACATCCCCGAAGAAAAAGTTAAGACCCGCTGGCAACAATGGCTGGCCCATGAAGCGGAGATCATCAAAAATCTCACCGTGCGGGGCGACCGCATGCATTAGAAATGGAAACCGAGGTTCACGTAAGCTTTCAGGTATTTCGCCTGGTCGCAGTACATCAACGTACCCTCCAGCGGCCCTAAACGGGTGCTGTAGCCCAGCGTAATGCCGTAGCCGGTGAGGTAATCGAAGCTGGTGGGCGCCAGCCGCTTGGTGTGCAGGTAGGCGGCGGAAGCGCGGGGGATTACAAACACATTCTTGAATGCTTCGTACTGGAAGGCCAGCTGGGTGGCGGCCACGCGGGAAGTATTCATTTCTCCCTCATACAGCCCCACGAACGGAATCTGGTTACGGCTGAAATCGGTGATGCCGCCGATGAAAAAGTCGTTGACCAGCTCCTGCTTATAGTTGATGGTCATGCCGGCGTAAATGTTCCAGTTGAAGGTGGACTTGCGCCCGAGCGGGAAATAATAATTCATTTTCAGCAAACCGCGCTGGTAGTTGTTGAAGCGGAAGCCCAGGCTGTCGAGGTTCAGCTCGCCGCCCGTGCTGTTGCGCATGACAAACGACGGGTTCTGGCTGTGCACCCGGCCCACCTCCAGCTGGATCTGCGCGCCCCGGGTGGGATACAGCTTGCGGTCGATGGTGCTGAGGCCGTAATAAAAGAAGGTATTCAGCTGTTTGGTATTGCCGTCCACTTCCACGTACGGACTGAGCTTGGGCTTGAGGCGGATGTACTCCCAGCGGCTTCCCACCCCCACGGCCATCACGCGGTTGAGCATATATTGCACGTGAATGTCGATGGCCGCGTATTTATTACGGTATTCCTGTATTTTTTTGAAGTTATCGTAATAGTTGAGCGGGTTGTTCTCGTAATAGGCGCCCAGGCCGAAGCCCACGTTCCGCTTGCGGCCCAGGTATTTGAAATACTCCGCGCGCAGGCGGGGGTTTTCACTGATGGCCACCGTTACATAGGCGCGCGAGTTCGGTACGATGAAATTGCGCTGCGTGACGTTGAGGATGGCGCTTACGTTGGTATAGCTGTTGTAATGCAGCGCCATTTTCACGTAGGTGAGCGGGTTTTCCTCCACGTCAATTTCCAGCTGGCTTTTGCCGTAGCCGAGCGGGTTCATGTGGTAGGTGATCTGTTTGTAGAAGCGCGTGCCATACACGTTCACCACGGCCTCCCGGATTTTCTGCGGCGTGTAGCAGCCGCCGGGCTTGAGGTTGAGCCTGCCGCGGAAAAACTTCTCGTCGGAGTGCACGAGGCCCTTGATGACGATGTCGCTTATCTCGATATCCGGCACTATGGGCACGCGGTTTTTAACGGGCGGCGCCTCGGGATACAGGGCGTTCAGCGAGTCGGCGAGGTGCTTGAACACAGGATACATCTCCCTGCCTTTCCGCTTCCCCAGCTCGATGATGGAATCCACGCTGCCGAAACTCGCGGCGCCGTAGCCTTTCATGTCGTGCTCTATATATATGTCTGTTACCTTCCGGGCCTTTTTGAAATCGTCGGCGTCTTTATAAAATCCCAGCTGGTAGAGGATGTCGATGGGTGTGATGAGCTCGTCGGCTTTGGCGAGGCCGCCGCTCACGCTGGATCCGATCACGATACCGGCTCCCATTTCCTTGGCGGTGATGGCGGGAAAATTGCGCACCACCCCACCGTCGACCAGCTTGCGGCCATCGATCTTCACGGTGGTGAAAACGGAGGGGATAGCCATACTGGCGCGCATACACGAAACGATCTCCCCTTTCTCGAGCGTCACAATTTCTCCTGTGGTCACATCGGTGGCGATACATTTGAAGGGTATGCTGAATTTGGAAAAATCCTTCACGTCGCGCACGGGCCAGCACATGGCGGCCAGTTCGAGCCACAGCTGTTCCCCGGAAATCACCCCGGAAGTCAGCTTGGGCTTGCCGTATTCGAACGGTACTTCCACCATGTAGCGGTTGTATTCCGCGCGTTCTTCGTAACTGATATCGGTAAGGTTGGGCTGATTGGAGAAGAGGGAATTCCAGTCGAGCTTCCGGGCCATGTGCTCGATGGAGTCGCCGGAATAGCCGATGGCGTAGAGTCCGCCCACGATGCTGCCCATGCTGGTGCCGGTCACGTAACTGATTTTTAATCCGGCGCTGTCGATCGCCTGGAGGATGCCGATATGGGCCAGCCCTTTGGCCCCGCCGCCGCTCAGCGTGAGGCCTACCCCAGGGCGCTGGGCGTGCAGGCCATAGGGATAGCAGGCTAATACCAGGATAATGATTACATAAATTCGGCGCATGGCGGCTAAACTGTCCTTGTATAAATAAAGATAAAGGATTTTGGCAGATGCATACTTTATTAAACAATTTTTCTATCTTTTCGGGATAACAATTTTTCATTTTGACTTTATGAGCTCCACGAAACAGCAACAAAACATCTGGCAGGTGATCTTCGCATCGTCGGCCGGGACGTTGATAGAATGGTACGACTTCTACATTTTCGGCAGTCTTTCCCTGATTTTATCCGAAAAATTTTTCCCAGACAGCAACCCGACGCTATCGTATATCGCCACCCTGGCCACCTTCGCGGTAGGCTTCATTGTCCGCCCGTTCGGCGCCATCGTGTTCGGCCGGCTGGGCGACATGGTGGGAAGAAAGTACACGTTCCTGCTTACGCTGCTCATCATGGGCGGTTCCACGTTCGCCATCGGCCTCATCCCGAGCTATAAAACCATCGGCATACTGGCCCCAATCCTGGTGCTCATCCTCCGCCTCGCCCAGGGCCTCGCGCTTGGCGGCGAATACGGCGGCGCGGCTACGTACGTGGCGGAGCACTCTCCCGCGCACCGCCGCGGGTATTACACGAGCTTCATTCAAACCACCGCCACCCTCGGCCTGTTCGTGTCGCTCGGCGTCATTCTCGCCACCCGCATCAGCATGAGCCCGGAATCGTTCAACGACTGGGGATGGCGCATCCCGTTCTGGCTGAGCGTATTCCTCGTACTGATGAGCTACTACATCCGCATCAAACTGCACGAATCTCCCCTGTTCGCGCAGCTGAAGGCGGAAGGCAAAACTTCCAAAAACCCGCTCAAAGAGAGCTTCGGCAATAAAGAAAACCTGAAACTGGTGCTGCTGGCGCTCTTTGGCGCAGCCATGGGCCAGGGCGTGGTGTGGTATACCGGGCAGTTCTACGCGCTCTCGTTTCTGCAAAAAACGATGAACATCGAATTCGTGCAGAGCAACGTGATCATTGCCATCGCCCTACTGGTGGGCACGCCGTTCTTTATTTATTTCGGCCACCTGTCCGATAAAATCGGCCGCAAAAAGATCATGATGGCGGGCATGCTGGTGGCCGCGCTGGCTTATTTCCCCATCTACAACGCCATGGACAAGACGGTAGACCTTTCCCGGAAAGAGGAAGTAACCTCCCTGTATCGCGTGGAAGGCAGCATCGTTCCGCAGGAAGACGGCAGCACCGTCGAAAAAACGGCCAAAATCCGGACGTATTCGGACAGCACGGTGGTGAGCGAAATCACCACCATCACCGGGGATAAAAAGGAAGTGAAGAAAGAAGTGAAAGTGGGCACCAACAACCTCATCTGGCTGATCGTGCTCGTGTTCATTCAGGTGCTTTTCGTCACGATGGTGTACGGCCCTATCGCGGCATTCCTCGTAGAGCTGTTCCCGACACGCATCCGCTACACCTCCATGAGCCTGCCGTACCACATTGGCAACGGCGTATTTGGCGGCCTGCTGCCGGCCATCGCCACGCTGATGGTGCAGAGAACCGGCAACCACCTGGCGGGACTGGTGTACCCGGTAGCTATCGCGGTGATCTGCCTGGTGATTGGCGTGATATTCATCAAGGAAAAGAAAACGGAAGACGGGTACGCGGAAGTGTCCGAGATCTGATACCGCTAAATCAATTCAACCGAAGGCCGGCCCCTGTGGCCGGTCTTTTTTTTGAGCCGGTGTTGCACCATATGGCAGCCATTTGCAAACCGGGGGCGTTAAAATCAGTTGCCCGGTATTGAAAAATGGACCAGTCTTTTTAGGGCCAGCGTGTTGCACCGCATCCCAACCACCTGAACCGGCGGCGCTCTAAAGTCAGTTGACTGGCATTGAAAAAGGGCCGGCCATTTGGCCAACTCCTGCATTTATAACCCGTCACTGGCGGTTTTCAGCAAGTCCGCCAGCTGCTTGTAATCTATTTTCTGCCCTTCAAGAATGGTGGCCGTTTTCCGTTCCGGCCCGCTCATCGATTTGAAATACCCTTTGATTTCCGGCAGCTCAGTGGCGTTGAAGATCATAAAAGACAATTTGTCTTTCGCCGCGGATATCACTGCCGCATAGTGCCCATTCTTCAGGTAATGCGGTTTGCCGTATTGGAGGCGTTCTTCCACGCCGGGAATAGTTTTATGTACCGTTTTACGCAGTGTTTCCGCGGCATCGGCCTGCCATTTGGGGAGCTTTTGAATGTAAGCTGTAACTTCCTGGTTCATAAGATGAGTGTTTTAACACCCCAAAATTACAGGGCGGAAACGGGATGAACCGGGTATGAAAGCGACATTGAACAGGTGAAATGCGACTTACTTGCGGTAAAGAACCCGGCCCTGGCGCCTACGCTGCCCGCTGATCACAAACTGCATAGCAACCAGAAGGGATAACGGCAAAGGAGTCTTTTTCATCACCGGTATTTTAATAGCCGGCCAGGATAAAGCAAAAAAAACCGATTGCAGCATCACTCCCCACCGAAATACCGCCGTTCCTCCTCCATCGCTATGTATGGATGCGCCTCGGTCAATGCCTTCACCTTTTTCGCGTATGCCGCCAAAAACTGGCGGTGCTGCGGGGTTTGCGGATTGAACGGGCGGTGTTGCCGCGCGCGCAGGATGTCCGTCACCTGCTTTTCGAGCTGCTGCGCGTCAGGGTGCAGGCAGGCGGCCGTGAAGTGATCCCATACGTACTGGATGGCCAGGTCGTTGGGGTGCACCAGGTCTTCTTTGTAAAAGCGGTAGTCGCGCAAATCGTCCATCACCAGTTCGTACGCCGGAAAATAAAACAGGCGGTTGAATTTGTTGACGAGGTGGTGCACGGCCTGCAGCAGGATGGCCTTGCTCAGGTTGTTTTCCACCACACCGTCGCGCACATAGCGCACGGGACTGACGGTAAACAGGATGTTCACTTTCCGGTTGACGAAAAACAAACGGTGCATCATGTTATCGAGGGCGGCGATGATCTCGTCGGCAGTGAGGAGTTTTTTATAGAAGGCCGCATCGGGCACCTTGTGGCAATTGGCCACCATGCGGCCGTTTTCCTTCAATACATACACATAGGCCGATCCGAGGGTAATGATAAGCCAGTCGGCCTCTTTCAGGCGCTGCGATGCCGCGGCGGCTTCGGCGTTGATGCCGGTGAGCACGGCATCCTGGTCGGGGCCGGAGAAGCGGGAATGATGGTCCCAGCTGTGCCAGAGGTCTTCATGCATCAGCAGGTCGCCCGCCGTATACTGCTTCCCGTCGAGGTACCCCTGCATGCTCTGCGCGATGCTCAGCGGGTTGAACAAAATCCCGTTGGGGTTGAGATGAACGTTGAACTTGTGCTGTTGCAGGCGCTGGCCGATCTCTTCGGCGAAGCACGAGCCTGCCAGCAATATTTTGTCGGTGTACTGCATGGACGGTTCCAGCGGCTGTACCGGGAAAGTGAGTCTGAAGTTCATGTTGCAAAAGTATCAAATCAAATCGTGGCGGAAGAGCTGCTCCGCTTTTTTGGCGGCCTCGCCCACCGCTTCGAGACCGAAGGGCATGGGAATATCGAGGGAAGCGCACCAGGCGGCGATGTTTTCGGTGGCGATGTTGCCCACCAGTTCATCCTGCGCCATGGGGCAGCCGCCGATGCCTTTCAGGGCGCTATCGAAGCGGCGGCAGCCGTTATTGTAAGCGGCGGCGATCTTTTCTTCCCAGGCCCACGGCGTGGAGTGGAAATGCGCGCCGAACTCAACAGCCGGGTATGCGGGAATGAGTTTGGAAAACAGCGCGGCGATGGTATCGGGTTTGGCCACGCCCACCGTATCGGCCAGGGACAGGATGTTGATGTCCATGCCCGCGAAAGTGTCTGCCCATTCGAGCGCTACATCGGGACTGTAAGGGTCGCCATACGGGTTGCCGAATCCCATCGACAGGTATACCACCAGCTGTTTGTTGTTTTTCACGCACAGCTCCTGGATGGTTTGCACCTGTTCGAGCGACTCCTGCATGGTTTTATTGGTATTACGCAGCTGGAAGGTTTCGGAGAGCGAGAACGGGAACCCCAGGTAATCGATCGCCTCGTACCCTACTGCATCTTCCGCCCCACGTACGTTGGCTACGATGGCCAGCAGTTGGGTGATGCCGTTCGGCTCCAGGCCCCGCAGCACGTCCGGCGTATCGGCCATCTGCGGAATGGCTTTGGCAGACACGAAGCTGCCGAAGTCGAGGGTATCGAACCCCACCTTCATCAAATCATTGAGGTAAGCCGTTTTGGCGGCGGTGCTGATCGGGTGCGGCCAGCCTTGCATGGCGTCTCTTGGACATTCTACGAATTTCATCCGTTTCATGGGCGCAGTTTTTACCTGGGCAGTTTGGCACTGCCGTTATACGGTATGCATCCGCTGCTTCATGGCTTCGTACAGGATGATGCCCGCGGCAACGGATACGTTAAACGATTCGAAACTGTTCTGCATGGGAATGTGGAACTGCTGGTCGGCCGCTTTGAGCAGGGCGGGGTATACCCCTTTGTCTTCCGAGCCCATGATCACCGCCACCGGCTCGCGCCAGGGAAGGTCCGCCAGCGTAGCTTTGGATTCCATTTCGCTGGCCATCACGCTGATGCCGTTGAGGTGCAGCGTGTCGATAGCCTTCAGCAGGCTGTTCACGCGGCAAACGGCAATTTTCTCCAGCGCGCCGGCCGACGATTTGAGGGCTTCCTCGTTGAGGGCGGCGATACCTTTGTCGGGGATGATGATGGCCTGCGCGCCGCAGCACACCGCGCTACGGGCAATCGCGCCAATGTTCCGCACGTCCGTAATCCCGTCCAGGATCAGGAACAGCGGGGTTTCTCCTTTGTCTACCACATGGGAAATCACGTCTTGCAGGTCGAGGTAAGCTACTTTGGCCGTTACGGCCACCACACCCTGATGATTGGCCTGGGTGAGGCTGTTGAGCTTTTCCACCGGCACCGTATTGATGGGAATGCGCTGTTCCGCGGCCAGCTGGCGGATTTGGGGGATAATGTCTCCCGTGGCACTTTTCAGCATGTAAATCCTTTCAATGGCTTTGCCGCTTTTCATGGCTTCCAGCAGGGGCTGGCGGCCGATGATCAGCGCGGATTGTTTCGGTTTCGGCGGCGAAGGTTTAAATCGATGGTTCATCGCGGCAAAGATAACGCATCAAAGCTCCCCTTCCAGCATCATGAGGCGAATCTTTTGAATGGCGGCGATCGAGAGGGAATCGGTGATTTCGTGGTTTTTCACCATTTCGTACGCTTTCAGGAAAGGCAGCCGCAGAATGGACAGCTGCTCCGTTTCCTCCGGGTCGGGCGCCCGCTGCTCCAGGCCGCGGGCCAGAAATACCATGCCGTATTCATCAGACACGGAATTGGACAGGTGCATGTGCACGATCAGGTCCCAATGCTCCGCCACCAGGCCGGTTTCCTCCAGCAGTTCCCGTTTGGCGGAGGCGAGCGGGTCGGTGCCGAGGGGACCGCCTCCTTCGGGAATTTCCCAGCTGTAGGCATGAAGGGCGAAGCGGTATTGCCCCACCAGCCAGGTATGGCCCTCGTCGTCGAGCGCCACCACGCCGATGGCGGTATTCTTGAAATGCACCACGCCGTAAATGCCGTCGCCGCCGGAAGGGTTCACCACCTGGTGCTCCGTCAGGCTAATCCACGGATTATCATATTGCAATGCGGACGACTTTACTTTCCAGGGATTTTGTTGCGCTTCCATTGAACAAAGAACGTGGAAAAAGCGATATATTTATATAGGATTTCGCTTTTTTCCTCGTCTAAACTATCAGTGGAACTTCCCCGAAGCTTCACCAGGCCCTAAAATAAAAATGAGCTAATGAAACAAATTTACCTCATACTGTTACTCCTGGTCCCTCTCTTTCTACAAGCACAACGCAGAGAAAATTTCAGCAACGCCTACCTGGGCGCCATGATGCACAATTCGCAGGCGGGCATTTCGCTGGTGAATTCGTTCGGATTTATCCGTTACGCGGGTATTGGCGCTGGCGTGGACCTTACCAGTTTCTGCAACAACGTGATGGTGCCCGTTTATTTCGATGTGCGGCTGAAATACCCCGTGGGGCGCTTTATCCCTTACGCATTGGGACAATTCGGCAAGCCCCTCTATGAGAAAAACAACGCCCTCACCTTCCGGGAAGAAAGCGGCGCCGTCAACCCCATCAAAATCAACGGCCGTCACTTTTTCGGTTCGGGCGTGGGTGTGCAGTACCGGGCGGATAAGGTCTGGTTGTTCGCCTCGTACATCCGCCGCGAATACCACATGCAATACGAAGGTAAACGCGCCCTCCCCCATTCGTTCGACACTCAGTTCAGCGCGAACACGAACATTTTCATGGTGGGATTTACGTTCTGAGGCATGCAACCTCCGGCTGTCCGTGTTCCGGTGGCCCATACGGGTTGTATCGCCATGGAATTAACACCGGTGCCTTAGGGTGATTCAAAGCGCCGCCTTTTCACTTATGTTCCCGGGCGCTATTCCGGGATGCATCGCCTTTGAATCAACAATTGTGGATGCAACAAAGCACCGCCTTTTCATTTATGTTCCCGGCAGCTATTCCGGGATATATGGCCTTTGAATCAACAATTGCGTTTGTGCCTTTGAGTATCCCCGGATGATGCGAACAGCCTGGGAGAGTTATCCCAGTCATAAAAAAGCCAGCCCATAAAAAAAGCGGGAACGCACTGCGCCCCCGCTCCTCCATTGTTAAACGGAGAACGGTCAAATGGAAAGATAGTAGTAATAAAACTCATCGTCGCGCTTAAAGCCCTCATCTTCGTATAAAGCCTGTGCTGTCGTATTTGTAATATGCGTTTGTAACATGACGTACCGCGCGTTCGTTCGCTGGCCCAGTTCCCTCGAGGCGGCGATCAGTTGGCGCGCCGCGCCTTTCCGCCGGTGCTCCGGGGCTACGAACAGGTCGTTCAGTATCCAGGCCTTTTTCATGCCGATGGAAGAAA
This sequence comes from uncultured Chitinophaga sp., assembly GCA_965653365.1. Lineage (GTDB taxonomy): Bacteria > Bacteroidota > Bacteroidia > Chitinophagales > Chitinophagaceae > Chitinophaga. The sequence continues at coordinate 24,604 of CBFGZV010000002.1, read as the reverse complement.
ACACCGGGTAAAGTTGCGTGAACCCGATCAGGGCGCCATCGTCCCCGGCGGCGGCATAAATTTCACTGTCTTGCTGATCCAGGCGTTCGGCCAGGTAATTTTTCGCGCCCTCCACGTCGGTGGCCTGTTCGTAATGCTGGCGGTAGGCATCGAATAAAACGGCCAGTTGCGGCAGGTGGGAATGGTTTGCTTTAATAATTTGCATGTACCGGGAAAATTTGATTGAGATGATGTTGTAAATGCGTTAAATAATCTTCCGCAATATACTGCAATGTGACCGGTGCGCCCGGGCCGATCACCACGATGTGCCCCAGTGCTTTGGCGGGGATCAGTGGCAGGATGCGGGCGATGTGCAGGTTGAGCGTTTTCCAGAGCAGCACCAGCTCTTTCCAGTCGGCATGCTGGTACTGGCGGGCTTCCACCCAGAAGTCCTGGTTATAGCCCGGCAGCTCCGAATATTCCGAATGCTGTGCCCGCACGAAGCGCGGGTAGTTGTTGGTGGCGGAATCGATCAGATGGCCCAGCACTTCTTTCCGGCTCCATTTGCCGGGCGCGGGTCTTACCCCCGCCTCCTCGTTGCTGAAGCGCAGTAGTTTCTCGCCGGTGAGCTCCACGGTTTTACGCAGCTCGCGGCTTAAGCCTGCCAGTACCGGCGACTGCAGGTCGATGCCCATTTTGATGTTGCATCTTTCATAGCCGCCGCTTTCCAGCTCCATCTCTTCGAAGCCCAGCTTGCGGTACATGTTAATGGCCGCGGCCTGTTTGGTGTTGGAGTAGAGGATCATGCGGGTATACCCTGCCTGTGCGGCGCGCTCCATGATGGCGGTGGCCAGCAGCCAGCCGAGCCTGCGGCCCTGGAAGGCTTCGTCTACGGCCATCTTCGTCATTTCCACGGTGTTCTCGTCCACATGCTTATACGCCACGGTGCCTGCCAGTTCGTTGCCGAGGGCGGCGAAAATGATGTCTCCGCCATGGCCCAGGATATGCGTTTCCGGTTGTTCCAGCACCGCATAATCGATCGGCTCCATGGTGTAGTTGGCGCTGATCCACGCTTTGTTGAAGCGCTCGAAATATGGTTGATAATCGGGGTGCCAGGCCAGCACCCGTGCATCATTTGCTGCGTTCATAACTTTTTTTATTCTTGTTAAATGCGTTATTGACCAGGTAAACGCCCAGTAAGGTCACCAGGCACGACACGCCGATCATCCAGTTCAGTTTTTCGCTTAGAATCAGCCATCCGAGAATAACCGCCACCACGGGATTAATGTACGCGTAGATCGACACGAGCGAGGGCGGCAGGTTATTGAGCGCGAACACGTAGGCCGAATAACTAAGTAAAGATCCGACAAAAATCAGATACAGCAAGCTGCCCCAGAGCTCGCCCGTGAAGCTGTCGAAATGGAGATGCTCGCCCATGAGCAGGGAAATGAGCAGCATCACCACGCCGCTGAACAGCATCTGAAATCCCGCGCCGTACAGGTAGTTCACACCCAGCGCCCACTTGGCGGTAAGCACGGAGCCCAGCGCCCAAAACACGCAGGCGGCGGTGATCAGCATCACCCCGAAGCGGTACTGCGGGTCCATGAGCTCTTTGATATGGTCGTAAAAGATACCGCCGATGCCGGCCAGGCCGATGATCATGCCCAGCACCAGCTGCGCCGTGATGCGCGTGCGCTGTACAAGGAAATAACTGAATATCGTGATCCAGATGGGTACCGTGGCGGCGATGATGGCGCCCATGCCGCTGGGGATGTATTTCATGGCCCAGGTCATCAGCCCGTTGCTGCCGCACAGCATCAGCACACCGATCACGAAGAGCCGCGACAATACCGGTAATTCAGGCAGCTTATACCCCCTCAGCATAAAGAAACCCACCAGCAGCACGCCGGCTGTACCCTGCCGTAAAGCGGCCAGGAGCATACCGTGCATATGTTGTACGCCTATCCTGGCGGCCAGGTAAGTGGTGCCCCAGAAGATGCTCACGATCACCAGGGCCACATAAGCGTTGACGTTCGATTTTTTCATGGTCTTGTAGTTAATGGTCCCCTTCGGGAATGGCAAGGTGATAACATGCGACGGGTGGAGACCCGCCGCCTTAACTAATATCAACCTCTAAATCAATTATTTTCTATAATGGCGGAAAGATGGGCGATGTCTGTAGCAACGGTCTCGAGCTCTTCCATCACCTTATCGATGTCCTGATCCGTTGTCCGCCAGTTGACCAGCGCCGCCCTGACGGCGGGCGTACCCTGGTATTGGGTAGGCGTTACATATACGAGCCCCCGCTTGTTCAGCTTTTGCAGGAACAGTTGCACATGCTCCGCCAGCATTCGCGGTTCGTGGTTGAGTGTAAAGCACACCACGCATAAACGCACCGGGGCGAGCAACTGGAAGCGTTCGCTTTTTTGTATCCGTTCGCCGAGCAGCTGCGCCAGCCGGATGTTTTGTTCCACCATGTCTCTGTATCCTTCGGCCCCGTAGGCCTTCAGGGAGAACCAGGCGGGCAGCGACCGCAGGCGCCGGGAATTTTCCGGCGCGTAGTTGATGAAATTGAAGTTCTCGGCGGGATCGCCCAGGTAGGCGGCGCCGGCATTCTGGAACACGGCTAACTGTAACTGCGGATGACGGGTGAATATCATGGCCGCATCGTACGGCACGTTGAGCCACTTATGGGCGTCGATGGTAATGGAGTCTGCCGCTTCCCACCCGCGGAGCAGGTGTTTGTAGCGTGGACTGGCGGCGGCGAAGCCACCGAAAGCAGCGTCTACATGCAGCCAGAAGTTGTGCTCTTTTTTGAGCGCGGCAATGGCAGCCAGGTCGTCGAAGTCGACGGTGTTGACGGTGCCCGCGGCGGCCACAAAAATGAAAGGCTCGCCGGAATGGGCGTTGATCCATGCCTGCAGGGCCGATACGTCCACCGCCTCGCGCCCCGGCAATGTGGGCAGTTTCACCAGGGCGTTGCGGCCCAGGCCAAGCATCGACAATGCTTTGGCGATGCTGGAGTGCGGGGTGGCGGCCAGTACCTTCACGTCTTTCAACGCGCCTGCGCCGGCAATGTCCACATCCACCCCCTGCTGCCTACCGAGCCATTGCCTGGCGGTGGCAAGGCCGGTAAAATTGCTCATGGTAGCGCCGCTCACAAAACATCCCAGCATCTCGCCGGGCAACCCGAACAATTGTTTCAGCAGGTCGATGGTTTCAGTTTCAATATGGAAAGAAACGGCCGATTTGTCGGCCGGGTTCATGTCGAAGGTAGCGGCGAGCCAGTCGCCTGTCAGCGCCGCAGGCGTTACGCCCCCGGTCACAAAACCAAAGTAGCGCGGCCCCGCGTTGCCGGTGAGATAATCGCCAAACCGGTTGTCGAAATGCTCCAGCGCGGCCCCGGCGCCCATGCCCTTTTCCGGTAATACCGTCATGGGGAAGGAAGGAACCGGCATATTCACTTTCAGCTCGTTGATCCGGGAAAGAAAACTGCCTGCGTAGCCTGCCGTTTGCTGCAGCAGCTCATTCAGCTGTAAGAGGTCGTGGCGGAATGTTGCATTCATGGTTCGCGGTTGAGAGGTTCTTCGATTTTGACACGACAAAATTCCGCCATTTCCGTATAAAAAAACAGATTCAGTTTTAGAAATTTTGACCAGATCAGATGGGTTGACGAGCATCCGTGATCAGTGACGAATGCGGTTCGTCATTCAGAAGAGGGTACCGCCGCGTTCATGGTCGAGCAGCCACTGTTTACGCCAGAGGCCGCCGGCATATCCTGTGAGCACGCCACCACTGCCGATTACGCGATGGCAGGGCACTACAATGGCGAGATTGTTACGGCCGTTGGTAGTGCCTACGGCGCGGATGCTTTTGACGTTGCCCACCCGTTTGGCGAGCGCGAGATAGGTAATAGTTTCACCAAAAGGAATGGTGGTGAGCTGGCGCCATACGGCCTGTTGAAAAGGGGTTCCTTCCTGCTGCATGGGAAAGTCGAACGTACGGCGGGTTTTATCGAAATACTCCTGCAATTGCCTCACCGCCAGATGCAGCAGCGGCGGCGCCTCCGGGCTCTCCTCCCCTTCGTCCGTGAACAGCACGGCGCTGATGTGGGAATCGGTGCCTTCTATCAGCAACCGGCCAACGGGCGAAGACATACTGATCCGGTACTTATTTTTCGTAGAGGGATCGCCAGCAATAGAAGGTTGCATATGCAGCATGGTTTTTCCAGTGTTCCGTATATTTTTTCACGTCGGGGATGCCGGGCTTGGACGCCAGCCCCATCCTGTAGCGGATGGCATTGTGCAGCCCCGCGTCTTCGAGGGGCAGCGCCTGCGGGTGCTGCGCGAATTTCATGAGCACGTAGTTGGCGCTCCAGGGGCCGATTCCTTTGATGGACACAAGGGCGTCGCGGGCTTCTTCATAACTCATCCGCATCAGCATGTTTTCATGCAGCCGGCCCTCCGCCATCAGCCGCGCCACGCGGATGATGCCTTCGGCTTTGGTGCGCGAAAACTGCATGGGCATCAGGTCTTCCGGCCGCAGCACGGCTATCACGGCGGGATGGGGATACAGGTAGTAAATACCGCCCTCCCATTCCACCGTATGCCCGAAGGCCTGCACCAGCCGCTGCTTCATGGTGTAGGCGAAAGCGAGGTTGATCTGCTGGCCGGTGATGGTCCAGGTGATGCATTCGAACAGGTCCGGGATACCCACGAGGCGCAGCCCGTTGAATGCCTTTACCAGCGGACCCAGCAGCGGGTCCGGCGCGGCAAATTCGTAAAACGCCTGCAGGCTGCCGTTGAGGTGCAGCCAGCGGTCGAGGTAACTTTTGATATACGCTTCGCCGTTAGTGCCCGGCGCTCCTTCGAGTACTTCGGCCGTCAATGCCTGCCGCGGCGCGTTTTCGCGGATGCGCAGCAGCACGGGCACGCCTTCCGGCGCCAGCAGCTTATACACCGCGCCGTCGCGCACCTGGTGCAGGCATTCGCGGGGCGAGCGGTTCAGGAACTGCAGGCTTTCGGCAAAGTTGAAGTGATGATATTCGTTGACAGGTATTTGAATCATGTTGTTTTGGTATGCACCAGCTGGAAGATGGTGAACAGGTGATGCGCTTCGTGGAGAATGAACAATTCTATCCACTGCGCCATATCGAATTTTCCGTACACGGGGTGGCTGCCCTTGCGGCGCAGGGCCTGTGCATCCAGCCCGTCCACAAAGGTAATCATCTCCTCCCGGTCTTTGTGGTAAATATCCAGCAAAGCCGCCGGGCGAATGGTTTTGTACTGCGCGAAAAGCGGATCGGCTTCCCAGGTGTAGCGCTCGAATACAGGCTCCTCTTCTTCCAGCACGCGGCGGAACCGGGCCATATACACCGGATGGAAAACGGCAAGGTGAGCGGCGTTCTCGAAAGCCGTCCATTTGCCGGGCCTTACCTCCCGGTGGAGCACCTCCTGCGGTACGGAACCGGTGATTTCTGCCAGCGAAAGGTGCTGGGTGCGGAAACGGGTATCTACGGAAAAGGGTAATCTTTGCATGTTACTGGTTAAATGGAATATGAAAATATAAAATTCCTTCCAAACAGATGCTATTTCCGTAATTTTGAGCGTATCAGTATAAATCCGGCTTATGGACCATTTATATCTGCAGGTGGCAGACCGCATACAAACGATGATCGAAAAGGAGGTGATCCGCATTGGCGACAAATTGCCTTCCGTCCGTTCCCTCAGCAAAGAGCAGGGCATCAGTATGAGCACCGTGTTCCAGGCGTATTATCACCTGGAAAGCAAGGGGTTCATCGAGCCGCGCCCCAAATCGGGCTACTATGTCCGGTTTTCGCCCCGCCGCCTGCCGGAGATGCCCAAGATCTGCCGCCCGGTAAAAAAGGCGACGGATGTGAATGTGAGCGATATGATCACGGAAGTGTTCTACCACCTGTCGCCCGACGATGTGCTGCGCTTCTCCGTCGCCGCGCCGCACGAAAGCCAGCTGCCGGCCGCCAAACTGAGCAAGTCCCTCATCCAGGCCATGCGCAGCCTGCCCGCCAACGGCACCAGCTATGAAAACCTCCAGGGAAATCTCAATTTAAGGCGGCAAATCGCGCGTTTGAGCCTGCAATGGGGCGGCACCATTACGGAAGACGATATCGTAACCACAACGGGCTGTATGGACGCGCTGACGCTCTGCCTCTCCGCCACCACCCAGCCGGGCGACGTGATCGCCCTGGAAAGCCCGGCGTATTGCGGCACCTTCCAGCTGGCGGAAAGCCTTGGGCTGAAAGTGCTGGAAGTACCCACCAACCCGGTGTGCGGGGTAGACCTCGAGTACCTCGACAAAGCGATCCCCAAATTCAAGATCAAAGCCTGCGTATTCGTCACCAACTTCAACAATCCCATCGGTTCCTGCATGCCGGACAAAAACAAGCGGGAACTGGTGCGCATCATGAACAAATACGACATCCCCCTCATCGAAGACGATATTTACGGCGATACTTATTTCGGCAAAACCCGCCCCAGCAGCTGCAAACAATACGACCGTACCGGCAACGTGCTGTACTGCAACTCGTTTTCCAAATCGCTCGCCCCGGGCTACCGCGTGGGCTGGACGATGCCCGGCAAGTACAAAGACAAAGTGCTGCGCCTCAAACTGAACCACTCCGTATCGAGCGCCACGCTTCCACAGGCCGCCATCGGCCACTTCCTCGAAAACGGCCGTTACGAGCACCACCTGCGCGGCCTCCGAAAAATGCTGCACACCCAGTGCCTCCGCTACCAGCAGGCCATCGCGGACTATTTCCCGGAAGACACGTGCGTAACGCGCCCGCAGGGCGGCTACGTGCTCTGGCTCGAACTGAACCAGCACGTCAACACCATCGAACTGTATGAAATGGCCCTCCGCTACAAAATCAGCTTTGCGCCGGGGCGCATCTTCTCGCTGCAGGACCGCTATAACAACTGCCTGCGCATCAGCTACGCAACACCCTGGAGCAAACAGGTAGACGACGGGTTGAAGACGATCGGGAAACTGATCCGGCAGATGTCGCAGTGAACACGCTTCAGAACATTGAAGCCTGCGTTTCCTTCAGCGGGTAAAAAACGCCAATGATCACAAAAGGGTTCTTCGCTCTCCGCAGGTGCCATTCTTTCGTTGTACCCAGGAACAGAAAAATCTCATTGCGGGAAGTAAATTCATCAAAATATTTCTGCCTGACTTTCAACAGTGCTTCAGGAGCGTTGCCGCAGGCACGCAGGCAGTTCCAAAACAACTGACCGATTTCCCAGTCTTCGATCATCAACCGGCTGTTCCTTCCTTCGTCATCCTCAAACCGGTAAAAAAATCTGTATGGCACCTTGGGTATCATCCGGACAGGATCCAGCGTTCCCGCCGCAAACAAATCCGTCTGTTTCCTGATTTCCACCCACTCATTCTTCCATTCCGGCTCGTCATCCTCCCATTCAAACCCCGTAATTCCCGCCGGCTTGAACGTTGCCAGCGACACGTTGGCCGGCGCTTGCGAATCCCTGATCAGCTGCGTCAGGTTGGTATAGACTTTTTTCAGGCAAATCTGTTTCCGCCGGTACCAGTTGCCCTCGGTTCCTATCCGCGGCTCATGGATCGTCAAATCACGGAAATCGCAGTGCCTGGGAGAATAGCTCTCCGGGCGGAAGTCGTCCATACGCTTTTCCAGCTCCAGTTCAATCCAGGTGTATTTTACCCCTTGTTTAAGACCACCACGGGTTTTCTAGTCCATCAAAAAACTTAAGGGAACAGGATAAATTCTTATCCAGGTGCCATCTTCCAGCAAGCCGGCAGTGCAAACCAGTTCGTCATAGCTTCTTGATGGCAAGGGGTAGGTGGTGACGGTTAACAAAACTTTTTTTCTTGACATTTATGCTATGTGGATTAATTCATAGTGCCAGTCGTCTAATTGGGTAATGGCCTCCGCCAGGTGTTTCCGGTGGCATTGGCAGATATTAGCCTCGAAGCATGTCAGCGCAATCCTTTGCCGCTCTTTTAACAGCGACAATATTCGCTGCTGCTCGTGTGCCGTATGGGCAAGGTTAACAGTACGATATTTTGAAAATAACCTGTCATAGTCCCCCTGGTCTTTCAATTCTGTGCGCTCTTCCGAAACAATCCCCACTTCGGGTATGTGCATGTACTCGATGCCAACGCTTTTACACGCATGCAGCAGCTGCGGTTTGCTGAAGCCGTATTTCATGCTTTTGGGGTTGTTGCGGACATCCACCAGCAACTTTACATCGCGCCGGATCAGTTTGTTCAGGTATTCTTCCAATGAAATCCCCTCGTACCCGATGGTATACAGTATCGTACCATCGCCATATGTCTGCTGCTCCGCTATTTTCTTCAGTTCGTCCGTACCGAGATAACGTTCCGCAATCTCACTGCGGGTGGCGTAATACGGATATTTGCTATACGTATGTTTTATCAGCGCCTTATAGTCTTTTTCACCATGTAGTTCGAATAGTTGCTGCATCGCCGTCCTGTCGCCTTCCTTTAGCAAACGGAGATAGTCCGCCTGGTCCGTTTTCCGGATTCCCAGGTTATCGACGTCTACCTGCCGGTATTTTTTCATGGTGGATACGTCGGCCATTGCCTGGAAAGAGTAACATCCGTATTTGTAAGGCACGAAGTGATATGCCGGGCTGGCCTGCATCCTGGCGTACAGCATCAGCAGTTTTTGAAACCTGGTTTTACCCAAAGCCCCTCCAAACACCTGTAGCATTGCCAAAATTACTTTGCGCCTGTAGTACATGCCCGCAAAGTACAAATACTAAATTAATTAGCAAAAACAAATTAAAAAAGCCGGGGCGCAAACACCCCGGCCGTCTGTTACCTACAACTGTTTACTATACCGTTTTACGGTAGTTCCATACGGCTACGCTGTTGACGATGGCGGCGAACGCCAGCATGATGCCGAAATATATTTTGATATCCTCCCAGCCGCTCCCCTTCTGCATCACCATTCTGATCACCTTCACGAAATACGCCACGGGATTTACCAGCGTCAGTTTCTGCGCCCACAGCGGCATGCTTTCCACCGGCGTGAACAGCCCGCTCATGAGAATGAAAATGATGAGGAAAAACCAGGTGATGAACATGCTTTGCTGCTGCGTATCGGTAAAGGTGGAAATGAGCAACCCGAGGCCCAGCATCACCAGCAGGTACACGGCGGCGAAGAGGAACACCCAGGCGATGTTGCCCTCGAACGGCAGGCCGAATACCAGCTTGCCCACCGTGAGCCCAAACGCCAGTTCGAACAGAGCGATAATCCAGAACGGCAGCAGTTTGCCGATGATGAAATGATGCTTGCGGATGGGGGTTACATTGAGCTGTTCGATGGTGCCCATCTCTTTTTCCTTCACGATGTTCATGCCGGAGAGGAAGGCGCCGATGAGGGTGACCAGCACCACCAGGATGCCGGGCACCATGAAGAATTTGTAATTCAGCGTGGGATTGTACCAGTAGCGGTACGACACATCGAAATGCTGCGGACCGTCGTCTTCGTCGAGGGCCAGCCAGTCGAGGCGTACCTGCCGGTTGAAGCGGCCGATGATGTTGGCGGCGTAACCATACGCCAGGCCGGCTTTGCTGCCGTTGATGGCGTTCACCAGCAGCTGCACCTTCACTTCGTTTTCCCGCACGAGGTCCCGTTCAAAATGCCGCGGGATGGTGAGGATGAGGTCCGCACGGTTGGCTTCCAGGTCGCTGAACGCCTCTTTGTAATCGTAGGCCTGGCGGTGCAGGGAAAAGTAGCCGGACGACAGCAGCTTGTCGCGCAGCTGCCGGCTCCAGGTGGAGCCGTCGTAATCCACCACGTCGATCGAGAGGTTCCTGATTTCGTAGTTGGCGGCAAAGGCCAGCACGAGCAGCTGCACCACCGGCACCACGAAAATGATGGGCAGCATGGAGCGGTTGCGGAATACCTGCAAAAACTCCTTTTGCAATATGAAAAAGATGGTACGCATCAGCTTAAACGGGTTTTAAATTTGCGGACACTTACGAGCAGGAAAAACAGCGTCATGCCGCCCAGGATCGCGGTGGGCGCCAGCACCTGCCGGAGGCCGGCGCCTTTGAGCATGATATCTTTCAGGATGATGATGAACCACTTCGCCGGTACGATGTTGGCGAAAATCTGCAGGGGCTTCGGCATACTTTCCAGCGGGAACACGAAACCCGACAGCAGTATCGTGGGCAGCAGCAGCCCCATCATCGAGATCATCATGGCGGTTTGCTGGGAACTGGTGACGGTGGAAATAAGGATTCCTAACGACAAAGCCGCCAGGCAGAACAGCAGGCATTCGAGCAGCAGCAGCGCCAGGTTGCCCTTTACCGGCATGCCGAAAATCCAGAAGCCCATGCCCAGGATGGTGAGGGCGATGATGAACGACAGGGCGATGTAGGGTATCACTTTCCCCGCAATGATGGTGGCCGGCCGCAGCGGCGACACGAGCAGGATTTCCATGGTGCCCAGTTCCTTTTCGCGGGTGATGGTGATGGAAGTCATCATGGCCGACACCAGCATCAGGATGAGCGTCATCACGCCGGGCACGAAGAGGAACACGCTTTTCAGGGACGGGTTGTACATCATCCGCACCTCCGGCTCGATGGTCATCGGCAGCTTTACCTTACCCGTGATGTCGGCCTGGTACTGCCCGATGATGGCGTTGGCGTAATTGATCAGCGTGGTGCCCGTGTTGGGGTCCGACGCGTCGGTGAGCAGCTGCACGGGCGCTTTGCGGCCGTGGCTGAAGTCGTGGCCGAAACGGGCGGGTATCACCATCACCATTTTCACTTCTCCCCGGCGGAACTCCGGTTCGATGGCGGCGGCGGACGGCAGGTAGTTGCTCACCGAAAAATACCCGGAGGCAGTGATGCGGTCTACCAGCCGGCGGCTGTACACATCGCGGCTTTCGTCGAGCACGGCGATTTTCACGTTCCTGATCTCGTTGGTGATGGCGAAGCCGAACAGCACGATCAGCACCACGGGCATGCCGAACAGGATCAGCAGGGTGCGTTTGTCGCGGAAAATATGGTAACATTCCTTTCGGACGAATACAAAAAATTCACGCATCGTTTCAGGGATTGGCGGCGGCAGGCTTGGCCCGCGCCAGTTGTAAAAACACGTCGTTCATGCTGTCGGCATGATATTGTTCTTTCAGGCGGCCGGGCGTGTCGAGCGCCTGGATTTTGCCGTCTACCATAATGGAGATGCGGTTGCAGTATTCCGCTTCGTCCATATAGTGGGTGGTCACGAAAATGGTGACGCCACGGTCGGCCGCTTCGTAGATCAGGTCCCAGAACTGGCGGCGGGTGATGGGATCCACGCCGCCGGTAGGCTCGTCGAGGAACACGATCGACGGGTCGTGCAGCACGGCGATGGAAAAAGAAAGCTTCTGCTTCCACCCCAGCGGCAGCGCGCTCACCAGCTGATTCTCCTCTTTTTCGAGCTGCAGTTTGTGGAGCAGCTCGGCGGTCTTGTTTTTGATGGCGGCGTTTCCGAGGCCGTAGATGCCGCCGTAAAAGCGGATGTTCTCTTTCACGGTGAGGTCTTCGTACAGCGAAAACTTCTGGCTCATATAGCCGATGCGCTGCTTCACTTTTTCTGCCTGGGTGAAGATGTCGAAACCGGCTACCCTGGCCTCACCCGAGCTGGGCTTCAACAGTCCGCAGAGCATGCGCATGGCGGTGGTTTTACCCGCGCCGTTGGCCCCGAGGAAGCCGAATATCTCGCCCTGGTCCACCTCGAACGTGATGGCGTTGGTGGCGATGAAGTCGCCGAACTTTTTGGTGAGTTGGCGGGTAACGATGGCTTTATTGCTCATGATGCTTCGTTTTGTTCCTGCATCAGCTGCATGAAGGCATCTTCGATGCCGGCAGCGGCAGGTTTGATCACCAGGTTTTCGTGCTGCTGCCGCCGGAGGTAGGCTTCCGCTTCTTCCAGCGGCACATGCAGCGTAACGTGCAGGTACTCCCCGAACGCGAAGCAACTGTCTGTACCCTCAAACGCCCGCAGGTCGCGGATGAGGCGGTACATGTGCTGCGCGCGCATGGCCCAGATCTTTTTCCCGAACCCTTTTACGATGTTCGCGGGCGTATTGACCTGCATAATCTCGCCCTTCTGGATGAGCGCCACGCGGTCGCACAGCATTGCTTCGTCCATATACGGGGTAGACACCATGATGGGAATGCCTTTCTGTTTAAGGCGCTGCAGCATGTCCCAGAACTCCTTGCGCGATACGGGATCCACGCCGGTAGTAGGCTCGTCGAGGAAAAGCACTTTGGGTTTGTGCACCAGCGCGCAACAGAGGGCGAGCTTCTGCTTCATGCCGCCGGATAGCTTGCCGGCCGGGCGTTTGGCGAAGGGCGCAATTTGTTCGTAGATATCCCTGATCAGGTCGTAGTTTTCCTCCACCGTGGTTTTGAAAATGGTGGCGAAGAAGTTTAGGTTTTCCTCGATGGTCAGATCCTGGTAGAGCGAGAACCGGCCCGGCATGTAGCCGACCTGCCGCCGGATGCTTTTGTAATCCTTCACCACGTGCAGGCCGTTAACGGTGGCGCTGCCTTTGTCTGCCAGCAGCAGCGTGGTGAGGATGCGGAAAAGGGTGGATTTGCCCGCGCCGTCGGGGCCTATGAGGCCAAACAGCTCTCCTTCCTCCACGGCGAGTGAAATATTGTGCAGGGCTTTCACGTCGCCGAAGCTTTTGTGCACGTTTTCTACAACGATGGGTTGCATATGCGTTTATTTTGCGATCCTGAATTCGGCGGGCATGCCGATTTTGAGGCTGCCGTCGTTCTGTACCCGTATTTTCACGGCGTAGACCAGCTGTACTCTTTCTTCGCGGGTCTGGATGGTTTTAGGCGTAAACTCCGCCTCCGACGCTATCCAGCTCACGGTGCCCGGCCAGTTTTTCATGCTCCCGTCCGGCATATCCGTCTGCACGGTTACCTGCTGTCCCGTTTTCAGCCGCGGCAGCTGGGCGCCGCTCACGTAAGCGCGGAGATACATGGTGCCGAGGTCCGCGATCTTGTAGAGCGGCTTGCCGTAGTTGACCACTTCCCCTTTCTCTACGTACTTGGTGAGCACCGTGCCCGCCACGGGATTGATGACGCGGCTTTGCGCGAGCTGTTCGTTCACCTGCTGCACCTGCAGCTGCAACGGCTGCGTTTCGCTGGTGATGCCGCTTACCTGCGTGTGGAGCGTAGAGGCGGTGGAAGCGTATTGTTTTTCCAGCACGGCGATGGCCGCGTTGATGTCGTCGAGCTGCTTCGGTGTGGCGGCATTGGCCCTGAGGAGCTGCTGGATGCGCTGTTTTTCTTTCTGCTGCGTGGCGATCTGCTGGCGGATTACTTCGAGCTGGGGATTGATCTCGGGCTTTTTACTGAGCACCGCCTTGATATTGGCGCCCAGTTGGGCTTTCCGGAGATTGAGCTGTACAGAGTCGATGCCGCCCACGAGGGCGTTGGCGGGCAGCTGCATACCTTCCTCCACCTCGAAAGTGAGCAGGCGGCCGGTAGCTTCGGCGGATACGATGATTTCGGTGGACTCGAAATTGCCGTACCCGTCGGCGCCGTTTTCGCTGTTGTTGCAGGCGGCGAGCGTCGCCACCGATAATATAGCCGTGAACGTTTTTTTCATATCAATATCCTTTTATAACCTGGTAATGTAAAGTGGCGTACACCCATTGGATGCGGTGTGTTTTTTCCGTGATCACGGCCTGCGTTTCCGCGTGGAGGTCGGTGAGGTAATCGTGTACCGTCATCACCCCGTTGTCGAGCTGGGCGGCCGACACGTTGCGGATATTTCTGCGCAGCGCCACGATCTCTTTGTCTTTTTCCAGCGAGGCGGCGAGGTGATTGATCTCCGCGCTTTGCTGCACCAGCTGCGAGCGGGTTTGCAGCTCGAAGGTTTCCGACTGGGCGGCCACCGTTTGTTCCTGCTGCCGCAGGATGGCTTTTTCGGTGCGGTTGTAGCGCCAGTTCCAGAGGGTCCAGTTCAGGCGCAGGCCGCCGATGTAATAGAAATCGAATTTGTTTTCGAGCATATTGAGGCCCGGCTGGCCGTAGCCGCCCTGGGCAAAGGCGCTCACCTTCGGCAGACTGCGGGTATCCGCCAGGCGGCTTTGCTGTTGCAGTACACCGGTCTGATAGCGGTAGAGCTCCAGTTCGGGGCGCCGCAGCGGGGTATTTTGTTCCGGCTGCGCGGGCGGTAATTGCAGCGCGGTGTTTTCGCTCACGGCTTTCCCCGTCAGCAGCGACAGCACTTCAAGGGCGGCGCGCTTCCCCGTTTCCGCCTCGTACACCTGCTGCTCCGTTTTCAGCAACTCCGCTTTCAGCATGTCTACGTGGCTGGCCAGCACGGTGCCGTTGTCGACGCCCGCCTGCAGCCGCTCCATGCGCTGTTTCACTTCCGCCAACATTTGTTTGCGCGCCGCGATGTTTTCGTTCCAGAGCAGCGCGTTGAAGTATACCTGCATCACCTGTTGGCGCAGTTTGTACAATTCCACTTCCACTTTCTGCTGCTCGGCCTTCTGCTGCGCCAGCTGCACCTCCCGCTGCCCCGCAGCGGCGCCGCCATCCCAGATGGTTTGCTTCACCAGCAGCTCCACGTTGTACTGGTCTTTTGCCGGCGTGGGAATGTTCACGTTCGGGAGCTTGATGGGGATGCCCGGCACGTCCGACTGGTAGGTGGCCTTGCCGCCCAGCTCCACCTGGGGCAAATAACTGGTGCGGATGTTCCGCAACTGGAGGGCCGTTACTTCGTCTACCACCTGTTTTTGCTTCAGCAGGGGGTAATACTGCCGCGCGTACTGCCAGGCCGAATCGAGCGATAAGCGCTGCTCCTGGGCCGCCGCCCCGAAGGCGGCGAATAGTCCGAAAAACAGCAGGGGAAAGCGTTTCATGATTAACTCTTTTATTTAACTATTTGGTTAATTGCCGTTCAAAAAAAAGCGCGGGGCGCCTTCCGGTGCACAGATTCCCGTGCCGTTACGGGCGCAGGGCGTGCAGCACAAAATCCGTCACGAACTTTTTCCGTTCCTGCATCATCATGCCGAACTGCGCGTCGTTGACCGTAAAGGCCGCCTGCAACAAGGGCCGCGCCACAAACGGGAAGATGCACATCGAAATAATGCTCACCATCAGCTGCGCCGGGTTCACTTTCCGGAACGTCCCTCTTTCCATCGCCGTGCCTATTTCCCCGATGAATACCTGGATGTTCGGGAACAGAGGCGCATGCATGAAGCGCTGCACCATCCGGTCCGGGTTCTGCTGGATTTCGTTCAGCACGAACATCGGCAGGTAGGGGTTTTCGCTCAGGTTGGTGATGTAATAGTCCACCACCGTCGCCAGCTTTTGCTCTACCGGCATCTTTTCCGCCAGCACGTTATTGACCTTGATCAGGAGCTGCTCGATGGCCTCGCCGAAGACGATCTCGAAAAGCTTTTCCTTGCTGCGGTAGTAATAATGCAGCATGGCCTTATTGATGCCCGCCTCGTCCGCGATGTCCTGCATGCGGGCGCCGGAAAGGCCCCGGTGCATGAATATCTTCCTGGCTGCCGCTATGATCTGTTGCTCGGTGGTGTTTAAAGTCTGCATCATCAACTTAACTGTTTAACCATTTGGTTAAACTCTTTGGCAAAGGTAGGGAAATACGTTAAACCGCCAAATAAATTTGTGCCTCCTCCGGCAAAACTCAGTCAACTATTTGATTTTCAGCTATCATACTGCCTTCGCCAGGAAATACTTTGCCAAACGGACCATCTTTGCAGTCAGACTTCTTCGTCGCTTCCGCGCATAAAAAAGCCGGGGTACGACTACCCCGGCGGCTGTTTCCTACAACTGTTTACTTATGAGTTTGCGGCTGCATGTGCAGCGGTGCATTCCAAATTCTTTGGGTCAGGTTAATGGTCAGGCCGGCTGCTGCCGCATGGCGGCAATGCGCTGGTCGAATGTTTCGCTGGTATCGCGCGCGGTGGCGATCTGCTCCAGCAATTCCATCATCTGCGGGTCGTGCTCCGCACGGCGGCCCGTTTTCAGATCGATGTGGGTGAAGGTGGACCACAATACCGACTTCACTTTTTTCTTCTCGTCGTCGGTCATCCACATTTCTACCCGGATGTGGCTGGGCCCGAAGTCGAGCACACGGGAAAAGATCTGCACCTTTTCCGCTACCAATGCGGGTTTGAGATAGGCGATCTGGTGCTGGGTGACGACCCACCCCAGGCCCTTCATGGCGTAATCTTTCAGCTGAATACCGTACGCGTCCACGAGGTGGTCTTCGCGCGCATTCATGAAATAGTTGATGTACGAGGCATTGTTCAGGTGGCTGAACGGATCGCAATCATTAAAACGGATAATGTACTGGCTTACCGGTTCTTTGGTCATACAACATGGTTTTAATGATCCGAATGTAAAGAAAAAGCCGGCCAGTGCGAAACTGGCCGGCTTCGCTAATGTCAATTTTTAAACGCATCAGGGTTGTACACAACGGAATCTATGAAATATGCAGTCTCCTTTTATCCTACCAGTTCGTGGATAGTCAATCCACCGTCAATGTTATACTCGGCGCCGGTGATGAAAGAGGCATCGGAGGAAGCCAGGAAGGCGACCAGTTTTGCCACTTCAGCCGATTCGCCGGGTCTGCTGAGCGGAATCCTTTCTGAAAATTTTTTATGGAAGGCTTTGATACTGTCTTCGTCCAGTCCTGCCTTTGCAAGGATGGGCGTTACGATCGGGCCCGGGTTCACCACGTTCACGCGGATTTTACGGGAAGCCAGTTCGCGACTTAACGTTCTGCCCAGGGAATTCAGCGCGGCTTTACTGGCGGAGTATACTGTAGACCCTGGCATGCCTGTGAAGGCATTCACGGAAGATAACAGGATGATGGAAGCGCCGTCGTTCAGCAACGGTAAAAACTTTTGTACCGTGAAAAAGGCGCCCTTGAAATTTATGTTCATCGTTTCATCAAACTGTGCTTCTGTTACCTGGTCTACCGGCACGAAAGCCCCGATACCGGCGTTGACGAACAGCACGTCAACTTTTCCGTACGTTGCTTCCACCTGCCCGGCGAGCCGGGTTGCATCAGTGATACTGCCCTGGTCTGCGGTAATGCCCAATGTACCGTTGCCCAGCGTGGCGGCAGCCGCTTCAACAGCAGTGCGGTTGCGCCCCGTAATGATCACTTTTGCACCCCTGGAAAGAAACTCCTCAGCCGTAGCGTAACCGATCCCACTGTTGCCGCCCGTAATGACGGCTACTTTGTTCTGTAAGGTGCTCATAAAATGTAAGTGTGAATGTTAATTTATATCGATTTATTTAAAATTTTCGATGTTTTGGACCAAAAAAAATCAGCTGAGCTGCAAAAAGAACATGGAAAGGTGCTTCATCATCTCCCTGTTAATGGATAATGTAACGTTCCTGCCTTCCTTGGTGCTGATGAGCACCCCGCTGTCAACCAATATTTTGATGTGATGGGACACAGTGGGTTGGGATAGACAAGTCATATCCTTGATTTCGCCACAGCAACAGTTCTCCTGGCGGGCTATTTTCATGAGTATAGCCATCCGGTTCTTGTCTGCCAGTGCGTTCGCCGCTTTCTCAATCATCGCTGCGTCCATGATGCAAATATAGGTACTTTTTTGAAATATCGAAATATATCGATTTATTTTTTTTCTCCGCGAGGGAGGGCGGTACGCCGCCGGTAAAAAGATGGTTACCCGGACCTTTTACAATGGCTGTCGCGCCGCGCGGCTACAGCAACGGCGATATCAGGCGCACCACGGCCTCCCCCAGCCTGGGCCAGCGGCCACGCCCTCGCCAGTCGGCCAGCACCAGCTCGTTGCTGTACAAAGCATCCTGTAAAAAGGCCTCAGAGAGCTTCCAGTTGATTTCCCTGCTGTAGACGAAGGCATTCACTTCGAAGTTGAAATCGAAGCTGCGGATGTCCATGTTGGCGGTGCCTACCACGGAGAGGTTGTCGTCTACCACCATCGTTTTCGCGTGCACAAAACCTTTGTTGTAGCGGAATATCCGCACGCCGCAGGCCAGCAGGTCTTCATAAAACGATTCGGCCGCCTTGTTGACGAGGCGGCTGTCGCTTTCGCCGGGCACCAGCAAGCGCACGTCTATGCCAGACAGGGCGGCCTGCTGCAGGGCGTTATAAATGGCTTCGTTGGGAATGAAATACGGGGTGGTGATATATACGGAACGTTCGGCCTGGTTGATGGCGGCGAGGAACGACAGCATGATGGACGACCGTTCGGAATCCGGGCCGCTGGCGGCGATCTGCACCAGGTCGTCGCCCTTTGTGTCGATGTCCGGGAAAAAATCCTGCGTGATGGGCAGGTCGGCTTCGGCGCAGAAGTTCCAGTCGCCCATAAACAGAAACTGGAGCGTATGCACGCCCTGGCCTTTGATGCGCAGGTGCGTGTCGCGCCAGAAGGGCCAGTGCGGATGGGCCTGGCGGTATTGCGGCTCGTTGATGTAACGGTCGGCGATGTTGATGCCGCCTACAAACCCGGTATGCCCGTCGACCACCACAATCTTGCGGTGGTTGCGGTAATTGAGGCGGTTGGCGAGCAGCCTGATTTTGTAGAAGGGGAATACTTCCACGCCCGCGGCGCGCATCTCTTTGAGGAAGCGGCGGTTGATGTCGCTGCTGCCGAAGTCGTCGTAGATGAACCGCACCGCTACCCCGTTGCGAGCCTTCTCCATGAGAATCTCCATTACTTCGCGGCCGATGATGTCTTCTTCGAAAATATAGTATTCGAGGTGGATGTGGTGCTGGGCGGTGCGCAGGGCTTCGAGCAGCACGGGGAATTTTTCCTCGCCGTTGATAAGCAGTTCGGTTTCGTTGTTGGCGGTGATGGGCGAAAGCGTGTCGCGGAACAGCAGGCGGGCGATGCCGCCTTTATTGTCCACCAGGGCCGAATGCTCGAGCAGGGTATCGCGGTTTTCCTTGCGGAGATAATCCTTGAGGCGTTCGCTGAGGCGCACGTTGCTCATCCATTTACGGCTGTAGATGCGGTTTACCCGGCGGTTCACGCCGATGAGGAGATAGAGGATGACGCCGAGGCCGGGAATGAAGAAAAGCAGCAGCAGGTAAGCCAGCGTTTTACCGGTGGTGCGGGTTTCCATCAAGGCTTTGACGGCCACCAGCGCGGTGATGGCGTAGAGAATGATAATGCCGATGGATTGCCAGTGATCTTGCAGGAATTGTAGCATACCGTGCACAATAATACGGATTTCTTTACACGGCATAAAAAAGCCGTACTATACTGCGTGCATTCTTCTTCGTTATTTGCAGTATAATACGGCTACAGTCGTCGGGTACAATCAGTTGCTGCCGTTGCCTCCGCCGGCACCGCCACGGTTGCCCATGCGCTGGCGCCTTTCTTCTTCAGCGGCTTTGTACTTTTTGTACTGTTCCTCGTTGAGGATGCCTTTCACTTTTTCATCCCTGTCGTTGGCGAACTTCTGGAACGCTTCGCGATCCATACGGTTGCCTGAGCTTCTGGCGTCTTCCCGTGCTTTGTCCATGTCCCTGAACGATTTCGAGAAAACGGAATCCAGCTTCACCGTTTGTTCCGGTGTGATCTGCAGGGTTTCCTTCATCCGGTCGAGCGTCATTTTCACGCGCTCTTCCACGGTGCGGCGCTGGCCGCCGCCCTGTTGGGCAAATGCGCTGATGTTCACCGCCAGCGCGAAGGCCAGCAAATAAAGGGTCTTTTTCATGTTGTGAATGTTGTGGGTTTCTGCTAAAGGAATATATAATTGATGCTCATGTACGGTGTCAGTGTTTGACGCTGTCTTCTTTGGCCTGGCTTCTGCGGCCGCCCCATTTCTTGATCACCTGCTGTACGAGGGAGTCGAAGCGGGGCTGCTGTTCCGGGGTACAGATGGCTTTCACCTGTTCGAAATGCCGGAAGGTTTGCAGGTCCATCTGCTTCTGTTTGGCGGCGATGGAATCTGCCAGCCGCTGCACCACGGAATCCGCTACGGAAGCCTGGTTTAGCAGGTTATAAAAATTATTGCGGGCGGCGCGCATTTCCCCGAAATAGGGTTTCATTTTATCCCAGTGCTGGTCTTTCAGTTTTTTGTACTGGTCCATCTGCGCGGGACTGAAGCCCACTTCCTTTTCGAGCACCTGCATCACGTCTCCGCCGCGCATATCCCTTTTATACGGGGGTTTGTGTGCCGGTTTCATCCAGACAAAAAACACCAGCATCAGGATATTCGTCAGCAGCAGCACCAGCACCAGTAAACTCAGTACTTTATTCCTCGCGAAGGTTTCCTTCATTACGGCTCTGTTTTTTCGTATTCGTAAATAGTGTTGATACCCAGCTGGTATTCATCCGCGAAGGCCTGCTGCCGGGTGGTTTCCGCCAGTTCGGAGGAATTGTTCAGCTGCGATACAAACATGAAGCCATTGGCGCCCAGCACCAGAATGAGGGCGGTAATGGCAACAGAGGGCCGTGTAATGAGGGCGATCAGGCGGTCCCAGGCGTCTGCCGGCCGGGCCTGCTGCATGCGCGCCATGAGCCGGGTATAGAAGTACGGCGCAGGCTCTGCCTGCCGCACCCCGTCGAGGCTGCGCAGGGTCTGATCTGTTTCGTGCTGTATATCTAGTCTCTGCTTCATATTCGCTGTATTTAATTTAGACGACAATATTGCTGAAACCTTGTATTTATTCTTCATTTCTGTAATAATCTTCCAATTGTTCGCGCAGGTTCTGCTTGGCGCGGTGTAAAAGCCCTTCCACGGCCGACACGCTGGCATCCATCACCCCGGCTATTTCCCGGCTGCTGAGCCCTTCGAGCTTCTGCAGCACGAAGGCCACCTTCTGGCTCTCGGGCAGTTCGCCGATGGCCCTGAAAAGCAGTGAAGCCCTTTCTTTATCAACGAGTTGCACACCGGGATGGTGAAAGTCCGGCGGGTCGACAACGAGCTCGTTCTGCTGCCCGAAGAGGCTGTACACCTTGCCCCAGCGCTTTTTACGGGTTTTCTTCCGCAAATGGTCGAGGCACTTGGTGACGGTGATGCGGTACAGCCAGGTGGAAATCTGCGATTCGCCCTTGAAGTTGCCCACAGACTCGAATACCTGCATAAACACTTCCTGCGCCACGTCTTCCGCATCGGCAGCATTCTGCAGGATGCCGAGGGCCGTGTTATACACCATGCCCTGCCACCGGGCCACCAGATCTTTGAAGGCGGCCTCGTTCCCCTGCTTTAATTGTGCTATGATATCGGTCAATGCGCTGGGTGTAATGGTTTAGAACGATCTGTCGCGCTGCATCATACCGGGAGGCGGCCCGTCTCCGCGGTCGAACCGGCGGTTACCCCTTTCCCCCTGCGGCATGTTGAGCTTGCCGAAGTTTTTAAGCCTGTACGTAAATGTAAGCATAAAATACTGGGTGAGCACCTGGTTCTGCTCATCCACGATTTCCAGCCCGTTCATGGTACGGCTTACGCTCTGGTTCTGCTTCAGCAGGTCAAACACCGACAGGCGCAGCTCGCCGCGCTGGTTCTTCAGGAACTTCTTGCCCACGCTGGCATTCCAGAGCCAGAAGCGCTGGTCGAAGCCCTCTCCCAGGCCCTTGGTGAAGGTGTGATTGATCTCGTTCTGCACCACCCATCCGTTTTTGCTGAGCAGGTTCACACTGGCCGCGGCATTGTGTGTGGAATAATTGCTGTTGTTACGCGGGTCGATCGTATTGTTCAGCACGTTGAAGTTGGCGGTGTACGACACCGTAAAGTCGATGTACTCGCTGATGTTGCTGCTCACCACGGCGCCGAGGTTGTAATTGTAGTTATGCGAAAAACCTTCCACGTAGTTCGACACACCGGGCGTACGGGTGTAGCCGAAGCCGGCGTTCATGTTGAAGTTGGATTTGATGAACTTCAGGGGCACGCCGTACGTGAAGAACGAACGGGCGCTGAAATACCCGTCGAGGTTCATGGCCTTGGTGAGCCTGCCGCCGGCCTTCAGGGTGTCGGTGGCCGTCAGCAGCGAGTCGCGCGCACTGGTGTAAATGCCATTGGCGATGTAGTCGCTATTGGTCTGTACAAAAACGTTCGCGAAAAAGTTATTCCCGTTCACGGTATTGGTATAGTTATACCGGCCGGCCACCATGTGCCCGAACTGCTGGCGCAGGTTGGGATTGCCGATGCTCACATTGGTAAGGCCGGAATACACGTATACGTCCTGCAGCTGCTGGATGGATGGCTGATTGGTGGAAGAGCGGTAAAACACGCGGATGCGGCTGTATTCAGACAAGCGGTACATCAGCATCGCATTGGGCAGGATGTTCTGGAAACTCTGTTTGCCGGTGAAGGGCGACGGGAATTCCCGTTTGGTTTCCATTTCGGCGTACTGGTAGTTGAGGCCGAGGGAGAGCATCTTGTCGCGGTTACCCAGCCGGTAAGTGAGGCCGGCGGATTGTGTGTTGTATTTGTTGGTGAAGAGGTTGGACTGTGAAGGGTCCAGGATCGTATAGTCTTTCCCCGCGTAATCGTACTCATACGCCTTGCGGTCAGAGCTGTTCTGCGACCAGGAAGGATTATAGCTCACCTGCAGCTGGCCGGACTTGCCCACCGGTTCGGTATACGATACGTTGACGTTGAACGACTGCCCGTCTGACAGCGGCCTGACGCGCTGGCGCAGCGAATCGTCCTTTCCTTTGCCGGCTACATATACGAGGTCGCTGTTGGTGAAGCTCTCGCCCGTGCGGTCGTTGGTGCTCACGCCGAGGCCCACGGAAATGGTGCGCCCTCTTTTGGCGAAGGCATGGCGGTACAGCAGGTTGGCGTTCAGGTTGTACCCGGAGTTCAGGCTGGTGCTGCTTCGGGCGTTGTGGCTCATGAGCGACTCATTCGTGAGCGTGTTGCCGCTGGAATGGGAGAACGCGTCGTTCTTCTGGAAGCTGATGCCCGGTGTGAATATGATGGCATTATTCGAGTCGATGTTGTATTCCAGCCGTGCATTGATGCGGTGGTTGTAGTTGGAGCTGCCGCTGCTGGCCGTATCGTTTTCCACGCGCTGGGTGATGGAGTCGATGGCCGTTTGCGTGCGGGTGATTTCCGCGTTACGGGCGTTGCTGTTGTTGAAGAAATAGCTGCCGCTGAAGGTCACCTTCTTGCCCCAGTTATCGTTGAAGTTGATACCGATGGAATTGGTTTTGTTCAGCCCGTTTTGCTGGCCCACGAGAAAGTTGCTCCCGCCACCGCCGAAACCGCCGCCGCCTCCGCCGCCACGGTTACCGCCACCGCCGCGGCCTCCACGGCCGCCGCCCCTGCCCGAGCCCGCGTTCTGCACGCCCAGCAGGTCCTGCGACGAAAAGTTCTGCTGGTTCACGTTATTGGCGATGCCGATGATAGAAATGCGTTTTTCGTCTTTGAAGAGATTGATATTGCCGCCAGCGGAATACCGCCCGTCGGTGCCGTAGCCGGCGTATACTTTTCCGAATTGGCCCTGCCGCATTTCGGCGCGGGTCACGATGTTAATGGCCTTAGTGGAGTTGCCGTCGTCGAAGCCGGTAAACCGGGCCTGGTCGCTCATCCGGTCGAACACCTCGATTTTGGAGATCACCTCGGCCGGCAGGTTGCGCAATGCCAGGGTAGCGTCTTCCCCGAAAAACTCCTTCCCGTCTACCGTCACTTTGCGAACTTCTTCCCCGCCCGCCTTTACGGTACCGTTTTCCACGGTGATGCCGGGCATCTTCTTCACGAGGTCTTCCCCGCTGGCATCCGGGTTCACTTTATACGCATCGGCGTTGTACTGGAGGGTATCGCCCTTTTGCTGGGCGGGCGGCACCTGGCCTTTGATCACCACTTCCTTCAGTTCCCGGCTCGATTTGGGCATGTAAATGGTGCCCAGGTCCTGCGTTTCGGACTGCAGCATGATGGCGCGGGTCAGTTCCCCATAGCCTACGAAGCTGATGGTGAGGATGTATGGTTTCTGGGAAAGGCCGGTCAGCTCAAAAGCGCCGCCGGCGTTCGTGATGGCTTGTTTTTTAAATGCGGCATCTTCCGGGGAGCTGAGCCGTATGGTCGCATTCTTCAACACGCTGCTGTCTCCCTTATCTTTCAGCACGCCCTTCAGCACGAGGTTTTGCGCAAATGCCTGTTGCGCGCAGCTTAATAATAAAAATAAAAAAGTAAAGATCAGTGCATGCCGCATATATATGGTGGTTATTGAAAGGTTGGACGATGTTTTAACCAAAAACCTTCGCGGCATGTAAAAAATCGCTCATCTTTCCTAGTGCCATCACGGTTACGCCGGAAGCACTCATCCCGGCCGGTAAAAAGAACGAGGATAACGGCAATAGTAGCGGCGGATGCGATAGCAGTTGCAGCGGGGAACGGAGATCGAGCATCCACAAAAAAGCCGCTCCTACCGGAGCGGCCCTATGAAAAGCAATGACTATTCTGCGTTTCTCACTTATTTTTTATGCAACCACTCCGTTTGTTCCCGGAGCAGGTAAAAAGCCATGATTACTTCGCGTCTCTCACATATTTATTCAACCACTCCGTTTGTTCCCGGAGCAGGTGAAAAGCCATGATTACTTCGCGTCTCTCACATATTTATTCAACCACTCCGTTTGTT
>CBFGZV010000001.1:0-692236 GCA_965653365.1 uncultured Chitinophaga sp. | reverse complement strand
AAAAGCCATGATTACTTCGCGTCTCTCACATATTTATTCAACCACTCCGTTTGTTCCCACAGCATATGCAGCAGGTTTTCCTTCGCCGCATACCCATGGCTTTCGAACGGCAGCTGCACGAAACGCACGGTGCCGCCGTGGCCTTTCACCGCGTTGTAGAGCCTTTCGCTCTGTATCGGGAAGGTGCCGGGGTTGTTGTCCATTTCGCCGTGAATGAGCAGTAGCGGCGTTTTGATCTTGTCCGCATAACTGAACGGGCTCATGTTGTAATACACGTCGGGCGCCTGCCAGTAGGTGCGCTCTTCGGCCTGGAAGCCGAACGGCGTGAGGGTACGGTTATAGGCGCCGCTGCGGGCAATGCCGGCTTTGAACAGCTTCGTATGTGCGAGCAGGTTAGCCGTCATGAAAGCGCCGTAGCTGTGGCCGCCAACCGCCACGCGGTTGCTGTCGCCCACGCCTCTTTTGGCCAGTTCCTGTATGGCGGCGTGCGCGTTGAGGTGAAGCTGGGGAATGAAGTTGTCGTTCGGCTCCTTGCTGCCTTCCCCTACGATGGGCATTTCGGCATTGTCGAGGATGGCGTAGCCCTGGGTGACCCAGAACAGCGGCCCGCCGTATCCCACGCGGGTGAAGGTATATTTCGAGCCCCTTACCTGCGCGGCGTCGGCGGCGGATTTATATTCGCGGGGATAAGCCCAGATGAATACCGGCAACGGCCCGTCCTTTTTCGCATCGTAGCCTTTGGGCAGGTAGAGGTTACCGGTGAGGTCCACACCGTCTGCCCGTTTGTAGGAAATTTTCTCTTTCGTTACGCCTTCCATGGCTTTGTACGGATTGGTGAAATCCGTGATGGGCGTACCGGTGGCGGAACGCTTGCGCAGGTCGCGGATGTAATAATTGGGCACATCCGTGAGGCTTTCGCGCGACGTGAGCATGATGAGCTTCTCCGGGTCGAGCGCTTTCACCACGGTTTCGTAGAAAGGCGCCTGGCAACGCCAGAGAATGCTGCCCTTGCGGGTTTTGAGATTATAGCTTTGCACGAAGGGCATGTCTCCTTCAGGGGAAGCGCCCTGTGCGTATAACAGCAGGTCACCGTTCTTCTGCACGAACAATACGTCTTCACCGTATTGGTTCTTCACGGTAAAGGGCGTGCCGATATCGCTGTAAGCATCGTTGCTGCTTCTTTCGAAGAGGGAATCGAGCTGGCCGGTCACGCTGTTGTAGGTGCTGACGCGTTCTTTCCGGTCGGCAAACATGCCTTCGTATACGAGCGCCAGTTCCCTGGAGGAGCCCCAGGTAACGCCCTGGAAACGGCGTTTGGTGCGGAACAGCTCTCTCGGCGCGGCCCTGTTCAGCACGTCCACCATGTACACCGCATCGCGGTATTCGGCTTTCTGGCGGCCCAGGCCGCCGTCGAGCGCCTTCACGTAGGTAACGGCGTGGGGCTCGTCGTCTTTCCAGGCATAGCCGCGCGGCACGTCCATCACGTCGTCGAACCCGATGGGGGCGCCTTCGCCGGAGGGCGTTTTATCCAGCACTTTCACTTCCCTGCCGTCCATATCCCATACCATGGTGGTGAAGGGGAATGCGTAAGCGGGCACGAGGTAGGAGAACGGCTTTTCTATGCGGCGCAGCAGCAGAAACTGATCGTCGGGCGATACGAACACGCCGCCGTAAATAGCGGGTGCACCGATTTTCTTTTCCGCCTGCCCGTCGCTGATCACCAGCTGCGATGTGGTCATGTGCGCGAAGAGGGCTTCGTCGTACGGGTTTTTAATCAGGTCCTGGTACGTACGGGAAGCGGCCACTTTGCCTTTGCTTTCCTGCACCACCGGCCCGTTGGGAGCTACCGGGCGTTCCGGCAGGGCGCCGGCGCCGGCGGGCACGGTTTTGTACAGCAGGCGGTCGTTCCCCACCCAGGTGTAGGCCGCGCTCATGGTGGCCACCAGCGGGGCGCTGTTGACCTTGCGCGCCGCATGGGCGGCAATGTCTATCACGTACAGGTCTATACGGGTATTTTCATTTTGCAGGAAGGCGGCCTTTTTCCCGTCCACGCTCCAGGTAAGGCCGGAAATGCGGGGCGTGGCGGGCATACCGCTGACGGCGTGCACTTCTTTCGTTTTGATATTCTTCAGCGTCAGCCCGGCGCCGTAGCTCTGCCTGCTGGGCCCGAAGTTGCGGGGGTTGAGGCGAAGGCCGGCGATGCGCAGCTCCGGCTGCGCGAGCTCTTCCACGCCTTCATAAGAATTGCGCTCGGTGAGTATCATCCACTCCCCTCCCGTGCCTACGCTTACAGCCGGCGTGGGTTTGGCCAGCAGCAGTTCTTCGAGCACGGCGGGCGGTTTCCGGTAAGTAACATTATCCTGGGCTGTTGCGGCGGCGCCGGCCAGCAGGCATAGGATCAGTACAGATTGTCTCATTAGCAGGTTGTTTATGTTGGGATAAAAATAGAAAACTTATCGTGTAGTGGGCCTGCACGAAACGAAAATTGGATGAGCGGCGAAATCAGTGGAGCTCTTCTTCCCGGATGAGGTTGTTTTTCAGGGCGTACATCACCACGCCGGCGGTGTTGCGCACATTCATTTTTTCGAGGATGCGGGTGCGGTAACCCTCCACGGTGCGCTTGCTCAGGAAAATGCGGTCGCCGATCTGCTGGGCGGTGAGCTGCTGGCAGATGAGGCGGATGATTTCCTGCTCACGGTCGGTGAACGTAACCACTTCCCGGGGCTTGTGGGGATTGAACTTGCTGCGGGCGATCATACCGGCGAGCTTGGCGGAAGTGCTTTTGCAGTAGTATACCTTGTCTTCATACACATGCGCGATGGCGTCGAGGATTTCCTGTTTGTCGGCGTTTTTGAGGAGATAGCCTTTAGCGCCCGCTTCGAGCATTTCCACGATCTGGTCTTCTTCGTCGAACATCGACAGGGCGATCACGCGGGCGTCGGGATGGCGGCGGAGCAGTTCGCGGGTGGCGGTAATGCCGTCCATGCGCGGCATTTTGATATCGGTCATGATCACATCGGGATGTTCTTTTTCCACCAGTTCGAGCAGTTCCCGGCCGTCTGCCGCCTGGCCTACCAGGGTAATGTTTTCCTGCCGGGACAGCATCAGCGCCAGCCCGTCGAGGAATATCTCATGATCGTCTGCTACTGCGAGGCGGATATCATAGTTCATGCCGCTAGGAAGTTATTTGAGGTGCGCTCAAATATACGAATTATCCGAGAGGTATCCGTATGTAATAGCGGGTGCCTTTGCCGGGCGCGGAGTGGATAGAGACGGCGCCGTGCAGGATGTCGGCCCGTATTTCGAGGCTCTTCAGGCCCAGCCCCCGCGAGTTGCGGCGGCTTTTCTCCACGTCGAAGCCCTGGCCGTTGTCTTCCGCCAGCACCAGCAGTTCCTTTTCATCTTCGCTGAAACCGATTTCCAGCCTTTTGGCGGCGGCGTGCTTGAGCGTGTTATGGATGATCTCCTGCGCGATCCGGAAAATATGGATGTCTCTTTCGGGCCGCGATGAGATGGGGTTGACGGCATACACATGCAGTTCCATGTTGTCTTCCTGCCCCAGCAGCTGGTAAAATTCGCGGATGGCTTCGATCAGGCCTTTTCTTTCGAGGGTGTTGGGCAGCAGGTTGTGCGAGATCTGCCGCATGGAGCTCACGATATCGTCGATATACCGGCCGGATTTGGCGATCACGAGCTTGTCGCGCGGGTCGGGCACTTCGATGCTGGCGATGTTGAGCTTGACGGTGGAGAGGAGCGGCCCCAGGCTGTCGTGCAGATCGGTGGCGATGCGCTTGCGCTCGTTTTCGAGGAGCCTGATTTCCGCGGTGATGCGTTCCCGCTGCAGGCGGATATACCGGCGGTGATAGCGGATGATGGAAGTAATAAAAAACGTGATGATCACTGCCAGCAGCGAACAAAGAAAAATCGTCGTATAAACAATTCTTTCTTCCATGGGGTTGTGGTACTACGCTTTGAACCGCTTCGAAAAGTAATAATCGTCCCTGACGGGCAGAAAATAGACGGCTACCGCGTAAACAATATTAACGAAAGCGTTGATAAATGCAAAAATGACGAATATCTTCCGGCTGACGGAGGAATTATACGGGTCGATCAGCAGAAATCCCTCGGTGATCAGGCTGTACACCCCGATGATGATGAGCCCGATGCAGATGAGGAATTTGGCGTTGCGGAACAGGTTGCCGCTGTACGAGGTGATGAGGAGGTTGATTTCGCTGATGGACAGGAACACGGTGGTGAGGGAATAGAGTATGACGAAGTACGACGAAAACCCGGTGGCCAGCACGCCCATCCCGATGTTTTCCACCCCCCAGGTGATGAGGTAAGCGGCGGAAAGCACGCCCAGCAGCCACTTCTTCCGGCGGAGGTACCCCCAGGTATAAAACTGGTACAGGAGGATGGCGGCTTCCAGGAAGATGTAGATGTTATTCGTGACCCGGTTGTCGCGGGTAAGGCGGATGCTGATTTCGCTTACCACTTCGGCGGTGAAGGCCAGGAAGAGGAACAGCAGGAAGGGATGATAGCTGGCACGGATGCGGTTCATCCGTACCAGCCCCATGATCAGCGGGATAAGTACCGTGAAGCTCAGTAGTTGTGTGGCGAGATTGGACATATGTGGTGGATGAAAAACAGTTCGGCTTAGGGTTCGGTAACCGGGCTTTCCGCATCGCAGGTATAGGGGCAGCGGTGCCCTCTTTCCATGGCCTCCCCGTCGTCGATGGTGTCGTCTTGCGCCATGGCGCGGCTCACACCGGGGATCCAGGGGGTTTCATAGGCTACCAGTTTCCCGGAAATATCCTTGCCTTTCGCGTCTACCGGCAGCAGCACGAACACCACTTCCTTTTTCTCGTTGAGGCCCAGGTATATCCGGATGCCTTCCGCACCTTTTTTATTGAGCAGCGCGCCGATGGCGTGGCGGTTGAACAGTTCGGCGGCCGGGAGGTTGAAGTTCCGGGCAAGGTACCCGCTGTCTTGCAGCCTTCTTTCCAGCTCGGCTTTGCCGGCCCTGAACGCTTTGGTATAGGCCGCCGCATCGCTCATGGCGATCACATGTTCTTTGGCTTTTTCCTTGTCGACCGGAATGGCGCCTCCCCTGCCGAACTCGCGGTAGACCAGGAGGATGAGCAGCACCAGGATAATGAAATACAGTACCGTTTGGGATCGTTTCATAACAATTTGTATTTTTTGATGTGAGTAACTGCAAGGTAAAACGGCGGCCGGGAATAAAGGCAGGTAATACTGCCCGAAAAAAAAGGTATAAATACCTATTGTCAGCCTCAAACGGCATTTCAACCATACAAGATAACTATTTTCTTTAATTTCAATGATGGACACCACTACGCAATACATCGCCAAAGCGGCCCCCTTTGCGCAGCCTATACTGGAGCACCTGCGCAACCTGGTGCTGAAAACCTGCCCGCACGCCACCGAGCACAAAAAATGGGGCATGCCTTTTTTTGAAACGTACGGCGACAACCTGTGCAGCATGGCCGCCTTCAAGCAGCACTGCGCCTTCGGGTTCTGGAAAGCCTCGCTGATGAAAGATCCGGAAGGCCTGTTTTCGCAGGTGGGCGACACCGCCATGGGGCACTTCGGGCGGCTTACCAGCCTGGAAGACCTGCCGGCCGACAAGGTCATCATCGCCTACATCAGGGAAGCCGACCAGCTGAACAAGAAAGGCATCAAGCCCACCGCGAAAAAGCCATCGGAAAAAAAGGAGCTCCAGACACCACCGGTGTTGGCCGCGGCATTGAAGAAAAACAAAGCCGCCGCCAAAACCTTCGACGCATTCAGTTACTCCGCGAAAAAGGAATACATCGAATGGATCGAGGAAGCGAAAACCGAAGCCACGGTTACCAAACGGGTGGCAACGGCGGTGGAGTGGATGGCCGAAGGCAAACAACGGAACTGGAAATACCAGTAACGGCGCACAAGAAAAAGCCTGCTTTCCCCCTGCCTTCAGCGAAGGTAAAGGACGAAAACAGGCTTCTCCACGGGTAAAGGTCTGTGAGCTATATCTTCTCTCCCACCACCTTTCCCATTAGCGGATCGCTTTTGCTGGGCATACCGTTTTCCGCGTGCCCCGCGTACCGCCGCATGAAATTATTTTTCCCTCTTACGGAAATCATTTGATCGTACCAGCCATGGCTCGCCGCCAGGGGCACCGCCACGGTTTTGCGCTGGCCGGCGGCCAGGGTGAGCTTTTGAGGCTTCCCGCCGTACGACACATCCGCCACGGCAATCTCGAGCCCCTGCGCCGAGGTGTTGTGCAGTTCGAAAGCAATGTTGCCGTTCGGTTTGTTGCCGGTGCGGGCGTAGGTCATCTGCACGGTGAGGCCGGGGTCTGCCGCGTCGCCTTTAAAGTCGCGGTAAAAACCGTTGGGCCCGTATACCTCCAGCGAATAGCCCGCCTGTGCTTCCCACTCGTCCGTTAAACGGTCGCCGGCCTTTAGGGCGTAGCCCCTGCTCTGTTGGTTGTTACCGGTGTAAACATGGAACGGCGCGCCGGCGGATTGTTTGCCGAACAGCGCGTTCCCCGCGGCCAGCGTCAGCTCCAGCTGCCTGCCGTCTTTGCCCAGGGCGGCGTCCGCATAGAGCTCGTAAGGAATGGCGCATGCCGGGCGGATGCCGGGTTCCTGTTCGGGCAGAAGGCCCTTTTCCTGCCCTTCTCGCACCGATTGCGCCTGTTCACCGGCGATGTTCTTAAAGTTGGCCGGCGGGGCTTTAAAGCGGGCTTTATGCACCGTTTCGATGAACGCTTCTTTTTCCACCGAGGCCGGCATCGCTATCTTTTCGCCGTTGTACGGGCGGAAGATGGAGGAAAAGTCGCCGCAAACGGTGCGGCGCCAGGCGGAGATATTATCCGAGGCGATATTTTTCTTCAGTTTATGGCTCAGCCATTTTTCGAGGAACCGGAGGTCAGACGTATGGTCGAACACCTGCGAGTTCACATACCCGCCGCGGCTCCAGGGCGACGCGACCACCAGCGGTACGCGGTAACCCAGCCCGATGGCGCTTTCGCGGGCGCCCTTGCCGGGGTCCTGCGCGCCGAAGGTGACATATTCCACCGCCGTATCGATGCCGGCGGATACTTTGCCGGTACCGGCCTTACCGGGCACCGGCGGAACAAAGGGCGGCACGTGGTCGAAATAACCGTCGTTCTCGTCGTAGGTGAGCACGAAAATGGTTTTTTTCCATACTTCGGGGTTCTGGGTGAGGATGTCCATTACTTCAGACAGGTACCAGGCGCCATACCAGGGTGCGCCGGGGTGGTCGGAGAAGTTCTCGGGCGCCACAATCCACGACACGGCCGGGAGCTGGCCGTTTTTCACGTCGTGCCGGAACTGGTGGAGGATGTCGCCTTTCGGCAACTGCACTTCCCGCTCCGTATCTCCGTCGTTATACTTCAGTTTGGTGAGCGTGTGATAGTCCGGATCGCCGGCGTTGGTGGTGAACGCTTTCTTATGCAGCTGCTGTTCGCGTGCGGGCAGCGCACTGAAGGGGGTTTTGGCTACTTTATCGAGCGTTTTGTGCGTGTAGGCGAGGTATTCTTTCTGGCGCTGCACTTTTCGTTCGAGCGCTTTGTGCTCGTCGGTACCGGCTTTGAGCGCCGCCAGTTCTTTTTCCTGCGCGGCGAGTTTGCCGGGCAGTTCGGCCTTCACCTTGCGCAGGTGCGCCAGGTGCGCTTCGGCATATTCCACATGGTACTGCGAAAACCACTCGATGGGATTGTCGGTGAAGTTGGCCAGCCAGGCATCTTCCTCACCTTCGAACCCCGTGTCCGCGCTGATTTCGTTCTGATAAATCTTCCACGACACCTGGTTGGCTTCGAGCATCTCCGGGAAAGTTTGCCAGTGGGCGGGCTTGCCGTAGTCCACATCCGAATTGTACACGTTGGCCTTCACATCTGGGCGGGCTTCGCTGCGGATGGTCCCGGTCCAGAAGTAGAGGCGGTTGGGCGTGGTGCCGGTGAGTGACGAGCAGAAGTGCTGGTCGCACACCGTGAAGGCGTCGGCCAGGGCGTAGTAGAAAGGAATATCTTCCCGGTCGTAGTACCCCATGGTGAGCGGCATGCGGCCGTATTCGCGGTGGCCGGATTTCTTCACGTCGAGCCAGCGGTCGTACCGCCCGTTGTTGCGCGCGTCTACCTGGTCGGCCCAGGAATGCGGCAGGGCGCTCATCCAGGTGGCTTTCGTGTCTTTGATATTGAGGCGGAAGGGCGCGTAGGTTTCGCCTTCCTTGTTTTGCTGCATGAATACGGGGCGGCCGTCTTCCAGCTTCAGGGCGCGGGGGTCGTTAAAGCCGCGCACGCCTTTGAGGCGGCCGAAGCAATGGTCGAACGACCGGTTTTCCTGCATGAGGAACACCACGTGCTCCGCGTCGAGGAAAGTGCTGCCCGGGGCGGGATTGATGGCCAGGGCGCGCTGGATGGTTTCGGGGAGCATGTTGGCCAGCCCGCCTGCGCCGGTGAGCAGGGCGGCTTTGCGTAAAAATTCTCTTCTCGTGTCCATGAGCTGTTGCTTTGATGTTTGATTCCGGGGTTTAAAATAGAAATTATTGGTGAATGCAGAGGGGTGTAAGGCCGAATTAATTATTTAATCACGGGGAATATCCGGTGCGGCCGAAACGGGCAAACCGGCACAAATTACCGCGGCCGCTTAGCCGGAGGAACCGGCAGGCAACGGTAAAGACCATGGGAAGATTATCCCGCCCGGCTGCATAACGCCTCAACGATGAAAAAAGCATAGCTTTATTGCAACATTCCGGCCCCTCACCTGTCTGTTTCATCCAGTGCACGCTCTGAACGGAAATACACTCACCGACCACCAGCTGGTGGAACAGGTCCTGCGCGGGGATACCCGCGCCTTTGCCGTCATTATCCAACACACCGAAGGCCTGGTGGCCCGGGTCGTTTTCGGGATGGTGCGGCATGGGGAAGACAGGAAAGACCTGGTACAGGACATCTACCTGAAGGCATTCCAATACCTTCCGGGGTTCCGCTTCCAGTCGAAGTTATCGACCTGGATAGCGCGGATAGCGTATAATACCTGCATCAACTACCTCGACAAAAAACAACTGCTGCCGTTGCCCGATGGGCCCGAAGCGGAATTGCCGGAAGACGAAACCGCCACCGCCGCCCTTTCCCGCAAGCAGCTGCAAGGCATCCTGCAAGCCGGCATAGCGCGGCTGCCCCCTGTATATCAGACCCTGATCACGCTTTTTCACCAGCAGGAATGCAGCTACGGGGAGATCGGGGAGATCACGGGGCTGCCGGAAGGCACCGTTAAAAACTATTTGTTCAGGGCCCGGAAAGCCCTTCGTGAAGATTTATTGCTTACGCATAAAAGGGAAGCGTTATGATCACAACACATCCTGCCGACGCCGCCATACAGGAATATGCGATGGGCCTCGCCCCGCATTGGTCGGCACATATGGAACACTGCCCCGCCTGCCGGGCGAAGGCGCAAACATACCGGGAAATGGCGGCTTCAATCGCGGCGCAGCCCGCACCGGCCTTCGATTTCGACGTGAGCGCCGCGGTATTGGAGCGCTTGCCGGCGCCCCGGCGCACAGCATTCCCCGTGCTGTACACGGCGCTGGCAGCGGTGCTGCTGGCGGGTGGTGCGGCCCTGTACCTCTTCCGTGCGGATGCGGCGGCGGTGTTCAGCGGGGCGGCTTCGATGCTCACCTGGACGATGATCACTTCCCTGCTCACCGTTCTCCTTTTACAGGGGCTCGATCTCCGCAAAACATACGTGAAAAAAATGCATAAAATCCTGCAACATCCATCGCAAGCAACTGTCTAATATAAAACCAGATGAAAAAGACATCCATCATAACGGCAATGCTCACCATAGCGGCAACGGCGCAGGCACAGGATCTGACAACGCCGCTCAGGGAGGGCAGCTCACTGGAACTGGGGTTCCGGATTTTCGCCATCACCTTGTGCATGTACCTGATCGGCACCTTCATCATC
Organism: uncultured Chitinophaga sp.; assembly: GCA_965653365.1. Taxonomy (GTDB): domain Bacteria; phylum Bacteroidota; class Bacteroidia; order Chitinophagales; family Chitinophagaceae; genus Chitinophaga. The sequence continues at coordinate 682,242 of CBFGZV010000001.1, read as the reverse complement.
ACCATCGTAAAGCTGGTGCTGGACTATCAGCTCAAAAGCAGGATGCTCGACCGTGGTTTTTCCGAAGCGGATATTTCGCGCCTTTTCAAACCCGGCAACACCGCTATCCGGAACAACGCGCTGAAGTGGTTCGCCGTGCTGGCAGGTGTGGGTTTCGGGCTCACGCTCGTGGCACTGTCTCAACCCGCCGGCCTGCATTCCCTCGCCATCATGGCGTTTTGTATTTCAGCGGCGTTCCTTGTGTACGCACAATTTATCAAACGATCGGACGCATGAGCACAGCATCCACGTTCTTTGCGGCGGGCCTGCTGGCGGCATCCTTTACGGCGGGCTGCGGGTTGCAACAGGCGAAGCCTGACAAAAGCCCGGCCAGCCGGTATCGCTTCACCCCGCTGCTCGACATTCCGGCCACACCGGTGGCAGACCAGCAGCGGTCGGGCACCTGCTGGAGCTTCTCCACGTCGTCATTTCTCGAATCGGAAATCATGCGTATCACCGGCCAGGAAACCGACCTGTCCGAGATGTACTTCGTACGTTGTTCGTATGTCGATAAAGCCGCGAACTATATTATGCGGCAGGGCGCGGCGCGTTTCTCCGAGGGCGGCCTCAACCACGACCCGGTGATCAGCGCGGCCGCGTACGGCATGATGCCCCAAAGCGCCTACACCGGGTTAAAAGGAACCGATTCCGTATACGATCACCAGGAGCTGTTCCAGGCGCTCGAAGCCCGGGTAAAAGCCTACGCGGAAAAGAAAGCCCAACCGGTCGCGCAATGGAAAACGGAGATCCCCGCCATACTCGACCGGTACCTCGGCGCCGTGCCGGCACAATTCACTTACAAAGGCAAAACCTATACGCCGCAGAGCTTTGCCGCCGCCACGCAGCTGAAACTGTCCGATTATGTGACCATCACGTCATTCACGCATGTTCCATTCTACCGGCGTTCCATCCTCAACATCCCCGCCAACCATATGAATGAAAGTTTCTACAACCTGCCGCTGGATGAGTATATGGCCAATATCGACCACGCGCTGGAAAACGGGTACACCCTCGCACTCGATACCGATGCCAGCGAAAAAGGGTTCTCCGTGAAAGAAGGCATGGCGGTGGTGGCGGCAGACGAGGCCGGTGAGCAACGGATAATGACCGGGCCGGCGCCGGAAAAAATCATTACACAACAATACCGGCAGGAGCAGTTCGAGAATTTTAACACCACCGACGATCATAACATGCACATTACCGGCAAGGTGCGGGACCAGACAGGCAAAGCGTACTATAAAGTGAAAAATTCCTGGGGCGCCAGGAACGGGAAGAAGGGATACTATTACATGAGCATCCCGTACATACAACTGAAATCCATTTCCGTGCTGCTGCATAAAGACGGCCTGACAAAGGCCACCAAAACCCGTTTAAACCTGTAAGCAATGACTATATACCGCATATTCTTCGTTTTCGGCCTGCTCTGCATTACAGCCACGCTGTTTATTTTTGCCCGGCAGCATTTCCAGCGCCCTGTCCGCAGCTTCTCCTACTCCGTTACGGACTCGGAGAAGCAGTTTAAGATCAAAGCCGATTATCCCGCGGCCAATTACGACGAGGTTTGCGCCTATCTGGAGGACCAACTGGGCCCGTATACGAATCTCTCTTTCGGCAACACGGAGATCGACGGCCAGGTGGTGCTCGACAACCGCGTTTCGTTTTACCTGGTCACAGCACCGGGCAAGCTCCGCATCACTTTCAACAAAAGGGAAAACAGTCTCCGCATTTATGAGCAGTTCAGACAGATGGGGAACGAACTGAGAGACGTGACGTCGCTTCCCTGATCACGGCAAATCCTTTAACAGGCTCCCGGTAGGAACGCCGGGCATTATGCCGCTAAACGGTTACCTGAAATACGGCAGTATGCCTCCGGTGATCAGCGCATGACCCGCTTTATTGGGATGATTGCTTTGCGACATCAGCGCTTTGAGGTCGGCCCCCTTCCCCGCCGCCGCTTTGAACGAACCGTAGCTGTCGGCCAGCCCGGTGCGGTATTTTTCCGCCAGCGCCTTCAGCTGGTCCGCATGCTGTTGCAGCACGTTGCCGGATTGCGATATGTTCACGCCCAGGTCGGGCGAAGGTGTGAGGAGAATGACTTTGATATTTTTCTGCAGGGCCTTTTGAATCATCTGCTCCATCGCCGCTTTCGAGCGTTCCAGGCCAATGGCGCGATCGTTGAGGGCGTAGTCGATGAACAGCACGTCCGGGCGGTGGATCAGCACATCCCGCTCGAATCTCTTCGCCCCCTGTTCCGAATTTTCCCCGCCGATCGCTGTCGTGATCGAATTGACCACCGCGTATGGATATTTCGCTTTCACCGCTTCCAGCACCTGGTGAGGATAGGCTTCCAGCGTTCTCACGTCGGGCGTTTTGAAAATGCAGGCATCGGGAGCTTACTTGTTCATACTTTGCCGCGGAAAAAAAATTAGCGGAATCAGTATTCAAATGTCTAAAACACGGAGTGTCCGTTTCATGCCAATCAACATGTCAAACCTACTTTCATGCGCGAGAATATCAAATAGCGGATTCCACGGAAAAGATGGATTATCTTACGCCGGATACAGTCGCACCGTTTTGTTTAGCAAAATTTAGCACCTGTCTTATCGACTAATTATTAACCCGTTATGATTTTACCCTCTTAAGCGTATTCCACCGGGATGGATGATTAAATCTCATCAAGCCGCAGCTGCCGCTGACCAGAACAAAGGCAGCGAGTCAACAAACCTGCTTGCGAGCGGACATACAAAAACGGGCCGGCTGTGCATGACAACCGGCCCGTCGTTATCCGTCTATCCATATTAGTCCAGCACCCCGAATTTACCGAGGTTATAATCCATGATCGCCTGTTCTATTTCTTCCTTGGTGTTCATCACGAACGGCCCGTAACTCACGATCGGTTCGTTGATGGGCTCGCCGCTGAGCAGCAGCACCACGGCGGTGTTGTCCGCCTTCAGCTCAATCTCCTCTCCTTCATTGCCGAACAATACGAAGTGGTGTTCCGCTACCGGCGCGCCGTTAACGGTCACATTCCCGTTGACGACGAGCAGGGCGGTATTATGTGCGGCGGGGATGTTGGTGCTGAATGTACCGCCTGCATTGAGCCGCACGTCGAAGAGGTTGACCGGCGTGTAGGTGCTGGCCGCGCCAGCCACGCCATTGGCATTGCCGGCGATGACGTTCACCGTGCCGCCGTTATTGCCGAGTTCGAGCTTTCCCATGTTGTCTGCCGTCAGCGCCTGGTAATGCGGGGCTACGGATTTATCTTTCTTCGGGAGGTTCACCCAGAGCTGCACCATTTCGAACGGGCCGCCTTTTTTCGAGAAGGATTCCTCGTGGAATTCCTTGTGCAGGATGCCGTTGCCGGCGGTCATCCATTGTACGTCGCCGGGGTTGATCACGCCGCTGCTGCCGCTGCTGTCGTAGTGGGCCACGCTGCCTTTGTAGGCGATGGTCACCGTTTCAAAGCCTTTATGGGGATGCACGTCTACGCCACGGATATGATCGGACGGGCCGAAGTCGTATTCCGCGTTAAAATCGAGCATTAAAAACGGGCTGATGCGCTTTTGCAGGATGCCCGCGCCGGGAATGAAGTTGAACACCCGGAAACCGTCGCCCACCATGCCGGGCCTTGCAGGTTTCGGAACAATTCTGTCGATGGTCTTTTTCATACTATTCTCCTTTTTTCTTACACAAAGGTACGCATGGCGGAGATGCAGCATCTTGATGTATGATAAGATCGCGGGCAGCGTGTTGCTGTACGCTTATTTCCCGAAATGTTTCTTTGCCAGCTCCTTCCGGACGCGACTGAGGGTTTCCGGGGTGATGCCGAGGTAGGAAGCCACCATCAGCTGCGGCACGCGCAGCATCACGTTGGGATACATCTGTATGAACGAAAGATAGCGTTCTTCCGCCGTAGCGGCCAGCAGGGAAGCGATGCGCTGTTGCATGTGCCGGGCGGCATTGTGCAGGAGGTGAATGTTGTAACGGGCGTAAGCAGGACAAATTTCCTGCGCGCGGTCCATAAAATGGCGGTTCACCACTACCACTTCCGCGTCTTCCACCACATCCACATAAAAGGTAGCGGGTTCCCCGAAGTACATCGCGCCCCGGTCGCCAATCCACCAGTTTTCCGGTGCGAACTGAATGATGTGCTCCTTCCCTTTCTCGTCTACCGCATAGGCCCTCAGCAGCCCTTTGCTCACGAAATACCCGCTGTCTGCCGTATCGCCGGGTTTTACGAGGATGCGGCCTTTCGGATAGGCACGCGGCGTTACTTCGCGGCTGAGTAGCTCGAACTGCCCGTCTGTGATGGGCGTATGGTTTTGCAGGTATTGTTTGAAAGCGGTCAGCATGCCGCTAAGTTAGTCGATTATCGGGGAGTTCCGGCCTACCGGGCCGGTTCTGCATGGTGATGTGTGGCTAATTTCCGGGATGCAGCTGACCACAATCATCTTTACCGATGATATTCATGCAACGGCATTGCTTCGGAATTAGTGAACATTTGCCTGCCTGTTACCGGCCACAAAACGTAACAGGCCCATCATGCGATGACGCAACATACATTACACAGTTTTCATATACCGGTGCTCGGTTTGGGCTACTCCATCGATACGCCCGTTAAAGTCGCCAGGTTCGGCATTTCGTCCGTAGTGTCTATCATGGACGACCAGTTGATAGAAGACGTCCGCAAGCATTACTGCATCCAAACCGGCGCGCCATACCAGTTTATTTCCGGCAAGGAAAACGACTACCGGGCCAGGCGGATAACCGCTTACCTCAACCTGGTCAACGCCATCGTAGCAGGCCAGGTGGAGCACCTGCGCAGCCTTCCGTTTGCGGCGGGCAACGAGCTCATGAAGTATTTCAGGCTGCTGCCCGACAAGTCTGTCCTGAAAAAACAATTCAACGCCATGCTGACGTTGCCCGATGGCGATGAAAAGCAACAGTTGCAGGAAACTTTAAGGCAGGCCATTGTGCCCGGCGCGATCGACGTGAACATCATGTCGAAAGTAGACAAGACCAATTTTGACGCCAGTGGCAACGAATTGCCGGCGGAATATTCGGATGCGCTGGCCGCGCTGCGGGGGTATGCGAACAGCGACCTGGCATCGTCCATCATCTTTTCCGCGGGCTATAACCCCAGGCTGTACGCTTACGCGGAACAATTTCCGGATTTCTATCCCGATGCCATGGGGCGCCTGAAGAAAAAAATCGTGCTGAAAGTAAGCGACTTCCGTTCCGCGTTGGTGCAGGGAAAAATATTCGCCAAAAAAGGGCTGTGGATCTCGGAGCTGCGGATTGAATCCGGCCTGAACTGCGGCGGCCATGCCTTCGCGACCGAAGGGTTGCTGCTGGGCCCGATACTGGAGGAGTTCAAGCAGAAGAAGGCCGGGCTGTGCGCCGAACTGTTTGACCTCTGCCGTGCCGCCCATATGGAAAAAAACATTCCATCATTTTCCTGCCCGCCGGATTTGAAAATCACCGTGCAGGGCGGCATCGGCACGGCCAACGAAGACGAATTTCTGCTGGAGCATTACGCGGTGAACGGCACCGGTTGGGGAAGCCCGTTTCTTTTGGTGCCTGAAGCGACCAGTGTAGACGAGGCCACCCTGCACGACCTGGCGACGGCCAGGCAGGAAGATTATTACCTGAGCGAGGCGTCTCCCCTCGGCATTCCGTTCAACAACTTCCGGAAAAGCACGTCCGAGCAACAAAGGCGCGAGCGCATTGAAAAAGACCGGCCGGGAAGCCCCTGTTATAAAAAATTCCTCGTGTCAGACACCGAGTTTACCACGGAGCCGATCTGCCCATCGTCCCGCGAATACCAGCGCCTGAAGATCAACCAGCTGAAAGACCGGCAGCTGCCGGAAGAACAGTATAACATCGAGTACCGGCGTATTACCGAAAAAGATTGTTTGTGCGAAGGCTTGGGCAGCGGCGTGCGGCTGAAGAACGGAATCCCCCTCTCCCACAAGCTACCGGCCGTGGCCATTTGCCCCGGGCCTAACCTCGCCTATTTTTCCGGCGTGTTTTCCCTGCAGGAAATGACGGATCACATCTACGGCCGCGCCAACCTCCTCAACTCCCTGCACCGGCCGAACATGTTCGTCAATGAGCTGCACCTGTACGTGGAGCATTTCAGGAAAAAGATCGCCGCCGGCATGCCCTTCAACCTGAAACAGGTGAAAAGCCTGCAGGCATTCAAGGCCAACCTGCTGGAAGGCATTGCCTATTACAGGAATCTCGCTTCGAGCTTCCGGAAGGAAACAGACCACTACATTGCCGTGATGAAGGAAGAACTGGACCGTGCGGCGCAGGGGCTGGCCGTACTGAAATTTGAATGATCAGCGCAGTTTTTTCAGGCCACCGGTACCGCGTATGCTTCCGGTATCCATTCCCATTTGCCGCCGTCCGGCTTTACGTAGCCGATGCCCGGCCAGGGGAAATGATAAGCGAACACTTTTGTTTTGTCTTTACCGAACCTTGCCAGCAGCCGCTTGCGGGTAGCGGTGGCCATATCGATGTCTACATCGCCGTTGAAGCCCCATTCCGGGTGCGGTATGGAAAGCACGTCGGAATGCACGAGGTCCGCCACGTGCACCATTTTTTCGCCGCCGGAATAGATATGCGTGAGCGCGTGGCCCGGTGTGTGGCCCGGTGCGATTTCCATGCGGATGCAGCCGAATAGTTCCGCGCCGTCGTTGAAGTGTTGTACGCGCTGGCCGAGGGCTTTGAGGGTTTGCCGGGCGGCGGTGGCGAAATCGGCCAGCAGCTGTTTGTTTTGGAACTTCGATTTGGAGAAGTCCTGCCGCGGAGCCATCCAGAAAGCGCTTTCAGCTTCGGCAATGTACACCTTCGCGTGGGGGAATACCGGTTCGCCCGCTTTCGTAACCAGTCCGCCTATATGGTCCGGGTGAGCATGAGAGATGACGACGGCCGTGATACCTTCCCGCGTGAAGCCCGCGTCGGCCATGGATGGCAGCATCCAGCCGGAGTCTTTCCCGAAAGCGCCGCCCGTGCCCGTATCGATCAGTATTACGTCTGTTCCCTTTTTGACGAGCAGGATGTTCATGCTCAGGTCCACTTCGTTCGTGGGGCGGAAGTGCCCATGGAGCAATGCCTTTTCCGCTGCTTTGGGACCGTTGGGAAAATTCGGCTGCACGGGGCTCAGGCGGATGAAACCGTCTGTGATCACCGTCAATTCCAGTTCGCCCAGGGTGAAGCGGTGGAAGGGCCGTTTGAAGGTTTGCAGCGAGGGCAAACCGTTCGCCCAAACTTTCCGGAAGGGAATGGCAGCCGCCATCCCGGTTAACATCAATTGTTTGATCAGCGCTCTTCTTTCCATCTTTCGATAATTTGCTGCAAATCTACCGGCACACTATCTTTGAAACAAGTAGGCACTTAAAAGTAGGCTACGCACCAAAAGGATACTAATACTGATAATCACTTGTGATGAAAGGAAAAATTTCTGAAAAACAGCAGCCGATGTGCTCGGTGGATTTTGCGTTCAGGCGTATCGGCGGCAAATATAAAGGCCGGATACTCTGGTACCTGCACCTGAACGGCATTTTGCGGTACGGGGAGCTGCGCCGCCATATTACCGACATCACTCCAAAAATGCTCTCCCAAACGCTGCGCGAGCTGGAAGAAGACCACCTGGTACGCAGGGAAGTGTTCCATGAAGTGCCGCCCCGCGTGGAGTATTCCCTTACGGAGGTGGGCGCCGAGCTGGTGCCGTTCATTAACCACCTGCGGATGTGGGGCGAGCAGCGGATGCAAAAGGAGAACATCCCGATGTTCGGGCAGGATGAAACTTGCGCGTGAGCGGGGAATTCAAGTTTTCCGTCTTCATTCAACAGCAGGTGCTTTTCGGGTCTACCCATCCCCTTCACGTATTCCGCCCTATTTCTATCGTAGGCGTTTTTCGTATCCAGGCATCCCCTTCATGTATTCCGCCGCCTTTGATCAGCAGGCGCTTTCCGTGTCTATGTACTCCGCCATCCCGGCCCGCGGCCGCCTTGCGCAGGCAGACGGGCTGCTCCCAACCGGTGGCCCTTCATAACTACCGTTGCTCCCTCTTTCCCCCGCGCCGGAATGTTTTTTCGCTATCTTGGCCCCGACAACTCTTTATTTGTATGACAGGGGGTTGCACGAATGGCCTCGTGCCGGCCCGAAACCATGCCTGACAATTCATTCACACATGAAACCAAAATTGTACCTCTTGCTGCTTTTTACAGCAGCCACCACCTGGGCCTGTGCTCAAAGCTCCGGCGAGATCGCCGGCATCGAAAAAGACCTGACGGTTTTCGACAACCCAATGGCGACGGCGCTCAAAAAGAACACGAAGAAGAAAGACGTTGACGCCATACAGCACCCACAGTTACGGGAAGCCGCCCTGGCCATGCTCAACGGGCAATATGCCCCACAGTACCGCCTTGCCGACTATAGCGCGATCCTTACCCCTACCACCCTGGGCCGCGAGCTGATGATCGGCGACGGGTACAGCCGGTACGAAAACATAACCGGTGTTTACCTGCCCGTAGGCCGCCATGTGGTGCTGGTAAGCAATATCGCCGAAGGAAAGTCCGTGGGCCTGGTGGTGCCGAACTGGAACCGCCGCGCGCCGGAAGGCATTGAGCCAACGAAGGACCCGGCGGGCTGGGGCATTGTAAAACAAAAATTCAAACTGCAGAACGGCGTCAACATCATCGACGTGAAAAGCTTCGACGGCCTCGCTTATGTTGACTACTACTCTGACGCCCCGGATAAGGAAAATCCCGTCAAAGTGCATTTCGTTAACGCACCGGTAAACGGGTACTTCGACATCACCAAACACAAAAACGACGACTGGAACAAGCTCATCGATAACGCGGTATATCCCATCATCGACGCCAAAGGCGCCCACATCCAGATCGTGTACCCGGCGGCCGACTGTAAAAAGTTCGCCTACGGCAAGGGCGTGGAACTGATCAGCAACTACGACTCGCTGGTATACCGCCAGCACCGCATCCTGGGCCTGATCAAATACAACAAGGTACCCAACAACCACATCCTGGCGCGCGTGAACTACAACTACTACATGTTCCGCGACGGCGATGGCGTGGCTTACATGGGCACTCAGCCTGGCAATGCGATGCCGCTGGTGGTGGATCCCAACCGCGTGATCAAAGGCGACCCCTGCTGGGGCTTCAGCCACGAAGTGGGCCATGTGCACCAGGTGCGCCCGTTCTTCAACTGGGGCGGCCTCGGCGAGGTGAGCAACAACATTTTCTCCCTGTACGTGACCACTTCTTTCGGCAACAAAAGCCGCATTTCGGAGCAAAAGAATTACCAGAAGTCGCGCGACAGCATCATCAACAAAAAGATCTGCTACCTGCAGGATAAGGACGTATTCAACCGCCTCATCCCCTTCTGGCAACTGCAGCTATACTTTGCCGGCCCCGGCGGCAATCCCGATTTTTACCCCGACCTGTTCGAGGCCTTCCGCCGCCAGGGCGAAGCCACCCGGCCCACCGGTCAAAAGCAACGCGCTGAAGGCTGGGGCGCCAGGGGCAGCAACCCGGCAGCGCACCAGCTGAACTTCGTCAAAACCGCCTGCCAGGTGAGTAAAACCGACCTTACAGAGTTCTTCGACAAGTATGGTTTTTTCTATGTGGGGGCGTTTAAATACGAAGATTACGGCAAATACAGTTATGACATGACGCAGGCGATGGTGGATGCGTGTAAAGCGGAGATTGCGGCGATGAAGCTACCGAAGCCGAAGGTGGATATCAGTGGGTTGGAGGATTAGCGCTGAAATTCTAACAAAAAGTGTGTCCGTAAAAAGTTGCTCAACTTTAAACTGACACACTTTTTATTATAGCCCAGGTCAACGTTAGTTTTTATGCTGCTGCGCCGGTTCATTCGCGCTCCTAAAATTGAGGCTACCCGGCGGCCTGAACAATTTTCTCGATATCGAATTTTCGCATTTGCATAAATGCCTGTGCCGCTTTGCCAGCTTTAGCCGGGTTGCTCATTATTTTGGTCAGTATCGTCGGTATGATCTGCCAGGACACGCCATACTTGTCTTCCAGCCAGCCACACATGCTTTCCTTTCCGCTTTCCGTTAGCTTTTCCCAATAATAGTCTATTTCATCCTGGGTTTCGCAATGAACGGTCAGGGAAACGCCTTCGCTAAAAGCAGCGTAATTGGCCTGCACAACGTCCATAAACAAAAACTTTTGACCGTTGAAAGCCATCTGTGCGTGTTTCACCTTTCCTTCTTCATTAGGCGCCTCCTGGCTTCCATATCGGACAATACCTTCAGGTTGTGGATTCTTGAATATGGTGGAATAGTAATTGAGGGCGTCTTCTGCATGCCCGTATGCTTTGTCGCCAAACGAAAAGCAGGGAATCAGCCGCTGGCCGATTTCTTCCACCTTTCCCAACCAAAACTGCCATGACACGCCATATTTGTCGTTAAGCCAACCATGCTTTTCGCCCCAATCATATTTCCCTAAAGGCATCACCACAGCGCCTCCTTCGGAAAAAGCATTCCAAAGACCCGTGATTTCAGCTTCCGTTTCGCATACATAGAATAGCGAAATGGATGCATTGGGTTGATACATCGGGCCGCCATCCAGTAATGTAATGTGGTGGCCCGAAACCGCTATTTCGGTTATAATCGGGGATTGCGCCACGATTTTTGCATTCGCAAAATGTGAACTGTAAAAAGCCCCGGCTTCCTTTGCCTGGCCATTAAACCAAAGGCATGGTGTTATTTGCTTTTTCATTTTTGAATTATTTTCCACAAAGTTACCTGCCGAAAACAGGGCAAAATTGTACAAAGCCGTCACTGCTCCTATTTTTTGTCCAGGCCGGACTGCAGGTACTCATTAGGCGTGATATTTGCAAATTCCTTGAATGAACGGATGTAGTGGCTCTGATCAAAGTATCCATTAGCATATGCCACATCCGTCAATTTATCAAAATGTCCGCCTTTCAATTGTAAAAAAGCGAAATAGAACTGGCAGATTCTTCTGTATTCGCTGGGAGGAATGTTAACATACTTTTTAAATATCCGTTGAAAGCTTCTTTCTTTCAAGTTTAAATCCGCCAATAATTGAGGCAGCACGTCAGCACCAGGATTATTCATTATTTTATCTGTCGCGCGGCGAATAATTTCGCATTCCCTTTTGTTATCCTGAATTTGTGAAAGGATTAAATGGTCCAGCACTTCTATCATTTCTCCCAGCGTTTTTGCATGAAACAACTGAACATTCACTGCCATTGCTTTTTGCGCATTCCAGCAATTGAGTTCAACCGGCCCTTCTTTTAACGTTTGCGCCGGCAGTTTAAAGATCGGGGCCAATGAAAAAGGCTTAAAGAGGTATGCAATAAGCGTTTCATCGTTTTCAACGCGCCATTTTTCTTCCGGAACGGATTGCCCGAAGAGGGTAATTTGATGGCTGGTATTTTTCACCGCACAAAGTAACACCGCCACCCCATTCGTTACCAGCGGCAACCGGGAGCCGATAGTATGGGAAGCTCCATCCAACACCAAAACGGTTTGAACGTAATCGGCTAAGCTTGTATTCACTTTTTGATAGTGATGATTCATGATTGGTGGCTTTTCCACGTTGCTGGCACGTGTGCCTATATCAATCCGCGGCAAAATGAATGTACAAAAAAAATGACATATTCAATACAGGTTGTCATACTTGTACCGGAGAGCGTTTATTTGTAGGAAAACCGGTCGAAATTATCCACGTTAGTGTATATCCGGCGTTGAAAAATGGAATCATATTCCTGACTACAATCTTGTGCAGTGCTATTAACCCTATGCTGCGCATTACAACTCCATAACATACTGAACTGTAGCAACGATATTAATATGACCTTATTCATTCTGCTTCTTTTTAACTTCTTCTCCTGGTGTATCACCACCATTATATGTTACACTGCCTGACATCGTTCCATCTGAGGATAATTGCATTGTGCTATAATGCGTTTCCTCCACTACTTACTTCTTTCAAAAGTCTCCGCCCAAATCGCACTATTCCAAAAACGCGAATCATTGAAATTATAATAATATACCGCTGAATCACCAACCTTCTTCTTTTCCATAAACATTCTAAAACAGACTTCCCTAATATTATTAGATATCTCAGTACTATCGGTTGAATTTGTAAAACTTGGCCCCAACCACCCCAGGATAATCTTGCCGTCTTTCTTTAGTCCCAGATAGCTTGTAGCATCGTAATACCAAGAATAACCTTTTTCCGGTATTAGCTGTCTGTAAGTTGGATTTTTAGTCAGTATGAGTATGCCTAATTTATTGTAATCTGCACTATAAACAATTGTATCAATCAGAATTAGAGTTGAATCATAATATGCTGTATTCTGAAAAAAATCCTTCCGATGTAATAAGTCACTTTTTAACTGGGCAAGAATGCTTATACTATCTTTAGCATATAACTTTGCATCATATGCAACTGTACTTAAAAAAGCCTTTGGAGTGTTAGTATTTCTGCGGAACTCCAATTGCCCATAAATAAAATAGTAATAAAACCCAATTACCAATAATGCTCCAGCTATAAAAGTATATATAACTATTTTCCATTTCATATCTAGCTATAATTACTGCTTGACCCAATTCTTACCATTCCACTTATAGGTCCCTTCAGCCAAACTCCCTATATCATTAAAAAATGAGAATATAGAGTGATCTTGTCCCTGAATTTGTCTTAATATCGTTTGGCGATAGCCCTTGCTCTTTTTCATTCGCCAACCATCCCATACCCACTAGATTCCGGTTCTCTTTATGTATAAATTGCATTGTTCTTATTTCCGGAGCGGCGGTTATAATAGCAGGAGGTATCTGGGGGCTAAAACTGTTGAAAGGGCATTTATTTTCATCTTTAACTATATTTTTTCATAAGTTGGGATATTACCTATCTTGATACGGATTCAACATAAAAACCAAAAAGACGGGCTACAATAATCCATAACGTTGTAACAACTTGAGTTTCATTGTTAGGGGAATACTCACCAAATTTAGCAACTACTGATCAAAAAACATATTCAATCAACTTTTTTTTGTACAACATTACCCTCCCTGCATTCGCACCTCATTCAGAACATACTTCCTAATCCACAACTTGCACAACATGAACAGGCAAAACAAATAACCATCCGCAGAAAATGGGACCGTCCCCTATTTGTACCTATTTCTCCAAAAAGCCAAAAACACGCACTCCCTACGCACTATCCCCTAAGTAACCCTTTAGTATCCCTTAAGTAACATGGGCGCAAGATGGAAGGAGACAGCCATGTTCTCCCGAACAACTTCGCCGGCAGTCTTCCACCGGGTAAAATGGACGACAAAGCGCAAATCCAGCTATTTTAAGGCGCCAAAGCCCCAACCCGACCATCCTCCTCCACCGGGCCAGGAAAACGCCCAGATGCACGGCTCAAAACAGCTGCCTTCAAACACGGGCCTTAACTGAGAATTTTTCGCGGGCTGACGTTACATGTGTGCAAAAACTGCGTAAAAATGAATAAATGTGAAGAAAAATCCTGCCGCTCCCGGTCTCATTTTCTTCGCTTGGTGCGTACATAGTGCGTTGCCTTTTTCGCCGGAACACTCCAATTGCATTTTTTGCAGTCCCTATTCCGGTACCGGGATGGTCGCAAAACAGCGACCGACGGGCCGGATTCGCCGTAGTTCCCTGCGGATATGAGCCAGCAGCTGGCAAATTTATATCCCTATACTACCGCATTACTTTTTTTGCGAGTTTTGCGGCCAACTACCGACCACCACATCAGCAAATATGTTCAACACGCAACGCCGCCTCGCACCAATTCCGAAGACTTCGAACACGAATAACGCCTGCATGAATTTCAAGACTGATTCCTCTGTCCCATGCGCATCACCTCCTGCCATGAAAAACGTATTGTATCTCCTTGCCTGCTTAGCCATGCTGACCGCCTGCTCTCCAAAGCTGGTGGTGAATGATAACCCGGTTCCCGGCACAGCGCCACGCCCTGTCTGGCATAAAGAAGAGGTCACGCTGGTATTTTTCAACCTGGGCGGCTCAGCCGGGCTGGACAACCATCTGTCTATCTACCAACGGTTCGCCGATGCTTTTAAAGATGCGGAAGAAGTGCATGTACTGAAAACCGACCAGCACGAGGTGCTTGAATTCAAAAACTACGGTTACTTCTATTTTCACAACAATGGCAGGAAAGCCCGGCAGGGCATGATTTTGTCAAACGGCGTCGACAAGCCGGTGGTTGTAACAAACCCGGCCCGGTATATCAAAGCATATGAATCCTATTTCGGTGTGCCGTTTAACGACAAGGTGTATTACGCAGGGAAGCGGAAAGCGGAGGTATCGGAGCGCCAACGGGAATCCAGGCAAATACTGGAAAAGCAATTCGCGATGGATCAGCACTATGCGGATCAGGTAGCCACCTGTTCCAACACCGCCTTCTACCCACCCCCCACCGCGTATCCGCGCTGCCAGTCCGGCAGGGTGACGGTCCGCTTTTTTGAGGACAGCGCCCGGATAAAAAAGTCACCGGTACGGACCGAAACCATCTATGACAACAACAACCGGCTCCAGCGATATACGATGTACATGAACGACGTTTTATTCTCGGACGATGTCTACCACCGGAACCGATACAACCTGATCGACAGCATCGTCAGAACGGACAACAACGGCCAGCGGGGCGCCACTGTTTTCAAATACGAAAAAAACCGGTATAGCATCGTTTCGGTGGATGCAAGAAACGTGATGGTCTCGAACGTTTTCCACCTGGACGATGGTTTTCGCTGCGTCAGGAAAGAGACCTTCAATGGCAGCGGAGACCTCGTAGGCGTCTCCAGGTTCACTTACGATTCGATCGGCCGGATTGCCGAAGAAACCGATGCGACCCAGAAAATCACTTACCAATACAGCGGCAGAGAGGCGACATTTACCATCATGCGGTTGTACAGCCTGGAAAACGGAGCGTTGCTGACCGAGCACACACGGCAACAACTCAACCACATGCAATCGCTCATCACGAAGAATAACGGCCGGGTAACCGCGAAAAGCGTTTCAGTCACGGGTCCCAGCGGCTGCATAAAAACGGCGTACAATTATAACGCCGACGGTAAAATTACCGATGTGTACGAATACAGCTACGGGGAGGATTGACAGGTTACAGCAACTCCACGAACCCGTCGGTGCCGTTCACGCGGATGCGCTGCCCGTCTTTGATCAACCCGGTGGCATTTTCAACGCCCACTACTGCCGGCAGGCCGTATTCGCGCGCGATCACCGCGCCGTGCGTCATCAGGCCGCCCACTTCTGTAACGAGGCCTTTGATCGATACGAATAAAGGCGTCCAGCTGGGGTCGGTAAATTTGGTGACCAGCAGATCTCCTTCTTCCAGGTTGGCATCTTCCATGTTGAGGATAACGCGGGCACGGCCCTCTATTACGCCGGTGGAAACAGCCAGGCCGGCCAATGCGCCGGTTGGGACATTCTCCCGGTCGTACCTGCCGGTGATGATTTCACCGTCGGACGTGATGAGGCGCGGAGGCGTCAGCTTCCCGTGCAATTGATGCGCTTCCTTACGCTGGGCAATCACCTGTTTGTCTGCTTTTTTCGTGCGTACGGCTTCCCGCAGCTCTTCGAACGTGAGATAGTATATATCTTCTTCCTCCCCGATTGCGCCGGCCTGCACGAGGTGCGTGGCTTCTTTCAGCAAAGCCTGCTTGTAAATGAAGTAACGGTTAACGATGTGATATTTGGGGTATTCGCGGTACCCGATGAAATCCCGGAGTTGCGCGATCATCCGTTTGGTTTCAGCGGCTTTCTGCTCACCGTCCGGCAGTTGCTTTAACCGCGCCAATAACTCCTGCTCTTTTTTGAGGGCTTCCTGCAGTCCCTGCTCAAATTTCCGCTTGCCGGCTCCCGGCGCGAAGTTCCGGATATTCCCGAGGATGACGGGAATCAGCGTTGACGGCTTTTCGCTCCAGCGGGGTTTCGTAATATCAATTTCACCGGCGCAGCGCATGCCATATTTGCTGAGGTAGGCTTCTATCGCGCTCCTGGCTGCCATGCCCCCTTCCAGCTGACCCAGCTGTTCCAGGAAGCGCTCTCCTTTTGCCTGCTGCAAATAACCGGTAACCGCCGGGTACGGGCGAATCACATCCGCCACGTCCAGCAGCGACAACCCCATCTCCGAGGTAACATTGTTGGGCACCGACTGGGAGAGCGTGTCCACTTCATTTTTCTCACCCAGCCACGCCTGCATTTTTTCACTGATCCAGGTAGCCGCATTGATGCCCGCCATGAGCGCGTTGAAACTTTTCGGGGCGAATAAAAACTGTTGCAGTTGCCGGATATCGTCCGCTATAAAATCAAACAACGCGGGGCCGGACCGGGTCGCGACGGCCTGTTTCAAAGCGGCTACCGATTGCTCGCAACCCATGATCAGTTCAGTAACCACCGCCGGATCGTCAACCGGCAATGGAGCGCCAATGGGGAGCCCGCCAGTATTGCCGTTGCCGGGTTGCGCATCTTCTGTTTCTTCTGGCAGCGGCTGGATGATATCCCCGCGCGCTATCAGCGTCAGCAATGCGTCTTTGATGAGCGGATCGGTGCCCAGGGTTTGCATGAGCGACTTTCTCCCGGCATGCGACGCCATCATATCCGTGATATCCACGAACAACCTTCCGCCTGCCTGAAACCGCGGCCGGACGGACGTTAACTGGAAAACGGACATTCCCAGCGGCTTCAGGGCGTCCGTCATCATTTGCTGATGGCCTACGGATACATACAGGCGGTTCTCACCGCCATTCGGCCCGGGAACAGGGAACAACGTGGTGATGGGCCTGGTCTGCACGATATAAAACGTATCACCGGCCAGGCACCATTCAATGTCTTGCGGGCTACCGAAATGTGCTTCGATTTTTCTGGCGATCAGTTCCAGCTGAACAATCTGCTCATCCGTCAATACCTGGGCATGCTGCCGCTCCGGCTCCACCTCTTCCTGCCCGGTGCCGCCCCCCTTTACCGCATATATCGCCAGTTTCTTGGCGGGTATCGTTTTGCCGGTTACCTCGCCGTTGCACACCATATAGTTATCTGCATTCACAAGACCGGCTACCATGGCCTCCCCCAGCCCAAATCCGGCATCGATGGACAGTACTTTCCTGTTGCCTGTGACGGGGTCGGCGGTAAAGAGAATCCCCGCGGCCCGGGGAAACACCATTTGCTGCACCACCACCGACAGCAGCACCTTCCGGTGATCGAACCCGTTTTGCAGCCGGTAAACAATGGCCCTCCCGGTAAACAGCGATGCCCAGCAGCGGCTGATGTGCTGCAGGACGGCTTCCCGACCGGTAACGTTCAGATAGGAATCCTGCTGCCCGGCAAAAGAGGCCGTGGGCAAGTCTTCCGCCGTGGCGCTGGACCGTACGGCAAAGGCCTCCTGCTCGCCGAACCTGGCGAGATAATCTGTAATTGCATCCGCGATATCGCCGGAGATGGGGATACCTTCGATGACCGCCCGGATTTTCGCGCTGATGTCCCTGATCAATACGCTTTCTCCGGCTTTCAATTGTGCCAGCTCATCGAGGAGGATACTCAGTGCCCGGTGGTTACCGGTGAGTTTTTTGTAGGCTTCCGTGGTAATGCAGAAGCCCTCCGGTACCCGCACCCCTTCGATGGCGGATAGTTCACCGAGGTTGGCGCCTTTGCCGCCCACCTGGTTCAAAGCCGTTCTGTCGACCTCCTGCAACCATCGTACATAGGAATTCATCATGTTGTCCGGTTTTAAATGCCAAAAATTTCATCAAAAATATCCGCGGATGGGATGGTAAAAAAACTATTGGGAGTATATTTTTTTTGGACAATATATGTTGTAACCGCGCCGTTTACCTCACAACAAATGGTGATCCGGATGGGGTTTGGAATGACTTTATCGGCACACCGCAAACGAGGGAAGTGCTTCTGCAATCCGGCCCGGATGCGCTGCTTTTTTAAGCCCCATTACTGCCAACCGCTCCCCTATGCCTCCCGTCGTACTTTCCAGCACCGGCAACAGAAGCCGCCGCCATATTACCTTCCGGTTAAGACAATAATAATTTCACTTATATAGAAAATAACTTTATTATCTTGAAAAGGAGGCCATGTAACAATAACCCGGCATAATATCCGATTGGCGTACCCGAATCAAGCTGGCGTTCTTTTGATTAACCGCATTTTAAAATGAAACACAATCCTAAACCCATCAAGATGAAACAAACAAAACGCTTCTCCATTTTGAAAAAAGTTGCCGCGGGCGCTTTGATCGTTGCCCTCGCCTTTAGCATCAGTGCTTTCACCCAAAAGCCTGTTAACCGTTTGAGCCAGCACCAAACAATCAGCGCGCAAAAGACGGGCATCGCCTACGCACCCCTCCTGATCCATTCCGACAGGATTAGCGACGGTGGCAGCTATTGTGTTGGCCAGGAATACAATTTCACTGTTACCGGTAATGTAGGCGCGGTAACCTGGAATGTGTACAACGGGTATATCGCCCGCTATAACAGCCCCACTGAAATTGTGGTGGTATTTGGTTCCGCCGCTGAAGCTGCCGTTGACGTAAGCGGATATGTGGAGAATGAAGATGACCCTTCCGGTATCTCTTTCGAAAGTTGTGAGTGGGCATTCAACATCTATCCCGGCTGTACGGAGTAATCCGGCTGCCGCCATGCTGTTGATGCAAGCGGCTTTCGACAGCTTCGTCGAAGTTCCACGCCTCTAAAAACACCCATGTCCCGCATGTTGCGGGACATTTGATTTTGGGGCCTGTCGTATTGTTAATTCTTTATCAGCGAAGCGTCAGTTATAAGTTCCGGCCCCCTATTCACACGCATTCCGGGCCCGAAATATTCTACATTGTCGGTGGCGAACAGTGCTTAGAGCAATCAGAAAGCAACCAACGCCTAAGCGCCGAACAATCCTTCGTTGTTCCGGGAAGCAGCGTGCACCGGGGGCGGGTGATCGGTGCCACTGCGAGGCGGGCCCTGGCGCTCATATTATACAATGCCGCATATCCCGTAGACTTATCAGCACCGTTAAAAGAAAAAGAAGTTAAAATGTTTATGGCTGCGTGCGAATTGCAGTAATGAGAACGAGATTTAACATTACGTACCCGGAACAACTAATATTTTATGTACGCTAACATAGCCGCCTAACTATATAGCAACATTCACTCCTAAACCCATTCATTATGAACGTGCGTGAAATTCTTGAAAAAAGATTTAGCTATCCCTTTCCTGATTTGATAAGCCCGCATGCAGTGGCATTGCAGGAAATAACCAACAATCAATGGATCGACGGAGAATTGAAATGCCTGCTTTCTGAAAAAGACCGGGAAAGATATAAGCGTACCAATACCGGCCACATTTCTGCAAGATGGTGGCCCACCACGCCTACGCTTGCGCAGCTGATACCGCTGGGGCGTTTCATGTTATGGTCTATGTATAACGACGATATGTATGAACAAAGTACACCCGAAGAAATCCGCCGTGTGCAGGCCTGCTCCATCGCTATTCTGAAAGGCGGAATGTGTGCGAGGGATGCCGGTATACCGCTTGGGGCATTCCTTGCGTCCCTGAGGGAAGAATTGATCGCGTTTATACCGCAGTCTTCCATTATTCGTTTCGCGGATAAGATAGAGGAATATTTTGATGGGGTAGAGATTGAAGCCCTTTACAAAAAAGCACGGATGTTCCCCACACCTGGAAATCAGAAAATTATACGTGAAAGAGTATTGATGATTCGCGCTTTTGTCGAAAACATAGAAGTGGAAACGGGCGTTACCTTACCGCCTGAAGTTCACATGCACCCGGTTATACGGCAGCTAAGCAGGCTTACCTGCCGTATAACCGGCTATTTTAACGATGTACAGTCTTTATTGAAAGATGAAGCTACGGGCGACATATATTTAAATCTGGTAAAAATACTGGAGCATCACCTCCATATAACAAAACAGCAGGCATTGGATGAGGTTATACGAATTCACGATAAGGAATTAGAAGAATTTTTGCTCTTGCAGCACAATCTTCCTGATTTTGGAAAATGGCAGCAGGATGTAGAAAATTATGTACATCATATGAGCCTGTTCTTAACTGGCTGGCAATCCGTATCGTTAAAAGAAACGCAACGTTATTGGGAAGACGGTTTTCCCGCACCGCAAGTATTGCACGATGCAACCTACATTGTTCCTGTGGATTCCCACTGAATCAACGTAAAGGCGTCCCTCTAAAACACCCATCTCCCGCAATCTGCGGGACATTTATTGGGAAACAAAGCAGGAAGGGCTACGGCCGGCCATTTCATGCCGAACAATTGATTTCAAACAAACTGACTTCGGCATCGTGATAGTGACCAGGCAGGCTGTCTGTATCACCGAGTTTTACCAGTCCAAGAAATCCAAACCCACATTTTTGATAGTAATTGATCAATGCCGTATTCTCTCCTACTGTGTCCATCCTTATGAACTGTTTATGGTGCTCCCCGGCATGTTCTTTCGCCCAGGCTACAATTACAGCAACCAGGTTCCGGCCTCTGAATTCCGGATTGGTGGCAATGCGGTGAATGTATACTGCGGGATCGGCATTTTTTTCTCCCCAGATCTGCGGATCGCTGAATGTGGTTGCCCAAATGCAAGCGATTTCATTATCTATTACCATCTTCCACTGCCTGTTTTCTGCGATCTCGGTTTCGATCAGCTTTTTATCGAATTCCGGCCAGAGAACAATGTTTTTCGTCTTCTGAAAATCGGTGGCCAAACGGTATAATCTGAAAATTTCTTCGATGTCGCTGCTGTTGCTGTTTGCTATTATCACTGTTATAATGTTTTAAATACCCAGGCAAAGATAGACATAAAAGGCGCCCGGGAATGCATCCACCATCGCATGATTGTTCTCCAAACCGGTTGAAGCGATACGATGCTCCTTTTTACCTAAATTTGATGCGTGGGAACAAACAACCTTTCAGTAATCAATAACAGCATTTTATGAAAAAAATCGGATTGGTAGGCGGAATAAGCTGGGTATCGACACTGGATTACTACAGGTTTATAAACGAGGGGGTACATGCAAAACTGGGCGGACTGAATTCTGCCGAATGTATTATATACTCTTTAAATTTTGGAGATGTGCAGGCTAAAAGCTGGAACAATTCCTACGAATTATTACTAAATGCATGTGAAAGCCTGAAAAGAAGCGGTGTGGACAGCATTGTGCTGTGCGCCAATACGGCACATCTTTTTGCAGATGAACTCCAGCAGGCGACCCAGCTGCCGATTATCCACATTGGTGCGGAAACGGCCAAAGCCATCAATAAAGAGGGGTATAAAAAAGTGGGACTGCTGGGCACAAAGTTTACCATGGAAATGAACTTTTACAAAGATAAGCTTGCAGCGTACGGGCTGGAGGTGCTGATCCCGGAAAAACAGGAAACAAGGGATTATATCCAGTACACGGTAAAAGAGGAACTGGGAGTTGGATTGCTCAATCCTGACACCAAGGCCAATTACATGTCGATTGTAAAGGACCTGGTTGACCGCGGTGCGGAATGCATTATTCTCGGTTGCACGGAAATTCCCTTGCTGATAAACCAGAACGATTTTGCAATCCCGGTTTTTGACACGGCAAAAATACATTCACAGGCTATTGTAGATTATATCGTTTCGTAAATAGTAATTTGGGAAACTGGTAATAAGGGACGATATAAAAATTCAAGGAGCAACCTGCTGCGCATAACGAGTACAACTCATCATAAGGTGGCGTACGTTACACTAGTGTGCCCGGTTGGTGTTCTTCAGTTCCCAAATTGACCCATTTTTTGTTGTCAGCTTTTGCAATGTTCCCTTTTCGGAAAGTTCATGCAGCAATGTTTCACTTTCGTTTCGCGGTGTTCCTGACAGTACAGAGAACTCTTTGGCTGTCAGCGACTGAAAAGCCAGGAAAAGTGCTTCCCAATTCTTGCTGTATTCCTTCCTGGAAGCGGCGGGATGAAGTTTCAGTACGGCTTTTTCGTAAGATGAATACGGTTTTGAGCCGTAGACGATTTCTTTATTACCAGACTTGTCCAAAAAAAACATGGTCGGAAAACCTCTTACACCCAATTCCCTCGCCAGTTTCAAATCTTCTTCAAACAGTCTCCTTGCTTTATCCTCAACGTCGGTTTTTAACTGGTCAATATTCAGTCCTGCTTTTTTTGCGGCAGTTGCCAGGTGCTCCCATTTTGTAATGTTTTTTTTCTGCAAGAAAACCATCTCCCTGATTTCCCTCAAAAAAAATTTTGCTTTTTCGTTGTCCTGCATTTGTGCGGCTTTAAACGCAATGGAAGGCGGGTAAGAAGAATGCAGAGGGTCTTCCAGCCAAACGTCTCCATCAATTGGCATATCGTAGTGAATACTCACTTCATCCCAATGGTGTGCCACGTCAGACGGTTTGCTGATACCACCACTGTTGTAACTCCAATCGGGCAGTAAACCACCCATACGGTATTCAATTTCTATGCTGCTTCCATACTCCAATTTCAGTTTTCTTAACTGCGGCTCTATACCCCAACAGGAAGAGCAAATGGGGTCTGTGAAATAAATAACCTTAACGGGCTTTTCTATGCCCTGAATAGCAACGTCGTTTGTTGCCACGCTGTCTGGTATTCCGCAAACGCCTTCAATAGGGTCACATAAAAGCGGGTTATTTTTATCTTCCATTTTCTTATTTATTTGAGCCTGGCAAGCAATATTCCCAAGCATGATGAATGTTAATAAAATCCTGTTAATCACTTTCATTTTTAGTATAGCCGTAATAAAAATGCCGTGTTGGCAAATTCATCCTATCAGGGATAGTCAAATTATTTTCCGCGGTACAGACCTTCGACTGTTTTTTTCTCCTGTACCCAAATTGTCGCTTATTTTGTGTAAAGTTGTACTTTGTACAGTTCTC
Source organism: uncultured Chitinophaga sp. (assembly GCA_965653365.1). Lineage (GTDB taxonomy): Bacteria > Bacteroidota > Bacteroidia > Chitinophagales > Chitinophagaceae > Chitinophaga. The sequence continues at coordinate 659,216 of CBFGZV010000001.1, read as the reverse complement.
TCACAATAAGTCAGAAATTTATGACTATCAAAAATTTGACGGAAGAAGATGAAGCCTGTCCCGCAAAAAGGGCCTTAAAGTTGTTGTCGGGTAAGTGGAAGCCGGAAATATTCCGTTTGGCTGTTGAAGGCCCTATTCGGTTTAGTAGTTTATTGCGTCAAATACAAGGTTCCAACAAACAATCGTTGTCAGTTGCATTACGAGAATTGGAAGAGTCTGAATTGTTGGAGAAGGTAGTCATCAAACAAAAACCGCTACATATAGAATACAACCTCACCGAAAAAGGAAAGCTGTTAACTCCCGTTTTTAAACAGCTGGAAGGATTGTTATAAGCAAAACGAAGAATGTTTGCTAGGACGGACGCTCCCCCATAAAACAAAAATGCCAGGCTTATTCGCCAGGCAATTTAGAGCGGTTACAGTCAAAATCATGTTTGCAAAGACGGACGCATTCCCCCTAAAAACACCAATGTCCCGCAACCTGCGAGACATTTATTTGGGAGCGGAGGAAGAGGGATTCGAACCCCCGGACCTGTTACAGTCAACAGTTTTCAAGACTGCCGCAATCGACCGCTCTGCCATTCCTCCGGCGCAAAAGTATAAATCCGGTTGAATTTAAAAAAATTTTTTTCGGGCCAGTCGCGCTAAAAATAACAAAACCCGCTACCGTAGCCGGTTACAGCCGAATATTTTTTATAAAAAAACCGGTAAACCGCCCTTCGGGCTAAGTTTACCGGTACAACCTGATGTTCATGAAGAGCGGTGTAACGTTGACAGATGACAGTTGCTTCTTTGCATTCTTCTATAACCAGTCTGTTGATCCGGATATACAACTATCATCTGTCTGCACCCGCCGTTCTTCGTTGTTTGTGTATGCATGGCCGCGGAGGTCCCGGGGGTCGAATCCCGCTTCCTCCGTCCGTTTATTTATTGATATCCGCCGCCCAGGGAACGGTAGAGCTCTACCATCGCGGAGAGGCGCTGGCGGCGGATGTCCGCTTGCGCCAGTTCCGCCTGCAGGCTGCTGGTTTGCGCCGCAATCACCTCGAGGTAGTTGGCCAGGCCGCTGCGGAAAAGCAGGCGGGCATTGAAAACGGCCTTCTGTGTGGTTTCGAGGCGGCTGGTGGCGATGGTTTGCTGCTCCTGCAGTTTGTCGAGTTGCACCAGGGCGTCAGACACTTCGCGCACGGCGTTGGTCACCGACTGGCGGAAGAGGATCACGGCCTGGTCGCGTTCCACTTTCGCCACTTCCACCTGTGTTTTCAGGCGGCGCTGCTGGAAAATGGGCTGGGCGATATTGCCGGCCACGGTACCGAAGAGCGAGTTGGGAATGGAGAACCATTTGCCGATCTCGTAGGCGTTGAGGCCGCCGTTGGCGGTAAGGCTCAGCGCCGGGTACATGGCGCCCTGCGCCACGCCTACATTGGCGTTGGCGGCTTTCAGGCCCAGTTCCGAAGCCTTCACGTCGGGGCGGTTGCTGATCACAGCGGCCGGTACGCCGGTGGACAGCTCGTCCCACACCTTAAAGCGGTCGAGCGTCGTGTTGCGGGCAACCGTGCCGGGCATCTGGCCCATCAGGATGCGGATGGCGTTTTCCTGGATGGCGGCGGCCTGTTCCAGCTGCGGGATGAGCAGTTCGGCGGCCTGCTGCTGTATAACAGCCTGCTGCACGGCCAGCTCCGTTACGTCGCCGGCTGTTTTCTGCATGCGGATCATCTGAACGATGGTGTCGCTCAGGTGAACGTTGCTGCGGGCGATGCGCAGCTGCTCGTCGAGCATCAGCAGGTTGAAGTAGCTGTTCGCCACATTGGCCACGAGGCCGGTTTGGATGGCTTTGGCCGCTTCGAACGACTGCAGGTAAGTGGCCAGTGCGGCCTCTTTCTGGCGGCGGATTTTGCCCCAGATGTCTATTTCCCAGCTGATGCCCACGCCCAGCGTATAGTCCTCAATGTGGTTCGTTTTGAGGAAATTCTGCAGGCTCAGGCCGTTCAGGCTGTTTTTAGAAGGAATGGACGTATTGGCGGTGGCGTTAGCCGTTACAGACGGCAGCATGGCGGCTTTGGCCTGTTTTACGTAGGCCGATGCCGATTCGATGCGTTTGAGGGCCACCTGCAGGTCGAAGTTATTCACCAGCGCATCGCTGATCAGTTGCTGCAGGGTCGCGTCCGGGAAAAACTGCCGCCAGGAGGCGTTGGCCACCGTGCTGTCAGACGCGGCGGCTCTGCCAAACTGGGCAGGTACGGCCACTTCGGGCCGCCTGTAGTCTTTTCCGACCTTACAGGCGGCAAACGAAGCTGCCGTGAGTATAGCTATTATATATTTTGAATATTGCGTCATATGCCTTGTTTTTACTTATACAGTTGCTTCTTCCAATTCTTCCTCCATCTCTTCTTCATACACCCTCAGACCCGGGCGGCCGGTTATTTTTTCCTGTAAGTACTGGAATATCACATACAGCACAGGAATAATAAAGATGCCGAGAATCACACCGGTCAACATACCGCCGATGGCGCTGTAACCAATGGAGTGGTTGCCCACCGCGGAGCCCTTCTGCACGAATACCAGGGGTATCAGGCCTACGATAAAGGCAAATGAAGTCATCAGGATGGGGCGCAGCCTGGCTCTTGCACCGGCCAGCGCCGATTCAAGCAGCGGCATGCCGTTGCGCCGTCGCTGCACGGCAAATTCCACGATCAGGATGGCGTTCTTCGCCAGCAAGCCTATCAACATGATCATACCAATCTGTACATAGATGTTATTGTCAAGGCCGGCAAAGCCGATGAAGGCAAATACACCCAGGATACCCGTCGGGATGGTCAGGATAACGGCGAGCGGTAACACATAGCTTTCATATTGCGCTGCCAGCAGGAAGTATACGAACAGGATGCTGAGCAGGAAGATGTAGATCTGCTGGTCGCCGGCGCTGATCTCCTCGCGGGTGGCACCGGTCCATTCGTATCCGTATCCGTTGGGCAACGCCACTTTTGCGGTTTCTTCAATGGCCTTGATGGCATCACCCGTACTGTAACCCGGCTTGGGAGTACCGTTGATGGTCACCGCATTGAACATGTTGTTGCGGGTCACCGTTTCAGGGCCGTATACACGCTTGAGCGTTACCATTGATTTTACCGGCACCATCTCGCTCTGGCTGTTCTTCACATAGATACCGTCGAGCGAGTGCACATCCGTACGATACGGTACGTCTGCCTGCGCCACCACGCGGTAGTATTTTCCGAAGCGGTTAAAGTCCGACACGTAGCTGCTACCGTAGTATATCTGCAAGGTTTGCATCAGCTCGTTGATGGACACGCCCAATTGCTTGGCCTTGAAGTTGTCCACTTCCACCCTGTACTGGGGGTTGCCCGCGGAGAAGGTGGTGAAGGCCGCGCCGATTTCTTTTCTTTGCATCAAAGCGCCGATGAAGGCCCAGGCGTTATTGCCCAACTGGTCCAGCGGGCGCCCCTGCTTATCCTGCAGCATGAACTCAAAACCGCTCACGTTACCGAAACCCTGCACCGTAGGGAAGTTGAAGAAGAAGGCGCTGGCGTCTTTCAGCTGGCTCGCCGGCCCGTACATCATCCCCGTAATCTGGTCGATGTTCTCTACCTCTCCCCTTTCCCCTTTGTCTTTCAGGCGGATGAAGCCTGCGGCGTAGGGAGATGCGGCGGCGTTGCTGATGAAGTTGAAGCCGTCCACCGTCCAGGTATGTTTCACAGACGGGAACTGCCGGAGCATTTCGTCTATTTTCTGGGTAGACTTGTGTGTTCTGTCCAGCGAACTACCCGGAGGCGTGTTCAGGGCATATAATACGAAGCCCTGGTCTTCCGTAGGAATAAAGCCCGTAGGCGTTTTCCTGGCCAGTATGAACGCTCCGATGGTTACAATCACCAGGAGGCCGATGGCGATCGCCTTGCGGCGGATCAGGAAATTAAGGCTCTTCACATACCGGTTCGTCATAGAGCGGAAACCGGCGTTAAAGGCGTTGAAGAAGCGGCTGCCGAATCCCGTTTTCTCGCCATGCTCGCCACCTTCCGGTTTCAGGAAGAGGGCGCACAGCGCGGGGCTCAGCGTCAATGCGTTGATCGCGGAGATCATGATCGCAATGGCCAGGGTGAATGCAAACTGCCTGTAGAACACACCTGCGGGGCCCTGCATAAAGCCAACGGGGATAAATACCGCCATCATCACCAGGGTAATGGAAATAACGGCGCCTGATATTTCGTCCATCGACTTCAGCGTAGCTTTTCTCGCCGGCCATCGCGTATGTTCCATTTTGGCGTGCACCGCTTCCACCACCACAATCGCGTCGTCTACCACGATACCGATGGCCAGTACCAGGGCGAACAGGGTGAGCAGGTTGATGCTGAAACCAAACAGCTGCAGGAAGAAGAATGTACCTAAAATGGCTACCGGCACTGCAATGGCGGGAATCAACGTAGAGCGGAAATCCTGCAGGAATATGTATACCACCAGGAACACCAGCAAAAATGCGATCACGAGCGTTTCACGCACCTGGTGTATGGAGGCGTCGAGGAAGTCTTTCGCATTGTACATCACCTCCGTCTTCACGCCGGTTGGGAGTGTGGCCCTGAAATCCACGAGCAGCTTTTCGATGTTATCGAGGATCTCGTTTGCGTTGGAGCCGGCTGTCTGGATGATTGCGAAGCCTGCGGCGGGTTTGCCATCCAGCAGGTTGTTGGCGCCGTAGTTGAGCGACCCGAACTCGATACGGGCCACGTCTTTCAGGCGAAGCATGGACCCGTCGCTATTGGCTCTGATGACAATGTTCTCGTAGTCTTCGTTCAGGCTCAATTTGCCTTTGTACTTCAATACAAATTCAAAGGTTTCCTTGCTGTTTTCGCCCAAACGGCCAGGGGCCGATTCGATATTCTGATCCCTGATCGCGTTCAGCACGTCCTGCGGCGCAAGATTGTTGGCTGCCAGGCGGTCGGGCTTCAGCCAGATACGCATGGAATAGTCCTTGGCGCCGAAAATCTGTGCCTGGGCTACGCCGGGTACACGTTGAATCTGGGGGATCAGGTTGATCTTGATAAAGTTCTGCAGGAACTTTTCATCGTATTCCTTGGGGTTCTCGCTATATAAACCCATGAACATGATGAAACCGTTCTGTACTTTCTGCGTGCTGATACCCGCCGTTACCACCTCTGCGGGTAACTGGCTGGTGGCTTTGGATACCCTGTTCTGCACGTTCACGGCGGCAATGTCCGGATCGGTCCCTTGTTTGAAATAGACCGTCAGCACCATACTACCGTCGTTATTGGAGTTGGAGGTCATGTAGGTCATGTTCTCCACCCCGTTCACCGATTCCTCGATCGGGTTAGCCACGGAACGGGCCACTACTTCGGCGTTGGCGCCGGGGTAGACGGCCGTCACCGTCACACTGGGCGGCGCGATGTCCGGGAACAACGTAACAGGCAAGGCGAAGTACGAAATAATGCCCAATAACAGTAGGATGATGGACACTACCGTAGACAGCACCGGCCTTAATATAAATTTTCTTAACATGATAAATTCACTTTTTAGATCGTAAGTAAAATCGATTTTGCATGCTGTACTTTGCTATGAAAGTATCGCCTGTTACTTACAACGGTTTTGACTTGAGCACGCTATCTGCCGGTACCTGCTGCGGTGTGATGACTGCTCCGTCCCTTAAACTACCGGTTCCGGACAGCACGATCTTCTCGCCTGCTTTCAGGCCTTCGCTTACAAAATAAAGGTTCGCGGTTTTTCCGGCGATCCGGATGGGCCGGCTCGCTACTTTATTGCTATCGGCAACGGTATACACGAGCACTTTATCCTGGATCTCGAATGTGGCTTCCTGCGGAATCGTAATGGCGGCCGCTACTTCCTGCGCAAATCTTACTTTGCCGGTATTGCCGGTACGGAGTATGCCGTCGGCGTTCGGGAAGGTGGCACGGAAGCTGATGGCGCCGGTTGTTTTATTGAACTGGCCTTCTATCGCGCCTATTTTCCCTTTCTGGGCGAACGTGCTGTTGTCTGCCAGTATCAGCTCCACCGGGGGCGCATTCTTCAATTTCTCTTCGAGCGTTTTGCCGGGAAAATTGTTTTTGAAGGTGATGAAGTCCGCTTCGCTCATTGAAAAGTAAGCGTACATCTCATTTACTTCGGACAGCACGGTGAGGGGCTGCGCATCGAGATTGGATACAAGGGCGCCTACTTTGTAAGGAATCCTGCCGATGTAGCCGCTTACCGGTGCGGTCACCAGGGTGTAGCCCACATTGATCCGGGCGCTGCCTACGGCGGCTTTGGCCTGGGCTAAAGCGGCTTTTGCGGCTTCGTAGTTTGCCTTCGCCGTTTTCAGCTGCACGTCGGACACTACGTTGCTGGCCACCAGGGGGGCCAGGCGGTCCACTTCCACCTGCGCTTTTTCCACGTTGGCCTGTGCGGCCAGCTGGTTGGAGCTGGCGCCGTTCAGTTGTTCGGCATATACTTTCGGATCTATTTTAAACAAAGGCTGCCCTGCTTTTACATAAGCGCCTTCATCTACAAATATCTTTTCCAGATAGCCGGATACCTGCGGGCGCACGTCTACATTCACCTTTCCTTCCAGCGATGCGGGAAATTCCAGGTAAGTGGTAGCGGGGGCCGATGTTACTTCCATCACGGGCAATTGCGGGGGCCCTTGCTGGGGCGGGCCTGCCTGGGGAGATGAACAGCTATATAATAATACAGCCAACGCCAGGATGCCGGGGAAGTAACTGAGTGGCTTGTGTGTGATCATTCTTTTCAGTAATAGTTCCATGTGTTATTGTGTTATAGAAATTTAATGTGAGTGCGGTTTCACCGGTTACGGCAGATATGATGCTGTACATATCGCCGTTAACAGGTCAAGCCTGGTATGCTGTGGCCTTTGGATGCTTAAAAAACTCTTCCGGCCTAATGTTCGATATTGTCGGTTCTCATACACGCGATGTATGCTTACTGCTTCTTTTGTACAAAAAAGCAATAACATAACAGAATATCCAGGCATGGAAGTACCTGCGTATTCAAAACATGGTGTGAAAAAAGGAGACTGCGCTACTGCCTGGGCTTGCAGTAGTTATCTGTAACTTACAAAAGCGTTTCTAAGATTGCTGTTATAAAAGAAACACCGGGCTGTTACAGATAGGTTACATGACTTTCATAGTTCGATGTATTGATGCGTTGCAATTGACAATGCAAATGTAAAGAGATCATTTTTACCCTGTACGTTCCATATCGCGGGATTAATTGTACTTTTCGCGGATTGTCTTTTGGAACAACGCGGGGGTCTGCCCGGTATGTTTCTTAAAGAATCTTGAAAAGTAGGCGTCGTCGTCGAAGTTCAGCTCGCCCGCTATCTGCTTTACGGAGTGTTTCTGCCAGAACAGGAGGCGCTTGGCTTCCATGATGCGTTTGGCGTCGATGATCTGCTTGGCGCTGCGCCCGATGGTACTTTTTACCGTGTCGTTGAGATGCCCGGGCGTTACATGGAGCATTTCGGCGTATTCCGATACCTGCACCTTCTCGCGGAAGTGCTCGTCGACCAGAATTTTGAACTGGACGCCGAGACTGTTCATGCTGTTGTCCGGCCGGTATATCTCCGGCGTTTCGGGCCGGGCGATGCGCCCGCAGGCAATGATGAAGGCGCTGAGCACGTTGCGGATGATGGCCTCCTTGCGCGGCCGGTCGTTCCGGAACTCGGCGAGGAGAATCCGCGCAAAGGCGAGCAGTTCCTGGAGCTGGCTTTCTTCGAGGGGCAGCACATTGTCTTTGAACACGCATTGCCAGCAGCTCAGCACCCCCAGCGTTTCCGTAATGAGAAAGTCGCGGGTGAAATAAAGCGCCAGTATTTCCGCGTCGGAGCTGCGGTCGTGCTGGTGAATCTGCTCCGGGTCGAGCATAATCACTGCAGGGGCATGGATAGTATGTTTTTCAAAATCGATGTATTGGGTGATGCTGCCTTTGAGGAGGATGTCGATGGTATACCCGTCGTGCCGGTGCGGGATGTCAAACCCCTCCCAGTCGATGTCGCGGAGATTGGCCAGTTGAATCAGAAACTGCGATCCCTCGTCGCGGGCAGATTCCGCGAGATGGATAAGGGGGATATGGTGCGCTTTGGTAAGTTGCATGGGTCTGTGTTTTAGGTTAAATGATCCTATCCGCCTGAAATAAATGAGTCTGTAAAGATAAGGTTATTCTGCTTTCACCCGTTCCTGCACCAGCACCAGGTCGCTGATTTTGACCTGGATGGGAATGTTCCCGATCTGCACTACGGCTGTTTTATTCCGCAGCTCGTTTACTTTCCCCACCTGGTTATTGGTCCGGATCTTCACCCGGTCGCCCACTTTCACCTCCCCTTTCAGTTCCTCGAATTTGTCATGCACCTTTTTCTGCAGCTTCTCGTTGTGGGCTTTTTCCTTTTTCCGGAACAGCAACGCTTCGGCCTGTTTGATGACCTTCTGCTTGTCGTCGGTCCGCTTCCACTCTATCACGATCTGCTTCAGTTTCCGTTCCATCTCTTTCAGGTACTGTATTTCCTCTTCACGGATCTTGTTTTGCAATTTTAATATGGTGTACTGCTGCTGGGTACGCTCCTTGTCTGCCAGGGTTTCGTACTCCTTTTTGAGCCGTTCGTTTTCTTTGAGGAGCTTCTGCAGCTCTTTTTCCCGGCTTTCCACCTTCTGCAGGTCCTGCTCGGCCTTATTGAGCAGCTTGTCGAGGCGGAAATGCCCTTCGTCTACCAGCTTCCGCGCCCGGCCGATGAGCGCCGGGTCGAGCCCAATCCGCTGGGCAATGGAAAAGGTGTAGGAGCTGCCGGGCTTGCCAACCAGCAGTTTGTACATGGGCTGGAGGTGCTGTTCGTCGAACCCCATGGCCGCATTTACAATGCCCTTCACTTTTCCAGCCATGATCTTCAGGTTGAGGTAGTGCGTGGTCACGATGCCGAAGGCATGCTTGCGCGCCAGCTCTTCCATGATCACTTCGGCAAAGGCGCCGCCCAGGTTGGGGTCGGAGCCGCTGCCCAGCTCGTCTATAAAGAAGAGCGTTTTACCGTTCGCGTTTTCCATGAAATACTTCATGTTTTTCAGGTGCGAACTGTAAGTGCTCAGTTCGAATTCCAGGCTCTGGGTATCGCCGATGTGGATCATCAGGTTCCGGAAGATGCCCAGCTGGCTGGTGGGGTGTACCGGCACCAGCAGGCCGGCCTGCAGCATCAGCTGGATAAGCCCGACCGTTTTGAGGGTTACCGTTTTACCGCCCGCGTTGGGCCCGCTGATCACGAGGATGTGGTTATCCTTGTTGAGCGTCAGGCTGACGGGGATGGTGGGCTTGCCCTGTTTCTGGTTGTATAACAACAGCAACGGATGATAGGCTTCTACGAGATGCACCTGTGCGTGTGGCATCAGCATCGGGTAGTTCCCGTTGATATCGAGGGCCAGCCGGGCTTTCGCCCGGATGAAATCGAAAATACCCAGGATATCGTGATACCCTTGCAGCAGCGAGTGATGTTTGGCCAGGTCTGCGGTAAGGGTCCGGAGAATCTTGTAAACTTCGCGCTGTTCGTCGCGCTCGAGCGAAAACACCTCGTTATTCAGCTGGATGGTTTCTTCGGGCTCGAGGAACGATGTGCGGCGGGTATCAGACTCGCCGTGCAGGATGCCCTTCACCATGCGTTTATGCTCGGCAAAGATGGCCACCACCCGGCGCCCGTTGAGAAAGCTCTCCTCGATATCCGCCAGGTAGCCCTGCTTCTGCAGTTTCGACAGGATACGGTCGAACACCCTTCGCAGCTCGGTTCGTTTGCGGAAGAGCGACATCCGGATTTTGGCCAGTTCGGGGGTGGCGTTGTCGCGCACCTGCCCTGCCTCGTCCAGCACCGCATCTATCAGCGCCACAATTTTCTTTTCGTAATGGGTACCGGCAATGACGTCGTAAAGGCCGGCATATGTCACTTTTCTGTCAGCATCGAAGAAACGTACGATGCTGTGCATGCTTTCCGCCAGCTTGCGCAGCTGCATGAACTGTTCGCCGCTGAGCACGGCCCCCTGGATATCGAGGAGCCGGAGCTCCTGCCGCAGGTTGAGCACGTAATCGTTGGGGAAGTGCTGTTGCAGCAGTACAAGCTGCTTGTATTCGTGCGCCTGCTGCAGCGCCGATTTCACGTAATCTATATGTGTGTGCAGGCGCAGCTCTTCTGCCATCTGCTTACCTAACTCCGTTTTGCAATGCTCGCCCAGGAGCATTTTCACCTTGTCAAATTCCAGTTGCACCAGCGCCGACTCCGGAAAATATTTCACCTTCTTGTCAATTTAATTATTTCGGCTACCGGCCCAATTGCAGCCTTTTTCCTTTTTTCGTTCCGCAAAATTGGCCGGTTTGCCTCAATTGATAAAAAATGTTTGATCAACCGGCAGCGACGAATGACAAATGCAGTTCATCATCCGCGACTTTCCGGAAAAGAATGTTAAAGTTACTTAACTTGTTGATCCAAAGCTCTGCAAATGTCGTAATTTGATATATGCCGGCGAAACTGCCGGCTAATAACAAATCGCTAACAAAATGAAACATGTGATGCTCCTGTGCCTGATGGCTGTCAGCCTGGCTTCGTGCGCACAGAACGGTAAAAAAGTAAATGAACCCGGGGATATGACCATTCAAAAAGATCAAAAAACAGCGGAAGCCGTATTTGGAAACGGCTGCTTCTGGTGCACAGAAGCCATTTTTCAGCAACTGGAAGGGGTATTGAAGGTGGAATCGGGGTATTCCGGCGGCGCCAACCCCAACCCTACCTACGAAGAAGTGTGTACCGGCACTACCGGCCATGCCGAGGTGATCAGGCTTACCTACGACCCGGCCAAAATCAATTACGCCACCCTGCTGGAGGCATTCTGGGCAAGCCACGACCCTACCACCCTCAACCGCCAGGGCAACGACGTGGGAACGCAGTACCGGTCCGTGGTGTTTTACCGGAACGAGGAAGAACGCAAAGAGGCGGAATACTATAAGAAGAAGCTCCAGGAGTCCGGGGCATACGACAAACCCATCGTAACGGAAATTTCGCCCCTGAAAGCGTTCTACGTGGCTGAAAACTACCACCAGAACTACTACAATCAGAACGGCTCGGCCCCCTACTGTCATTATGTGATCAGGCCGAAGCTGGACAAATTCAAAAAGGCCTTCGCGGACAAGCTGAAGAAATAGGCGGCTTCCGCGGTAACAAGTTATAAAACCGGGGTAACTTCCCGGCAGGGGAACGCCCTGAACGGATAAAACCCGACCAACGGGGCATCCGTTCCCCCGGAAAGCGAAAAAGGCTGGCCCGCATGCGGGTCAGCCTTTTTTTGTTGTATTCAATGTTGCTGTTACAGCACTTCTAATTCTTTCACCCCTTTGGTAAGCCACGACAGTAAAAAATACGCAATGGCGGTGATTATCAGCACATATCCGGCAAATCCCATCGTCACTACCGCTTCGATGCTCACCCAGGAGTACAATTCGGCGAAATAGGCAAATACGGCCAGCAGTACGCCGGTAATGCCGCCTATGAGCGTGATAGTTTTCATTTGAGGTATATTTGGGTTAAAGGCAATCGTTAAAGTCTGTCCACATTCTTTCCTTCCTATAACGTGCCAGGAATCCAAAAGTTTACAGCCCTCTAAAACAATTTTTAAATCGCGGTATAGTTATTAACTTGCCCGGACAATCGCGACTTGTTGAAAGACTATTCCGACGCCACGTTAATAGGCCAATTGCAGAAAAACAGTGAAACTGCATTCCGGGAAATTTATGACCGGCACTGGAAATCGTTGTATGAAACGGCGTTCTACAAAGCCGGCCCGGACGATGCGGGCGACCTGGTGCAGGAAATTTTCCTCTACCTGTGGAAAAACCGCAGCAACCTGCAGGTGCGGGTACAACTGAACACCTACCTTCACGCGGCACTGCGCCATAAGATCATCGACCTTTACCGCCTGAGAACGCAGCGGGGGCTGTATTATGAAAGCGTACTGCCCGCCGGCCCGCAAGCCGCGCCGGATTACGAAACCAAGGAGCTCGACGGCATCATCCGCGCCACCATCCAGCGCATGCCCAGCAGGATGCGCGAGATCTTCCTGCTCAACCGCGACGGCGACCTCCCCTCTGCGGAAATAGCGCGCAAACTCTCCCTCTCCGACCAAACCGTGCGCAACCAGATCAGCACCGCCATCCACCGCATCCGTAAGGCGGTAGACGCCTACCGCAGCGGCCGCTGAACTTTTTTTTCCGCCGGCCTGGTACAACCCCGCTTTTCGCCCGACTAACATCCAGACCGTTCTAAACCATAAACCACATCACATTGAGCCCACAACGTATTGAAACCCTGTTGCTGAAATACGGCAAACAGGAATGCACGCCGGAAGAAACGGCCGAACTGGAGCAGTGGTACGCCTCGCTCGGCGGCCAAACGGCCCGCCCTTTCGCGGACGAGGCGGCGGAAGCCGGCATGCGCGAAAAACTCTGGCAGCAGATTGCCGAGGCGCGGCAGCCGGCCCGGCGGTTTCACTTGCCCGTTTGGGCCCGGGTGGCCGCAGTGGCGCTTCCCCTGGCCGTAGCCGCCCTCCTGTTCTTCAACCGTAACAACGATACCACCCAAAATAAGCTCGCCGCGAGCGAAGAACGCGCCGTTATCACCACACCCTATGGCACCACCCGCCAGGTACTGCTGCCAGACGGCACTACGGTGCGGCTGAACGCCGGCAGCGAGCTGCGTTACGAGCCGGCCTTCAATGGCACCCACCGCGAAGTGACGCTGACCGGCGAAGCGTACTTCGACGTCACGAAAAACGCAGAAAAACCATTCATCATCCATACCGGGAAAATGGACATCCGGGTACTGGGCACCTCCTTTAATGTGAAGGCCTACCCGGACGATCAGACCACCGAGGCCGCCCTTATCCGCGGCAGCATTGAAGTAACGCCCACGGCCCAGCCCGGGCAGCGGTTCGTGCTCAAACCCAACGAAAAGATCGTGCTGCCCAACCAGGCGCTCAAAAACAGCCCCGGCGCCATGCCCGAAGAACAGTTTGAAGCCATGCGGCGGCAGGGCTACGCCGTATCGACCGTTTCCATCAACCCGGCAGACAGTACCGTGGCGGAAACAGCCTGGCTTAGCAACCGCCTGGCGTTTATGAACGAGAGCTTTAAAGAAATCGCTTTGCAGCTGGAAAGGAAATTCGGGGTGAAAGTCGTTTTTGAAAACGAAGCCATCGCCGCACTCAGATTTACGGCCACTTTCGACAACGAGAATATCGCACAAACACTGGAGGCGCTGCAATACACCGCTACCGCCCCCTTTACGTTCAGCATTGATCAGCAAACAATTCACATCACACGTTAAAAAAACTGCCTATGCAATTGTGACGTTTTAACTAAATAGAACAGGGAAATGTTTGCAGCATTTCCCTGGAAGAATTTAGATAAACGCAGACAGGTTCTCAGTTGGAACCGGAGGCCTGTCATCATTTTATTGACCTAAATCCACTTAAAAGTATGAAAAAAATCAGACTTCCGGGCGTCTTATTGCTATTACCATCGCCCTTTTTAAAAGTCCTGCTCTTTATGAAAATATGTTTTGTAATCGTACTCGTTACATGCATGCAGGTATCAGCCAAAGTTTATTCGCAAAAGACCAAACTCACCTTCAAAGCGGAAAAAGTTCAACTAGCACGGATACTGAAACTGATCGAGAAAAAAACCAACTACAGGTTTGTTTACAGTAACGACGTTCTGCCCGCCGAAAAAAAGATCACGTTTACGGCGGAAGAAACGCCTTTTGACGAAGTGATGAAAACTTTGCTGGATGATACCGGCCTGAATTTTAAAATGCTCTCCAACAACCTGGTGGCCATTGCGCCGCAGCACGCCGTGATGGCCGACATCACGGTGAAGGGAAAGGTGACGGATGCCAAAGGCAACCCGCTCATCGGCGTGGTGGTACGGGTGGAGCAGTCCACCAAAGGCACCACCACCAACAGCGAGGGCCAATACGAAATCAAAGTGCCGGCAACGGCCGCACTCGTGTTCAGCTACCTGGGCTACCTGCCCCAACGCATCGAGGTGAACAACAACACGTCGATCAGCATCACCATGCAGGAAGATAGCAAAGGCCTGCACGAGATACTGGTAGTGGGTTACGGCACCCAGAAAAGGGTGAATATGACGGGCGCGGTGGCGGCCATCAGCTCCGCCCAGATCACCCAGCGCCCGGTGACCTCCATCCAGAACGCGCTGCAGGGCCTGGTTCCGGGCCTCACGGTACTCAACCGCCCCGGCGACGTGGGCTCCGATGTGGGCACCATGACCATCCGCGGCCGCACTAATCTCAGCGCTCCGGGGCCATTGATCGTGATCGACGGTATCCCCGCCTCCAACCGCGAGCTGGCCTCCCTCAATCCTTCTGACGTGGAAAGCATGAGCGTGCTGAAAGATGCGGCCTCCGCCGCCATCTACGGCGCCCGCGCAGCCAACGGCGTGCTGCTCATCACCACCAAACGCGGCAAGGAAGGGAAAATGTCGGTCGACCTCAACGCGAGCTACGGCATACAGTCGCCCACCCGCCTGCCCGACTACCTCGGCTCCGCGGATTTCGCGCGCCTGTATAACGAAGCTATGACCAACGCCGGCAAACAGCCCCGCTATACCGCCGAAGAAATCGCCAAATTCGAAAACGGCACAGACCGTGACCTTTATCCCAATACCGACTGGTACGACGAGGCGCTGGCCAACAACCCGGCTTACAAAGACGTGCAGGTGGGCATCAGCGGCAGCAACAAGGGCACACAGTATTACATCGGCGCCGGTTACTTCGGCCAGGAATCGCTGGTGCAGAACAAAGGCATGAACCGCTACACCGTGCGCACCAACATCAGCTCGCAGGTGCTGCCCATCCTGAATGTCGGCGCCAACATGTCGTTCGTGAAACAGGACCTCGACACCAAAGGCGGTGAAATGAACTGGGTGAGCCTCAACAGGCTCGGGCCCACCATGGCCGCCCGCCATTCCGACGGTACCTGGGGCACCATCAACGGCGGCAAGGTAGACGCCACGCTGGCGAAAGACAACGTGCTCCGCAACATGGCCGAAGGCGGCCGCGGATGGACGCGCAACCAGGTGGTGCAAACCGCCCTCAACGCCACCCTCACGCCCCTGCCCGGCCTGAGCATCAAAGGCCTCGGCTCCGTGAAATACAACAACGACATCAATAACCGTTTCTGGAACGAGCTGCCCCCGCTCGTCAACTTCCTCACCAAGCAGCCCATCGCTTCCACGGCCTTTACGCCGAACGAAATGGAAGAGTACTGGGCCCGCCGGCAGGAACTGCTGCTGCAGGCCTATGCCGAATACGAAAGGAGCTTCGGCCGCCACACCGGCAAGATCATGATCGGCGCTTCGCAGGAAAGCAACGAGCTGCGCAATGCGTTCGTGGGCAGAAAACGCTTCCCCAACAACGCGGCCACTACCGTGGGCCTGGGCGCCGGCGGTTCCGAGAACATCAGCGACGACGGGGATGGCGCCGCCAACCGCTCCACCGCCGAGGAATGGGCCATCCGCTCTTACTTCGGGCGCCTGAACTATAACTTTAAAGACAAATACCTCTTCGAAGCCAACCTCCGCCTCGACCTTTCATCCCGTTTCCACCCGGACTACCGCCTGGCGAAATTCCCCTCCCTCTCCGCCGGCTGGCGTATTTCCGAAGAGCCCTTCATGAAAAGCATCCAATGGATCAACAACATGAAACTCCGCGGCAGCTGGGGCATCCTCGGCAACCAGGATAACGTGGCCCTCGGCAACTACTACAACCGCCTCAACACCGGCTATTCCTACAATTTTGAAGGAGCGCCGGTAGATGGTGTTTGGCAGCAAACGGGCACCAACATCAAAGCCAGCTGGGAAGAAGTGACAATGTCTGACGTGGGGCTCGACCTTACCCTGTTCAACGGCCTGCTGGATGTTACCGCGGACTACTATGTCAAGAAAACTTCCGGCATCCTGCTGCGGCAAACCATTCCCGCCACGTACGGCTTCAGGAATGAAGACGCCGCCACGGTGAACTCCGGCGCTACCCAAAACACCGGCTTCGAGCTGATGCTGAGCCACACCAAACGCATCGGTCAAGATTTCGAATACCATGTAAGCGCCAACATCTCGCACATCCGCAATAAAATCGTGAGCCTCGGCGAGGGCGTTACCGAAAGGCTGAGCGACCGCTGGATAGAGCGCGTGGGCGAATCCGTGGGTTCCTTCTATGGCTGGGAAGCGCAGGGGCTGTTCAAAGACAAGCAGGACGTGGATCAGCATGCCAAACAATCCGCTTCCACCAAGCCGGGCGATATCAAATACAAAGACCAGAACGGCGATAAGAAAATCGACGCGGCGGACCGTGTGATCCTCGGCAACGATGTGCCCTGGGTGAACTACGGCGGCTCCATCGGCGCATCCTGGAAGGGTTTCAGCGTGGAAGCCCTCGTGTACGGCGCGGCTGGTGTAAAAACCTACCTCGACGGTGAAGCGGCGTTTTCCTTCTTCAACGGCGCCAGCGTGAAGTCTTACCACCTCAAACGCTGGACGGTAGACAACCCGGACCCGAACGCGGCCTATCCCCGCATCCTCATCAGCGCCGACGGCAAGCACAACTACGACAACCGTTCTTCATTCTGGCTGTTCAATGCTTCCTACCTGCGCATCCGTTCACTGAACTTCGGCTATACCTTCCCCAAATCATGGGTGGAGAAAGCCGGCATGCAGCAGGCGCGCCTGTTCGTAACGTCCAACAACCCGTTCACCATCATGATGGACAAACGTTTAACGGAC
This sequence comes from uncultured Chitinophaga sp., assembly GCA_965653365.1. Taxonomy (GTDB): domain Bacteria; phylum Bacteroidota; class Bacteroidia; order Chitinophagales; family Chitinophagaceae; genus Chitinophaga. The sequence continues at coordinate 642,363 of CBFGZV010000001.1, read as the reverse complement.
TACGATCCTGAAATCGGCTCCGGCCGTGGCGGGTACCCCGGCATCAAAACCTGGGCGATCGGACTGAATGCAAGATTTTAATGAAGACTATTAAACAGACAACGTATGACACGCAATAAATTCCATATCATAGCAGCGCTTACCCTTTCCGGGATGCTGTTTTCCTGTAATAAAGATTTCCTCGAAAGGCCGCCGCAGAACCAATTGTCCGAAAGCACTTTCTGGACCAGCGAGAAAGACGCCTATGCGGCGCTGAACGCGATTTACGCGCAGATAGACGGCAGCGACGGCGATGCTTACCTCGATGGCGCCAGCGACAACGCCCATGCGCAATACCCCTGGGAAAGCAATGCCACCACCATTTCCCTTGGCGACGTGACCACTTCTATGAACGAAGGCTGGAACTTCGAAGCCATCCGCCGGGTGAATTACTTCCTCGAAAATGTAGAACGTGTGCCGATGGATAATGCGCTGAAAGAAAGGTTCAAAGCCGAAGCCCGTTTCATGCGCGCTTTCCGGTATTTCAACATGATGCTCAACTTCGGCGACGTGCCGCTGATCACCAAAACGCTGGGTACTGAGGAAGCGTACGTATCGCGCACGCCCAAAGCGGAAGTGCTGAAATTCGTCACCGATGAGCTGACGGCGCTCACAGCCGCATTGCCCGCTGCATATGCCGGTGGCAAAAACAATGAAAAAGGAAGAATCACCAAAGGCGCCGTAGTAGCCCTCAAAGCCCGCGTACACCTGTACAGCGGCCAGTGGCAACAGGCGGCCGACGCGGCTGCTGCCGTGATGGGCATGGGGTATGAACTGTTCAAAGTGACGACCGAAGACGCCAAAGACGCCTCCGACAATTACGCCGAATGGGTGGATTTTGCAGACGCCGCGGAGGAAAAGAAATTCCGCAACGGCCTCCGCAGCTACGAAAAACTGTTCTGGCAGGCCAATGAAGGCAATAAGGAAGTGATCCTCGACCGGCAGCACATCCCGGAGAAAGACGCCAAGTTCATCAACACCCTGGTACTGTCTGACGACCTGGGCGGATGGAGCTCCATCGCTCCCACCCAAAGCCTCGTAGACGCTTATCAGAGCTTCAAGACCGGCGAAGCGGTAACACCGCCCTCCGCTGCCGACCGCGCTACCCGTTACAAAGCCCGCGCCACCAACCCGGCTTTTTACATGGAATATAAAAACCGCGACCCGCGCTTTTATGCGAGCATCCTGTTCGACAAAGCGCCCTGGCACGGCATTGAAGACGATTACGCATTTGAGTGGGTAAAAGGCGGGAATAACTGCTCCAAAACCGGCTACAACTTCCGTAAATATGTAGACCCCGCGGCCTGGGGCGCGCAGGTAGACAACCACGCCAACCACATCATCATCCGTTATGCAGAAATACTGCTGACGTACGCCGAAGCGAAAAATGAGCTCTCCGGCCCCGACGCCGGCGTGTACGATGCCATTGACCAGTTGCGGGTACGTGCCGGCATGCCGGTTATCAACCGCACGAAGTTCAATACGCAGGCCCTGCTGCGCGAGGCTATCCGCCAGGAGCGCCGGATTGAGCTGGCGCTGGAAGGCCACCGCTTCCGCGACATCCGCCGCTGGAAAACGGCCGGCGCGGTAATGGCCAGCCTGTACGACCTGGAAAACGGCCTGGTACAAACCCGTAAATGGGACGATAAACTGTACCTCATGCCCGTACCGCAGGCGGACGTGGACAAGAACCCCAAACTGCTGCCCAACAACACCGGGTATTGATGCTACGCTTTTCCTATATGCAAAAGGGCTGCCATTAACGGCAGCCCTTTTTCGTATTTAATACAGTATCGACCCTTATTTTTTCACAAGGTCTTTAATGCGGATGTTGCGGAAACGGACAACGGAGCCATGGCCCAGGAAACCGATATGACCGCTCGCCCTTTTCAGGCCGGGGTGGTCTTTATGGTCGAGGGTGCCTTTATCCCTTGCCTCGGCGATGTCGCCGTCGAGGATAACGGTGCCGTTCAGTTCCACGGTGATGCGGGTGCCTTTCACCGTTACCTGCTCATAGTTCCACTCGCCTACCGGCTTCAGGAAACCGCGTTTGGCGGGGATCACACCGTACACGGAACCGTGGTACTGGTAGATCTGCAGGTTTTTATAGATATCCGCTTCGTTGTCGAGGATCTGCAGCTCCATGCCCTGGTAGGCGGCATCGCCGCCGGGAGGCATGCGGATGCCGAGGCCGTTGTTGGCGCCGGGCGTGAGCTGGAATTCGAAACGGTAAACGAAATCCGAATATTCGTTTTTGGTGTAGAGGTTACCGCCGCCGGAGCCTTTAGGCGAACAGAGGATGTTGCCGTTGTCGAGCACATAGCTGGTGGTATTGCCCGTCCATTCGTGCATGTTGGTGCCGTCGAACAGGATTTTGTAACCTTCTTTCTTTTCTTCGGCGCTCAGCTCGAACGGTTTCACGCCTTCGAACTCGCGGATGTACAGGTTGCGGTAGGCCACGTAGGTGCCGTGCGCCTGCAGTTCCAGCTGCTCTTCGGGGAAGATGGGCAGCTTGCGGTCCCAGTAGTTTTCCAGGATCACATTGTTCACTACCAGCTTGCCATTGAGATACACCGTTACGCGGTCGCCCTTCATGACGATGCGGAACGTGTTCCACTCGCCGATGGCGTTGTCCGCCAGTTCAGACGGTTTGCTGGGGTTTGCCTGGTTGTTGTACAGGCCGCCGGAGCCAACCTGTGCGCCCACGTCGCGGCGGGCGGTGTCCCAGATCTGCACCTGCGGCGTACCGCGCAGGTAAATACCCGCGTCGCCGTCTTTGGTGATTTTCCAGTCCACGAACATTTCGAAGTCGCCGTACTTTTTATCCGTGCAAAGGTTGCTGCCGTGGCCGTTGAACACCAGCAGGCCGTCTTTCACGCTCCATCCTTCCTTCATCACGGCGTCTGCTTTTTCCTGTTCTTTCTTCAGTGTGGCGGCGTCCATTTTGGCGCGTTTGATCGGGTCGGCCACGAGGCCTTTCCAGCCGCTGAGGTCTTTTCCGTTGAACATATTCACGAACCCTTCGCCTGCCGGCATTTCTGCCAGGTACTTGCGGATGGCTTCGCGCTGGTAATCGGCGTCGCCGCCTTTCAGCGTTTTGGCAGCCTGCTCCAGCAGGTTACGCACGATGGCGCCGCTGTAAGTTTTATCGGCCAGGGCGATGCTCATCACCGCTTCGGCCGCCTGCTGCTGCACGGCGGCGTCGTTGAGATAGTTGCCGGCGAATACGAGCGCGGGGAAGGTTTTACATTGTTCTGTTTGCTGGAGGATGGCTTTTTTCAGCCCTGCGTCGCCGGCCAGTTCCATGGCGTTGGTGAGCATGAGCAACCGCTGGTCTGGTGTGGCGGCGGTTTTGGCGAGGCGCACATAACCCTGCAGCGCGGTTTTGCGGTGGTCCGCATTTTCGCGCGCTATCTTCAGCAGGTCTGCCGCGGCGCTCGCGTCTTTCCAGCCCACCAGCGCCGTTACGGCCGCGGCTTTCTGGGCGGCGTTGCCGTTGGCGAACGCTTCGCTCACCACCTGTTTGGCGGCGGGGCCGCCAATACCGGCGAGGATGGCGTAATAACGCTCCTGCCCTGCGGCGCTTTCCTTTTTCATTTGCGCGATCACGGGCTCGGCCGGTTGCGGCGAACCGGCGGCGCCTGCTGTCACGGCGGCCTGCAGCGCTTTCACGTCTGCAGGGGCGGTGGCTTTGGACAGCATGCTGAACAGCACCGGCAGGTTGTTGGCCGTTACCACGTCTTTCAGCGCGCTGAACGCCGCGTTGCGCACGTTTTCCTGCGGCGCTTTGGTGAGGGCCAGTACCTGTTGTACGCTGCCGTCGGCTTTACGGCCGGCCAGCACGTCGATCAGGGCAACCTGGGCGGCGGGCGGCACAGCGGGCAGCGCGGCGGCGGATTGCGTTACCACTTCATCGCCCTTGATGGTTTTCAGCGCGCCGCGGATGGCGGCGATCTCCTGCTCGTCTGCCTTTTTCAGGCGCGCCAGCAAAGGCGCAACGGCCTGCGCGCCGGAGATCTGCCCTGCCGCGGTGATAGCGGCCAGCCTTACACCGGCGTCTTTATCGTTCAGCGCAGCCAGCACCGCAGGGGCGGCCAGCTCCGCTTTGTTGTTGCCCAGCATGGCGATCACGGCTGCTTTACCGGCCGGGCCAGCTTTTGCCAGCGATTTGATCCAGGCGGCGGTAGTAGCCTGCCCCAGGTTGTTGCCGGCGAACTTCAGCGCGGCGTCGCGGTAATCGGCGGCGGGGTCGTTTACGGCAGCCAGTAAAACGGGCAGGTTCTCTTCCCCTTTCAGCTGGTTAAGCAGGTACAGGGCGGCGGTGCGCACCTGCGCCTGGCTGGCGCTGCGGGCGCCTGCCATGATGTTGCCGGCTACGTCGGCCGCTTCTTTTTTATTGCCTTTGGCGGCTAACTGCTGCGCATATACGAGATATGAAGTCACCGCGTTGGTTTCATCGTATTTGTAACCGGCTTTTACCACGGCGGCCTTCAGGGTGTTGGCCGCTTCAGGCTCCGCGATGTGCGCCAGGGCGTACAGGGCGGTTTTGGCCAGCATCTTGTTTTCCGAGCGGGCCAGCGGCTGCAGGGCGGCTGTAGCGCCGGCAATGCGGGCGTCGCCGATTACTTCCGCCAGTATCTGCTGGTTGCGGCCGGTGGTTTTCGGCAATGCTTCCAGCAACGCTTTCTGCGCGGCGGGGGAATTGATTTTCACCAGCGTGCGGGCGGCGGGGTCGCAAAGGCGCTCATCCGCCAGGTAAGGCTGCAGGGTGCTCACCGCGGCATCTGTGCCGAAGTGCTGCAGCATGGTGATCAGGAACGCTTTGTTTTCCTGGTCGCTCACCTGTTTCAGCGCTTTGGTAAAAGCGGCTACGGCAGCGGCGCGCTCCTTTTCTTTGCCGGGCTGGGTTACGTAAAACGCGTAACCACCCAACGCGTATTCGAGGGCGGTGTTATCGCCTTTGCCGGCGGGCGACAGCATGGCGGCCATATTGGCGATGCCTTCTTCGCCGAGGTCGGCCATGGCGGCCATATTCGCATTGAGCGATTTGGCATTTTGGGCAGGCTGCTGCGCCAGCAGGTCTGCAATTTTGGTATGCGGTGCACGCACGTCTTGCTTGGGTTGGGCCATTACTCCCAGCTGCGCCAAACAACATGCGGCTATGATGAATAGTTTTTTCATGATGTAGTGTTGATTAGATGGTCCACGGTCCGCGCATCGGCTGGAATATCAGCCGGTTGGCGCCTTCGTCGTTGATAAACTCCTGTTTTACCGGATCGAACTCCAGGTTGCGGCCCAGTTGCAGGGCGATTTTACCCATATTCACAATGGTGGCGGAACGGTGGCCGTTCTCTTCATTGAGGGCAAACTTCTGGCGTTTTTTAACGGCTTGCACAAAGTCCGTCACCTGCGGCGCAGGGTCGGGGAATGCGGCGAGTTTCTTTTCGAGGTCCGGGATATCCGATTTGAAGCCGGGGTACAGCTTGCCTTTCGGTCCTTCGATATAGGCGGCTTTGGTTTCGGTGCCTGCGCCGTCGAGCACGATCTGGCAACCGTCTGCATATGTATAGGTGATCTTGCGCCAGGTGCCTACCGCGTCGGTATGTTGCTGGGGCGCGTCGATTTCCACTTTTACGGGGCTGGTGTCGTCTTTACCCAGGAAATATTGTACGGGGTCGAGGTAGTGCTGACCCATGTCGCCCAGGCCGCCACCGTCGTAGTCCCAGTAACCGCGGAAGGTGCTGTGCACGCGGTGCGCGTTGTAGGGCTTGTAGGGTGCGGGGCCCAGCCACATTTCATAATCGAGCTCCTTGGGGACTGTCTGCGGGGTGAGATTGGTCTTCCCTACCCAGAAAAATTTCCAGTCGAAACCGGTGTGGCGGCTTACGGTCACCTTGAGGGGCCAGCCCAGCAACCCGCTTTCCACCAGTTTTTTGATGGGTTTTACGGTGGTGCCCATGCCATAGAAGTTGGCATCGAAGCGGAACCAGGTGTTGAGCCTGAAAATACGGCCATGTTGCTGCACGGCTTCCACCAGGCGTTTGCCTTCGCCGATCGTGGCGGTCATCGGCTTTTCGCACCACACATCTTTGCCGGCGCGCGCCGCATCGGCGGCGATGATTCCGTGCCAGTGCGGCGGGGTGGCTACGTGCACGATGTCGACTTCCGGCAGCTGGATGAGCTCGCGGTAGTCGCCGAATGTCTTAACGCCTTTCCCCTGGTTCGGCAAAACGTCCAACGCCTTCTGGATATGCGTTTTGTCGACATCGCAGATGGCTACCACCCGCGTGCCGGCATACTCGAAGTGCCCGCGGCCCATGCCGCCGGTACCTACTACGGCTTTGGTCAGCTGATCGCTGGGCGCCAGGTACCCGCGCCCCAGTACGTGGCGGGGCACAATCGTGAATGCCGCCAGCGCTCCCAGTGAGTTACGGACGAATTCCCGCCTGGAAGAATGGTTTTCTTTCTTTCCCATGGTTTTATTTAAGTGTAAACGTGATTTTAAGCGGAACAAAATACAAATTAGATTTTTTGTTTACTGATGCTATATTGAAATAAACTGACTGAATAGTAAAAGCAAACGGCATTTTTATACCGTTTGCTTCAACATACTTTCGTTTTTGTGGATTAGTACCCGTCGTTTTGTTTCATATTGGGGTTCGACAGGACTTCTTTCTCGGGGATGGGCCAATAGTAATCCCGGTCGGTATACGCCCGGTCCTGCACCTTGATGGCCTGCCCGGTGGCCGGATCTGTAGCGCCGAACACCTCTCCGTTCATGAGGGTCTTCACCGTGCCCCAGCGGCGGATGTCGAAATAACGCTGCCCTTCGAACGCCAGCTCCGCCTGCCGCTCGCGGCGGATGAGCACCCGCAGCTTGTCTTTGGTATTGAACCGGGCTACGTCCACCGCCGGCATGCCGGCGCGGGTGCGCAGGTCGTTCAGGTGGGTCACGATGTCCGGGTTCTGCCAGTCGTCCAGCTCCAGCAGCGACTCTACGTAATTGAGCAGCACTTCGGCATAGCGGATGAACATGAAGTCGAGCGTACCGCTCCTGCCCTGCCGGTCGCGCGGGTCGAGGTACTTGCGCACCCAGTAGCCGGTGGCGGTGGATTTCTGCACCCCGATCTTGTCGAGGTTGAGGGTAGAGGGATCAAAAGGTTTGAGGATATACGCCGCATCAATGAATGACTGGCCGGGATACAACACCGATGCCGAGAGGCGCGGGTCGCGGTTGTTCTTATAATTGGGGTTACGGCGGTAGGCGTCGATGGAGTCGGCGCCCAGTTCCTGGATGGAATAGCCCTGCCTGGTTTCGTAATTATCTACCACGCTGGAGAGGGGCGACAGGTATGTTTCGCCTCCGATGCCGTAAGGCGCCAGGGTGGTCCAGGCGGAACCGCAACCGTCTCTCCGGAACCAGATGCGCTCCTTGTTCAGTTCCCCGGCATAACTGAAGAGCTCCGCGTAGCTGTTGGCGTTGACATTGGTGCTGCGGTGCAACCGGTATACGCCGGAAGATATCACTTTTGCGGCCGCTGCCCTGGCGGCACCGTACTTTTTGAAGTACATGGCCAGGCGGGTGAGCAACGCATAGCAGGTGCCGCTGGAAATGCGCCACGCCTCATCGTTCACATATTCCTTCGGCAGTTTTTCACCGCACACGTTCAGCTCGCTCTCGATAAAGGCGTACACTTCCTCCGCGGTATTTCGCTGCAGCACGTTCTCCGTGGGCGTCAGCGATTTGGTGACGATGGGGATGCCGCCGAAATACAGCAGGCACTCCATATGATAGTAGGCGCGCAGGGCGCGGGCTTCATATTTCATGCGCTCGCGCAGCGTGGAGTCCATAAAACACTTGTCTACGTTCTCGAGAAAGCGGCAGGCGCGCCGGATGTCGAGGTAATTATCGCGCCAGATCCATTCCGCCACGTCCCAGGTAGGGTTTTGCAGGCCGCGCGTGAAGATGTCGTAGTTACCGCGGAAATCGCCCCGGTTCACCGCCTCATCACTCAGCCCGGAGATGAGCATGACGTTGCGGCCGCTGGTGCCGTCGGGCACGCCGGCGTATATGGAACCGAGCGCGCCGTAAGCGTTGGCTTCCGTTTTCCACCACACTTCGTCCGTGATGGCCGTGGGGTGGTCGTGCGTGAGGAATTTTTCACAACCTGTAAATGTCAGCATGGCGGCAGCGGCTGCTATCCAGATATTGACAAACTTTATTTTCATCGCTAGATTTTTAAGAATTAAAACTGAACGTTCAGGCCCATCATGTAGGTTTTCATAATTCCGTACGTCCACTGGTTGCCCTGGCTTTCAGGGTCTACCAGCTTCATACCGGTGATCACGAACGGGTTCTGGGCGTTGGCATAAATACGCATGCCCTGTATGCCCATCCGTTTAAGGGCGGCCGACTGGAGATTATATCCCAGCTGGATATATTTCATGCGCATGTACGCGCCGTCCTGGAACCAGAAGCTGGATGTGAGCTTGTTGGATGCGGGCAGGGTGTTGAGGCGCGGGAAGCGGGCGTTGGGGCGCTGCGGCGTCCAGTAATTTTCCGAATAGTACTTCGTGGGCACCCCGCCGTCGAATGACATGTCGAGCGGATAGGCCAGCATGCCCGCCAGCAGTACATCGTTGCTGGAAACGCCCTGTATCAGGAATTCGAGGTCGAAGTTCCTGTAGCTCAGGCTGAAGTTGGCGAAGTAGTCCACGAGGGGCGTTCTGTTGCCGATCAGTTGCTGGTCTTTGCCGTCAATCACCTTGTCGCCATTCTGGTCTACGTACCGGATGTCGCCCGGTTTCTGGCCGGCATAAATGGGCACCGTGCTGGCGCCGCCGGGGCCAAAGTCGCTTTCCTGCAGGAGGCCCTGGGCCTGGTAACCATAGATGCTGTTGATCGTATGCCCTTCCTGATCAATACGGCTGGCGCCGGCATTAATATAGGGCCCACCTTTCAGGGAAAGGATTTCGTTTTTGTTGTAGGTAATGCCCGGCCTTACCGAGATGGTCCAGTCTTTTCCGATTTGATCGTTGTAATTGATGGCCAGCTCCACACCTTCGTTCTTGACCTTGCCGGCGTTGATGGGCGGTGTTCCCAGTCCGCCCACATAAGACACCGGCGGCGTCAAAAGGATACCGTTCGTTCTTTTATCATAATAGTCAAACGTCACTTCCAGTTTATTCCCGTAAAGCCCGAGGTCAAAACCGAGATCGAGCATGTTGACCGTTTCCCAGGTGATGTCGGGATTGCCCCAGGTGGTTTCCACGCCGTCTCCCGAGCCGATCAGGTTTTGATAGAGATAGGGTTGCACATCCTGGTTACCAAGCGAACCGTAGGACGCACGCAGTTTCAGGTTGCTGATCATGCGGGAGTCTTTCAGGAAACCTTCTTTATGCACGTTCCATCCGAGCGCCACAGACGGGAAATAGCCGTACTTGTTGCCCGGTCCGAATTTGGAATTACCGTCCATACGGATAGCGCCTTCCAGCAAAAAGCGGTCGTCGTAAGCGTAGTTCAGTTTGCTGTACACGCTCAGCAAGGAAATCACGTCCCATTGGCCGGACTGCGTTTCTTCCTGCGAGTAGCCCGCGAGGGCAAATAAATTGTGCTTGCGGAAGTTAAACGTATAATCCGCGGATGCCGCCGCGTAGTAGTAAGAGCCCCTCGGCGCCTCGTACGAGCGTTGCAGCCCCCAAACCTGGAGCAGCTGGCCGGTATAATAGTCGAAGAAATAATAGTTATCGCGGGTGGTCCTGGTCACATCGCTGTTGAGGCGGTAACTGAACTGGCCTTTGAGGTTGAAGCCGGGAAATACCTCCCACTTGGGCTGCAGGTTGATGCTGCTTTGCATGGATTCATACCGCGTTTGTCCTCCTTGTTCCGCGTATGCCACCGGGTTCACGATGTCGACATAACGGCCATACATGATAGGCGCACCGGGCTTTTCCGGGTATTTGGGCAGAATGGTGGGAGGCACGCGGTAGATGTCTTCCAGGATGCGGTTACCCTGGTTGCCGTTGGGGCGGTTGGGGTAAGACACGTTCCGTTTGATGGCCAGCATATCCATATTGATCAGGAAAGTTTTGCTGAGCGTGATGGAAGTATTGGCGCGGACGTTATATTTTTTGGAGGAGTTGAGCGGGATCATACCGCCATGATACTGGTAGTTGGCGGTAAGCGCGAAGCGCGCCATGTTGTTGCCGCCGCTTACAGACAGCGAGTGGCTCGTGATGGGCGCATTCTTTTTAATGATCTCTTCCTGCCAGTCCGTATCCGGATATTTGATACGGTCGGTACCGGCGATAGTGTTGTCGATATCCGTCTGTGAATAGAAAGCAGGGCGGCCCGCGTTGGCGAGCGCTTCGTTATACATGTTCATGTAAGTGGGCGCGTTTACCAGCTTCGGCATGGTGGAAGCATTCTGTACACCGTAATACCCGTCATATATTACAGAAACCCTGCCCGGCGTACCGCGCCTGGTGGTGACCAGGATAACGCCGTTCCCGCCCCGGGCGCCATATACAGCGGCGGCGGCGGCATCCTTCAATACCGTCACGCTTTCCACGGTCAGCGGATCTATAAAGTTCATGTCCATGGGAATCCCGTCTACCAGTACCAGCGGATTTCCTCCGGCGCCGGTGGTAGTGCTCAACCCGCGGATCTTGATCGTTGCCGCGTCGCCGCCCGGCAATCCCGAGCCCTGCCGGATTTGCAAGCCCGTTACGCCGCCCTGCAATGCCTGCGACAGCTGGGTGATGGGTTTGCCGGCCATCTGCGACTGCACGTTCACCATGCCCACGGAGCTGGCGATGTGTTTGCGCTGCAACTCGGAGAGGCCCACCACCACCACCTCGTCAAGGGCGGATACATTTTCTTTCAGAGAAACCGTCAGGCTGTTCACCGGCCGGGTAACGGTCACCTCCTGCGGATGGTAGCCCATGAGGCTGAAGAGCAGCACATCGTTTTTGCGGGCGCGGATGGTAAAGTACCCGTCCGCATCCGCCAGGGTGCCCTGGTTGCTATCTTTGATCCGCACGGTTACGCCCGGAATGCCCTGCGGCGGCTCGTGGGTGTCGAATATCCGGCCTTTGATGAGCCAGCCGCTGTCTTGCTGCAGGGGCGGCGCCACAGCATCTGCGGCAAACGCGTTGAGCGGCACGATGGCTACCTGCTTGCGCAGGATGCGGTAGGTAAGCCCGGTGTTGACCAGCGCGAGGTCGAGCACCTCGCGGATATTTTTATCCTTTACCTCCAGCGTTACCTTTTGGCGCTGCACCAGCTCGTCTTTGTAAAAGATACGCCAGTCGCTCTGCTGCTTGATCTGCTGGAACAGTTCGGGCAGGCTGCCTTCCACGAGGCGAACGCTGATTTTTCCCTGAGAGTAGGACGGGGAAGAGAATACCGAGGATATTCCCATAAAAAACATGAATACAGTCAACTTCATCATCCTGATCACTTTAGGCAAAGCATTTCCCTTCCGGAGACAATGCTTCGGGACGTGTTTTTTTTGCATACATTTACAGTGTTTACATGATTACAATAGCATGCTGGTTCCGATACCCGTCGGCACCAGTTGCCGGAAGATGTTAGCGCATCTTCCGTTTTTTTTTACATCAGATTATTGGTTGTTTAGCTCAATTTTCAAATACGAAACCCTGTTCAGTTTTTTTAAATGATAATCCTGTACTCACGCTCACTGCTTCCATAACATCCCGGATGTCTTCTGACAGATCGAGGTCACCGGAAAACGTGGATTTTAAATTGGTCTCACTGGTGATAGCGACGTTAAAGTACCTGCTGAGTTTTTTAAGGATATGGTGTAGCGGCGCCCGTTCAAACATCAGCCGCCCGTCTTTCCAGGCCGTATAGGCCAGTGTGTTGACATTTTCCTGATACATATTTTGAGTAGCGATGGCGTAACCGGCCAGGTTTCCCGGCGCCAGCAGCCGTTCTTTATTGCCTTTGTTAGTGTTGACTTTTACGCTGCCTTTCACGAGCACCACGGCTTCATTGTCTTCGTCGGCATACGCGCTGATGTTAAACTCCGTGCCCAGCACCGCGGTTTTGAGATGGCTGGTGTACACGAAAAACGGTTGTTTTTCATTGGCGGTCACGTCGAAATACCCTTCTCCTTCCAGGAACACTTCGCGGCTTTTTGCGCTGAAGGCCATCGGGTATACCAGCCTGGAGCCCGCGTTGAGCCATACGGTGGAGCCGTCTTGCAACTGCACCCTGGCGCGGCGGCCGTAAGGTACGATGAGGGTGTTGTAGCCGCCCTCCTGCCCTTCCTGATCGTACTGCTGCCGGTTGTTCACGCTCACCTGCGTACCGGTATGGCTGTAGGTAAGACTGGCGCTGGTGTCCTGTAAAACCACCTGTCGGTTGTTGCTTAACACAAGCCTGGTTTCCGTTGACGAATCGGAAACGGTCTGTTTCCGTGCAAAAGCCAGCACGCCGCTTTCGGTTTCCCGCGGCGCCAGCAGCCACCAGCCGGCCGCGATGAGCACCAACACCGCCGCGGCTACTTTCCAGCCGATGCGGAATACAGACGGCTGTTGTGTAAAGCCGCTCTGGATGCGTTCCCACAATGCAGCTTTGTCTTCCGGTTTCATGCTTTCGTTGCCGGCCGCGCTCACGATCTCCTTCACACCGGATTCCAGCGGTTCATCATTATTCCCGAAAAGCTCATTATGTTGGGTCATGCTTGCTTTATTGTATAGAGTGAGGAATGGAAGGGATATAGACTGAATTGTTAAAGTTTTTTTTACAGGAGGCCGTCATCCCCGTGAAAGGGCCAGCAGGCAGGCGGCGATTAGGTACACGGGCGCAGTTTTCACCTGTTCGCGCAGTTGCTGGATGGCGCGGTACGCCAACGTGCGGCAGGTAGGGATGCTGATTTTCATGATTTCCGCCACTTCTTCGTAGCCGAGGTCGCAGTTATAACGGAGGTAAAGCACTTCCTTCTGCCGGGAGGGCAGGCGGGAAAGGGCGTTCGCCAGCTGGCGGAGCATTGCCTGCTGCTGTTCATTTTCCACCATCCGTTGTTCCACATCGAATTCAATCAGGAAAGGCATTTCAGCGGGAGCCCCGAAACGCACCATGGAGGCCTTGCGGCGGGCTTCGTGGAGCTTGCGGCGGAAGGCGCCCAGCAGGTAAAAGCGGATGTTCACGGCCGGGGAAAGGTTCCGGTGGTAACGGTGGAGATCTACAAACAGGTCGTGCATACAATCCTTCACGGTGTCTTCATCTTCAAAAAAGCGCAGGCCGTAGCGGTAGAGCACATCGGCATAGGCCTCGTACAATGCCTTGAATGCACCGGCATCGCCATCCCTGACAGCCGACCATAACACTGTTTCATCCGTAAATTGCGAGATATTGTCCAATTGCCGTAATTGACGCGTAATTGATGCACAACAATATATAAAACTTTCGGGAATGAGAAGGAGGTTATTGTTAACTTTAAGGAGAATCATGCCGTATGTTTCTCACCTTTCCGCCTCCGCCGCAACTGGCCGCCCACGTTCGCATGTTCTGGGTGTTCGAGCACGATGTGCCGGCGGGAGAGCCGTATGTGTACCGCTCCATGGCAGACGGGTGCGCCGAAATGATCTTCCATTATAAAGGTGTGTTCACCGAGCCGGCCAACGGCGGCGCATCGCACACCGCGGCCGTGCACGCACAAAGCAGCCATCACCGCCGCTTTCTTACGCACGAAAGCTTCGGCATTTTCGGCGCCTACCTCTACCCTACTGCCCTTCCGCAACTGTTCGGCCTGCCGTCGACCGACTTCAGCAACCAGATGCCCGACCTGGCATCGATACTGGGGCGGGATGGCAGCCTGCTCGAAGAACAGATCATGACCGCCGTCAGCCATGCAGAAAGAGTGCGGCTGCTGAGCCGCTTCCTGACAGCGCTGCTGCGGAACAGGGAAGAACATCCCACCGTGGCGCACATCGCCCTGCGGCACATCCTGCAACACAAGGGACAGCTGAACGTGGAGGAACTGGCCGCCCGCATTTGCCTCTCCACCCGCCAGTTCGAAAGGACATTTAAAACCTTCTGCGGCTTTCCTCCCAAACTCTACACCCGTATTATCCGGTTCCAGCAGGCACTGGAAGCCTACGGCGACAAAAACATGAGCCTGACGGCCATCGGCTACGCCTGCGGGTACTACGACCAAAGCCATTTCATCCGCGAGTTCAGGGCGTTTTCAGGCTATCACCCCCGCGAATACTTCGCCGGCAGGCCCGAAGGCATTGAATACCGGGAATAGACAAGTGAACTGCCGGACCAGGTTGAATTCGGCGAAGCTGTGTTTCGCCGGAAAGTTGGCGGAAGGATTACAAACATTTCATCACAAGCGATTGGATGATTCCGCATCGAACGGCGGGAAATAAAAAACAGGCTACCAAAAACTGGAAGCCTGCTTGACTTTTGTGAACCGGATTGGATTCGAACCAATGACCTGCTGCTTAGAAGGCAGCTGCTCTATCCAGCTGAGCTACCGGTCCGGTACACAATAAATTTTTTTTTACTGGGAGTGCAAATTTATATAATTTCCCGGTAATTAATCAAAATAATCGTCTGATTCAAAATTATAGTAATGGATGTAAAGATCGAAAGCAGCTGGAAAGAAGCGTTGAAGGATGAATTTCAGAAAGCATATTTTGAGCAGATTGTAATGTTCCTGAAGCATGAAAAAGCCCTGGGAAAAACAATTTATCCCGCCGGAAACCTGATTTTCAATGCATTTGATAAAACGCCCTTTGACAATGTAAAGGTAGTCATCCTTGGCCAGGACCCTTACCACGGCCCGGGCCAGGCGCACGGCCTGTGCTTCAGCGTACAGAAAGGCATCAAACCGCCGCCTTCCCTCGTCAATATTTATAAGGAGATGCAGAAAGACATCGGCACCTCCATCCCCGATACGGGCGACCTCACCCCCTGGGCCGAGAGCGGTGTGCTCCTCATCAACGCCATGCTCACGGTGCGCGATGGCGAACCGGCCTCCCATAGCAAAATCGGCTGGGAGAGTTTTACAGATGCGGTCATCCGCAAGGTGTCCGACCTCAAGGAAGGTGTGGTGTTCATGCTCTGGGGCAAATTTGCGCAAGACAAACAGGTGCTCATCGACGGTACGAAACATTATATCCTGAAAGCGGCCCATCCGTCGCCTTTCAGCGCGGATAAAGGATTCTTCGGGTGCCGGCATTTTTCCAAGGCAAACGAAATATTGATCAGGCAGGGCAAGGAGCCGGTGAACTGGCAGCTGTAAACAAATTTGTAATTATTGATTCCCTTTACATGAATTGGCTCAGAAACATAGCAGGACGTGTATTTGCCGTTTACGGATTGTTACTGTTTGCAGCTACTTTACTGATTGTGCTGATACCGATCTGGATCGTTTCCTTTTTCCAAGACCCGCTGAAAACCCGTTGTTTCCTCGCCATTGGCCGGTGGTGGATGAAGGTGTACATGAACCTCATTCTTTGCCCGGTGTACCGCAAGGGCCTGGAACATTTCAAAAAGGGGCAGGTGTACGTGGTGGTGTGCAACCACAATTCTTTCATGGACGTGCCCGTTACCACCCCGGGCGTTCCCGGCGTGAATAAAACCCTTGCCAAAGCTGAAATGGCAAAGATTCCCCTTTTCGGTATGATGTACAAGATCGGCGGCATCATGGTAGATCGTAAAAACGACGCCAGCCGGCGGCAGAGCTTTGAACATATGGAGAAGGCGCTCAAAATGGGCATGCACATGGTGCTTTTCCCGGAAGGCACCCGCAACCGCACCGGTTACCCGCTGAAAAACTTTTACGACGGGGCTTTCATCCTGGCCATCGATACCCAAACACCGGTCATGCCCTCGCTGCTCTTCCACACCCGCGACATCCTGTTGCCGGGCAAGTTTTTTGCCCTGCCGCACCGCATCGACTTTCATTTCCTCCCGCCCATTCCCACTACGGGCCTCACCCGCAACGACCTGCCGCTGCTGAAAGAAAAAGTATTCATCACCATGTGGGATTACTACCTCGCCAATGGCGGCTCCGGTGAATTGCATTTCCGGCCGGCTGAGGCAAAATAACCGTCCTGATGGCGGGGCTCCGAACCCAATGCCCGCGTATTTTACCATTTCCGCCCGGCTTACCTCCTCGGGAGAAGTGCATTTCCGGCCAGCGAAGGCGGAATAAGCGTCCAGATGGCGGTGCACCGCACGCGCACACATTTTTGCGCTTCCTCCGGCTCCGGAATGGCCTATCGCTACTGCATCGTAGTAAACCACCAGCTGTTCCCGAACGCATCGAACACGCCGGCGGACCTGCCGTAATCCTTATCCGCCGGCTCTTCCTGCGGAGTGGCGCCCTCGGCCAGCGCTTTATGGTATGTTTCGTCCGTGTTCTTCACATATATAAATACGCCGCTCGTCTGCGGCGGGTACACCGGCGTGCTGTTGCCCAGCATGATAACGCTGTCGTCTATACGTAGCTCGGCATGCATGACCCTGCCGTCGCCGTCTTTATACACCATGATTTCTTCCGCGTCGAACACGGTTTTTACAAAATGCATGAACCGGTCCGCGTCCTGCACCAGAAAATAAGGGCTCACGGCCGGGTATCCTTCGGGTTTGTTTCTTGCTGACATAAAATAGATGGTTTGATTGTATGGCAAAAATAAACAGCGGGCAAGGTGGGAAATTGGATAAACACGACATTTTCGGGTTACCCGCCGATGTGCCGGTAACAGGGTGACCATTTCAACTGCGCTGATCCTGTCATGTCAAGTATAAATTAAATGGGAATAAAAATCCTTCCGTGCTCCCCTTGGCGCAGTGCACAAGAGCGGCGAGAAAACCATTTTTTCCTATTATGCTATTTTGACTTTTACTGATACAATACTACCCACTACCTGTTTTCCGGCGCACTGAAGTTATCCAGCGCTCCGGCGACGCCCCCGCTCATCTCCCACATTAAATCGTCAGAATCAATGCTTTATAAAAACCCTTACTTAGATACACGCACTTATTCTTTTCCTGAACACACTATCATTACTTTTTTAAAAAGATGCATCATGTTTTCCAATTAATAGACATACTATTGCTAGTTTTCCAAATTCTATTTACCTTTCATCAATGTTTAGCAAATCTGACCTGTACAAACGAAGGATTTTGAAGGAGCTCTGCTTCGGAAATGCGCTGTCGGGTACAGAGATCAGTTCGCGGATTGAAAAAAGCCTGCCATTGACGGTCCGTATTCTGGGCGAGCTGGTGAAAGAGGGACTAGTGGAAGAAAAAGGGTACGCCCCTTCTTCCGGGGGCAGGCGCCCGCAGATGTATGCCCTTAAGCCGGGTAAGATGTATGTAGTATCGGTGGCAATGGACCAGTTGGTTACCCGCATCGCCGTTATTGATATGCAGAATTGTGATATTATCTGCAGCGAAAAAATCGGGCTGCCACTGCCAAAGAACCCGAATGCACTGGGAGCCTTGGCAAATCAGCTGAACCGCTTCATCGACAATACAACGATCGCCCGCGATAAAATTATCGGTATGGGTATTGGAATGCCCGGCTTTGTGGATGTCTCCAAAGGGATCAACTATTCATTCCTTGAAACGCAAACGAGCATCGTCGATTTTCTGGAGAACAGGGTTGGGATACCGGTTTATATAGATAATGACTCCAGCCTGATCGCACTGGCGGAATTCCGGCTGGGCGCGGCCCGCGGCCGAAGCGACGTAATGGTCATCAATATTAACTGGGGTGTAGGCCTGGGACTTATTTTGAATGGTGAATTGTTCCGCGGATGCACTGGGTTTGCGGGAGAGTTCAGTCATATCCCCCTCTTCGTCAACAACAAATTGTGCAGTTGCGGCAAAAGCGGCTGCCTTGAAACCGAAGCGTCCATGCTGGTGGTCATTGAAAAGGCCGTGGAAGGATTGAAAAGCGGGCGGGTTTCGACCATTGGGGAAATGCCTGAGGATTTTGAGGAAGCCTGTAATACGATCATTAATGCAGCCACACATGGCGACACGTTCGCAGTAGAACTGCTTTCGGAGGCGGCTTACAACATCGGCAGGGGTATTGCCATCCTGATTCATGTGCTGAACCCCGAACTGATTGTACTGAGTGGCCGGGGCGCAGCGGCAGGCAAACTCTGGCTCGCGCCGGTGCAACAGGCGGTCAACCGTTATTGTATACCCAGGCTGGCATCCCAGTCTGAGCTGGCAGTATCTACACTCAATAACCGCGCAGAACTGATCGGTGCGGCGGCATTGGTGATTGAAAACTATGATCAGCAACCGGCGAAAAACAAAAAGAATCAGGTGTTGGTATAACTATACACCAGCATCACAATAAAGAAAAAAGAGCGCGGCCCAGCGAATGAGCGCTGTGCTGTAGCGAGCAACCAAATATAGACAGTGGACAGGCGTTGGTGAAAAAACACACCACCAGCATCAGTGAACAAGGTACAGCCAGGCGAAAGAGCACCGATGGCGTAGTGATCAACCAAATATAGACAGTGGACAGGCGTTGGTGAAAAAGCATACCACCAGCATCAGTGAACAGGGTACGGCCAGGCGAAAGAGCGCCGGTGCCGTAGTAATCAACCAAATTAGACAGTGGACAGGCGTTGGTGTAAAAACACACCACCAGCATCAGTGAACAGGGTACAGCCAGGCAAAAGAGTGCCGATGGTGTAGTGATCAACTAAATAAAGACAGTGAACAGGCATTGGTGTAAAAACACACCACCAGCATCAGTGAACAGAGTACAGCCAGGCGAAAGAGCACCGATAGCCTGGCGATCAACCAAATTTAAACAGTGGACAGGCGTTGGCATCAGATCACATACCAGGACAGTGAACAGGGTACGGCCCGGAGAATGCTTCATGCAGTAATAATCAATCAAATTATAGACAGTAGACGGTATTGACATCATCATGCACAATCATCTCGGATGAAGAGCGTATGGCCCGGCTAATGGGCTTCGATGCAGTCATCATCAACCAAATACAAACAGTGAACAGGTGTTGGCATCAACACAAACAACCAGAATCAGGAGAACGGGGTACGGCCCGATGAATGGACTTCGATGTATTGATAATCAACCAAATGTGTACAAATCGCTTTTAAACTATCAAATCTAAAACAACTGCAACATGAAAGATGCAAAACGGCGGATCTCATTGATCCTGTTATTTTGTTTTTGGGTGGGCATTGCGATGGCTCAGCAAAAACGAACGATTTCCGGAACGGTTACCGATACGCAGGGAGACCCTGTACCTGCGGTCACGGTTCTCGTTAAAGGTACCACCACTGGCAGCGCAACCGACGTACAGGGCAAATTCAGCATTACCATTGACAATCCTAATGCTATATTGGTTTTTAGCTCCATTAACTTCAAAAGCCAGGAAGTAAAGGTTGGCCAGAGTAATGTGCTGAATATCGTCATGGAAGAGAGTGTGGTGGGGCTCGGCGATGTGGTTGTAACCGCCCTCGGCATTAAAAGGGAAAAAAGAGCCCTTGGCTATGCCACCGCCACGGTGAAAGGGGAAGACCTGACGAAAGCCGGTACAACCCTCAACCCCTTCCTTGCCTTGTATGGAAAGGCTGCGGGCGTGGGCATCAACATTTCTTCGGCCGGCCCAACCGGCGGTGTAAACGTGCGCATCCGGGGCGCTGCCGGTCTTGAATCCAACACCAATACCAGGCCGCTGTTTGTCGTGGATGGCGTACCGCTGTATGACGAAAAAACTTCCATGGAGAGCAGAGGCTATGACCCGTTAAACTCTTTCGACTATGGTTCGGGCGTGAATGACATCAACGCGGACGATATTGAATCGATTGAAATCCTGAAGGGTGCAAAAGCTACCGTGCTCTACGGCAGCCAGGCGCTGAACGGCGTGGTGCTGATCACTACGAAAAGCGGGAAACAGACAAGAGGGCTGGGTATCACACTCTCCCATCAGGTGACGGTTGACAAGCCGTTTACGTTCATCGATTTTCAAAATGATTTCGGGTCCGGCGCCTCCGTACGCGATACGCAATACGCGCTGATTCGCGGGGTACCCACCAGAAAACTCCCGTTGAGCCGCTTTAGCTTCGGGCCCAGGTTCGATAACAGCAATGTGATGCTTTACGACAGCACAATGGGTACCTATAGAGCATATCCCGATAACTTTATCGACTTCTTCAATACCGCCCTGTCAAACCGCACCAACGTTTCTGTTGCGGGAAGCGGCACTTTAGGAAGCGTGAGGGCCTCCTATACCCGCAATACCTATGAAGACGTCATTCCCGGGTTCACGCAAAAGAACAATACCTTCAGCTTCAATGGCAATTTTAAGGTATCGGAGTTTGCGACATTCGAATTCGTCAATAACCTGTACAGCGTGCAAACACGCAACCGCCGCCCGAATATTCAACAATTCGTGGCAACGGGCCTGAACAGGGACTATGATTATAACTGGATGAAATCGTTCTACCACGACCAGGAAGGGTTCAGAAGAGACCTTGACCCTTATGGACTGGCGGGTTCAAGCCCCGGTTTCTGGCCGAACGCGGTTGCCGGGATCATGTGGGAGCAAAATGACAACAAAGACCAGGACAACAAGTTTCACCTGGTAAGTTCCCTCCGGTCGACCCTTCAGTTCACCAAAAATATATCCCTGATTGCACAAGCCGCGCTGGATTATACCAACACGGATTTCATTACGGAGAATAAAATTATCCGCCTCGCTCCTGTAAGGGTGGGTGGCAAGTACAGCTGGAGCAAGCGCAATCTGACCGTTCAGAATTACCAGGCCCTGGTGAAGTATGAGAATAACTTTTCCGACTTCAACTTCTTTGCTTTCGGTGGCGGCGCTTACCAGAAAGTGACGGAGAACAACATGTATTCTTCTACCGGCGACATGGGTTTATTATTTCCTGGCTGGTATTCTCTCGGGAACGCAGATACAAGGTTCTGGCCTACCTCCGGCGACCGCGGAAAGGTTACCGGGTTGAGAAGGGGCTCGGATGTGCTGTATAGCGCTTTAGGCTCTGCAACGCTTTCCTGGAAAGAAACCTATTACCTGGAGGTTCAGGCAAGGAACGACTGGAACTCTACTTTGCAGGCGCCCAATTACTCTTATTTCTACCCGGGCGTGTCGCTCACGTATAATTTCTCCAACGATTTTGAGGTTCCCCATCTTCAATACGGCAAGCTTCGCTTCGCATGGGCCGACGTAGGTGGCGGGCCTACAACGGCTGTTGGCGACCGGTATTTTGCCAACGACGCGTATAGCGTTGGCCAGCTGCCTTATTCATATGGCCCTACCTCCGTTACGCCTCCCTCTGCCCTCTTCCTGGAGCCGTTAAAACCTTTCCGGAAACGTGAATTTGAAGCCGGCTTCAATACAAGGTGGTTTGACAGAAGCAGGGTTGAGATCGACTTTTCTTACTACACCAACAATACCTACGACCAGATCGTACAGCAACCGATTACACCGGCAACCGGCTATACTGCGGCAAAAATCAATACCGGCAACGTGAAAAACTGGGGCTTTGAGCTTTTAATAAAAGGAGCTCCCATCGCCACTCCGAAATATCGTTGGGATTTGACTTTTACGGCTGCCAACCAGTTCTCCAAAGTTATCAAGCTGTATCCCGGAATCACC
The DNA here is from genome assembly GCA_965653365.1 of uncultured Chitinophaga sp. Classification (GTDB taxonomy): domain Bacteria; phylum Bacteroidota; class Bacteroidia; order Chitinophagales; family Chitinophagaceae; genus Chitinophaga. The sequence continues at coordinate 620,664 of CBFGZV010000001.1, read as the reverse complement.
CAAAAATTTGTTGATGGCAACTCCGGGTTCCAGGTTTGGGCCAAAGAAGGAGAACGCATGGGGGAAATACGCGCGTACGACTACAAGCGCACACCCGATGGCAACAGGATCGTAGGCGGCAACGGTTTGTATGCGCTGAGCGACCAGGTTACCAATACCGGTAAAAACGTAAACCCCAAAGTATTTGGCGGTTTGTACAGTGATTTCTTCTTTAAAGGCTTCAATTTCCATATCGGCCTTGATTACAAATTCGGCGGCACCATCTTCTCTTACACCAATAACTACCTCATGGGCACCGGCGTCATCAAAGCTTCTCTGCCAGGCAGGGATGAAGCCACCGGCGGGTTGGCCTATTATATAGACAATGCTTCCGGCAACAAGGTGAAATGGGAGCACAATAAACCGGCTCCCGGCGCTGCACGTGACGGCATTGTTTACCACGACGGTATTGTGCTCGATGGTATGAAAGAAGTGAATTCCGGTGGCACAGTAAGATATGAAAAGAACGATGTTATCATCAGCGCTCCGGCTTACTACCAGACCTTTATCAACGACCTTGGCACGTCATGGCCGCCGGACCGTTTGTTCAAAAACGACTATATCAAACTGCGCGAGATTTCACTGGAGTACAGCCTGCCCAAGAAGATTTCGAATATGCTGAAACTGCAGAAACTTTCGGTAACTGCCGCAGCAAGGAACCTGGGCTATTTGTATAAGACACTGCCCAACATTGATCCGGAGGGTGCATTGGGTGCCCAGGGATATATTGAAAATTCATTCTATCCCTCTATCAGGTCTTTCAGTTTTGGCGTAAATGTTAGTTTCTAAAAGCTTCAAAAGAAAACTCATGAAAAAGATATTTATAGGGATGATTGCTTTTACAATAGCGCTTGCGTCGTGCAAGAAAACGCTTGAAAAAGAATTTCCCAACCCGGAAAATTATGATAAAACCGGTAACCTGTTTGCCGGGATGTTTACCAAAACATTGTATGCCTGGAAGCTCTATGTACAGGACTATGGCGAATGGTGGTGGGAGCTCGCGGGCACCGGCTCGATGGGGGTTGCCGGCTATACGCAAGTGTCTCAACGCTACATTACCGACCGGTACGCCTGGTTTTCAACTTTTGACGACCTTAGCGGCACCACAGCTTTTGGCTCCGAAAACCAGCTCTGGCAAAACAGGCTGGGCGCCTTTTACGGCAGTGTGAATGCCTGGGCTGTTATTAAAGACAATATCTCAGCGGTATCGGGCGCAGAGCTGGACGATAACCAGATCTACTACTCCCTCACAACCGTCATGAAGGACTATGCGGCTCTGCTGGCCGTTGACTTTTATAATAACATCCCCTATTCGGAGGCATTCAAGGGTAAAGACAGGGTGTTTTTCCCTAAATACGACGACCCGAAGGAGATTTATAAAAGCGTGCTGGACGAGTTGAAAAAAATATCCACCGACCTGCCGGTCGAGTATGGCAAAATGTCTGTATCTGCCAAAGCAGTATTCAATACGCAGGACATTGCCTTCCGTGGCGATATAAACGCATGGGTGCAATATATCAATGCCATCCGGCTGAAATTTGCCGTAAGGATTTCCGGCGTGGAAGAAGCGTTTGCCAAGTCGCATATCCAGGACGTGCTTTCCAAGAATAACTTGCCCACAAAGGACCAGGTTTGGGCCATGCCCTACGCCTTGATGGGTAATGGCGGTGGCGAATGGATCCGGGGTATCAGCGAAGGTTGGCCTGCCACATTCATCCCCGATGTTATCATGAGAAGGATGAACAGGAACAATACCCGTTACGAGCCCGGCATCGACGATCCGCGGCTGCCTGTGCTGGCAATGCCCACCAGGTTCAGCGATTTTGTTGCAAATCCGGCTGTTGGTGACTATCGTGGCGTGAACATGAACTCTGACGGTCAGAAACCCGCTTACACGGCAGGGGAAAGGTATTATACCGGCGGCCCTTATGGTGACCTGAATGAGCACCTCAAACAGAACGCCCGCTCCATGTACAATCTTGCAACGTTTGCCCGTAATGAGAAATTTCCGGTGTACATGATGTCGCTCGCAGAAACTGATCTGCTGCTGGCAGAGGTGGCCCTCAAAAATCTCGGCACAACCGGGAAAACGGCTGCAACACATATCAAAGACGCGATCAACAACTCCACCAATTTCTGGTACACGCTGAACCAGAATAGCCCCTTTGCTACTTCCACCGCGATAATGCACCCTGCCAAACCTTCGGCAACAGTCATCAATACCTATGCAGACTCAATTGCCGCCAGGTTCAACAGCAGAGTGAACACCGAAGACAAGATGGAATTGCTGATGCAGCAGAAATATGTTCACCTGAACCTGATGTGCCCTTACGAACTGTGGGCGGAATTGAGAAGGACCCGGCATCCCAAACTGGAGCCTATGACCTTCAATACCAAAGTAATGAAGCCGCTCCCGGAACGTTTGAGATATCCTATCTCCGAACAGCAGACAAATCCCGATAACTATGCTACTGTAAAGAGCCAGGACAACTTTACGACGCCCATCTTCTGGGTGCCTGCAGCATTGAAAGGAGTCAACCCTTATTGGGATAATTACAATTACGAATAAGATAACATCCAATCCGGTTCACTTTTTGACAAAACCCGCTCAATGAGCGGGTTTTGTCGTTTTCAATTGTTAACCGAGTTGATGCAATGCCGGATGCTACGATCCTGTCCATTGCCACAAACTGATTTGCCATCGCGGTAGCGACCAACAAAGAGGCCCTGACACAGGTATGGGAAGGAAATTGGAGTAGAAAATCAACGGCGTACGGGAATAAAGACTAAGGGAGCGATAGGCACCTCCTTTCACAAACATTATTAAAAAAACAACACTTTGTCAAATTGTTGTTTTTTTAATAATTTTCATTCTTTATATTCGTAACAGTTTTGTTAAGTCCGTTAATTCCAAAACATTATATCAACCCAAAAATATACCTTATGGATTTCAAAGACCTCATCAAACAGTTAGGTGATCGTGCAGTTAAGCTCAAAGATTCAGTCAATACAGAAGAGGCGACAAAGAATGCTTACATAATGCCTTTTATTCAATCACTGGGCTACGATGTTTTTAATCCTGCTGAAGTAATACCAGAGTTTGTAGCAGATCTTGGTATAAAACAAGGAGAAAAAGTCGATTATGCAATCCTCAGAAACGGTCACCCTACCATCCTGGTTGAATGCAAATGGCATGGTGCGGCTTTGGATGTATTTAATTCCCAGTTGTTCCGCTATTTCCATACAACGAGAGCCAAATTTGGCTTGCTAACAAATGGTTTTGAATATCGGTTCTATACGGATTTGGTCGAAAGCAACAAGATGGATGAAAAGCCATTCTTTACATTCAATATTACAGATCTACGCGAAGCGCAAATTGATGAAATCAAGAAATTTCACAAAAACTACTACAACCATGACACCATCGTTAGCACTGCTACCGACCTAAAATATACCAACGAGCTGAAAAACTTAATTCATGCTGAATTGAATAACCCCTCTGAGAATTTTGTTCGCCATTTTGCTAAACAGATTTATTCGGGGGCTATAACAGCCAAAGTTTTAGAGCAATTTACAAACCTTACCAAAAAGTCAGCTACTCATTATATCAATGATTTAATAACTGACCGGCTTAAATCAGCATTGACTAAAGAAGCTGAAGCTCAACTCAAAGAAAAGGAAGAGGCCGAATTGCAGAAAAGCAAGAATGAAGTGACAAAAGTGATTACAACAGCGGAAGAACTGGAGGCCTTTTACATTGTTAAGGCAATATTGAGGAGCAAAATTGATGTAGAACGTATTGAGTATCGGGATGCTCAGACCTATTTCTCTATTCTGCTGGACGACAATAACAGGAAATCCATTTGCAGGCTGCAGTTGACCGGAAACAAAAAATACATCACTTTATTTGATGAAGATCGAAAAGGAATCAGAAAAGAACTTCAAAAAATTGATGAAATCTATACTCTTGCGGATAAGCTACTGAAAACAATCGACATTCTCGAAAACGGTGCTTTACAAGAAAATTAATACTCTTTAGCGTGCAAGCACCACCCGGCGAAATCATTTTCGACAAAGCAAAATGGCATCTGGGAGGAGATTTCCCCACAGACCTGGACGAACACCAGGCATACGTTCATACCGGGATGTTTGTAGGCTGGCTAATCCATAAAGGTCTTTTAGATACCGAATTAGCCCGGAACGCTGCAGCATCCATTGAAAAATGGAGGCTTGGTGAAATGACGGCGGCACAAGAAGCTATACCATCTGGAATACCGTTCCTCCGCAGATGACAGGCAACTGGGCCGGCACATACATTTACGGGGAGGGCTACCCGGACGATCTTGTGGGCAAATCCACTGCCTTCAGGATGAGCCTGACGGAAACGGAAGGCATCATTCAGGGAATTGCCACCGATATGGAGAAGAACGTGTCTGAAGCGGCTATTTCGGGTTTTATCGAAAACAATTTCCTCAGCTTTGTAAAAGTGTACGGTCGCGAAACAGACGAACATGGCGACCCGTTGCGCCCTATCCCGGAAATACACTATACCGGCAACTTCATCGGGAATGCATTTGAAGGAACATGGGCGATCACCTGGAACGATATTGACGAAAACGGGTTTGGCGTTGAATACACGACGCATGGAACGTGGCAGATGTCCAAAGCCTGAAAAACCCACATTCCATTTTCGTGGTATATTGCTTGAAAGGCACAGCACGTTGGCGGATATTCGTTTATATTTACCTCCATGAATTTTCTCGGAAACCTGATCTGGCTCATTTTCGGCGGCTTTTATTCCTTTATCGGCTACATGGTGGGCGGCTTCGGCCTCTGCCTCACCATCATCGGCATACCTTTCGGCTTACAGCTGTTCAAGATCGGCGTCCTTACGCTCTGGCCCTTCGGCACCAGCGTGCGCGAAGTGTCCGGCGGCACGGGTTGCCTTTCCACGGTCATGAATATTCTCTGGATCCTGCTCGGCGGCATCTGGGTGGCGCTGGGGCACTTGCTGTTCGGTTTGCTGCTGGCCATTACCATCATCGGCATCCCTTTCGCGCGGCAACATTTCAAATTGCTCTCGCTTACTTTCACGCCTTTCGGAAAAGAATTGTACAGGCTTTAAACGGCCTTTGACGTTTCCGGCCAAAATACCCCACCGGCAATGCGGTTAGAAGCGCGGAAAAGGCTATATTTATTAACTGACAACCCTGGAACCGTAAAAGCACCAGCTGCTACTGAACGTATCTATGTATATCGACACCTTCTTCGGGAAATGCAAGCTAGCCTGCGGCCTTACGGCGTTACTGGCCCTTTTACTGGCGGCAGGCTGCACACAGCCCCCAGTGCCGGCGCATCAACCTGCTGTCAGAATCAGTAAGGAACGAGGAAAGTATGTGCTTTACCGTAACGATACCCCGTTTGTGGTAAAAGGCGGTTCGGGCTTCACCCACATGCAGCAGCTACGCCAGGCGGGCGGCAACACCATCCGCGTATGGGACACCCTCCAGCTGGGGCGCATTCTCGATGAGGCGCATGCCAACCAACTCGCCGTAATAGCCGGTTTCCCCATGCCCGTGAGCAGCATTCTTTCGTTTTACGAAGACACCGCGCAAACCGCCGCGCAGTATGCCGCCTTTCACGCCATCGTAAAACGGTACAAGTCGCACCCCGCCTTACTCATGTGGTGCCTGGGCAACGAAGTCGACTTTCCTTACCGTCCGAAATTCAAACCATTCTACCGCACGTACAACAGGCTGCTGAATATGCTCCATACGGAAGACCCGGATCATCCCGTTACAACGGCCGTCATCAACCCGAATCTCCGAATGATTGCCAATATCCGCTGGAAGGTGGACGGCATCGATCTGATCTCCGTCAACATATTCGGCGGCCTGCGTTACATCGATCGTAAATTGGGCAAACTCTCGTGGGTCTGGAGCGGTCCTTTCCTGATCACAGAATGGGGCATCAGCGGCCCGTGGGAAACATATAACACCGCATGGGGGGCTCCCATCGAAAAAAACAGCAGCCAGAAAGCCGAACAGTATTTACAATTGTACAAATACATGCCGGTAAACAACCCCCGGTTCTTAGGCGCCTGTGTATTTTTCTGGGGCAACAAGCAGGAAGTGACCCATACCTGGTTCAGTTTCTTCAGCGACAATGGCGCCTCCTCCCAGGCGGTTAACGTGATGCAGTTCGCGTGGACCGGCCAGTGGCCCGATCACAATGCTCCCGCGCTCAGGGAAGTACGGATCGATGGTAAAGGTGCGTGGGATAATGTGCTGCTCAATCCCGCCAGTGCCCATTCGGCCGAAGTGCAGTTCGACGCACCGCCGGGCGACAGCATCCGGATCAAATGGGAACTGTTGAAAGAAGACTGGTATATGAAAAATTGGTACGAGCCCAACATTAAAAAACCCGAATCATATGATACCCTGCTGATATCCCGTGAAGGACGCAAAGCCATATTCAGGGCGCCTGCAAAGCCTGGCCCCTACCGTATATTTGCAACTGTATTCGATGATAAAGGCCGGTTTGCAACTGCTAACACACCTTTTTACGTAGTAGGCCCATGACCAAAACGCTGTACCCGGTTACGCCCCCCACCAGGAGCGAACTGTTTACTTTACGGTTAATGATTTTGCTCGGCACATTCAGCATGTGTTACCTGCTGTATTGCCTGTTCCGGCAGTCGCAGATCGGCTATGCGCCTTTCTACTGGATACTCATGGCCGGTATCACCTTCAACTGTCTGAGGGTGCTGCACGAGTGGTACCACTACTTCGCCATCCATATTCCGCCCCGGCCCGTCCGCGAGCGGACCTATACCGTAGATATCCTGACCACTTTCTATCCGGGTGAGCCGTATGCCATGATTGAAGAAACCCTCACTGCCATACAGGCCATCCGTTATCCGCATACCACCTATCTCTGTGATGAGGCCAATGATCCGTACCTGATTGAACTTTGTAAAAAGCTCGGCGTAAAACACGTTACACGCACCAACCGCAAAGACGCCAAGGCCGGCAACATCAATAACGCACTGCAATACGCCACCGGCGAGCTTTGTGTTGTGCTCGACCCCGACCACGTACCTTCGCCGGAGTTCCTGGATCATGTGGTGGATTATTTCAATAACCCGGAAGTGGGATTCGTGCAGATCGTACAGGCCTACCATAATATGGGCGACAGCCTGGTAGCCAAAGGCGCCGCGCAGCAGACCTTCCAGTTTTACGGCCCGATCATGGCCTCCATGAACAGCTACGGCACCGTACTGGCCATTGGCGCTAACTGCACCTTCCGGAGGGCCGCGCTCGATTCCATTGGCGGCCATGCGGCAGGGCTCGCGGAAGATCTGCATACGGCCATGCAGCTGCATGCGAAAAACTGGACGTCCGTGTATGTGTCCGCCGTGCTCACCCGCGGGCTCGTGCCGTCTAACATGTCTGCCTACTACAGCCAGCAACTCAAATGGGCACGCGGCTGTTTCGAATTGCTCGTCACCAGCTACCCCAAGCTGTTCCGGCAATTTACCTGGTCCCAACGGTTCCATTACGGCACAATCCCACTTCATTATTTTTCAGGCGTCATTTTCTTCATCAACTTCCTCATCCCCATACTGGCGCTCATAACCGGGCTCATCCCCTTCCGGCTGGACATGATTGACTTTGCCCTGCTGGGATTGCCCCTGATCGCCGCGGTGATTCTCATCCGGCATTTCGTACAGCGATGGGTGATGGAAGAAACGGAACGGGGGTTCCACGTCGTGGGCGGACTGTTGCTCATCGGCACCTGGTGGATACACATCATCGGGCTGGTGTATACTGTTATCCGGAAGAAAGTGCCATACATTCCCACGCCGAAAGATGATGCAGGACCGGACGACTGGCGGCTCAATATCCCCAACCTCATTATCCTGCTGGCATCTGCCGGGGCAATCGTATACGGGCTCTCGTACGACTGGAATCCCTATGCACTGGTGATGGCCGGCATTGCCGGCATCAATTGCCTGATTATGATATTCAATATCATTGCCAGCCTTCGCCTGAACCGCCTGCACAACCGCTACAATTGGGTACGGACGGCGCTTGTTTATCCTTTGCTGGTTAAGAAGAAATTCTGGCAGTTCCGTCACCTGCAGCTGTACGTTGTGTTCCGGAAACTGGCCCTGCCCATTTTGCTCACAGCGGTATGTTTCACCTTTTATACCCTGACGCGCGACGCGGCGCCGCCGGTTGCTGCTGAAGGCCGGGTAACACCACGGGAAACGACTTTTTATACCGGCATCTATCATCCCGGAACGACCGATGGCAGCAGCTCCGTTGCAGCCATCCAACAGCTGCAGGAGCAAACCGGCGCCGGTTTTAATATTATCTCGCTGTACATTCCCTGGGGCGATGCGCCGCAATGTTTTCCACCGGCCGCGCTGATGCAGGATATTTTCAGCAACGGTTCCGTGCCGATGATCACCTGGGAACCATGGACGGCGCTCTTCCGCGATTCTGCGGCGCTGAAAGAAGAAAGGGTGATGGAACGGATCGCCGCCGGTACATTCGATGCATACCTGCAACAGTTTGCGGCGCAGATCAAAGCGCTTGACCGCCCGGTGTTTCTGCGGTTCGCGCACGAGCCGGAGAACCCGGCGTATCCCTGGTCGGCTACCGGCGGCAATACTTCCGAATCATTTAAAGCCGCCTGGAAATATGTGCATACGTTCTTCAGCCGCCACGATGTTCACAATGCCATATGGGTATGGAACCCCTGGAGCGCGGCAACGGCGGAAGCATATTTCCCCGGCAGTGGGTATGTGGACTGGATTGGCGTGACCTGCCTGAACTACGGCCCGCAATTCGCCGATGGCCGCAGCCGTTCTTTCAGCCAGCTGTACAACCCGTTCCATCGCCTGCCGGTGTTCCGGTCGGGCTTGCCCGTGATGGTGGCTGAAATGGGCGCTCTGCCCGCCGCAGATGATCAGCAGGCGTGGTTCAACAACGCATTCCGCGACATCAACGGCAATTTCAAAGAAATTCACGCCACCGTTCTGTTTAACAGCGACAGGGATAAAAATATCCTGCAGCCGCTGCCCGGCAGCGTGCTGAACTGGCGATTGCAGGAGCCCGGCCCGGTGTTGGCCGCGCAAAAAAGTTATGCCCGCCTCGCCAACCCGCAGCCGCAATTTGCAGGACCGCTGCACGACACCGTTACCCGGAACGTGCCGCCCCCCCACCTCCAGTTGCCCGACAGCTTGCGTGGCGTCAATTACCGCAAGGGCGACACCTGGTTCAGGAACCTGCATGCCCTTACCCGCCACGAAATCGCCAGCGATTTCAACAACATGAAAATGCTCGGCATCAATACCATCAAACGCTTTGGACCAGGGGTGTACGACCGTAACCTGCTCGCCGAAGCGGAGGATAAAGCGATGAACATCCACTACGGCTTCTGGCTGCCGGACATCCACGATATGACGGCCAACGCCCCTCAGCTCGCCCGGCTGGAAAAAAACATCCTGCAAACCATCCGCGACCTGAAGCACAAACCGCAGATCAAAGCCTGGAACATCGGCAACAATGGCTGGCAACGCCTGGCCGGGCAATATTACAAGCCGGCCCTGCTATACCAGCAGAAACCGCTGATGGACTGGCTGCAACACCTCACCCGCCGCATCAAGGCCACCGATCCTTCGCGGCCGCTGACACTGGATGTATACCTCTGCGACGACCTCGACGGCGCGCTTCGTTATTTCAGGCAACAGCTTCCGCTGGTAGACGCCTTCGGGGTTGTGCAGCAGGACAGCACCGCCGGGCTCGGCCAGATCGACTCTACCGGCGTGACTGCATTTATCAGCGAGGCGCCGGTGAAAACATTCCTCCAATTGCCTCATAAAACCCGGCAGGCATTCATTACCACCTGGCAGGATCTCGAAACGAGAGACTTCATCACCTTCAACGGTCTTACCGATCACTGGGGCCGCTTCAAACCACATTTTTACCAGTTAGGCGCATACTGGGGCATACCGCTACAACAGCCGCCCCTGCCCACCGTCAGCATTCTGAAACCGGCGCGCACCACCAATACGGGCGCCACGCTGGATTACCATGCCCTCGTTGCGGACAACGGCGAATGGAAGCTGGCCGCCAAAGAAAAGAACGGGCTGCGGTACGAATGGCACCTGCTGAAAACGGATAAATACGGTAACGGCATCTTCATGTCCAAACTCGGCGAAGGCCCGTCCATCCACCTCACCATCCCCGATGAGCCCCTGTATTACAGGCTCTACCTGCTAGCCGTCACGGGTAACAATGTCAGCACCGCCATGAGCACGCTCCACACCCCGCTGGTCATGCCCTAGCGCCGTTCCTGGTGCAGCTTGCGCATGTAAAGCGTCAGCAGGCGCAATACAGGCGCAATGAAATACCGTGCAAACATGCTGGTGCTGTCGATGGCGTACAGGTTCTCGAAAATGGAAGTGGTTTCAATGTAAATCAGCAGAATCAGCAACCCGTCGTTCACATACTGCACCACCGGGTGCTCCTGCTGGAAAGTATTCATCAGGATCACGCTGACCATAATGCTGCCGATGTATTGGGTGAGCTTGCGCGCCGTTTTGCGGTAGCCCGACGATGTGCGGGCGTTCCGGTGGATAACGGCTTTGATGATGCCGGTGATCAGGTCGAGCACCATGGCTATAAATACCCAGGCCAGCAGGTTGTAGCTGGGATAGAAATGGATGGAAAAAGCACTCCAGTCTGCCGCAAATAAAGTTTTCATAACAATCATTTTTTCAGTGACACAATTGCAATTCAAAGGTAGCCGGCCACTACCCCGCCCAATCTGCGTACCGGAAAAAATATGCACGGTGGATAAATATTCCCGCGCGCGCAGATAGCCTGCGCGGGTTTGTTGCATAAAAAAGCAGGCCCGTTGAAGGCCTGCTTTTATATTTGAACGGGGCGGTGTATGCCGCCCGCTAAAAGTCCTGGAACTGCCGCGTTCGGTTTATCCGGAGGTCGCGCAAAATGCCCGCTTTGGGATTGATGGTGATGCTGAACTGGCGGTAGGTACCGAAAGGCACCAGGTTGATGCTCATCTGCCAGCAATGCAGATCGCGCGAAATGGTGAGGTTCGTATAGGCGATCTGTTTATTGACGAAATCGAAACCGCTGCTCATGATGATCTTCCACTTGGGCGTGAGGCTGAAATCGCCGCTGAAGCCCAGGTACTGGTTGAAGATCGTGGTATCGCGCAGGCGATCCTGCGAGCGGCCGCGGGTATAATTGAGGCTGTACGACAAATCCAGGCGCCAGGGAATATCGAAGTCAACATAATCGCCCGGGTTGGCGCGCATCATCTGTGCCTGCCGCTGCTGCTCCAGGAGCATGGCGTCGGGCGACTGTTCCTCTTCCGCCAGTTCTTCCTTCTGCTGCTCCTTTTCCTTGCTTTTTTTATCCTGGCTCTGGAACGATGTGCTCATGGCGATGTTGGCGTTGGTCAAACGGCCGATGCTGAATTTCTGGCCCTGCCACACGTATTTGTCGAGGCGGTAACCGTATTTGTCCACCTGGTAAGGGTCGAGCGTGGCGCCGAAGGAAATGTTCACCTTATCGAACAGGTTGGTGCGGGCGTTCAGGGCGAAAGGCGCCAGCTTGAATGAGTCCGCCACCAGGTTGTAGCTGCTGGTGATGCCGAAACCGTCGAGAATTTTGATCTTTTTCATGCCGGACGTGTCCTTGTCCGATTTCACCTTCATTTCCAGGTTGTTGTCGATCCCAAAGGTGAGGCCCGCGAAAGTCTGCGAGGGCGACGGCCCGAAAGGCGCCCCGTCGTAATACGAAAAGCGGGTCATGTGGCCGAGGGTATCGTTCTGCACCATGTAATAGTCCTTGCTGGCCAGGTCGGGTGAAAAGCTCATCCCGATGTTGGGCCGCATCACGTGGCGGATGGCCTGCACCTTCGAGTTTTTGTTCTTGAAGGCGAACATGCCGTAAATGGCGGTGGCCAGCGACGCACCGGCGCTCATGGCACTGCTGCGGTAAAAGCCGTTGTTATAGGTGGTGTCGTAGTTGCGGTTTTTATTGTCCCAGCTCAGCACCTGCTGACGGATGTACCATTTCTCCGTATAGTTGATGCTGGGAGAAAGGGTGAGGTTCCGCATCACGGGGATAGAGAGGGTGACGGGTATCTGGTGCTGCACGCCGGCCTGCATATTGTCGAACATGGCGGGGGTGCCGAAAGTGGAATCCACGAAGCTGACGTTGTTACGCAACAGGCCGTTGTAGCTGATGCCGATCTTTTCGAACCACTTGGGAGTGCCCACCATTTCCTTTTTCTGGAAAGGATACAGCGTGTTGACGTTGAACGACGCGTCCGGGAAATTGATGTTCATTTTCCGGGTCTGGTTGTTCTGGTTATGCCCGGCCGCCAGCGTCAGGTTATATGGTTTGCCCACCCAGCTTTTGGAATAGTTGATGGAGGAGCTCATGTTATTGTTCAGCCTTGTGGCGGCATCCGTTACGTTGAACTGGTTGTAGGAAGTGGTACCGAAGTTTACGCTGGCGCTGAAGTTGGTGCCGGGGCGCGCCTTACCGTCCATGCTATGGCTCCACGACACGCGGAAGTCTTTGGACGTGCTGAACTCTTCCTTGATCTGCGGGTCGCCGCCGAATTTGCTGCTCGAAAACGCCAGGTTGAAGCCGCCGTTGTACTTGTACCGCTTACGGTAGGTGGGGCTGAACGTAAGCCCCCAGCTGCCGTAGGAATACACTTCTCCGCGCACCGTGAGATCGAGGTACTCTCCCAACCCGAAATAATAACCGCCGTTTTCGAGGCCAAGCCCTTTCTGCTGGTTCACCACGTATTGCGGCGGCAGCAGGCCCGTACGCTGGCCATGGCTGATCGGGAAAATGGCGAACGGTATGAACAGCGGCGTGGGAATGCCTTCGATTTCGAGGTTGGCGGGCCCGGACACGATCAGTTTGTCGGGAATGACCTTGATTTTGCGCGCCCGGAACGCAAAGTGCGGCGTGTCGAGGTTACAGGTGGTATACCCGTTGCGGAAGCCGAACACGGTATTGTCCGGCTGCTTTTTCACTTTCCGGCTGCTCACATAGCCCTCCCCGTACTGGGCGCGGGTTTGGTAAATCATGGCCTTGCCGGAACCGAAATTGTATTGCACGGAGTCCATTTCGGAGCTGGTGGTGCCGTCGCTCAGCGCCGCCTTCTCGATCACCTTGCCGGCGGAATCGAGTCCCATCCGAGAGGTCAGGATGCCTCTGCCCTGGTTGAAATCCATCGTATGGCCCGTGAGCTGCGTTTGCTCGTATTTGACATCGGCCTTTGTATATAAATGGAACTCCTTCTTTTTCACGAACATCACAATGGAGTCCTGCGCCTTATAATATACGGGGGCGGTCAGGCTGTCTTTCGAAATCCGCACCGGCCGGATGGTGGTATCGGTCGCCAGGCTATCGCGGCCTGCCGCCAGGCTGTCCGGCAGCGCCGCCGTGTCCGATACCGGGATACTGTCGTTCACCGGCCGGATACGTGGCACGGTATCCTTTGCCGCGGGCTTTGCTGCTGCAGCGGGCACGGGTTTTGGTACGGTATCTGTGAAAATTTTGTTAAAGTAAATGGCCGGAAGTACTGACGCATGCGCGATTTCGTCTTTTAAAAGGGCGGCTGCCGATAATAAAAGAAGAATCAAAGGCAGGAACAGCCGCCTTAAAAAGTTTTTATAATTATTTTTGCAGTGAGGGTCCATGTGTTAAGCGGGCACAAACCTACATGATTTTATACAATTTATTACATCGAAAGCTAATGCTTGAGGCAGGAAAAGTGGTATAAATCCAGTGTAGTCCGGCAACACCGACCTTCGCGGATTAGATACAACCCATTTAAAATAAAACGTTGACATGCGCTGGAAAAGAGTTTTACTTGCTGGACTGGGTATAGGATTAATCTATACACTGTTCGTACACGCAAAAACTACACCGGATTTCCCTGTACAGGACAAACCTATACGTACGATCGTGATTGATGCCGGCCACGGTGGAAGTGACGCCGGGGCGAAGGGCAGGTATTCCCATGAAAAGGACATTGCGCTGGATGTGGCGCTCAAACTGGGCAAGGTGATTGAAGAATCCATGCCGGACGTAAAAGTGGTATATACCCGGAAAACAGACCGGTTTGATGATGTGAAGCGGAAAGCCGCCATTGCCAACGAAGCCCAGGGAGATTTGTTCATTTCCATCCACTGTAACGCCGCCGCCCCCCTTTCCCGCGTGGTGGGGCATAAAACGGTGACTTACCGCGACCGGAAGAAAAAGAAGCGCACTAAAAAGGTGCCCATTTACGAAAAGATCTCCAACCCGGCCAAAGGCACGGAAACGTATGTATGGGCCACCAGCAAGAACAACGCCAAGGCCGAGGCGCTGCGTAATAGCTCCGTGATCGTGTTCGACGCCAATTCCGAAGAAACGCAGCAGCTCATGAATGCGGACGACCCGGAAACGCTTATCATGCTCAACACCCTCAAAAACGTATATTTCGACCAGAGCCTCCGCCTTTCCGGGCTGGTGGAAGACGAATTCACCAAAGTGGGCCGCATCAGCCGCGGCGCCCGCCAGCGTAACGAAAAAGGCATCCTGGTGCTGCATGCCACCGCCATGCCCAGCGTACTGGTGGAACTGGGCTTCATCAGCAACCCCGAAGAGGAAGACTACCTGAATTCCAAAGACGGGCAGGAAGAAATGGCTGGTTGCATCTACCGCGCCGTAAAACGGTACAAGGAGCAGCTGGAAAAGGTGTTCAATGCCGCCGAGGCGGTCCGCCGCCACCAGGGACCGGCAGCAACGCCCCAGGCACCGGCCCCGCAGCCCGCGCAAAATATACCCGCCGCCGTTAGCCTCCGGACGGAAGCGCCCGCAGCCCCCACCCCTCCGGCCGCCAACACCCACTACAAAGTACAGCTCATGACCTCCGAAAAGGTTTACGCCCGCGGGTCGTCCATGTTCAAAAAGCTCAACGGCACCATTGAACGGGAAGACGCCAAACAGGGCCGCAAAACCGTTCATAAGTATATACTCGGTAACTTCCGCACCGAAGCGGAAGCCCATTCCGCCGTGAACAAGGCCCGCCAGCAGGGCTTCAAAGACGCCTTCGTGGTCACCTACCGCGACGGCGAACGGATAGACTAACGTTCCGGCCCGCCTTTTGCATGTTTTATGTTTTCCTACGACTGCGCACCGTTGTTTTTAACTATTTTTGCACGAACACCCTGAACCCGGTGAACGAAACGGATAGCCGTTTGTACGCCGGCAAGACAAACAACTCAGATGAAAATATCTAACGAATCGAAAGTAGGCATTCTATCCGCAGTCGCCATCGTGTTGCTGGTCCTGGGATTCAATATCCTCAAAGGCCGGAGCCTCTTTTCCAGTAAAAAAACGATCTACGCCATATACGGCCAGGTGAACGGCCTGGCGCCATCCAACGCCGTAATGGTGAACGGGCTCACCGTGGGCAGCGTACTGAGCCTGGAGGTAATGGACAAGCAGGCGGGCCGCATCCTGGTAACCCTGCAGATTAATAAAAACATCGAGATACCGAAAAACTCCGTGGCCCGCATCAGTTCCGACCTGCTGGGCACCCGCAAGGTGGAGATCGATTTTGGCAATACCGCGGAAGTACTGAAGAATAAAGACACCATTTATGCGGCGGTAGACGGTTCCATTACCGATGCGCTCAAAGAGCAGCTCAGCCCCCTCGTAAAAAAACTGGAAGTGACCCTGGGCGCGGTGGATACCCTGCTCATCACCGTCAATTCCGTATTCGACACCACTACCAAAAACAATATCCGCACCGCGGTGGCCGGGCTCAACGGCACCATGCAAAACCTGTCCAGAGCCACGCATTCCATCAACGGCATGCTGGCCGAAAACGGGAAAATCAGCGGCACCTTCAGCAACTTCGAAGCCGTGTCTGCCAACCTGAAAAACAATAACGACAAGATCTCCAACATACTCGGCAATTTCGACAAGGCCTCCGGCACGCTGGCAAACGGCGAGCTCGATACGGCCCTCTCCCAGCTACGCAGCACCGTTTCGCAGCTGAACGGCGTGGTAGCGAAAGTAAACAGCACAGACGGTTCGCTGGGCCTGCTGATGAACGACAAGAAAGTGTACAACAACCTTCAGACGTCGCTCGGCAGCCTCAACAAACTGCTGGAGGACCTCCGGTATAATCCCTGGAGATATGTGCACCTGAGCGTATTCGGAAGAAAAAATAAAGTGGTGCCCATCCCTTCAGATTCGGCACAATTACAATAGACATGCTAAGAATATTTGTTCTGCTGGCAGGATTGGGCGCAACCGGGCTTTTGGCCGCCAACAGCCGGCACGCCGTTACATTACCCGCGCAAGCGCCGCAACAGGATACCAGCAAACGAATCCAGCTGGTGCAGGCGAAGTCGTTCATCAACATCGCCAAGGATTCCGTGGAAGAACGGCGTTTCCGGGGCGACGTGATCTTCCGGCAGGGCACCAGCCTGTTGTATTGCGACAGCGCCGTGCTGAACCAGAAAAAAAATATGATCGAAGCCTGGGGGCATGTGCACATCAACCAGGACGACAGCATCCATACCTATTCCGACGAGCTGCTTTACATGGGCGATACCCGCATCGCCACCCTCACCGGCAACGCCAAACTCACCGATAACAAGATCGTGCTCACCAGCCCGCAGCTGAACTACGACATGAACACCAAGATCGGTACGTACGACAAAGGCGGCAAACTGGTCAACGGCGAATCCGTGCTCACCAGCAAAGAAGGGTTCTATTACGCGGAAACCAAAGACGTATACTTCAAAAAAGACGTGGTGATCGTGGACCCCGGGTTCACCCTCAGCACCGATACCCTGCTGTACAACTCCACCACCAAAATAGCCACCATCATGGCGCCTACCACCATCAACGACGGAAAGGCCACCATGTATGTCAGCTCCGGTTTTTATAATACAGACAACGGGTACGGCAGCTTCGGCCAGCGACCGGTGATCGAAGACAGTACCAACACCTTTACGGCCAACGAAATCCAGACCGACAAAGCTACCGGCATTTCCGTGGCCACCGGTAATATGATCTGGCGCGATACGGCACAGAAAGTGGCTGTGCTGGCCAACTACGGCATCGTAAACCAGCACCTCAAGACCGTGCTGGCCACGCAAAAACCGGTAATGATGCTGGAAGGCAAAACGGATACGATGTTCGTGGCGGCAGACACCCTCTTCTCCGGCATCGTCAAAAAGCAGCCCGATACGGTGGCGGCCAAACCCGCTGCCTCGAAGAAACCGGCCATCACGGCGGCGAAGCCCTCCCCCGCCGATACTACGGGACAGGCGGCATTCAAAAGCCTGCTCGACCATGCCACCGATCAAAAGGATACCACCAATTTCATCGCCGCCAAAACGCAGCCCGATACCACCGGCCTGGCCGCCGTTCGAAATGCGGCCGCCGTTGTGCCCGACACCGCGGCCCTGCTGAAAGCGGTGAAACCACCGGATACCACCCTGGCCGTAGAAACGAAAGAACTGAAAGCCCCCGCCCCCGCGGCTGAAAAAGACACCACCGAAAAAAGATACCTCATCGCCTACCATCACGTGAAAATCTATTCCGATTCGTTGCAGGGCGTGGCAGACAGCGTGTATTATTCCGGCGTGGATTCCATCTTCCGCCTCTTCCGCGAGCCCGTATTATGGGCCAACGGCAACCAGCTGCTGGGCGACACCATCTTCCTGTTCACCAAAAACCAGAAGGCAGATCGCCTGCTGCTCGACCAGAACGCCCTTATCGTGAATGAGGCCGGGCCGCAGATGTACAACCAGATCAAAGGCAACACCATCTTCGGGTACTTCGGCAATGAAAAGCTCGACTCGATGTACGTGAACGGGAACGCGGAGAATATTTATTACGTGCAGGACGACGACAGCGCTTTCATATCCATCAACCGGCTATTGTCCGCCGCCACCCGGGTGTATTTCCAGAACGGGGAACTCGAGCGCGTGGTGTTCATCAAAGAACCCGAGGCCACCATGTATCCCATTACACAGATTCCGGAAGACCAGAAGCTGCTGCAGGGCTTCCGCTGGGAAATACGCCGCAAGCCGAAGTCGAAGTACGAACTGCTGGGACAATAATTTTTTCACCAAATCCTATGATGCATGCTATTCGGGAGAACGATCAACAAACTACTTTCACCGATTTATCAATTTCTGAGTGACAGCCGGGCTGTCGGCATCATCCTGATCGCATGCACCATCATTTCCCTGATCATCGCCAATTCACCCTGGGAGCTGGCCTATACCGGCTTCTTCAATACCCTGTTCGACCCATCCGGCGGGCATCATTACGACTTTAACGGCCTGCACCTGCCCAACTCGTGGCTGTTGTGGATCAACGACGGGCTGATGGTGCTTTTCTTTTTTCTCGTAGGCATGGAGATCAAGCGGGAACTGACCACCGGCGAGCTCAAATCGTTCCGTCAGTCGCTGCTGCCCGTGCTGGGCGCGGTGGGCGGCATGCTGGCCCCGGCCCTTATCTATGCTATTTTCAACGCCGGTACACCGTTCCACCATGGGTGGGGCATTCCCATGGCCACCGATATCGCTTTTTCGCTCGGCATCCTATCTTTGCTCGGTAAACGTGTGCCGCTGCCGCTGAAGATATTCCTCACGGCGCTCGCCATCATCGACGACCTGGGCGCCATCCTCGCCATCGCCATTTTTTATACCGACGAGCTGCACATGGCCTACCTGTACACCGGCGGCGGCATCCTTGTGCTGCTGGCGGTGTTGAATACGCTGAAAGTAAAGAACCTCCTGTTTTATTTCATACCCGGCATCATTCTCTGGTACTGCATATTCAACTCCGGCATCCACGCCACCATTGCCGGGGTACTGCTGGCCTTCTGTATTCCGCTGAGCAAGATCAACGCACTGGAGCACAAGCTCCACGACCCGGTGAATTTTTTCATCATGCCCCTGTTCGCACTCGCCAACACGGCCATCCACTTCCCGGCCGACCTGTTGCAGGCGTTTACCCACAGCGTGAGCTTTGGCATCGTTTGCGGGCTGGTGCTCGGCAAACCGCTGGGTATTTTCGCGCTGTGTTTCCTGGCCGTCAAACTGAAACTGGCCACCTTGCCTTCCGGCACCGGCTGGAAACAACTTTGGGGAGTGGGCATGATTGCCGGCGTGGGTTTTACGATGAGCATTTTCATTGCCACCCTTGCGTTTGATGCCGCAGACACGCAAATCATCTCCATCATGTCGGTGATCGCCGCTTCGCTGATCGCCGGCCTCGCCGGGTTTATTTTTTTGAAAGCGCTCCCCGCCCCGCAAAATAAAATCCGCGGGTAACCGTTTCTGATACGGCTTTCCCCCTGATCTGCCACCCGCCATGCCTTTGGCATTGTTATTGCAAATATTTGTATTACATGAAACAACGCATTATTACCGCTATGCTGACCTTATGCTGCGCGGGCGCAGCACGTGCGCAACAGGCGCCGGGCCAGCTGGAAGCGGGTGTAAGAGTGGGCCTGCCCCTTGGAGTGACCGGACGGTATTTTTTCAACGAACATTCTGCCGTTGAAGGCATTATAGGACTTTACAACAGAACGGCGTCGCTCACGGCGCTATACCAGTATCACTGGGATTTATCGGCATTAACCGTTCCCGGGTTTGGCTGGTACGCAGGCGGAGGCGCCCATATCGGTACCCGGCGGATAGACGGCAGCAGCCGTTTTCTTGCCGGCGTGGACGGGATAGCCGGCGTGAATTATGTATTTGAAAAGATTCCGCTCAACCTGAGCCTCGACTGGAAGCCTGCCATTCATTTCACTACCTCCTCCGAACTGGCGGATTTCGGCGTATCCGCCCGGTATATTTTCGGGAGGAAGAAATAACCGGGAATCAAATTTTTCCAAATAAAGACAAACAATTATGAAAAGGATCCTGTTGCTCTTCGGAGTACTTTCTTTGATGGCCTTCCAGGCAAATGCACAACGCAGAAGCGGCGGCGGCGGTGGAAACCCCGGCGATTACAAAACAGCGCTGGGCCTCAGGGTGAACCCCTGGCTGGCTGGTTTCACCGTAAAGCATTTCCTGCAGGGGCCGCACGCCATTGAAGGCATCGTACACCATTACTTTGAAAACGGCGATGACGCGTCCAACGTGACCATCACCGGCCTGTATGAATACCACTGGAACGTATTCGGCAGGTCCGAATGGAACATGTACGCGGGCGGCGGCGCCCATATCGGTTTCTGGAACGACCGTTACTGGAACGATAACCGGCGGTATAACGACAATCACGTGGTGGCCGGCCTCGACGGTATTTTCGGTGTGGAATACACCTTCAAAAACATTCCCCTCAACCTGAGCGCCGACCTCAAGCCGTACTTCAATTTTAACGGCTATAACGATTTCCTCGGCGAACAGATCGGCGGTTTTTCTGTCCGGTATACCTTTAAATAAGCCCTCAAAGCATTGTTTAAGCTGGGTGCGCCATACGGTGCACCCTTTTTTGTGCTGGCAATAAATCTTATATTTAGTTCCTATGAAAATACTGTCGGCCAAACAGATCCGCGAAGCAGACGCTTACACCATCGAACACGAACCGGTGAGCAGCCTGCAGCTCATGGAAAGGGCCGCCGCCGAATGCGCCGGCTGGCTGGCGCATACATTTGGCGAGGCGCCCCCCTATTATATTTTCTGCGGCATGGGCAACAACGGCGGCGACGGCCTGGCGATAGCACGGTTGCTGCGCGACAACGGGTATAACGTACACGCCTATATCGTACATCATTCCGCCACCGCATCGGAAGACCATACAGCCAACCTCGAGCGGTTTCCCGCGGTGCAGCATATTCACGCACTGCCCGAATTCCCGGTGACCGGTGAGGCCGGCATCATCGTGGACGCCATTTTCGGCACCGGCCTTTCGCGGCCCGTGGAGGGATGGACGGCCGGCATCCTCCATAAAATCAACGACCTCGGCACGAAGCATACCATCGTGTCGATAGATATGCCTTCCGGCCTGATGGCCGATGAAAGCAGCCTTCATTCCCCGTGTGTACATGCCCGTTATACGCTCAGTTTCGAGTTTTACAAACTGGCGTTCATGCTGCCTGAAAACGCCGCGCGGGCCGGGCGGGTGGAAGTATTGCGCATCGGCCTGCATCCGGATTATATTGAAAAAGTACAAACGCCTTACCACCTTACCGACGAGCGCATCGTCCGCACCATTTACCAGCCCCGCGATCCCTTCGCCCACAAGGGCACCTACGGCCACGCCCTTGTGATTGCCGGCAGCCATGGGAAGATGGGCGCAGCCATCCTTGCGACCAAAGCGTGCTTGCGGGCGGGGGCCGGACTGGTGAGCGTGCATGTGCCGCAGTGCGGCTACGACATCCTGCAATCCACCGTGCCCGAGGCCATGTGCGTGACGGACGATGAAATAAAGTTCAGCAGCCAGTTCCATGAGCCTTTCCGGCTGCACCAGGCCCCCGCTTATGCCGCCATCGGCATAGGCCCGGGCATCGGCACCCACACCGCCACGGCCGGCGCGCTGGAAAAGCTGTTGCAAGCCTATCACAAACCCATGGTGCTGGATGCGGACGCGCTGAACATCATCAGCGCCTACCCCGCCCTATTGGCCAAAATCCCTGAAAACTCCATCCTGACGCCGCATCCCAAAGAGTTTGAGCGGCTGTTCGGCGCAACGGCCAACCAGTTCGACCGGCTCCGGCTCCTGTCCGAAAGGGCCGTGGAGCTGCGGCTGTACATCCTGCTGAAGGGCCGCTACAGCGCGATGGCGTGCCCGGATGGCTCCGTGTATTTCAATCCCACCGGCAACCCGGGGATGGCTACCGGCGGCAGCGGCGATGTACTGACCGGCATGCTCACGGGGCTGCTCAGCCAGGGTTACGCACCTAAGGCTGCGCTGCTGCTGGGCGCTTGGCTGCATGGCCTCGCAGGCGACCAGGCGGTGACCGATATCTCGGAAGAGGCCCTGGTGGCTGAAGACATTGTTTATTACCTTGGCCAGGCCTGGCTAAATATTCAGAAATAATTCAATATGCCAGCACTAGTAAAATAAATGCCAATACATTATCTTCGTCAACCTTCTAACTTCAAAAAGGCCAAATTCAAAGTATGAGTATAGTTTACATTGTTCCACTGTTCGGACTGATAGCACTGTTATTTACAGCCATCCAAAGTGCCTGGGTAACACGCCAGGATTCCGGTAATGAAAGGATGACGGAAATTGCCAAACACATCGCGGAGGGCGCTATGGCCTTTCTGAAGGCAGAGTACAAGATCCTCACTTATTTCGTAATTATAGCCTCCCTGCTGCTGGGTTACATGGGCTTCTCCCACCCCAGTTCAGACTGGACGATCGCCATCGCATTCATCATTGGCGCCATTTTCTCCGCCACTGCGGGCTTCATCGGTATGCGCATCGCTACCAAGGCCAATGTGCGCACCGCGCAGGCAGCCCGCACCAGCCTTTCCCGCGCGCTGAAAGTGTCTTTCACCGGCGGCTCCGTGATGGGCATGGGTGTGGCCGGCCTGGCCGTACTGGGCCTCGGCGGACTTTTCATCATTCTCAAAGCTTACTTCGGCGCCGAAGCCAATACTGCGGAAATGATCAAAACCATCGAAGTGCTCACCGGTTTTTCGCTGGGCGCTGAAAGCATCGCGCTGTTCGCGCGTGTGGGCGGTGGTATCTATACCAAAGCAGCCGACGTGGGCGCCGACCTCGTAGGTAAAGTAGAAGCCGGCATTCCTGAAGACGATCCGCGCAACCCCGCTACCATTGCCGATAACGTAGGCGACAACGTGGGCGATGTGGCAGGCATGGGCGCCGACTTGTTCGGGTCTTACGTAGCCACGGTGCTGGCCACCATGGTGCTCGGCAGCGAAACAGTTGCGGCCGATAATTTCGGCGGCCTTTCGCTGGTGCTGCTGCCCATGCTGATCGCAGGCGTTGGCATCGTATTTTCGATTTTAAGCACCTTTTTCGTGCGTATCGGTGAAAATGCAGGGATGAACACCGGCACCGTGCAGAAAGCGCTGAATATGGGCAACTGGGGTTCTATTGTGCTCACCGCCATCGCTTCCGCCGCGCTGGTGTATTATGTGCTGCCAACGGAGGCCATTTACCTCAAACGCGACTACGCTGCAGACGGCAGCCTGAAAGAAGGCGTGAAAGCCATCACACAGAATGGCGTACTGGGCGCCATCTTCGTGGGCCTGGGCGTAGGCACCCTCATGAGCATTATTACCGAATACTATACCGCCATGGGCAAGCGCCCTGTGCTGTCTATCATCCGCCAATCGTCCACCGGCCACGCCACTAACGTGATCGGCGGCCTGGCAGTAGGCATGGAATCCACGCTGTTGCCCATCATTGTGCTGGCAGCCGGCATCTATGGTTCTTTCGCCTGCGCCGGTTTGTATGGCGTAGCGATTGCAGCGGCCGGCATGATGGCCACCACAGCCATGCAGCTGGCGATCGACGCCTTTGGCCCCATCGCCGATAATGCAGGCGGCATCGCCGAAATGAGCGAGCTGCCTAAAGACGTGCGCGAGAAAACAGACATCCTCGATGCGGTAGGCAACACGACCGCCGCTACCGGTAAAGGCTTCGCCATCGCTTCCGCAGCTCTCACTGCCCTGGCGCTGTTTGCAGCATTCGTAGGCGTTGCCGGCATCGACGGTATCGATATTTATCACGCCGACGTACTGGCCGGCCTGTTCATCGGCGCCATGATTCCCTTCATCTTCTCCTCCCTCGCCATCCGTGCGGTAGGCCAGGCGGCGATGAGCATGGTAGAAGAAGTACGCCGCCAGTTCAGAACCATCCCCGGCATCATGGAAGGAACCGGCAAACCGGAATACGACAAATGCGTGGCGATTTCTACCGAGGCCTCTATCAAAAAAATGATGTTGCCCGGCGCCATCGCGCTCATTTCTCCCCTGCTGATGGGCTTTATTTTCGGCCCCGAAGTACTGGGCGGCTTCCTGGCCGGCGCCACCGTTAGCGGCGTGCTGATGGGCATGTTCCAGAACAACGCGGGCGGCGCCTGGGACAATGCAAAGAAGTCTTTCGAGAAAGGCGTGGAAATCAACGGCGAAACCTACTATAAAAAATCCGAGCCGCACAAGGCTTCCGTAACCGGCGACACCGTAGGGGATCCCTTCAAAGACACCTCCGGCCCGTCTATGAACATCCTCATCAAACTGATGTCGATCGTATCACTGGTAATTGCGCCTACCCTGGCAGAAATTCACCACGATAAAGCGGCAGCCGCCAAACCGACGCCCAAGCCCAAAACCGAGCAGGTGGCTACCGTGGCCCCCGCTCCGGCAACGGTGGCAGTTGCGGTGAAATAATAACGTATCACTACTGCTAAAAAGCGGCTATTCCTTACGGGATAGCCGCTTTTTTTACCCCAAAACCCTTGCTGCCACCACGTTTCGATGGGCCCGTCTTACGTACGTCCCAACTATTTTCCACCTGCTATCCATGTCCTCTGATAGCAGTACGCACAGGTGGCTGAAAAAATAATTTGGCCGGAATGTCTCCCCTGCCTATCTTTGTACTGTAATCAAAATAATTACAGAATTGATTCGCAGTAAATTTGCCACTTCCGTACATATCCTCAGCTTGCTGGCCGGCTTTCCCGAGCAATGGCTATCGTCTGAATTCATTGCCAGTTCGCTGAACAGCAATGCGGCCCTGGTGCGCAAAGAACTGAGCGCCCTGCGGGAAGCCGGGCTCGTGGAAAGCAAGGAAGGCAAGAACGGGGGAAACCGCCTCGCCAAACCGCCCACGCAAATTAAAATGTCAGACATCTTTACCCTCGTCAAAAACGATCACGTTTTCGGCTTCTCCCCCAACGAGCCCAACCCGAAATGCCCGGTTGGCGCACAAATTAAAGGGGCGCTGGATGGACTGTTCACAGAAATCGACAACGCCATCCTGGTAAAGCTGCAACCCATCACCCTGGAAGAGTTCAGGCAACAGTTCCTTTGATTTTTTTTATATCAAACTGTAACAATTTTTACAACAAATAATGTAACGCAAAGACAACCTTAAAACTGTAACATTTTTTATAACAATACACTGGCAATAGCCGGCATCAACAATCAAATTTTATCACTGATTAAATCAACGCACATGTCTCAAACCATCCTGGTGTTCGGCGCCACCGGTCTTACCGGAAAAGAACTTGTAAAATCGCTCATCGCTGAAAACGTAACTGTAAAGGCCGCCACGCGGGCCCCTGAAAAATATGCCGTGAAAGGCGCCACCCCGGTTCGCCTCGTACAGGAAGACCCGGCTACTTTCGCTCCGGCGCTGACCGGTGTAGACAAGGTATTCCTCTCCGCCCTCCCGCTTGATGTGGACGCTCCCGCCAAGCTGCTCCCGTTCATCGACGCAGCCAAAGCGGCGGGCGTTCAAAAAATCGTTTTCCTTTCCGCCATCGGCGCGGAGCTGGATGAGCACTTCCCCCTCCGGAAAATCGAAAGAGCGGTACAGGCCTCCGGCATCGCATACAACATCATCCGCCCGAACTTCTTCATGGAGAACTTTTCGGAAGGGCCCTTCAGTGGCGCCGTGAAAGCGCAGGGCCAGATTATCGCCCCGGCGGAGAATGCGAAAGTGAGCATGATTTCCACGGCAGACATTGCCGCAGTAGCCGCCCGGCTGTTGCTCGACGATGCCCTTACCGGCAGGGAGCTGACGCTGACCGGTCCCGCCGCGATCACCCACAACGAAGCCGCGCTCGCCATTACGAACGCGGGCGGGAAAACGGTACAATACATCGCCGTATCCGAAAACGACCTGATCAATGCAATGACCAGCCATGGCGCCCCGGAAAGCGCAGCGCATTACCTTGCAGGGCTGTTCCGCAATGTGAGAGCAGGGCACGCCGCGGTGGTGACCCATCACATCGAAACCCTCACCGGCAAGCCGGCGCGCAGCTTCGAGGATTTTGCGAAAGCCAACCGTGAGCATTTTCAGTAATAGTGGTGCGACCAACCCTGTTGAAATTGTCACCGGCTGGCTGGTGCTAACTTTCAAAGCATTTCCGAAAGCCAACCGGGAGCATTTTCAGCAATAGTGGCGCGACCAACCTTGTTGAAATTGTCACCGGCTGGCTGGTGCTAACTTTCAAGGTGTTTTCGAAGGCCAACCGGAATGTGGTTCCGGAGATTTTGCGAAAGCCAGGTGGCAATGATTCAAAACAAAGGCGCCGCATTCATGAATGCGGCGCCTTTGTTTTTTATGTCAACCGGCGCCGATGCGCCGTTACAATTATCCTGATGTTTTCATTTTCACCCTATTCCGGGTGGAATCGCTGCAATGCCTTACAGCGCCCGCTTGATTTCGCTCGGACTGATCCCGAACTTCTTCCGGAATGCGTTGCTGAAGTGCTGCAACGATGAATAGCCCAGCTCCCCGGCAATTTCAGTGAACGACATCCTGCCCTCCCGCACCATCTGGTGGCTCTGTTCGAGCCGGTAATCGCTCAGGTAACCGAATACCGTATTGTCGAACACTTTCTTGAAACCGTTCTTCAGCTTGAATTCATTGATGCCCGCCTTGCGCGCCAGTTCGCCGAGCGATAGCGGTGCCTGCGCATTGGCCAGCAACAGGTCGCGCGCATATACAATCCTTTCCTCGTCAGACCGCGTTACCTTCCCGGCCTCCTGCTTACGGCGGCTTTCCTGTTCTATCTGCTCGCATTGCAGCGCCAGCAGCTCGATGGCTTTGGATTGCAGGAAGAGCTTCTTCAACCCGCCGGTGAAATGACAATGGTTCACTTCCTCGATCACCTGCATCATTTTCGGGGTGATGCGGTAACCGCGCTTCAGGTACACCGGCAGTTTGTTGGCCACGCGCTCCGCGTACTTATCGAGTATGGGCCCGTTGTTGGCAGCCAGCTCCACGAACTTGTCCGTGCAGAAGCTGAGCCCGAACACTTTCATGTCCGATTTTTCAAGCTGCAAGCTTTCATGTGAGTCCGGATTATAAACGATGTTATGTTCCAAATGAGACGTCACCAGGTTGTCTGCCACCCCTCTCAGGTGCGAGGTGATTTCTCCCTGCAGCATAAAGTGCAGGCCGATGAGGCTGAATTTCTCGGTGGCCTCCACATGCAGCCGCTGCTTGATTTCCATGGTGCCGTATCCCATGATGAAACCGTCGAAATGCATCTCCCGGAATTTGCCGCTCCCGCACGACAGGTCGATGTGATGGTCCGTTTCCACCAGCTGAGGGGTAGTGAATTCTTCCTGGGAGTGATGTTCATCATAATGATAGAGCACCTGCTTCGAATCGTTCCTGATGGTAACCGGCATAAAAATCCGTTATGTGTAAATAATAATCCGTTTAATATAAGCCGGAATAGCCGGCGGACACGAATTTTGCCTAAAATTATCAATTAAAGGCACATGATCGGCATCTTCAAAACAAATATCAGTACCCTGCAGGATAAACAGGCGGTTGTAACCGCCATTGCCGGCCAGTTCCGCCCTACCGCCTGCACGGTGGACCTGGAAGACTGCGACAAGGTTCTGCGCGTGGTGAGCCACCAACTGGAAGAAAACCAGGTGATTGCGTTCGTCCGCAGCCTCGGCTACCAGTGCGCCAACCTCGACTGACGCAATATTGAAATTGCGCCGTTTTTCACTGATAAAACATGATATTCATCAGTTAACCCCTTATTTTTCCTATTTATGTGATTTATTTCTTCCACATAGGGGTAACCGCTATTTTGCACGTCATATTCCCGGAAACACACAAGCAACATTCTAAAACACACGAACCAATATGAAAACAACAACAAAAGCGCTTATTTGCGCCTGCCTGTTGATGCTGAGCACCTTGGGTGCCATGGCGCAACAACAGCAGCGGTTTACCGTAAGCGGCTATGTTAAGGACGAACAATCCGGGGAGTCCCTGATTGGCATTTCCATCGGCAAACCCGGCACCACGGTAGGCACCGTGACCAACGAATACGGATTTTATTCCCTCACCCTCCCCGCCGGCACCCACGAGCTGCAGTATTCCTATATGGGATATGCGCCCGTAAGAATGACGGTAGACCTTCGCAGCAACAAGCGCCTCGACATAAAACTGGCGTCTTCCGACACCAAACTGAATGAAGTAGTGGTAACCGGCAAACACCAGGAAAAGAACATCAACACGCTCAGCACCAGCCTCAACAAGCTCGACATTGCCGAGATCAAGAAGCTGCCTACCCTCATGGGCGAGGTAGACGTGCTCCGCACCATCCAGACGCTGCCCGGTGTGAACACCGTGGGCGAAGGAGCCGCCAGCTTTAACGTACGGGGCGGCAACGGCGACGAAAACCTCATTCTGCTCGATGAGGCGCCCGTATACAACTCCACCCACATGCTCGGTTTCTTTTCCGTATTCAACCCCGATGCCGTGAAAAACATCAACCTCCTGAAAGGCGGCTTCCCCGCAGAATACGGCGGCAGAACAGCTTCCGTGCTCGACATCCGGATGAAAGACGGTAACAACCAACGCCTCGGGCTAACCGGCGGTATCGGCAACATCTTCAGCCGCCTCGCCGTAGAAGGCCCGCTCAAAAAAGACAAAGCCTCCTTCATCGTGGCCGCCCGCCGTTCCTATATGGACGTGATCATGAAACCGTTCCTGAAAGGCGATATGAAAGACACCAAGCTCTACTTCTACGACCTTACTGCGAAAGTGAATTTCAACCTCAATAAAAACAACAGCCTCTTCGTGAGCACCTACCTGGGCCGCGACGTGTTCGGCTTCGGCAACCAGGCCAACCTGAACTGGGGCAACAATACCGCGTCCATCCGCTGGAACCATATTTTCAACGACCGCCTGTTCATGAACCTCTCCACCTATTACACCAAATACGATTATAGCCTGGAGTTCAAAAGCAAGCCCGAAGAAGAGGTGAAACAACGTTTCAAATGGACCTCCAACATCATCAACTACGGCGTTAAGCCCGCGTTTACCTATTACCTGAACGCCAGCAACACCCTGCATTTCGGCCTCCAGGGCACCTATTACACGTTTAAGCCCGGCAAAGGCACCACGCAGGAAGGCGACCGGCATGCCGAAATCACCGTGAAAGACAAACACGCCGTCGAAGGCGGCGCTTACCTCGATCACGAATGGAAAGCGGGCGACAAGTTCGGCGTACAGTACGGCGTTCGCCTGTCTGGCTTCCAGTTCCGCGGTAAAAGCACGGCGTATTATTATGCAGACACCACGCCCGGCATCCGCAAGCGCCTCATTTCCGCGCAGGAATTCGCGGCCGGTAAAACCATCGCCGACTATTATTTCCTGGAGCCCCGCCTCTCCGCCAAATATTCGCTCAACAGCACATCCGCCATCAAGGTGGCTTACAGCCGCTCCGCGCAATACATGCACCAGCTGAGCAACACGGCCTCTCCCACCCCGGTAGACATCTGGACGCCCGTGACCAACAACGTCAAACCGCAGCTGACCGACCAGGTGACCGCGGGTTACTTCTACAGTGCGCCGGACGGCCAGTTCGAAGTGTCTGGCGAGGTGTTCTATAAAACGATGAAAGACCAGCTCGACTATATCGACAACGCCGACCTGGATCTGAACGAACTGATCGAAGCGGACCTGCTGGCAGCCAAAGGGCGCGCCTACGGCCTGGAGCTGTATGCCAAAAAAGACGTTGGTAAAACAACCGGCTGGATCAGCTACACCCTTTCCCGCTCAGAGCGGCAGACGCCCGGCATCAGCCTCAACGAATGGTTCCTGAACCGGTACGACCGTACCCACAATGTGAACATCGTGGTGAGCCATGAGTTTTCCAAACGCGCCAGCCTCGGCGCCAACTGGGTATTCGCTTCCGGTACGCCCGCCACGTTCGCGGACAGCCGCCTCGAATACCAGGGCTGGGACATTCCCTATAACACCACCGAAAAAAGGAACAACTACCGCCTCAAGCCCTTCCACCGCCTCGACCTGTCGTTTACCTACAAAGGCAAACAGACGAAACGCTGGAAAGGCGAATGGGTATTCTCGCTGTACAACGTGTATGCCCGCAGAAACGCTTACACCGTGTATTTCAGGCAGAACCAGGACGATGCCAGCAAGAAGGAAGCCGTTCGCCTGTCGATCATCGGCTCCATCATTCCCGGTATTACTTACAACTTCAAATTCTAACCCAACAGCACATTCATCATGAAAAAGATTCTCAACATAGCCATCATACTTACAGCAGCGGCGGGTTTCACCGCCTGCGAAGATGTCATCGACCTGGAAGTGCCCAAAGGGAAAGTGTTGCCGGTGGTAGACGCCTGGCTGACCGATGAGGCCGGCCCCCAGCACATCCGCATCACCGAAACCGTGCCTTACACGAGCCAGGCCCCTGCCCCCGTTGTGGGCGATGCGGTGGTGACCCTCACCGACCTGACCGACGGCAAAGTATATCCGTTCACGTTCGCCAACGGCCAATACACCCACGACCCCGGACCGGGCGTTCGCATCGGGAAGCTGAACCATGCGTACAAGCTCCGCGTGGAGCTTAAATCTAATGTGTTTGAAGCCATCGATACGGTGAAGCGCGTGCCGGAAATTGATTCCATCACCTACGAATACCAGACCAAGGCAGACGACGGCGCCGAAGAAGACGGCTACATTGCCCGCTTCCATGGCCGCGACCTCGCCGGCGCTACCGACTATTACTGGATCCGCAGCTACCGCAACACCCGCGAAAACAAAAACAGGCTGGTGGATATGACGGCCATCGACGGCTCTTTCGCCGAGAATGTGTCGGATAGTTCCATCTTCATCCTGCCGCTCAGCGAAGGCATCAACCGGTACGACAAGCCTTTCCAGCTCGATGAAACGGTGATCGTCCGGCTGTCGTCGTGCACCAAGGCCAGCCATGAATTCATCAGCCAGGTGAACAGCCAGCTGTCGAACGGCGGCCTGTTTGCAAAAATTCTCGAAAACGTAAAAAGCAATATCCTCAACACCAACAACTCCGGCAAAGAGCGCGTGCTGGGCTGGTTCGGCGCATCGTCGGTACGGTACAAGGAAAAAAAGATAGCGCGATAACATACTTCATCTAAAAAAACATTTATGAAACTCCGTCAATTATGCCTGCTGGCAGCTGCCATGCTGCTGGCCCAATACGGCTTTGCCCAGGATGCAGGTATCGAAAGCCTTGCCGGCAAAGGTCGCGGTAAAATTAGAGTAGGCGGCTTCGGCGCGCCCACCATCAAGTTCACCACCTTCGATAAAAAATCGGCGCTCCTGCTGGGCGGCTACGCCGGCGTGATGCTCAACAGCCGGCTGATGCTGGGCGCCGGCGCCTATGCGCTGACCAACAATATCGAAGCGCCCCGCGCCAACGCGGCAGACCCCACCCTTTACTGGGGCATGTGGTACACCGGTTTTGTGCCCGAATACACCATCAAATCCAATAAACTGATTCATGCCTCCGTTGGCGCCCTGATCGGCGGAGGCGGCGTATACAAGAGCCGGCGCTCGTGGAAAGACGGCGACATCGACGACGACGACCCCGTTGAATGCAGCGGCTTTTTCGTAGCCGAGCCCCACGCCAGCGTGGAAGTGAACATTACATCGTTCTTGCGTATCGGCGTAGGCGGATCATACCGTTTCGTACACGGATCCAATACGGCCGGCATCACCGACGAGCGGCTGAGCGGGCCCGCCGCCCATTTCACCATCAAGGCAGGCCGCTTCTAGCCGCTGCGCATTGCGGATCACGGATGGTTACTTCGGAAAAATTCAGTAACTTTTGGTAAAGAGAATATCATCCCGTAACCGGACGTGATCCGTAACGCGCAATTGACGAACGTATGCCAGACCTTATCCACTACGCCATCCCGGGCTTCGTACTGCTGCTGCTGGCAGAAATCATTTTTTCCGCCTGGGATAAACGCCACCTCTACGAAACGAAAGACGCCGCCGGCAGCATCGCCATGGGCCTGGGCAATGTTGCCATCGGCCTCGTCACCAAAGGCGTGATTTACCT
The DNA here is from genome assembly GCA_965653365.1 of uncultured Chitinophaga sp. GTDB lineage: Bacteria > Bacteroidota > Bacteroidia > Chitinophagales > Chitinophagaceae > Chitinophaga. The sequence continues at coordinate 588,504 of CBFGZV010000001.1, read as the reverse complement.
GGTGTACGACTTCGTGTACCGCTTCCGCCTCTTTACCCTCGATGCAAGCCTCTGGTGGGTATGGGTCGCCTGCTTCTTTGCCGACGATTTCACCTATTACTGGTTCCACCGCATCAGCCACAACGTGCGCTTCTTCTGGGCCTCGCACGTGATACACCACTCCTCGCAGAAGTATAACCTGTCTACCGCCCTCCGCCAAACCTGGACCGGCAACCTTTCCGGCACTTTCCTGTTCTGGTGCTGGATGCCGCTGCTTGGTTTCCACCCCGCCATGGTGATGAGCATGCAGGCCATCAGCCTCATTTACCAGTTCTGGATCCATACCGAAGCCATCCGCAAATTGCCCCGGCCGCTGGAATTTGTGCTCAACACACCCTCCCATCACCGCGTGCATCATGCCTCCGATCTGCAGTACCTCGATAAAAACCACGCCGGCGTGCTGATTATCTGGGACCGGCTGTTCGGCACCTTCCAGCCCGAAAAAGAAAAACCCACTTTCGGCCTCACCGCCAACATCCACACGTACAATCCCCTCCGGATAGCCACCCATGAATGGGCCGCCATCTTCGGCGACCTTCGCAAAAGCCGCAGCTGGCGCCACGTAGTGCGGTACCTGTTTGGCCCGCCCGGCTGGAGCCACGATGGGAGCCGGCGCACCACCCGGCAACTGCGGGACGAAGCAGCCCGTAATTCATAAGCCTTAACGGCCGCTCATCCTTTTTTTCTAATCTTGATATTGCATTTACGAAAACTATCGTACATTTGTTTACGAAGATATTCGTACAACAGGAAATCACAATAAGAACAGATCATGAACAAGCACATCAAACCCACGGAAAGTGAATTGGAAATACTGGGTATTCTTTGGGAAAAGGGCGCCAGTACGGTAAGGGAAGTGCATGAGATACTCGAGCAAAGCAAAGAAGCCGGTTACACCACTACTTTGAAGCTGATGCAGATCATGCATGAGAAGGGTTTACTGACCCGGGATGCCAGTGCTAAAACACATATTTACGAGGCCGCCGTTTCCCGTGAGAACACACAGCAGCAATTGCTGAACAAAATGATCGATACGGTATACAACGGTTCCGCCACGCAACTGGTGATGCAGGCATTGGGGCACCATCGCTCCTCTCCCGAGGAACTGGATCAGATTCGCCGATACCTGAACGAAATGGAAAAAAAGCAGTCATAAAACTAGTACCATGACATCGTTGCTTCCTTTAACGCAAGACCTTATCCGCGCTTTCGGCTGGACGCTGCTGCACTCATTCTGGCAGGCGTTCTGTATCTATGCCTGTTTGCGCATCGTGTTGAAAATATGGCCACAGGCAAGTGCCGCCATCAAGTACCACTTGTCGTACCTCTCCCTGGCCGGTATTGCCGGGTGGTTCGGCGCCACGTTTTTCAACCAGCTGCAAACAATCAGGGAAACGAAGGAAATCGCGGTGATGGCCGCGGGGTGGGATGCGGCCGTGATGGATATTCCGGCGCAGCATGTGGCCGCTACGCCCCCATCCGGGCTGCAGGCTTTGCTGCCGGGCATGGAAGCTTATTTTCCGTTTATTGTGGCGATCTATATTGCAGGAGTGGTGTTCATGACCATCAAACTCTGCATCGACCTCGGCCAGCTGCGGCTGATGCGCCGGCAGGGCGTAAGCTCTCCCGGCATGGAATGGGAACAGTACATGAAAGCGCTGGCCCTGCGCATGGGTATTACCCGCAAGGTGCAGCTCTTCATTTCACAGCATCTGCAGGTGCCCGTGATGATCGGTTTCCTCCGCCCCGTTATCCTGCTGCCGGCCGCCATGTTCGCCAAACTGAGCCCCGAACAGCTGGAGGCCATCCTGCTGCACGAGCTGGCGCACATCAAACGCAATGATTACCTGTTGAATATCTTCCAGTCCATTGTTGAAACCATCCTGTTCTTTAATCCTTTCGTATGGTGGATCAGCAAAAACATCCGCCGTGAAAGGGAGCACTGCTGCGACGACCTAGTTATTGCAGGCACCGTACAGCCGCTGCATTACGCCAGAGCCCTGGTTGCGCTGGAAGAATACCGCTTGACAGTCAACCCGATGGCCATGGCTGCGGCTGATGATAAACACCATTTATTTCATCGCATCAAACGCATCATGGAAATGAAAACGAAACATCTCAACTATAGCCAACGATTGCTTGCACTGCTCATCATCGTGACCGGCCTGGTATCTATCGCCTGGCTCAATCCCGCCCGCAAAACGGAGGAGAAAAAAACGGAGGAGAAAAAAGAAGCACCGGCTGTAAAACCGCATCGTATTACCAACCCCGTAAGCGCACAGACGACCGCCACGATCTGCAGCGATACGGTTCCACCGGCGCCGTCCGCAATGCCTGCGCCGGAAACACCGCCGGTAGCGCCCGCTGCGCCTGACGTAGCTGCGCTGCCCGCACCACCCGTACCACCGTTGGCTCCCCTTCCGCCGATGCCTTCCGCCCAACCGTTGCCCCCGTTGCCTCCTGTGGCGCCACTCCCACCGGTAGCGCCCATATACTGGGATGGCGATACCACCAAGCCCATGCATAAAATCGTGATCAGGGATGAGCACGGCGAGCGCACCTATAAAAGCCTGGAGGAAATGCCGGCCGCAGACCGCGAAAAATATCTGAAAGCGCAGCAGCAGCGTAAAGCCCTGCAGCTGAACAAGCAGGAGCTGGCGGTGAAAATGAAAGCCGCCCAGGATGCCGTCAAAGACATCGACTGGAGCAAAATGAACGCGCAAATCCAGGAAGCCATGCAGAAGGTAGACTGGAACAAGATCAACGCAGACATGCGGGAATCCATGAAACACATGAACAAGGAAATGGCTGCCAAAATGAAGGAAGTAGATTGGAACAAGATCAGCGCAGATGTCAATAAAAGCCTCAAGGAAGTGCAGTGGGAAAAGATTTCCGAGGAAGTGAAACAAAGCCTGAAAAACACCGATTGGCAGAAGGTAGAAAAAGAAATCAGGGAAAAGATCGAGAAGATAGACTGGAAGAAGATCGAGGAAGACATCAAGAACAACCCCGAGGCATACCATCAGATGGAACGTGAGCAACGGGAAAGCGCAGCCCGTTACCGCAACCAGGCGATGGCCAGGAGCCGCGAAGCCCGGGAGCGGGCCACGCGTGATGGCGAAAAGGCACGCCGCGACGCAGAGCGCCAGGGGCAAATAGCCAGGGATATGGCCGAGCGCGAAGCGAAAAGGGCGCGCCGCGATGCGGAACGCCAGGCAGACGTGGCCAGGAATATAGCCGAACGCGAAACACAACGGGCGCGCCGAGATGCAGAACGCCAGGCCGATATGGCCAGGGACATGGCCGAACGGCAAACCGCCGACGCACGGGCCAACGCCCGCCGTCAGGCTGACATCGCCCGCAGGCACGCAGCAGACGCACAGGTGCATGCCGCCGAGGCAAAGGCCAACAGCGCCCGCTATAACGAGCTGATCGACAAAATGGAGGCAGACAACCTGCTCAACCGCAATGAAAACTTCGAGATCAACAAACAGGGAAACGATCTCTACATCAATGGCAAAAAACAGTCAGATGATGTAAAAAAGAAGTATGAACAATATCTTAAAAATGAAAACGTTAGTATAAAGGGTAATAAGAATAATCTGAATATTCATGCCCGGGACAACCGTTAAGCAGCAGCTTTTGGCTCTTTAACCGTCCGTGCTAACCATTTTTAGCCGCCATTCTATCAACTAAAAAACCGCTCACCTGCCCGGTGGCGGTTTTTTGTTATATTTGCCCCTCGTTTATTCACCATTAAAAACCCGTTTATGCCCTCTTTCGACATTGTGAGCAAAGTTGATCTGCAAACCCTGGATAACGCCATCAATACGGTCAAGAAAGAAATCACCAACCGGTACGATTTTAAAGGGTCGCCGGTCAATATCGAGCTCGACAAAAAAGAGCTGGTGCTGAAGCTGGAAGTGGAAACCGATATGAAACTGGGGCAGGTACTGGATGTGCTCATCAGCCAGACCATGCGCAAGGGCATGGACGCGTCGATTTACGACATGAGCAAGGAGCCCTACCAGAGCGGGAAAGTGTTCAAAAAGGACATCCCCGTGCGCAACGGCATCAAGCAGGAAGACGCGAAAAAGATCGTAAAGCTCATCAAAGACGCCGGTTTAAAGGTACAGGCCGCCATTATGGACGATATTGTACGGGTAACCGGCAAGAAAATAGATGATTTACAAGAAGTTATACAAAAGTGCAAAGAAGCTAACCTGGGTATCCCCCTGCAGTACCAGAATATGAAAAGTTAGATTTTTCTTGGCCGTTTTAAAAATATCTGTTACCTTTGCGCTCTGTATTTATTAACTTATTGATATGAAACAGGGAATTCATCCGGAAAATTATAGATTCGTAGTGTTTAAAGATATGTCAAACGGGCATAGCTTTCTGAGCCGTTCCACTACTCCCACCCGCGAAACCGTGAAATGGGAAGATGGTAACGAGTATCCGTTGATCAAGCTTGAGATCTCCAACACCTCTCACCCGTTTTATACTGGTAAGAACGTTCTGGTGGATACCGCAGGCCGTATCGACAAATTCAACAAACGTTACAAGAAAGACGCTAAATAAGCTGTCTGTAAATATTTGGAAGTCCCGCCGGTTAATAATCGGCGGGATTTCTTATTTTAGCCGGTTATGAACCCGCATTACATCCTGTTCGACACGCCCGAGCGTGATCAGTTATACCCTTTTACCCATACCCGCCCAGTAGCCGCCTGCCGGGTGGGCCTGCTGACTATCCGCGAAAAGTGGGAAAAATGGCTGAAAGTATCCCCTATCGGCTTTTTTACGATGGACTACCTCCAGGAGAAATTCCCCTTTTTCAAAGCTCCCCAGAATGCCGTGACGATACTGGTGAACGGGCACCTGCTGCCTTCGGCAGACCTCGTTAAAACCATCCGGAACATGCAGGCCGGGCAGGAGCTTTATAAAAACGGCCGCCTGCTGGCCAAGGCCGTGAGCGGCGACGACTTTTTCCTTCCCGCCGAACAGGCCCGTATCGACTATGAAGGCGATATTATCCGCATCGACCAGCCCTGGCACATGGCGCAATACAACGATGCCGCGCTACGCGACGACTTCGAACTGCTGACCAGAGGCCGGAAGTCGGCCCCCGCCGCGGAAGGCAACACACTCCTGAACCACAAACAGATATTCATAGAGCCCGGGGCACGGGTGAGCTGCAGCATTCTCAACGCCGAAACCGGTCCCATTTACATCGGTAAAAACGCAGAAGTGATGGAAGGCTGCCTGATTCGGGGGCCGTTTGGCATGGGCACCGGCGCCGTGCTGAAAATGGGCGCGCGCGTGTACGGCGCCACCAGCCTCGGCGACTATTGCGTGGCTGGAGGCGAAATCAAGAATTCCGTATTTTTCGACCATTCCAACAAGGCGCACGACGGGTATCTAGGCGATGCCGTCATCGGCGAATGGTGTAACCTCGGGGCCAATACCAGCTGCTCCAACCTTAAAAACAACACGAGCGACGTGCGGGTGTGGATGGAAGCTAAAAGCGAAGCCTGGAGCGCCGGCAAAAAATGCGGCGTGCTCATGGGCGACTACAGCCGTTGCGGCATTAATACCATGTTCAATACCGGCACCGTGGTGGGCGTGAGCTGTAACGTGTTTGGGGGCGATTTTCCGCCCAAATACGTGCCCTCCTTCAGCTGGGGCGGCCGGGAAAGTGCGGAAAAATACAGGCTGGCGGAGGCCCTCCGCGATGCAGGGGCCTGGATGCGGTTAAAAGGAAAAGAACTGACGGCGGCGGACGAAAACATATTAACCCGGATTTTTAACGGGTAATTGTGTATTTTTCGCGCTCCTTTAAAAAAACAGTGTTATATCATATGAGAAAAAAGATCGTAGCCGCCAACTGGAAAATGAACCTCACGCTCGACAAGGGCGAACAACTGGTGAACGACATCCTCGCTGCCGGCCTCAACCTGACGGACGGCCATGAAGTGGTGATCGCTCCCCCCTTCCCCTACCTGCTGAAGGTAAAACAGCTGATCCGGAACTACCCCGGCATTTATCTCGCTGCACAAAACTGCTACAGCGAAAAATCCGGTGCCTATACGGGTGAGGTATCCGCGGAGATGCTGCAGTCCATCGGCGCAGACTACGTTATCCTGGGGCACTCCGAGCGCAGGGAATATTTCGCGGAGAGCAACGCGCAGCTTGCGAAGAAAATCGACCAGGCGCTGGCCTATGGCATCAAGCCCATCTTTTGCTGCGGTGAGCCTCTGGACGTCCGGAAGGCCGAAACGCAGAACGATTATGTATCCAAACAGCTCGAAGAAAGCCTTTTCCACCTGGATGCTGCGGCCCTGAAAAACATCGTGATTGCCTATGAGCCCATCTGGGCCATCGGCACCGGCTTGACGGCAAGCGCGCAGCAGGCGCAGGATATGCATGCGTTCATCCGCGCGAAAATCGCCGAGAAATACGGGCGTGAAGCCGCGCTGGGACTGACTATCCTTTACGGCGGCAGCGCCAAACCCTCCAACGCGAAGGAACTGTTTGCGTGTCCCGATGTAGATGGCGGGCTGATCGGCGGCGCATCGCTGGTGGCGGCCGACTTTACGGCGATTGTACAAAGCTTTTAATATAACAGGAAAATGGCTCCGGGAAAGCGGGGCCATTTTTTTTAGTATTTTTTGCTAATTTTATTAGTAAATCCAAAAAAGTTAGTATATTCGTGTTGTGAAAGAAGGGGTCATTATTGTTGATGCTGTAAATGATAATGACTGATTCAATTTGATGGTTGCATAATCAAAAAGACATGGAAAACGAAGTATTCAATGATTACATGCTGGTGATACATCCTGATGCGCAGACATTGCATGACATCAGTATATTCAGGCATCTGATATCGGAGGAGCTCGGTATGGACCAGGCTGCATTTTCGCAGGCGCACATTGCGTTATTCCGGTCGGAGTTTCCTGCAAGGTATGAAGCGGATTTCATCAGCATGGTGGAAGAGATGGTGCAGGATCAGTCGGCTTTTACGATTTATACTTCCAGGATAGATCACAGCAAACAGGGTGAGTCAAAGCACCTGTTGTATGTGAATGTGGCGAACCCGAAACCCGTGGAGGAGTTACATAAAAAGATCATGCACACGTTCGAGCTGAAACCGGGTACATTCAGGCCGCACATTGCGCTGGCGCGTGCGGTCAACACCCAGCAGTTCAATCAGCTGGCCCCCTACTTCGCCAACAAGATGTTTGTGCGCAGCTTCCACTGCCACAGTTTCACCCTGTTGAAGAAGCAGCCGGATGGCGGGCGCTATGAGGTGGTCAGGGAGTTTCAGTTCGGTAAAGACAATGCATCCGAGCATCCTCTGTTCACGCATGCGGCATAGTGCAACTGGCAGGCCGGATGTTGGTGCCCGAGTGAAGATGGCCTAGGCTGTAAAGGCAACGTGTCCGGGATCCCCCCTGTTCATCTGCGCAGCTTAACGCAACAGCGACCGTTTGGGCCGGTTGCTTCGGCTACTGTTAAGCTACCCCGTGGTTGCTGCCGGTTTGGTTCATGCTTTTGTTGATGGAGTGCATGGTTTTTTTAGTATATGGTTTCTTAGTACATGGTTTCTTAGACCGGTTGTGCTGTTTGCGCCGCAGGCGCAGGCATAAGCGCACAGCTTCTGCAAAACGAGCCCGCCCGTTTGCATACCAGGAGGGATTAGCTGCCTTAAACTTGCTCAAAAATGCAGTTTAATCAGCAATGAAATCCGGCAAAATGAAGTCCAAACACCTTTTTAAATCGCCTTTTCAAGAGTCAGTATCAAATATCACTTGTATTGTCGGGTCGGGCGTTCGTCGCCCGGCCCCTTTCAAACTACTTACCCAACCCCTGCTTACTACCCGACATTAAATTCAACTCAATGGCACCCGTGCATTCGGCATAATCGTAACAGCGAACGCCTGGGAGAAGTGTGTTTACCCGTTCTTGCAAATGCGGAGAAGCGTGTTCGTCCTGTTCGTGCAAGCGCCGGAAAGACGTGGTTCACCCGTTCTTGCAAATGCGGAGAAGCGTGCCGGCCCGTTCATGCAAGCGCCGGAAAGACGCATTCACCCGTTCTTGCAAATGCGGAGAAGCGTGCCGGCCCGTTCGTGCAAGCACCGGAAAGACGTGTTCACCCGTTCATGCAAATGCGGAGAAGTGCGTTTACCCTGTTCGTGCAAGCGCCAGAAAGACGTGGTTCACCGTTCATGCAAATGTGGAGAAGCGTGGTTGCCCTGTTCGTACAAACGCCGGAAAGACGTGTTCACCCGTTCATGCAAATGCGGAGAAGTGCGTTTACCCTGTTCGTGCAAACACCGGAAAAATGAGGCAACCGCAATGTTGTTTGTATAAACTCATCCAGCACGCCCGGCAACCCGCCGGCCCGCAATTGCGTAAACAAACACATGGTGCCATACATCCGACACGCCTGCGTTGAATGTTCGAAATGTTCAGCGTGCATCCGCAGGCAATTGCAGGCTTTAAATAATTGTGACATGGAATGGATGTCTGTCAAACCTACTTATCAAAATGGAAGAATGCAGCATAACCCCACGCAGGAAGTATTTTCCCTGTTAACCAGAGCCGGCTTCCAGCTGGAACAGGTGCACAGGAACTTATCTTCCGCCATAACAGAATATTTTTACTTTCATCCAGGTTTGCATATACAGGTACATGAGGTGAATGAATCGCCTCATCAACCCTCCCGGTTCTTTATCTTTTACCCCGGTGGCAGCACGGCATATGCCGAGGGACACGACCAACTTCGGCTGTGTTTTGCCGCCGGGTAAAGAACCGCTGTGATCTTTGTTATATCTTTACTTATATCTTCATTTAGCGTCATCTTATGATTCACAGGAAAATTACAGTCAAGGGAAAAGTGCAGGGCGTGTATTTCAGGGCCACTGCCCGTTCTATCGCCGTTAAACTCGGGCTTAAAGGAGCCGTAAAAAACCTGCCGGACGGAAACGTATGGATTGTTGCCGAAGGCCCGGAAACGGCCATGCGGGAGTTTATCGACTGGTGCCGCATCGGCCCCACCGGCGCGGAAGTCAGCTCACTCGACATTACCGAAGGCACGCCCGAAAACTACCAGGGATTCGACATCCTCCATGAATAACCCCATAAAAAAAGCGGGGCGAATGCCCCGCTTTTGCAAATCTATTTCGAAACCTTAATTAACCTGTTCAATTTTCCCCTTGCCGGAGATCATCTGGTTCACGCGCGCACTGCCTTTATATTTGACATTGCCCGAACCGGACACCGCCACATCGAGCTTCTTACTGGCATTTACAAATGCGCTGCCGCTGCCGGAAATGCTCAACTCCATTTCGTCCGATTTCATGTCGGGCGCATCGATATCACCACTGCCTGAAATCGCGAATTCGGTATTGTCGGCTCGCCCGGCCAGCTTCGCTTTCCCGGTGCCCGAAATAGCTACCTCGAGTTTTTTGTATTGCACGTCCATATCAGCATCCCCCTTACCGCTCAATGCGATTTCGAGCTTCTCGCCTTTAATGGCGCCTTGCGAATAAAATCCCGTTGTGCCGCTGCCTGCCAGGCTTTCCAGCTGCTTCACGGTAACCCGTACAATAACGTCGCCGGAGGGCTTGATGTTAAAGCCGCGTTTCGGGTGAATGCGCAGCTCATCGCCCTCGATGGTGGTTTCGATGTAAGGCAGCAGATTCTCATCCGCTTCCAGTTCGATCGACGGCGTATTGCCCTGCGTGATGTACACCTTGAACTTGCCGGAGGTGCTGATTTCGTCAACTGAGGCGCTGGCGTTGCGCTTTTCTTTTTTAATGTTGCCGTTGCCGGAAACCGATTCGCTGTGCTGTGCCTGGCCGGCAAACGGCGCGAGCAACAGCATGGCGAACGACAGGGATGCTATCAGCCTGCATGATGTTTTCATTCGTTAGAATTTTTTTCGGTTAGATGATTAATCTCCTGTCAATTTTACATCGCAGTAGGAGCCGTCGATTTTGATGACCCCGGACGCGTCTGTAGCATTTGACGTTATGGCGGAAAAGGAGAGGCTATTGTTTTTGCGGATGTTCGACATGTTTTTCCATTCAAACGACCCCGTATTGATATCACCGTTCCTGATATTGGCGACCAGCCTGAAAGGCGTGTTCCGCCCCACTCCCAGCCGCACGTCGGAATAACGCAGCACGGCGGTGATGGAAGCAAACGAAGGTGCGATCTGCCGGAAGCTGATGTCGGTATAATTCACATTGATCACCGCGCTCTTTTTCAGCAGCTCGGCGCGCAGGCTGGAGTAGTTGCCGCTGAACGACACATCGCTCACACCTGCCAGGCGATACTCGTCGTAATTGGAATTCAGCCGCATGCTGCCGGCGTCGCCGAAGTTATAGGAACTGTTGTTGGAATTGATTTTGAGCTCTTTGGTAGCGCCGCACCGGAGCGAGGAATAGTTCGCATTCAGATCGAGCTTTTCCGCCTGTGAAATCCTTGCCTTATCGGTATAGTTCATCGTTACCCGCAACACTTCGGCATTACCGATATCGAAGAAACCGTAATTCACGTTGATGCTGGCTTCGAACGGCAGCTCCCGTGCCAGGATGTCGCCGAACTGGTTTTCCAGCGCCAACCCTTTCATGTTACGGGGCACGTTCACCACGTAATTGATGTTTACATAATCTTTCGAATCTTTCTTGTTGAAAGAAAACCATTTGCCGCTGCCGGCAGCATTGTAGCGGGTTTCGAGCTTGATGTTATTGCCTGATTCGGAACCGTCTATATTGACCATTTCCGCCATACTCCGGGCCTGCTCTTCGTTTTTACCGAAGCCGGTAACTTCTACTTCTGCCCGTACCATGGGCTTATCCCAGATGTTGATCACGATTTTGCCGTACTTGTTCTGCACAGAAAGCCTGGAAGAGGAGCCTGCCTTGAATTCTTTCACGATGCGGATCTTGTGCTCCTGATCCCCCTTCGCCGCCCACGCCGCCAAAGGAAATAATAACAATAAAAGGAGGGTAGATTTACAGTACATCTTTCTTATTTGAAGGTGTGACGTTATGGTATTTGTCCTGCTCGGTCAGAATTTTATCCAGCAATTCCAGCTTCATCTGGTAATAGCGCACCATGGCGGCGCGGATGCGCTCGTTGCCGGGGTTGCTCACCAGTTCTTTTTCCAAAAGCAGGTATGTTTCATTTCTTAATTTCAGTTCTTCGCGGGTAGTGCTGTCGAGCCCCAGCTGTTCCGCGGGAATCTTGTTCAGTTCTTCCAGCTTCTGCTCGATTTTGGATGTGTAGTACACCTGCATTTCTTCCATCTCAGGCACTACGTAAGCCACTTCCTGTTTAGTGTTGAGGAACTTGACGAGCAACCCCGCGTTCACCACCAGCGCGATGATAATAGCAGCCTTCCACCAGTGCTTTGCCATCATGGAAACGATGCGGGCAGGCTGTTTCGCCGGCAGCTCCTTTTCCAGCGCAGCCCATACCCGGGGGCCGGGCCCCTCTTCTTCAAATGCACCACGGTTTTGATGTATAAAATCTTCCAGTTTCATCGTGCTGATCTTTTCGAAGGAAGGATGCCTGCGCACCGGTTCCTTTGTATTTATTTAAATGTGCATCCCGACAAACTTATCTGCACCGTTTAATTTCAAATGGATGAGAGGGCTCCTCTTCACCGTTTAATTTCAAATGGATGGAAGCGCCCCGCTTCACCAGCCCCCTCCGTTTCTTCTTTCACGCTTCACACTTCTTTTGATTTCACCTTCACCAGCTGCCGCACCCTTTCTTTGGCCCGCATGAACTGGGTTTTGGCGGTAGATTCCGAAATCCCGAGCATCTCGGCGATTTCCCGGTGGGAATACGCTTCAAAAATGTACAGGTTCAGCACCGTTCGGTAGCCGTCCGGTAGCTGGCCGATGGCCTCTTTTACCGCCGAAACGGTGAAGGCATAGGCGCCTTCGTCCACCACCGCCTCTTCCGGAGCATCCATCTCCCCTACTTCTTCGAAATACACTTTCTTTTTACGCAGGTAGCTCAGGCAATGATTCACCACAATCCTTTTGATCCAGGCGGTCAGGCTGCTGTCTGTCGTGAGTTTCTCCAGGTTTTTGAACACCTGCACAAAGGCCTCCTGCAGCACATCTTCCGCATCGGCGGCGTGCCCCGTCATCCGGAGGCAGATGTTATACATGGCTTTGGAATATGCTTCGTACAACTCACGGAAAGCCCGGACGTCGCCCTTGCGGCAGCGTACCACGATTTGATCTGTTACAGGCATATTTTCCAAAGTGTCAGGGTATAAACTCATAGTAAAGACGGCGAAGGGGAAAAATGGTTGCACCGGGGGAACAACTTATTTTGAAAATACTGAAAATCATAGAGATATAAAAACAGAACGCGACCATCAAGTGGCCGCGTCCCTTCCATCCTTATATACCTAAAACATGATTAGGTACGTGTTTGTGCTACTTCACCCTGCTCTGCTCGTCTTCCAGCCCGGTCTTACGGTTGCGGGCCTCTTTTACGTTCGAATTGCCGAAGCGGTAGGTGAAGGATACCCTGAACTGGCGGCTGTCCCAACGGGTAGCCAGTTTCACGTGGCGGTTGTTCACGTTATAGGTGCCGGTGAAACGCTGGGTATTGAATACGTCGTTCACGTTGAAGCGGAGGGTGCCTTTTTTATTCAGCACCTGTTTTTGCAGCCCTACGTTAAAGGCATACATGTGATTCATACGGAACAGGCCTTCCTGTGAGATCTGCGGGGAAGTGTAAAAGAACGATGCTTCCGCGGAATATCCCTTATTAAAGGTAAACGTATGCTGGGTTTGTCCGAAGAAACCACCGGAGGCACGTTTGATGTGCTCATTGTTGACCGTGGTTTCAAAAGCGTTATAGAATACAGACACGGTGGTGAAGCTTCTCCACCATTTTGTGATGGGCAGCGGCGCCGACACATTCAGGTTGATGTTGTCTTTTTTAGCCACGTTCATGTATTTATATACAACGATAGTGGTGTCGCCGGTGGCCGGGTCTACGCCGTTTTCGAGGATGCGCGACAGCATGTCTGTTGTACGGCTGTACCCGATGGCGGTTGTCAGGAAAGATTTAAACGTATGGGTAAGGTCGAAATTGTGTGAATATTGCGGGCGCAGGTATGGGTTGCCGCCGGCTTTGGTGTACCTGTCGAGGAAAAACTCGAAGGGGTTCAGGTCGTCGTAGCTCGGGCGCTGCAGCCTGCGGCTGTACGAAATCCCCCACTGGTGATTCTTGTTAGCCGCATAGCTCAGGAATACGCTCGGGAAGAAGTTGAGATAACTGGTGTCGTTCACCTGCTTCATCGTCACGGAATTCCCTTCCACGTTCGTTTGCTCTGCCCGCAGCCCGGCCTGTATTCCGAACTTCTTGAACTGCTTGGAAAAGTTCACGTAGGCGGCATTCACGTTTTCTTTATAGATAAAGTAATTGGACCGGTTAGCGTCGTATTCCCAATTGGAACGCTTCAGCGAGTCGAAGCGGGAATCGTTGTCGGAATCCACGAAGCTCAGCTTGATGCCGGCCTCGATCTTGGCCTCTTTGTTCAACGGATGCGTATAGTCGATCTTCAGGGTTTTGATGTGGATCACCGAAGGCTGCAGGCTGCGGGTGGTATCCCCTCTCCAGTACTGCTTGCCGGTGCCGTCCATATAAGCGGAATAGAGGCGGCTGCCCTGGTCTTCGGCATTGCGGGAATAATCCAGGTCGATGTTGAGCTCTTTACCGGTGGAGTCGAGCTTGCCTTTGTAGTTGATGTTATACGACTGGCGATCCCACTTGTTGTCGTTGTCGGTTCTGGTCCTGAGGGAAGAATCGACGGACTCCCCGTTGCCGATCAGCGTGTTGCTGATACCTTTACCCAGCCAGTTACTGGCGCCGAGGTTCACCATTACGCCCACCGTATGGTTTTTGTTGACGAAATAATCGACCCCGAATTTACCGCCATGGTAATGCGATTCCTTGTCGAGGTAAGTATGCTGGTCGAACGTGATGCGGCCGGATTTTTCGAGGTTGTCCCTGAAAATGCCCAGCTGTTCGTAGTTCCGATTGTAGTTGTAGTTATACGAACCGTAAATGTTCACGTTTTTGTTGCGGTGGTTCAGGTTAAGGCCGCCGTTGAAACGGGGCAGCTTGCCCTGAATGTAACCCGCCGTCACGTTACCGTTGGTGCCGTAACTCGAGTTCTTTTTCAGCTTGATGTTGATGATCCCGGCGTTGCCCGCTGCGTCGTATTTGGCGGAAGGATTGGCGATCAGCTCTATCTGGTCGATATTGGAGCTGGGCATATTTTTCAGCAGCTGGGCAACGTCCTGGGGAGACATGTTCGTGACTTTGCCGTCGATCATAATGATCACACCGTTCTTGCCACGCATGGATATATTGTCGTCTTTATCTATCTGTATACCGGGCGACTGTTGCAGCACCTCAAGGGCGGTACCGCCGGCGGCTACAATACTATTCTCAACGTTCACCACCATTTTATCGGCTTTCTGTTCGATGAACGGGCGTTTGGCCGTTACGTTGACTTCCTTGAGGTTGCGGGACACTTCCTCGAGGGTAATGGCCGGCACGTTTACCGGTGCGCCATTGACGGTAAAGGGACGGCTGAATGCTTTTTTCATGCCCATGTTCACGGCGGCTACCAGGTACTGCCCTTCCCGGATGCCTTCAAATTCATATTTGCCCTCTGCGCTGGCGATTGCTCCCTTTACAAGAGTAGAGTCTTTCGCTTTTAAAAGGGTTACCGTGGCAAATTCTACGGGTTTATTGTCGGCGCGGGACACAAGGCCGTTAACCTTTCCCTTCTGGCTGGCGGAGCCGTTTTCATATTGGGCCTGAGCCATGTTGCTTGTACCAATCAGTAAAGCGCTCAGGGTCAACAATTTAGTAATTGATTTCATATAAGGCGGAGGTTTAGAATCGAATGCTTGAATAGGTATTTTAAATTTATACAGTTCCTTATTTACTTTAGTTCCTTTCTTTAACAACTACAGTGCAAAAGTAGGTAGTATGTTTTACATAGTACATAATTATACACAAGTGGTCGTATAATGGTGATGATTGGTAAAAAGTAACAGGAGGAACAGTTAGTCAGGTTATTGAAGGCGTTTTAATCCGCTTTGCCATAGAAAGACGTTCAGCCATTCATTTTGTTACAAACTTTTTTCAAAGCTATGTCGGGGAGGCGAGACGGCGGAACAAATGGGATGAAACGTTCAGGTGCCGTTATAAAAAAGGCGGCGCCGGTGATGACCGGCGCCGCCCTGCTATTAATATATATAGGTGAATTAAGCCTTGGGCTCCTCTCCGCTTTCCGGTTCCCCGCCTGCCGCAGCTACGGGCGCCGGTTCCGGCTGCGCCTCTTCTTCCTTCCGGCGGCGGCCGGTGATGTATTTATAAGCGGCCGCACCCAGACCGATGAGGCCCATCACGATGAACTTGCCAAACTTTGCGATGATGGCGAAGAAACCAACTTTGGCCAGCACTTTACCAGCCACGAGGCCACCGATCGTCCAGGCGGCTACCTGGTCAACTTTGGGATCAAAGTCGGCATAGGCATGGCCTGCATCAAAAGTGGTGCTTTTGAGAATGGCGGGAATGTGTTGTTTGATTTCCGGCAGCTGCTTCATGACGCCGATGGCATTCATGGACAGCACGCCTTTGCGGCCGAGTATCCGCACATTGTAGTTCAGTGTATGTTCTTCCGAGTCTCCGAACTTGATTTCTTTTGCCCAGTGGAGGGTTTTGTTGGCTTTGTCGTAAAAAGGAGCTGCTGCCCAGCCGATGAATTCCACGGAAGAGTACCCCTCTTTAATACGGTCGGGGTTGGCTTCGGCGGTTTCTTTTTTCAGCTGCTTCAGCATGTCGTCATAGTCGATCTTGTCGGCATCTTCGTCTTTCACAAACCCGATGTCTTCAAAATCGATATTAAAGGCCCAGCCGTTCTCGTCCATCGGGCCGCGGTCTGCCGGAAAGAGCATGCCCATGGTTTCGTTTTTCGGGTTGCCCCATATTTCCTCGAGTACGCGGTGGCTTTGCGGCACATCGAGATAGCGGAAGCCGGCCGGCACTTCGAGCACAACGCCATTGCCCAGGATGACTTTTCCTGTTTTGTAAGTAAAGCTGGCATTGACGGAATCGGTGAGTGCTTTCAGTTGGGCTTCGGTGAGTTCCGGCTCTTCTTCTGTTGCGGCTTCAGCGGCAACGCGGGGGCCGGAAGTGTCGAGCTGCGCATGGACAGTGGTGAAAATGGCCAGGAAGGCGGCCAAGAGGGTCCAAATTTTCATGTTATGATAGGTATTATAGGTAAATAGCGTTTATTCAAACCGGATAGCCGCAATAACGTCCGGCAACTCTTCCTGCATCCTTTCAAATACCACCCGCTCCTCTTTCCGGATATGTGCTTCCAGGCTGCGGGCGAGTTGATCCATGGCTTCTATGGGGTCGGGGCTGTCGACCATTGCACTGTACATGCCCGAAATGGCCCGGTGATCGGCAATCAGCTCGTCGAGCAGCGTATCGATTTCTGCATGGCGGCCCCGGCATTGCTCGAACAGGTAATCTTCTTTCTGGATATGCGGCACCATGATTTCCTGGAACACCTTCACCATGTAAGCCATTTTAGAAGGTGCGTCCAGCGGGTAACCTTCAAACTCCGCCGCATCTTTTTTCAGGTACCTGCAAACGAACAGGAGGATTTTGTGCTCGTGGGAGAGCGGTACCAGGTTGGGATGGCGCTGCATCAAACTGTTTTTTGTGCCGGTTGTGTTTTACGGGCGTACCATATCAGGGCCGCACCGCCGATCACCAGCAGGCTGGCGATGATTTCAGCCTGTGTGGGATGGAAACCGAAGATATCATATTTTGTGTTGACCCGTATTTTCTCCACGAAAAAACGTTCAATACCATTGAGTATCAGGTAAATACCAAAAATCACCCCTGGCGTGGTAACCCTTCCCCGGAGCCCCATCAGTACGAAAAAGAATATACCGCATACAATGATCTCATATAACGGCGTGGGGTATACGCCAATCGGAAGGGCGTTGCAATACTCACCCTGGCAGCCCTGTATCTGGATGCCGTCGTTTACCACATTATGCGGATAACTGTAGGCAAAAAACCAATCGGGCAGAAAACCAAGGGACGCCGGCTTTTCGTAGCGCGCGTGCGGCACCTGCTCAATGCCGCCGAAGTGCCGGGTAAAATAGGCGGAATCGCGGTGCAGCACTTCCTTATATTGCGCCTCGGAAATAACCTGGACTTTGCCGGTAGGATTGGTGGCGTAGGCGCTGTTATTGATACCCCAGTCGCCGTCGCCGGAAAACTGGCAACCCATCCTTCCGATGGCATAGGCCAGCATCAGGGCGGGAGCGGCGCTATCTACGAGGTGCTTCCAGTTGATCTGTTTTTTATGGGCATACCGGATAATGACATAAGCAGCCACGATGAGGCCACCGTAAAAGGTGAGCCCGCTGGCAGAGAAGATGGAACCCCATGGATCTGCCATGAATTCGCCCCAGTTTTCGAGGTTATGAAATACCTTGGCCCCAATCAGTCCGGCCACGGCAGCCATGATAGTGAAATCAGGCACGCGCTGGTGCGGCCAGACCTTTACTTTCTCCTTTTGAGGTTTGGGCAGTGAGGCCTTCTTTTTCGTATAGTACTTCCAGTAAGCCAGGGCCGCAGCCGCCAGTAACCCGCCTATGATGCTCCCCTGCCCCGACAGGAAATACGCGCGCAGATCGTCATACTCTGCACCGATCAAACCGATGAATTTGAAACCCAGGATAAAACCAATCACCCCGCTGATAAGCAAATCGCTTACCGAAGCCGGCGTGCCCGTCACCATGGTTTCCTCTACCGGCCCCAGCCAGCCCAGTTTTTCCCGCCGGCGCAATTCCGACGTAAGCACGTAAGCCGCCGCCAGAAAGGCGAGCGCCACAAAAAAGCCAAACGTTTGTACAATCTTCAGAAAAGATATCTCTATTCCGAACAGATCCTTGAGCGCGTAATATAAATTAGGATACATAGGCAAAAAAAATGGTGATCTGAGTTTTCCTATGAACAAAGCCGAATTATATCAAGAGGAAAATCAAACCACCAAGTTACATTTCAATTGTGAATTACGAATTATTTTTTCGGGCCTTTTGCCCCGTAATTCATCCTGTGCTTAACAGTATTCGTCGAATGCGGCGAGCAGGTTGGTTGCAATCAGCTGCGCAGAACGCCCTTCAATCATATGGCGCTCTATGAAGTGAACCAGCTGCCCGTCTTTAAACAACGCAATGGAAGGAGAAGACGGCGGGTAAGGCATCAGATGTGTACGGATCTGACTAACCGCGTCTTTATCAAAACCGGCAAAGCTGGTTGCCAGCCTGTCGGGCTTCTTTTCGCTGGTAGCCACAGCCATCAGCACACCGGGGCGCGCAGTACCGGCCGAGCAGCCGCATACGGAGTTAATCACCACCAGGGTTGTGCCTTCCTTTGCCAGCACCTCATCCACCTTCGCAGGGGTGAGCAATTCTTCAAATCCATTATCTGTGAGTTCTGCCTTCATCGGCATCACGAGTTCCGCAGGGTACATAATAATTCTTTTTTGCAAAGTTAATAATATATCGACATACTTAAATAAATAATACAAAACGGCCATTATGTCTCATTAATTCAATTAAAACTGCCTATTTGTCTTATAAACTATCTCCTTTCCTGGCGAAATTTCAGCAAACCGGCATTGGTATCCCATTTGATTTATACCCCGCGTAACCGAAAAAAATGGTTTAACGCTAAAAAATATAACACTATGACACTCGTAAAATTTAATCATCAACCGGCCAGAACCTTCAGCAGCCTTGTAGACGACATTTTCAACGGCAAGTTCATCAACAGGGACTTTGCAACGTCCGACTTTTTCGGCCAGCAGGCCCCGGTGAACATCCTGGAAAACAAAGACAGCTATGTGATCGACGTGGTAGCCCCCGGCTTCGACAAAGGTGATTTCAAAATCAACCTTGACAAACAGACGCTGACCCTCAGCGCTGAAAAGAAAACAGAACAGGCTGCGGAAGGCGACAAACAAATCCGCCGCGAGTTCAGTTTCCGCTCTTTCTCCCGCTCCTTTACCGTAGACGAGAACATTGACGCGGACAAGATTAATGCGAAATACGAAAACGGCGTACTGAAAGTGACCCTGCCCAAAAAAGAGGCAAAACAGGAAACCGCAAAAGAAATTACAGTTGCATAAGGGTTAGGAATAGGCACAAGCGCCGCTCCGGTTCGGGGCGGCGTTTTTTTATGCAGTAAATTACCACAAACGTTGAATGCGCGGCAGCAGGGAGGATAGTACCTTGCTGATAATATATCTTATTAAAGCCTGATGATTCCCGGCATTCAAATATTAAAGAATTTTTCCATCTACATCTACAGGAGCACCGAAAAAGCGGTAACGGGCAGGCTTATACTAAGATCGACCAGCGCATTCGAGCAAGCCAGGATCAAAATGCTGTTCGATTACCTGTTCTTCTTCAGCCTCCCCATGTTGCCGATGCTGTTCGTGCTGTTGTACCTGCAGGATTATGTGAACCTGGCCATTACCGCCAGTTTCGTAGGCATCTTTATGATGTGCGCCGCAGCTATGAGTTGGGGAGCCAGCACCGCTGCCACCGGCACCATCGCGGCACTGAACACGCTGCTGATACCCATGCTCTCTTCTTTCACCAACGACCTCGACATATCCCCCATATATGCCATGCCCTGGATGATGGCCTGCATGCTGGGGTACTTTGCTGTAAACCTGCGGACTGCCCTTGCAATGGGAGCCTTGCTTTTCTTGTACCTGGGCCTGGTGGCCTACATGAAAATCAATCACCTCACGGTATTCCTCCCTTCCAGCCACTCCGCGCCCGACCGTTATATGGCCACCCCTTTCCTGATGATGGGTTACCTGATCGTGTTCCTGCGGGTATGGGGCGTATACTACCGCAATATCACCCGCCTGGAGCAAAAGCTCACGCTTGAAAAGCAGCAGCAGTTTTCCGCGCTCATCAACCAGAACCTCACTAAGCAGTTCCTCTTACTGAAGGGCCTTTCCCGCTCGGGGAAAAACGAGTATCTCGAGGGCAACCTGGAACTGCTCGACGCCTGCTTCTCCGAAATCGAAAAGCAGTGCGATTCCGCCATCCACTTCCTGGATACCAACCAAAAGGAAGATTAGTCCGTTTTCAAACAATTGTCTTTCCGCCGGGTATCGATCAGGTACACGATCTTCCACCCCTTTTGCGATCTGCAGAGCTGAAACGAGTTCACCCCGCAGTGGCTAAACCGGTCGCCCACGTAAAAACGGTATGGCGTCCATACACTTGCGAGGTCGCCATCGATGAGAATCTTATCAAATGCAATCCGCTCATCCCACACGTCCGTGTGAGGCGTTCCTACAGCTGTCAGGAACTTTTGGAGGCTGACGGGCCGTACTTCCACCGCCCCGCCGGGAGGCTGCACGATGGTGTTCAAAACCGCCTTGGCATCAAACACATCCTTTACCATGGCGCTATCACCTTTCCTCATCCCGTCAAACAGTTGACGGATGACACTTTTCACCTCTTCTTCACCTGAAGTCTGCGCTGCTGCTGGCTTAAAACATATGAGTAATAAACAGAACGGGACTACATGACATATTCTCATAAAGTTAAATGGGGAATAATTAGTAATTCGTTTTAATATGGCGGATGGGGCTGTAACGCGTTTTTTGTTAAAAAGTTGCAAAAAGATACAACTAATTGGTATTTGTCAACGATACAGATACCACTACTTTTACAATGAGCAAATTATCGTAACCTATTGCCTCCTATACCGAGAATTATGCCTTTTTCCTTATGCCTAGAATTTTCCTTTTACCTTATGCCTAGAAATTACCTGTGTGGACCGTTCCCCGCAGGTGTAAGTCCCTTGCCATGAATGTTGGATCCGTCTATCCTATGAAATTATGGGCTCTCCCGCAAAGGAGGGCCTTATTTTATGTAAATGATGACTGCTTATGACGAACGGCAAAAAAAGAAACCCCTCGGAGAACCGAGGGGTTTTTAAGTGGATTACTAACCCATTTTTTTAATAACCCAAAATTTTAAGCATGCTTTGGGAGGTTTGCTCCTTAGCGTATAGCCAGTCTTTTAATTGTCCGTTTTTGTCGTACCCCACAATCACATGTTTGGGGGATGGAATCAGGCAGTGTTTGATGCCGCCGTACCCGCTCAGCTGATCCTGGTAAGCTCCGGTATGGAAGAACCCGATATAAAGGGGCTCGCCATTGGTGAGCTTGGGAAGGAACACTGCGTTGATGTGCTCTTCCGAGGTGTAGAAGTCGTAACCGTCGCAGGTCAGTCCTCCCAGGTGCACCTCCTGATATTCCTGGTCCCATTTGTTAATGGGCAGCATCAGGAATTTTTCGCCGATGCCCCAGGTGTCCGGCAACGTCGTAATGAACGAGCTGTCGATCATGTACCAGTTTTCCCGGTCGTTCTGCATCTTCTCGCCCAATACACTGTAAATCACCGCGCCGCTCTCTCCTACCGTGAACGAACCGAACTCCGTATAGATGTCCGGAACGGGTACTTTGTTCTTTTTGCAAACGCTCTTGATGTTGGCCACGATCTCGTTGACGATGTAAGCGTAGTCGTAGTCAAACCCGAGGGAGTGTTTGATCGGGAAGCCACCGCCGAGGTTGATGCTCTCCAGTTCCGGACAGATCTTCTTCAGCTGGCAATAAAGGTTCAGCACCTTATTGAACTGGCTCCAGTAAAATATGTCATCTTTAATCCCCTTGTTCATGAAGAAGTGGAGCATTTTCAGCTCGAACTTCGGATTGCCCTTCAGCTTGTCCACGTAAAACTCGAGGATGTCGCGGGAGGCGATGCCCAAACGGGAGGTATAAAAGTCGAATGTCGGCTCCTCTTCCGCCGCGATGCGGATACCGAGTTTAACCGGTCCCTTGGCGCGCACGAATTTGGAATAGTCATCCAGCTCCTCTTTATTGTCCAGCACCGGCAGTACGTTGGTAAAACCGCTGTTGATCAGTTTGGCGATGCTGCGGGTATAGGTTTTTGTTTTATACCCGTTGCAGATGACGAATGTATCTTTTGTGATCTTCTTGCGTTCGTACAGTTTATGAATAATATCTATATCGTACGCAAAGGATGTTTCGATATGCACGTTATGCTTCAGCGTCTCCTCCATGATAAAGGAGAAGTGCGAGCTTTTGGTACAATAGCAATAATAATAATTGCCGTCGTACCTGTTTTTCTTGATCGCATCCTGGAACATCTTTTTCGCCCGGTTAACCTGCATCCCTATTTTGGGTAAATAGGTCAGCTTGAAAGGCGTTCCGTATTTGTCGATCAAGGCCCGGATATCCAACCCGTTAAAAATAAGGTTGTTATCCTTCACTTCGAAACCCTCCTGGGGGAATTCGAAGGTTTGGTTAACGAGGTCGGTGTAGGTGTTGTTCATTTAACGCTGTGAATGAATTTTAGAGTTAGTAAAAAACTTAAACTACAGTATAAATGAGCTGGAAACTTCTGGTTTTAAGTTGATAGCAAATACAACACACCTACGTAAGTCGTCTGACCAGCAAAATCGGTTGCAAATCTACTATTTTGTTCCAATGCATTTCCAAAAAATTTCTATCTTTTTTATGGAAGGGGGAAAATTTTCTTATTACATTGAAAATAAATTAGTTAAAGCCTATTAATTAAAATATTAATTACAGGAACAATTTTCTATGGGAAGCCCTTCCCGCCTGTTTGCAACCCCTTCATTATCACTTCAGTAGTTCCACCGCCCTTTTTCCTTCACAGAATAACAGATCGAGGATGCTAAGGTTCGGCACAAACCCGGTTCTTTCTCCGAACACCTGGGCATACACCGGAGCGCCTTCCGGCAACTGGCCGGGCTGCAGGTGATCGCGCCTGTCGAGGATGCCCGAAGCGGGGTCGTAGGTTTTTTCGAAGCGGTCGGTAAATGAGATCTCCGGGGAAATACCCAGCACCCCGTTGGCCCATTCGAGGCAGGCCATATTCCAATCGAGCAGGAAATCGAACTTTTTCTCATAGAGCGCCTCGAGGTCACTTTCGAAATATTCGAACCAGGGGGAACGGCGGTAAGCGGAGGTCAAAGTTTTCCAGTGAAGGGCCTGCCAGTTTTCGAGGTTGCTTATCCGGACGTCCTTCATGATCGTGCGCTGATTTTTTCCTTTCGATAGGGGAACGCTCAAAAGAATGGTTCCGTTCGGTCCGGCAATGTAACAACGGTTCCTGAAACTCACCTTCTGGTAGTGTTCATATCTCTCAATTTTTAATTTGTTGGCCTTAATTAAAGTCTTATAAAAGTAAATTGATGGAAAGTATTGAGATTCAATCAATAACTCCTTGTTTTCCGACTGTTCTGTCATATCGTCACAATTAAATTTAAAAAGGTAAAATATCCATTCAAAACGACCGTTTACAATTAAATATTAAGCTACAGTTATAACTAGTTAATTTATTGAAAAACAGTTCATAGAAGGATTGAAAATATGCTATTTACTTTAGTAAAAAGTTGTTTTAAGCTGATTATTAAAAGTTAACAAAAATACTAAAGTTATTAGTTCCAAAAATGACTGTTTTTGGGCGTGTTTTATTTAAAGTAAAATTTCAAATAAAGGCTCTCCTCCCAGCCCTTCGAAGTGCAGACTTTAACTTTGTTTTTGACCGGAGTTTTGTAGGTTTGGGGGAATTATTAAAAAGCACAGTTCATGAAAAGGTACAGATGGGGGCTCCTGGTTGTCCTGCTTTGGGGGACGATGAGCGCCTGCGACAAGATGAAAGATCTGGAATTTCTCCGGGTGGCCAGCTTCGATTTTGACAATCTGGGGTTCTCAAAAAGTACCGTCCGGATGGAGCTCGCCTACTTCAATCCCAATAATTTCTCGCTTCGCCTGAAGGACGCCGAGTTTGATATTTACCTCGACGATACGAAAGTGGGGCATTCGCTGCAAGACACCCTGATCGACATTCCGGCCCGGGACACTTTCTATTTTCCGGTAAAACTGGAGGTGGAAATGGGGAACGTTTTCAAAAACATGATGGGTGCGCTCACCAATAAAGAGGTCACGATCAAGGCCGCCGGCAACTGTAAAGTGGGCAAAAAGGGGGTGTTTTTCCCCTTCCCGATCCGTTGCGAAACGAAACAAAAGCTGGATTTTTTCTGATAACCGGCCGGCGGTTTCGCCGTTTTCAACGTGAAGACATTTTCCAAATTCATCATATAAGAGGTCGGTTTGACCTCTTTTTTTATGCCTTTCAACTCCGGTTTCCATACTTTTCAGCGTAGCTTGAAGAGGGTTATTAAGATGAAATTCAGGCCGGTTGACGAAAGAATTTTGAGAGATTTCCCCGGATTTTCAGGTGGCTGAAACACGAATGGTTTTTACATTTTGAGGTGGAATGGCTGTTTTTTTGGGGCCGCTTGACTTGTATTTAGCGGAGGAATATAGGGGCTTTTAACGGATTTAATTTTCTTTTGAGCCTTCTTTTGCTATCGTTTGGACCACATGACATATAAATAGATTCTAATTTTATAGCGTCATTTTGGGTGAATTTTACGCCAATTCATCCCCTCTTTTCGAAGATTTTGGATGCATGATATATGAAAGAAACTCTATTTGATGGGGCCGTTTTGTCGGAATTTTGCACGCTTTTTACCCATCTTTTTGCTTGATTTCGGGGCAATCGCATGCAAATAAAATATAATTTTACAATGCCTTTTTGCACGAATTTGGCGCTGTTTTTCGCCCTTCATATCCTCGATTTGGGCGAGAAGTATATAAAGAAATACTTATTTGATATGGCCTTTTTACCGGATTTTGATCGCCTTTTCGCTGTCTTTTTTCTCCTGTTTGGAAAGATGACAGGTGAATAAATCAATATTTGAATACATCGTTTTGAACGAATTTGGCTCCATTTCCATCCTTCATTCCCTGGGTTTTGGAGGCAGAATCTGTTGTTTGAAGGTGGCATTTTTGAAGGATAGAGCATCTTTCCAACCATCATTTTGGCCTGATCCGGGGCGAATAAATGCAAATAAATTTTAATTTGGTAGCCACAATTTGAATGAATTCGGCTCCAGTGCACCCAAACTTTTCTTTGATTTCGGGCACCCGGCATGTGAAAAAAATCTAATCTGAGAGGGGCATTTGGGCGGATTTACACTCATTTCAACCATCCTTTTCCTTTGGTTTTGGGTCAACAAATGCAACAAAGTCTTAACTTGATAGCGCCGCTTTGGACGAATTTCGCTGCTTTATTCTTCCCTTTTTTCCGTGATTGCGAACGCTTGATATGTGAAAAATTCCCCATTCGATGGGGCCGTTTTTCAGGTTGATGACTACCTTTTAACCATCATTTACCTTGATTTGATAGCGATGGTAATCTTCATTTAGCGACGGCATTTTGGGACGAAACTGGTGGCTTTCACCCTTCCTTTGCTTAGTTTTCGAGCAGGTGATAGGTGAGAAACTACCCTCTGAACGAGGTTGTTTTTTCCCCCTTTTTACCATCCCCTCGGGAGTCTTTTGAGAGTCTTGATATGCGAATAATTTATTATTTGATGCTCTCGTTAAGGGGATTTTTGCGCTGCTATGCCATAGCCCTCATCCTCGTTTTAAGGCGTTTGATATGCAAATAATTTTATACCCGACAGGGGCAATTGGATGTTCCGGGCATAAAAAAACCGCCCCGGCAGCCGGAGCGGTCATGTATAAATACGAACATCACTGATTATCCTTTTTTCTTGGGCGGCGGGCCTCCTCCATCTTCAGGTTTCTGGCAGCATTTGGGCAGCGCCTTGTATGAATCTTCGTTCGCCGTTACTTCGTCCGCGTCATATCCCACATTGGCGATGCCTGTTTTGATATTTTCGATGTTGGTGCGGTCTGTATAATATTTGACGGTCGCTTCTTTCTTCTTCACGTCCACTACCATCGATTTCACCCCCTCTTCTTTCAGGAAATAGCGCTGAATGGCATCCTTGCACATATTGCACTGCACCGTCGGCACCTTTATCTTAGCGGTCGCCAGCGTGCCTTTTTTCGCCTGGCCCATTGTTACACCGGTTCCGGCCAGCAACAGCACCAACATTAATTGAATGATACGCATAACAAGTCTTTTTTTAACCAACACAATATACGATAAAATTAAATATATCGGCTATTTTCCCCATACTTCGGGAGCGGCGCGCCAGGCTTGCAAAGTACCCAGCTCAGCTTCGGTGACCTGCCCCTTTTCAACGGCCAGCTCAATGAGCGCGCTGTAATTGCTCAGCGACTTGAACGGCACACCGGCGGTCTCAAACGCCTTCACCGCCACATCGAACCCGTAATTGAAGATAGACACCATGCCGATCACCTCCCCGCCGGCGGCGCGGATGGCCTGTACGGCTTCCAGGCTGCTTTTCCCGGTGGAGATCAGGTCTTCCACCACTACCACCGGCTGCCCGGGCTGCAATACTCCTTCAATCATATTGCCCATGCCATGCTCTTTCGGCTTGGAACGCACATATATAAAAGGCAGCTTCAACTGGTCGGCCACCAGGGCTCCATGCGGGATGCCCGCTGTAGCTACACCGGCTATCACGGCGGCATCAGGAAAGGTCTCAAATACCACGTTGCTCAGTTCGGACTTGATGAAATCGCGGATATACGGAAATGACAGCACTTTGCGGTTGTCGCAGTAAATGGGTGATTTCCATCCGGAAGCCCAGGTGAAGGGCTGGGCCGGGCTCAACTTGACGGCCTGTACCTGGAGCAGTTTTTCTGCTACCTGTTTTTCGCTGATATTGTTCATAACCGCGCAAAAGTACGATGAATAATGCAAAGGATTATTTTTGCAGCATGGAAATGCCTGTTATTATATATATCAACGAACGACCTTTAATATTAACCGGAGAAAAAAACACGCTGCCGCCCGAATATATTAATGCCGCCACGCTGTTTTCACCAACGAACGAGGAGATTGCCCAAACCATTTCCCTGCTCGACAAAGGTGAGTTGCCGATAGCCGTATTCCGCCACCACAGCGTCCCTTCCCTGTTTGAAAACGTCAAAAGCCATTTTACGGTATACGAAGCGGCCGGCGGCCTGATTACCAACGAAGCGGATGAAGTGCTGCTGATGTTCCGCCGCGGCAAATGGGATTTGCCCAAAGGGAAGCTCGACGACGGCGAATCGCTGGAAGCCTGTGCCCTGCGTGAAGTGCAGGAAGAAACAGGTCTCCGCAACGTTGGCCTCGGCCATAAAATCACGGAAACCTTTCATTATTACCCGCTGAAGGATAAAAAAATCCTGAAACACAGCCACTGGTACCGGATGTTCTTTACCGGTACAGAGTTGACGGTGCCGCAAATCGAAGAAGACATCCTCGATATACAATGGATTCGCCCCGAAAACCTCGGGAAGTACATGGCGTATTCCTATGAAAATATCCGGGAAGTGTTCCTGAAGGCGGCGTATAAACTATGACCTATGAGCGTACAATCCCATTACGACAATCACCTGGCGGCTTTCTACGCCTGGATGACCGGTAATTTCGACACGAAACAAAAGGAACAGGAAACCTATTTCATCAGCAAGCAAATCGCGCCTGCAGGCAACGGCGTGGCACTCGACCTCGGCGCCGGGCATGGCCTGCAAACGGTGTCGCTGGCGAATCTGGGGTTTTCGGTGTTTGCGGTCGACTTTAACCAGCATCTCCTGTCCGAGCTGAATGCCAGAACAAAGGGCCTCCCCGTCCGGACCATCCTGGCCAATCTCGCCAACACAGCTCAATACACCATGGATGCGGAGCTCATCGTTTGCATGGGCGATACTCTCACCCATCTCGACAGTGTAGAGCAGGTCTCCTCCCTGATCGGCGAATGGCACGGGATGCTATCCCCCAAAGGCAAACTGGTATTGTCTTTCCGCGATCTTACGCAGGAATTGGTGCAAGAAGAAAGGTTTATCCCGGTCAGGGCGGAAGACGACCGCATCCACTCCTGTTTCCTGGAATATTTTCCGGGTTATGTGAAGGTGTTCGACATCCTGCTCGAAAAGCAGCAGGGCCAATGGATACAAAAAGTCAGCAGTTACCGAAAACTGCGCCTGGGCATTGAACAGGTGAAAATGATGCTGACTGCCGCGGGCTTTGCGGTGCAGGATCATGAAGTGATCAGCCGCATGCACTATGTAGTGGCGGCTAAGCCGGGCGCTTAGCCAGGATGGCCACGGTGAGGCGGCTGACGCAAACCAGCTTATGCTCATCGTCGGTGATGCGGATGTCCCACACATGCGTGGTAGACCCGATGTGCAGCGGCCTCGCAATGGCGTGCACATACCCTTCGCGTACCCCGCGCAAGTGATTGGCATTGATTTCCAGGCCCACGCATATCAGCTTTGCGGGATCAATGATCAGCGCGGAAGCCACGCTGCCCACGGTTTCGGCCAGGGCCGCAGACGCGCCGCCATGCAGCAGGCCGTAAGGTTGCACCGTGCGATGGTCTACCGGCATCATGGCCCGCAGGTAATCCGGCCCTATTTCCGTGAATTCCATCCCCAGGTAAGGGCCCATCGTGTTCTGGGCATTTTCGTTGAGCTGATCCAGTGATATATCCAGCGAAAACCAGATTGCTTTCATGATATTGCGGTTTTAACTCTTTTGCTGTTCAATGGTGCGGGCCACTTCGGCCGGCAGGAACTGTGCGGCGTCGCCCCCGTTCCGGATCACATCCCTCACCAGCGTGGATGCGATCGTGGAAAACTCCGGCGAACAGGTCAGGAAGATGGTTTCCACTTCGGGATCCATTTTCCGGTTGATGTCAGCGATCGCCTTTTCGTACTCGAAATCCGCCACATACCGTATTCCTCTCAGAATGAAATGAGCGTTCACCTTTTTGCAGTACTGCACGGTGAGCCCCTCATAAGAGGTCACCTTGATTTTGGGCTCGTCTTTATAAATCTCCCGGATCCACTCCACCCGTTGTTCCACGGAGTACATGGGCACTTTGCCGGAGTTGATGCCGATGCCGATGATCAGTTCGTCGAAAAGCGGCAGCGCACGGTCGATGATGTCTGTATGGCCAAGCGTTACCGGGTCGAAAGTGCCGGGAAATAAGCAGATACGATGCATGGGATATGTATTATTGACCGGAGGCCGAGGGTTTCCTCAGTTCGTCCCGGTTAATGAATATGGAAAAAATGGTCGTGCCGTAATTTCTTTCCGTACGGTAATAACTGAACTGCTGGTAGTTATTCCGTGGCGTATGTTCCAGCACAAACCAGCCTTCGGGCCTGAGCAGCTGCCTGTCGAAAATGATCTTCGGCAGCTCGTCGATGGCGCCGAGCGCGTAAGGGGGGCCGGCAAAGATGAAGTCGAACTGCTCGGTGCATTGCTGCAGGTATTTGAATACGTCCATCCGCACGAGTTTCAGTTTCACATCCAGCATGGCGGCTGTTTTACTGATAAAGTCGGCCATGGCCGGATCTTTTTCCACGATGGTCTGATCGGTGGCGCCGCGCGAGGCCAGCTCGTAGCTGATGCTGCCGGTGCCGCCGAAAATATCCAGGGTTTTGAGCGTGGATATATCGAGATTGTTTTCGATGATGTTGAACAGCCCTCCTTTTGCAATGTCTGTGGTGGGGCGCGTATGCGGCATGTTAGCCGGCGGGCTGATGCGGCGGCCGCTCATGGAACCTCCTATTATACGCATAAGGCCAGGGCATATAAATTATGAAAATGATGTGCCGGCACTTCGTTCATGCGGGGGATGTACAGGAACCCGTCTGGCTTATGCACCCAGTCGAGCCGTGGCAAAAAACGGTGCAGCTCGTGGTACACCTGCGAGTCCTGCGTGAGGGCCCCGCCCAGTTTTACCTTTGCCTGCAGCTCGTTGAGCTCCAGCTGGCGCAGGGAATTGACGATATAATACACTATGTCGAGGCCGCTGCGATAGCTGAGTTGCTGTTGCAGCAGCAATTTGCCGTATGCAAAAATTGTGAGTGCGAACTGATTGGGCTGCACTTCCACGTAGACCACGCCGTCGGAAAACTGCGTTTCATTGTCTTTCCGGTAGCCCTTGAGGAGGCCGGTGTAGGCATGCACCACACTGTCTGATGAAAATTCCTTCCGTAAAAAACCCAACACGTCTTTATCTACGGCATACACGTTCACCAGCCCCATATCGGGAATGGTGTCGAACAGCACGGCTTCCTGCATTTTTTCAAGCTGCGCCAGATGCAGGTAGTCTTTTTTCAGCTGGGGCTGAAAGAGCGGTTCCGGCACGAGGGTGGTTTCCGGCGAGTCGAAAGCCAGCAATACCTGTTTGAATGCGGTGAAGAGCAGCTTGTCCGCGTCAAAAATTTCCTCAATCATCTCCAGATCGGCCATAGCCACCGTTTTAGGCTGGTAGCTATAACTTTTCAGCGCCAGGAATTTGCGGTGAAGCGGTGATAATACGGCATAACTGAAAGTGCCGCTGCCCACGAGCACCAGGAGGGTGCAGGTAGTCAGATCCGTTTCCAGCAGAGTGGCGTCATCTATCGCGTACGTCGGTTGTATGGTATATGCCACGGGCATGTGTTTCAGTATTGTAAAGCACAATAATAATTAAAATAGTTGAGTTTGGGCAAGAACGCGGGCAAGGGGTATTTTCGTATTTTTGCGCACCTTTCTGTATGCAGGTCAGTCTAACCAATAAACAGGTCATCGCCATTGCCGCTCCCATCAGTCTTTCGCTGGTACTGCCGCAGATCAATCATATGACCAATGCCGCTTTCCTGGGCCACCTGGGAGAGTTCCCCTTTGCCGTCAACGGCATTGCGGGCATTTATTACCTCGTTATGCACATGATTGCGTACGGGCTGAACAATGGCCTGCAGGTACTGTTTGCGCGCCGGGCGGGAGAGCTCAATTATGCGGGCATGGGGCGGTATTTTTTCAATGGTTTTCTGCTGGCGCTGTTTTTCTCCCTGTTGGCCATTGCCTTCACGTATACGGTGGCGCCGTTTTTTTTCGGCAGCAGCCTGCACGACCCGCAGATCAGGGAGGCCGCGGTGTCGTTCATCCGCGTCCGGGTATGGGGCCTTCCTTTCCTGATGCTGATGGGCCTGTGCAACGCCTTTTATATTGGAACGGGCCACACGAAGCTGCTGGCCGTCACCTCGCTATTCCAGGAAATCACCAACATCGTGCTCGACTACGGGCTCATCTTCGGTAAAATGGGCTTGCCGGCCATGGGCCTCAACGGGGCGGCCGTGGCATCCGTCATTGCGGAGGGCGTAGGTTTGATGGTGGCTTACGGCATCCTGTTCGGCCTGAAGTTCCAGTTCAAATACCAGCTGTTCGCCCGCCTGAAACCCGACTTCACAGCCATGCGCAATATCCTCACCATTGCAGCCCCGCTGATCGTACAATTTCTTTTCGGCATCGGCAGCTGGCTGGTGTTTTTTATTTTCATCGAGCACCTCGGCCAGCGGCCGCTGGCTGTGTCGAACATGATGCGCAGCGTTTTCGGGCTGTTCGGTATCTTCACCTGGGCGCTCGCCGCTACCTGCAACACCATGGTGAGCAACCTCATCGGCCAGCAGCGGGAAGCGGATGTATTGAAAACTGTCCGGAAAATAGCCGGCTTTGCTTTCCTGTGCGCAGCCGCGGTGAGCCTGCTGATCAACCTGCTGCCTTACCAGCTGTTGCGGGTGTATACTGCGGATGCTTCGCTGATTACGGCCGCTATCCCCTCCATCCGTGTATGCACGGCCGTTACCCTGCTCTCGTCGGTAACCGCCATCATATTCAATGGTGTAACGGGCACCGGCAACACCCGCGTAAACCTCCTGATTGAAGTAGCGGCGGTCAGCATTTATCTCGTTTATTGCGTGGTAGTGGTGGAACGCTGGCGCAGCCCGCTCCACTGGGCCTGGGGCGCAGAGTTCGTGTATTGGATCGTGATGGGAGGCCTGGCTTTCTGGTACCTCAAAAGCGGCCGCTGGAAAGGGAAAGTATTAAACTAAGGGAAAAATGAACCGGCGCCGGCCTGCAAAACGGGCCATCTGCTACTGCATCGCTTCTACCATCTTTTTCATATCTGCTTTGTATCCGGGGTCATCCTGGTAAATGGGGCGCATCCGCAGGCCTTTGTTCAATACTTCCATCGCCTGTGTTTCCTGGTTGTTCTGGCGGTATGCGAGCGCGAGGTCGTAATAGTTCACAATGAAGGCTGGCGTCAGCTTGAGGCATTTTTCATACGCGGCAATCGCTTCTTCCATGGTGCCGGGTGGCACGCCGCCGAAGAGCACTTTGGCCGCGGCCTTTTCAATGGTACCGAGGTTATACAGATCGAAGTTCCAGCGCCCGATGAGATGCCAGGCTTCCCCGTAATCGGGTTTGAATTTGAGCGCGAGGTCGGCATACTTTTTCACTTCCTTCGCCGCCGCCACTTTTTCCTTCGCCCCGGAAATCTGGCCGATGCGGTTCAGCGCCATGGCCATGGCATAATTGGCCGCTGCGTTTTCCGGCTCCACCTTCAGCGCCTCGTAGGCATATACTTTGGCGTTGTTGTAAAACTCCTGCCTGGCCGCTTTGTCTTTCTGCCGTGCTCCTTCCCTGCCGGCCAGCAGGCTCGCCTGGGTAAAGGCCAGCACATGGCCGGGCGACACCTGCACGGCTTCACGGTACTTTTCCAGCGCCTCGCCTTCTTTCATCTGTTTTTCCAGCTGCTGCGCCTGTGCAATAATTTCGTCGATGGACTGGGCCTGCGCGGAGAAAGAAGCCCAGCAGGCAAACAAGCATATGATGGCTTTCTTAAGCATAGGACGAATTGTATGGGTCTCCCAAAAATAAGTCTATTCTTTTATATCACATATTGTTTTTCGAGGGTAACGGCCGAGAAAGCCACGTCGCCGCCAAAGGGAGGCGACTGCTTGCGGAGGGCCACCGCGGAGGCCTGCACGCCGGGATATTGTTGTTTGATGGCGGCGGTGATGTCGTGCACCACCTGCTCCAGCAAGGCTTGCGGCGTTTGCATCACCTTTTCGGCAATGGCGTACAAACCCTCGTAGTTCACCGACTCGGAAAGCTGTGACGGATGTTCCGGCTCGGGGATGCTTACTTTGATATCCAGCACGAAGTGGTTGCCGATCACCTGTTCTTCCTTGTAAAAACCGTGATAGGCATAAAACTTCACGCCTTCCAGTGCGATGTGCAGCATAAAGAACGGATTACCTGTATGAAAACAGCAAACCGGCCACCACGGCGGCACTGTTGCACGCTGGGTGACCGGCTCGCGGAATATTATTAGTGACCTTTCGCGGAAAGGTATCTCTCAGCGTCGAGGGCGGCCATACAACCGCTACCGGCGGCCGTTACAGCCTGGCGGTAATTTTTGTCCTGTACGTCGCCGCAGGCGAATACGCCTTCCACGCTGGTTTTGGTGGTGCCGGGAATGGTTTTGATGTATCCCTGCTCGTCCATATCCAACTGGCCGGCGAAGATGCCGGAGTTCGGCTGGTGGCCGATGGCCACGAAGAAGGCGCTCACGGGGATCACTTTCTCCTCTTTGGTCTGGGTGTTGAGCACCCGCACGCCGTCTACCTTGTTTTCACCGGTGATTTCGAGCGTTTCGGTATTCCAGTACACCATGATGTTGGAAGTTTTCAGCACACGGTCCT
Organism: uncultured Chitinophaga sp.; assembly: GCA_965653365.1. Lineage (GTDB taxonomy): Bacteria > Bacteroidota > Bacteroidia > Chitinophagales > Chitinophagaceae > Chitinophaga. The sequence continues at coordinate 554,711 of CBFGZV010000001.1, read as the reverse complement.
GCATCACCTTAGACGCTCTCATTTCGTGGCGGCGCACCAGCATGTGCACGTTAGAGCAAATTTTGGAGAGGTACAGCGCTTCTTCGGCGGCGGTATCGCCCGCGCCTACGATCGCCGCTTCCTTGCCGCGGAAGAAAAAGCCGTCGCACACCGCGCAGGCAGACACGCCGCTGCCGTTGAGACGTTGCTCCGAGGGCAGGCCCAGCCATTTGGCAGACGCCCCGGTGGCGATGATAACCGCATCGGCGGTGATCGTTTTTTCCTCGTCGATCTCTACTTTATAAGGTTGGGAAGAGAAATCCACTTTTGTGGCCATTCCGTAGCGGATATCCGCGCCCATGCGGCTGGCCTGCTTTTCGAAATCCACCATCATTTCCGGGCCCTGGATGCCTTCCGGGTAACCGGGATAGTTTTCAACTTCTGTGGTGATGGTCAGCTGACCGCCGGGCTGGATGCCCTGGTATAGTACGGGTTTCAGGTTGGCACGGGCTGCGTATATGGCTGCTGTGTATCCTGCGGGGCCCGAACCGATGATCAATACGTGAACATGCTCGGGTGTTGTGTTGTTTTCCATGCTGTTGTTAACTGTTGTTGGTTTTGATTTTGATTATTTTGGTATAGTAATGGTTTTGTAGGTTACGCTGTAACCGCCCCAGTATCCCAATGCGCCCTGCACGTTCCCCAATGTGCGGGTGGGCGTGGCGAATGGATTGCCGGTGGCCGTAAAAGCGAAATCGGCCGTGCGCCAGAAATCGTAGGTATTGTGATCCACGTTACAGAATTTGAGGGTGACGGTGTCGCCCCTTTTAAAATATCCGTAGGTGTCGAAGTCGATTTTCTGGTTTTTGTCGACGCCCGCATCCAGCGGCACATCGAAGGTGGTGCCGTTCACGATGTGATCGTCGAACACGGAATTCAGGCCGGGTAAAAACCGGTCGCCGTTGCGCGATGTGAAATAACGGACGTAATTCCCCCTTTCCGGCGGGTCCGTCACTTTCACCAGCACCCTGGCTTTTTCAGCGCTGCTGTTGCCGGAGTTCATCCACCACATCGAATCCAGTTTAAGTTTGGGCTCGGGGATGGTGGTGACCGCATGCAGCGTTTTTCCTTCCACTTCGATTTTAAGCGTGTAGCTGTTGCCCGGTTGTCCTGTAAATGCCGTATGAAACTGGGCCGTATCTGCAGAGTAGAAATACAGGGCAATGCCATTGGTGGTATCGGTTCTGTATTCCCTCAGCTGGTGGGTGCGCACGCCGTTAGACACGGTGACCACCGCATCATGTACGAACGACTCCAGCAATTGCGCCGGGGTGATTTTGGAGAAGTAATTGAGGCTGCGGCTGATGGTGACCATCGGGAACCGCCCGTCTTCAATAATCCCTTCTACCACCAGGCGGTCTTCCTTGCTTTGCAGATCGACCGTTATTTCTTTTTCACACGCTGTGCAGGCCAGTACAACCATCATCAGCGGAAAGTATGCCTTTTGCATAGGATTGCAAAAATAAAGGGTTGAAAGGAGAAATTCGAATCGGGTATGATGAAAGGCATCTATATGCCTATAAACGCTGCCTATAGGCATAAAAAAAGCATCCCGCCCAGATTCATAGGGCGGGATGCTTCTATCCCAGATTCGAAAGAATTAAAATTTAAACCAATTATCCCAGATAGGATTTCAATGCGCCGCTGTAGCGGGCTTTCTGCAGCCGTTTAATGGCTCTTTCCTTGATTTGGCGGATGCGTTCCTTCGTCAAATCGTATTTCTGTCCTATTTGTTCAATTGTTGCGCCGTTTTCACCATCCAGACCAAAGTACGCGTTCACGATTTCCGCTTCGCGGGGGCTCAGGGACTTGAGCACGCGGCGGATCTCTTCACGAAGGGAGTCCTGCATGACATCGTCGTCGGTCACGTCGCCACCTTCCAGCAGGTCGCCCATGGCTACATCTTCCGCTTCGTGCACGGGTGCATCGAGGGACATGTGGCGGGTATTGCTCTGGAAAATATTGTTGATTTCCGACTCGGACATTTCCAGGATTTCAGCCAGTTCCTCGGTAGAAGGCTCGCGCTCGTTTTCCTGCTCAAATGCCATGTAAGCTTTATTCGCTTTATTGTAAGTGCCAATTTTGTTTTGCGGCAGGCGAACCAGACGGCCCTGCTCTGCCAACGCCTGCAAAATGGACTGGCGAATCCACCATACGGCGTAAGAGATGAATTTAAAACCTTTGGTTTCATCGAAACGCTGTGCAGCCTTGATCAACCCTAAATTGCCCTCGTTGATGAGGTCGCTGAGGCTTAAGCCCTGGTGTTGATATTGTTTGGCCACGGAAACAACGAAACGAAGGTTTCCTGTAGTTAATCTTTCGAGAGCCCGCTGGTCGCCCATTTTAATGCGCTGAGCCAGAATGGTCTCTTCCTCTGGAGTTAACAAAGGGATCTTCGAGATTTCCTGCAGGTATTTTTCTACCGCCTGCGAATCACGATTGGTGATCTGGGTGGCAATTTTAAGTTGCCTCATATTTTAAAAGTATTGGTTTACGAATATATTAACAGCCGAAAGATAATTTTGTTGTAACATTTAAATGGTATATCTTACACGGTTGCGAAATAGCCTGCAAAGATCGTGCTAATCCCCCACTCTTCCAAATATCCGGATATGGTTCAAGATTGGGTTACAGCTCCCGGGGCAAGACGCGCGTTACTCGTTCACTATCAATTGGGTGCGCATTGTTTTAAGACAATCTCGATGCCTGTCTTATCAAACAAAGTACTCTATATAAACGGATTTTTATAGCGTTTTCGTCAGTATTTCCGGTGCTTTACATAAATTTTAACAATTGAAAAATAATCATATTCAGATTAAAATCTTCTCTAATTTATCTCACTCCTTATTGCAAATTATTTAATGGATTACAGAAGCGACACTTTTACCAAACCCACGCAGGCCATGCTGGAAGCCATGCTGCAGGCAGATACGGGAGACGATGTTTTTGGGGAAGATCCCTCGGTGAACAAACTGGAAGCCATCATGTCAGCACTTTTTGGCATGGAGGCGGCGCTTTACTGCCCTTCCGGCACAATGAGCAACCAGATCGCCATTAAAGTACATACGCAGCCGGGCGACGAAGTGATTTGCAGTTCACTCGCGCACGTGTACATCTACGAAGGCGGCGGCATCGCTTTCAACGCCGGCGCCCAGGTGCGCGCACTGGATGGCGACCGCGGCATGATCACCGCTGCGGCCGTGGAAGCGGCCATCAACCCGGACGATGTGCATAAGGCCCACACCTCGCTGGTGTGCCTGGAAAACACCGCCAACCGCGGCGGCGGCTGTTGCTACGATTTTGAGGAAATCCTCCGCATCCGTGAAGTGTGCAACAGCCACGGTCTCCGGCTCCACCTCGACGGCGCCCGCCTGTTTAATGCGTTCGCCGCCACCGGGCAAACCGCCCGGCAGTTCGGCGAAGTGTTCGACAGCATCTCGGTGTGCCTGAATAAAGGCCTGGGCTGCCCTATGGGCTCGGTGCTGCTCGGCAGCAAAGCCTTCATCCGCGAAGCGCGCCGTGTACGCAAAAAATTCGGCGGCGGCCTGCGGCAGGCGGGCTACATGGCCGCTACCGGACTCCATGCGCTGGAACATCATGTAGACCGCCTGGCGGAAGATCACGCCCACGCCAAGCGCATCGCCCGCGTGCTGCTGGAACGCGAGTTTACCGGCCACATGCTCCCCGTCGAAACGAACATCCTTATTTTTGAAGTGATGGCGCCCTGGAGCCCGGTTACCTTCCGGGACTACCTCGCCAAGGAAGGCATCCAGGTGATGGCGATCTCGCCAACGCAGGTGCGGATGGTGACGCACCTCGGCATAACGCCTGCCATGGTGGATAAAACGGTGGAAGTGATCAGAACCATGTCCTGACCCACCGTTACGCAAAGCCGTCCGGCATATGCCACAAAGCGGTTGCATCCCACGATGCAACCGCTTTGTTTTCCGGGTCCGGAATCAACGGCGGCTAGTCCCTGAACCCGTAATACTGCCGTACCGATTCATAATCCCGCACATCCGGCCCTCCGGCGTGTTTTCCGCCTGGAATGAGGGAAGACGCAGGCACGATGAATATCCTGAACTTCGGCCAGGTTACCTGGTTGGCATATTGCGCCAAGTTATCCGGCTTCATAATTCTCACACGATAATAATAGGCGCCGTTGGGAATAGGCTGGTAAAATACGCCGCCCGTTTCATACGCGTTCATCGGGCCGGGGCCCGGTACCGCCCGCCAGGCGCTGGGTATTTCCGTGCTGGCGTTAAAATAGGCCAGCACGATGCTGGAGTCTGCTTTGCCTTTGGAAAGCCCGCTGATGAAATAATCATGCTCCCCGGTAAAACTGGTGGAACCATACGTGTACTGCACCACGTTCGCATTCCCCGGCGCGCCTTGTACGCCCTGCGGGCCGGTTGCACCCACCGGTCCCTGCGCGCCCGTTGCTCCTGTGGCGCCGGTAGCGCCTGCCGGCCCGGCGGGGCCCTGTGCGCCACCCGGTCCGGGTGCGCCCGTTTCTCCGGGATTGCCCTGCGGCCCCGCAGGGCCTTCTTTCCGGCACGAGGCAGCCATCATGGCTACAGACAAAATGGTCAGAAAAAAACAGTTCGAAATTTTCATGGTCGAGATTCGCATTTGAGGTTATGTTGATTTCGCGGCAAAACTAGCGGCAGCGCCCATGTTGTTGTTGCCGGATTAACCAATCAGGGCTTTGGATTAATCAATGCGATACCGCGTACCGTCTCACTTTCCCAGCGTTCTCCCCACCCTGCCCGTCCACCGAAACGGACACGCCACGGTACAGCCCCCGATTAAATCCGCCTCATCCCTTATCCGGCCTTCGTTTCCCCCGATTTTTCGAAATGCAGCCCAGAATCAATATTTTTGCAATCCTGTAAAAGAAACAGCATATATTCAAACAGCATGGAACTTTCGAAGAATTATATCCCTGCCACGGCAGAAGACAAATGGTACCAATATTGGCTCGACCAGCAATATTTCCGCTCCGTTCCCGACGGGCGGCCTCCCTTCACCATCGTCATTCCCCCGCCTAACGTCACCGGCGTGCTCCACATGGGCCACACCCTCAACGAAACGGTGCAGGATATCCTCGTCCGCCACGCCCGCATGAGCGGCTTCAACGCCTGCTGGGTGCCCGGCTCCGACCATGCTTCCATCGCCACCGAAACCAAGGTGGTGAATATGCTCAAAGAAGAAAAAGGTATCGAGAAAAGCCAGCTCAGCCGGGAAGAATTCCTGCGCTACGCCCATGAGTGGAAAGACAAATACGGCGGCATCATCTACCACCAGATCAAAAAACTGGGCTGCTCCGTTGACTGGGACCGGGTGAACTTCACCATGGACGACCATTATTATAAAGCGGTGATCAAGGTATTCGTGGACCTGTACAACAAAGGCCTCATCTACCGCGGCGCCCGCATGATCAACTGGGATCCCAAGGCCAAAACCGCGCTCAGCGACGAGGAGGTGGAATACAAAGAGCTCAGCGGCAAGCTCTACCATGTGCAATACGCCGTGGTAAACGCCGCCGGCGAAGCTACCGGCGAATTCATCACCATCGCCACGCAGCGCCCGGAAACCATCATGGGTGATACTGCGATCTGCGTGAACCCGGACGATGAGCGGTACGCCCATCTGAAAGGCCACTTCGCCATCGTGCCGTTGGTGAACCGGAAAGTGCCAGTGATTTTCGACAGCTATGTAGATAAGGAATTCGGTACCGGCGCCCTCAAAGTAACGCCGGCGCACGACATTAACGACTATAACCTCGGCCTCAAACACAACCTGGAGGTGGTGGATACCCTCAACGAAGACGGTACCCTCAGCGCCGCCGCCGTGGTGTTCGTGGGCGAAGACCGCTTCCGCGCCCGGAAAAAAGTGGTGGCCGCGCTGCAGGAGCAGGGCCTGCTGGTAAAAGAGCAGGAATACGCCACCCGCCTGGGCTACAGCCAACGCAACCCCGACACGGTGGTGGAGCCCCGCATTTCCACGCAGTGGTTCGTAAAAATGGCCGATCTGGCACAACCCGCGCTGGACGCGGTAGTGAACGGCGACGTGAAAATCCATCCCGGCGACCGCTTCATGGCCACCTATAAATACTGGATGGAGAACGTGAAAGACTGGTGCATTTCCCGCCAACTCTGGTGGGGCCAGCAAATCCCCGCCTGGTACGACGATAACGGCCAGTTTGTTGTGGCCGCCACGCACGACGAAGCGCTGGCGCTCTACGAGCAGCAGTTCGGCGCGAAAAGAACCTCGCTGCGGCAGGACGACGATTGCCTGGACACCTGGTTCTCTTCCTGGCTCTGGCCCGTGGAAGTATTCCATGGCATCAGCCAGCCCAACAATGCAGACATCAACTACTATTACCCCACTTCCGTGCTGGTAACGGGACAGGATATCATTTTCTTCTGGGTGGCCCGCATGATCATGGCCGGCCTGGAATACAAGCACGAAAAACCCTTCAGCGACGTGTATTTCACCGGGATGGTGCGCGACAAGCTCGGCCGCAAGATGAGCAAGCAATTGGGCAACTCGCCCGACCTGCTGGAGCTGATCGAGCGTTTCGGCGCGGATGCCGTGCGGTTCGGCATCATGATCTCCTCCCCGGCCGGTAACGACCTGCTGTTCGATGAGGCCAGCTGCGAGCAGGGCCGCAACTTCAACAACAAGATGTGGAACGCGCTGAAGCTCGTGAAAATGTGGACGCCCGTTGAAAACACCGGCGCTCCCGTGCCGGCATTCGCGGTGGAGTGGTTCGAAAACAGGCTCAACGAAGTGCACGCGGAAGTGGAAAAACTGTTTAAGGACTTCCGTTTGAGCGAGGCCCTCAAAGCCATTTACAGCCTCATTTGGGACGATTTCTGCAGCTGGTACCTCGAATGGATCAAACCCGGCTTCGAGCAACCTATCGACGCCGGCGTGTACGAAAAAACCATTGGTTTCTACGAGCGCCTCGTGCAGTTACTGCACCCCTTCATGCCGTTCGTAACGGAAGAGCTCTATCACCTGCTGCGCAACCGCGAGGCGGGCGACGACCTGGTGATCCGCCAGTTCCCCGCGCCGGCCCCCGCCCATCACGCCATCCTCGTGGAAGGCGCGCTGGCCAAAGAAGTGATCAGCAGCATCCGCGATGCCCGCAATAAAAACCAGGTGAAACCGAAAGACACCATCGGCCTGCACATCGAAACCCGTCACGAAAACGCCTTCCAGCGGATCGAAAGCATCATCGCCAAACAGGTGAACGCTAACGCTGTAGTATACACGAAAGAGCCCGTGAGCGGCGCCATCGCGCTGGTGGTGCAGAAAGACAAGTTCTACCTCGTTACCGAACGCGAGGTGGACACGGCGGCGCAGAAAGAGCAACTGCTGAAAGACCTGGAATACCAGCAGGGATTCCTCAAATCGGTGGAAAACAAACTGTCCAACGAACGCTTCGTCCAGAACGCCAAACCGGACATCGTGGAAGCGGAACGCAAGAAGCAGGCGGATTGCCTCGCCAAAATCCAGGCCATCGAAGAAAGTTTGAAGTCTTTATAATTTTAGCGATCGTCCGGCGTTCAATAACCGGACGATCTTTTTTTCGCCTATGACCAGAAAACTCTGCTATATCGCCCTGCTGCTCGGTTGCACTTCCGCTGCGTTTGCGCAAAGCAAACCGGCCAGAAAACCCGCGCCGGCCAAACAGCAGGCGGCTGAAAAAAAACCGTTGCGTTTCACCACTTCCTGGCACATTTTCCTCAGCGACTCCATTCCCCGCCCGGAACTTTTGAAAATACTGGATTCCGGCCTGGTGGTGAGAGACCATCAGAAAAACAGATTCCCCGTCGTTTCCTTTGACTTTACATACGAAAAGAAAGAGCCCTACCTCAACGATACCACCCAGGAGGTCACCATCGCGACCGACCTGACCGGCGATTCGTTCAAATCCGATCGCCTCGCCGCGGCATGGGTGAAGCGCCTCAAAGAGGCTCTGGAAAAGGGCGACGTGCTGTTTTTCAACAACATCATCATCCGTTACACCGGCGATAAATACTATCGCGCGCCGGAACTCAAAATCATTGTACGGTAATCATTCTCCCGAGCCCATAAGGATGCCCCAGGGTTTCATATTCGGCACGCGGTCGAAGATGATTTTCAGCAGCGCCATGGCCGGAATGGAGATGAACATACCCGCGATGCCCCAGATCATGCTGCCGATAAATACGCCGATCAGGGTGATCATGGCGTTGATGGATACCTTGGAGCCCACAATCCGTGGCAGCAGCACATTAGCGTCTACCAGGTGGATGCCGAAGAACGACACGGCGGCCCAGAAAGCCAGCGCAGGCGTGCCCGTGGTGAGCGTTACCAGCAGTACGATGATGATCGTCATCACCATCCCGAGATAAGGAATGATATTGAAAATCGCGCCCAGCGTACCCAGCAGGATGGCATACTGCACCCCCAGCAGCAACAGCGCCGTGATATTCAGCACCGCCACTACCAGCATCTCGATAAATAATCCCACAACGTAACTTTTGATCACAGACCGCCCATGGGCGATCACTTCGTGCACCTCCTCCGCATCCTCGCGCCGGAAAAGGCGCAGCAGGAAGCGCACCAGCAGCCGCCGGTAAAACAGGAGAAAAAAAGTGTACAGCGGAATGAAGACAAGAAATATGAGGATGGAAGACACCGACGATACGGCGTTCACCACGAACTGCGACACTGTGCTGATGCTTTTGGCGGCCGTTTCATTGATCCAGGCGATCTGCTGGTCGGAATCTATCTTGAACTTTTCGTCTATCCATATGGTGAGGTTATTGGCCTGCAGCATCAGCCGCTTTTCCAGCGAAGGCAGATCCGTCAGGAACGACGAGGTTTGCCAGGAAATGAAATAAATCAGCCCGAACATGCACAGGATAAACAGCACCACCGCCAGTGTGGCCGAGAGACCCCGCGACAGGCGCAGCTTTTCGAGCCCCTGCGCCACCGGCAACAACAAAATGGCGAATATAAAACCGAAGGCCACCGGCGCCAGGATGTCTTTCGTAGTGCGGAGTATCACCACAATCAGCACCAGGCTCAGCAACGTATGACTGAGTTTGATGTAAAACGGCGGCTTGTTGCTCGCTGGTCTCATAGCAGGTAGTTTAATAAGCGAATAATTGTTGCAGCGGCACGATCACCTCGAAGCGGTTGCTCCGCGCGGGATCCACCGGGTCTATATCGAGCAGGTGGCTGTACCGCACGCCGAAACTGAATGGCAGCACGTTACCCAGCTTGGTGTCAAAAAACAGTTCTCCCCCCGCGGATGCATAAGTAACATCTTTGCGGCTCCTAAAGTTGTACGCCACGCTGTGATCGTAAAACACGTTGCCCCTCAGCCGCATGAAGTACAGGAGGTTGGCAAAGCCCCAGTCCGGGTAACAGATGGGAAAATGATAGTTGGCGCCTGCCTTGTAGATGTGTTCGTAGAAAGGCTTTTCATACCCCCTGGCATATACGAAGTGATCGGTGAAAGCATACCGCAGCATGGTATCGCGTTGCTGGTAAGCGCCCTGCAGCACCAGGCTGTGGTTGGCGGAAAAGCCCGGCAGGAACAGGTCCAGCCTGCCGGTGAATTGCTCGCCCGGCACGTTGTTCACCGTTTTATTATATCGCAGTACGAGCGACTGCGCGAAGTGCGAATAAATGTTCTGCACCGCCCTTATCCGCTGGTTGCTGAAAGTAAACGCAGCGTCGACATACTGGATGTTATCATCGCGGAATCGGTATTTTGAACTAGCGGTGCGTGCGCGGGTGAGGTGATGGAAATTGCCGCCCAGGCTGACCGACCGGAAATATTTGCCGGCCGTGAAATTCAGCGGAATGGTGAAGCCGCCGTACCAGTCGAGCTCATTCCACTCCAGGCGGATGGTATCGTTCACCTGCAATTTCCGCTGCATCCGGTAATTCACGCCGGCGCGCAGGTAAGGGAACCACGCGCCATATAACAGGGCCGCACCCAGTTCAGGGCTGTTTTCGTTGATGTTATAAGAAGCGCCCACCGTGGATTGCAGCGTTCCCAGCACGTTTTCGCCGTAGAGGTACAGCCCGTAATCCGGATCGTCGATGCGCGGGAGCCAGCTGTGGAAATTGAACAGGCGGTGCGCCTTAGGGTATTTCCGCACGTCGTATTCACGTTCAGGCACTTTCCCGAGAATGTCGCCTCCTTCGCCAAAATCAGGCTGCAGCCAGGCGCTGTGACGCGGCCGCGCCGGCATTGGCTGCAAAGGGCTTTTCAGCAATTTATGCCCCGAGGCCGTGAACTCGCTGTAAACGATGCCGCTCCCGGTCACCGCCATATGCTGTACGCCGTTGGGGCGGCGGGTCACCTGCTGGAGGGTGTTATCGTTGAGCGTAACGCGGTATACATTGTCCGCATCCCCGAAAGCCGCCGTGAAATAAACCGCATTGCCTTCTACGCTGGCAATACCGATGGTAGGCACGCCGAAAGGCACTAGCACGGTAGATTCACCGGTTGCGACCGACTGGCTGATGAGGCCCATCCTGCCTGCTTTATCTCGAACGGCGCTGATCAGCAGCCCGTCGCCCGCCGCGAATTTCGGGTAGGTGTAATACCAGTTTTCCGGGTTAGGCAGGCTTTGCAACACCGCTCCGGTTTGCGCGTCGAGTATCTCCAGCCGGTAGGCCTGCTCCGGCGTAACAGCCACCACCGCTACTTTACGGCCATCGGTGGAAAGGTCGGGCGAAAAACAGCGGCGTTCGTGGCGCAGGCTGCGGGTTTGGCCGGATGCCCGGTCGTGGATTTTTACAATGGAAAAATCCTTCCAGCCCCAGCGCGGGTTGTAGCGGCTTTCCGTCCAGAGCAACTGCCCGTTGCGGTAGCTGAAATAATCATCGAAGCCCAGGCCGGGTGCGGTAATCCGCGACTCCCGCCCCTCGGGGCCTATTTCGTAAAAAGCCGGGATGGCTTTGAATGAGCTTTTCGATACGATGAGGCGGCCGTTGTCCGCGGCATAGACGTATTTGTAATCCGTGTAATCTTTGCCGGCAGGCGTGAGCGTATCCGCCGCCTGCTCCGTGTTGGTGGGCCAGTGCTGCGCGTAACTGCCGAGCGCCGCCCTGAAGAAGCCCGCCGCATTTTTGCCGGTGCGGTGTTTGAGGCTTTGGGAGAAGGGATAAAATACCCGCCGGTACCGCACGGCATCATCCGTCACCCCGTTCCAGAACTGCGGCCCGTATTGCAGGCGGCCGTAGCTGGTCATCAGGTATCCTGTGGCATAATGATCGGGCATATAACGGCGATAGGAGCCATTTCTGAGCTGCATGTAGGTGTAAGACCTCCCGGCAAGGTGCAGGGCCCTGAAGCCGTTAAAAAAGGCCGGCAAACGCCCCCTTCCCTGTGTGCTGAGCGCCGTTTCGGTGACAACGGCGTCGCCTTCCCAGAACCAGTTGGGCACAGCGATGTTGGTGGCAGCTGCCTGGCCGAGCTCGCCGGACAGGTACGACACCACCTTGCTGATGCCTTTGCGGAAATTGCTGTTCTGCAAGACATGCCGGTATTCGTGCAAGGCCAACTGGTCGGCCCAGTTGAGGGAGCCTACGTCATTGCTGGAAGGCGGCGGCGTCAGGAAGAATTCGGAACGGAAAGGCCCGAGCTGCACGTAGCCGTTCGACTGCAGCGTCTGGTTCTGCAGCACGATGCTGACCTTTCGCTGCAGCGGCCCGATGGTGGCGCGGTGGTATTGGCTCACGTAACCGGTGATATCGGCCACCCGCCTGCCGTACGCTTCCATGCCGCGCGGGAAAATAACACGTACCGTGTCTGTATTAATCTGCTGCCATCTGAGGGAGGGCGGGTTTCCGCCGAACTGCTGGGCGCCGGCCTGCTGGGCCAGGCCACCCGCCAATACGAGGCATAGTATTCTGCGCATATGAGTAACAAATTACATACATTTTTGAAGTATGCCCATTAAATTTCATATCTCCCCGTCACGTGCCTGTGGCAACATGCATCCGTGATTTTTTCGTATTTTTGTGTGGATATAAACGTTTAAAGCATGGAAACAATCACACAATCTCCTATAAAATTGACCACCGGCGCCATCAAGGAACTGCAACGCCTCCGTTCCGAAGAAGGTTTTGACCACTCGCAGTACCTGCGCATCGGCGTAAAGGGCGGCGGTTGCTCCGGACTGTCGTACATCCTGGGCTTTGATGCTAAAATGGAAGACGATGAAGTGTATGAGATCGAAGGCATCCCGGTCGTGATGAAAAAAGCGCACGGCATTTACCTGCTGGGTATGGAAGTGGATTTCGCGCAGGGACTCAATGCCCGCGGGTTTACTTTCTCCAACCCCAACGCCTCATCCAGCTGCGGCTGCGGCACGTCATTCGCGGTGTAAACAGATTGAAAATCTTTTCAGCAAAAGCCTCTCCGGACCGGAGGGGCTTTTTTATGCGGTGCACCCGAGTTTTTCCGCCTCTTCCGCTGCCGCTCCGCGTAAGAATGCTTCTTTTGCGCGGAGCACTTCCTGTGGACGCTTAATGGATTATGCGATGCACCCGGTTTTTCCGCAGCTCTCTTCCGCCCGCGTAAGAATGCTTCTTTGCGCGGACCATTTCCTGCGGGCGCTTAATGGATTATGCGTTGCACCCGGTCTTTCCGCAGCTCTCTTCCGCCCTGCGTACCACGATTTCCTGACCCGGAAAAGAATGCTTCTTTTGCGCGGACCACTCCCTGCGGGCGCTTAATGGATTATGCGATGCACCGGGTCTTTCCGCAGCTCTTCCTCTGCCGCCCCGCGTAAGAATGCTTCTTTTGCGCGGAGCACATCCTGCGGGCGCTCAATGGAAACAGCCAACCGGCGCAAAGCGACACCCGTTTCGGCGGGTGTAAACGGTTCCTGTGAATTCGTAAGAAAAAACGCCGTTGCGCCCGGCCCTGCTATCTGTCACATCATTCCAGGTATAACAAAAACGGCCGTCTCGCTGAGACGGCCGTTTCAATATTGCTAACGAAAAGCTTATTTACCACCCACTAACGGCGGTGCTTTTTCGATTTTCACGGCTTCTTTCTCCTCGGAGAGCGTATTCTTCCGGTCGAAGTCCACCAGAACGGGGGCTGCTACGAAGATGGAAGAGTATGCACCGGTGAGCACGCCGATCAGCATTGCGAACGCAAAGCCACGGGTTACTTCACCGCCGAAGATGAAGAGGATGAGAATGGTGAGGAACACGGTAACAGACGTCATGATCGTGCGGCTCAGTGTTTCGTTGATCGCACGGTTGATCACTGTTTTGGTGTCGCCGCCTTTGGTGAGGCGGAAGTTCTCACGGATCCTGTCGAACACGATCACGGTATCGTTCATCGAGAAACCGATCACGGTAAGGATGGCCGCAATGAAGTGCTGGTCGATTTCCAGCGCAAACGGCACCCAGTTGCGGCAGAACGAGAACACGATCAGCGTTACCAGTACGTCGTGCAGCAGCGATACGATGGTACCGATGGAGTACTGCCATTTATTGAATCGCAGCAGGATGTACAGGAACACTACCAGCAGCGACAGGATGGTGGCTTTGATCGCGCCCTGGCGAAGGTCGTCGGAGATGGTGGGCGCAACTGTTTGCGAGCCTACCAGGTATTTGCCGACGAAGGTCTGCTGGTCGATGCTGCCGTCGTAAAAAGGTTTCAGGCCATTGTACAGTTTACCCAGTACTTCTGCCGAAGCTTCGTCGGTATTTTCTTCCACTTTGTGAGAAGTGGTGATGTTCAGCTGGTTGTTTTCGCCGATGGTTTTCACAAAGGTTTCGGAATCGAACTCTTTGTTCAGCGCTTCGTGAACGGCAGTGCGGTTCACCGCTTTGTCGAAACGCACGGTGTAGCTGCGGCCGCCGCTGAAGTCCACGCCACGGTCAAATCCGTTGAAGAAGGAACCGATACCCAGTACCAGTACGATCGCGGAGATGATGTAAGTATATTTGCGCATGCCTACGAAATCGTATTTGGCATGTTTGAAAATACGGCGGCTGAGGGGGGTGAAATATTCCAGGTGCCTTTTCTTGCCGGTCCACCAGTCGGTGATCATACGGGATACGAGAATACCGCAGAACAGTGACAGCAACAGACCGATGATCTGCGTGGTGGCGAAGCCCAGTACGGGGCCGAGGCCGAAGTAGAACAGGATGCAAGCGGTGAGCAGGGAGGTGATGTGACCGTCCAGCACCGGCGCGTAAGACCGTTTGTAACCGTCTTCCACGGCCTGCTGGTAAGTTTTACCGCGGCTCAGTTCGTCCTTGATCCTTTCAAAAATAATTACGTTCGTATCCACTGCCATACCGATGGTGAGCACCAGGCCGGCGATGCCGGGCATGGTGAGCGTAGCGCCCAGCGATGCCAGGATGCCTACGGTAAACAGCAGGTTGAGGATAAGTGCGATATTGGCTACCCAACCGCCGGTGTTGAAGTACACCAGCATCAGGATGAAGATCACGACAAAGGAAATGATGAAAGATTTGGCGCCGGCCTCGATCGACTCCTGGCCGAGGGTGGGGCCTACCACCTGCTCCTGCACAATCTTGGCGGGGGCAGGCATTCTGCCGCTCATCAGGATATTGGCAAGGTCATCGGCTTCTTCGGTGGTGAAGTTACCGCTGATGGAAGAGTTCCCGTTCGGGATTTCGGTGTTGATGGAGGGCGCGGTGTACACCACGTTATCCAGCACGATGGCCACGTAGTTGAACGTGCGGGGATCCTGCGGGTTGGTGGGTTTCAGCGCGCGGGTGAGGTTCCTCCAGTCGCGGGTGCCGGTGGGGTCCATGCTCATGGATACTTCCACCTGGTTGTCCTGGCCGAAGTCGGCTTTCGCCCTGATGACTCTTTCACCGGTGATTTTAGCTTTCGGGTTGGCCGGGTTCACTTTGATACCGTATACCTGCAGGGGCTGGTTGCGGTCTTCTTTGTTGGACGGGCCGTATACGAACACGAGGTCTTTCGGGATGACAGCTTTCACGCCCGGCAGTTCCAGGTATTTCCTGAAATTGGCGGTATCCCTGGGGGCCATGTAACCGAGCGTGGAGCTGGGTACGATGCCCTGCTGGGTAGCGTTCGGCATGAAGATGGTGAACAGCGGGTTTTCCTTGGCAGCCTGTGCTTCCAGCAGTTTGGCGGAATCGCCGGCGCCTGCCAGTGTGCCTTTGCCGGAATCTTTCGCCAGCAGGCTGTTCAGGCTGGCCGTAGAATCTCCGGATGCGGGCGTGGCGGCGGCGGTAGCGGTGGAATCGGCTTTTTTCGCCGTCGTATCCACTTTAGGCGCATTGCCCTGGGAAGCTTTGATGGCTTCGTTCATGGGCTGCAGCACCGTTACGTAAAACTCTTCGCTGCTTTTGTAGGTTTCGCGGAACTCGAGATTCGCGCTGGCCTGCAGGTACTTTCTCACACGTTCGGCATCGTCCACGCCTGCCAGTTCCACGGAAATGATGCCGCGGTTCTCGTCCAGGTTGATGGAGGGAGATGCTACCCCGAACTTGTCGATACGGTTCTGCAGTACTTTGTAAGTATTCTTGATCGCTGCTTTCGCTTCGTTGCGGATAATCGTCAGCACCTGGTCGTTGGAGCTGTTGAAGGTGATCTGCTTCTGGGCGGCGCTGGCGAAGATGGAAGACAGTTTGCCGTTGGGGGCTTCTTCTTTATAAGCCTCTCCGAAAAGGGTCACAAAATCGGACTGACTGTTTTTCTTACGCTCTCTGGCTTTCGCAATAGCCTTGTTGAATGCAGGATCTTTGGACTGGCCGGAAAGGCTCCGCACCACATCTTCCACGCTTACTTCCAGCACCACGTTCATACCGCCCTGGAGGTCAAGGCCCAGGTTCAGCTGTTTTTCTTTTGCTTTGGTGTAGGTAGTAAACCAGGGAAATCCAAAAATCTGCTTACCGCTGGTGCTGTCGAGCACGGATTCCATTCTCTCTTTGACCAGGGAATTCAGCGTGTCCCTGTAATAAGATTGTAACTCTTTGTTACCGGGATACTTCTGTTCGGCAGAGGGATATTGTTTGGCCACAAAATCTTCTGCCTGGCTCTTAGTCTTTTTCTCATAGTTCTGCACCACAAACGTGAAGGACAATTGATACAAAGAGATAAGGATTAGTGCGACAGCAAAAAATCTAACCAGTCCTTTTAGTTGCATTTTCTTTACGGATTATGAATATAAATTTTTTAAGAGTTGCAAAGATAGAATTTAAATTGATATATTAAAGCCCGGTTTAAAACAGCTACAAATCCAATATGTACTTGGATTTGAGCAGGATTTTGGCCTTAAAAATTCACCCCCTATGGTGCAACGCTGTTTATTGGCAGCTGCAATATTGGTTTTTTTTGCGAACTGCCAAACTTCCCGGACGATTAATTCTGCCGCCATGCATAAAAAAAATAACGGCCGGCTCGATTCGCTGCTGCAGGCCAACGCAGCCCGGCTGGGGCCGGTCATGGCTGATCCGGAGGATCACCGGCTGCAGGTCATTTACACGCAGATAGACCGGGATGCCCGCAACCGCCCCGTTTTCACGGATTATTATTACCGGAACCGGCCCGGGGAGTACTTTTACCCGGCGTCCACCGTCAAAATGCCGGCCGCCCTGCTGGCCCTGGAAATGCTCAACCGCCTCGGCATCGATAAATATACCCCCCTGCACACCGACAGCCTGTCAGGCATCTCCCCGGCGGTAACGGCCGACAGCAGCGCCCCGGACGGCGAGCCTTCCGTGGCGCATTACATTAAAAAAATCTTTCTCGTCAGCGATAACGACGCGTTTAACCGGTTGTACGAATTGCTGGGGCAGGAAGCCTTCAACCGCGGTTTGTGGGAAAAGGGCTACCCTTCCTCCCAGATCCGCCACCGCCTGGATGTGGCCCTGCCCCAGGAAGCCAACCGCCGCACCAACCCCGTGAAATTCATCCGCAACGGTACGGTTGTTTATAGCCGGCCGGAACAGGTCAGCCACCTCGATTTTCCGCCCCGTCACGATTCCGTGGGCCGCGCCCATTACGCCAAAAACGAGCTCGTGCAGGCGCCGTTCGACTTTTCCGCCAAAAACCGGCTGCTGCTCGAAGACCTCCACCGTATACTCAGGAGTATAATTTTTCCGGAAAGTGTAACATCCGGGCAGTCATTTCGTTTAAAGGAGGACGACTACCGGTTTTTATACCGGTATATGTCGCAGCTGCCAACGGAAACCACCTCCCCGGTATATGATACCGCAGAATTCCACCGGAACTACGTGAAATACCTGATGGGCGGGGCAGATGCGGCAACCGTGCTCCCGCCGGGACTGCGCATTTTCAACAAACCGGGCTGGGCATATGGCTTTTTGACAGACGTAGCCTATTTTTCGGATTTCGACAATGGCGTGGAGTTTATGCTGTCGGCCACTTTATACGCCAATTCGGACGGCGTTATCGGCGATAATAAATATGACTTTGACACGGCGGGCAAGCCTTTCCTGAAAGAACTGGGACGGCTGATATACGAAGCCGAACTGCAACGCACCAGGAAATACAAACCGGATTTGCAACGTTACAAAGTGACTTATGAAAAAGAACAACAACCGTAAACCAATAACTAAATTCATAAAACAAGAGAGCATGATCCTAGCAAAAAAGAACCGAATTCTTGCAGTATTGATGGCGGTGGCAGTAGTAACCGGCCTTTCTTCCTGTCTGAAAAACAACAACAGCCCGGCACCTGAAGCGTTTTCGTATGCGTTTTTCGCCAACCTGGCTACTCCTACGTATAAGGTGAGCATTTTCCAGAACAGCGCCGACCTGCTAGGCGGCGACGGCATGGAATTCGGGACCGTACGCGTAGGCCGTGTGAAGCCCGGTCCCGCCAAATTCGATTTTAAAAGACTGGGCTCGGATACTACCCTTAATAGCTTCAACACCACGCTTGATACACTGCGGTACTTTTCCACTTTTATCTATGGTTCGCAGGCTTCAACCATTAGAACCTACCATTTCCGAGAAGATTTTTCCAACAACTCCACCTCCAAAGCGCATGTGCGTTTCTTCAATATGGTGGAAGGCTCCGAACCGGTGGATTTCTATATCGGCGAAACCAAACTCAGTTCCAGCCGGATGTTTGAAGATTTCCTGAGCAGCTCTTACAACGGCTTTACGCAGATCGAACCGAACGAAGTGAGCATTACCGTAAAAAATGCCGCTGGCGCCGAACTGGCAAAAGTGAGCAACGTTTCAATGGCATCCCCAGGCAGTGTGTACACAATTGTCTATGCGGGCACAAAAGACGACACGGGGACCAGGAAGCCTACTATCAAAGCATTCTCCCACGGATTCTAAATACAAAAACATTTTTTCGTAATGTCCCGGCCCTTCAAGGCGCCGGGACATTTCTTTTTATCCAACTTTTTGCTGTAGGTTTGCCCCGGTCAATCCAAAAAAAACCTATTGAGCATGCAATTAGCAGACAGATTAACGCGGATATCCGTACCGCAAACCATCAGGATGGCAAAACTCAGCCGTGAGCTGAAAGCACAGGGCATAGACATCGTAGACCTCAGCATCGGGGAACCGGATTTCGATACGCCCGCGCACATCCGCGAGGCCGCTAAAAAAGCCATAGACGAAGGTTATACCCATTATACGCCGGTAGCCGGTTACCTCGACCTGAAGCAGGCCGTGGCATACAAGCTGAAAAGAGACAACGGGCTGGAATACACCCCGGACGAAATAGTGGTGTCTACCGGCGCCAAACAAAGCATCGCCAATGCCGTGCTGAGCATTGTCAATCCCGGCGACGAGGTGATAATTCCCACGCCTTACTGGGTGACTTATTCGGAGTTGGTGAAACTCTGCCAGGGCGAAGTAAAATTCGTGACCTGCGGCATCGAAAACGATTACAAGATCACGCCGGAGCAGCTGGAAGCGGCCATCACGCCCAAAACGAAACTCTTCATGTTTTCGTCGCCCTGCAACCCCACCGGCTCCGTATACTCGAAAGCAGAGCTTGAAGCCCTCGCGGCCGTGTTCGAAAAACACCCGCAGATCTTCATTATTTCCGACGAGATTTATGAGTACATCAATTATGTAGGCGACCATACGAGCATCGCCACGATGGGCACGCTCAAAAACCGGACGGTGATCATCAACGGCCTCAGTAAAGGGTTTGCCATGACCGGCTGGCGCCTGGGCTACCTGGCCGCCCCGCTCGAAATCGCCAAAGCGGCAGACATGGTGCAGAGCCAGTTCACCTCCGCCACCTGCTCCATCACCCAGCGCTGCGCCATCACGGCCCTGCGCGGCGAGCTCGATACCGCCCGCGAAATGGTGGCCGCGTTCCGCGAACGGCGCGCGTTCATCTATCAGGCACTTAAAAACATTCCCGGCCTGCAGGTCAATGAGCCGGACGGCGCGTTTTATATGTTCCCGAATGTGAGCGCTTTCTTCGGCAAATCGTACGAAGGCGAGAAAATCAATAATGCGGACGACCTCTGCATGTTCCTGCTGCACAAAGCCAACGTAACCGTTGTGTCCGGCGCGGCTTTCCGCCAGCCCGAATGCATCCGCATATCGTATGCCACCGGCATGCCGCGGATAGAGGAAGGCATGAAAAGAATGAAGGAATGGCTGGGGAAACTCAGCTAAAATAACCTGAAGGGCCGGTGACCGCACCGGCCTTTTTTATGCCGTCACGGGGAGGTAAGGAATTGTTTATGCAGCGAGAGCACCTGCGGTATTACCATCTGCTGCTCATCGTTATACACCACATAATCGGCGAGCTTCATCTTGATCTTCTCGTCGATCTGCTTGTGCATCCGCGCCAGCACCGCATTGCGATCCACCCCGTCGCGCTGCATCACCCGGTGAATGCGCAGGGCCTGCGGGGCGTATACCACGATCACCTTGTCTACATGATGAAACGATTCCGTTTCAAACATCAACGCTGCTTCCTTGATCACGTAGGGCGCCTGCTGCCGCGCGGCCCATTCTTCGGAGTCGCGGATGGTAGCGGGGTGTACCATCGCGTTGAGCGCCGCCAGCTGCTCTTTGTCGTTGAAAACAATGTTGGAAATGAAGGAACGGTTCAGGGTACCATCGTCGAAATAAGCTTCGGGGCCAAAATGATCTTTGATCTGCTGCACGAGCAGGGGGTCTTTGACCATGATTTCCTTCGCGGCATCGTCTGCCGAATAAACGGGGATGCCAAGCAATGCGAATATTCTGGCTACCGTGGTTTTACCGGAGCCTATTCCGCCTGTTATGCCAATAATGCGCATGTCTAATGGAGTAAAAATTAAATATAAAGAATAAAAATGGTTTCGGTACATATGCATGGCCGGATTTAGCGGTTCCCGCAGGGCCCCCGGGGCGGGCAGGGCTAACCGGAACGGTCCGGATAATGAAAACAACGGACTTCGATGAAGGTTCAACGAACCTTCCCGGAAATTGTTCGTTGAAGGTTCGCCGGAGCTTCGTTGAACACCCGTCAAACCCTTTACAGGAAAGGGCTCTGCCAGGCAGAAAGAACCTGTACCCGCTGCGGGGATTTCGTGATAAAACAAACAAGTTTGCGGATTGATATAACGAAAAGAGGCGCTCCGGCAGATGCGGAGCGCCTCTTTTAAAGAAGTTGAGGCTGTTATTTGGTTTCAGCTACTTTGTTCACGGCATTGGTGTACTCCATGCTAACGGCGGAGCGCTCGATGGTGATATAGGTACCGGCGCTTACTTCGAGTTGCAGGGTATTGTTGTCGTTCATTTTCTTTACTTTACCGTGGATGCCTGCGATGGTCACCACTTTATCGCCTTCTTTGAGGTTGTCGATAAACTGTTTCTGCAGTTTGGCTTTTTTGGTCTGGGGACGGATCATGAACAGCCACATTACCAGGATCATACCGCCGAAGAACAGCAGGGAGCCCATTCCGCCGAAACCGCCCTGACCGCCGCCCGCTTGCGGCGTCATCAATAAAACATTTAATAAGTTGTACATCGTATGTAGTTTGTTGATTTGAAGCTTGTAAAGTTACTATTTCTTCGCAACGATCACGCATTGAATTCTGGGACCGGTCACGAGGGGTGGATTGGTATTGGCCTGGATGAACAATTCCTTTTCGGTGTAGCCTTCCGGGCGGCCATGGCTGTCGAATTTCACCTTCATGTACCCGCTTTCGCCGGGTTTGATGGGCTCTTTGGGCCATTCCGGCACGGTGCAGCCACAACTGGCTTCCGCCTTCTGGATCAGCAGGTCTTTGTTGCCGGTGTTGGTGAATTTGAAGGAATATTCCACCACTTCGCCCTGGGTCACGTTACCGAAATCGTGCGTTTGTTTTTCGAAGGTCATCCGGGCCACCTTGGTGGTGTCGTTCGCATCGGTAGCGGCCGCGGCCGGTTTTTTACCGCCTCCGCCGTTACAGGCCGCCATGAGCAGGCCGGCGGCGAGGATGGGATATAAAAATAGTTTCATACTGAAAACTGCTTTATTTCTTGGTTCGGTCTACTTTCTGCACCAGGTTGGCCTGCTGCAGGTCCTTCAGGATGTTATCGAGGATGCCGTTCACGAACTGCCCGCTCTGAGGAGTGCTGTAGGCTTTGGCCAGGTCGATATATTCGTTGATGGTTACTTTGGTAGGGATGGTGGGGAAATAGAGGAATTCGCACACGCCCATTTCCATGAGCAGCATGTCTACCGCCGCAATCCGCTCCGGGTCCCAGTTCTGCAGCTTGGGCTTGATCAGTTCCAGGCAATAGTCCTTTTTGTTGATGGCGGTGCTGAGGAGCTCGCGGGCATATTCCAGTTTTTCCCGGCTGATCAGTTGTAAAAAGTTGAACAGCTGCGGTTTGGAGAGGTAGTTGCCTACCAGGATGCCCATCATTTCCTCGTCGTCGCCCCAGTGCAGGAAGCTGTCTTCCATATGCTGGCGGAACAGTTCGTTCTTTTCCAGGATCTCCTTGTAAATAAATTCGATGATCTGCTTTTCGGACGCTTTTTCGCGGGAGGGCTCGGCGATGTACTTTTTATATATTTCGCTGTCTGTCAGCAGATTGTACAACTTCCTGGTAAGTTCGACGTCTTCCAGCCGGCGAAGCTTCCACGAATCGAGGTTAACCTGGAACCCTTTGTCTCCCAGTACCTGGAAAACGAAGTCGTTGCCCGCTATTTTGGTGTTCACCGCCAGGTCTTCCGCGCTGGGCAGGTGTTTGGAGGCCCTTGCCTGTGCGTCGGTTTCGGCGTACTGGGCCACACGAGCGATCGTGTAGAGCAAATACGTGAAAATCTGGCTGGTCTGGTCCAATTTCTCATTCAGCAAACTCGTGGCAGTGCCCGGCTTCACGGCGCCCTGCTCCATGGTGTCCATGGCATACAGCGTTTGCATAACTTTTACCCGGATGTTTCTTCTACTGATCATTGTACGCTTAGGAAAATGGCCGCAAATCTACTGTTTTAGAGGGACTTTTAAAAAAATACTTCCGGGCCGCCTCCGCTCCTACTCCCGGAATCTGCCATGCAACGGGGTTCTGACAGGCAAAAATGAAAAAATGTCATTTATTGACAGTCCCCCGGAAGTTTGTTTATATTTGCTTCCTGCAAATTTGACCCGATTCCCCGGTTGGCATAATCTTCGTAAAGGGAAACTCCGTCAATTGACAGCCTAATCATCATATCAAGTCTTTAAAAATAGATCTACAATGGCAAAACAATTAAGTATTAAACCTCTGGCAGACAGGGTGATTGTAAAACCCGCAGCAGCAGAAGAAAAAACAGCAGGCGGCATCATCATCCCCGACACAGCGAAGGAAAAACCGCAGCGTGGTACAGTAGTAGCAGCAGGTCCCGGTAAAAAAGACGAGCCTGTGAGCGTAAAAGTAGGCGATACTGTATTGTATGGCAAATATTCCGGCACTGAAATCAGCCTGGAAGGAGACGATTACTTAATCATGCGCGAGTCTGACATCCTGGCTGTACTCTAAGCCTCTCCTGAACGCAGCTTTTTTTCTAAAAACGACCAAGAAAAACTAATACTACTATGGCAAAGCAAATTTTCTTCAATACCGACGCCCGCAACAAAATGAAAAAAGGCGTTGACACCCTGGCAAACGCGGTGAAAGTGACCCTGGGCCCCAAAGGCCGCAACGTGGTGATCGAAAAGAAATTCGGCGCTCCCGGCGTAACCAAAGACGGTGTAACTGTAGCGAAAGAAATTGAACTGGAAGATCCTATCGAAAACATGGGCGCACAGATGGTGAAAGAAGTAGCCTCCAAAACTGCGGACATCGCAGGTGACGGTACCACCACCGCAACCGTGCTGGCCCAGTCCATCATCGGCGAAGGCCTCAAAAACGTGGCTGCCGGCGCAAACCCGATGGACCTCAAACGCGGTATCGACAAAGCGGTGAAAACCGTTGTGGAGAACCTGCAGAAACAATCCGAAAAAGTTGGCAGCGACAACAAGAAAATCGAACAGGTTGCCGCTATCTCCGCTAATAACGACGCCGCTATCGGTAAACTGATCGCCGAAGCGATGCAGAAAGTGACTAAAGACGGCGTTATCACCGTTGAAGAAGCGAAAGGCACCGAAACTACCGTAGAAGTAGTAGAAGGTATGCAGTTCGACCGCGGTTACCTCTCCCCTTACTTCATCACCAACAGCGAAAAAATGCAGGCTGAACTGCAGAATCCTTACATCCTGATCTACGACAAAAAGATCAGCACCATGAAAGACATTCTGCACATCCTGGAAAAAGTGGCCCAGCAAGGCGCTCCCCTGCTGATCATTTCTGAAGACCTGGAAGGTGAAGCACTGGCTACCCTGGTGGTGAACAAACTCCGTGGCACCCTGAAAGTGGCCGCTGTAAAAGCTCCCGGCTTCGGCGACAGAAGGAAGGAAATGCTGCAGGACATCGCTACCCTCACTGCAGGCGTGGTGATCAGCGAAGAACAAGGTTTCAAACTGGAAAATGCCGACCTCACTTACCTGGGCCGCGCAGAATCCGTGACCATCGATAAAGACAACACCACTGTAGTGGGCGGTAAAGGCAAGAAAGAAGACATCTCTGCCCGCATCGGCCAGATCAAGGCGCAGATCGAAGTAACCACTTCCGACTACGACCGCGAGAAACTGCAGGAGCGCCTGGCGAAACTGAGCGGCGGTGTAGCCGTACTGTACGTTGGCGCCGCTACCGAAGTGGAAATGAAAGAAAAGAAAGACCGTGTTGACGACGCCCTGCACGCTACCCGCGCTGCCGTTGAAGAAGGCATCGTAGCTGGTGGCGGCGTAGCCTTCATCCGCTCTATCGAAAGCCTCGACAAACTGAAAGGCGAGAACGAAGACGAGCAAACCGGTATCGCCATCGTTAAACGCGCGATCGAAGAGCCCCTGCGCCAGATCACCGAAAACGCGGGCATCGAAGGTTCCATCGTGGTACAGAAAGTGAAGGAAGGCAAAGCCGATTTCGGCTTCAACGCCCGCACCGAAACTTACGAAAACATGCTGGCCGCCGGTGTAATCGACCCGACCAAAGTAACACGCATCGCCCTGGAAAACGCCGCATCCATCGCTGGTATGCTGCTGACCACCGAATGTGTGATTGCCGATAAACCGGAACCTAAATCCGCAGCCCCTGCAATGCCGGGTGGCCACGGTATGGGTATGGACTACTAGTCGTAGCCCGGTTATCCGATTTTGCTGTCCCGCCCCGGTACTCCCGGGGCGGGATTTTTTTTGTAACATTATTTCTCTCCCGGCCGTTTAACTGTTGTATTTTTGACCAACTTTTGCGATTTCGGCATGATGATCAAACGCCTGTTATATTCTTTCCTGGTGGTTGCCTGTACCGCTCTGGCATTCAGTTCCTGCGCGAAGGAAAACAGCGATACGGGCCCCTACATGGACGTGGATGGCCTCTCCAAGGAAAATTCCGCCATTCGCGACTACCTGCGGGATAAGAAGCAGGATTCCGGGCTGGTGGTGCATCCCAGCGGCATGTGCTACAGGATCATCGACCGGGGTACCGGCAGCGAGTACATCACCCGCGAAAACGTGCCCGTGGTCGTGTACACCCGCCACCTGCTACCCAGTGAAAAGTTCGTGGAATCGTCGTTCAACCTGCCCACGTCGTTCGACGGGCGCAAGCTCAAAAACCACATCCTTGGCTGGCAGATCGGGCTGCCCCTTATTCCCAAAGGCGGCCGGATTATCATGTACATCCCGTCCTCCCTCGCCTTCGGCGCCACCGGCATACCGGGCACCATCCCCCCCAACGCCATCCTCATTTGTGACGTAACCCTCGTGGATTTCAACTAATTAAACCAGTATAGCATAATGAAGAAGAGACACTACATCTGGCTGCTGAGCCTCCTGGCCGTAACTTTTTTCGCCGCCTGCAATAAAAACGACAAACCGTCAACGCCCTTCGACCCGGTGAAACAAGCGGAAATCGACGAACAGCTGATCACGGAGTACATCGCAAAAAATAACATCACCGGCACGGTAAAAGACGCTGCCGGCGCCCTCCATTACAAGGTACTGGCTCCCGGCACCGGCGGCGACACCATGAAGCTCGACGACCGCATGAACGTCAGCTACAAAGGCACCCTGCTCAACGGCACCGTGTTCGACGAAGGCGATAAAACCAGGCTCGGCGAAGCCCGCCTGGAACAGCTGATCGACGGTTGGAAAATTGGCCTGCGGAAAATCACCAAAGAAGGCAAAATCCAACTGTTCGTGCCTTCCGCCCTGGGATATAAAAACACCGCAACGGGTAAAATCCCCGCCAACTCCGTGCTCATTTTCGAGGTTACCCTCCACAATTATTATTACTAGCTGCTGTTGCACGATATGAAAATGCCCGCCCATACAAGGCGGGCATTTTTTATGACCGGGAAATGAATTTTTTGTTATTTTTAAATGGCCCCCATGCAACACGACACCGGTCAACCAAAATGAGAGAGCGAACACCACATACCACTTCCGAAAACAGTGAGAAGGCGCTCGAACTGCTTTTCGTGGACGTTTTCAGGCAGCACGAAAGCCGCCTGTACGCACTTGCCCGCAAACTCACCAAATCGGACCTCTTCGCGGGCGACATCATCCAGGAAGTATTTATCAGGCTCTGGGAGCAACGCGAACAACTGTCCGCCATCGACAACATGGAAGCCTGGCTGTACCGCCTCACGGAAAACAAAGTGATCGACTTCCTGCGCAAGGCGGCTGCCGACGACCGCCTGCGCGACGCCCTCTGGCAATCGCTTGCCCACAACGCCCAGGAAACCGAAAGCCAGGTGGTGGCCCGTGAATACCACCGGATGCTCAGGAAGGCCATTGAGAGCCTGCCGCCCCAACGCCGCCTCATTTACCAGCTGAACCGCGAAGAAGGCCTCAATTACCGGCAGATTGCCGATGAGCTCCGGATTTCACGCCACACCGTCAAAAACCAGCTGTCCACCGCCCTGCAATCCATCCGCAGCTTCATTCTCAAAACATCCGGACCGCTGTCGCTGCTTTTCGTAAAATATTTTTCAGGCGAATAGGAACATTTTCTTTTTGCTTCGTCTTCCCTCTTGAAGGTTACAACTTTTCTAATCCACGTACACCGATATAAGCCCCCACGCGATGGAAGAACGGATCAAATATCTATTCAGGCAGTACGCTGCCGGTAAATGCTCCCGCAGGGAGTATGAAGAGTTTTTTGGGTACATCCGCCAGTCGTCTCACGACGAATCCATCCGCGCCCTCATACAGGAAGCCTACGCCGCGGAGGGGCATATTCCCGCCGCCCCGCCTTATGTAGACGGCTCGGGGGCGCTGGTGTTGAAGAAAACGAAGCACGGCCTGCGCTGGAGCATGGCCGCCGCCGCGGTACTCGTGCTGGGCCTGCTGTTTTGGTGGAATACCGGTTCCCCACTGAAACGCAATATCACCGCCCGTTCCGAGTTCAAATACCTGCTGCTGCCGGATAGCACGCAGGTGTGGCTCAACGCCGCCAGCACACTCGAATACCCGCCGGAGTTCGCTTCCGGCATCCGGGAGGTGTACCTTTCCGGCGAAGCATACTTCGACGTACAGCATGCGGATAAAATACCATTCGTGATCCACACCGGCGATGTGTCTACCACCGTATTGGGCACCGCCTTCAACATCAAGGCCTACCCGGGTCTGAATAACGTGATCGTGGCGGTAAACCGCGGCAAGGTGAGCGTACGCTACGGCAAGCGGCAGGCCGCCACCCTAACGGAAGGCCAGCGGCTGAGGGTAGACCGGGAAGCAACCGCCGAGCCGGCCGTCAAAACCACCGTCACGGAAGCCGCCCCCTGGAAACTGGGCAACCTGGCATACGACAATGAAACGCTTGAAGACATCGCCAGGGACCTGGAACGCGTGTACAACGTCCATATCCGCATCCTGGAACCGGGTGTGGCGCAAACGAGAATTTCGACCTCCTTCCGGCGCGACATCGGCGCCGAAAAAGCCCTGGAAGTGCTTTGCAGGCTGACAGACACGGACCTGAACCGCTCGGAAGGAATGTACCATATTCAATAGTAGCAATCGGTATCATCAACCAAAATTCATGTCATGATTACGTACCAACAATCCGGTTACGGATAATGGGCTGTTAAATGAAAAGAGCCGCTCCTGTTGCGACCAGGGTGCGGCTCTGTTTGCGTTAATAATCCCTGTTTTCAGAATCATTAAACTTACCAAAGCTATGAATTTGTATGCAAAACTGCATGGCGTTTCGGCGCTGTGCCGTAAATCCAAAAGGTTATTTATGAGATTATCCATTCTGGCGGTATTGCTGACGATCAACGGGCTTTTGATGGCCGCAACCGGAACCGGCCAGGACCTTCGTAAACCCGTTTCCATAGAGCTTAAGAACGCCAGCCTGAAAACCGCGCTGCGCAAAATCGAATCGCTCGGTAAGCTGTCGTTTACCTACAAAACGGCCGACATAGCGGCATACGATAACATTACCTACCGGGCAACGGACAAACCGCTGGCCCTGGTGCTCGACGACCTGCTGCGCGCCACCGGCTTGCACTACGAGCAGGTGGAAGCCAATATCATCATCAAAAAACAGCCCCCATCCGGCACTGCGGCGGCGACAGGCGGCCAACCCGCCACACAGCCCGTCCCCGTTTACGACGGCGGCATCAAAGGCGTGGTGAGAGACCAGTCCGGCGCTCCCGTCCCGTTCGCGACCATCAGCATCGTAGGCACCACCCGCGGCACTGTGGCCAACGGCAACGGCGAATTCGCCATTGCCGGCCTCAAAGCGGGGGCATACCAGCTGCAGGCCTCCGCCATGGGCTTCAGCGCGCAACAGCAGCCGGCGACCGTGCAGGATAATACCACCGCCACCGTCAACTTTCAGCTCACCGCCGGCGACACCCACCTCAGCGAGGTGGTGGTGACCGCCCTGGGCATCAATCGGAACCAGCGCTCGCTGGGATATTCCACCCAACAGGTCAACGGCGATAACCTGACCCTTACCAAAGAACAGAACGTATTGGGCTCTCTCGCCGGGAAAATAGCAGGCGTGCAGGTAACCGGGTCCTCCGGTTCCAGCATGGGCGGCACACAGAAAATCAAGATCAGGGGCGTCAACTCCATCTCCGGCGCCGACCAGCCGCTGATCGTGATCGACGGTACGCCTATCTCCAACGCCAATTTCGCCGCCAGCGACCGCGCCGACTATGGGAATATCGGCCAGGACGTGAACCCGGAAGATATCGAGACCATCAACGTACTGAAAGGCCCCGCCGCATCCGCACTCTACGGCATCCGCGGGCAGTACGGGGTAATCATGATCACCACCAAAAAAGGAAAACGCGGCGCCAGGAAGGTAGACGTGCAGCTCAACAGCGCCTACTCCATCGAGAAAGCGGCCAACTTCATGGAGTTGCAAAACCTCTACGGCGCCGGTTCCACCCAAACATGGCGCACGCTGGCCAACGGGCAGAAATTCGTGCAGCTCGATTACGACGAAAGCTGGGGACCGAAAATGGACGGCACGCCCGTGCGCCAGGTATTCAGCTTTTACCCGCTCGACCCGGATTACGGGAAAGAAACTCCCTTCGTTCCCTATCCCAACAACATCGAGGACTTTTATGAAACCGGCCATACGTTCAACAACAGCATCAACGTATCAGGCGGCAGTGAGAACGCCTCGTTCCGCGTGAGCTACAACAACACCAACATTTCCGGCGTGGAGCCCAATACCTGGCTGAAAAGAAACAACCTGGGCATCAATGCTTCGCTCGACCTCACGCCGGAATGGACGGTGTCTACCAACATCAACTACGCCAACAACAGCGCCCAGCGCCCCTCACAGGGCTCGGAGTGGGGTGCGCGGTACCTGGTGCAGTGGTTCCAGCGCAACCTCGACATGAAGCGCATGCGGGACTACCGGTATGCCGACGGGACGGTGAAACACTGGAACCTCGACCCGCCCGCCAGCGGCAGCAGCGGCGTGCTCACCGATTTCAGCGCGCTGTACTGGGACAACCCCTACTTCGACGCATTTGAAAATACCAGCAACGACAGCCGCGACCGCCTTTTCGGCGACCTCGGCCTCACCTGGAAAGTGACGCCCGAGCTGAAGATCAGCGGTTTCGTGCGGGGCGATATGTACACCCAGAACATCGAAAGCCGCATCGCATACGGCAGCCGCCGCGTGGCGCAGTATGCCGCCGGCAAATACCAGAACCGCGAGCTCAACTACGAATTCCTGGCGCAGTACACGAAAAACTGGGACGACTTTTCCTTCAACGCCAACCTTGGCGGCAACATCTACAGCCGCCGTTACAGCTATGTAACCGGCACCACGCAGGGCGGCCTTTCCAGTCCCGGCTACTACAGCCTCGACGCCTCGGTAGACCGCCCCGTCAGCAGTTCCTACCTGCTTCGCAAACAAATCCGCAGCGGCTACGGTATGGCTTCGCTCGGGTATAAAAACACCTATTTCGTAGACGTCTCTTTAAGAAACGACAACTCGTCCGCCCTTCCGGCCAAAAACAACTCTTATTGGTACCCGTCTATATCCGGTAGCTTTATTTTCAGTGAAGTGATGAAATGGAAACCGCTGTCGTACGGCAAACTGCGCCTCAGCTATGCGCAGGCCGGCTCCGATCTCGGCGTGTATGAAACCTCGCTCAACTACGGGCAGGGCAACTATTACAAAGACGGCCCCAACCCGACCATCAATACCCTCTACATCCTCGACGACCTGGTAAATGAAAACATCAAACCCTCCTTCGCCCATTCTTACGAAGCCGGTGTAGACCTGAAGTTCCTCGATGGCAGGCTGGGCGCGGAATTCACCTATTACATCCAGAAAAACAAAAACCAGATCATCCCCCTGGGCCTCTCCGGCACCAGCGGCTTTGCCCGCACCACCATCAACGCGGGGCTGATCGAAAACAAGGGGATCGAGCTAACGCTAACGGCAACGCCTGTACGCAGTGAATTCTTTACCTGGAATACGATTTTCAACCTGAACAGGAACCGCAGCATGGTTGTAGAGCTCGGGCCCGGCCAGGATGTGTACCCGCTGTATTCCACCACCTACTCACAGGTCACCTCGTACCTGAACGCCTATAAGGGGCAGCCCTTCGGCAGCCTCATCGGCAAGGCTTACCAGCGCGATTCCGCTACCGGGCAGATACTGCTGGGCGCCAACAACCAGCCGCTGTACACGTCCGAAACGCACAATTTCGGCAGCGTGCTGCCCGATGTCACCGGTGGGTTCCAGAACATGTTCCGGATAGGGAAATTCGATCTGGGCGTAATGATCGATTACCAGCTCGGCGGGCAGTTCTTCAGCCGTTCCGCCATGCTGGCCGCTAAAACGGGGATGGCGGCGGAAACCGCGGCGTTCAACGACAAGGGAAAGAACATAAGGGATCCGCTGGCCGACGGGGGCGGTGTTAAAGTGAGCGGTATTTCGTCCGTCACCAAACAGCCCGTTACCGCCTATGTAGACGCGCGCATCTATTACCGCACCACGCTCGGCACGCACGTATATGAAGAATGGCTGTATGAGGCCGACTACATCAAGCTCCGCGAGATCCGCCTCGGGTATACACTGGACAAGGCTGCGCTCGGCAGGCTGCCCTTCTCCAAAATCAACATTGCGCTGATTGCCCGCAACCCCGCTATGATATGGCAGAAAGCGCCGAAAGGGCTCGACCCCACGGAGCTCTCTACCGGCGCACAGGCCATCAGCTGGTATGAGTCCGGGCAGTCCAACACCGTTCGTTCATTTGGCGCAAACCTTACTGTCAATTTCTAAAGTCACGATCATGAAAAAATCCTTCATCATAGCAGGCATCTGCATCGCGCTGGGGGCCTGCAATAAATTCGGAGACATCAACGTAAACCCGAACCTGCCGCAACAGGCATCCAACACGCAGCTGATCGCCAGCGCGCAGCTATACCTGCCGGTGCTTGCGGAATCGCCCCAGGGCGAATATCTCGGCCAGTATCTGTCCGAAACGCAGTACCCCAACCTTTCCCTTTTCAACCAGGTGAGCGCCAGCTTCTACGGCATCTATTACGGCCCGCTGATGAACCTCGATTCCGTACTGCGCGCCAAAGTGCACAACCCCGCCGAAGGGCCCGCCGCCAACCAGTTGGCTGTAGCCAGCATACTGAAGTCCTATTACTTCTGGCATATCACCGACCGCTGGGGCGATGTGCCCTATTCCGCGGCATTACAGGGGAAGAACGATTTCACGCCGGTGTACGACCGGCAGGAGGCCATCTATACCAACCTGTTCCTGCGGCTGGATGAGGCCGTTAAAATGATCGTGCCCGGCAGTATCACCAACGACATCAATTTCAAAGGGAATATGGACCAGTGGAAGAAATTCGCCAACACCATCCGTATGCTGATGGCACTGCGTTTGTCTGAAGCCGCGCCCGAAAAAGCCAAAGCCGAATTCAACGCCGCGCTGGCCGGCGGCATCATGACCAGCAACGCAGACAATCTGGTGTTCAAACACCTCGCCGAACAGGCCAATGAAAGCTACTGGTACGACCAGGTTACCGACCAGAACCGGAAATGGTGGGCCATCAGCCTGACCCTCATGAACAAAATGAAACCGGTGGACGATCCCCGCCTCCCCGTGTATGCCGACAAGAATTCCGGCGGTAACTATGTAGGCCTCGAGTTCGGCAAAACCGAAGGCCTCAGCACCAGCGCATTTTCACTGCTCGGCTTCGAAAACCGCAAGCAAGACGCGAGCGTATACCTCGTTACCTATGCCCAGGCCCTGTTTGCCAAAGCCGAAGCCGCCAAACGCGGCTGGATACCCGGCGGCGAGGCAGAAGCGGAAAAGAACTATAAACTCGCCATCGAACATTCCGTGCGCCAGTGGAAAAACAACGACACCACCGGTTACGGCGCCATGATGGCCAAACCAGGTATGCCCTACAACGCAGTTACCGGTATGGAGCAGATCGCCACCCAGCGCTGGGTGCACCTGTTCATGCACGGGTACGAGGCCTGGGCCGAATGGCGGAGAACCGGGTTCCCCGTACTGCACAAACCCCAGGGCAAGGAGATCCCCACGCGCCAGGGCTACCCCAGCGACGAGGCATTCAATAACCGCGAAAATTACCAGAATGCCGTTAACACCCAGTTCGGCGGCGCCGGCGACGGGCTGTACGGTAAATTGTGGTGGGATAAATAACACTGGAAAACCCGTTTGATAAACAACAAAGGGTGCATCAGCCAATGATGCGCCCTTGTTTTTGTATAGCACAGAACCCTTACCTTTGAAGATTAAATCTTCTATTGTGCCAAACGAGTGCATTTCCGTATTTGATATTTTCAAGATAGGCGTAGGCCCGTCCAGCTCCCACACCCTCGGCCCCTGGCGCGCCGCCATGCGTTTCTGCGACGAACTGCAGGCGATGGGGATGCTGCAGATGGTGACCCAGGTAAAAGTGCTGCTCTATGGCTCGCTGGCCAAAACCGGCCACGGCCACGGCACCGATATTGCCGTGCAGCTGGGCCTTTCCGGTGATGACCCGGTGACCTTCGACGTGAACAACATCCACTCCAAAATAGACGATATCCGCCGCCAACGTGTGTTGCAACTGCATGGCAGCCATACCGTTACTTTTGACCCGGTAGAAGATATCGAATTCCTGTTCGAGGCTTCATTGCCGTTCCATCCCAACGCCCTTACTTTTCTGGTCACGTTGTCCGACGGCGAACAGCTGGCCGCCACGTACTACTCCATCGGGGGCGGGTTTGTGGTGAAGGAAGGCGAAGCCAACAGCGGTGCCGGCGGCGTGGAACTGCCGTTTCCCATCGACACGGCGCGGCAGCTGCTGCAATGGTGTATCAAAACAGGTTACTCCATTTCCGAGCTCGTGATGGAAAATGAGCATGCCTGGCGCAGTGAGGCCGAAACGCGCGCCGGCGTCATGAAGATCTGGCAGGTGATGCGGGAATGCATTTACCGCGGCTGCCACACCACCGGAGAATTGCCCGGCGGCTTGCGGGTAGGCCGCAGGGCGGCGGCGCTGAACAAAAAGTTATTGCAGGGCCGCGATTATACCGACTACAACAGCTGGGTGAAAGCCATCCGTGAAGGCGGCAGCCATTTTTCTTATACGCTCGACTGGGTGAGCTGCTTTGCCCTGGCCGTGAATGAAGAAAACGCATCGTTCGGCCGGGTGGTGACCGCTCCTACCAACGGCGCGGCAGGTGTGATACCCGCCGTATTACAATACTACATCGCGTTTTGCGATGGGCTGCACGACGACAAAATCCTGCAGTTCATCCTGACCGCTTCCGAAATAGGCAGCATCTTTAAAAAGCGCGCCACTATTTCGGCCGCCATGGGCGGCTGCCAGGCGGAGATCGGTGTATCGTCCGCCATGGCCGCGGCTGCGCTTACGGAGTGCCTGGGCGGATCGCAACGGCAGGTGCTGATGGCCGCCGAAATAGCCATGGAGCATCACCTTGGCCTCACCTGCGACCCTATCGGCGGACTCGTGCAGGTGCCCTGCATTGAGCGCAACACGATGGGCGCCATCAAAGCGATCACCGCTTCGCAGCTCGCATTGCAAAGCAACCCGGAGCTGGCGAAGGTATCGCTCGACGCGGTGGTGAAAACGATGTGGGATACTGCGCTCGATATGAATTCGAAATACAAGGAAACCTCCGACGGCGGCCTCGCCGTGAATATCCCGATCAGTTTGCCGGAATGTTAAGCAGGTCCGGTTTCCGGACGAGCATATGTGTGCGGGCATGAGCTGGGCGCCTCCTGGTCATTTTTCGCCTGGGTGCATCCACCGCCTCCTGGTGAAAAAAATAAACAGCTATTACAAATATAAAAATACCACTATATTTGTATTTCTAAAATCCATACAATTATGCCCTCCAGCCAGGAATTGCTGTTTATTCTGATCATTGCAGGCGCCGTAGTGCTCGTTATCTGGACGCTGAAAGACACGCTGAAAAAAAACGGCAAATCAGCAGACCCCGCGAAAGGGGATGCCACCGCCAAAACCGGCCGGCAGGAAGTGGTGCTGCCTCTGCAGCTGCAGGCTTATGAAAGATTGGTATTGTTCGTGGAAAGAATCAATCCCCAAAGCCTCATCAGCCGCGTTAACCAGCCGGGCTTTTCCGTGCTCGACATGCAGATCGGGATGGTATCGAATATCAAATCGGAATACGATCATAACGTGTCCCAGCAGATTTACGTTACGCCGGCGGCCTGGGAAGCCGTTAAAACGGTGAAGGAACAAACCATTTCGATCATTAACCAGATAGCGCTCAAACTGCCGCCGGACGCCCCTTCCATTGAGCTGAACAAACAAATCCTCGAGCTTTTCATGCACCAGCGCGAATCCCCTGCAGACATTGCCGCCGAAATCATCAATGCGGAAGCCAGGAAACTGATGCGGGAGCATTAAGCATGACAGTTGTCTGCCGGGCATGACCAGGGAATGCGGAAACACCACAGGAATGGCTACACGATGCAGGCCGGGTGGGTGCTTGTGGTATCGGGTAATCGCCCATACGAAACACCGGGCAGATCGACCGGTCTTATCAAAGCCTTTACGACGAACCTGTAACACGGTCTACAGTACCGCATCCATCTCAAAGGTCTTTCCGCCTGATCATCTCATTCAGCAGATAGCCCTTCCCGTTAAAGTGAATATACAAAGGCGTTGAAGCGTACCATGGCTTCCCCGCTTCCCGCGCGTGCACCTGGATGTGCAGGTGGGGCTCTGTGCTGAAGCCGGAATTGCCGACCCGCCCCAGCGGGTATCCCGTTTTGACGGTATCGCCTTCTTTCACGAACACGCCCCCGTTTTTCAGGTGCCCCATGAACACATAGTAATCCGGCGTTTCAATCAGTACGAGGTTCGTATTCTTGGGCCCGCGCTGCATGTTGGGTGGTATGTTGTCCGGGTTGTCGCCATAGGCGCGCGTCACCACGCCATTGCACGGCGCGTACACCGTATCTCCGAAAATCGCATAATCTTCCAGCCGCCGCGAGAAAACCGTATTGGCCCGGCGGCCGAATGCATCGAGC
Organism: uncultured Chitinophaga sp.; assembly: GCA_965653365.1. Classification (GTDB taxonomy): domain Bacteria; phylum Bacteroidota; class Bacteroidia; order Chitinophagales; family Chitinophagaceae; genus Chitinophaga. The sequence goes on along the minus strand of CBFGZV010000001.1, from coordinate 519,099 downwards.
CGCACAATGTCCATCGCGTATATGGCGCCACGCAGGCTGAAGTGAAACAGGTTGGTGGGCAAGCCCTTCCCGCCCTGCAACACGAAATAACGGCCCTTTTTAAGCGGAAAATCGAGCTCCACCGTACCCGGCCTGCCGGTAGTGCCCGTGAAATACAACACGCAGCCAAGGGCCAGCAACAGCGTAAAAAACACCTTTAGGGGCAGCCATCCGTTCTTCAGCGTCACTTTCCTCCGCAGTACAAAAAGCAATCCCAGCAGCACGTACAGAACGCCGAACACATATTTCGAATAAACGGAGAGAAATACCCAGGTGCCGTACAGGTAAATGAACAAGCCCAACGACAGCGAGAGCAGTGCTGTAAACACTGCGCCCGGCATGGGTTTGCGCGTGGCGCGAAAAAACAGCAGGATGCTCCATAAACCAATTCCCATCGTCAGTAACAGCAACAGGTACGTAATCATAACCAGCCAACAAAATTTGTCACAATTTATCGTTTTTAAAGTAACATTGTAAATATGGAAAAGAAGATCAGGGCCGATTCGGGTATCGAGATACAGCCCCTCTACACCCGTCCCGTACCGATGGATGAAGTGCCGGGCGCCTTCCCTTTCACGAGGGGCATTCACGCCTCCATGTACCGCGATAAACTGTGGACGATGCGGCAGTACGCCGGCTTCAGCACCGCGGAGGAATCGAACAAACGTTACCATTACCTGCTCAGCCAGGGCGTGATGGGCCTCAGCGTGGCGTTCGACCTGCCTACCCAGATCGGTTACGATTCGGATCATGCCATGGCGGAAGGGGAAGTGGGTAAAGTGGGCGTGGCCATCGATTCCCTCGAAGACATGGAAGTGCTTTTCTCAGGCATCGACCTTGAAAAAGTATCAACGTCCATGACCATCAACGCCACCGCTTACATCCTGCTGGCGCTCTATATCGCCCTCGCCAAAAAACAAGGGGCCGACCTGAAAATGATTTCAGGCACCATCCAGAACGACATCCTCAAAGAATATGCCGCCCGCGGCACCTTCATCTATCCGCCCAAGCCTTCCATGCGGCTCATCACGGACATTTTCGACTATTGCAGCCGCGAAGTGCCCAAGTGGAACACCATCTCCATCAGCGGCTATCACATCCGCGAAGCCGGCGCCAATGCCGTACAGGAGCTGGCTTTCACGCTTTCCAACGGTAAGGCCTACCTGCAGGCGGCGTTGGAAAAGGGGCTCGACATCAACGTATTCGCCAAGCGGCTCAGCTTTTTCTTCAACGCCCACAACCATCTCTTCGAAGAAGTGGCCAAATTCAGGGCGGCCCGCAATATGTGGGCGCACATCACCAAAGGCCTGGGCGCTACGGACCCCAAAGCCCAGATGCTGCGCTTCCACACCCAAACCGGCGGCAGCACCCTCACAGCCCAGCAGCCGCACAACAACATTGTGCGAGTAGCCGTTCAAACGCTGGCGGCTACACTAGGTGGTACACAAAGCCTGCACACCAACGGGTTCGACGAAGCGATATCATTGCCCACCGAATCCGCCGCGCGCATCGCGCTGCGCACCCAGCAGATCATCGGGTACGAAAGCGGGGTGGCGGATACGGTAGACCCTCTCGGCGGCTCCTACTACGTGGAAGCCCTTACCCGCGAAGTGGAAACCCGTGCCTGGGAACTGATCGAAAAGATCGATGCCATGGGCGGCGCCGTAAGCGCCATCGAGCAAGGATTCGTGCAGGACGAGATCGCCCGCAGCGCCTACCAGTACCAGAAAGAAATTGAAACGGGCGAAAGGGTGATCGTGGGCGTCAACAAATTCACCGTGAAAGAAGAAGCGGATACGGAAGTATTCCGCATCAACGACAGCATCCGGAAACTGCAGTCGGAAAAACTGCAGTCGCTTCGCAGCCGGCGCAACAATACACAGGCTACCGCCGCCCTGACCGCCCTGGAAGCGGCCGCCGGCACCACGGCCAACCTCATGCCGCTGGTGGTGGATGCCGTGGAAGCGTACTGTACCCTCGGCGAAATTGCCGATACCCTGCGCAAAGTATGGGGAGAGTACAGCGGTATTTAAAATGGATGCTTATCTTGCAGCAGCTTTAACTACAACATGAGTCGAATTCATTACCAGCAATGCCCGTTATGCGGTTCGGACCGGATTGGCAACCAACTCACCGCCCGGGACTATACCGTATCGCAGGAAACATTTGACATCTGGGAATGCGCCACCTGCACCGGTCGCTTCACCCAGGATGTACCCGCAGTGGCCGAAATAGGCCGCTATTACCAGTCGGCCGAATATATTTCACACACCGAAACCCGTGAAGGCCTCATCAACCGCATGTACCACAGCGTGCGCAAAATCACCATGCGCTCGAAACAAAACTGGGTGAAAACCGCGGCGGGCGTAAAGCAGGGCAAACTGCTCGACATTGGCAGCGGCACCGGCGCTTTCCTCTCCCACATGAAACAGCTGGGCTGGGAAGTGACGGGCCTCGAACCGGACGCCACCGCCCGCGAAAACGCATACAAACATTACAAAATAGAAAGCAGCTCGGTAGAAGATCTCTTCCGCCTTCAACCGGCGCAATTCGACTGCATCACCATGTGGCACGTGCTCGAACATGTGCACGACCTGCATGCCTACCTCGACCAGATACGGACGCTCCTGAAACCGGGCGGCGCACTGCTGGTGGCGGTGCCCAATTATACTTCCACAGACGCGCGCATTTATGGCGCGCAATGGGCGGCCTACGACGTGCCCCGCCACCTCTACCACTTCTCCCCCGTTTCGATGGACATGCTCATGCGGCAACACGGCTTCAACATTGCGGCCAAACACCCCATGGTGTTCGACGCGTTTTACGTGAGCCTGCTCAGCGAAAAATACAAAACGGGCAAAAGCGGCCTGCTGGCCGGCGGTTTCAAAGGCCTCCGCTCCTATTGGAAGGCCTGGCGGCATGTGGATAAATGCAGCTCCATCGTGTATGAGTGCAAACTGCTGTAAGCAATCGTCCACCCATGATGCGGGGCCACGATCATGAAAAGGCTGTAAGCAATTGTCCACGCATGATGCGGGACCACGATCATGAAAAGGCTGTAAGCAATCGTCAACGCATGATGCGGGGCCACGATCATGAAAAGGCTGTAAGCAATCGTCACCCGTATATAACAAAGCGGGCCGGAATCAACTTCCGGCCCGCTTTGTTTTGTTTCGGCAGCACGTTTGTCAGGAAGCTTTCTTCAGCACCGGCTTCGCGCCCTTTTTCGGATGCACCAGCTTCATCTCATCCACGAGATGCTTCGCACCGGCGAATTTATCGACGATGAACAGCACATACCGGATATCCACCATGATGTTGCGGCAAATGGAGGCATCGTAGTTGATGTCGCTCATCGTGCCTTCCCAGGTACGGTCGAAGTTGAGGCCGATCAGGTTGCCGTACGCATCGAGCGCCGGGCTGCCGGAATTACCGCCCGTGGTATGGTTGGAGGCAATGAAACATACGGGCATTTTACCGCCCGCGCCGTATGGGCCATAATCTTTCGAGGCATGCAACTGCCGCAATTTTTCCGGCACGTCAAACTCGTAATCGCCGGGTTTGTATTTCTCCATCACACCGTCGAGCGTGGTCGCAAAATCGTATTCCACGGCATCGCGGGGCGCGTAGCCGTTTACTTTGCCATAGGTGAGGCGCAGCGTGCTGTTCGCATCGGGGTAAAAACGTTTGTCTTTCACCAGTTCCATTTGTGCCTGCATATAACGGCGCTGCAGGCGGTTGATTTCGGGCTGCAGTTCGTCGTACGGCTTGCTCACGAAATCGGTGTACCCGTTCCGCAGACCGATGAGCAGCCGCGTGGCGGGGTCTTTCCAGACGTCTGCAGACACCTGCTGGAAAGGGCGGTTCACGAACGCTTCCAGTTTTTCGTACGACACAAGGGCCGACTGGCTGTACATTTTATTGGCGGTGGTTTTACCGTCTTTGTTCGTTTCCATCCATACCTGGTAGCCTTCCCCTCCTACGCGGTTGGAGGGCACCCCTTCAAAATAAATATCGAGCAGTACGGCCGCCACTTCGCGGTCTACGTCGTTGTTATAGTCTTTGTACGAAGCTTTTGCTTTCTTGAGAAACTGTTCGCGGATGGTTTCCCATTGGTCCGCCCCTTTCAGGCGTGTTTCCTGGAGGGCGGTCACCAGGTTGTTGGCAAAGCCGAACATCTCCGTATTGCGGAGCAGTTCACTGTAGTAATCGCGGCTTACCGCGTACGGGGCCTGCGCTTTGTGCAGGTTGTTCAGCGAATCGAGGAGACCGCGGTACTCCGGGCGCTGCTGCGCCAGCTGCTGGAAACGCTTTTCGAAATCGAGCTTGCGCTGGATGCCGTTGGTCTGTTTCACACCCTGCATCTCGCCGATCCATTTTTTCCAGGCGTTGGCGGTACTGGCGAATTTAGCGGCATACTGGATCTTGATCTTTTCATCTTTCCGCATAAAGCCGTCGATCACTTTAAGCGCCGCGTCGCGCATTTTTACGCGGGCGGGGTCCTGCCCTTCCACCGTCAGCTTAACGGCTTCCGAGGGGAGGTATTCGTTGGTGCGGCCGGGAAAACCGAATACCATGGTAAAATCGTTTTCCTGGATGCCGTCGAGCGAAACGGGCAGGAAATGTTTGGGTTTCAGGGGCACATTGTCCTTCGAATATTCCGCCGGCAGGTTGTCTTTCCCGGCATAGATGCGGAAAATGGAAAAGTCGCCCGTGTGGCGGGGCCATACCCAGTTATCCGTGTCTGCGCCGAACTTCCCGATGGAAGAAGGCGGCGTGCCAACGAGGCGCACGTCTTTATAGGTTTCGGTGATGAACAGGAAATACTGGTTGCCGTCGAAGAACGGTTTGATGAGCGCGTCCTGGTAAGTTTCTTTTTTAGCGTTGGCTTTGATGGCGTTGAGGTTTTTGTCGATGGCGCTCTGGCGGGCGCTTTCGCTCAGGTTGGCGGCCACACCCCGAAGGGCCCCGGCGGTCACGTCGTCGATGCGGACAATGAAGGTAGCCGTCAGCCCCGCATTAGGCAGTTCTTCCGCTTTGCTTTTGGCCCAGAAGCCATTGTCGAGGTAATTATGTTCCACCGAAGAATGCGTCTGGATGGCCGAATAGCCGCAGTGGTGATTGGTGAGCAGCAGGCCCTGCGAGGAAATGATTTCGCCGGTGCAGAAGCCGCCGAAGCTCACGATGGCGTCTTTCAGGCTTCCCTTGTTCAGGTTGTAGATGTCGGCGGCGCTGATTTTCATGCCCATGCCCTTCATTTCCTTTTCATTCAGCTTCGTCAGCAGTTGCGGCAGCCACATGCCTTCCGTGGCGTAAACGGAGAAGTGGCCGGCAAGCAGCGCTGCCATCAGAAAAATCTTCCTCATAAGTAAGTGTTGCTTTGGTGACTAGAAGGGGCAATTTAGGGAAATCCGCGGGGTTGGCAATAAAAGAAAGGATGTAAGGAAAACTCCTTACATCCTTTCCCATACATAATTAGCACATCAATAGAGATATTTCAAAGCGATAATGTCGTTTGCGTTAAAGGTGCGGTGCCGCCGTTGGAGCAGGCCAGCATCCAGGAGCCCGCGTCGGGGCCGGTGGGCGTGCCGGGAATGTGTACCGCGCCGATGTTGCCGGAGCCTTCGTTACCGCCGCTGCCGCAGCTGAACGCACGGTTCATGTAGTCGGTGTGGCGGAAGCCGATGCAATGGCCCATTTCGTGCTGGATCACCGAGCCCACATAAGTCACGCTCGGGTTTTCACCGTACGCCTGCGGATGGGTGTTCATTTTGATAGTTTTGTAAGGGTTGCCGTTGCGTGTGGGGAAACCGGCAGAACCGAGGGTGATGAAACCTCCGCTGGGGCCTTCATAGAAACCCTGGATGGTAATGTCTGCCCGGCCGCTGGTAATGCGCTGGAACGTAAGATCGAGGCTCTGGGCGTTGTACCGCTGGATGGCCAGGTCGGTGCCCTGCACGTAGGCGCTGCCCAGGTCGGACACCATCACCGTGATCACACGGGGTAAACTTTTAACGAGGTTGTTGGTTCGGTACTGTTCCACCTCGGCAATGCGCAGGTTGGGCGTGGCGGACGCACTGGCCAGGTTTTCCTCGGTGAGGAAAATATCCCCTTCTACAATCCAGCCGCCGTCGCGGGCCTGCACGTTCGCCGTGCTGAAGCCCTGGGCTTTGATCTGGGCCAGTACGGATTCAGGTACCGCCTGCTGGTCGTTGCCGGAGGAAGATGAGTCTTTCTGGCAGGCAGATAAGCCGATGCCGATAGCGATGCTCATACAAAAAAGGACAGATTTTGTTTGTTGCTTCATAGCGCTCTGATTTTGGATTTTTGGGTTTGGAAATAAATTGATTCATTCCCGCAGGAACGGAAAACAGTTTCGATGCTTATCATTTCAAGATATAAAACAGTATGCATAGCACGATTTTTTTCGTACTTCGGGTCGATGCATCTGATAGTAAGAAATTGAAAACGATTTGCTCTCTATACGGTTATTCAGATATAGTCTGATTTGCTCTGTCGGTTTAGATTCGGTTTGTTTTCCAATAATACTATTTTTTTGGTGATAAAAAAAATCGATAGTTTTAGTCCATGCGCGGTCCGCTTTCGTCCAAACTTTTTTTCGCCGTTTCCTGCATCGTTGCCATACTCGCCACATGCAGGCTCAGTGCGCAATCCGACCCGATTGTGCAACGTTATGCCGCCTCCGTTACGGACACGCCGGCACATGAAAAAAAGACCGGATTTTTTTTGGTCCGTTTTTCCGTTTTTCCGGGCGAAACGTATTTAAACCGATTGCAAAGAAAACGCTCCCTTTCCCCGCTCTATCACATCGTTCAGACGGTGCCGGCAGACACCGGCGTGAAGAGCTGGCCTGCGAACGGGAACTGGAAAGCCACCGAGGCTACACTGAACAAGCTGGACAAGCTCGCCGCGCGCGACAGCCTCACCGTGCTGGCCAATGCCGCACCGCCCCCCGCGCGGCTTCTGCGCTGGGAAACACCGGATAAGCTCGCCTTCCTGAAAGTCGCCAAAAAAGACTGGGCCGCGTTTATTTCCCATCCGTCGGTGATCATTGTGGACCTGCAACGCCGCCCCCGCACGGAAACCGTGCTCAACACCGCCAATTACACCCTTAACCGCATAACCACGCTCCAGGCGCGGCTTCCCGCCCTGCGCGGCGAAGGCATGCGCGTATCGCTGAAGGAAACGCTGTACGACACGGCAGACGTTGACCTGGTGCAACGCCACATCCCCACCACCGGCGAGCCCGCCGAAACCGCCGTGCACGCCACCATCATGGCCACCCTCATGGCCGGCGCGGGCAACTCAGGCACGAGCGGAAAGGGTGTGGCGCCCGCGGCCCGGATAGCGAGCGCGGATTTCCTCCGGCTGCTGCCCGATGCCCTGAGCTATTTCTCACAGTACAACCTGCATGCACAGAACCATTCATACGGTACCGGCATAGAAAACTATTACGGGCTGGAAGCGGTGGCGTACGACGAACAGGTGTATACCGCCGATACGCTGGTGCATGTATTTTCGTCCGGGAACAGCGGCACGGCCGCCCCCACCGCCGGTCTCTACACAGGCCTGGCTGGCTTCGCCAACCTGACAGGCACTTTCAAACAGGCCAAGAACGTGGTGGTAGTGGGAGGAACAGACAGCATCAACAACGTGCCGGCGCTCAGTTCCGGGGGCCCGGCATACGACGGGCGCATCAAACCGGAGATCATCGCTTTCGGGGAAGAAGGCACATCCGGCGCTGCGGCGCTGGTGACTGGCACCGTACTGCTGCTCCAGGAAAGCTACCGCATCGCCCACGGCAACATGCCTCCTGCGGCCCTGGTCAAGGCGGTGCTGGTAAACAGCGCGGACGATACCGGTGCGCCCGGTCCGGGTTACCGCACCGGCTATGGCGCGCTGAACGCCTGGGAAGCGGTACAAACCATCCGCGAACAACGTTATTCATCCGGCTCCGTCGCTAACGGTGGCACCTATACGCAAACGATAGCCGTCCCGGCCGGCCGGCAGCTGCTGAAAGTGACGATGAGTTATACCGACGCGCCCGCCGCCGCCAATGCGGCTAAAGCACTCGTCAACGACCTCGACCTGGACGTCACCGATGCGGCCGGCAACCGGTATGCACCCTGGGTGCTCAGCTCCGCTCCCTTCCGCGATTCCCTGCTGAAAGCCACCCGCACGGGCCGCGACAGCCTGAACAATACCGAGCAGGTGAGCATTGCGCTCCCCGCAGCGGGCAACTATACTGTAGCCGTCCGCGGCCATACCGTGTCCGCCGGCAACCAGCGCTTCCATCTTGCCTGGCAACTGTTGCCCGCCGCCTACTTCGATTGGCAATACCCCGCCGCGAACGACATCCTGCCCGCCCGCGAGCCGGTTACGCTCCGCTGGCGCAGTACATTGAGCGGTACGGGGAGGCTGCTGTACAGTCTTGATAATGGCGCCAGCTGGCAACTCATCAGCAGCAACGCTGATCTGGCGCAGGAATACCTCACCTGGGAAACGCCTGGCGTATTCGGCGAGGCCCTGCTTAAAATGGAGCAGGGCGCCACCAGTGTTGTGAGCGCACCTTTCCGCATTTCCCCGCGCGTCCAGGTACAGGCCGGGTTCGATTGCGCCGATTCGGTGCTGCTGTACTGGAACAGGATCCCCGGCGCACGTCATTACCAGGTTTATGCCCTCAACGGGCCTTATTTTTCGCCTTTCAGCCAAACGGCGGATACTGTGCTGATCCTGAGAAAAACCGCCGCGTTACCGCAGGTATTTGCCGTAAGCCCGGTTGCCGGCATCGAAGGCGCCCGCAGCCGGGGAATCGATTACACGAAACAGGGGCTCGACTGTTACATCCGTTCCTTCACGGCCGACCTGGACAATAACGGGCAGGTGCAGCTTAAACTCGAGCTCGGCAGCACCTGGCAACTCAAAAGCATTACCTGGGAACGGCAGGGCATGGCGCTTGCGCAAACACCCGTCAGCAGCGGCACTGTTTACCGCCACACCGATCCGGCGCCGCCCGAAGGCATTGTTTATTACCGTGTAAAACTGGAAACGGCGAACGGCCAGGTCATTTATTCGGCCGCTATCCCAGTGCGCGTGCTTATCCAAAGCGCCTACCTTTTGTTTCCCAACCCCGCCACGGCTACGTTGCAGATACTGGCCGCGCGCATGGAAGCGCAGGAAATACGGATCATGGATATACAGGGCCGCGTGGTGCGCACGCTGCTACTGCAGAACCTGCTGCAGCCCGTCAGCCTCCAGGGCCTCAGCGCCGGCACTTACTGGTGCGTCATTTACCGCAACGGGGAGAAAGTATTCACGGGACAGTTCGTGAAGCTGTAGAGGCTGCCCGTTCCGCATTCCCGAAACATTGGGTATTGAGCAAATAGACAGCATTAAACAGTTCCTGAAGTTTTTCATACAGCAACAACAGATCAGCACGGTGACCAGGATCGTCAAAACTGGTGTCCGCACATGATAATGTTTCAGATAACCAACTCCATAAGAAAGCTTTTAACTCAGGCTGTTCATACAAATTGCAGAAACATTGAATTTGTTTGATCGGGTCATCTTCGTTTTTCGGCGAATACTGGAGTGGGAACACCAAATTACTTCCGTACGTGATGCAGTCATCTTTAGGTTAACAATGTTTTTGCTACGCTAGCCGCTCTTCCAGTTTTTGTTTCCTTTTTTCCCAGTCCGGGAGCAGTTTTGCCAGGAGCCCGAAAAACGCCTGTGTATGATTATGGTGCACCAGGTGACATAACTCATGCACAATCACATATTCAATGCAACTTTTGGAGGCCTTAATCAGTTCGAGGTTAAGAACAATGTTTCCTGCCCTGGTGCAACTCCCCCAACGCTTGGACATATTCCGAATGAGCAGACCAGGCATTTCCTTTCTATAGTAGCGATGTATTCGGGGAAACGCCTCCTTTAACAATTCCAGGAAAACTTCGCGCGCCCGTTGCCGGTACCATTTGTCTACTACATTTTTGACCGCTTGAGGCCGGGTATCTTTTTCATAGACCCATATTTGGGCCCGGTAAACTTTGATACACTTTTCCTCTGCCCTTACCACCTTCAACTTATGCTGACGGCCAAGATACAAGTGTGTTTCACCACTAACGTATCGCCGGGGCTTGGCCAGCGGTTTAAACCGGTTAAAATACCGCTGCTGTTTAAGCACCCAAGGTACCTTTTGGATGATCTTAACTATCAGCTGACCGTAAGGAATACCATCTGGCGCCAATATAGTTACTTCCCCGGCCGGGTTTACCCGGATGGAAATGCTATTTCTATCTGAATACTTTATTTCTGCTGTTATTTTTCTTGACCCAAACTGAATTTCTGTTTGCATCTACCTCCCATATTTTGATTCTGCTACCTTAATACACTCATCCACCAGGTAATCGAAACTGGTGAGGTCCGGCTCAAAATTGTATTGATTAGCCAATTCATAAAGCAGGTCATCTATCTCAATCCGGATCTTGCCTTTGATATCCTCATTTCTGTGCCAGTCAATCACCTGCCTCCCATTGTCATAGACATTGCCCACCACTACTTTATCGATCCCCAGTGCAAATTGTACCGCAATTGCCCTCCTATCCGGCCGCTGCGCCTGCAGCCTACCCAATTCTTCAGATACAAGGTTGTAATAAGCAATCCCATTGGGATTGTCTGTTAATTCCCGGGGAACATCCCCCGTATGACCGGCGAAGAAATCCGCTTCCCGTTGCATCATTTTCGACAGGTATTCCGCCTCATCTATACGGTGCTTCCTGTAATCTTCAATCGTCTGTTTGATCAGTTCGGAAAGCCGTTTGTAAAACACCGGATCCTCTTTCATCCGGATATTGATGGCGCGCTCCGTACGGCTGGCAATGTGATCAGCCTTTGCCGCCTTTCCGGTAATTCTTTCGAGCTCGGCTTCCCGCAATTCTTTATCAAAGATGTTTACCGGTCCCGTAATTTTTAGCACCTCGCCATTGGTGGTAATATGCTTATCTATCAGTTTTTGAACCTGGGCTTCGTACTCCTTGTAATTCAACTCATCGGAATAGCGGCGCATAACGGAAGCCCTTAACCCCAGGAAAAACGCCAGATCATTTTTATAGATATCTACGAGCTGATCTGGTGTTTCTTGTACAAAACCAATATTCGCAAAAGCCAGTTTCAATAGCCTGGCGTAAACTGACAATTTTTCGTAAAAGTCGTACCGGATAGCTTCGTCACCCAGGAGTACTTCATACTGCTCAACATCCAGTTTGTTACGGACTTCCCGGAAGAGCTGCTTCAACTCCGAATGTGCTTGTGGCAGCTTTTTTAATTCTTCGCTCACCGCTGTAATAGTACCCCGGAGGTCGATGTCGTCCAACAATACTTCTTCACTGGAATACATTTTCAATGCCCCGTCGAGGTTTTCAAGGTTTCCGAAGTAATCCAGTACCAGACCATAATCTTTACCTTCAGCCAGGCGGTTTACCCTTGCTATAGCCTGCAAAAGGGTATGCTCCTTCAGTGGGCGGGTGAGGTACAGCACCTTATTAACCGGCGCATCAAAGCCTGTCAATAACTTATCCACTACAATAATGATCTCCGGCTTGTCTTTCTTTTTGAAATTGGCTACTAATGCCTTCTCGTACCTGGCAGGGTTACCATACCGGTCCATCATGACTGCCCAGAACTTTTTCACCAGGTCGTCAGTTTCGTCAAATGCCTCCTCATCTCCCTCCTTTTCGTCAGGTGGCGAAATCAACACTTCCGCTGATACCTTTCCTAAAGCGCGGAATGCCTCCCGGTAACGGATAGCTGCCAGCTTGGTAGGCGCCACAAGCTGCCCTTTAAAACCGGTATGTTGAATATTATCCCGGAAATGGAAAAAAATGTCCTTTGCTGTATTCTCAATAAAGCTGCTCGACTGCACAATTTTACTGCGGCCGGAGAATTTCCGTTTGGCGTTAACCTTCCCGTAGTCTGTTACCCCTTCGGATACGATGTTGAAATAGTCATCGAGCGGTTTAGCATTTACATCCATTACATTATGACGGCCTTCGTAGAACAATGGGACTACCGCACCATCAGCCACCGCATCGTTGATGGCATAAATATCAATCAATCCGCCAAACCGTTTGGCGGTATTCCGTTCTTCATTTTTCAGCAGGGGCGTACCCGTAAAAGCGACAAAACAGGCATTCGGGAATGCCCGTTGCATGTTGATGTTAAAGTTGCCATAGTGACTCCGGTGACCTTCGTCTACCAGTACAAAAATTTCAGGGGACGTAAACGGATCTGCCTGCTTCACCGCGGTTTCAAATTTCTGAACGGTGGTAGTGACAATCGCATCGTCCTTATCATACAATAATTCTATCAGATGCCGACCGGTAGTGGCCTGTTGCACCAACTTCCCGCACTTCTTGAACGTATCAAGTATCTGTTCATCCAGCTCCAGCCGGTCAGTAACCAGGATGAGCTTAGGGTTCCTGATAGACGGCTCGGAAACAATAAGTTGCGCCAGCATTACCATCGTCAGCGATTTACCGCTACCTTGTGTATGCCAGACTACCCCACCGGGGTGTTTCCCATCAGGACCAGTTTTCATGATCCGGCTCATGATTTTACGGGCGGAAAAAAACTGCTGATAGCGGGATATTTTCTTTTCGCCGTCATCATATATGACAAAATTACGCATCAGATCGAGCAATCTGCCCGGACGACACAGATGATACAACAGTTTATCCTGATCGGTGACGGATACCGTATCCTCCTCTAATGCCACCAAATAATCCAGTACTATATTATACCGGATTGTAAAAGCCAGGGTACGCTCTCCGGCAGGTAATGGTGCATTTTTTAGTTGCCACAGTTTGGCAGCATCTTCTAACTCCTCGTCTGTATTGGCATACTGCTCTTTCCATACACCCCAAAACTTTAAGGGTGTATTGGTGGTACCATAACTGGCCTGGTTGACAGCGGTGGCAATCAGCAGATTGGAGTAATTGTACAGCACACGGATACCGTCTTCCTGTTGATACCTCCGCTGTTGCTGGATGGCTTCGGCTATCGGGTCTTTTATCTGCGGGCTTTTGCATTCTATCACTACCATGGGTATACCGTTGATATACAACACAATATCAGGTCGATAAGTATCTTTACGGGCATAGCGGGTTACTTCCAACTCGTCAGTAACATGGTAAACGTTGTTTTCCGGATGCTCCCAGTCGACGTAGCGGAAAGAAAAGCTCTTTTTATCGCCCAGCACGGTTTGCTCGAAGCTTCTTCCCGATGTTATGAGATCGTAAAATTCTCGATTGGCCTGCATAAATCCTTCGTGCACAGGCAGATCCCGCAATGCAACGATGCCATTGGTGATGTTGGTATCATCAAAAGCGAATTCCTTCCCTTTGTATTCGATACTATTGATTTTCTTCAGCTGTCCACGCAATACGCCTTCCAACAGTACATTTGCAGGGCGGCCGCCTCTTTCCGCCAGTGCTTCCGCCGGGGTTAAATATTGGTACCCCAGCTTAATCAGTAGCTGAAGAGCCGGTACCTGGGAAATATGTGTTTCTTTAAACGAGGGCGTTTCCATGGTGTTGATTTTGGACACTTATCGAATGACGTTTCAGGTTATAGGTGCTAGGGATTTAACACGAATTTCTCCGGTAAGGAGTTTTTGCATGAGGGCTTTCTTTTGTAATTTAAGCATCGATAGTTTCTGTTCATAAACGGACAATTCATCAAATGCGCTGTCCAAAATCTCTATAATGGCTCGCTGTCCCTGCTTTCCGGGAATTGCTACCTCAAGTGATCTGACAGTTGATTTAGTAACGCTAAACACCGAGGTCCCTGTAGCCTTTCTTCTAAGTGCATTCCTTGTAAATTGACTGTTAAATAAATAGCCTCCGATACCCTCGGCCAATACGTCCTTCACATCTCTCAAAACTATGCTGTGTAGTCCCCCGAGAGCTTTCTTATTCCCAATGTTCTTCACTTCCACCGCCTCCCCAACGCCTTCATAGTCTTCAGATGCATCAGCAATTACTATATCCCCTTCTTCAAGCAAATCCTCGTTACTAAAAGCATAGTCACTGTCCATTATTTGCGGAATGAAGGCATCTCTTTCAAAATCTATAAAGCCATTCTTATATGAAGTATGAATATCTCCGTAGTGAATGCAATACGTCATTCCCTCTTCATTCTTTGCTGATAGCCCATCTCTAGATATTGAGTGAGATCTAATAATGTTAAAATTTCCCTCGACAAAAATTCTTTTCCATTTTTCTTTTTCGAAACCCTTAATTCTCTTTTTTCCAGTCAACAACTGCTGCATCAATCCTTTATTTCGTGTTCGTAAGGTTTCTATGAGCTTTTCAGTAACCGAAATCGCCTGGTCACACTTTTGCAGAACTTCGACTATCATCGATTGCTCTTCCAATGGTGGCAACGGAACTCTGTATGAACTTATAAAATCCCTTGGCACTCTTTTCTGACCTGCGCTACCAGTCATACTTATTTCTCCGTTAGCTCTAAACTCATTTGTTCTAGTAATATAAAATACGAAATCGGGAAGCACTTGTCTGCCTGCACGTATCACATGAAACTCTGTACTTCCAAATCCTGCATTATTTACAAGCTTGTCAACAAGTGCTCCTTTGCCATTCTCAAAACATGGAGTTATCTTGGCAACTAAAACATCCTTATTCCTAAAAGCTGTAAACCCTAGCTTGACATCACCATATTTCTTTTGTTCAAATCGGATTACCTTACCCTCCTCAGATACGCTTGCCATTGAAATAAAGGAAACAAATTGATCATCTTCCAAAACTATTCGAGCCGGATTAATTACAGCGATTTCGTCAAATTTTCTCTCATCCCACTCTTCCGGAATCCATCCTAACTGCGTAGGTTTGTACCCCGGCTTATTTACATTCTTATTACTCATCCTTTTTTCTTTTGTCGTTAGAAGGAAGTTTTCTGGCCATCCTGTCGAAATCACTCTCAAACACCTGATCCTGCACCACCCTGAACTTTTCAAACTCCCTTTCTGCCAGCTGCTTGGCGAGCTCGTGCCGGATAGTGCCGGCATTTTTCAGAATATTATACTCGTTGAACTGTAAAAACCCATCGAGTTTGCTCACCCAATCCGTCATACTCATGGGAATCTGCCGCTTCGCCTGGTTCTCCGCATAATCGAGGTACATAGAAACGATACGGTTCAACTCATCCAGTTCTGCTTCCGTCAGGTAATTCTTCGCGATGCTCACGTCGGTTTTCAGAATCTTCCCATCCGGCGCGTTCTTCCAGGTAGTAAGGCCCATGTTGGGTTTGGCGGCGTCTACCCTGTTTCGGACGATCTCCGCCGCTGTTTGTCCTGTAATTGCCCAATGCAGTTTGTTCTGCACTGTTTTGTAGAATGCCTGGGTGGTATCAGCGGTGGGGTCATAGTCGATGCTGCATTGCGCATAGATGTCCGTTATCTTCTGATAAAAGCGGCGCTCGCTGGCCCTGATTTCGCGGATGCGCTCCAGCAACTCATCGAAATAATCTTTCCCGAACTGCTTACCCTGCTTCAGGCGCTCATCGTCCATCACAAAACCCTTGATGATAAACTCCCGCAGAGTTTGGGTAGCCCATATCCTGAAACGGGTAGCCTCAAGACTGTTAACCCGGTAGCCGACTGCTATAATTGCATCAAGATGATAGAATTGTGTATTATATTTTTTTCCATCGGCGGCAGTTATTCGAAAAATTCGAATAACTGAATCCTCCTTCAGCTCACCCGATTTAAATATTTCCTTAATGTGATAGTTTACCGTGTGCACCTCCACGTTGAATAATTCAGCCATTTTCTTCTGAGACAACCAAAAGGTTTCATCTTCGAAGAACACTTCTATACTTCCGCTCCCCTCCGGCGTGGAGTACACCAATACCTGAAATTTTTCCATATAAGTGATTTAAAAACCCAGTTCTTTTAAGTATTCCTCCATTTTCTGCTCAACTGTTGCCAGTTCTGCTTTGAGCTTCCTGATCTCTTCTTGCGTGGCTTTGATGTCAATCTCTTCTTCTTCCTCAAAAGTGTCTACATACCTGGGAATGTTCAGGTTAAAATCATTATCAGCGATCTCCTTTAAGGTGGCCCGGTAAGCATATTTATCTTCTATCACTTCTCCAGCATCACCGGTAAGCGGAGTCGCATTCTTAAACGCCTTATATACCTGAACAATATGCTTTATGTTTTCGTAGGTCAATTTATTCTGATTTTTAGCTGCAGCGAACTCCCGGCTGGCATCTAAAAACAAAACATCCTTATTGCCCTCTTTTCCTTTGCTAAAAATTAGTATAGTTGCAGGGATACCGGTACCATTAAAAAGATTAGCCGGCAACCCAATCACAGCTTCAAGCAGATTGGACCGGATGAGCTGTTCACGGATCTTTCCTTCGCTACTACCGCGGAACAGTACTCCGTGCGGCACAATAACACCCACTTTACCACCTCCTTCATTGGCTGTTTCAATCATATGGGAAATAAATGCATAGTCGCCCTTACTTTTGGGAGGAACCCCCCTATGAAAGCGGTGATACTGGTCAGCGGCCGCATTCTCAGCACCCCATTTATCCAGCGAAAAGGGAGGATTCGCCACCACAACATCAAATTTCATCAGTTCATCCTGCTCCAGGAGCTTGGGATTATTCAGCGTATCGCCCCATTCTATCACTGCTTTATCCATTTCATGCAAGAACATGTTCATTTTGGCGAGAGCCCACGTACTTCCATTATTCTCCTGGCCATAAAGGGAAAAGTTGTCGTTCCCTACTTTCCTGCCTACTTTGATCAACAAAGAACCTGATCCACAAGCCGGATCACAAATGCGGTTGCCGGGCTGCGCATCTACCAATTCAGCAAGCAGTGTAGACACCATGGCCGGCGTATAGAACTCACCTGCCTTTTTACCTGCATCACTCGCAAACTGCTCAATAAGATACTCATAGGCATCTCCAATCACGTCGTTCCCTTCCAGGTGTGAAGGTTGCAGATCCAGGGCGGAAAAGTCGAACAGCAGGTTCTTCAGCCGGCGGTTCCTGTCGTTGGTCTGGCCAAGGTTGGCCTCACTGTTGAAATCTATATTACGGAAAACACCTTCCAGCTTGGTGCGGTTATCGTCTTCCAGTTTATCCAAAGCCTGGTTGATAATTTCTCCAAGGTTGGTTTCATTCCTGTTTTCGAACAGATAGTCAAAAGTAGATTCATCCGATACCTGGAACCGTTCGTTCCTGAGCGCCCTTTGTATCCGCACAGAATCGTTCTTATACTTTTGGGCATAGGCCGCCTTTTTGTCTTTCCATACATCTGTCACATATTTGAGGAAGAGCATGGTTAGAATATAATCTTTATACTGGGCGGGGTCTATCGTGCCGCGAAAGGTGTCGCACGCCTTCCATACAATATCGTTGATCTCTTTTTGGGTAAACTTTTTCATTGTTTTATCGAATGACTTGTGATATGATAATTCTGTACAATTCTTTTTTTTGATGGATAATCTCTTCTCTTATCCTCAGTTCTTCCAGATATCCGGCAGCAAAGCCCGCAATTTGCTTTTGCCGTTTTAATGACGGTAATGAAATTTCGATCGCGCCCAATTCTGCCTTGCGAATGGAAAATATGTTCGTTCCACCCCCAAGCTGACGGAATACGGATTTATACTGTGGTGAATTGAGCACAGTTGCCAGGTAGTCAGGAAAAATCCTGGCCTGATCCGGCCGCAATATCAGAAAGATCGATGATGCCACTGCCGGTCCGAGCGTCTCTCTGTAACACCACGCGAATAATCGCCCACCTTTTGCGACGAAAAGCACGTCACCATCTCGCAACAGATAGTCTTCATTCCTTTCATCCAGGTTGATAAACTCACTGTAGGCTGGCATCCACCGGCCTTCGTCATCAAACTGCCTTACCTGCAAATACAACAGATTTCCCCGCTCTTCCGGCATGACATGTAAACCGAAGCGAATATGGGCGATATTTCCAATGTACGAGGTTTTTTTTCTCATTTTTATGATTGTAGAACTTTTCGTTTTTCGAAAATATACAATCAATTTGAGGTTGTAAAATTTATTTTTTTGTAGAAATACTCAAAATATAAAAAATGAAAGGTTTTTCTGTCATTAATATTGAATTAACGAAAAAAGGCCGCCCTGTGAGGAGCAGCCCTTTTCCGGTAAAAAACGCGTTTGTTATTAAAGGTGAATTGCTTCGCCGTACGCCACTTCGATGGCATCTTTCACCGCTTCGCTCATGGTCGGGTGCGGGTGGACGCTGTTGAGCACTTCGAGGTAAGTGGTTTCCAGGGTGCGGGCCGTTACGGTCTGCACGATGGCTTCGGTCACGTTCATACCGATCATATGTGTGCCCAGCCACTCGCCGTATTTGGCATCGAAGATCACTTTTACGAAACCTTCGGTAGCACCTGCACCCACTGCCTTGCCGGAAGCGCTGAAGGGGAATTTGCCCACTTTCACTTCGTAACCGGCTTCTTTGGCCTGTTTCTCCGTGTAGCCTACAGACGCGATCTCAGGCGTGCAATAGGTACAGCCGGGGATGTTGTTGTAATCGATGGGCGCGGGTTTGTGATGGAATTTCTTTTCGTTGTATGCGATGGCTTCCACGCAAATGATGGCTTCTTTGGAAGCTACGTGCGCCAGCGCCTGGCCGGGAACGATGTCGCCGATGGCGTAGATGCCCGGAACATTGGTGGCATAGAATTTATCAACAGGCACTTTGCCTTTTTCGGTTTTAACGCCGAGCGTTTCCAGCCCGATGTTTTCGATGTTGGCGGCGATGCCCACAGCGCTCAGCACCACGTCGGCTTCCAGGAAAATTTCGCCGGTGGCGGTTTTCACTTTGGCCTTCACGCCGGTTTTGGTGGCTTCCACCGCTTCCACGCTGGCGTTGGTCATTACTTCGATGCCTTTCTTCTTGTAGATTTTTTCCAGTTCCTTGGAGATGTCTTCATCTTCTACGGGAACGATGCGCGGCATGAATTCCACGATGGTCACTTTGGTGCCCATGGTAGCGTAGAAATAAGCGAATTCCACGCCGATGGCGCCGGAGCCTACCACAATCATGCTTTTGGGCTGCGTGGGCAGGTTCATGGCCTCGCGGTAACCGATGATGGTTTTGCCGTCGATTTTCAGGTTCGGCAGTTCGCGGGAGCGGGCGCCGGTTGCCAGAATGATATGTTTAGCCTCGTGTACGGCCGTTTTTCCGTCTTTATCCGTTACTTCCACCTGGCCTTTGGCTTTCAGCTTGCCGGAGCCCATGATCACGTCGATCTTGTTCTTCTTCATGAGGAACTGAACGCCCTTGCTCATTTTATCGGCAGCGCCACGGCTGCGTTTGATCACTGCAGGAAAGTCCGCTTTGGCATCACCCACCGTTACACCGTAATCTTTGGAATGCTGTATGTATTCCATTACCTGTGCTGATTTTAACAATGCCTTGGTCGGGATACAGCCCCAGTTCAAACAGATACCGCCCAAACTCTCTCTTTCTACTATAGCTGTTTTAAATCCCAGTTGAGAAGCCCGGATAGCCGCCACGTATCCTCCGGGGCCACTACCAATTACGATTACGTCGTATGCCATATTGCTTGATTTTTAGAATAAAACTTGGCAAATGTAATAAAACTAAGAAGCAAAACGTAAAAACTAATCTGGATGGGTTGTATTGAATTGATTCTTACCCGTTTAAAGGTTAAAAAAAAGGAGATCGCCTGATTGGCCATCTCCTTTTCATATGGGCAGAATGTCTTTGTTATCGCAGGTCTACCACTTCCACGCCGGGATATTTTTTCTTGTCGAAAGTGAACATATCGTCGGTTACCGCGCCGTTGGGCGTAAAGCTGCTGATTTCGTAAGTGTAGCGGTTGCCGTTCTTTTCGAACACCTTCATGCGGGCCAGGGTCTGGTTCTTTTTGTCCACATCCACCAGCACCTTAAAGAAGGTCTTCGATTTATCGGTCGGCGTCAGCTCGATATTCTGCAGCACCTTGCCTTTTTCGGTGGTTTCACCGTTGAGGCGGTAGAGGAAATCCTTGTCGTAGAAATTGGTGAAAATCTTCGCGGGCGTCATGCTGTTGCCGCTCTGGTCCACGTTGTTGATGGTTACCTCGTTCACGTCTTTGGCGTACGTCCAGGATGTTTTATTGTCGCTGATAATTTCCTGGTCGCCCATCACCACTTTATACTTGGCGCCTTTCAGGTACACGGAGCCTTTTTTGGAATCAGAGACGCTGTTGTTGGCCCCTTCCACTTTCAGTACAAAATTGGCTATGACAGATTTCAGGGATTTGAATTTTTTGCTGACATTATCCAGTACTACTTTGGCTTTCGGGTCGCTCTGCCCGAGGGAACCACGGGTTTGCGCCGTTGTGCCGAATGCCATTCCACACAAGATCAGGCCCATGCATACCGTTTTCTTCATCATCATAATTTTTAGTGTTACAGTTACAGGTAATTAGACAAATGTTGTGCCGTACCGTTTAAGCGGCCGTGTTAAAGAAATGCAAAATTTATCTAATATTCCAAAAGGTGCAATAATTGTCTTAAAGCGGCGAAATTATAACATACTGTTGAGAATTTCCTCGAGATCCGCCTCTGTTTTTACATTCACATCCCGGGCCTTGCTGCCCATGTTCGGCCCTACGATGCCGGCGGCTTCGAGCTGGTCCATCAACCTGCCGGCCCTGTTGTAGCCGAGTTTCATCCGCCGTTGCAGCAGCGAGGTAGAGCCCTGCTGGTTCTGCACGATCACGCGGGCGGCTTCCTCGAACAGCGGGTCGCGGTCGGTCAGGCTGAAATCCTTGCCCTCCATGTCTTTTTCGTCGATATACTCCGGCAGCAGGAACGCATCCGGATAGCCACGTTGGCCACCGATGAATTCGGCTACGCCTTCCACTTCCGGCGTATCTACGAATGCGCACTGGAGGCGCACCAGCTCCCCGTTGAAGGAAATGAGCATGTCGCCCTGCCCGATCAGCTGCTCAGCGCCGCCGATGTCGAGAATGGTGCGGGAATCTATTTTGGATGATACTTTAAAGGCGATGCGGGCGGGGAAGTTGGCCTTGATGGTACCCGTAATGATGTTGACGGACGGGCGCTGCGTGGCGATGATGAGGTGGATGCCCACGGCGCGCGCCAGCTGGGCGAGACGGGCGATCGGCATTTCCACTTCCTTGCCGGCCGTCATGATCAGGTCGGCGAATTCGTCTACCACCAGCACGATGAACGGCAGGTAACGGTGCCCCTTCTGCGGGTTGAGGCGGCGCTGCGTGAACTTGCCGTTGTACTCCCGGATGTTGCGGGTGCCGGCTTCTTTCAGCAGGTCGTACCGCAGGTCCATTTCGATACAAAGCGCGTTGAGGGTGTGCACCACCTTTTTCGTGTCTGTGATGATGGCGTCTTCTTCTCCGGGGAGCTTGGCGAGGAAGTGCTTCTCGATGAGTTTGTAAAGCGACAGTTCCACCTTCTTCGGATCCACGAGCACGAACTTCAGCTGCGACGGATGTTTTTTATACAGCAGCGACACCAGCAGAGTGTTGATGCCTACGGACTTACCCTGGCCGGTAGCGCCCGCCATCAGCAGGTGCGGCATTTTGGCCAGGTCCACAATGAAGTTCTCGTTGTCGATTTTTTTGCCGATCGCGATGGGCAGGTCCATCTGGCTGTGCTGAAACTTGTCGGACGCCAGGATGTTGCGCAGCGATACGATCGTTTTCTTCACGTTCGGCACCTCGATGCCGATGGTGCCCCTGCCGGGGATGGGCGCGATGATACGGATGCCGAGGGCCGACAGGCTGAGGGCTATATCGTCTTCGAGGTTTTTGATCCGCGAAATACGCACGCCCGCCGCGGGCACGATCTCATACAGGGTAACGGTGGGACCAACGGTGGCGCTGATTTTCTGGATGGAAATATCGTAGTTCTTCAGCGTGTCGATGATCTGGTTTTTGTTCTTCTCCAGCTCGGAATTGTCCTGCACGATCTTGTCGGAACCATGGTTCTCGAGCAGGTCGAGCGCGGGATATTTATAGTCGCGGAGATCGAGGGTAGGCTCGTACGGATCGGCCAGTACGGGCTCACGCACCGGTTCGATCTGCTCTATCTCGTCTTCTCCCGGATCTTCGTACACGGGTTTGATCTCGAACGCCACTTCGTTCGCCGCGCTGCCTTTCTTCGGCGGCGCAACTTCGCGGACAGGCGCCGGTTCAGGTTCCGGTTCGGGCTCCAATTTCAGTTCCAGTTCGGGTTCCGGTTCGGGAACGGGCACCGGTTCAGGTTTGGGCGGGATGTACGCGATATTGGGTGTGGTGTCTTCTTTTTCAATGAGCTGCAGGCCCGCGTCGAATTCTTCTTCCTCCATCATCGGCAGTACCGTGATGTTACCGGCGGCTTCGTTGTACTTGTTGGCCACGGCCGTGGCAGCCGGAACGGCGCCGGCTTTGGCGAAGGGCACATCATCCTCCTCGTCCTCTTCCTCCACGTCTTCATCGGCCAGCACAGGCGCTTTGGCCGGTTCCGGTTTTTTCTCGGGCCACTTGAAATCCACGTTGAATTTCCAGATGATCCAGGTGAGGCCGGCGAGCAGGAGCAGCAGGCCCTCTCCTGTTTTACCGAGGAAACCGCCCGTCCACCGGTTGAGCGCGTCGCCCATGGCGCCGCCCCAGGGGAATACGGATTTGCCGGACAGGAAAGAGAGGCTCATGCTGACGAACAGCAGGCCGAAGAGGATATATTTAACATTGCGCCAGAAGCGGAACACGCGGCGGCCGACAATGAAATTGATGCCGATGATAAAAAAGAAATAACAGAACAGGTACGAAGCCAGCCCGAAGCCTTTGTAAAAAAACCAGTGGGAGGTGTAGGCGCCGAGGCGGCCCAGCAGGTTGTCGACCTCTATTTCGTGCATGAACAGCACGCGGGAGGAATAACGGAACACCTTGTCCTGGTCTTCTTCCCAGGTAAAGAGATAAGACGTGAAGGCGATAAACGTGTACAGTGCCAGCAGCAGGAAAAATGCGCCCAGTACTTTATGGGTGCGCTCATCCTTCACCAGCTCCTTCACCTTCACTTCCGGCTCTTTATCGGGCCGCAACACGTCAGGGTTGGGTTGTTGTTCCTTTTTCCTTTTAGGTTCTTTCTTTTCTGATTTCAGTTTGTTACCTGCCATAATCGAAATCAAAATTAACTATTGCCCCGGCAATCGCGGAAAATTATTTCGCGGCCGCGGCCGTAAGCCTCCCCGTGCGGCGATTTTCTCCGCACGGCGGGGGATATGGTTGCTTTGCGCCCGGTGTGCACGCGGGTATGCTTACTTTTTCAGGATTCCCAATAGCAGGCTTACCCAGCCGGCAATGAACAGCAGCCCGCCAATGGGCGTGATGGCGCCGATGCCGCGGAGGCCAACGGTTTCAGTGGCTTTCAGGAGGGTGAGTATGTACAGGGAACCGGAAAACAGCAGGATGCCGAACAGGAAAAAGCGGCCGGCCCATACCAGTTGCGGCGCCGGGATGTGCGCGTACAGGATGCCAACCGCCAGCAGGGCGAATACATGGTAAAACTGGTACGTTACACCCGTCTGGAAGGTGCTCACGGTTTCGGGGGGCACCAGTTCTTTTAACTTATGTGCGCCGAACGCACCCAGTACCACGGCCAGGGCGCCTAACAGTGCCGCCCACACGAGAAATGATTTATGCATGCCTGATCAGTTTTTCAAATGTCTCCAAAGTTATTTCATCGTCCGGGATGATCACCTGACTTTGCTCATAAAAGGGCTGGCGCTCGGCCAGTTTTTTTTCCGTAAAGGCGATCAGCTCTTCCGTACCGAGGTCCTGGATAAGCGGCCGTTTGTACTGCTTGCGCTGCAAACGCTCTACCATCACGGGGATGGAGGGATTGAGCCAGACGGTCACGCCGTTGGCGTTCATGAAGTCCATGGTATCGGAAAAACAGGGGGTACCACCGCCGCACGAAATCAGGAACTCGTCGTTTTCAAAGGTCAGCTCCCGGAGCACGGCCGCTTCCCTTTTCCGGAAATAGTCTTCGCCTTTTGTATTGAAGATATCCGCTACAGGCATGCCTTCCCGCTCAACGATCACCTCGTCGAGGTCGAAATACGGCAGATCCCAGTGCGCCGCCAGTTGTTTGCCCCAATAGGATTTGCCGGCTCCCATAAAACCGAGAAGGAATAATTTCAATATGTAACAGTTTATAAATGTTAAAGCTAAATTTCCTAAATGTACAACATGGGAAGGGATTTTCACCATCCGGCCATTTCTTTCTCCAAATCTCCCGGCGTCGCCAACTCCCTGCTGCATACCGGCGCCATGCCTGCCTCGGGCCTTTTGCCCCTGCCTGCCCAGTGCCCTCGAATTTCCCGGCCCGGTAGTTGTTCCGTTTATATAAGCATCCTGAAAACCATTCCCTACTCCTTCCGCTCCCCCACCACCCAAACCAGGCACAGCTCTCCGTCTACCAGGTACTGCAAATCCAGGCAGGCCATCCGCCCGTCTTTCAGGAAATCGCAGGTGATCATGCCCGTGTGCTGGAAAGCGAACGCCTGCAGCTGCATGTTGGCCTTAAAGTCTAGCCCGCCCATGCCGTACCATTTATACACCGCCTCCTTGGCGCTCCAGCAAACGGTCTGGTGGGTAAGCTTGTGGGCGGGGGAAATGAATTCCGCTTCGCGGAGGGCCAGGAACTTGTGCGCCACCCGCCCGATCTTGGGCTGCACCAGCTCGATGTCGATGCCCACGTGCTCGCGGCGGCTCACGATGGCGGCGGCATAGTCGCCGCAATGGGAAATAGAGAAATAATAGGGGTTCCCGGGAATGTAGGGTTTGCGGCTGTCCATAATCCGGATATCGTTCACCGGCAGCTCGGGGAAGAGCTCCACCAGCAGGTATCGCCCGGCGAAGTGTTGCAGCCGTTTATGCGGGTGGTGCACTTCCGGCTCTATCGTAACGGTTTTCCTGAAAAAGGCTTCTTCTTCACCAATTTTCCACACTCCGAGCTTCGTATCCCGATCTATTTGAATTGTACGTATTAAAGCCATAAATTCGCCGCATTAAACGCGAATTTAACGGGAAATACCCAACTGGCCTAACCTAAACAAACACATCATGATTCTGTCGGATAAACGGATATTGGAGGAAATCGAAAAGGGAACGATCGTGATCAGCCCTTATGATCGCAAATACCTGGGAACCAACTCCTACGACGTACACCTCGGCAAACACCTGGCCACATATGCAGACAGGGTGCTGGATGCCCGCAAACACAACGAAATCGTACACTTCGAAATACCGGAAGAGGGCTTCGTGCTACAGCCGAATACCCTTTACCTCGGCGTAACGCTTGAATATACCGAAACCCACGCCCACGTGCCCTTCCTTGAAGGCAAATCGAGCACCGGCCGCCTGGGTATCGACATCCACGCCACCGCCGGCAAAGGCGACGTCGGCTTCTGCAACACCTGGACGCTGGAGATCTCCTGCGCCCAGCCGGTGAAAATCTACGCCGGCATGCCCATCGGTCAACTCATTTACTTCGCCGTGGAAGGAGACATCGAAACGTTCTACAACAAGAAAGGCAACGCCAAATACAACGGCAGAACGGTACGGCCCGTGGAAAGCATGATGTGGAAAAACGAGTTTTAAATGCTTCGACATAACAGGCACAACGCGCATGGATTCCCCGTGCGCGTTTTTTTATGCGCCGGCAGCAGAAAAAAGCCGGTTTTAAACCGATACAAAAATCGCAACCGGCAGTGATATCAGTCAATTTGAATTATTGTATCTGAAAAAATGTAATTTTATAAAAGGCCCGGAGTGTGAGATACTCCAGGCCGCAGATCTTAATGAAACGAATCAAAAAGATCTTTCAGTTTTTGCAACAGGCTCGTTACACGAGCCAGACCATCCAGGATTGCATTCCACCTGGATGGTTTCTTTTTTCCATGCTTCATAGCCAGAAATGGGCTGTTTCAGCAGCCCACCGTCGTCGTTTCATGTCTGTAAAGTCCGGAATGCTGACCTCAAGTTAACGGATTCCCGCATTGGAAAATCAAGTCACGACGCTCCCGCACGCAGGCTGCAAAATGGAGTCTCAATTATTTTTCAAACCGGCCATGGTGAAGGGTTACAGGAATGATTTTTTTCTGCACCGGGCAAGGATATTTCGGACAGCCGCCCACTCACGGCATGAAAAAATAGTGCAGATGCAACTGTCACCCGCAAATTGGCAGGCACCGCGAAAGGAATCATCTGCCAACACGATCTGAAAACCGTATCTGCAACAGCGCTCCGCACGGCCGGCGCCATACGGTACCGCATAAAAAAAGCGGGGACATGCATGCCATGCATCTCCCCGCCTCCCTATACCGGAGCCGCTGCTTAACTCTCCTTCAATAACTCATCCATCAACGCATTGAACTCGTGTTTGTATTCTTCGTAGTGCTCGCCCGTACCCGGACCGTTGAACCCGGTATGCACCTTGCGCACGCGGCCTTGCCTGTCGAGGTAAATGGTGGTGGGAAACCCTTTGATGCCGGTGATCTGCGGCAGCGTCTTTTCCGTTTTCTGCGGGTCGGACGGGGTTACGCCCGTGATCAGGATGGGATACGCGATATCGAAACGCTTCGTGAAGCTCTCCAGCGCCTTCTTTGATTTTTCAAAGTCGGTAGTGCGCTCGTAGCTCAGCATCACGATCTCCGCGCCGCGGTCTTTATGCTGTTTGTACCACTCGCTGAGGTACTTGGTTTCGTCCATGCAGTTGGGGCACCACGATCCGGAGATCTGTATTACCACGGCTTTGTTTTTGAAACGCTCGTCTTTAATTGACACCGGTTTGCCGTTGAGGTCGGGGAAGGTGAAGTCGAGCGAGGCATTCGGTTCCTTTACCGTGGCGATGGTGGTAGCGTCCTGCAATTTGGCGCCGCTGTCTTTGCGCGCGGTGAACGCCAGCCGGTTGGTGATGCCCTGCAGGAATACGCCGTTGCTGAGGGTGGAGTCATTGTCGATCTTCGCGGTAAACACGTAGGCGAACGATCCGTCGAACGTCGATATTTTCAGCGTATCGCCGTCTACGACGCCCTGCAGGTAACGGTAATCCCCTGTAGTGGTGAGGAACGTGCCTTTCACGGCGCTGCCTTCCTGCACGAATTCGCCGATGGCGAAGGTAGAATCCGCTTTGCCGGGCGCGGTGAAATGCGTGGGCCAGCGGCCGGTTACGTTGAACTTCGGCGGGTGCTTCGCCGGGAAGCGCTCTGCGATGCCGGGCAGGCCTTTAAAGGCGATGCTCACATCCTTGTCGGCCAGGTGCCGTATCCATCGGCCCTCCAGGCTGCCGTCGGGTTGCAGCGCGGTGCGGAATTCGGAGTCGTAAAATGGCATGCGGATGAACACCGAGTCTCCCTCCTGCCGCACGTCATCCACCAGCAAACGTTCGCCGGCGTTGAGCATATGAATGGTCTTTTTGCCGGCGCTATCCTGCACCTCAAAATTGAACACGATGTCGCCGCCGTCTTCCCGCAGCAGGTGCCCCTGCCAGTTGCCGGTGGTGAGCTGTTTGGATTGTTGTGCGCCGCAGGCCGCCAGGGCCATGGCCGCACTTAAAAAAAATGCTGATTTCATGTGATTCATAGTTTCCTGCGCGGGGAGATTAACCTTACCCCGGCGCTATTTTGTGATCACCGCATGCGGTGGTTTAAGCATAGTTCCTGGCGCCGAACAGCAGGCTGCCGATACGCACGAGCGTACTGCCTTCTTCGAGCGCTATCGGGTAGTCGCCGCTCATGCCGGTAGACAATTCCCGGAATGTACCGGCGCCGGCGAAATATTTTTCCGCAACGGCGGCGTGCAGCGCTTTCAGTGCACGGAATTCCGCGCGGATGCGGGCTTCATCGTCCGTATTACTGGCCATGCCCATCAGTCCCGCGATGCGTACGTTCCGCAGTTCCTTCGCGCCGTCGAGCAATTCGTACAGCTCCGCTTCACTAAGTCCGAATTTCGTTTCCTCCGTGGCGATAAACACCTGCAGCAGGCAATCGATGGTGCGACTGTGCTTCGCGGCCTGTTTATTGATCTCCTGGAGCAGCTTCAGGCTGTCTACCCCATGGATCATGCTCACGAACGGCGCGATGTATTTTACTTTATTGCTTTGCAGGTGACCGATGAAATGCCATTGAATGTCTTTTGGCAGCTGGCTTTCCTTGTCCACCATCTCCTGCACGTAATTCTCCCCGAATATGCGCTGGCCTGCATCGTACAGCGCCTGTATATCGGCTGCGGGTTTGATTTTCGATACGGCTACCAGGCGGGCATGGTATGGTTCGATCGTTGAAAGCACCTGCCGGTAGTTCACTAAATTCACTGCCATAATCCTACAAAAATAATAGACTTTTCCCATTTCTGAGCAGTCTGGGTTTGTGATTTAACACATATTAAATGCCACATTCATGCAAATTATTCAACAATAGGCAGAAAATGCTTGATAATGTCAAATCATTTTTTTACGTCCTCATTTTAAAATAGGTTTGTAAGCACCAACAATCTTTTTTAAAACCAAATACGTATGCATTTTCAGTTAACGGAAGAACACCTGATGATTCAGAAGGCAGCACGGGACTTTGCGGTGAATGAACTGCTGCCCGGCGTGATTGAAAGAGACGAACAGCAGAAATTTCCCGCGGAACAGGTCAAGAAACTGGGCGAACTGGGCTTTTTAGGCATGATGGTGGACCCGAAATACGGAGGTGCCGGACTGGACACGATTTCATACGTACTGGCGATGGAAGAGATTTCGAAAATAGACGCATCGGCGTCTGTGGTGATGAGCGTGAACAACTCGCTCGTATGCTGGGGCCTCGAAACCTTCGGCACCGAAGAGCAGAAACAGAAATACCTGGTGCCGCTGGCCAAAGGCGAGATCATCGGCGCGTTTTTGCTGAGCGAGCCGGAAGCGGGCTCCGACGCCACGTCGCAGCGCACCACGGGGGAAGACAAAGGCGACCATTACCTGGTGAACGGCACCAAAAACTGGATCACGAACGGCAACTCCGCCAGTGTGTACCTGGTGATGGTGCAAACCCACCCTGAAAAAGGAAGCAAGGGCATCAACGCCCTCATCGTCGAAAAAAGCACGCCGGGCGTGAGCATCGGCGCCAAGGAAAATAAACTCGGCATCCGTGGGAGCGATACGCACAGCGTGATGTTCCAGGATGTGAAAGTGCCCAAGGAAAACCGCATCGGCGACGACGGTTTCGGCTTCAAGTTCGCGATGAAGACATTGGGCGGCGGCCGCATCGGCATTGCCTCGCAGGCCCTGGGCATCGCCAGCGGCGCGTACGAACTGGCCCTGAAATATTCCAAAACGCGGAAGGCGTTCGGCAAGGAAATCAGCCAGCACCAGGCTATCCAGTTCAAGCTGGCCGACATGGCCACCCGCATCGAAGCGGCCCGCCTGCTGTGCCTGCGCGCGGCATGGGAGAAAGACAATCACCTCGACTATACGCTCAGCGGTTCCATGGCCAAGGTGTATTCTTCCGAAACCGCCATGTGGGTCACCACCGAAGCGGTGCAGGTGCACGGCGGCTACGGCTACGTAAAGGAATATCACGTGGAAAGACTGATGCGCGACGCCAAGATCACGCAGATATACGAAGGCACGTCCGAAGTGCAGCGCATCGTGATCAGCCGCAGCATACTCGGCCACTAAAAGACTCCACCGCCATACGGCGCCCTATCCGTATGGCCGGTTACAACACCAGAACAATATGAAGAATATCAAGATCATTGAAGTTAAGTCCGAAATCGGGGCCGGCACCCGCGGCGCCAGCCTTGGCGTGGAAGCCATCAAGATCGCGGCGCTCGATTTTATGAGCAACTTCTTTGTGCACTTTCCCACGGAAGCCGTGGAAACGGAAAACAGGCTGCTGTTTGAGCCCATCGAAAGCCCTTACGCCAAACGCATCAAAGGCACCTATACCATGTACGAAAGAGTGAGCAAAGCCGTGTGCGACACCGTTAAAGCCAACTGGTTCCCCGTTGTGCTGTCCGGCGACCACAGCACGGCCGGCGCCACCATCGCGGGCCTTAAAATGGCGCGGCCCAAAGCGAAGCTGGGCGTGATCTGGATCGACGCGCACGCCGACCTCCACACCCCTTACACCACGCCCTCCGGCAACATGCACGGCATGCCGCTGGCAGTGTCCATCGCGGAAGACAATAAAGACCATATGGTGCATGAAGTAGACGATAATACCATCAAGATGTGGAACGCCCTTAAAAACATCGGTAAGGTCGCTCCCAAGGTGCTGCCGGAAGATATCGTGTTCATTTCCCTGCGCGATTACGAAAAGGAAGAAGAACACCTCATTAAGAAACACGGCATGAAGGTGATCACTACCGGCGAAGTGCGGCGCAAAGGGGCCGAAAGCGTGGCCCGCAGCATATTCCGGTACCTGAGCGACTGCGAGTACATTTATGTGTCGTTCGACGTGGACAGCCTCGATGCATCCATCTCCCGCGGTACCGGCACCCCTGTCAGCAACGGCCTGCGGGAAAGGGAGGCGGAAGACCTCATCTCCAAATTCATGCAGCACCGCAAAATCTGCTGCTTCGAAATCACGGAAGTCAATCCTACGCTCGACCGTGAGAACCTCATGGCGGAAATCGCGTTCAACATCCTCCAGCGCAGCGTGAACGTGCTGATGATGAACTAGAGCCTGTAATACGCCATCAGCCAGCCCACTACTTCACTGTAACTGCGGATGCCCTGTTCCTGCCGGTTAGCTTTCAGGTACTGATCGTACAGCACGGCGGAGTAATCGTCGATAGGCCCTTCGT
The DNA here is from genome assembly GCA_965653365.1 of uncultured Chitinophaga sp. GTDB lineage: Bacteria > Bacteroidota > Bacteroidia > Chitinophagales > Chitinophagaceae > Chitinophaga. The sequence continues at coordinate 488,140 of CBFGZV010000001.1, read as the reverse complement.
ATTCCCGGTAAAACAGGATGACGGCGCGGGTATCGTCCCGGATGGCCGGCAGCGTGCGGCTCCACACCAGGCGGGCCAGGTAGCCGTTGCGGCGCGCCAGCTGGCGGATGGTATAAGAAAGCATTTCAAAGTTGGCCGCATAACGGAAACGCGGGTCCGGAGACCGGCTCGCCGTGATGTAACCTACGAAATTCGCATCTTCTTCCGGCGCAAAGCCCAGCTGGTGCGCAATTTCATGGCAGGTTGTAAAAGGTTGCAGGAATGCGGGCACCGTGGTGTTCACCTGTGCCTCGTTGGTGAAGGGATTGAGGTAGCCCGTTACCCCGATGTAGTTCAGGTATTCTCCGAACAGCGCCGGCTTGAGCGAAGCGGGCCGGTAAGTAAGCGAAGGCCAGGCCCGGGCGGCATCCGCATAACAGGCGGCGGCCGTGTTGAACGTGATGGCGGGCGATGAATCCGGTTTGGCCGGCAGCGCCAGTTTGTCGCGGTTCGTCAGCTGCACCAGCGTATCAGCCAACAGGTAGAGGTCTGCCGTCGTATACTTCTCCACCCCGAAGCCCATCTCCTTCACGTAGGTATGGCGGCGGTAATGACCGCCCCAGAAAAGCAGGAAAACGAAATAAACCACCAACACGGATTTCACCCCTTTGAGGAACAGCAGCAACAGTTCGCTCCATCGCCCGCGCACCAGGCTGTACAAGATTCTTAATAAAAATACTACACTGATTATTATCCAGACGCTGTATATTACATCGCCGATACTAAAGGGTATTTTGCCCAGTAATTTTCTTAAGACCGTACTGATGAAAATGTACCACCTATGAAAATACAAGTCAGCCAGCCAGCCTCCCGCTGCAAATACCGCATTCAGGATCAGAATGGCCAGTATGCTGACGGCTATACCTGTTAATTGTTTTTTAACCGGGTCGGTTGTTTCCATTTTAATCTGACGGAACATGATAGATGACATTATAAAACGGGAAATAGGAGTAGCCCTGTCCGCGCAATTATCGGTGAAAATACAGATTAATCGCGCTGAGCGGATACAGGGAGGCGATATTAATGAAACATTCCGGCTGGATACGAACGAGGGCAAATGGTTCCTGAAGATGAACGATGCCCGCAAATACCCGGACATGTTCGTGCGGGAGCACGACGGGCTGGAGGAGCTCCGGCAGGCCGGCGCGCTGTTTGTGCCCAGGCCCGTCTGCACGGGCACGGCCGGCAACCGCGCGTTTCTCGTTACGGAGTTTATAGACAAAGGCGGCGCCGCGCCCGATTTCTGGGAAAGTTTCGCGGCCGGAATGGCCCGGCTGCACCAGCACACCCAAGCCTTCTACGGCCTGCAGGCCGCCAACTATATCGGTTCCATCAAACAATACAATACGCCCTACAGCACCTGGCCGGTGTTTTATGCGTTCAACCGCCTCACGCCGCTGGCGAAGATGGCGTACGACCAGCAGCGGATGGACAAGGAGATGCTGCGCCAGCTGGAGTCGCTTTGCCGGCGCCTGCCCGCGCTGTTCCCGGACGAGCCGCCCGCTTTGCTGCACGGCGACCTGTGGAGCGGTAATTTTTTAGTGGGAGCTAACGGCAAGGCCTGTATTTTCGACCCCGCCGTGTATTACGGCCATCGTGAAATGGACCTGGCCATGACGAGGCTGTTCGGGGGTTTCGACACCCGCTTCTACTATACCTACCAGGCCATCCGCCCGCTGGAGAGCGGCTGGCAGCAACGCATAGGGCTATGCCAGCTATACCCGCTGCTGGTACACCTGAACCTGTTCGGCGGCAGTTACTACAATGATGTAAAAGAGATTCTCGCTGTTACAAATTAACCGGAACGGGCTTACTGCTCCTTTCCTTTCACAAAGGCCTGCATCTTCTGCAGCTCGCTTTCAATGGTGGGAAACTGTTTGTTCAGTTCTGTGGAAATCTCCTGGAGCATACCGGGAATCATGTGCAGCTCGTCCGCCTTGCGCAGGTGGCCTTCCAGCTGCTCCATCTTGGCGGTTATCCAGGTAAGCCCCACCATCGAAAAGTTTGGTTTGATTTTATGCACCTGGAACTTCAGTTTCTCCCAGTCGTTGTCCTTGGCCACGGCTTCCAGTTTCCCCATTTCTTCCTGGATGGTCATCACGAAAATCTCGAACAGGTCTATCGCGTAACCGATGTTGCTTTCATACAGCGTGTTCAGGTATCTCACATCCAATGCAGGATGGAATTCGTATCCACTTATATTTTGCACTTCCATAATAATTTCTGTTTCGTCTTCATTGAGGTATTTGTTCAATACCTGCAATAGCTGGTCGGGCGTATAGGGCTTGGTCAGGATGTCGGTGATGCCGATGCTGCGCGCCAGCGTCACCGTGCTGGGCATGGCCGCCGCCGTGGTGGCGATCACCGGGGTGGCCACGTTGGGGCGACTTTCGTCTTCCCTGATCTTCCTGGCCAGCTCGAACCCGTCCATACCGGGAATGCGAATGTCCATCAGCACCAGGTCGTACTGCCTCGATTCGAGGAAATACAAGGCGTCGGGACCGTTGGTGGCGAGCTGGTAATCGATTTTGTACTTCTCCAGCAGGCTGAGGATGTACTTCAGGTTCATCGGGTTGTCTTCCACCACCAGCACTCTCGACTGCCCGAAGTCGATGCGCGAATACTTGTTTTCCATATCCGGGTCTGCCGTTCCGGCAAGCGGCTTGCGGGTGTCTATGAAAGGCAGGTGGAAGCTGAAACAGGTCCGGAATTCCGATCCTTCTTCTTCCACGCTGATCTGACCTCCCTGCAGTTCCACCAGCTGTTTGGCGATGGCCAGGCCGAGGCCCGTGCCGCCGTACCGCTCGCGGATGTCTTTTTCCGCCTGCTTGTAGTTCTGAAATACCAGTTCCAGTTTATCTTTTTCAATTCCTATGCCGGTATCGCATACCTGGAATTTGAGCCAGAGGGTGTTCCCCTGCATATTGTCGAGGTACACGCGGATGGCAATTTCGCCTTCTTTGGTGAATTTTTCCGCATTTCCTAACAAATTCATCAGTATCTGGTTCAAAATCATGTCGTCCCCAATCAGCAGGGAATCGATCCGCTTGTCCAATTCCACCGTCAGTTTGACCGGTTTTTGACCCAGTTTCAGCTGGAAGGTGTGGCGCATGCTCTGGATGAGCTCGCGTAAGTCGAACTCCCGGGGGTGCAGTTCCTGTTTGCCGGCCTCGATCTTGGAAATGTCGAGGATGTCTGTGATGAGGCCGTGCAGGATGCCGGAGGAATGTTTGAGTATCTTGATGTATTCTTTCTGTTCGTCGCTGAGCGCCGTTTCGTCGAGCAGGTGGGCCATGCCGATGATGGCGTTGAGGGGCGTACGGATTTCGTGGCTCATATTGGCCAGGAACTCCTTTTGGGTGCGCTGGGCGTCTTCCGCCGCCTGTTTGGCCGCCTCCAGCTCCTTTTGCAGGGCTTTCTGGGGGGTGATGTCCATATGAAGCCCTACCCCACCCACGGGCACGCCGTCGCGGTCGTAAATATTGCCCGAGCTGGCCAGCACCCATTTGCGGGTGCCGTCTTTCAGCACTATTTCCATATCATAGAGCAGCGCCACCTTTTTCTCCACGCGGTAACGGCGGAGGTTGCGGGCGTACTCCCGGTTTTCTTCCGGTACGAATACATCGGTGATGTTCCGGCCCAGCAGTTCCTCTTCCGAATAGCCGGAAAGGCGGCAGAAGCTCTCATAGACCTTCACGATGTTGCCTTCCAGGTCCGTTTCACAGAGGCCGGCATTGAGATTGTCGAGAATGACCCGAAATTTCTCGTCGGTGCGGCGCAGCTCTTCCTGCCAGCCGCGATGGCGGGTCACGTCCACGATCTGCCAGATGCTGCCGGCAAAAGTGGCGCCGTCGAACACCGGTATATAGCTCACTTCGCGTATTTCGCCGGTTTTGAAGGTCAGTTCCCAGCCGAAGAAAGGTTTTTTGCGCTTTCGCAACTCTTTCATTTTCAACTCAAAACCACCCGGATCGGTCAGGTAAGGCGCACAATAGTCGATCATGGCCCGGAAAGTTTTGTCGATCAGGTTACCTTTGTAGGGACGGCCGGTGTTGAAATACCCCATGAACACGTCGTTTCCCCAGATGAAGCGGTGGCGTTCGTCGGACACCAGCACACCGGCGTTGATATTTTGCAGGTAAACAGCAATAGGCAGGGCAAAGATATGCGGCAACCCTTCCGTTGGGGCAGCAGGTGACTTCAGTTTATTGTTTTTCGTCCGTCCTATTCTTCCTTTGGGTGTCATATTATCTGCGGAATAGGGGGCTTTATAGGATTTCATCCGTTAGGTTCATTATTTGTTGATTTTCCAAGGGTTGGATGGAGTCTCACGCAAACTAGTCTGTCGAAACAGCATCGATTGCGTGTGGCTTCATAAGGTATTGCGATTTTGATTCAATTATTTTGGAGTATGAAGGTAATCTATTTTGTGCTAACTGTCTATCTGTAAATATCTGACATTTTTATAAATTTTTATATATAAAATTCAGATGAGAATCAGCAAAAATAGGAAATTTTTGCTTTTGCAAATATTTGATTACCTTTGCATCCCTCTAAAAGTGAGGTTTTTGATATGAAGCAACTCCGCGAATTCGACATAGCTTTTGTAGGTCTGACGCCCGGAGTGCATACATTCCAATACCAGATCACGGATAGTTTCTTTGAAAACTACGGCCAGCAGGATTTTTCGAACTGTAATGCCACCGTAAAGTTACAATTTGACAAGAAAAATAACCTTTTCCTGTTAAAATTCGAGGTGGGCGGTACAGTGACGGTAACCTGCGACCGGTGCGGACAGCCGTTCGAGATGCAGCTGTGGGACGATTTCAACCAGGTGGTAAAGCTGGTGGAGAATCCCGACGAGCTGAGCGGGGATGAAGATCCGGACATTACCTACATATCCAGGACGGAATCGCACCTGAATGTGGCTGATTTTGTCTACGAATTCATCAACCTGAGCATTCCGATGCAAAGGATCCACCCGGACGATGCCAACGGCAAAAGCGGCTGCGACCCGAAAGTGCTCGAGATGCTGGAAAAGATGAACAAACAGGGCGAAGACACCTCGAACCCGATCTGGAAAGGATTGGAAAAGTTCCGGGACAATTGATTAACTAACAAGTACAATTTAAAATTTAAATAAGATGCCGAATCCTAAACGTAGACATTCGCAGCAAAGATCAGCAAAGAGAAGAACGCACTACAAGGCTTTTGCTGAAACATTAAGCACAGACAGCGCTACGGGCGAAGTGCACCTGAGACACCGTGCTCATTGGGTAGAGAACAAACTGTTCTACAAAGGAAAAGTTGTTTTGGAAAAACAAGCTGCAGTTAAATAATAATTTTTACTAATTTTACACCCGAGAATAAGACAAAATACAGTTCATGAGAATCGGGCTTGATATGATGGGCGGCGATTACGCCCCCGCAGAAGCAGTAAAAGGAGTTAAATTATTTTTAGACAGTCTTGCAACAGATGTGCATCTGGTTTTAATTGGTGACGAGCAGGCCTTGACACCTTTACTCACCGATGCCCGCCTGGACCAATCAAGATATTCAGTTGTTCATTCATCCCAGCTCATCGGGATGAATGAACATCCTACCAAAGCGCTCAAAGAGAAGCCGCATTCTTCCATCGCTATCGGCTTTCATCTCCTGCAAAACAAGAAAATTGGAGCTTTCATCAGCGCCGGTAACACCGGGGCCATGATGGTAGGCGCCATTTATTCCATTAAACTCATCGACGGGGTACAACGCCCCACCATTTCCACCATTTTACCGCGCGAAAACGGCAACCCGGGCTTATTGCTGGACGTTGGCATTAATGCCGACTGCAAGCCTGAAAACCTGGTGCAGTTCGCCGTGCTCGGCTCCCTCTATTCCCAGTACGTGATGGGCACCCCCAACCCTAAAGTGGGCCTGCTCAACATCGGCGAAGAGGAAGGCAAGGGCAACCTGCTGGCACAAGCCACCTACCCCCTACTGAAAGAATCCAAACAGATCAACTTCATCGGTAACGTGGAAGGCCGCGACGCCTTCAAAGAAACCGCCGACGTGATCGTTTGCGAAGGCTTCACCGGCAACGTGGTGCTGAAAATGGCGGAGTCGTTCCATGACATTATGGTTCGCCGTAATATCAAAGACGAGTACATGGATAAATTCGACTTCGAGCAATACGGCGGAACGCCGGTACTGGGCGTATCCGAGCCTGTGATCATCGGTCACGGCATTTCCGGGGCCCGCGCGTTCTCCAACATGATCGTCCTGGCGCAACGGATGATAGAAAGCAAACTCCTCGACAAAATCAAAGAAAGCTTTGTGGCGGTACAGGAAGGGTAACCCTCCTCCCCACAAAAGATACTCCCAACGGGCTGACCTCATGGTCGGCCCGTTTTTTTATTCCTTCAACCTTGCAAATGCCCCGGTGCAACTGCCACCGGTGTAAACATGTATCAATAAATTACTTTACAAGCGGCAACCTTACGAAGAAAGTAGTGCCGGCGCCGGGAGAGGTCTCGAACCAGATTTCGCCGCCGGCCTGCTCCACGATGTTTTTGCACATGGCCAGGCCCAGCCCCGTGCCGGATGATTTGGTGGTGAAGTTGGGTACAAATATCTTGGGCTGCACCTCCGGAGGGATGCCGGTTCCGTTGTCGGTCACCTCCACCATCACCTGCCCGTCCTCGTCCTTCACGCTGATCGAAATATGGCCTTCCCGGCCCTCCGGGATGGCCTGGATGGCATTTTGGAGCAGGTTGGTGAACAACCGGTTAATCTGCGTTTTATCGGCGGCGATGGGGTACGGTTTGTCCTGGCGCCCGAAATAAATATGGCATTCCGGGCTGCTCATATACAGGGCGGTGACCGATTGGAGCACCTCCCCCAGGGAAAACACCTCGTTGTTCCCCTTGCTGATATAGGCGAAAGCCGCAAAATCGGATGCGATGTTGGACAGGTGCTCGATTTGTTCCACCAGCGTATTGGCCACGTTCCTCGACAGCGCCTTCACGTCGGGCGAATCATTGGCGATCGCCCGTTGCAGGTACTGGATGCTGAGCTTCATTGGCGTAAGGGGGTTCTTGATCTCGTGGGCCACCTGCCGCGCCATTTCGCGCCAGGCCCCTTCCCTTTCGCTTTTGGCCAGCATGGCCGCGCTCACCTCCAGCTTCTGCACCATCTTGTTATATTCCTTCACCAACAGGCCTATTTCATCGTCTTTATCCCAGAGGATCTCTTCGTTGTGCCGCCCCAGGTTTACGTGCCGCAGCTTGTCGGTGATGAGGGAGAACGATTTGGTGATGGTATTCGAGATCAGCAGCACCAGCAGGCCCGCAATCAGGAAGATGAACGCGTTGATGGTGATGAGGGCCACCAGGAAGGTGGAAATCTGCTGGTTCAGCTCCGTTTGCGTGGCGAAATAAGGCACGTTAAGGTACGCGAACACATTGCCTTTATTGCGCAGGGGGATGTACCCGCTGATATATTTCATGTCGCCGATGCGCTCTTCCTGGATGTACTGGATTTTACCGAGCCGCGAGAGCTGGTAATACGCCAGCGGGTTCATCACTTCGGAGAGCAATCCCTTCTCGATCATCAGCGGCTGGGCGGATAGCTCGAGCAGGCCGTTGACGTTGTATACGTTGATGTCTACGTTATGTTCGGTGGCGATTTCGCCGATGGCGGACGACAGGTCTTTCACGAATATGGAATCGAAGATCATTTCCATTTCATCGAACTCCCGCTGCACATGGAAGGCCCCTTCTATTTCGCGGCCGATGCCGTGCACGGTGTTGCTCAGCTTTTCGGCGTTCTCCACGCGGTAGCGGCCGATGAAAAAGAGGATGGTGGTGATGCCCAGCGCCAGGAACGCGAAGGTGACGGCGAATATGATGGTGCCTTGCACCTTGCTGCGGATGCTCGGTTTGACAAGGTTGCGGATATTGGAGATGCGCATCCTCGCTTTGATGAGCAGGTCGAACAGGCTGTAGAGGCCTATGATCAGCAGGAAGAGGCAGAACATATACGCGAACAGCGTGATGAACTCGAGGAAGTTGCGCGTGGGCTTGGCCACCACTACCAGCTTGTCTTTCGACGCTTTGTAATACAGCAGCGAATAGCCGTCCACCTCTTCCACCACCATATCGGCGGCCGGTATGTCGCGCGGCACCAGCACGGTTTTGAACGGGTAGCTGCTGTGGTTGAGCACCAGCACTCCTTTATCGTACACGGCGGTAGAATATTGATCGGCGTACGCCGCATCCACGTCCTGCATACCGCTTTCGATGAGCAGTTCCGGGTAGAGGCGGTCGCGCTGCGCGATTTCCGGTTCCGACCGCACTTCGTAGAACAGGTATCCGGATATAAAATCGTTATAGCCGGTGAATTCCTTTTTGCCGATATAGCTGTAATCGTTGAAACTGCGTTCGTCGTAGTAGAGGTCGCGGCCCAGCAGGTGCGGCAGTTCGCTGCCGGTCATGATGCGGGCGTTGAACTGCTCCAGTGTGTCGAGGGTGCGGTTGTAGAGCGGGCGGCCTTCCGCGTCGAACGTATGGAAAGAGATATTGAAGCGGTTGAGGTAGCGCGAAAAATATTTTTCTTCCAGCGTTCTTTCGAGCGCGCGTTTGTTTTCAAGGGCCGGTTGTACAAAGAACTGCCGCACTTCCGGGTCTTTCGCCAGGCGGTCCCCCACATCCGTCAGCAGTGTTTCGAGGTAGAGGTCGCGCTGTTTGGAGAGGTTCCTCGCTACGTTGAAGCGGGTATCCAGTTCTTTCTGGTTATTGTAATAAATGAGCACGGCCGAGGTGGTCACCGTCATCATGAGCATCCACATGATAAATGGCAGCGAGGCAGAGCCCTGGCTGAAGCGCAGTTCCAGCAGGTCGAGTATCACCACGTAGGCGAGCAGCCAGAAGAAGAGCACCACGGACGCGCTGAAATCGGGCTGGTTGAAGCGGAAGGCCAGCCATACGAGGCCCACGGCCGCCAGTGCGATGTACTTGGTGCGGTACTGGAAATCGGTGAGCTGGTTGAGCAGGTAGTTGACAATCTGCGAAAAGAACAGGAAGCTGATGGCGATGAACCCGAGGCACATGCTGCCGATCATGCTGTATTCGTTCAGGGTGAAGAAGTTCGTGACGTCGTACGAAATCTTGGAGTCGATCACGAGGCTCCGGATGAGGTCGAGCAGGAACTGGCCCGCGATGAACATCACGAGGCCCGCCGCGCCGATGATGATGCGGCTCTGCCATTTCTTCCGCACCACGGGCGGGTGGATGGTGCGCACATGCTGGCGGAAAAAGAGGATGAGCCAGAAGGTGAGCAGCACGTTCAGCATCAGGTCGCCCAATGACCTGAACACATCGTCTTTTGCGTAGATCGTAGGCTGGAAGAGGTTCAACGTGCCCAGATCGATCGGGAAGTTGTACAGGTAACTGAGCACACGGAACGTGAGTACGATGACCAGCAGGAAGGTGAACCCTTTGAGGGGCGATAATTTTTTGGCGATGAGGGTGGCGAACAGGTTGATGAAAATGAATACGCAGATGCAGCCCAGCGTGAGCAGCAGCACGCTCATGAGGCTGGGCGAGGCTTCGGACTTGGCCGGGTCGTAATGGAGGTAAAAGAGGATGGTATTGGCCGAATTGAGCACCGGCAGGCCCGGCGGGCGGTTGTTGATGGTATATTCCCGGCCGATGGCGGGGCGGCCGTAAAAATGCCCCGGCAGGTACTCGTTGTTGATGGCATATTCCTGCTTGACGGGGATGAGCCCTACGAGGTAACGGCCGGAGGGGTACGGATGCGCCACCACCACGTAATAGCCGTTGGCCAGTTTCCGGAAATTGGTGCCCGGCCGCAATTCCTCGTGCAGCGGCGGCTGCACGGTGTTGGTGCTCCAGAACACCATTTTGTGGCCGTTCTCCACGGTATCGAAGGCGAATACGAAGTAGTTCTCGCGGTACACTTCGTTCAGCGATGCCTCGCTGTACCGCCCGCTGAACAAGGATTTGACGGTGGCCGTGTCTGTAGCGAGCTCCTGGAACGACCGCTCCCTGGTGCGGATGTCGCTTTCCAGGCTGCGCTGCACGCCGTGGGGCGAGGAATAATAGCTCCAGTAATTGTTGAACAGGAACGAGAACGTGAACAGCCACGCCGCCACAATGAGCAGGTAACCGTTCCGTAGAATGAACAATCTTATTTCCTTGCTGTCGAGCATGTTTTATTCGCCCTTTTTTATTTCGTTCCACAAGCCGTCCATTTCCGTGAGGCTCATTTCATCGAGCGTTCTCCCGCTGCGGGCGGCCAACGTTTCCATTGCCCTGAAGCGGCGGATGAACTTTTTATTCGTGCGTTCGAGGGCGTTTTCAGCGTCTACTTTCAGGAAGCGGCTGTAATTGACCAGGGCGAATAGCAGGTCGCCGAATTCGGCCTCTATGTCGTTCTGGTCCCCTTTGGCCACGGCCTCCTCCAGCTCGCGGGTTTCTTCCTTCACCTTTTCGAGCACCTGGGCCGTATCGTCCCATTCAAATCCCACGGTTTTGGCTTTCGTTTGCAGCCGCATCGCTTTCACCAGGGCGGGCAGCGATACCGGCACCCCGCTCAGCACGGATTCCTTGCCTTCCTTCAGCTTCAGCTTCTCCCAGTTTTGCTTCACGTCTTCCTCGTTTTCCACCTTCACGTCGCCGTAAATATGCGGGTGCCGGGCGATGAGCTTTTCGCAGATGCCGTTGAGCACGTCCGTGATGGTGAACTGCTGCTGCTCGGCGCCGATCTTGGCGTAAAACACGATATGCAGCATGAGGTCGCCCAGCTCTTCGCGGATGCTCTTGAAGTCCTGTTCGGTAATGGCGTCCGTCAGTTCATACAATTCTTCGATGGTTTGCTGGCGGAGGCTCTGGAGGGTCTGTTTCCTGTCCCAGGGGCATTTTTCTCGCAAATCATCCATAATCTGCAATAACCGGCTAAAGGCTTTTTCGGGCTGCATAACATTAAATATTAAAGTTCCAGTGCTAAGAAACGGAAAAATAATGCAATTCCGGGATATCCCCGATTCCTCCCGGGAACGGGGGGCTGGTGTTAATTTCTTTTTCTTGGCAGAAAAGCCAATTTAATTAGCTTTGCGGCCTTAGCAAAATCACAAAAGAAACGCATATGAATCCGAAACACGTGGCGCTCATATCTGCTGAGCTGGGCATTTCGATGAAGCAGGCTGAGAGTACCATGGGCTTGCTGGCCGAAGGCTCTACCGTACCGTTCATCAGCCGTTACCGGAAAGAGCAGACCGGCAGCCTGGATGAGGTACAGATCGGTAAAGTGGAAGACCTCTCCAAACGTTACCAGGAGGTGGACGACCGCCGTGCCTTCATTATCAAGACCATCACGGAGCAGGATAAAATGACGCCTGAGCTGCTGGAGAAACTGGAGGCCAGCTGGGTGCTGGCGGAGCTGGAGGACATGTACCTCCCCTACAAACCCAAGCGTAAAACCCGTGCTACCGTGGCCATTGAAAAAGGCCTGGGGCCCCTCGCCAGGCTGATTTTCGAGCAGGACAACAACGACGTGTCGGCCGCCGCCGAAACTTTCATCAACGAGCAGGTGGCCAGTGGCGAAGAAGCCCTCAAAGGCGCCCGCGACATCATCGCGGAATGGATCAATGAAAATGCGGAGCTGCGCGACAAACTGCGCAAGCTCTTTACCAATACCGGCGTGTTCACTTCCAAGGTCATCGAAGGCAAGGAAGCCGAGGGCGTGAAGTATAAAGACTATTTCGAGTTCAACGAGCCCCTGCACAGCATTCCCTCCCACCGCGTACTGGCCATCCTGCGCGCGGAATCGGAAGGCATCCTGTTCGGCAACATCGCGCCCGTGGAAGAAGATGCGTCCGAGATCATCCACAAACAATTCGTAAAAGGCAATGGCGCCGCCGCGGAACAGGTGAGCAAGGCCGCTGCCGACGCCTACAAGCGCCTGCTGCGCCCCTCGCTCGAAAACGAGTTCAGGGCCACGGCCAAAGAGCGCGCCGATACCGAAGCCATCGAAGTGTTCGCCGAAAATCTGCGCCAGCTGCTGCTGGCCGCGCCGCTCGGCCCCAAAGCCGTGATCGCCATCGACCCCGGCTACCGCACCGGCTGTAAAACCGTAGCGCTCGACGAGCAGGGCAACATGCTCGCGCACGACGTGATTTTCCCCCTCGAAAAGAACTACAAAAGCCAGGACGCGGAAAACCTGCTGCGCAACTGGGTGAACAAATACGACACCGCCGCCATTGCCGTAGGCAACGGTACGGCCGGCCGCGAAACCGAGGAGTTCGTGAAAAAGATCGATTTCGGCCGCAAGGTGAACGTGTTCATGGTGAATGAAAGCGGCGCCTCCGTATACTCCGCTTCCGAAGTAGCCCGTGAGGAATTCCCCAATGAAGACGTGACCGTACGCGGATCCGTATCCATCGGCCGCCGCCTCATCGACCCGCTGGCCGAACTGGTGAAGATCGACCCGAAAGCCATCGGCGTAGGCCAGTACCAGCACGACGTGAACCAGAGCCACCTCAAGCAAAGCCTCGACCGTGTGGTGGTGAGCTGCGTGAACAACGTGGGCGTCAACCTCAATACCGCCTCCAAACACCTGCTGGCGTATGTGTCCGGCCTCGGCCCTTCCCTGGCGGAAAACATCGTGAAATACCGTAAGGAAAACGGCGCTTTCAAAAACAGGAAAGAGCTGAAAAAAGTGAGCCGCCTCGGCGAAAAAGCATTCGAGCAATGCGCCGGCTTCCTCCGCATCGAGAACGGAGACAACCCGCTCGACAACTCCGCCGTGCATCCCGAGCGCTACCCGCTGGTAGAGGCCATCGCCGCCAAACAGCAATGTTCCATCGAAGAACTGCTCGGTAAAGACGACCTCCGCAAACAGATCAATATCAAAGAATTCATCAGCGAAGAAGTGGGCCAGCTCACCGTTGAAGACATTCTCAAGGAACTGGCCAAACCCAGCCGCGACCCGCGCGACGAGATCGCCATCTTCGAATATGCCGAAGGCATCAAGAGCATGGAAGACGTGAAGCCCGGCATGACGCTGCCCGGCGTGGTCACCAACATTACCGCCTTCGGCGCGTTCGTCGACATCGGGGTGAAACAGGACGGCCTGGTGCACATCTCCCACCTGTCCAACAAATTCATCAGCAACCCTAACGAAGCGGTGAAACTGAACCAGAAAGTAACGGTAACGGTGCTGGAAGTGGACATCGCGCGCAAGCGCATTTCCCTCTCCATGAAAACCAACGAGCCCGCAACCGGCGGCGGTGGACAACGCAGGGAACGCAAAGAACAGAAACCCGCGAAAGAAGCGCCGCTGAACGACTTCCAGGCGAAGCTGCTGGCGCTGAAGTCGAAGTTCAAATAGTGCAATTCAGGTAAACGATGCGAAGGACCATGCGGATGAATGCAGACGAGAGCGCAGTAATGGAATGAAGGATGAGTTTAGTCAATCAGCACATCGTACTACTCGAAATACAAGGGCCTGCCGGTTGGCGGGCCCTTTTTTAATGACTCGAAGCGATGCCGTATGCCGATAATGTTAAAAAGTATGAGCTGCAAGGATTGCAAGGCAGCTACACCTTTTTGGCCCTGAGCATGTTGCGGATGACGCTCACGGCACGGTCCGCCCCGCTTGGTGGAAGTTTGGCCCGATGAGCGTTCGTCAGCAGCTGCGGGTTAAGTGTTACACGGATACTTTCGCCGCTGGCAACGGACAAACGGAACTCCTGGAAATGCACAAATTTTTGGCCATCGGGTAAGCGGAAATTGGAAGAAGCTTCCACTGTGGCTACAGAAACCACATCTTTGTAATGATATTCGTTGGTGGCTTCATTAAGTGAGGCTCCCCTCAAGAAATTGTAATCACAGCGGTAAAAAGCCAAAATGTATTCGTCGAGGTGAAAGACGGCGATATGATACACGGAAAATCTAAGCATTTTGTCCTTTCCCTTGCGCATGCCCAATTCCTCAAAACCGATGCCCCTCGTAAACCAGTAAACGGGCGAAATGATAACCAGCGGTTCGGGCATTTTTTCCGAGGGCGATATACCGACTTTGTCGTAAGACTGCCTTACGAGCCGGCTAATGTCGTCTGCCAGCCATGCGTCGACAGATTCATCATCCGGGACGCTAAAGTAACGAAAGAGTTGATAACCGATAACCGCCAGGCTGCAGAGAGAAACTATTAGGCTAAGCTGTCCCAGGGTCTTGAACCGGCTACCGCTGATTAAAAACAGGAAAAATGAGATTGTGAAAACAATAAGCGGTTTTTTGAGCCATAGATTGTAAAAATAGTTTTCCAGTTGTTTTCTTCTGTTTTGTTGCATCGGATTAACGTTTGTTTATAAGCGTTGTCGGAGGAAATCACTGACGGGGGAATCCGGGTTGTTGCTGTGCCGCAACATTTCTTCACATTGAGCGGTATCCAGCGGCAATGAAGCTGCCACGCGCAGCAGCCGTTCAACTTCATCAACGTTGCCACCAAAGCCGTTCATGATATAGAAATCATACTTCACAAGGGCAAGTAGGTAAAAATAGTGGGCATGTCCGCCATCCAGGCCGATCGCAGCCGACAGGTCCCGGCAGACTTTGTCCGCCGTTGGAAGGATGGTTGCCTTTGGTCGCCTGCCCTCCAGAGCGGCTAACGCGCGGTAGTAATATGCGTTCGATATTTCCTCATCGGCCAGCAGCACTTTGTCGAGCAATTGGAGTGCTTCGTTATAGTGACCCGTGTGCAGTAGACGCACAGCCTTCCCCAACATAGCGGCTACATTTTCCGTGGCATGCACTTGCAGCACGATGCTGCCGATGTTAATCTGGAAATCCACTTTTTGTTGCTGTTGATGGAAAGTGCTCATATGAACCAGTCTGCAATGGATTTGACAAGCGACCTAATGGTACTGGCAATGCTTTCCGCTGCAGTGATTCCCTTCAGCATTTCACCGGCTTTATTGAGATGTGCTATGACGGACTTTCTTTCACCAGTAGCGGCGCTTTTAAGTTCCCGCTGCACAACTTCCACCGTTGGCTGATCAAATATACCCTGAGAAGCGGCCTGATCCACCATACGTGAGATCTCACTGATAGAATTATTAAGCTCCTGCTGTTGTAAAGTACTCAGATGAATATCGCCGCCTGCATTATACTGGTTCTGGACATGCTGGCCTTGTTGGTTGAAGATCGTCATATACATCGCGTTTTGAGGTGAATAAGGGTTAAAGTGGCGTATGTTTGAAAATTCTTCGAGTTGTTCTAAGATAACAAAAAATATTGGAAAAGCCTGAAATCCGGAATTTTAGCAATTATGTTGGTGACTTCGCTAGCGATGCCCTGCATAAATGAACTTCCTATTAGGCTATGTTTACCTGGTCTAAACTGTAACTTACCGGCTCAAAACAGCACGCTCAAATACCGTTTTTTGTATCCAAGCTTCTTCATGAAGAAGTTATCACTGGATTATGTCGTACGTTCAATTTATCCGTCGGTGCGTGTCCGTTTCATTTGTGTTTTCCGCTGTGGGCCATGAGGGACCGGCAATAGCACCTTCATACATTCAAGTTGACGAATCTATCAATAATTAACATTTTTGTTAATTATTTTTCGTATCTTTATTGAAAGATTAATCATTATTGAATGATAATAGAAGATCTATCGACAGGAGAGGAACTTGAGGCTCTCATAGAGCCGGTGGCTAAGGAAGATTTTAAAGTTATCAGCAAGGATAAGATCCGGTTTAATGCTTTTGATTGGAATAAATATAAAGGAAAAGAGGTATATAAATTACGATTAAAGACAGATCAGACCATACAGGGCCTAATGTGCTTAAGAGATTTCCCGCCTGAAATGGGGGTCAATGCCCTGGAAATTGAATTATTGGAAGTGAGCGCAGAAAACAGGCAAGCCGGAAAGAAGTTGAGCGGAATTGCGGGATGCATGATCGCATTCGCTTGCCGGGAGTCATTTAAGCGGGGATACCAGGGATGGGTATTCCTGATTCCTAAAACCTATCTGATAGCGCATTATTCCGACGCTTATGGATTTGTTCATGTTCCTTTAATCACACCTGACCGGCCGGAAGGAATAATGGAACTAGATACCCTCAGTGCTCACCTGTTGATAAAGAAATATCTGGCTTAATTAATTATATAAAGATTGTTTCACGCGCGCCGCAAGCGCACATGAAAACCGTGCAAGTATGAAATCGTTAAAAAACATAGAAAAGGAACTTACTCCCAAAGAAATTGCAGAATCGTTGGTCTTTCCTGATACAAGGTCTCCAAAACAAAGAGAGGCCTTGTTGGAAGCATATAGCGAACATAGGAAAAAGAGCGCCGCCAAACAATCGGAAAAAACCAAGCTGATTGCACTGCTATTGCAATTGAAATTCCTGATTGAGGAATATATTGCTTCAGATAAGTTTAATAAAGAACGCTACTTCGGCTATTTTCTGAAGGAATACATACAACGGCTGGAAAAGAAAAATAAGGAATTTGCACAAGAAATAGATGTTGATCCGGCGGAGTTAAGCCAAATCATTAATCGACATCGGAAACCGACCGAAAAACTAATTTTCAGACTGGAAATCCATTCCAACAGAAATTTCCCGGCCCTTCTGTGGTTTAAAATACTGGAAAAAGAAAGAGCATATGAATTGCAGCATAATAGGAATATTATAGAAAACGAGAAAAAACATGTAAAGCAAAAGCTGGCGTTTTCTTTTTAGCAGGTAATTGTTTCATCTCCAAGCTATCATGCATTATGGATATAGTGAGGCAGTTTGTAACGAGCAACAGGACAACCTCTCCGCCTAAGCTTTCCTTTTATGATGATTCAGCAGCTGAACTGCCGCAGATGATGATCCGTATGTTTATAAGCCAGTATCCCGATCTCCGCTACCGTCATTTTACCGAAAAAGCCGTGTATGAAGGTGGGGTTTGAATAATGGGCATACCCTTCGATGAGGCTTATCCATTTCTTTTTTTCCGCTTCCACATCGCCATGTTGCTGTTTCACCTTGAATGCGGCCATGGTGGGTGTATTTCTCCGCAGCGGCGCCTCGTCTTTCACGATGCTTTTCAAAGCCGCCTTCCCGAACAACCAGCCGATGAATTCCTGCCTGTACTTGTACCGGCCTACGCCCTGTACCCATTCCTCCCATATCGTACAGTGTTTCACCATCTGATAAATGTTCATCCTGCCCCATCCGGGCACACATTTCTCGTTGAGCGTATGGATCCGGCCGATCAATTCCGCCCTTGCAGCACTATCGAATATCGTTTTCATGGCTATTCTTTTGCCTGTAAAGAAAAATAGTTCCCAGAATCATCCTTGAACAGCGCTTCCGTGCCGTAGAATTCCTTGGTCGGCGGCTTCATGAACTCGACGCCTTTGGCTTTCAGTTCTTCGTAGGTGGCGTAAATGTCGTTGCATTGCAGTACGCCGCAACCGAAGGTGCCCTTTTTGATCAGGCTGATCATGGTATCCGCCGTTTCCTGCGGGAACATTTTGCTGACGGTGACGGGAAACAATACCAGCTGGAGGTCGGGCTGCTCGGGGGGCGATACGGTCAGCCAGCGGGTTCCAGGCCCCATGGGGATATCGTCCACCAGTTTGAAGCCCAGTTTATTGACGTAGAAGTCGCAGGCGCTGTCCTGATTGATGACAAAAATGTTCGTAATACTCATGTTTGTAATCATAGCCGTAAGGTTTCTGTAAATGTCGGCCATGGGGAACGAACCTCCTTCTTCAAAATTGCTATTTTTCCGTCCAGCCGTTTTGGGAAACGTAACAAGCCGGCACGAAAGCCAGCGGGGACTTTATAATTTCCGCTTTCTTCAGTTGCTGTTGGGCCAGGTAAGCCGATGGCGAGATGCCCATTATCCGCTTAAAAAGCCCGCTGAACGAGGTGAGGCTGTCAAAACCCACAGAGAAGCAGGCGTCGGACACGGATTTGTCTGCCTGCAACAATTGCACCGCTTTGTCGATCCGGACGGATATCAGGTATTGGTGGGGTGTTTTGCCGTAGATGGTTTTGAAAAGCCGGATAAAATGGAATTTAGAAAAATAAGCCTCGTCGGAAATGTTGCCGAGGTCGATCTTATCAGCGTAGTGATGATCAATAAAGAGTTTGGCCTGAACGATCCGCCTGTAGAGATAGATTTTTGGGTATTGTTCTGTTGCCATGATCATGTGAGGTTGCTGTTAGGTCCCTATGATGAATTTACGGATTTTCGGGTAGCGAACCAGCGGTTTCCGTGTAGCTATCTATCGTGCAGCTTTTGGCGGGTAGCCAAACTTCTTTTTGAAAGCCATGCTAAAGTGCTGTACGGACGAATATCCCAGCGAGAGAGCAATATCGGCAATGGGCATAGTGGAATCCCGGAGATAGTTACATGCGAGCTCCAGCCTTTTTTCAGCCAGATATCCAAAAACGCTGGTATTGTATAGCTCCCGGAAACCGTGTTTCAACTTATATTCATTAATGCCTGCAAGGCGGGCGAGTTCCGGAAGTCCGGGCGGCGATTCGATATTTTGCACCAGGTATTCGCGGGCAAAATGAATACGTTCCTTGTCGTAATCGGTTTTGAGGGCCGATTGCTTTCGCGGCAGGTTACGGCCAAAGGCGTCCACCTGCAGGGCAAGTATTTCCAATACCTTTGAATAAAGGAATATTTTCTTTATCCCTGGCGCATACCGGCAGTTCAGTATGGATTGAATGGCCTGTTGCTGTCGCGGGTCTATCGGCATGTATGAAGGTGACAGCACGGCGGCTTTTTGGGCGGCCACTTTTTCTGCAAACCTCTCCAGTACTTCTCCGGCGTTTTCTGCAATCCGGAGAAAGGCTTCCCGGCTAAACTGAATAACAAACGCACTGTAATCCTGGTCCACGTTGCCGGTTAAAATACCAGCCATACCATTGCTGTAGAGCAGGTTGTGCTGGTTGTCTGCAATTGCTATCATCCTGGAAGAGTTCCCGGACAGCAACTGCATTTCACCTTTGAGATTAAATTGCAGGTTTACCATTTCAACGTCGTTCTCAAATGAAACGGGTGCAGGACGGTTGTAGTGCCAGTTGTTAAAGAGTATCTGGATGCCGTCAAACTGCCACTTCGCCATTTGCATATCGGCAAAAGGCAGCTTCACCTGGAAGGAATGCTCGGAAAGAACCGGTTGATTAAACTCATGCTCGGTTAATTCATTACGATACAGTAACTGCTTATTAATTGTGTTCCTGATTTCAATCGGCATTTTCCCGGAGATATAAAATTTACTCCTTCAAATATAAATCAATCCGGGGAAATAGTTTCAACTTGGCAACCGAATCAAATAGTTAAACAATGAATCTTTATCTTCTCAACCTATTGGTGCATATTACGGGATTGACGCTGCTGGGCGGCGCCGTTTTGATCGGCTATATAGTGGAGCGGCGCTTTTGGAAACTCTATGGCCCGGACCGGTCAAAGGCGTTGGTAGTGCATGATCTCGGCCTGAAGATCGGGCCTGTTGCCGCCATTGGCGGAGTATTGCTGATATTATCCGGTATTGTGCTGATGATGCAGACCAAAGGAGTATTTGCAGAGCAATTGTGGTTCAGGGTGAAGATGATGCTGGTGCTGATACTGATCGTCATGACCATTGTAACCGGGCGGCAACGTAAGAAAACGAGCGCCGTTATTGCAGCGGATACAACGGGAGATTCCGCCGCAACGCTTGCCAGGCTGGAAAGGAACATACATATTTACTGCCTCGTGCAGTTGGCGGTGGTACTTGCTATTTTTGTGATGGGTGTGTTCAAGTTCAACTAGGCCGTGCAGTGAACTATCAGGCGGAGCAGGATGCAATGCCTTTCAAGTCGTGAGAGCGGTCAGACGGTTCGCCTGCCTTTCCAAATGTGGAGGCTGTCAGCAAATACCGCTTCAATCTGCAAGATGGCGGTCGTCTCGTCCTGAAAAGGTTTACAGGCGAATTATCTGAACCGTTACAAAAAACGTACTGTTATGATCGAACCAAAAAAACTGCATTCGCCGGTTTCGAGGGCACGCCTTATAGCCTATTGGATTTTCACCGGCCTGCTGATACTCGAATGTGTGTATGCTGCAACCTGGTGTTTTAACTGGCTCAACAGGGGCTACTATCAACGTCTCATGGAACAAATAGGCTTCCCGGCCTATTTCCCTTATATGCTGGGGACAGCATTCCTTCTGGCGGCCCCGGTTTTCGCGCTTCCGCGTTTACCGCTTTTTAAAGAGTGGGCGTACTTCGGGATGGCCATGATATACATTGGTGGGATTACATGCCACCTTTATGTGGCCGACGGTGTTAAAACCATTTTACCAGCCCTTTTTTTCTTGTCCATTACAATAGGTTCCTGGGCGCTTCGCCCGCCTTCCCGCAAATTGCATGGCGTGCCGTTTTAAAATTGAGCGGAAGCCTCTATAATCTGTGGAAAACCAGTACGGATAACGAGAGACTCTTTGATAACTTTGAATTTTCTGAAGGTGATAAAGAAATCTTAAATAGAAAATATTAGCAATCAGAAGCCAGATACTCTAAATGAAATGGAAAATAATATTGATGTAGATAGCTATAGGTCAATTGAAACAAATCCAAAGGATAGCGTATTAAATAGTGTCCTTCTTTTAAGGCCACAAGTTGGTTTTTGCTTATGCCCGCCTTTATAACTTTTTCCCGTTCAATGAAAGTCAAATTCCGATAGTATAGAATAAGGTCATCCCGGTAAGGACGCTCGACTACTTCTGATTTGCGGGGTCTGCCCCAGGCGCCTCGGTGCTTGAAGTTGTTCGGGTTCCATAGCCTATTATTTTGCAATTTTTCGACGTAGGTCATTAGCTAATTCCCAGCCAATGGCTCTCATTTTTACAATCTCGTTTTCGGTAAAGTTTTTTCCTTTACTCTTTTTCCGGAACTGTTGGTTTGTCCACAGAAACTCACTACAAATCCTTTTTCGAAAAGATGATTGTAGTATTTCCATCTGCTTTGTTATCCGGTTTAACTCCTTTTTGTTTTTCATGACTATGTTGTTTGTTTCGTGGTTATGCTCAAATACTTCCCTATGGGTGATTGTGTTTCACGCAGCTTTGGTGGACTTTTATACCAACCTATAGGTGATTATGAAAAGTAGTATCGATAATTTCGTTGTTAGTAAAGTAAAAGAGAAGCGCCTTGAAAAGAAGCTTTCCCAGGCTGAATTGGCCTATGAGCTGAATGTATCTGTCGGATTTATAGGAAAGGTTGAAAGTGCTAACTATCCTTCCCATTATAATATCAAGCATCTCAATCAGTTAGCTAAGATACTTGACTGTAGTCCTCAAGATTTCTTACCTAAAAAGCCCTTGGCCTAAGGCCGTTACCCCAAAGATAAGGAAATTTAGTGTATATACCTACCTATAGGCGATTGATAAAGTTTCTGTATCTCATCACTTTTGTACTAGCCAATAGGTGATTAACTATGAGAACTGCAATTGACATCTACGTTATTGCTAAAGTCCGAGAGATGCCGGAAGCTGCCAGTATGAGCCAGGAAGATTTATCGGAAAAGGCGGGGTTTAATTCAAATGGGTTTGTGGGGCAGGCGGGAGCCCTAAGTATAGTAAGCGTTACAACATTCAACACCTAAATAAGTTTGCAGACATTTTTAAATGTTCTCCAAGAATTTTCCTCCCGGAAACTCCGTTATAAGATCAAAATAAATCTCCTATTTAGTCAGGTTATAAGTTAGGCCCACTAAGTAGCATAAGGAGAATGTTATATATATTCAATAGTACCCGTAATTGTTACCTTTTCAAAGTCTATGATTGCCACTTTTTTTTTATAGATGGATTTATTGTGGTTTACAAAATATGCATGCCAGATATATTCACAGGCTCGCGTTATAAATGAAATATCCTTCCAGCCCCTCCGTTGCCAGCATTTTCCTCAGATACAGTAACTTGGTTGGAAGGGCCGACCCATAGTCGAAATGCCTGATAGTTCTTCTGAGCAATCATTTTATCGTCCATATTGTTGTATATTGATAGTATGCCCCATTTGTCCTTTCTGGGCTTGTTGGATTGGCTAGCTTGAAAAGTTAAACAAATATTATCCCCAGCGATGCAAACACTTTATATTATTGGGAATGGATTTGATCTCCATCACGGCATGCCTACCAGCTATGCTTCTTTTCACAGATTTATTGAGGAATACAATATTGACCTTGCCAATGAGATGGAAGAATGCTTTGATTTTACATTCAATTCAGAGAGTCGCTGGTGTGATTTTGAGAATGATCTTGGGACATATAATAATAAGGTTTTTTTCGATACCTGTAACGAGCTTGATCCCACAGCTGAGGGTTTTGAATGGAATGATGCATTGGGGTTGGAAGATGATATCGTTGAAAGGATGGATAATTTTATTGAAGGCATCCGCAACAGTTTTGCTGCGTGGGTAGACGCGATTGAATATCCACCCTTAGAAATTTATCGGAAAAAGCTATTAAACCTCAAAAAGGGCAGCAAATTAATAAGTTTCAATTACACAGCGACATTAGAAGATCTCTACGGCATTCCTCCTCATCAAATTTTGTATATACATAATAAATCTGAAGAGCTTGGCGATGGGGTCATATTTGGACATGGTCGATCTATAGAACAATATCCAAAGCAGCCGGAGCAGGATGAAAATGGAGATAGTACCAGGACTGCCTTTACAGACGCAGAAGATGCTGCGCGCACGGCTTTTTATGCTCTCAAGAAGGATACAGCCGAAATTCTTAAGCGGCATCAAGACTATTTTAATGAAATTTCAGGAATTGAAGAAGTAATTGTTTTGGGCCATTCCCTTGGGGCAGTTGATATGCCATATTTTCAACAGATAATAAAAGAGAGCCCTGGTGCAATTTGGAAATTTAGTTGTTATGGTGACCGGGAGCGTGAAGATATGAGAAAGCGGATTGTTTCCGATCTTTCCATATCCGAGGGTAAATTCGCGTTGTTCTCCATGTCTGAATTAACAGCATGTGATTAGCTGACTAAGGTTGGAATGGGCAGGGAGTAACTTTTTATTTTACGATGGGATCTATAACGATTGACCTGCATCCACATCAATTGCGCGAGCTACAATCTGCCATTTTAATGAATACGCCCTTCCTTTTTTATATGCAAGAAATTAGAACTTTTAAATTGTATGATTTCATTTGAAGAATTCTGTAGACTAGCCACTGACATACCTTGCCTGTTCGATGGCGTCGATATGACAGATTACAGTCGAATGGCAGCTCGCCTGTCATTAAAGGATGAGAATTTGTACCAACGAACGGAAATTTTAACAGCCCTTATGGATAGGATTCAACCTTATTTGGCAAAGACTGCCGACACTAAATGTATACCTAGAAAAGATTGGAGAAGGGCGGCACTTTATCAATGTGTACTCGATTTTGATTGCAAGCCAGCGGCGCCATTAGAAATTATTGAAGCGATCCATTACCGAGGTTTTCGCATAGACGCTGCTTTGTCAGAAGTGGGGTGGAACGACCTGATTGCGTCTTCTAAGGCACTGCAAATGCTGGAGTCAGCCTTTACAAATGAGGAATTATTTACAGACAAGAATGAGGATTATATTCGTGCGATGGCTGCAAGACGCCTGCGAGCCTTGGGGGCAACGATAACATATGATACGGGGCACTTTGAAATAACCGATGGGGAAACGGAAATTATCGGCAAAATTGAAAGTGCCATTGCCCGCCACGGTGGTATAATTTTTATGGCCGTCTTGTTTGATGTCCTAAATAAGTTTTACGACGATCAAATGAAACGCTACATACTACCTACGGCTCCTGCTTCGCATCCGGGTCGTAGGCAACCTCAATTGCCCATTGCTTTTTTACTGAATTTATGTGCAAAGTACCCATATGTGAATGGTAGTTTTGACACGAGTGCTAAGAAAATGGCGGAATTGGAAAATGATCTTCATTTTGTGCAAACAGTTGCTACAGATCTACTTTCCGTTTGGGGTGGGCAGCGTTATAGTGTTTGGAGTACATGGTTTTTTAACATTGACGAGTTATCATATTATTTGCAGCAGGCCGTTACCTTCGATGCCTGTGTTCATTTACCCCAAAGCAGCTTCTTTACTGAAGTGGAAAATTGTAGGCAATTATTTTCATGGGTTGATATTGGTCGATTCGAAAACGCTCATGGCTTTACCATTGCGGAATATTTGGAGGTGTGTGATGCAGTGGGGCGTATTTCGGTACATATTCGCGGTCCTTTTAAATTTAATAAAGCTATACTACAGAATATAGTTAGCCCTAGCGTTTCGGTTGCCAGGCTGGATCTTATTTTAGAGCAACTTAGTCATATGCCGGATACTATTAATCAGGGATTTATTGCACCAAAAGACTATAGTAAGGTTAATATTGTCGAGCGCCCGCTCATTCGGCAATCAAAGACAACTACAAATACCTATTTCCTATTAGATCACAGCTGGTCGGCCCAGGGTGTTTATGAAACTTTGCTAAGGCTTTGCCAAAAGATATATGGAAGGCACACAAGCATAGAGATCGGTAGGTACCTTGAACTCCTTGTTTCGGAATTGTTCCGCACCCATGGAATAACGGTAAAATCTGGCAAATTCAAATATAGGCGCAAAGAGGGGGAATGTGATTTGTTAATAGAAGCCAAAGATGTAATCCTACTCATTGAAATTAAGAAGACCCCCCTAGGGAGAGATGCGTTAGGTGGCCAAGACTACCACATTTTAGCCAGTTTAGGAGAATCCTTGATTAAGTCGTTGCAGCAAGCAGGTAAAGTTGAGCACATATTACGGGAACAGGGATACATTGATCTTAGCGATCGGCGCGGTGTCGTATCCAATATTCGACTCAATGGCAGGAGGATTTATCGCTTTGCAGTTACACACAGGGATTATTATTCCCTGATGGATCATCTTTTTGTGGATAGATTAAGTTCAATTTTATTTAATGCTGAACTTTCGCTGAAAGGGGATATTGTTGCTCCGCCAGGCATAGCAGACAAGTTGCAAAAATTTAATCAATCCCTGAAAAGCCTCAATGAACAATACTCCAAGATACACCCCGATCCCGAGGGTTTTAATGCAGACAGGCCCTATCTGGATTGTCATTTTATATCACTACCGATGCTACGGGAGTTGCTCAAGGGTGCAGACGGTGTCGAAGCATTTCTGAAAAATTTTTCTGCTATTCAAAACAAAACCTTCGGGTCTGGCAACTTTTACCTGGAATATCGCACATTTAAGAAAGCTGAAACTGATCCCGAAAGCGGACCCCAATTTGTATTACACTCAGTAGACAGATCGCTAGGCTAACTGGAACTTGGTACCGAAGCATAATGCCCCAATTGTTAAATTGAGTTGTTGCCACTAGCAATATCTACGTTACAGCATCCGGCACCTAAATAAAATGTTTCAAATTTTCGACTGTTCTCCGAGGCAATTCTTACCTGGTAAACATTTATAACGAATTCCAAATTTTACTACGCAGTGAGATCGCACTAACTATCTGCCTGCGATATGTTAATTTTGTACTCTAGCATTTACGTAATATTTATTGATGACAGGGCTGAACTAGCTTGCAAAGAACTAGCAACAATATGCTGGTAACTTGATGGCGTTAAAATCTTTCTTTGCAATAACAAATGCCACACTATGGCGTGCACGAGTTATTGCAACATACAAATCCGCTCTTGATTGTTCTTTCAGTTCATCAGGATTGAGGCTTTTAAGGTACTTCTGCATCGGAGATGTGGGAAAAATTAATACTCTTTCAAATGTTTTTCCTTTGCTTATGCCAATATTTACGGCTGCGAAACCGAGTGTATTTGACCTTACATTATCGCGTAATATAGTAGGATTGAAGTTTCCGATATAATCAGCGACATGTTCGGGACAAACCACATACACTCCATCATGCATAGATTTGTCAGCAAAGACCGACTTTGTAGGCGTATAGGTTGGGTAGATTCCATCTGCATAATCACAGATTACTTGGTTGGAGCGATAACATTCATTCCACTCTTCTAACAGGCAAAGCCCCTTTTTTTTCCACTCGCTAAAAACATCAATACATTTGGCACCCCTATATTGTGCATTTTTTCTATTATTACTCGTTGAAAATGTTGACTGCCTAGGATCCCCTACACAATAAACTTCGACACCGCTATTCATTAACGCCTCAATTATCAGCCAGTCATAGCCGCTCATGTCTTGAATTTCATCAATGAATATCCGATCATACATATCTTTTAGCCGATCTACAACACAGTTTGAATCTGCTGCATTTGTGAAATGAACAAATTCGGCCAATCTGTCTTTGTTTATAAGTCGGTCACCCGTCAGGTAGTATTCTTTAGTGGCACTTCGCGGGATCTTAAATGGCGGCAAATCCGAATTGAAAAACACGCTTTCAATACGTGGCCCCTTTGGATATAGCACGTTCTGATAAGGACGAACACCCTCCCGTAGTAGAAAAGAGTACCAAGAATTAGTTGTTACATGCATCGGCAATATGCCATATTTCGCTATGAAATAGTTATGTATTGTTTGCAGGTTATCGATAGTGAAAGTAAGGACCAGTGTACGTTTTTCCGGATTGCCTGCCGCTAATTCTACCAGACGTGTGGATTTTCTTGCGCCTGCTGCTGCAGTTATCACCTTAGATGGCATCTTCGATGTATTGTGGGTATGTAAATTGGTCTGTAGAATCAAATATGCTAAATGCCCATTCGGTTTTGTTTGCATTTTTTTTCATATGTGCTAACAGGTCCTGTTCCGTAGCGAATGTTTGGCCAATCACTGACTCAATTTGGGACTTCTTGTTTACCTTAACAAAATTGTCTTCCAGGCTTGGTAATGTATTGTCCGTTGAACAACATAATTTGAAACCAGGTTTACCATTATAGTCCTTGTACTTTTGCTGAACCTTAGTATGGTCGCTGTCATTGTCTGTAATAACAGTCACTTCTTTTTGCAGCGGTGTGGCAAGTTCCAGGAAACGGAGGAAGGCGAGTCCTCTGACACTGATTACATCAATACCATCTTCGATTGGTAATCGGCCATGTTTATGCCAATATGCTTTTTGTACTAATAGTTCATCTGAAGGACCTTCAACCAGTATCGCCCTTTCTGTAAGTAGGAAGCGGAGAGTATCATATCCGGGCAACTTTTTAAAGTATTTAAGTGTACCGGGTGATAGGGAACTAAATGTAGTCTGATTAGCTCCTGCACTGGTTCGATTCAACAATATGGCATAATTCAGTCCCAACTTATTTAGAATATAGGTGCTGTGGGTAGTAAGGATGATTTGTTTGCCACTACAGGATTGGGTGATTTCGTGTAATAATTTTTGTAGGTTGGTAAACGATTGGTGGTTTTCGGGCTCTTCAATAAGTATTACGGAACACTGCTTTCCGGTGGGATGCAAAGCCAACATGATTTTTACAAAATTTTGTTTACCCTTTCCGATATGAGCGAAAGGGATGCCTTCAGCGTAGGTCGTAAGATGGGATTCCCAGCCGTTTTTCTGACTGATATCCACCGAAAGCTGTACTTGCTTGCTATGTAGGTAACCAGCGCTTCCCTGTATTTTATCATTAATATCTTTGATATACGGCTCTTTTCCGAATTCTTCCTTTAGTTGTCTAAATGATAAATCCAATCCGGCCCGCTCAGTTGGATGTAATACATTGCGAATTACAGACTGCAGATAATAGTCATTGGCAGTTTGCAAGCGTGTGCTACTCGTGTCAATAAACATTGTTTTAAAAGGGAAACCTTGGGTTGTAATGCCATTTCCTGCAAATGAGTGCCATTGCGCACCATAATATTCAGCAGGGATAGTGGTTACATCTGCCGGTTTGCTAATGTATTTTGTGTATTCCAGTCTATAATTTTGATCGAATGCAATGACAATTTTTACGCCCGTTTCATTGCTATTCAATGAGTTCTGCCTGCCCTTAAATCCAGCAGTCTCCGGCGTGTTTTCTACGTATAATTCAATGACGATCGAGGGCGGGTCAATCTTTTTATTGTTTTTTACATCGTCAATAAACTGATCAACGGCTTTTTGGTTGAACAGGTAGGGGGAGATTTCCTGCTGGATGCTTTTATAATTGTACATTCCTGTTAGGCCAAGCATTAAAGCTTCCAAAATAGTGGATTTACCGGCTTCATTGTTTCCTATAAGAATGTTCAGGTCATCATTCAGTTTAACGTCGAAATATTCATAACATTTAAAATTCTTGATAATCAGTCTTTGTACTTTCATAATCATTTTGGTTTGTGCTATATACTCACAACATCATACTTGAAGGATATGACGATGGGGTTGGTCTATGGCCTAACTTGGAGAAGTGACAAGTTCGATTATTCCGAAAGTGATGCAAATGTAATAGTATTTTATTTGTGCCCAAAATCTGCTCCAGAACAGTCAGACTTGGCTAATTAGCAAACGAAATGATCCAGCAGCGGTATAAGTGAAATAGATATACTTTCGATGAAGTATTTTATAGGGTAAGTTAAATTTTACACCGGGTAAGAAATGAGTTAACTTCATACAAATAAGCTCTTTACTTCCCAATAAACCAATCTGCTTGAAAATTGTTTGCAAATCTCCTTAAAACAATAAAGGCCTCCTTTAACGGAGGCCTCTACATTGGTATTTCGTACCCGGGACGGGAGTCGAACCCGTACGAGCCTTGCAGCTCACAGGATTTTAAGTCCGGCGTGTCTACCAATTCCACCACCCGGGTATCCTGCTTTGTAAATGTAGCCATTCACAAAGAACTTTAAACAAAAATTCCAAACCGCTTGGGACAGTTTGGAATACCTGTTTTTGAGCGGAAGACCGGGCTCGAACCGGCCACCCCGACCTTGGCAAGGTCGTGCTCTACCAAATGAGCTACTTCCGCTGATGTATAAGAACTTTTTTCGTTGGGATTGCAAAGATAGGAATTGTTTTAAATCTGCAAAGTATTTTTTTACAGCTATTGAAAATATTCATACGTATAGCGTATCATTCCCAGCAGCTCCTGTCCTTTCCCATAGCACTCCTCCCGCGCGGGCAGCCCCTTTGCATCGTAGCTGTATTTCCAGATCAGGTAATCGCCTTTTTCGATATTGATCACCGTCATCTGTGCAAGGCGGCTATCGGCCCCATACTCGAAACTATAGTCGGGCAGCATGCGCTTGCGCACGGGATGGTACCGCAGCACGTCTGTCAGGCGGCCCTGCGCGTCGTAATTGTAATAGACGCGGCTCCGCCCGGGGGCGGCCTCTTCCGTCACCCTGCCGGCCGTATCGGTTTTGAACTGCACCAGGATGGAATCGAGCCCGCCTTTTTTGATGACCAGGCGCCGCAGGCGGCCAGTGGTGTCGTATTCGTAACGGCGGGTCTCGGTCATCCTGAACTTGTCGTCCCGGCCTTTGGACAGCGTCTGGATTTCCGCTAACCGCCCTTCGGAAGAATATTGGTACTGCACCGTCCCGATCGTATTCGCGGCACTGTCGACCGTTTTGGTCAGCCGGCCGGCGGTGTTGAACGACGAAATCAGCACGGAACGCCCGCTCACACTGCTTTGCGTCACGGCTCGCATCTGCCGGTAGCTGGGGTTCATACCCCGGATACACACAAAATCATTGTCGGTTTGCTGGTTGGCGTCGAGCGACTTCACATGCTGGAAACTTACCTTGTTGGCCTTAAAACCGGCCATGGTGGCAGCCGTTTGACCGGTGCTGTAAATATCCTGGTAATAATACTGCCCGCTGGCCCCATGCAGTAATAGCAACAGGGCGGCGGATAAAAGGGTGCTCAGTTTGATCATATATAACATCGGCTGTTCGCAAAAGTACTAACGTTCGGATCAATTCAAAACGTATGTTCATATAAATCTATATCTTTATCGCATCCAAAATCGCAATCCCGCTCGTGAAAACACAACACCTTAGAAAAGATAAAAACTGCCTGAACTGCGGAACCGAAGTACCCGACCGCTTCTGTTCTCATTGCGGGCAGGAAAACGTCGATACCAAAGAGTCGTTCGGACACCTGGTGAGCCACTTCTTCCAGGATATCACCCATTACGACTCCAAGTTGCTCCTGACGTTAAAATCGCTCTTTTTCTACCCGGGCCAGCTCACCAAAAAGTATGTGGCGGGCCACCGGGCGGATTACGTGAATCCCATCCGCCTGTACGTTTTTACCTCCTTCCTGTTTTTCCTGCTGCTGGGCTCGCTGAACCACGGCGAAGACCCCTACCTGCGTAAAAAACACGGCATGAGCAAGGGGGAACGGGAACGCGAATTGGTGAGCTTTTCCCTGGACTCCGCCGGCAGGCGGCTCCGCGATACCGCCATTAAAGCCCGGCCGGAAGATTCCCTGGCATTCAAAAAGGCGGCCGAGGCGCTGCTGACGTTCAAAGACCTGGAAGAGGACACCACGGGCCGCGCGGCCATCCTGTACGATTCCCTGCAGCAGCTGAAACCGGAGGCGGCCAGGGACGGGTTCGTGCTCCGCAACATCATGCGCCGCCGCTTCGAAATGCGTGACAAATACGGCGACAATGCCAATGCCGTGCTTCAGGCGAAGATGTGGCACCATTACCCGAAACTGATGTTCCTCCTGCTGCCGTTCTTCGCCCTGCTCATGAAATGGATATATGGCCGCAAAGACCTGTATTACGCGGATCATGCGATTTTCGCCATCCACATGCATACCTTCATTTTTATGTTGTACATGATCGGGATGCTGCTGAACCTGCTCATTCATAACGACGAGGTTTACGGCTGGCTCATGTTCCCGGTATTCCTTTATTTTGTGATGGCCGCAAGGAACATGTACAGCGTCAGCTGGGGAGGGGCCATCGGCCGTTCCCTGCTGGTAGTGATGTTGTACGGGCTGGGAACGGTGATCGTGGCATTCCTGTTTCTCGTTCTGATGTTCGCAATCGTTTAAAAGAAAACCATGACACCCGAATTCATTATCGTACACCCGCAGGTTTTACCGCATATCGCGCACATCCAGCTGAACCGCCCGCAGGAGCTGAATGCGCTTAACCTGCAGCTGATGCTGGAACTGCGCGACGCGCTCAAAGCGCTGGATGAAGACGAACAGGTGCGTTGCATCGTGCTCAGCGGCAACGAAAAAGCTTTCGCGGCCGGTGCGGACATCAAACAGATGGCGGGCAAAACGGCCATCGACATGTACAATACAGACCAGTTCAGCACCTGGGATGCCATCAAAAAAATCAAAAAGCCTATTATTGCAGCGGTAAGCGGCTTCGCCCTCGGCGGCGGCTGCGAGCTGGCGATGCTCTGTGATATGATCGTGGCCGGCGAAACGGCGAAGTTCGGGCAGCCGGAAATCAAGATCGGCGTGATGCCGGGTGCGGGAGGGACACAACGCCTCACCCGGGCCGTCGGCAAAGCGCTGGCCATGGAAATGGTGCTCACGGGAAAATTTATTACGGCGGAAGAAGCACTGCGCGCGGGGCTCGTCAACCGTGTAGTGCCGCCGGACCTCTTCCTGA
Source organism: uncultured Chitinophaga sp. (assembly GCA_965653365.1). GTDB lineage: Bacteria > Bacteroidota > Bacteroidia > Chitinophagales > Chitinophagaceae > Chitinophaga. The sequence goes on along the minus strand of CBFGZV010000001.1, from coordinate 456,516 downwards.
GCGAAGCGTTCCGCCTCGCCGAAACGGTCGCCCAACAAAGCCCGCTGGCCGTTAAAATGGCGAAGGAAGCGGTGCTCCGGGCATTCGACAGCACCCTGGAAGAAGGGCTTCACTTCGAAAGAAAAAACTTTTACCTGCTCTTCGCCTCCGACGATCAGAAGGAAGGCATGCAGGCTTTTATAGAAAAACGCGCACCGGTCTTTACAGGAAAATAACCGACATATGAATCCATTTGAACAGTTGCTGGAAAATAACAAAGCATGGGCCGCGCAGAAAGTGGCGGAGGACAAAGACTTTTTTAAACGGCTGCAGGATCAGCAGGCGCCGAAGTTCCTCTGGATTGGCTGTTCGGACAGCCGCGTGCCGGCCAACGAGATCACCAACACCCAGCCGGGCGAAATATTCGTGCACCGCAACGTGGCCAACATGGTGGTGCACACGGACATGAACCTGCTCACCGTGCTGGAATACGCCATCAAGGTGCTGAAGGTGGAGCACATCCTCGTGGTGGGCCACTACGGCTGCGGCGGGGTGAAAGCTGCCATGACGAACCAGAACTACGGTATCATCAACCCCTGGCTGAAACATATCAAAGACGTATACCGCTTCCATCGCGATGAGATCAACGCCCTGGAAACGGAGGAAGAACAGGTAAACCGCCTGACTGAACTGAACGTGAAGGAACAGGTGATGAACCTGGCCAAAACCAACACCATCCAGGAAGCCTGGCGCAAGGAAAACCGCCCGCACCTGCACGGCTGGGTGTACGGCCTCAGTAACGGCCTCATCAACCCGGTATTCCACATGCCGCCGGATACGCACATCGACCCGATCTACGAATACGATATCCAATGAAAAACTGCCTGACAGGCCTGCTGCTGATTGCCGTGGCCGCGTGCAACGCGCCGGAAAGCAACAAGGCCAAACAAAACAAACCGGACTCGGTGACGATGATCCCCGCGGATACGATGATCCATACCACGGACACGACCATCTCGCCCTCACTCGTGGAATCCTGGAAATCTTACGAACATTACAACGGCAAATACGCCGCCGATGTGCAACTGCTGGCCCAGCCCCCGCTGCGGCAGCGCCTGAAGCAGATGCTGGGCGCGGAGGAAGCGGAGTTCACGAAACGGTACAAAGTGATGCCGCCCATCGAAGTGGAAAACGGCGTGCTGTTCAACGAAGGCTGCAAACCGCACGATTGTTCGGTGGAAGAAGCGGCCATCGCCATCGATATGAAGCGGGATGTGATTTACATCGGCATCGCGCGCAGCCGCTCCGTGAAGCTATACGGGGAACGGGGGGATAGCGCCTATCCCGAAAAGCTGCTGAAATGGATGATGAAGTTTGAAGAAACGATGAACTGATAAAGAAAAAAGCTGGTCTGCGTGACCAGCTTTTTTTATTGCCCGAAGCGTGCGGCGTCTATTTTTCGCATGTACCGGCACCCGTTAATAAATCTGCACCCGTTGTCTTATTGTCCGGCGCCTTATGAGCATTTTCAGCCTGCCGGGCCCACGCACCTCCACTGCTATTTTGATATTTTCCGATGCTTTTTTGACACACCCCTGATGACAGGCCATTCTTCCTGCCGTCAAAACATTTACCCTCCTGTACTTCGCGTGTGCAGCGGCGCCGCGCAACCGCAAGCCCCCTCTGCTTTCCGGAAGCCTGTATAAAAAAATAAAGTATCTTGGCAATCGGATGAACTGCGGCTGCCATACACCTGCACGACCACGGCGAAGGGTCGCACCGCAATGCCGGCCTTTGTTACCAACTACTTCCATGTGTATGATAAATGTTCTGAAATTCGTTTGGGCGGAGCGCCTGTTGGCCGGAAGCGGCATGCAACTTCCTTGCCGGAGCTTCCATCCGTTTCCTTTTCACCCTGCCATTATGAAACATCATTGATCCCTGATGACCACCGTGCCTACCCATCCCCTTGACGACCAGTTGAACATTGAAGTGCAATTGTGGAGCCGCGTGCGCCAGGGTGAACAGGAAGCGCTTGTCAACCTGTACGAGCGGCTGTATTTCCCGCTCATGCAATACGGCGTGCGTACCTGCGGCGATACGGAGCGCACCCGCGACGCCATCAACGACGTGTTCCTCGAATTGTGGGACCGCCGCCTCCAGCTCCGCGATGTAGCCAATGTAAAGTCGTACCTCCTCACCTACCTCCGCAGGAAGATCTTCGGCAATATCCGCGAGGAACAGAAGTATGCTGCGGCGGCCAGCCGCCTTTCGGACAATACGGAGGCCTATGAGCTGCCGTACGAATCGTACATCGTTTCCGCGCAGGCCTCCGACGAAATAAAGGAGCGCGTAAAACGCGCCATGGCCTCCCTCACACCCAGGCAGCAGGAAATGGTGAAGCTGCGCTTCTTCGAAGGCCTCAGCATGGATGCGGCCGCAAAAAAGGCGGGCATCACCACCAAAACAGCCTACAATACGCTTTCCGCCGCGCTCAAAAGCCTGTCCTCGGGCCTGCTCACCGCGTTACTGTACTGGCTGCTGCGGTAGCCCGCAAAAAAAAAATTTAAAATAATCCGGCTTTTTTTGGGAATTATCGCCGGGTTCTTACACAATACTATACTTACCGTAACAATGGAACATCAATTTAACACCGCAGAAGATTTCCTGTTAGACGATTCATTCGTACGCTACCGCATGGGAGTGGACGAAGCGGCTACCCGGTACTGGGAAAACTGGCTGGCCGGTCATCCCGGCAAGCGGCCGGTTTTCGAGGAAGCCTGCCGCCTGTTCGACGTGGTAAGCGCCCGCCAGGGCCGTCTCGATACAGAAGTGGGCCGTTTCCGGGAACTGCTGCGTAACCATGCGGAGCAGGATACGGTCGTTCCATCAAGGCCCGGAATTATCCGCTTCTGGCGGGTAGCTGCGGCGGCCGTGCTGGTGCTCGCGATCTCCGCCGCAGGGTGGAAATGGCTCCGCAACTCCGGCAGCCCGCAACCCGGCATGGTAGCCACCATTCCGGAAGGCAACGACGTGATGCCCGGCCGGCCGAAAGCACACCTCGTGATGGGCGACGGCAAGGCAGTGGAACTGGATGAAACGAGCGAGCTCGGCCTCGAGGAAAAGGACGGCACGCGCATCGGTCAATCAAAAGGGCAACTGGTGTACGATGCGGTTGCCGGGCCCAGCAGCGAAACGATCTATAATACCATCACCACGCCGCGTGGCGGGGAATACCAGGTAGTATTGCCCGACGGCTCGAAAGTATGGATGAACGCAGGCTCTTCCCTCCGCTTCCCTACCAGGTTCAGCGGCCCGGACAGGACGGTGCAGCTCACGGGCGAAGCATACTTTGAAGTGGCGCAACAGGCCGCCCGGCCGTTTATGGTGCAGGTTGCCAACGGCGGGAAGATAGCCGTGCTCGGCACCAGCTTCAACATCATGGCCTATGAAGACGAACGCGCCATCCATACCACGCTGGTAACCGGCAAGGTGAAAGTCATATCCCCCTCCGGCAAAGACGTACTGCTGGCGCCTTCGCAGCAGGCCATCCTTTCCAGGGAAAGCGGAACGATAAAAGTCGGGGAAGCGGACGTAGACAAGGCGATTGCCTGGAAGGGCGGCATGTTCGAATTCAACGACGACGATATATCAACCGTAATGAGACAGCTGGCGCGGTGGTACGATGTGGAAGTGAAGTTCTCCGGCCCGGTGCCCGACAAACACTACACCGGTTCATTCCGCAAGCAGTCCACGCTGCAACAGGCGCTGCATATCCTGAAAACGGCCGGCATCCGCTTCAGCATCGAAGGCAGGCAGATTCTCGTGGATGTTCAACAATAATATCAACGTATAAAAGAGATATAACAACCAGGATCTTCACGTAATCATGAAACCCCGGCAAATAAAACCGGGAACGAGGCAACGTTCCCGGCGGAGTTTGTCTGGCTGGCATATTCGCGTGTATTTGACGTAAACAGCTAAACGCTCACCCAAAACTTTACAAATTTATGCTATTTAGAGATGCCGGCAAACATCCGACCCACGCGGTGTTTGCGAAAATGCTAAAAGTTATGAAACTGACCGCCTTTTTGCTATTGGTGCTCGTTGTGCAGGTCCAGGCAACTGCCTACTCGCAGAAAGTGACCCTCAATGTGCACAATGCCCCGCTGTCGAAAGTGTTCAGGGAAATCCGGAAACAGACCGGCTATACCTTCTTCTACAACACCGAAATGCTGGCGGAAACCAGCAGGGTATCGCTGTCGGTGACGCAGGCGGACCTCGAAGAGGTGCTGCGCCGGTGCCTTGCCAACAAACAATTGAACTACAGCATTGTCGACAACACGATCATACTCTCCCCCAAAACCGGCGGCGGCGCCACGGAAACGCCGGCGGCCGTCGTGAACATCTCCGTATTCGGGAAGATCACCGATGCGGTAACGAACGAACCGCTTGCAGGCGCTTCCATCAAACTGAAGGGCACCTCTCAGGGGGCCAGTACGGATGCCAAAGGGAACTATACGCTGCAGCTGCCGGAAAACGGCGGTGTGCTGGTGATTTCGTTCGTTGGCTACGAAGCGGTGGAAAGGAACGTATCGGCGGCAGGCCCCGTGAACGTGGCGCTGAAACCCAAAGCGGTATTGACAGACGAGCTGGTGGTAGTCGGCTACGGCACGCAGAAAAGAAAAGACATTACCGGCGCGGTATCGTCGGTGCGGGTGGGCGAAATCAGTCCCAACGTATCCAAGAACATCAGTTCGGCCATCCAGGGGCGTGTACCGGGCGTATCGGTGGAATCTGCCAGCGGCGCGCCCGGCTCGGGCCTCGTCATCACCATCCGCGGCATGAGCACGCTGGGTAATAACGCGCCGCTGTTCATCGTAGACGGCGTATTCGTCAGCAGCATCGACGGGGTAAGCCCGAACGATGTGGAATCCATCGAGGTGCTGAAAGATGCGGCCACCGCCAGCATCTACGGCTCCAGGGCCGCTAACGGCGTGGTCATCGTGACCACCAAAACGGGCCGCAAGGAAAGCGTGCCCAAACTGGAGCTCGACACCTGGGTGGGCATGCAGTCCATTCCCAGGAGAATGAACCTGCTCAACGGAGAACAATGGACCAGCCTGTTCACCAAATACGTACCGGGCATCCCCGCGTACAACAACATCAACACCAACTGGCAGAACGAGATCTTCCGCCGGGCCATGCTGACCCGTACGAACCTCAACTTCAGCGGCGGTTCCAAAAACTTTATCTATAACCTGTCCGGCGGCTTCCTCAAAGAGAACGGCACCATCCGGAATACCGATTACACCGCCGCCAACTTCCGGATAAAAACCGAATACGAAAAAGGCAGGTTCCGTGTAGGCGAAACTGTGATCATCAAACGGGGCACTTCCCGTAATACGCCCGCCGGCGGCGACCAGACGCACAGCATCGTAGGCAGCTCGCTGATGATGCCGTCGATCGTACCGGTATACGACCCCACGCAGGATCTCGGCGGTTATGGCAGACGGCCCACATTCGTCAAGAACCTCTCCAACCCGGTAGCGCTCCTCGAAAGGATTGAAAATACCTCAAAGGCCCTGTCGCTGCTCGCCAACGCGTTCGTGGAAGTAAAGCTGATCGACGGGCTGAAATATAAATTCAACGTGGGCCTCACGGAAGACCACGGCAGCTCCCGGCTGTACACCGGCATCTATCACGACGGCAATGCCGGCAATGCCATGCCCGACCTGAGCGAGGGCACTTCTACCGGCAATTCGTGGCTGGTGGAAAACACGCTGTCGTACTCCAGGAAATTAAACCGTCACCAGATCGACGCACTGGTGGGCTATACGGCGCAGAAGAACACGTACGACGGGTTCAACGCCCAGCGCGACGACCTTCCGGACGGCACGTTCGTGCTCGGCGCGGGCACCGCATCTTCTCAGAAAAACGGCGGCAGCGCCAGCGTGAACACCATGGTATCGCGCTTCGCCCGCCTCATGTATTCGTATGATTCCCGCTACCTGTTTTCCGCTTCCGTGCGGAGAGACGGTTCGTCCCGCTTCGCTTCCGGTTACCAGTACGGCTCCTTCCCTTCTTTCTCCCTGGGCTGGAACGTCCATAACGAAGCCTTCTTTGCCGGGGCGCGCCACATCATCAGTTCCCTGAAGCTGCGCGGCAGCTCGGGCGTGCTGGGCAACCAGGAAATCGGCAACTACCTGACGCAAAACAGCATCAACAGCGGCCTGAACTATGTACAGGGCGGCGTGCTGTGGCCGGGCGCCACCGCAAGCGGTTATGCATCGCCCACCGACCTGTCGTGGGAAGAAACGAAGATCACCAACGTGGGAGCAGATTTCGGGTTCCTGAATAACAAACTGCAAGTGATCGTGGACGTGTTCAATAAAAGGACCGAAGGGGTGCTGCTGAATGTGCCCTTCCCGCTGTCTGTCGGTAAAACGGGCTCCCCCACCCTCAACGCCGGCGTCATTGAAAACAAAGGCTACGAAGCCACCATCGAATATTCCGACAGAAGCGGCAGCCTGAACTACCGCGTAGGGCTCAACTTCTCCCACCTCACCAACAAAATGAGCGCCATCTCCATCGGTTCCGGCCGGCAGGAATTCGGTTCCATTTCCAGGGCGGTGGTTGGTTATCCCATCGGCGGTTTCTGGCTGATCGAGACCAACGGCATCTTCAACTCAAAAGAAGAAGTGCAGGCCCACAACAAGGGAGGCGCGGCCATTCAGCCGAATGCCGAAGCCGGGGATATCCGGTTTGTCGACCACAATAACGACGGCATTATCAACAACAAGGACGAACAATATATGGGCAGCCCCTTCCCCAATTTCACGATGGGGCTTTCCGCCAACCTGTCGTGGAAAGGGTTCGACCTGAACCTGTTCCTCGAAGGCGTAACCGGCAACAAGATCTACAACGGCCGGCGGATCTGGATGGAAAAAATGAACGAGGTCACCAACCTCTCCACCGATGTGCTCAACGCCTGGACGCCGGAAAACCACAGCAACTTCCCGCGTTTCGCACTGCACGACCCCAACGTGAACAACCGCACCAACATTGACCGCTGGCTGGAAGACGGCTCCTACGTGCGCCTGAAAAGGGTGGAACTGGGGTATGGCCTTCCGAGAACGTTCCTGTCCAAATACGGCATCGATAAAGTAAGGGTATTTGCTTCCGGTGAAAACCTTTTCACCATCACCAGATACACGGGCTACAACCCGGATATCGGCGGCGGCGCACTTGTACGGGGCGTAGACGACTCATGGTCTGCCTACCCGCTCGCCCGCACCGTACTGTTTGGCCTGAACCTTTCCTTTTAACCGACAAACTGTTTAGTACATGAAAAGAAAATATCAATATATAGGCGCGCTGACGCTACTATTGGCCACCGCCGGCTGCAACGAAAAAAATTTCCTTTCCCAGCGCGACCCTAACAAAGTAACTGATGCCCTGTTCTGGAAAGACGAAAGCAGCGTGTTATCCGCGCTCGCGGCCACCTACAGCCCGCTCCGCTCTTCGCTGTACGGCTACTGGGGCTCTTTCCACGGCATACAGGATATCAATACGCTGGGCGACGACGTGTTCACCATTCCCGGCGGAGAACCGGCGGCCTGGGGCATCGCCAGCTTTACCAACGACGAGAACAACGGCGACCTCAGCAGCATTTTCGACCGGCTCTACCAGGGCATCCACCGCGCCAACCTCCTGCTGTCGAAAATAGACGAGGTGAAACTTGACGCGGCCAAAAAAACACAGTACATCGCAGAAACCAAATTCCTGCGCGGCCTGGCATACTTCATACTGGCGTCCAACTGGGGGCCGGTACCGGTCAGGACCGAGCCGGTGGAAACCACCGACGGGTATGCAGCGCCCTGCAATACCAAGGAAGAAGTGTGGAAGCAGGTGACCGCCGACCTCACGGAAGCGGCTGCGGGCCTGCCGCCGGTGCGCGATGCCAAGGAAAAAGGCAGGGCCACCAGCGGCGCGGCATTGGCCTATCTTGGCAAAGCGTACCTATTCATAGAAGACTACGCAAAAGCGGAAACCACGCTCGACCTGTTGAGCAAACCGCCCTATGCCTATGACCTTGTGCCGAATTTCGAAGACAACTTCACCGATAAAAACGAATACAACGTGGAATCGGTATTTGAATGGACGTTTGCGCCGCTGGGCGATCAATACGGCGCCTGGAGCGTTGAGTCCGCCAACTCCCCGATGTACAACTACCTGCCACAGTTCATCGGCCCCCCGTCCGCCGGCGGCTGGTTCAAATATGTGCCGTCCAATTATCTCGTCAGCGAATTCGTAAAGGAACAGCGCCCGCCCGGTTCCGATACCAAATTCGATAAACGGATGTATGCTACCCTGATGTGGAAGTATTCCGTACTGGGAGAAGCCGATGCTACCTGGTACGACAACCAGCCGTTCGACAAAATCTGGAGCTCCGCCATTTCCAAAATCGTGCGGCTGTACCCGGCCACACCGTTCGACACGGTGACGCACGGGCGTTTCCTGATCAAAAAAGGCACCAACGCATGGCGCAATGTCAAAGACGCCGATAACTACTGGGGCCCAACACCGTCCACCGCCAACCTCCGCGTGTACCGTTTCGCCGAGGTGCTGCTCCTTCGCGCCGAAGCCGCCGCGCAGACGGGAAAGAACGGCAAAGCGATCGACGATATTAACCGCGTCCGCCGCAGGGCGGGCCTCCCCGATAAAACCGCCGCCGACCTGCCGGGCAAAGCCCAGATACTCAAAGAAATCGATCACCAGAAATTGCTGGAGCTCTTCTTTGAACAGAACCGGGTGTACGACCTCCGGAGGTGGCACAAAACCGCCGCGGACTTGTCGCAGGTATTGAAAGACCGGCAGAAGCAAGGCGCGAACGTATTCCGGGAGAAACACTTCGTGTTCCCGATCCCGGCGGGTGAACTGAAATCCAATCCAAAGGCCGTACAGCACAGCCTCTGGCAATAACAGGTCCATACCGGGACAATCACCGAAGGCAAGGCTGCACAGGCTGTGAACACCGGGTCCGGTGGAAAAATGCACGGGCTGGGCAGCCTTCCTTCTGCTTTGAAACAGCTACTAATCGTTGCGCTTATGAAATTACGCTACTGCCTGTTGTGGGCGGTTCTATGCCTCGCCTGCAGGCAACCGGAAAAAACACCGTTGCCCGGCTGGGTACAGGAAGGTTTTGAACTGGACAGTTCACAGGCCGCCGGGTTGCCGGACGGATTCAGGAACGGCTATGTTTTGCTCAGCCGCCGCGACGAACCCGGCGCGCTTTACCTGCTAAACGCCCGGGGCAAAGTGGTATGGTACCACGAAGTAAAGGGCACCGGGTTCAAAACGGCGCATTTCACCGAACGCCGGACGCTCCTGTCTATTTTGGGCAGTAAGGAATATGCCACCAGCTACGGCAACCAGGTACTGGAAATTTCGCTGGAGGGAGATACGCTGCTCCACCTGCGGAAAGGCCAGGGCGACTTCACCACAAACGCGCACCACGATGTGCTGCTGAGCCCCGGCAACCGGATCGTGATGCTGAACACCGTAGAGAAAACGTTCGACCTGCGGAGTAAAGGCGGCGGCGCTGCGGACACCGTTAAAAGCGACGGCATCCTGGTACTTGACCGCAACGGGCGCAAAATATGGGAATGGACGGTGTTTGATGCACTTGATCCGCTGACGGACCCAGACATCGTCAACACCCGCACCGACTGGATGCACGCCAACAGCCTGAGCTTCGACGGCGACGGACATTACCTCATTTCATTTTACAACAACGGCCAGATCTGGAAGCTGCATGCCCAAACCGGGAAAGTGATCTGGAAGTTCGGCCGCGACGGCGACTTCGCCCTCCCCGATTCCGCGGCGTTCGATATGGGGCATGCCGTACACCGCAATGCCGAAGGCGACCTGATGCTGTTCGACAACGGCGTGTCGCGCGAGCAATCACAAGCGCTGGCATTCCGGCTGGATGAACAGGCGCTCACGGCGACGCCTACACTCCGTGCGCAGATCCCCTCCTATCTCTTTAACGACAGGATGGGCAGCGCCTACCTGGCGGGCCCGCGACACATCCTGCAATGCTGTTCGAAAAGGAACACGGTATTGCTGACGGACAGGGCCGGCACGCCGCTATGGATCCTGCGGTGCGCCTTTATCCCGTACCGGGCGGAGTTTATCCCGAAAGAACAATTACCTGATTTTATTACAAACTGACTTTGGAGCTTAACAAACAATAGTACCATGAAGACGCATGCATATCGAATCGCCTGGGGCTGCTTCCTGGCCGCCACCGCTGCAATCATCGTTTATTCCTGCCAGACCGGTGCAAAAGGGAAACCCGCTGCGGCGGAAAAAAAAACGGCCCCTGTTTTACTGGCGGTAGACAGCGCCGCCATTCCCGCAGACCAATACGGCGAAGCCGTCCGCTACGGGCAGGAGCTGATGTACAGAACGGCTTATTACATCGGCCCTGAAGGCGTCAATGGCCGGTACCTGGGCAACCGGATGAACTGTACCAACTGCCACCAGAACGGCGGCACCAAACCTTACTCGTTCAACCTGATGCTCTCCCACGAGCAGTACCCGCAGTATCGCGCCCGGGAAGGCAAGGTGCTGACCATGGCAGAGCGCGTGAACAATTGCGTCAACCGTCCCCACAGCGGCAAATCCCTGCCGCTGGACAGTAAAGAAATGGTGGCGTTCCTCGCCTACTTCAGGTGGATCAACAGCTTTGTGCCGAAAGACCGGCCCCACCAGGGCGGTAAAAATCTCGGCATACAGTTGCCCAACATAGCGGCCAGCCCTGCGCGCGGCAAAGAATTGTACGCACAACATTGCGCGCGGTGCCATGGCAACAACGGGGAAGGCATTTTCATGGAAGACCGGTCGGCCTACGTATACCCGCCGCTCTGGGGACCCGAGGGCTACCAGCCGGGATCCAGCATGCACCGCATCATCAAACAGGCGCAATGGCTCAAGGCCAATATGCCGTACGACAAGGCTACCTGGAACAAACCGTTCCTTACCGATATGGAGGCGCTCGACATCGCCGCATTCGTCAATGACGACAGCCATCAGCGGCCCAACCCGAAGACTTTCGATTACCCGCATATCGAAGAAAAAGCGCTCGACTACGGCAAGGGGCCGTTTGCCGATACCTTTTCCGCGGCTGCGCACAAGTTCGGGCCGTTTCCACCGATGATCAGTTACTGGAAGAAAAAAGGGAAGAAAGCCACCTACTGACGGCTTGTTTGCATTGTGAAATGTTTTCTACAACCGGTGCACATGAACTGAAGCGGCAGGAGCCGCCCTACGCGCTGTCTTAAAAATGATACAAGAACACCACATCACCTGTATAAGCCGGTTTTGCCTTGCCTTTGATACTGAGCGTGGCGGCAATCACCACTTTGGTGACACCTCTTAAATCGATGATGGATTGCAGTTTCGCCGTCAATTGCACCTCATCGTTCACCAGCACCGCCTGGCCGAATTTGAACTGTTCTATGCCGTAGTTGATTTCCATTTTAACATTGCGGATGTCCGCAATCTGCTTCCACAGGTATGGGATCAACGCCAGCGTCAAATAACCATGCGCAATGGTGGATTTGAAAGGCCCCTCATTTTTGGCTCTTTCTTCATCCGTATGAATCCATTGATGATCAAGCGTTGCGTCCGCGAACTTGTTGATCTGCTCCTGGTCTATGGTATGCCACTGAGAACTGCCTATTTCCTTCCCCTCGTATGCTTGATATTCTGCGAAACTGTTGATGATTACCATATTTTTTTTATTGTTCAAATTTACAAACGGCCCAACGACACAAAGCAGGTCAGCAGGACAACGAACTTCAACCTACTCCTATTTCCGCAAATATCCAACCAATATTTCCTTTTTCATATTTAATAATGGTTTTGCTACCCGGTTCGGTCAACAGGCGCAACAACGTTTCAAGCTGGGGTTTACCTGAAGTGCCCCGTTTGTTCTTTTTATCCTGCAATTAACGTTTAAACGAAAACCCCACCCCTAACGAATAGTAAACATCCTTAAAATCGATCATCTTCCCGCCGGCGCGAACATTGAACCCGCCAAGGTCTACGATGAGGCCGGCCTCCACCACGGGCTTCACGTACTGCTCGTCCGTATTCTTCACCCATTCGGTTTCGTACAGGGCGCCATTGTCGTGGTAAGTAGACATTTCTTCCCAATGCCGGTGCATCGTTGCGCCGCCTCCCGCATATGCCCACAACGGGTAGGTAATCTTCTTGGTAAGGCCAAGCATGAGGTCTGCGTTTGCTTTAAGCGTTTCGCCGGTGGGGCGGATGTCCTTGTAGATATTCCCTTCCAGCTCACCCTCGTTGTTCACGGTGAAGTAGGCGGAGTTGGTGAGAAACGATTCGCTCATCCGGAAAGTGAAGTACATGCCTACGGCGCGGTTGTTCAGCGTACCGAGGGAGATGCCTATCGGCGCCAGGCTATCGTATACATACGACATGAAAAACCGGTCGGGGCGGCCGTAGCGGAGCTTTTTCCGCTTGGCGGTGCTGATAGCGTCTTTCAGTGAATACGCACCGGGGCAGTATTGGTTGATGTTGTGGTAGTAGGTAAGCGCCTGCTCCTGCGAAGCGGCGTATTTCTTTTCCTTTTCGATATCGGCTGCCTTGAGGTAAGCGGCGCACAGGGTTGCTTTTACGGTCGTCGTATCGGCATCACCGGGGTAATCGCGGAGGAATTTGAACAGGAAGTATTCCATCTGCTGGATATCGCTCTTCTCCGCGTATTGCGTTCCGAAACGGATCAGGGCGTCTTTCACCAGGCCTTTCCCTTCTTCCTTATGCAGACCGATGGTATTGCCTTTGATGTATGCTTCAATTGATTCGATGGTGTTTTCGTTGCGGGCCGCCTGCCAGGCCAGCTCGTCCTGCGCCTTTTTCTTCAGCTGCACGGCGTCCGCATCGCCGGGGTTGAATTTCAGGGCGGCGTCGAAGTTCGTGATGGCGGTTTTGAAGTTGCGTTTGCTGATGTTGTTCTTCCCGAGCGTCATGGCATCATTATAACCGTTGATTTTATACATTTCGGGAGTGGCGTTGATGCGGGCGCGGAGGGCTTTAGCGCCTTCGTCTTTGGCCAGCGCGGGGTCGTTGAGGATCTCCAGCGCCTGGGGATAGTTCTTCTGTTCCACATACAGCTCTACGGCATTGAGCGCGTAGGCGGTCTGGGTTTTGTCTATTTCCCAGAGCTTCTGCCATTCGTCCGCCGCTTTTTTGCTGCCGCTCTGTTCTTCCTTCTGCGCGCTTTCCATCACGGCGTGCGCCTGTTTGTGCCGGTCAATCTCCGCTTTCAGCGTGGCGATTTCTTTTTTCAGCCGGTCGTCCGCCAGTGCATCCGCCTTGCCCAGGTATTCCGTGGCTTTTTCCGGCTGGTTCAGCTTCAGGAAGGCGAGCGCGGTGTAGTAATACCCGTCGCCCCGGGCCGGATCCTCGATCAGCAGGTCGGGCGCAGCTACCAGCACTTCATCCCATTGCCCGCCGGCAATATGTTCTTTGATCTTTTTTTCCAGCTGCAGGAAAGTTTTCGACTGGCCGTATGCAAAGCTGCAGGAAAGCAGCAGCAGCAGCGAAATGAACAGTGGCTTCATATGTACAGGTTGTTAGTTGGTTACTTTCTTCAGAATGAGGTCGTACCGCACTTTAGAATTGGTGCGTTGCAGCGCTTCGAGGTCGGAGTCCGACAAACCGCCCAGCATGGAATTGTAGTGCGTTTTGTACAATGCGCTCTCTTCAATGCAGCCGTATACGGGGTCGCCGCTGAAATGGGCGCCTTCCATTTCCCCGATGCACCCCATCGTGCGGTTCCAGTTGGCGTTCACCTCGCCGTGCGTATCCGTCCCATAGCAGGAGCAGCCGGCTTTCTGGCACGCGCGCAGCAGGCGGATACGTTCGCCGTCTACTTTGGAGGCATATTGCAGGTGCTTCTGCCGGTAGGCCTCTTTTTTACTAAGCAGGGTGCTGCCGAGCGACTGCAGGTAGGCGCTGCGGCCGGCAATTCCGTCCTGGAGGATTTTCCGTTTCGCGGCGAACGCATTCCGCAAGCCTTCCAATGCGGCGTCCTGGGCTTTGGACAGGTTCACGGTCAGATTCCAGATCTTGTCGTTCATCGATTTATTTTCGTCGAGAATGGCTTGATGTTCTTTGTTAAAGGCGGCGTCATATTCCGCGAGCTGCTGCCTGCCCGTGGAGATCCGGGTTTCCAGGTCGCTTTTCCCGGCCTGTACCCGCGGCAGGTCGTCGGCCGTGAACTTGTTGGCGGCAAGCTCGGCGCCGATGGCTTGCAAACGCGCCGTCCATTGCGCCAGTTCCGTGTTCAGGCGCGCGGAGCGGTCGCGGTACGACCGCTCCAGCTCCGGCAGGCGCTGGTTATTGGCAGCCACTTTATTCCGCAGGTTGTTTTTTTCTTCTTCCACCCTTTTGGCGACTTTGTCTTTCAGCTCCGCAACGGCTTTGGACTCTTCGGCGGCGAGATCGTTCAGTTTGACCTGCAGGATGTTGATACGGTCTTCCACGAAGTGTTTTTCGGCGATGGTGCGCATCAGGTCGCCCGCCCAGAACAGGTGCATGGATTTGGCTTCTTCCACCACTTTCTCCTTGTACTCCTTGCTGAGCGAAACGATTTCTTCGCAAAGTTTTTCGTTGGCGGCTTTCAGGTCGTTCATCTGCCGGTCGAGGTCCGCCCGCTTGCGGGTAAATTCATTCTCTTCCGTTTCGAATTTCTTAATGGCCGCTTCCAGGTCGCTGATGCGCCGGTCGTACTCATCCATTTTCGCTTTGATCACTTCCGGCTTGGCCGGTACCGCTCGCCCGTTCACCGAGCGGAGGTGGGCCGTAAAACTTTCCCCGCGGGCCTCGAACTGCGATTTTGGCGTGTTGCACTGGCTGCAGTAAAAGCCGTTCTGCAGCTCATATAGAGCCCTGTCTTTTTCGAGCCGCAGATCTTTCAGCTGCTGTTTCAGCTGTTGCAGTTTCTCGGTTTCGGCGGCATAGGAATCCATGCGCTTGCGGTTGAGCTCCGCCACTTTTTCGTCATTGGCGGCAATCTGGTTCGCTTTCGACTCGATACTGGCGAGCGTGGAGGAGCCGGCCGTTTGCGCGGCGGCGGCGGTATAGCAGATAACCAGCAAACAGGTAAGGGCGCTGGTAAGCAGACGGTGTAACATGAACAGGTGCTTTTCGGACAAACAAAAGTAGCCGGGCCTGTTTCCGCGGCAAATACTAAAAAGTAGGTATTTTTTGCCGCCGGCGCATGCCCTTGCCCTGGTGAAGGCACGCAACCCGTTTTGAGCGCCGGACCAGGCGAAGCGGGCCGTTACGCCGGCTACACCCCAAAAGTTGAATCCCGTCAAAAAAACGGCGTTATTTGTCAATTCAGTGGCACCGGTTTCAACAAAAATCAAATAGCTTCCCCCCTTGGTTAGAAGCATTACGGCTGGGTGGCCAATGTTATCCAGGATAAAGGCACACCCCGGCGGCCTCTAAATCTGTACATCAACCAACTGGCAATTAGTACGATGAAAAAATGGTCTTGGCTACTCTCGCTGTTGTGGGCGCTTCCCGGCAGCGCTCAAATGCACACGGTATGGTCTATCGGCGCGAAGGACAGCAGCGCCGCCGATTTTGCGCTGAACCCTGGCGGCTATGCCGCTTTTGTGTCCGGCTTCGGCGGCGACCGCACGGTGTATAATATTGGTTATTCCCAACCCGGAAAAGACTGGCCCTATGTAATGCCCGGCCCGCTCGACGGGTGGGCCGGCGCCGGTTACTGGGCAGGCATGCACCCACGGCACTTCCCGCGTATTTTTTTCCGGCTGCGGCAACCGCAGGCCGGGCGTTCATACCGGCTCACCATCGGCTTCGCCGATTCGCACGACAAAAACCCGCCGCTGCTCGAAGTGGACGTGAACGGGCATCGTGAGCAACGGCAACTGCTGCCGGGCAAGGGCAAACTGACGGCCAGCCGGGAAACCGGCGCCATGCCACAGTCGCTGACGGTAGAGATACCGGCCAGCTGGTTGCAGGACGGCGTGAACGAGATCCGCCTCGGCAGTAAAACCGGCTCGTGGGCGCAGTTCGATCATCTTACGCTCGAATCCGCCTCACCGGTTGTTGTCAGTAACGGTCATCAAACGCTCATCATGAACGCCCGTGCGGCGGAATTCGAATACAGGAAAAGCGGCGGTAACATACAGCCCGTGTTGCTCAACCTGGTAAGACTGGGCGAGGCAGGCAACATCCGCGTGCAGGTGGAAGGTCTGCCGCCTGTTGTAAAACGGCTTGAAAAAGGGGCCGCGATACTTGAAATACCCATGCCCGCGCGTAAACCCGGAGAACCGGCACGGAAGCGGAAAGTACAGGTATCCGATGGCGGGCGGGAGATATTTTCCGGGTTCGTCACGAATTCACGGCAACGGCTGCACGAAGTGTCCGACTATGCGGACCTGTTGATCGGCACCGGTAACTCCCGGTGGATGTTCAAACCGGGGCCCTCACTGCCCCTGAGCATGGTACAGATCGCGCCGGACAACCAGGACCAGGTATGGAAGGCCGGCTACGAATACACTATCGACAATATCATGGGGTTCAGCCATTTTTCTGACTGGACCATCTGCGGCCTGCTGACCATGCCCACCGGCGGACCGTTGCAAGTCAACCCCGGCAAGGAAAACGACCCCGATGCCGGCTACCGCTCCCGGATAGACAAACGCACCGAATCGGCGCGCGTTGGCCGGTACGCCGTTTCCCTCACCGATACGAAAATAAAGGCGGAAGTAACCGCCACGCGGCATGCTTCCCTGCAGCGGTATATCTTTCCGGCCATGGACAGCGCCCGCGTGCTCATCGACCTGTTTACGCCCAATGAATACCCGCATAACCTCACCGATGCCCGCATCACGCGCACCGGGCCCGGCGAAATCGAAGGCTATGCCACCTATTTCAATGCCTTTACCGGTTATTCGCTCGAGCAATCCTACACCGTGCATTTCGTGATGCAGTTCAGCCGGCCTTTCCATTCAATGGGCGGTTGGGCGAACGATAGTGTGCCCGTGGTGAAAAGATATATCCCCAACTGGAACATGCATCATGAACATGCCGCCCCGCCGCGGATTTTCCCGCTGGCAGACACGGTGAGCGGGAAGGGCGACGCCGGCGCGTTCGTTCATTTTTCCACCCGGGAAGGCGATACCATTCTCGTGCGTACCGGCGTGTCGCTCGTGGATGCGCGCGGCGCGCGAAACAACCTGGAAAAAGAAATCAACAACGTATCCGGCTGGAATTTCGAGGCGGTGGTGGCGCAGCAACGCAAAGTGTGGAACGAACTGCTGGGGCGGATTGAAATCGATACCGACGACTACCTGCAAAAAGTGAAGTTCTACACGAACCTGTACCGGGCGCTTTCAGCAAAGGCCAGCTGGACGGATGCCGACGGCCGCTACCGCGACGAATGCGAAGCCATCCGCCAGGCGCCCGTTGGAGAGAATATTATGAGCGGGGAATATTGGAATACGTTCTGGAACAACCAGCAGCTTTTCAACCTCATGGCGCCGGAAATATCCGCCCAATGGGCGCGGTCGGCCATCAGGCTGTACAAGAACTCCGGCTGGTTTAATACAGACCCCGCGGGTGTGGAGCACACGGGCGTAATGGTGGCCATGCATATGGCTTCGCAGCTGCTGGGCGCATGGCAGAGCGGCATCCGGGATTTCGACCTGCCGGCGGCTTATACCGGTCTCAAAAAAATGATGACCGCCCCGCCGGAAAAACATCCCTGCGGCGGCACCGTGGGGCTGGAAGACGGTGTGCCTTATGCCCAATATGGATATATCCCGAAAGGAATGGGCGCCGTGTCCAACACCCTGGAATATGGATTCGACGATTATTGCCTTTCGCAAATGGCGACAATACTCGGCAAAACGGAAGATGCCCGCTTCTTCGAAAAGCGCTCCCGCAACTGGATGCAGCTGTTCGACACTACTACCGGCTTCATCCGCCCGAAAGATAAAGACGGCAACTGGGTGTTGCCGTTCGACCCGTATCATACACCTGGATTTGTGGAAGGCAACGCTTTCAACTACACCTGGTTCGTGCCGCACGACGTGGACGGACTGATTGCCAGGATGGGAAGAAACCGCTTCGTCCGGGTGCTGGACAGTGCCATGATACGGTCGGCCGTAGCGAACTTCAATGCATTGGGCGACAACTTCTCCGCCTACCCTATTAATCACGGCAACGAACCTACGATGCATGTGGCGTACCTGTTCAACCGCGCCGGCGAACCCTGGCTCACGCAGCGCTGGTCGCGCGCCATCCAGGAACAATACTACGGCTGCTCCCCCTACGATGCTTACCCGGGCGACGAAGACCTCGGACAAATGAGCAGCTGGTTCATCATGAGCGCTATCGGGCTCTTCCAGCCCGACGGTGGATGCGGGCCGGCGCCGGTGTACGAACTGGGCAGCCCGCGATATCCCCGCATCGTATTGCATCTGGACGGCCGCTACGGGCGTGGAAAAACGTTCGAGATAAGGGCGCACGGCGCCTCGGCCGACAGGAAGTATATCCGTTCAGCGCGGTTAAACGGCCAACCGGTGACGAACTGGCGGGTGCTGCAGCAGGATGTGCTGAAAGGCGGAGTGCTGGAAATGGAGATGACGGATGTTGCGCCGGTGCGATAGTGGCGAGGCTACTCCTCCCCGAACAACTTCGTTGGAGAAACGCGGTACTTCTTCTTGAACGCATTGCTGAAGTGGTGCAGAGAGCTATATCCTAGCTCTTCCGCGATCTGCGGTGAGCCTTCCTTTAAGCGCATAGATCCTGTTCATGTCCGCGCCAACGGACAACCATTCCCTGCTCCGTCACGTCGCCGCGAAATACACCATGGCCAGCAACAAGCCCAGCAATACCGTTCCCAGCAGGTACGTAGTAACGATGCCCACCGATTTCAACAGTGCTATTCCGAAACGGACCTGGTAGGCGTTGCGCACCGCAAACACGAAATACAGGAACACCGGCATCAGCATCCAGGCATATATCGCATTGGTGCGAATGACCAGGCCGACAAGCATCGCCAGGATGCCGAGCATAAAAATGAATGTATGGAGGTGGATGGAAAAGATGGCATGGTTCCCATATACCCACTGCTTGCCGGAGAAAAACCATTTCAGCAGCAGGGCGAAAAACGGAAGCAGCAGGAACATGAGCTTGGGGGCGCCGTGAAGGAGCTTATCGACCAGTGCGCTTTTCATATTACCGCCGTATTGATCGCGCAGCTGGAGGGTCCACGACTGCAGGGTGCGCTCCCACCAGTCCTCACGCATCTCCGGCGGCAATGATCGCTGAAGGGAGTCGTACAAGTACGCCGCATTCCTGACCGAATCCGTTCCCATGATCAGCAGCACCGCCGCCCTGTTGCGTTTCGAAGCGGTATCCAACGGGGAAATCAGGCCTTGCCTGAGAGAGTCCTGCAAGCCGCGCGCTTCCCTGACCATCGATTCGAACCGCCGCTGCTGCCTCGCCTGCGTTTCCCGTGCGTACGGATTTTCAGGCGCTCCCTTTATCGCCAGCAGCAGGAAAAACACGAACGACGTGAACACGTAAAGCCGGATGGGATTGACGTACGACATCCGCTTGCCGGCGATGTATTCCCTGGTGAGGAGGCCGGGATAGAAAAAAAGATATTTGAGGGTGGTGAGTAATTTGGAATCGTAATGGGTGAAGTCCTGGAAGAAGTGACTGACCAGGTGCCCGAACGACTCATTCACTTCGACGTTTTCCTGGCCGCAATGGCCGCAGAAACGGTCGGGCACGGGGTGGCCACAGTTAAGACAGGTTTTATCCTGCCGGAGGTGTTGTGTTTTCACGCTGGGTAAGTAACAGGTTAGGTATTGGTAAATATAACCAAATATAGAAATTACATCAAATGGAATGTGGTGGTCTGTACGCCCGAACTCCGGGACATCGGTAGAAAATGCGACCGTTAAACAAAGGAGCAACGGTAGAAAACGCGACCGCCGCCAAATTTCCCTTACATGCAAAAATCGCTAAAACACGCACTCCCATGCTACCATCCCTTAAGCAACCCTTAAGTAACCCTTAAGTAACATGGAAGCAAAGCGGGAGCAGGATGGGCGAAAGACGTCCGTCCTACCCTTCCGGCATACCGGCGGCACCTTGTTACGGCGGCTATTATTCTTCCGCAGCAGCAGAGCGCCGGGAAATCACCATTTTCATGCAATTTAAGGCCCGAAACAGCTTTTTTCTGCCGGCTCAGGGAAATGGGATCGAATGAAAGAAATGGGGACGAAAAACCGGCTAAAAATGAAAACCGAAGATTTGTATGGCCGGCAAAGGTTTTGCTACCCGGTGCTATCAACAGGCGCAATAGCGTTTCAGGAAGGGGTTTACCGGTCCCTTTTTTGATCCACGGCATCGCTGAAAGTAAGGACGGTCCATGGATTCGGGGGCAGCCGGTCGCATTTTTAATACGACTTGCGCGCAACACATCAAAAATGTGGTGTACGGTATCGATTTCTGCGCTTAGTGCGTAGGGAGTGCGTTGCTTTTTTAAGGGCATGCGCCCGTTGCCTGTTTTTGCGGTCCTTTTTCCGGTACCGGCGGAAAAAACACCCGGTCCCGGAAATGCGACCGTACCGGCCGGCGTTTTACTGGTACACCCTCACCCAATCCACGATCATATTCACCGGCAGGGTTTCGGGGTTCACCTTGCCTACCCAGCTGCCTCCCAACTGCTGGTCGATCAGCAGGTAAAAGGGCTGATCGAACGGCCATTGCGAAGGGTCTGCGTCTTTCAAACGCGGATAAGTGAATGTTTCTTTACCGTTGAGGATATACACGATTTTTTCCGGGTACCATTTGATGCCAAATACGTTGAAGTCGTCACGGTTGAACTTTGCGGTGCCATGATGCGGAGGTGTATCTTTCTTTTTCAGCGTGAGCGTGTAATACGAATGAATGGTCTGGTAAATGATGCTGTCGTAATTCAGGTGTTCCATGATGTCGATCTCGCCATTTTTCGGGTAGCCGCCGTACTTATCCGTTTGCGCCAGCATCCACATCGCGGGCCATGCGCCCTGTGCGGATTCCAGCTTCGCACGGATTTCCACCATGCCGTACTGAAACGCGAATTTTCCTTTGCTCCAGATGCCGCCGGTCAGATAGGGTCGTTTGTCGACGGAAGTATCGGGGTTAACGATGCCTTTGAGGTAGAGCAATCCGTTGTTCAGATCGTAACAGATATCCCGGTCGGTCATATGCCTGCCCCAGTCCGCCTTGTTGGGCTGAATTCTCGTCCAGCGGGTCGTATCGAGCGCAGTGCCGCTGAATTCTTCGTTCCACACCAGCTTCCATTTTTTCTGCTCACGGCCGCTTTCCTGTACGTACATGTAACGGTCCTTCACGGTATGGGTGGCTGTTTTACAACCCGCAACAAGCCATATTGCGGCCAACAGCCCGGTTATTTTCTTCATCTTTAGTTATTTAGTTCAGTTTTGATCCGGCAGTGATGCAGGTTTCCCTGTCTTTTTAAATACCGGCATCTGCGCGTCGTATGCCCTCAGTTTATCCGCCAGCAATTGCGATAAACGTTTTACCTGCTGCGGCATGCGGGTGGACATATCCTGCTGTTCGCCGATGTCGGTTTGAAGGTTATACAGTTCCTTTGCGCCGGTTTTATGATAATACACCAGTTTCCAGTTTCCCTGCCGTATGGCGCTTCTGAAATTGATGCCCTGTTCGTCCCGGGCGATCCACTTATTGGGATTGTGCCAAACCAGCGCCCTGGCCGTATCCGGGCGCGCCACGCCCTGGAGCAACGGTGTAAAATTCTGCCCGTCTACCTGCTGCACCACAGGCGGATTGCCCGCACCGGCCATGCCGAGGATAGTCGGGAAAAAATCTTCGATGATGAGGTATTGCGAACATACGGATGCCGGCTTCACCACGCCCGGCCACTTCACGAGCATCGGTTCGCGAATGCCGCCTTCATATACGGAGCCTTTGCCGGCGCGCAGGGGAAGGTTGTGCGTATACTGCTGCCCGCCCCGTGCGGGGCCACTGTAGCCGCCGTTATCACTCATGAACAGGATAATGGTATTGTCGTCGATCTTTTTCTTTTTGAGATAGTCCATGATGTCGCCGAGGCTTTTGTCCATTCCTTCCACCATGGCCGCATACCTGGCTTCCGGCTCGGGAAGGCCCATTTCGCGGTATTTGCGGATGAAGCGCTCGTCTGCCGCGAAGGGCACATGCACCGCGTAATGCGACATGTACAGGAAGAACGGCTTTTGCTCGGCCACCGGTTTTTCCAACGCGGCCAGGGCTTCTATCGTAAGTGCTTCCGTCAGGAAGGTGCCCGTACCATGATATTTTTTCAGGCCCGGTATGCCCCAGGGCGGCGTGGGGCCATCGCCCTTATTGCCGTAGTTTAGCTCACCGAGGAAGCTACCGGGGCCACCGGCCGCATGGCCCGCGATGTTCACGTTGAAGCCCATGCTGAGGGGATCGGCGGCAGGTGTTTCCATGGCCCCGAAGTGCGCCTTTCCGCAATGAATGGTGTAATAACCCGTATCCCTGAGCAACGCGGGCAGCGGGGTGGCGTGCACGGTGCGTTCGGTACCGGCTACGGGCGACATCCCGTTCACATTCCAGGCCGGCGGCGTCAGCACCGAATCCTCCACATCAACGCTGGCGTTTTTGCGGAGGGTCCAATTCGTTACGCGGTGGCGGGCGGCATTCATTCCCGTCATCAGGCTGATGCGGGTGGGTGAGCAAACCGGCGCGGCGTAGGCGTTGGTGAATTTCATTCCCTCCGCCGCAAGGCGCTCCATGTTGGGCGTGCGGTACCTGCGGTTGAATGCGGTTACTTCCGACCAGAAGGGCACGGAGCAATCCTGCCACCCCATATCGTCTACCAAAAATAAAACGATGTTCGGTTTGCGCTGCGCCATGGCAGTTTGCAACAATGTCAGCGAACAAAGCGCCGTGAGAAAAAATCTTATCATAACGTACAAAAAATCACCACCCGAACGGAATAACGTTGACGTGGCGCTGCTTATCCAATAAAAATAAAGAGTTCCGGGTCAAAATTCAATATTATCGCTTATTCCGGATTGCGCTAATTTAGCCAATACCCACAGTAAATTACCCAAATTGGCGGTAAAATGCCTGTTACCATACGCCGTATTGCCGCTGCGCATATCTTTACACGCATTCTTTATCTGTTCTGTATGAAAAAAACGATTTTACTCCTGCTCGCATGGCCGCTGTTGCGGGCAAGCGCGCAGCAGCCAGCCCTGCCCGTGCGCAGCACAATAGTGGTGGAAGCGGGTGATACGCCGGCCGGCATTATCCGGAAAGCCGCGCATGTAGTGCCTACCGCCAACCAGTACGCCGCGCTGCAAAATGAATTCATCGCCTTCATTCACTTCGGCCCGAATACTTTCACGCGCATGGAATGGGGCAACGGCAAGGAGGATCCTTCCATCTTCGCCCTGCAAAACCTCGATACCGATCAATGGTGCGCCGCGATGAAAGCAGCGGGCATGAAAATGGTCATTTTGACCGTCAAGCACCATGACGGATTCGTGCTCTGGCAGAGCCGCTATACGCGGCACGGGATCATGTCTACCGGCTTCCGCGGCGGCAAAGGCGACATCCTCCGCGACCTCTCCGCCTCCTGCCGGAAATACGGCCTGAAGTTGGGTATTTATCTTTCGCCGGCCGATCTCTACCAAATTGAAAACCCGCAAGGGCTGTACGGCAACCTCAGCCAATATACCCCGCGCACCATCCCCAGGCCAGTGCCCGGGCGGCCGTTCACCAACAAAACCACTTTCCGTTTTGAAGTAGACGACTACAATGAATATTTCCTCAATCAGCTTTTTGAGCTGCTCACGGAATATGGGCCCGTGCATGAAGTATGGTTCGACGGCGCACATCCCAAAACCAAGGGCGGCCAGCAATACAATTACACCGCCTGGAAAAAGCTGATCCACACGCTGGCCCCGAAAGCGGTGATATTCGGCAATGAAGATATACGCTGGTGCGGCAATGAATCGGGTAAAACGCGGGCCGAAGAATGGAATGTGGTTCCCTACGCGGAAAACCCCACAACGGCCCGCCATTTCCCGGACATGACGAAGGATTCCCTCGGCCAGCGCGCCAAGCTGGCAAACGCCCGGTTCCTGCACTACCAGCAGGCTGAAACAAACACTTCCATCCGTGAAGGCTGGTTTTACCGCGACGATACCCGGCAGAAAGTACGCAGTGCAGACGATGTGTTCGACATCTACGAGCGCTCCGCGGGCGGCAACTCCACCTTCCTGCTCAACATTCCACCCAACCGCGAAGGCCGCTTCTCTCCTGCCGATTCCGCAGTATTGTACGAAACGGGCCGCAGGATAAAAGAGACCTACGGCGCCAGCCTCTTCCGCGGCGCGAAAGGGCCGCAAGCGGTGCTGGACGGCAACGCCGGTACTGTCTTTCAGCTTTCCGGCAACACAGGCGAAATTGAAATCGTTACACCGGCTCCGGTCACCATCAACCGCATCGTGATCCAGGAAGCCGTGCGCACGAACAGCGAACGGGTAGAAAAACACGCGGTGGACGCGTGGCTCAACGGGCAATGGAAAGAAATCGCCGCATCGGCCAACATCGGCTACAAACGCATCCTGCGCTTCCCTGATGTAACGGCAGCCCGCTTCCGGGTGCGCATCGAAGCCGCACGCTTCCCGCCGGCGATCAACCATATCTCCGCGCATTACTTCAAAAGCCGCCCGCCGCAGCTGTCCATCACGCAGTCGGCCGACGGGCTGGTGGCCATTGCCCCCCTGCAACAGGAATTCAACTGGAAGCCGCACGGCGAGAACGCCGCGAAGAACCTCTCCGCATTCGATATCTATTACACCACCGACGGTTCCATGCCCGGCGCCGGCTCCACGAAATACACCGCGCCGTTCCGCATGCAGCCCGGTGAAGTAAGCGCCATTTCAGTACAGGGGAAAGAGAAAAGCGACGTGTTCCGCCAGGCCATCGGCCTCGTTAAACAACACTGGAAGCTGGTGGCCGCGAGCAGCGAGCGCAACCGGCGGCCGGCAACGGCAGCGTTCGACGCTAATCCGAAAACTTTCTGGCAGTCGGCAGACGGCGGGCCGCACAGCATCACCATCGACCTCGGGGCCACCCATCAGTTGAAGGGTTTTGCCTACACACCGCAAACGGTGAACGCGGAGGGAATGATGGCGAAAGGGCGGGTAATGGTAAGCACCGACGGGCAACACTGGCAGTTGGCAGAGACGTTCGAATTCGGCAACCTCATCAACGATCCCGTTACCCGGTATCACTATTTCCGGGGTAACGCAGCTGCGCGGTATGTAAAGATCGAAGCCACGGAAACGGCGGCGGGCAGTCCATCGCTGACCATTGCGGAACTTGATTTTTTTGAATAGCCGGCGGTAAAAGGCGGCAACAAAAAAGGCGGGAAATTCATCCCGCCTTTTTTACATTTTTTTTATAGTGCTCGTTGATCGTGATCATCTCCACATGCCGGCCGACACCTGCGACCTGATGGATACTTCCCCGTGCAGCGGGTTATTTTCATATGACGGATAGCAGGGTTCTATTTCGTGTAAAGCGGTGAACGTTTCAGCAGGTATTCCAGCGTGTTTTTATACGCATCCTGCGTGTTCCAGAACGAGGTCCTGTCCTGGTCGTACACACTGGCGCCCTTGTCGTTGTAAATGGCCAGGCTCAGTTTGGTCTGGTAGTTCTGGGTGGCGGTGCCGTACGAGTATGAATTGTATTTGCGGTCTTTGTCGTCGTCTTTGCCGTCTTTGGATTTGGAGGTGCCGGAAGAAGACTGGTAGGTGGTCTGCGTGGTTTTATTCATTGTCACGATGCCGTCTACCACATATTCCACGCCGAGAATGCCGCAAAGGTCCTCCATCGTATATCCTTTGACATTCTGTCGGTTGATACCCGCTTTGATCAGCAGCGCGTTGGTGGTGCGGGGATTGAGGACGGTGAATACGCCGGCATGCTTGTTCATGAATGCATAACACTCGCTCTGGACCTGCTCGCTGATGGCATCGTCTGCCGGTTGTCCGTCGCGGATAAAGCTAAAAGGAAGCACCGCCACCTTGTTATGATGATCTTCGAGGCCGGCGACCGGTTGCGGCTTTTCGGGTGATGCCTGGGGCAGCTTGTTGAACACCTGGATACGGCCACTGCCGAAGGTGATCTTCATGATATCGGCTTGTTTGATATTATATATGACCGTTTCACCGGTATACACAAATTCGATAATGCCGTCTGCGTCGTTAATCTTGAGCACTTTTCCGGAAAGCTCTTCTCCGTTGAGTTTGAGGATGACGTCATTCTTGAGGGGTTGCTGGGCGAATGAAATGATGGCCACCAGCATAACCGCCATACAGGCGAGGATTTTCTTCATATATGTTAAGTTAGGGTTGATGCAAATATAATGAAATCGGCTTTCCGAAAAGTCCGGCTATCAAACATTAGCGGGCACGGCACATTCCTGCAGGCGCCGTGGAGCTGCCCCCAGGATGGTAACGGCGCTGAGGAAGGCGATCAGCGCCACGGCAGGAAATATCAATCCCTTGTTGCCGGTTGCGTCTATCAGCCGGCCGATCAGGGGCTCGCCGATGGCGGCAAATACATAAGCCACCATGTTCATTGCGCCGGTGCCCGTTCCAACATACCGCTGCCCGAGCAGTTCCGGCGCCAGCGGCCAGAAGTTCGCCTGCGGGCCATAAGAAAAGAAGCCCGCGCAAAACACGAGCATGCCGATAACGGGGCCGCTTTGAGCGTTCAGCGCGTAGATCAGTGCAGACAGCAGGCTGCACGTCATCATGCCGGTAAAGATCGATGCTATCCTGTTTCCGCGGAACACCCGGTCCGAAATAAAACCGAAAGCCAGCGCCCCTGCCGCCATGCCTGCCGGCAGCAACACACTGATCCAGATTTTTGAAGGAGCGCCGGTGCTACCGGTACTCAGGAAGTATAAGGGTATCCAGAATATCAGCGCATACCGCGCCATGCTTTGGAAGCCCAATGCGAGGCAGACGATGAGAAAACGCCGGTTGCCCAGCACCGCCGCATAGGCTTGCTGCCAGCCCGGGCGGTCTGTACGTTCGTGCCTTTCCTGCAAACTTTCCGGCGGCGCGTTCCGGACGAAAATGAAAAATATGATCACCGCTCCCGCGAGAAACAATACAGGAATGCGGAAAACGCTGCGCCAGCTTTCTTCCACCAGCAGGATGGAAAAAACATACGTCACCACCGATGAAAGTCCGGCCGACATCGTGTATAAACCATACGCCAGCCCCCTGTTGCCACTGCGCCACCAGTTGGCGATGATGCGGCTGCCCGCGGCCCAGGCCATCGACTGGAAATAACCGTTCAGGCACCACAATACGAGGATAAGGAAATACGAATCTGAAAAACTGATCAGGATATTTGCGGCGGCAGACAACAAACCGCCGGTAGCGATCATGTGTTTCGGGCTCAGACGGTCTGCCAGGTTACCATTGACCAATTGCCCGAACGCGTAGCCCGCCAGCATGGCGAAACTGATCCATCCTATTTTTTCAAACGAAATCTGCAGGGTATCCGCCAGCTGGTGCGACGCCCAACCGAAATTATGACGGCCCGTATAAAAAAACAGGTAGCAGAACATTGTGAGCAGCAACATCCTCCACCGCCCGCTTACCGCCGGCGTGCGCGTGTTCCGTGATTCCATGACGCAATTGATTTAGAAGGGCGCTCCTGCCAGGCGTGCGCCGGAAAACCATCATACAAACGATATCAAATATGCCGTGCGGCACTAAAATATTTTCCTGGCACGAAACTATATTTCTTATTCGTTAATTTAGCCCTGCTATTTTTAAATAATCGTTAAGTCACATGAACGAGGAATCACAACAGGACGCGGTGAACGGCGGCCACCTGGTATATCACCGGATAGGCGGATTGATCCGCCGCTACAGGAAAGAAAAAGGCTTGAAGCTATTGGATCTTTCCGGTGTTACGGGCATTAAATCGGCGATGCTTTCAAAAATCGAAAACGGCCGCATGCTGCCCACCATTCCAACGCTTTTTACCATTATCCAGAAGCTGGGCATCAAAACCGAAAACTTTTTTGCCGAACTGAGCGCGGAACACCATTTTCCGGGTTACCTGCTGATTCCGAAAGACAGTTACACTGCTTACGAAAAGGAAGAAGGCGCCACCGGTTTTGAGTATCAGTCCATCCTCGAAAGCAATTTTGAGGGCGGCGCGTTCCAGATCTCCCTGCTTACGCTCCGCCCCGGCGCAAAGCGGCAGCCCGTCACCACCGCCGCCTACGAATACCTGTACGTGTTGAGCGGGCAGCTGCAATACCAGCTGGAAGACAAAACCTTTGCGCTGGCCGAAGGCGATTCACTGTTTTTCGATGGCAACATTGCGCATGTGCCTATCCTGCAAAAGAAAAACTCCACGGTACGGTTACTGGTGATGTATTTCTTCGGAGAATTAGCGCGCTAACAAATTTACTGAATAGAAATTAAATTTCCTATAAAGAAATTTCTATTTTATCTTGTCGGTAAATTTTTATAGCGATGATATCGGTAAAATCCACCGCGCTCCTGGTTGCAAGTTTCCTTTTCCTGTTTCACCAGGCCGTTGCGCAGCGCAAACCGCAACATGTAATCCTGATCGGCTCCGACGGTTTCGGGGCGTACGCATTCCAGCAATCCAAAACTCCCGTGTTGCGCGGCATGATGCAGGAAGGTTCCTGGACGTTGCATGCCAGAACGGTGCTGCCCTCTTCCAGCGCGCCCAACTGGGCATCGATGGTAATGGGCGCGGGGCCCGAGCTGCATGGGTATACCACCTGGGGCAGCAAACAACCCGACCTGCCGGCGAGGGTACTGGATGAATACGGGATGTTCCCCAGCGTATATTCCCTGTTGCGTAAAGCGCAACCGCAAAGCGAAATCGGGGTGATCTACGAATGGGACGGCATTGGCTATCTTTTCCCGAAAGCGGCCGTCAATAAAGATCAAAACTGCGATGGCGACGTGGCGGTGTCTGCAGCTGCCTGTGAATACATCAAGGCGAAGAAGCCGGCATTCCTTTTCGTGCACCTGCACGATGTGGATAGTGTGGGCCATAAAGTGGGGCATGGCACACCGGAATATTACGCCGCCATTGAGCGTACCGATACGCATGTGGGCGAAATCCTCCGGGCCATTCGCGATGCCGGGATGGAACAAAACACCGTTGTGATTTTTACGGCCGACCATGGTGGTATCAACAAAGGACACGGGGCTATTTCCATGAATGAAATGGAAATCCCCTGGATCGTAAAAGGCCCCGGCATCCGCCGGAACCATGAGGTGCAGGGCAGCGTCATGACGTTCGACACGGCCGCCACGATCGCGCGGCTCTTCGGGCTGATCCAGCCGCAGGTGTGGATAGGCAAAGCCATCACGGAAATTTTCAAATAAGTAAAGCCGCGCTCCATAAAGCGCGGCTTCCTATTTTCATTACCAGTTCCGGATGGGCCTTTTATGCCGTATAGCTGTTCCCGTTATTTGTGAGTGCCGTTACAACCTGACCCCTACGCGCAGCGGTTTGTTCGCCAGAGCGTATTCAAATGCTTCATTTGCGGCCTCGAGCGGAAACTCTTTTTCCACCACACTGCCGAAAGGATATTTTTCCCAGTTCCGCCGCATGAAATCGAAGGCGTACCTGAAATCGTCGAAGTTGTAATTATGCAGGCCTTTAATGGTCAACAGTTTGCGGATAACGTTTTCGGGATTGACCTGTAGAGGCCGGGTGTTGAATACCGCGCCAATCCACACCGCACAGCCGCCGATGCCGAGGCACGACAGCCCGAACTCCATCGCATCCGGCGAACCGCTCATATCGAAAACGACGTCGATACCCCTACCGTCCGTGCGTTCGCGGATGATTTGATGCATCACCGCATGATCGCCCTGCATGTTAAGGGCCACATCGGCGCCGAAGCTAGCTGCATCATCCAGCCGCCGCTCCGCAATATCCGCCGCCGCAATCCACGCTGCGCCCGCTTCCCGGCACATGGCGGCGCACGTAATACCCAGGTGCCCCATGCCGGTGATGAGGATGTTCTTGCCCCTCACGTCTCCCGCCATGCGCAATGCGCCCGCTACCGTAGATACCGAACAGTTGATCGTGGCGGCAACGGCTGCCGGCATATTCCCGGGGAGTTTGAGAATGCCCGTATGCGCTTTCAGCACACAATACTCTGCCAGGCCGCCATGGAAAACCTCTTCTCCGGACACACGCACATGCCCGTATTTATAGAGATCGTCGCCTTTTTGCGGCATGCCGCGCAATGCGTATGGGGACTGCGGGTTGCTGGAGAAAATCGTCCACGTTACACGATCGCCGGGGCGCAATGTTTCTCCCAGCAGGTCAATGCCGGAATGGGTGGGATGCAGCTGCACCACCTCCCCTACAATTTCGTGGCCCAGCACGGTGGGACAGGGCTCCTGCCGGAGGCCACAATAAGTGTGCAGATCGCTGCCACAGATAGTCGTATAAGTATTCCGGACGAGGATTTCGCCGGGCCGCAATGCCCGAACGCTGCGCTCCTCCAGGCGAAACGGCTCGCCGGGCGCGTCGAACAGGGCGAGCCTGCCGTGTAGTGCGGATTGTGCTGTCATGAGTATGGGTGCTCGTTTTAGGCAGAAGAATGCACTACAAAGATGGAGAAAATATTTCCTTAAAAGAAAAATATATTTCCTATAAAGAAATTTATTTCCGGCGGGTGACCTCACACCGGTTAACCGGCCACCCACCCTATCGAGGTTCTTGAATCGTCTTCATCATCGTTTCAATTCTCCGTTCTGCATTTATCACAGTAACAGCCTTCAGATTCCATACAGAACAAATTACAGTTTTAGTCAGCTTTCCCGATCGGAAATTCCTCTATACTCCGGAACAACGGCTTCTTCAGTTTCTTGCCTTCGGCAATCGCCCAGTTCGCCATGGCATGCAGCACGGGCCGCAGTGCAGCGCCCAGCTCGGTTAAACTGTAGGTGACATGCGGCGGCACCACCGGTATCGCCTTGCGCAATACCAGCCCGTCCGCCTCCAATTGCTTCAGATGCTGCACGAGCATCTTCTCCGTTACATGCGGCATCGCTTTTTTCAGCTCGCTGTACCGTTTACTGCCAGACAATAAATGGAACAGGATGATGGGCTTCCAGTAGCCGCCGATCTTTTCCATGACATACGTAATGGGACATAATTTGAACACCGTTTGCTTGTTGAGCTGGATGGTGGATTGTTCTTTCGCCTTTGTCATGATACATACTTTAGGGTAAGTACTTGTCAAAAAGTAAGTACGAAGATACTTTTGCCGTAACAAATCACCAAACACAAAAAGTATGAACATCACCATCACCGGTTCTTTAGGGAACATCAGCGGAAAAATCACGGAAATCCTTTCCGGCAAAGGGCACCAGGTAACCGTCATCAGTCATCAACCTTCCCGCGTAGCGCAAATCGAAGCAATGTGCGCAACGGCAGCGATCGGTTCGGTAGACGATGCCGCCTTTCTCCAAAAAGCTTTCAGCGGCGCCGATGCCGTGTACACCATGGTGCCGCCAAATTTTGGCGCGCCGGACTATAATGCCTTCGTGCGGAATGTGCTGGACCGTTACGCGGCAGCCATTGAAGCCACCGGCGTTTCCCATGTGGTAAACCTCAGCAGCAGCGGTTCTCCCCTCGCCGGTAAAGCGCCGCTGGAGGGTTATGAAAATCTTGAAACCCGCCTCAACCAACTGACGGCTACCAACGTCCTGCACCTGCGGCCCGGCGGCTTTTACTCCAACTTCTACGGCAGCATTCCGTTGATTCGGCACCAGGGTATCATCGGCAACAATTTTGACGCTACCGCCACCATGGTGCTAAGCCATCCGCACGACATTGCCGAAGCAGCGGCGGAAGCACTGCATACACGGTCGTTTACAGGAAAAGAAATCCTGTACATCGTCAGCGACCGAAAAACCGGCCGGGAAGCGGCGCACATCATCGGCAACGCCATTGGACACCCGGGGTTGCAGTGGATCCGGTTCCCGGACGAACAGCTGCTGGAAGCCCTCACCGCCAACGGCTTTTCCCGCGATGCAGCGCAGCATTACATCGTAGACATGGGCATCGCCATTGGCGAAGGCCTGCTCGACGCACATTACGAACAGCTTGCGCATAAAGTGTGGGGGAAGCGCAGTTTCGAGGCATTCGCCGTGGAATTTGCGCAGGCTTACGCATATTCCTGAACCGGGGCGCATTTCTGGCAAAAATGTTGTGCTGTAATCTGCAATCAAAAACAACGGCACAATGGCTTCCAATCAACAACCATGGTGGCAGGCGGGCATCATTTACCAGGTGTATCCCCGTTCGTTCCAGGACAGCAATGGCGATGGCGTGGGCGACCTGCAAGGCGTCCTCCGCCGGCTGGATCACCTGCAATGGCTGGGCATCGACGCCATCTGGCTGTCGCCCATTTTCCCATCGCCCATGGCTGATTTTGGCTACGATGTCAGCGATTACACAGACATCCATCCCCTTTTCGGCAATCTCGCCGACTTCGACGAACTGCTGCAAGCGGTGCATGCGCGTGGCATGAAACTGCTGCTCGACCTGGTGCCTAACCATACGTCGCACCAGCATCCCTGGTTCCTCGAGTCACGTTCGAGCCGCGATAACCCCAAACGCGACTGGTACATCTGGAAAGACCCGCAGCCCGACGGCTCGCTGCCGAACAACTGGCTGAGCGTATTTGGCGGCAGCGGATGGGAATGGGATGCGCACACCGGGCAATATTATTACCACGCTTTTCTCAAAGAACAACCGGACCTCAACTGGAGAAACCCGGAAGTACAGGAAGCCATGTACAACGTCATGCGCTTCTGGCTGAACAAAGGAGTAGACGGTTTCCGGGTAGATGTGCTTTGGTTCATTTTCAAAGATGAACAGTGGCGCAACAACCCCATTAATCCGGACTATGCGCCACATCTGCCCACGTTCGACCAGCTGCTGCCCCTGTATTCCACCGACCAGCCGGAAGTAATGGACGTTACGCGTAAAATGCGGAGCGTGCTGGAAGAGTACAAAGGGGACCGGGTTTTGATAGCGGAAGTATACCTGCCCATTCCCAAGTTGATGGCATACTACGGAGAAAACAACAACGGCGCCCATCTTCCATTTAATTTCCTGCTGATGGCCCTGCCCTGGGACGCCCGGCAGATCGCCGCCGTTATTGACGAATACGAAGGCGCGTTACCGCCGGGCAGCTGGCCGAATTGGGTGCTCAGCAATCACGACCGGCCACGCATCGCCAGCCGCGTGGGCATTCATCAGGCCGCCGTAGCGGCCATGCTGCTGCTGACCCTTCGCGGCACGCCCACAATCTATTACGGCGATGAAACCGGTATGCGCGACGTAGCAATCCCCTGGGAGGAAATACAGGATCCCCAGGGCCTGAACATGCCCGACAAGAACCTGAGCAGAGACCCGGCACGCACGCCGATGCAGTGGGACGGCGGCAAAAACGCCGGCTTCACCAAGGGCAAACCCTGGTTGAGGCTGGATAAAACACACGCGCGAACGAATGTACAGTCGCAGCAGGCAGACCCTCATTCCATGCTGCAGCTCTATCATCGCCTGATAAGGTTGCGGCGGAAAGAACCTGCACTGTCTACCGGCAGCTACCACGCGGTGTATGCAGACAGCCAGGTGATCGCCTATACGAGGCGCAGTGAAGGCAGCCCTTCCTTCCTCATCGTGCTCAACCTCACCCACCGGCCGGGTTATTTCCGCCCGCATAACTTTTCATTCAACGGCACCGTGGAAATAGCCGTTTCCCGCGAACTGGAGGGCAGCAAGCTCAGCGATACGATCAGCCTGGATGGCGACGAAGGCCTGCTGATCCGGCTGCACGAACCTTCCTGACGAGCCGTCGCCCTATGCCGGAGATAAAATTTTCCCCCACGTGATATTTTTGTCCCGTATTGTCATCTCGCGCCATGGCGGCTAATTTGCATCCATTATCAAAACAGTAGACGATGACAGCAACAAACAACAAAGTAAGCGTGATGGGTTTAGGCGTGATGGGTTCTGCCATTGCCCATGCAATGCTGCGGAAAGGGCTCGAAGTAACGGTTTGGAACAGGGACGCCGCGAAGGCAGCTCCATTCACCGCGCAGGGCGCAACACTGGCGGCAAGCGTGCAGGAAGCCATAGAAAGCAGCACCGTAGTGGTGATCTGCGTAGCGGATTATAAAGTCACCCGCAAGATATTCGAAGCAGCCGGCGCTACGGCCGCGTTGAACGGGCGCACCATTGTGCAGCTCAGCACAGGCACTCCCAAGGAAGCGCGCGAGCTGGAAGTATGGGCGAAAGAACATGGCGCGCATTTGCTGAACGGCGACATCCTCGCCTGGCCGCGGCAGATCGGCACCAGTGAAGCGACCATCACTATTTCGGGAGACGGTAACAAATTTAAACAGCACGAAACGGTACTGCAGGCGCTGGGCGGTAACATCAGCTACCTCGGTGAAGAAGCCGGAGGCTCGGCCGTTCAGTTTTCAGCCGTGATGGCCTACCTGGCGGGCAGCTGGATAGGCTTCACCCACGGCGCGCTGATCATAGAAAACGAGGGCATGCGGACGGATGAGTTCGGTGCACTGATCGAACAAATTTCTCCCATCCTGGCCTTCGAATCGAAGCACATGGGAACAGTGATCCAGCACAACCGCTTCGCCAACCCCGAAAGCACCATCCAAACCACCGGCAACGACCTGCACCTGCTTGTGCAGCAGGCAACGGAAGCAGGCATCAGCAGTGAACTGCCGAAGTTCGCGGCAGACATCTTCCAGCGCGCGATTGACGCGGGTTACGGTGGGGAAGAACATGCGGCGATTATTAAAGTACTGAGAGAAACAGCCTGATCCTGGCGGCCGGGCGCTTTTGGGCAAGGGCCCGGCCGGCCTTTCAGGCATGCCTGCGCAGCTCCTCCGGTAAAAACCGGCACGAGCCCGCCGTGTATGCTGCGTTACTGCGGTGAATGTATTCTTTGTGCGTATTGCCCCACTCTTCCAGCACATCAATCACCGGCAGCACGCTTTGACCCACGGTGGTGAAATGATATTCTACCCTCGCCGGCACTTCCGCGTAAATCTCTTTGTAAATCATCCCGTATTCCTCCAGCTCCTTCAGGTGCAGGTTAATGATGCGGGGATTGACTTCCTGCATTTCCCGGTGAATGGCGCTCGGCCGCCGTACGCCGCGCCGGATGCAATCCATGATCCAGGCTTTCCATTTGCCGCCAATCACCTTGATGGCTACCGCAAGGCCGCAATCCAGCAATTCGGGTATTTTCTTCTCGTACATAGTGGACAGGTTTTTTCAAAGATAGAATCTCCCGGGCATGCCGGGCATACTGAAAAAATTATCCCTATGGCCGGGCGGCTATTTTACTTCCACTTCCCAGCTGTCTGTACGGAAAGGCGACACCGGTAATCCCTCCCCGCTGAACAGATTGCCCATCGCCGCATCGCGGAAGCCGTAGCGAACGGCCGCCGGCGCTTTTACCATCGGGCTGGATAGCGTAACGCGCTGCCCCCGGATCGCTACGGCAGCGGGATGGAACACTTTATCGGCCCCGGCAATCTGCCATTCCGTTGCTGCCGGTCCTTTGACCTTCAATCCTTTGTTTCCGGTGAGCGTAATGACCGCCCTGCTGCCCTGTACTTCCATGCTGCGGAAAACGGGACTGCGATACGGGATGCCCGGTTTGTTGTATGTATCGGCCAGCGCCATGTTGGCGAGGCGCAACCCCACATCGTGCTTGTTGGCCGGGTGAACGTTGAAGGTATCCGTCACCAGGTCGGTAATCACCACCATCCCGGTTTTATGGTGCGCGGCGCTCTGCAGCTGCGCTTCGCGCAATAGCGCACCGGTATTGCGGAGGCGGTATACAAACGGCGCGATCTGCACGAAATAAAACGGCATATCCCTTTGCCAGGCTTTGCGCCAGCTATCGATCATTGCCGTGAACAAACGGTGGTAGGTGGCCGCGGCGCCGGTGTTGTTTTCACCCTGGTACCAAATGGCCCCTGCAATGGCATATGGGGTCACGGGTGCAATCATCGCGTTGTAGGCATATCCCGGCTCGTACGGGCACATGCCGCTGGGGCTTATTTTTGCGGCCGCCTCTTTCAACACCGGATCTTCCCGTACAATGCTGTCCGGCGTCCACACTTCCGCCGCCGTGCCGCCCCAGCTGGCAGCGATGAGCCCCACGGGCACATTCATTTCCCGGCTTAGCCGCTTGCCGAAAAAATAGGCGACTGCACTGAAAGACGGCAGCGTTGTACTGTCGCACGCGGTCCATTGCCCTTCGCAATTTTCCCGGGGGTGCGGAGCGGTGGTTTTGGGGATGTGAAAGAAACGGATGTTTTCGAGATGCGCGGCGGGCAGCTCAGTCCTGATGTCTTGCAGTCCCCATTGCCCGCACATTTCCATATTGCTTTGCCCGGAACAAATCCATACCTCGCCGATCATCACATTGCGCAACACCACGGTATTTTTTCCTTTCAGGGTGATGGTGTGGGGACCACCCGCCGCCGGCGTGATTGTACGCGGTCATGGCTTTGCAGACGAAAAGGTAAAACAACCCGTCTTTATGCACTACGAACCGGCTTTCCGCGTCGCCGCCCCAGTAAATCTCGTAGGGCTGCAGGTGCGCTATTTTCGGACCGCTCCAGTGCAGTAAATCCGGACTGGTGCGCACCGCCACGGCGGAACGGAGGTCGGTTTCGCCAGGTACGCGCGTGTAGTAGTAATAATACCGGCCGTTGTGTTTGAGAATATAAGAATCCCGGGCGTGCCCGGGATCACTGAAAAGCGGGTTCCTGTCGTGCCGCTTCCAGTTAAGGAGATCGTTGCTGGTGGCGAGGCGCAGCTGCCCCCACGAAGCATATTCCGGCGCATTTTTCTGCATGTTGCCGGTGTTGTAAAACATGTAATACGTTCCTTTTTCACGGATGACGTGCGGCGCCCACAATACCCCCTCCACGCCCGGCAGGGCTGTCATCGCGTATCCATGATCTTCCCATTTGGCCTGGCGGATGGAAGCCGCCGAAGCATGGAAGAAGCGCGTTTCGTCCCAGGGGCGTACGGGCAAATGATGAATGATGCCGTATGCATGCCAGGTACCGTCCGCGCTTTTGACCAGCGTATGATCGTTGGTGTACCAGGCGCTGTCGCCCTCCTTTCGCGTATCGTTCGGGTTGAAGATGTGCGCAAACGGACCGGCGATTCCGGTACGAGGTAAGGGGTGGTTTGTCCGTGTGCGCTCAGGAAACCGCCCAGAATGCAAGTCAATAAAAAAATATGGAATGGCCCTTCACATCTAGTCCTTGGTGGCTTTCAATTCTTTTCCGTTCTGAAACAAGGTCAGGTTTTTGACCGCGCCGGTACTGTCTTTTCCAAACTTCAGTTTTGCGGGCACTACCGTGTAGAAAAAATCGCTTTCAGACTCGGGGTAAACCTCTACTTTGGGCTGCCCGGTCAGTTGGGCGTACACCTGGTTCTGCTCCGTGGTGATTGTGAATTTGAACCCCGGCGCGAGCGTGTATACGCCTTCTATGACCTTTAGCTGGGCGGGGCTGAGCAGGATACTTTTCAGGAGCGGCAAAGGCTTGGGCATTATGAAAGGCTTGTTGAAAAGAATGTTCTCGGCTGCACCGGACAATTGATACAAACTGACGGCGTTGTAAATATTGGTGAGGATGATGATGGTTTTCTTTTTTTCCGGATAACGCGCAATGATGGTCATGTAACCGGGATACCCGCCGGAATGCATATACCTTTTCCCCGTGGTTTCATCGGCTGGCAAAAGAAGCCAGCCGTATCCATACGCCAACCCGCCGAACGACGCCACGCCGCCATTGTTGAGCTTGCCCGGCACGTAGGCCAGCTGCTGCCTGCTTTCGCTAATCAGCTTCGCCGAATACAGGGCCTGATCCCATTTCAACAGATCTTCCGTGGTGCTGCTGATGCCGTAGGGGCCGGCAATGCCGTCGAAGTAGTATTGATACCTGTTTGCCTTTAAGCTGTCGTTCATCACGAACCCGCCTGCCACCGGGCTGTACACGTGCCCGAGGGCATAGTTGTCCGGGATCCTGCTGTCGGCTCTCCTTGCATACACACGGGAATTGCTCATTTGCAACGGCCCGAAGATTTTTTTATCCAGGTAGTCCTTAAACGGCATGCCTGCTACTTTTTCAACGATGAGCGCCAGCAATACATAGTTGGTGTTGGAGTACGCCAGCTTCTCCCCGGGTTTGAAAAGCGCCGCCGGCTTGCTTTTGATTATCGCCTTCAGGATATCGCGGTTGTAATTGATGCGGTGTACATCCACCCTGGTGTTATCCCACGGCAAAAACTCCGGTATGCCGGACGTATGCCGCAGCAGGTTATCGATGGTGACGCCGGGATAGGGAAGCGACGGGAAATATTTCCCGATCTCGTCGCCATAGCCGAGTTTTCCCTGCTCCTGCAGTTGCATGACCGCCATGGCGGTAAATTGTTTGGCAACGGAAGCCAGTTCGAAAACGCTCTGGTTATTCAGCAATTGTTTCGTTTCAAAGTTGGCGTAGCCAAAAGCTTTTTCATAGATGGGCCTCCCCTCTTCGGCGATCAGCACACAGCCATTGAACACACCTTGCCGGTGCAGCGTTCCAAACAGGGAATCCAGCGTTTTCGCGGTTTGCGCGTAGCCGGGAAGGATATTCGTCAGCAGCAGGGCACATGCGCACAGCAGCCTGAACGGGGGACAAAAATGACGGTTCATGTCCAAATTTAATCATTTGGCCATTCAAATCACCACTGCCCTGCGGGAGGTAACAGCATTTGTTTTTCACGGGCGGCCGGGAGCATACGCGTGACCATTTCCGATTCCTTCCGTCGTCATCATCACCCGCCTGAGCGTATCGTCGGGATTGTAATGCAGGTAGTCGATGCATACGGAACGCCGGTGGCTTCCGCCATCGGGCGGCAGTGCCCCGTTATGATAGATGAAATAATTCTTCCCCTGGTATTCGAGGATGCTCCCCCTGTTGGTGGCGCAATTGCCCGCCACTTCGTTTAGAATGCCCCTGAACACCCAGGGCCCGTCTATGCGGCGGCTCATGGCGTAGGCAATCTTTTCGGGGTATTGATAGCCATACAGCAAATAGTACCAGTCATTGCGCTGGTGCAGCCAGGCGCCTTCCGAAAAAGACGGCAGGTATACCTGGTGAATCTCGCCTTCCGTTTCGATCATGTTATTTTTCAGGCGGGTGTAAAAGCACTGGTTTTTTCCCCAGAAGAGATAAGCCTGCCCGTTGTTATCGATCAGTACGGTGGGATCGATGCTGAAGATACTGTCGGCGGTGTAGGGCAGCATATCGCTGCTGATCAGCGCGCTGCCGCGGGCATCCTTGAAGGGGCCTTCGGGTTGGTCTGCCACCGCCACGGCAATGGCGCGGCCCGGAATATCTTTGTGATCCACGGCGGCATACCAGTAGAATAAGTCATCCCGCTGCACCACCTGCGAGGCCCAGGCCCCTCCTTTCACCCAGCTAAAATCCTTCGCGCGCAGCGGTGAACGGTGCTCTTCCCAATGTATCATATCCACCGACGAAAAACAAAGCCATTCGTGCATGATGTATTCTTCCGTACCGGCAGGGGCTTCATCGTGGCCCGTGTACATATATACTTTCCCGTTAGCTACCAGTGCGTTGGCATCTGCCGTGTATTTGTGCCGGATCACCGGGTTACCGGGTGCTGTTAGCTGTTGCATGATCGTTGTTCTTTGTTGTCCGGGAGAGCCTCAATTATTATGCCTGCGGGTGTTTGGGAATGGACCTGCAGGCCCCTCCGCGCGATGAGCCTGCGGGATCGCATGTAACGTTCCGCCGGCATCACTCCCGCAATTCTTTCTCAATACGCCAACAAACGGCCGCAGGCGATAATTGCCATCCATAATAGGATAGAGCAGACGGCAATGGCTTTTGCGGGAACAGGCATCGTTTGCCGGCCGTGCCACCGGGAACGGAAAACCGCGAACAGCCCCGCATTACAGGCGGCGAGCACCAGCAGGATCAATTTCGTCCGGAACACGGGATCATCGGCCAGCGTGCGGGCATTCGTCATAAACAGCAATATGCCGGAAGGAATGATCAGCCACAGGCCGCGCCGCGACCACGACAATAAATGTTTCGCCAATCCGGCCACGGGCAGGTGTTGGGCGAATCCCAGCAAGCGAAGATCGAACAGCAGTGCCGGCCCCACCAGCAACACAATTCCCACGATGTGGACGATCTCGATAACAGGGTATAACCAGGCAGCCTGGCGGATATGCACCGCCAGTGAAGTGTCTTCCAGCCATTGCAGCCATTCCGCAACAGCCATCAGCGCAGTTCGTAT
Organism: uncultured Chitinophaga sp.; assembly: GCA_965653365.1. Classification (GTDB taxonomy): domain Bacteria; phylum Bacteroidota; class Bacteroidia; order Chitinophagales; family Chitinophagaceae; genus Chitinophaga. Next base: position 415,926 of record CBFGZV010000001.1, on the reverse strand, counting down.
TTGTTGCCGCCGATGAAAACCCGCTCGGCGCGCATTTCATCCTTGATCTCCTTGTGGGGATATCCCACCACGCGCAGCGATTGCCCTTTCTTCACCATCTCCGCCAACACACCACGGTCGCGCATGCGGGTTACCGGCGCGAGTATCACCGTCCACACTTTTTTGCCGTGCATCACTTTGATGGTCGCGTGTGGATTTTCATACACAGCCGATTCGATGACGCCGGTGTAATCGAGGGTTTTGGTTTGATCGTAGTTCGCCCAGCCGTGATGGGGCGGTGTGAAGGAAACGCAGAGCGTGAAGAGCAGGACTGCGAAGAGGTTTTTTAGTACAATCATACAGCGGTATTTAATGATGACTAATCGGTTCCCGTCTGTATAAATATACCAAATTCCCGCCATCATTCCTACGCGGAAAACACTGCGGGGCTCAACCGTACTGCTGCTACGGATGTTACCTGTCCAGGTTTTACAGTTTGACGCTCACCGTCAGCCCGCTGTTTTCCATACCATAGAACGGGGAAACAGACACGCGGTTGTTCTTTTTCAGCCGGCGGTGGAATTCCGGCACGAGCACGCCGGACCCGGCGCCGATCACCAGCCCGAGCAGTACATCGCTCCGGAAATGCTTGCCGGCGCGCATCCGGTAATACCCTACCAGCGAAGGCGGGATGGCCGCGGCGGTATAGATCGCGGCTCTTTTCAGGCCCTTGATCTGGTGATAGTCCGTGAATACTTTCGCGAGAAAAAAAGTGGAGGTGGCGGCAAATGAAACGTGGCCGCTGAAAAAGGAATTGCTTTTTGCGATCCCGACCTTCTGTTCCATCGGGATGTCTGTATTGTACACATACGGCCTGGTGCGGCGTACGGGGAATGCCGCCGCGAAGTAAATGGCATTGTCGACCGTATGGGAAACGAGGTATAGGGTGATCAGGTCGAGCCAGTCTTTTCTGATCTCTTTATCCGCCGCCAGCAGCAAGGGGCTCAGGATGGAAATGTTCAGAAAAAGGTCGGAGAACTCTTGCGCTTTGGTGAAATACGCGGGATTGGAGAAGATGACCGGCCGGTCGAAACGGTTCACGTTACCGGGGTTCAGGTGCGCCACATCCGACGCATCGTACGCGGAAGTGCGGTCGAGCGCCGCGAACCCGAAATAGGACGTACCTAATGCCGCCACGGAAACGGGCAGTTCGTACTTTACTTTGACCTGGTATATTTTTTCTCTCTTGACCACTACCACGGAATCCGTCTGACCGGAAGCGGCGCCGGCGATAAACATCAAAAAGAGGCATAGCACACTGTGCACCCTGCTGCCATTGAACCCTAACATAGGCGGAAATACTTTTCTGCCGGTAAATATAAAGAATATTCCGGCCTATCTTTTATCGAGGTCTATAACAGACAGCTCGTAAATGGACGGCGGCGCACTGGCTTTCAGCACCCTGAAGCGCAGGCTGCCGGTTTTGTAGCTGCGTGGGAGGCGAATCACCTTGCAGTCGCCCATGGGTTCATGCCCGAGGAAAATCGTTTCCCAGCGGCCATCCTGCAGGATATCTACCGCGTATTCCCGGATGCGGGGCAGCCTCACCTGTGAAAACCCGTCGGGCAGGTTTTGGGTGTCTTTATATTCAAAGATGCTGATCTTGTTGAACGGTTCGTTCGCGTTCAGCGCAATTTCCAGGCTTGCCAGCGTATCCGCCGAAGCCCAGCGGCTGTCGAGGTTACCGTCCGTCACCATCGCCCCGTCGTACCGTTTTCCTTTTTCTTCCCATACGCTCGAAGCCTGCACGGGTTTTAATGCCGAAATGAACCGGCCGTTTCTGGGAAGCGGCTTGTTCCTGGCGAGGCCGAGGCGTTTACCCAGGCTGATGGCCGTGAGGGCTTCGTACTCCCGGATACGGCCGGTCTGATCGGGCGGTACGTTCACGACCAGTGCGTTGTCGTTGTCGGTGCACCAGTAAAACAGTTCTTCCAGCTCATCGAGCTCGCGGGCGGGCAGCTGGGCCGACTTCTGGAACCAGTTCCAGCGGTGGCTGATGCATAGCGTATGCTCGAAAGGCAGGTAGTAAGACTGGCCTTCATGCAGGTATTGTTTTTTATCGAACCGGGTGATGATCTTCGGATCCCAAAGCCGGAAATCCGACGGGAAGTACTGGAAGAAATACTTGTTATCCTCCGTCATGTCCGAAGGCGGCGTGAATTTTCTTTTGCCTTCTTCATTCACGATGGTATGGTTGACGCTTACCGCGCAGGCGGGGTTGAACTTTTTCACCAGCCGGTATATCTGGTCGATTCCCCAGTCTTGCGGCTTGCGGTCCCAGCCCCCGTCGAGCCACAATTCGCAGATGGGGCCGTACCGGGTAAACAGTTCCGTGAGCTGCTTCAGCATGTAGTCCACATACACCTGCGGATTTTTGTCTTTGTACGACGGCTCATGCCGGTCCCACAGCGAATAATACACCGCGAACTGCAGGCCGTATTTCCGGCATGCGTCGGATACGGCTTTCACCACATCCGTTTTCACGGGCGAAGCGGCTACATCGTAGGTTGTATATTGGCTGTTCCAGAGGCAGAACCCGTCGTGGTGCTTGGTAATGAGCAATACATACCGGAAACCCGCGTCGCGGGCCGTGCGCACCCATTGATCCGGATCGAGCTGCGTGGGGTTGTATTTTTCCACAGGGATGGTGCCGTCGGACCATTCCACGTCGGCAAAGGTGTTGACACCGAAGTGGATGAACATACCGTACCCGCGTTTGATCATGGCCTGCTGGGCCACGTTGGGGCGGGTGCCCGGTTGCTGCACCTGGGCGTTCAGGCCTGTTCCCGCCAGTATCAATACGATCAGGCAGGCGATATGCTTTATCCGATTGGTCATTTTGTTCGTCATCTTTAAGGTTATCCGGAAGGGGAATGAGCGGCCTTTTATATCCGGCAACAAAAGAAAGGGATTTTTTTCCTATTCCCAGCACACCGCTAATATGCGATCTGTTTTGGTGAAAATAGAGGAACCGCCCGAAAAGGTGGCCGGGGCCATTTTTGTTTATCTTTTTGCTGAAATTACCTCATCTTGCAACCTTATATATCTTTTACACCTTGAAATCAGCAAACGAAAAAGCGGACTCGCAACAACTCAGGAGGGGATTACAAAACCGGCACATCCAGCTCATTGCGCTGGGCGGAGCCATTGGTACGGGGCTGTTCCTGGGCATTGGCCCGGCAGCGGTGCTCGCAGGCCCTTCCGTGATATTAGGTTACGCCATGGGCGGCATCATTGCGTTTTTCATCATGCGCCAGCTCGGCGAAATGGTGGTGGAAGAGCCGGTATCCGGCAGTTTCAGCCATTTTGCCTATAAGTTCTGGGGCACCTTCGCCGGGTTTGCTTCCGGCTGGAATTATTGGGTGCTCTACATCCTGGTGAGTATGTCGGAACTGACCGCCATCGGGATATACGTGCAGTTCTGGTGGCCGGAAATTCCGCTGTGGGCGTCGAGCCTCTTCTTTTTCCTGGCCATCAACGCGCTCAATCTCAGCTCTGTTAAAGTATACGGAGAAGCGGAGTTCTGGTTTTCGATCATCAAGGTGATCGCCATTATCGCCATGATCATTTTTGGCGTGTACCTGCTGCTGAGTGGCACGGGCGGGCCGGAAGCGGGCATACAGAATCTCTGGAACGACGGGGGCTTTTTCCCGAAAGGCCTGATGACGGCCGATGGACAGGGCGGTTACCAGGGGCTCCTGGCGGCCATTGCCCTGATCATGTTTTCGTTCGGCGGGCTGGAGCTCATCGGGATTACCGCCGCGGAGGCGGAACAACCCGAAAAAACCATCCCCAAAGCCACCAACCAGGTGATCTACCGCATCCTCATCTTTTACGTGGGGGCGCTCGTGATACTTTTCGCGCTGTCGCCGTGGAAAAGCATTACCACCGACAGCAGTCCGTTCGTGATGGTATTTGAAAGCCTGAAAGGCTTCCAGTTCACCCTGTTCGGCAAAACCATCTATTTCACCAGTCTCATCGCCAACGCGTTGAACCTCATCGTACTGACAGCCGCCCTGTCTGTATACAACAGCTGCGTGTACAGCAACAGCCGGATGCTGTATGGACTGGCGGAGCAGGGCAACGCGCCTTCATTTTTGTCGAAGCTGAACAAAAACCACGTGCCGGTGAACGCCACGCTGGTATCCGGATTGTTCGCAGCCGTGTGCATCATCGTGAACAAGCTCATGCCGGAAAAAGCGCTGGAAGTGCTGATGTCGCTCGTGGTTTCGTGCCTGATCCTGAACTGGCTGATGATTAGCGTGGTGCACCTGAAATTCAAGAAGCACAAACGCGATGCGCAGATACAGACAAAGTTCCCGTCGTTTCTCTATCCCCTGTCGAATTACGTCTGTCTCATATTCCTGACCGGCATACTGGTACTGATGTGGATAACGGGGATGACCACACCGGTGGCGCTGATCCCCGGCTGGCTGATCTTCCTTTACCTGTGTTACCTCGGTGTGAAGCGGAATAAATCACTTACTCCCGGATATTAAAAAAGCGGGCCGCTCAATGAGCGGCCCGTTTAGTATGGTGATTTTCAAAAACGATACCGTGGCCAGTTATCATAACATCGGCAAAAACCTGCACACCGGCAACTGAAGCTGGTTATGGTCTTTTCAGGAACGTGCCGATCATCGCCACCACAAATGCCGGCATGTCCGGTTGCTTAGGCGGGGCGCAGATTTCGGCGATGTATTCTCCATGAATACCGGGTAGTATAGCCAGTTCCGCATGCTGCAAAGTGCGGGACAATTCCAGCGCATGCGCGGGCTGTACGGCATCTCCGTCTGCATTGATCACAAGCGCCGGCGCCGCAATCGCTTTAATCGCCGCATCGGGAATATCCTTGAAAGCGATCATCCTGTCCGCATCGCGCCTGAACATGGCGTACAATCCTTTCGGATCGGGATTGATGGCACGGTATGCGTCCTGTAGTGGTGCGGGCATCTGATCCAGGGTGGCGTTCTTCATCATATCAAAGAAGCCCGGCGGCATGCCGCTCCGTTTGTACAGCGCAGATGCCAATACCAGTTTATTCACGAGCCGGGGATGCCTGATGGCGATCTGCAGGCAGGTGGTGCCACCGTTGCTGAAGCCCATAAAATCCGCCTTTGCAATGTTGAGCTGGCCCAGTAACGCGGCCACATCGTCCGCGTCCTGTTCAAAGCTATACGGCCGGCCAATGTCTGCCGTGTGGCCGTGCGACTGCGTTTCTACCGCAATCACACGATGCGTTCCGGCAAGCTCGGGCAAGACGCGGCCGAATGTGGTATAGATGGTAGAACCACCGCCATGAATCAGTACGAGCGGGCTACCGTTGCCATGGATTTCGTAATACATCTTCAAACCGTTCACCAAAGCAAACTGGCCTGCTGGTTGCTGCTGTGCTTTCATCTGAAAAAACGTCAAAATTAATCATGCAAAAAAGAAGAAGGATCGTTTCATGGACTCGTCCGTTTTTTAAAGAACAAACTTAAGCCCAAATAACGAACAGCAACATACCCGGTCCCGCCATTTTACGGGTGAATTGCGTCATTTTTCTCCCCGGGCACGATGGCAATGGCGTCAATGCCCACCAGGTAATCGGGGTTGGCGCTACCCTGCACGGTAATCACATTGGTAAATGCGGGGTTCCTGATCAACCCGTCGGGATTAATGTGTCGAATCGTTAAACTGTCCATGATGTGAATGGTTTGAGGATGGATGTTTTTGTTTGCCTGGCCGCAGAAAGCAAAAAACGGAATCAACAGGAGTAACTTTTTCATACCGTATGCTTTGCGGAAAAGCGCACAATCATCATGCCAGCGGCCAGCCGCTTACTTCGCTGCTACCAGGTAACAGCCGTCGAGAACATGCACATAATCGGTATCATACCCTACAGTCAAGAGCTGGAAATTGAAACCCGGCAGCGGGAAATAGTCCAGTTTCCCCCATTTATACGATTCGTAAAAAGCAGGCCTGCCGCTGTTTGCGGGATAGTATTGGCAAGGGTGTTTAAACACGAGGGAATCATTGGAAAGCCGCAGATTAAAATACCCCGTGCCATCCCAGCTGGCGGGCGTATTGACAGGCGCGGGCGCCATGATGGCCGGCCTGCGCGCGGGATTGTAGTCTTCTTTGAGAAAGTAACGGATGCGGAGCGGAGATTTCTCACCGATCCAGTCGTAGCGCCGGCCATCGTTGTATGAGTGGGCGGTAAGGGGAGTCAGTTGCTTGAAACGGGTACCGGGTTTCATGTCGATATCAATGCTGCCGGACGACGGCGCGTACACTCTCTGCACTTTCCCCTTGATGGAAAAATAAAATACCTTCCGGCTGGCGCCGCTGTCGTACTCATGATCGCTGCGGCTGGCATCTGCGGCCTCATGAAGGGCATTGACGAGCGTTTTCAACTGGTACGCGTCCATCTTGAGCGCGGCATTGGTTTCTTTGTAGGGATGCTGCTCCGCTCCGCCGCCGGTGAGGTAATTGACGTAATACTTGTTATACAGGAGATGCCCGTTGAATTCACGGCCCCAGTCGTCATCGCCGGCGCCGTCCGCCAGACTGTCGATTACGCGGCCATTGGCATCGAGGCGGTAATAGGTCGTATTCAGCAATGTTTTCCTGATCTCCCCTTCCTGCTCTGTATCCATTTTTCCCACCACTACTGTTTGCGAAGCCTCATCTACCCCCACCAGGCTGATTCTTCCGTGGCACAATGGTTTGATGCGGTGATGCTGCGATGCGACTTCCCGGGCGAGCGACGGGTATTGTTGGTATACTTCGGGAAGGCGCGACAAAAAATAGGCGGATGACTGGAAGTACCGGTACACATACCAGCCTGCAATACCGGCAATGAGAAGGGCAACAACGTACAGGATAAACATCGGTTTTCGTTTCATTCAACACAATGAGTTAAAAGCAGCAATTAAGGTAACATATTTTATTGGTTATGAGTTCCTGAATACATTTTATCATGGCGTTGAAAAAGAAAAGCTGCAACAAGTGCAGCTTTTCCGGGTCAACAAATGATGGAGATTACAATGCCGTCCAGCCGGTTGCGCCGGCGCCGGATTCCTTCACATAAAACGTGCTGCCGGCGCCGCCGTCCGTACGACGGAAAGTGGAACCTGCGGCCGCTGCCACCATGCCTTCCGGCGTTCCGGTGCCGGTGAGGTCCAGCACGTTGCCACCGAAGTTGGTTTTCACGGAAAATGTTTCGCCCGCGAAAGGCACAATTACGAAGTAAGCCACATCGAGGCCGGCAGAAGCCGGGGTTAACAGCAGCTCGCCGTTCAGGCCATCCGGCGCGGTGCGATGGTCGGCTTCCACGCTGATGATCTGCCAGTTGGCGCCCACCTGATGGGTTTTTGATACGTTGTGCGTTGTACTGCCCGCCACGTCGGCGAAGGCCAGCGTTACATCTTTGGTGCCGGCGGTGCTCCTGACTTTGGCGTACAATATCCACCGCATCTTAGGGAAATAACGCCCGATGGTCAGCGTGTTCGCCAGCGTACCGAACGGGTTGCGCAGGCGCAGGGAACCGGTGGCGGCAAAGCGGATATAAGCGTTTGCGTCGAGTGCGGGGTCTGTAAGGTATTGCAATGCCGGGTTGCCTGCATAAATCTGCGTGGCCGCCGGGAAAAACAGCACCTGATCGCTCTGGTGGGGCGCGTCGGGATTGCCTTTGAAAACGTGATCGGGCCAGAAGCCGCCCAGGGATTTCGACAAGGAGAAACGCGACAGGTACGCAAAGCTTTGCTGGGAGTCGCCGCCTGTCTCATCACGATGGAAGGTGATCTGGTTGTTGAGCCCCTTGTTGTCGAGGTTGCTTTCCTTGCCCATCAGCCGGCCTTTGATAATATTGCCGTCGCCCAGCACTTTCAGTTTGCTGTTGAGATTGATGCCCACCGCGTTGAACACACCGTAGTTGGTATCGAAGGTGATGTAGTTGTTCAAAGCGTTGGCCTCAATGGTGCCGGCGGTAATGTGCCGGGGCCCCATGTGCACGGTGATGCCGAAACCCTCTATCCGGACATACTCGCGGTTCTTCATATACGTGATGTCGAAGGGGCCTTCGGTGTACATTTCATCAAACGAAACGTTCGCGTTGGCGTACCGGATTTTTGAATCGTAGTTCAGCACACGGATGGCCGCGCGGCTCGACTGGCAGCCGAAGGTACCGAAGCCGCACTGGTAAATGTTGGTTACGCTGAGGCCGCAGCGCATGGTTTGCGCGGTGATGAGCTGCTGCAGCGACCATTCATCGGCGGCAAATTCGATGCTTTTGGGGTGGCCGCCGGCTGGTATCATGAACGTTTGCGGCGCCAAAGCCCTCAGCGGCGCATTGGGATTTTCCGGATCGGGGGCCGGCTCTACTTCCGGATTATCGACCAGGTTGAATGCGATGGCGGTACCACCGGCAGCAGCAGCGAGCTGGAAGGTGCCGGCGCCCGCGTTCAGTCCTACCACGTAATAGCGCTTGCGGGGCCGGATGGCCAGCACGCTGGCATCGCTTTCAGACACCAGCTGGCGTTCGTTGATGTCGTACAGCAATGCCACCTGGTCGCCATTGGCCGGCAACGGCGCACCGGTGAAAGTGTTGGCAACCGCGTCGATTGCCGTGATCTGCACCGGCACGAGGTCTTTGTGCATTTCGGAAACGCCCATGACAAACCCGTAGTCGCACGAGCGGATTTCGAGCCGGCCGTTGGCGTTCACCTTGTAAGGAGCGCCCGTGAAAAACACCCCGCATCCGCCGTAGCCGGCGATGGTGCCGCCACCCGACTTGGTGATGAACACATCTTCGAACAGGTACCCCACCCCTTCACCGGGCAGGTGAATGGCGCAGTTGCCGATCCGCTCGCCGCCGAAGCCTACTCTTTTGTAAGTACCGCGACTGTCTGCCGAGGTTTCCAGGGTGATGGTGAAATTTTTGATGGTCAGCTCATCCACTTTGATGTAACCCGCTTCGCCGGATCCTTTCCAGTAGAAGATGTCCTGCAGCTGCTTGCCGCGAATCCACACTTTGTTGCTCATGCCTTCCAGCGAGCGCACGCCGGTGATGTCTACTTTGCCGAGCTCGTAAGTACCGTCGGGGAAGAGGAGGCGCTTGCGTACGCCCGTGAGCCTGCAATAGTCGAGCGCTTTCTGCACCGCCGCCGTATCGTCCGTGTTCACGCCTTTGGCGCCAAACCACTTGACGTTGACGGGAAAAGTTTCCACCCGTATCCATCTGCCGGTAGGCTGCCCGGTGGTAAAAATGGTGCCGGCGTCTTCCGTGGCGGCCGATGTGGCGTTCCAGTAAAAATCGCCGCCACCGCCGTCTGCCGGGGCATGATACCCCAGTACGGTGACCAGTTCGTTGGGCGTAGTGCCCGTGTAGGTTTTCAATTCTGCAATGGTGTTCTTTGTCATGTTAACAAACATTTTGAGGTTATTGTATGCAGATCAAAAGTAATGGCCGGCTACGCAGTGAACGTACGCAGCCAATCAATCATTTTTTTGTGCGTTGCCCTACGGGAATGTTGCCGTCAAAACAACCGCCCGTTCGGCATCATTTGCGTACATTGCTTACATTCGTGTGCGGCAACCGTGCGAATGTCCATGTCTTACCCTGTTTAACGAACGATATGATTGGCAATCAACGCATCAAAGGACTTATCAGCATTATATTCGTGATGCTCATCTGGGGCAGCTCCTTTACCGTCACAAAAATGGTGGTCACCGAAATACCACCCGTCATATTCGCCGTTATCCGCAACGTCATCGGGTGCCTGGCCCTGCTGCCGTTTTACCTGATACGCCGGCGAAAGGCCAGGCAGCCGCTTCCCTATGGGAAACTTGCGCTGATGGGGCTTGCAGGCACCACCTTTTACTATTTCGTTTTCAATACCGGGATGAAATATGTATCGGCTTCCACCGGCGCATTTATTGAAGGCCTGGTACCGGTGGCGATCGCAGTGCCCGCCGCGATCATCCTGAAAGAGCATCTGCAGAAAACCACCATTGCAGGCATTGTGCTGTCAGTGGCGGGCGTCATACTCGTGGGCTTCGTGGGGAACGCCTCCAAATCGCCGAACGCACTGCTGGGCAGCAGCCTCGTGGTATGCGCGGTATGCTTGTGGAGCGTGTATACGCTGCTGTCGAGAAACCTGAAGGATGTCGATACTTTACTCGTAACAACGGTGAGCGCCTTTATCGGCACGGCGCTTTCCCTCCCGGTGGGCATATACGAAGTAGTGCAGCACGGCATGCCGGACATTCCGATGAAAGCCTGGCTGGGTATGACTTACCTCGGCATCTTCGCATCCGCTGTGGCGTATTTCCTCTATAACCGCGCCCTGGAAAGCCTGCCGGCAGCGCAGGTGGGCAATTTCCTGAACCTCAATCCCGTTATCGGCACCATTATCGCATTCATATTCCTGAAAGAAACGTTCACCGGCTGGCAGTTCGCCGGCAGCGTGCTGGTGCTGGCGGGCATCTGGCTGAGCAGCATGCAGGGTAAACAGGGAGAGAAAGCAACAAAAAAGGCTTATTCGCACGAATAAGCCCTTTTTGAAATGATATGTCGTTAATTGATTAGAATCTTCCGGCAATACCGATTTTGATAATGCTCAGGTCGTAACCAACTTCAGAGAAAGCAGCGAACTGCGGTACGAAAAAATAACGGGCGCCTACCAGCAGGCCGGCGTGCACTCTTGTATTTTTATCGGTGGTTTCCGCGGAAGAAGCGCTTGCTTTGAATTTGTTTTTCTCAAAACGCAGGCCCAGCTGTGCAGCGCCATATACGTCGAGCTCTTCCGGCAGATATTTTTCCAGGTGCCAGGTACCTCTCAGGGCCACCAGGGAGTTATTCCATTTGCTTTCATAGCCGGCGATGCCACCGTCGTATTTTTCGCTCTGGATGCCAACAATAGCGCCAACGCCTATACGGCCGGGGCCCGTCTGCATCGGGAGCAGGTGTTCATAAGCAAGACTCAAGGCTGGAGTGGCTTTGTATCCACCGGCATAACCAAGGGTGCTTCCGAAGCCCACACCCAGCTGCAGGGCCTGTTTGAATTTAGGAGCCTGAGCGCTGGCAGCGTTGATGCCGCAAAAAAGGGCGCAAACAAGTAATACGTGTTTCATAATAGAAAATACACTTTTTTGATGTGCGCGCAAAATTATACCAACTCACTGTTTTATTCAAAAAAATTAGCGTGAACGGCGAAATAACGGGATTGAAGTGTAGCCGGCAAGGATTGAGCCGGCGATGAGGACGTCCGCTAAAACGCTCACTCACAGCCACTTCGTGTATGGCATCCAGTTAGGCTACCTGTTTTCGGTTATTAAAAATTACTTGTTTTCAGGTATTCGCCTGCTAAACGTTTTCAAGCCGTTAGAATGCCTGCCGGTGGCAGGATGTTCGTACGTGCGCTCCGCTTCCATTAAAAAAGGGATAGCTGCGCGCAGGCAACTATCCCTTCTTATATAATGACAAAAAAGCTTACACTTTATAATACTGCTCCCAGCCTTTGCGGGGCGGTGGGCCCACCAGCAGCTCGTTCGCATGTTTATTGTTGGTGATGATTTTTTTCTCGCGGTCGAACGCCAGTTTGGTATTGGTCCATTGCGCCAGCACTCCCAAACAGAACACCTGGCTCAGCGGACCGGCGATGGCAAACGGCGAGCGCGTTTGCTCCTGCCCTTTACAGGCCAGCAGGAAGTTCGCAAAGTGATTCGAAGGACTAACCGGCACTTCAGGCAGCCTGGAGGCCATTGCCTTTCCTTTTTCTTCCGGGATGATGGATAATGTGCTGCCGTGAGAGCCGCCTTTAAACGTCAGGTCTTTCCCGTAGATGATTTTACCCGGGTTGAGCTTGGCCGGTTTGATAGCGCCGGTGCTTGGGGGCGGGATGTTCGGATCCAGGCCGGATACGCCGTAGCCAGCGGGAATGGGCGGCAGATTGTCTACCCCATCGTACCACATCACTTCCACCGCCGGCAGTTGGCCGCGCTTCGGGAATTTGAAGGACAGCGTGGACGATGTGGGATAGAAGAAGTTATTATGCCCGGTCAGTTTCACGGGTGTTATTTCCGTAGGCAGTCCCATATCGAGGAACTGATGTGCGGTATCGAGGATGTGTGCGCCCCAGTCGCCCAGCGCGCCCATACCGAAATCGAACCAGCAGCGCCATTGACCGTTTACGAAGTCTTTATTGTACTGGTGATTCTGCGTAGCCATTTGCCAAACGTCCCAATCGAGGGTAGCCGGCAGCTGCTCGGCCGGCGGGAAGGCTTTGATGTTCGTATCCCAGCCATGCCAGCGGCGCGGGGAGTTCATATGCGCGGTGATCTTCGTCACATCTTTGATGATGCCTGCATCCACCCAGGCCTTGAACTGGAAGTAGTTGGCCTCGGAGTGGCCCTGGTTGCCCATCTGGGTCACCACCTTGTTGTATTTTTTGGCCGCCTTCATCATCAGTTCCACTTCCTGGAACGTACGCGCCATGGGCTTTTCCACATACACGTGTATACCGAGGCCCATCGCCATCATGGTAATGGGGAAGTGCGAGAAGTCCGGCACGCCGATAGACACGGCATCGATCTGCTTGCCCATTTTATCGAACATCTGCCGGAAGTCCTGGAACCGCGGCACGTTCGGGAACTGTTTGAGGATTTTTTCGGTATGCGGCGCTCCCATATCCACGTCGCACAGCGCCACGATGTTGGCCAGGCCGGTTTTGTACAGGGCTTCGGTGATTTCCGCCCCGCGGTTGCCGATACCGATGCAGGCCAGGTTCACTTTCTCGTTGGGTCCCAGTTTGCGGGGAACCGGCATTCCCTTTGCCATCAGGAGGCCCGGTGTGGCCATAGCCGCAGAGGCCAGCATGGCCTGCTTCAGGAACCGTCTCCTCGAATAATCGTTATTCATAACTCAGCGATTTATTAAAGCTTGAACGGCCAAAATACTAAAAAATCGCACATTTTTCCATCGATTGCAAAAAATTAAAAAGGGAGCCTGAAGGGGCTCCCTGGTGGTGTTTTACGTCATCCCGCCGCTCCTTCCCGGTATACTTCATAGTCCGTATACCCATGCGCCGCCCCGCCGTAATGGAGGTTCCGCTGGGGAGGTGTGAGCGCCCAGCCGTAACGGAGGCGTTCGGGCAGGTCGGGGTTGGCGATGAAGGGCTCCCCGAAACCGGCCAGGTCAATCAGGCCTTCGGTAATGTATTGTTCGGATTTGGCGCGGTCCATCCCGCCAGCCAGCATCAGCACGCCGTTGTAAGCCTTGCGGAAGCGGGCGATGAAGCCTTCGGGCAGGGCGAAGCTGCCGCGCGACTGCTGGTCCATGATATCGATGAACGCGATGCCGCGGTTTCCCAGCTCCCCGGCGAGGTATTGGTAGGTGTCTTCCAGTTCGGGATAATGCGGCATTTCATGAAGGCCGCCGTATGGGGTGAGGCGGATGGCCACTTTCTCCGCGCCGATGCGCGCAATGCAGGCGTCTATCGCCTCCAGCAGAAAGCGGCTCCGGTTTTGGACGGAGCCACCATACGCATCGGTCCGGTTGTTCACGAACGGATTCAGGAACTGCTCGATCAGGTAACCATTGGCGCCATGCAATTCCACGCCATCGAAACCGGCTGCAATGGCGTTGGCGGCGGCGTGGGCAAAATCGTTCACCACCACCGCGATTTCCTCGACCGGTAAAGCCCTCGGTTTGGAGCAGGGCACGAAATTCTCCTTCCCATGCGCATCATAGCCCCAGGCACTGGAATTCATCGCCTGCAGGTCTGAAGCGCTTACAGGGGCGATGCCGCCGGGCTGGATGGAGGTGTGCGACACACGGCCCACATGCCATAGCTGCGCGAATATTTTCGTACCCCGGGTATGCACCGCATCCGTCACCAGCTTCCACCCTGCCGTTTGCGCGGGTGTGTACAAACCGGGAATATGCAGTACGCCGGCAGCGGTGGGAGAAATCGCGACGCCTTCGGATATGATAAGGCCTGCGCCGGAACGCTGGCGATAATACAAAGCATTCATGCTGTTAGGAATGCCGTCCGGATTGCGGGCGCGCGTCATGGGCGCCATCACGATGCGGTTTTTCAGGTCCAGTCCTTTCCCCTGGAAGGGTTCAAATAAATTCATCGTCTTTCGTTTATGCATGGAGCAGGGACGCGCTCCGGTAAGAAGAATAATCCGTGTAGCCGGTTTCGCCGCCGCCGAAAAAATGGGATCTATCGGGCTCGTTCAGCGCCAGGTTATGCTGCAACCGGTAAGGCAGGTCGGGATTGGCGATAAACGGCCGCCCGAAGGCGATGAGGTCCGCCCAGCCCTTCTCCAGCGCTTCTTCCGCCCGTTCGCGCGTGTATTTGCCCGCGTAAATCAGCGTACCGTTGAATGCCTGGCGATACGCCTCCTTGAAAGCGGCCGGCATTACCGGCGCGTTATCCCAATCGGCTTCCGCGATATGGATGTAGGCGATGCCGATGCGGTTGAGCAGCTGCGCCGCGGCGATATATGTTTCTTCCGGGTGATCGTCTACCGCGCCCATCAGGGTGGTCAGCGGCGCCTGGCGCACGCCTACTTTTTCTTTCCCGATGGCGTCCGCTACCGCCGATACAGCCTCTTTCAGAAAACGCAGGCGCTTTTCCAGCGTACCGCCGTATTCGTCGGTTCTGTGGTTAGTTTGCGAGTCGAGGAACTGTTCGATGAGGTAGCCATTGGCCCCATGCAGCTCCACTCCGTCGAAGCCCGCCTGCATGGCGTTTTCGGCAGCATGGGCGAAGTCGCGCACGATGTTGCGGATTTCCGGCGCCGTCAGTTCCCGGGGCATGGAGTGCTGGAGCATTTGTCCCGCCCCGCCTGCCGGGCCTTTCCCTTCCGGATCCACGAATACCTTGACGCCTTCCGCCAGTATGGCCGACGGCGCTACCGGGGCTTCACCATTTCGCTGGAGACTGGTGTGCGACACCCGCCCCACATGCCAGAGCTGCGCGAAAATCTTCCCGCCTTTGTCATGTACGGCCGTGGTCACCTTCTTCCAGCCCCTCACCTGGTCGGCCGTATAAATCCCCGGCGTCCAGGCGTATCCTTGTCCCTGGCGGCTGATCTGGGTGCCTTCCGTGATGATGAGACCGGCAGTCGCCCGCTGGCTGTAATACCGGGCCATCAGGTCGGTGGCCACATCGCCTGTGGCTGCCCGGGAGCGGGTCATGGGTGGCATTACTATCCTGTTCTGTAAAGTATGAATGCCCATCTGATAGGGTGTAAAAAGCATATGTGATGTTTTTGAACACCACAAAATTCCATCAAAGCAGATTATAATAAAAATAACTTAATTTTGATATTTGTATCACAAATATAATAGATCATGTTACTGAACCTGGAGTGGCTCCGCACCTTTAAAGCGATTTACGAGCACGGTACGCTCACCGGCGCGGCACAGGCGCTGTATGTATCCCAACCGGGCGTAAGCCTTCACCTGAATTCGCTGGAAGCGTTCACGGGATATAAACTGTTCGACCGTTCGGCCAAAAAAATGGTGCCCACGGAACGGGGAAAAGTGCTGTATAATTTCGTGCTGGAGCCGATGACGAAACTGGAATCAGCGGAGCAGCTGTTCCATCGCAGCACGGTGGCAGACCGGGCAACGATCAGCATCGGGATGTGCTTCGAAACGTTCCAGTTCACACTGGAAGAACACGTGTCTACCCTCCCGTTCAATGCCATCATCAAATTCGGCGAGTATAAACAGATGATACACGACCTCGATAAAGGCCTGCTCGACCTTATCATTACGCCGCAACGAAGCGACGATTCCAACCTGGAATACAAGGCCTTTGCACGGGAACGCATCGTACTGGTGTGCGGATCCAAAACAGATATCAAGGGTTTGCTTCCCCTGCTGAAGAAAAACAAACTGGCCGAAGCGCAGGAATACCTGAAGCGGCAGATCTGGTATAGCACGGCGGCGGACATGGAGCACCTCCGCAGGTTCTGGCAGGTAAACTTTCGCCATCATATGGATTTCAAACCGAATTACATTGTGCCCAACATCAGTTCCATCGTGCGCTGCCTGAGCGGGGGCGAGGGCTTTTCCGTGGTCCCGGATTTTTTGTGCCGAGACGAGATTGAAGCGGGCAAGCTGAAACTGGTATGGGAAGGGAACAACATCCTGGAGAACACGCTGCACTTCGGCACGCGCAAAAAAACCATTTATGAGAACGAGATCAACCTGGTGAAGGAGATTTTTGTGAAGAAGATGGTATCGTGAGCGATGGCATTACGAAAGCCAGCAAAGAAAAACGGGCCACCCTGATGGAGCGGCCAGTTTTTCTTTGTATTCCATTACGGCAATTTCAGTTTTGTAGTACCCTCCCCTTCGATTTCAGCCAGTGTGGATGTTTTAGTGAGCAGTTTATTGTTCTGTGCCCGCAGTTTGGTCCATCTGCCGAGCGACACATTGTATTCGCCACCCAGCATATACCATTGCCCTTCGGTGGTGTAGGCCAGGTTGAGCGTATTGGTGCCACTTCTGTAGAAAGGCTGGTCTTGCTGAGTGATGGGATTCTTCAGATCATACCAGTCGGTATTGGTAATGCGGTACCCTATAGCCGGCGGGCCGGCGGAATACAGGCTACCGCCCGTGCCAACCCAGATCACGTCTACCGGGCGGGATGTGCCAGTTACCGTTGTACCCGTAAACACCGCGATGCCGGAAGCGTTGCCGCTGTTGGCCAACAGGTTGCCGGTTTTAGAACCAAAACCTTCGCCGTTCAAAGCCACGTAGTCATATGCTTTGATCCAGTTGGCCTCGGCAATGCTGGTAGACGCGTCTCCATTGATCATCTTCCGCGGGCCGCCAACATAAAAGATGGAACCTTTGGTGACCTTACCGCTGGTCAGGTTCATCTTATAGCTGCGCACGCTTCCGGTAGCCCATCCATTGGGGAGGAAGCCGGTAGGTGTGGATGCATTGGCGTTGTTGGAAGTAACGATGGAGAAGGGCGTTACCGCGAAGTCGATATCCCTGGTGGCCATGAACTGCATATATTCATATCCGCCGTCGTTGAGAATAGTGGGATCAGCCAGGAAACCGGTGACCAGGATAGGCGCCACTTCGATCGTGGAACTAAGCGGCACCATATCTTCAGCACTGCGCATGCGTAATTCGGGCACCGGCTTGCCGTCTGCTCCTTCGGTATAAAAAGCGATGCCGTAGATATTAGCCATTACGGGCAGCTGTGTATTGGCAAATGCAGCGCCAGGCTCCGTGCGCACTTTGATATAATCAAACCCGTCGTTCAGCACTTTGTTACCGCTCAAAACATCTCCGGGCTGCGGCAACGGATCGAAACCGCCTTTCACCACCACCAGCAAGGTACTTTCATAAATCTGCGGATTGGCGACCAGTTGAGCGGTGGTTGCCCTGTTCAGGGGAAATGTGATATTGCTCGCTGCTTTTTTAATGTCGTCTTTTTTAACGCCGGTGATCTGCAGCATCCCGTTTACCTTCGTTAACGTGGCGCCTTCCACCTTTATGACCAGCGAATCGCCGGCCACGTAGTTCGCGGCTTCTTCCGTTGCGATGGCAATGCCGCGCAGGATGTTGAGACGGCGGCGGTCCTGCACGATCAGCAGGCCGGGCACCATGTTACCGGCCCTGAAATCGGATATCACCGTCACGGCAATCCTGTCGGAGCCGAACATATTCTCCTTCGTAAGCACCACATCTTTTCCTTTGTACATATTCCGGACATCGAATAGTGCGATATAGGGCGCGATGTCGCCACCGGGATAAGTGTCCAGTTTGGTGCACCCCCAGAAGAAGGCCAGGACCGGCAGCAGGAACAGGTATATTGCTGATTTTTTCATTGTACGATTTTTATTGATAATACCATGCATGTTACAGTTACGGTTTTTGCCACCATACCTGTGTCGAAATCACGTCTGGGCCCTGTACTGCTACCGCCTGGCGGTAGTTGGTGGGGTTGGTGGACTGTACGTAGATGGGGTACGTCATACGGGCGGGCATCACGCCGTTGTTGCGGAGGCCGGCGCCTTTCGGCAATACCGGGTGTCCGGTGCGACGGTATTCAAACCATTGCTGCATGTCTGTCAGGAACAATGCATAATATTTCTGCAGGTGAATCATTTCCATTTTCTGGTCGAACGTAAAGCTTTCCACCCAGTCCATATCGGCGGCGGAGAGATACGTTTGTATGTCTACCGTCCAGTTGGGCAGCCACTGTTTGATGCTGGCCTGTGCGCCGTTATTGTAATAGGTGCCGGCAGCCCCGGTAATCCATCCTTTGATGGCTGCTTCGGCGAGAATAAGCTGCACCTCCGCGTATGTGAGGATCATGCCCGACAGTGGTTCGGTCATCAGGTTGAAAGCGGAGGTGGTGGAATAGAAATACGATTTCTTAACCGGCGTTTCTCCGGGCACATAGCCGCTGGGCACGCCGAGGTACGCACCGGAATATGGCGCGATACGCCACCTGTTGAAGCCGTTGTTGCCCCAGGTAGGAATATCGATGCGGGGATCATTCCAGGTGGTGAGATTATTGATGAAGAACTCCGCAATGCCGGGCGCCCTGAAGTCCTGCTCCCGCACGCTCATGAGCGGGGAAACGAAAGGGCCCGCCCCCGTCCAGCGTAATATGGCCGACTCCTCGATTTTGGATATCAGCGGGTAGGCAGTGGTAGTAGCGATCTGCTTGATTTTATCGATACACTGCTGCGATACATCCGCTTTCGCGGAAACCCTCATTAGCAAACGCAAATACAATGAATTGCCGAACCTGCGCCATTTGGCGATGTCGCCTGTAAACACCGGGTCACTGTCTGCTTTCAACGGGTAGGTAGTGGTATTCACCGTGGCCAGGATGGTGTTCGCCTCTTCCAGTTTTTTGAAAATATCGAGGTAGATATCTTTTTGCGCATCGAAAGGCGGCTCCACGACCGCTGAGTCCTTCGCGAGGTTCGACTTGAAGTAGGGCACATCGCCGTAGGTGTCTGTCAGCAGGGAATATACCCACGACTGGCAGATGAGCGCCACCGCCTGGTAAGTGGGATTCTTCGTCAGCGGTTCCCCGGCAATCCGGTACATGTCTTTAAAGTTGCTGAGCTCCGCATACCAGGCGTTGTACAGATAATCGGCCCAGGTGGCACGGTAATCGTAGCGGAACACCTTTCCGTCCGCATCGCTGATATCGACAGTTACCTGCATCAGCTCGTTATTGAAGTTGCGGTTACGCAGCAGGTTGGCGTTGAGCACATTCACCAGCGCCGGCGCCATCAGCTGGGCGGGCGTCGCTTCCGGCGAGTTATTCGGGTCGGTGTTGGTTTTCGTGAAATCCTTGGTGCACGAAGGCAGTAAAATGCCCAGCATCAAAACAACACCTGTGATTGTATATATGATCTTCTTCATTGTTTTTCAGATTAGAATCCAACGGTTAAGTTAACGCCCAGTGTGCGGGTGGAGGGGAATTGCCCGATCTCGAAGCCCTGCACGATGTCGGTGCCGCTAAGGGTACCGAATTCGGGATCAAATGCGGGCCAGTCCGTCCACATAAAAAGGTTACGCCCGTACACGCCAACGTTGAGCCGCTGCAGGCGCAGTTTTTTGGTGAGCCTGGGGCTCAGCGTATAGTCGAGGCGCGCTTCGCGGAACTTGATGAAGTCGGTGCTGAAGGTGCTGCCTTCCGCATTGTCCTGGCCGAAGTGTGAGCGGTAATACTCGTCGATGTCCGTGGCAATGACGTCGTTGGAGCGGTATTTGCCGTCGGAGCCCAGGATAACGCCCTTGCCGATGATACCATTGTACCTGCCCGGCAGCGTTTTGGTGAGCTTGCCCTGTTCAGAGAGTTTGTAGTGTGTCAGGGAATGGCCTACCGCACCGAACTGCCCGTCGAAGAGGATATTGAGGCGCCATTGTTTGTAGATGAACTCGTTGCTCCAGCCCAGTTTCCATTTGGGAATGGTATTGCCGAGATAGATCACGTCTTCGGTCAGTTTGGCCCAGCCTGTTTGCGCGTCGTAAATCACCTGGCCATCCGGCGCGCGCTGGTAGCCCCTGCCATACAGGTCGCCCATGCTGCCGCCTACCGTGGCAACAATCTGGCCGCCCGCTACGGGGCCTGTCTGCAGCACCACAAAGCTGTCTACCAGTTCCTTGATGCGGTTGCGGTTGGCGGAATACACTACGTTGGTATTCCAGCTGAAGCCATTCTTATTCTTTACCGGCGAGCCGTTGAGGGTTACCTCAATCCCCCTGTTGCTCACAACGCCCGCGTTGATATAAGCCCGTCCATAACCGGAAGAACGGTCGATGATACGCTGCAGGATCTGGTCTTTCGTATTGGCGGTATACACGGTAACGTCGATGCCTACACGGTTCTTATACATTTTGATGGCCGTACCGGCTTCGTAGGTAATGGTACGCAACGGCTTGAGGTCGGGATTGGCCAGCGTGGAAGGCAGGCGCAGGCCGCCGTTGTACAGGCTGCCCGCCGTGGGATAGCTGTACGAGGTGAGGTAGGGAATGGTACCGCCGCTGCCCACGCTGGCTACGGAGAAGCGCAGCTTGGCGAAGCTGATCGACTGCGGCAACCTGAACGCGTCTGAGGCAACGAAGCTCATGGCAGCAGACGGGTAGAAGAAGCCGGCATTGGTGGTACGGAATGGTGTGGCCAGTACGCTGTTCCAGTCCTGGCGCGCCGTTACGTCCAGAAAGAGGTAGCCTTTGTACGCGCCTGAAATCAGCCCGTAGAAACTGTTAACGGCGTATTTGCTTTTCCAGGGCATCGACACCAGCGGGCCGGCGTTGTTGGCCATGGAGTATACGCCCGGGTAAGTGAGCGAGTCTGCCCGCACCTCGTCCCTGTTATACGTGTTCCGCAACAGGCTGCCGCCGGCGGTGGCGGTGATATCGAAGTCTTTATTGATCTTTTTGTTGTAACGCAACAGGAAGTCTGAGCTGGCTTCCTGTGAAAATATGTTCTGCGTGCGGTAGCTGCCTTTCTGGAACTTCGCGCCGGCGTCGAAGGGGCGCCTTTGCGCGCGCTGGTCGTAGGAAAAGTCCATCGACGTGCGTACCTGCAGGCTCAGTTCCTTGGTGAAGTTGTACGTGGCCTGGATGTTGCCGGTAACGCCGTGACGGTTGGTGCTGTTAATAAACTCGTAGGCCACCGCAAACGGGTTTTCCGGGAAAGTGCTGTACGGGTAGCTGAGTTTGAGGTTCTCCTGACCCAGTTGCCAGTAATTACGCAGCCAGTCGAGGCTGGCATTCGGTTGCCAGAAGATGTACCAGTACATGATGGACTGGTTGCCATATCCCGCGCCGGGCAGGTTATCGCTTTGCTTATTGGTATAGTTTACTTTGGAAGAGATCGTGAGCTTGTCGTTGATTTTCGAATTCACGGCCATCGCCACCGTATTCCTTTGATAGCCCGTATTGGGGATTATCCAAGAGTTGTTCACGTTCGTGACGGAGAAGCGGGCTGTTGTTTTATCGGTGCCGCCGTCTACGCTTACAGAGTTGGTATAGGTTTCGCCTGGCCCGAAGAATTTATTCGCGCCGTTCACATACGGTACCCAGGGCGTTCTTTCCGCGCCTTGTTTCTGTGTAACGGGATCGTACTGAAAAAACTGCTGGCCGTCGAAACGGGGACCGTAGGCGGAGCTGGTGCCGCTCGTGCTGCCACCGTCTGCACTGGCGCCATATGAGTAGTAAGGCGCGCCGTCGGTGCCTTGCCCGTATTCAAATTGCAGGTCGGGCCAGCGGTTCACTTCCTCGCGCGAAGCATTGGAATTGATGGTTACGCCGAGCCCTTTCCTTTTTGAGCTGCCCGATTTGGTGGTGATGATAATTGCGCCGTTGGCACCGCGCTGGCCGTAAAGTGCGGCTGCGCTGGGCCCTTTCAGGATCGTCATCGATTCTATGTCTTCCGGGTTGATATCGTTGAGCCCGCTGCCGTAGTCGGCCGGCATGTTGTCGCTCCCGGTGCCATAGGCCGATTCGCCGGCAATGGCGCTGCGGCGGCCGCTACCCTGGTTCACCACCACACCGTCCACCACAATCAGCGCTTCGTTATCGCCGGTGAGGTTATTTTCGCCGCGGAGAATGATTTTATTCGAGCCGGTGGGACCGCTACCGGAGCGTACCAGGTTTACGCCGGCCACCTTTCCGGACAGTGCGTCCGACCAGTTGGAGGGCAATGCTTCCGTCAGTTGTTCACCATTGACCACCGAGGCTGAATAGCCCAGCGCTTTTTCATCGCGCTTGATACCGAGCGCCGTGGTAATTTCCACCTGTTGCAGCATTTTGGAATCCGGCAGCATTTGCACGTTGAGCCGTTGTGTTTGCTGAACGGTGATTTCGCGCGGCAGGTAGCCGAGGAATGAAAACACCAGCACGCTGCCCGGGGCGGAAAGCGTGATCAGGAAGTTCCCGTCTTTATCACTGGCGGTACCGCGGTTGCTGCCTTTCTGCCGGACGGTAACGCCGATCAGCGGATCGCCTTTTTCATCCGTCACTTTTCCGCGCACCACTACGGCGGAATCTACGCGGGCGGGTTGGCGCATCCCCTCTTCTGTTGTATTTGCTGGTTGTAAAATGGCTGGGCGCCTTTCTGCAGGCTTACCCAACGCGGTGCCGAGGGCACACAATTGGAGGCCGGTGATAAGTAGGAAAAAATGTTTCATTCAACAAATTTTAAGGTAATGAACCTCTTGATATAGATAAACAGAGCCGGGCGCGCCTGAAGTGATTGTATAGCAGATAGCGTATAAAAAAGGCCGCGCCTGTTGAGCTTCTTAACATGTCAGGTATGCCAGTAACGAGTCTGTATTCTTTTCATGCAACCCTGGCGGGTGCAGTAGCGGCACAGGCAATTTTATTAAACGGCGTTGCCCGGGCGGTATGTCGGCACTGGTAAAAAACGGTCGCATCACATGGCATGCAACAACACAACATCCTGTTCGCATGATGTTTCTGATTTTGGTCAATACACAAAAAAGCACCACCCGCCGATGTTTATGCAAACAACGGGAGGGCCGGCCAGCGGCCAACCTGAAAACAAAATTCTTTTTGAAAATGCAGCTCACCGGGTAATTGCACCGGAAGTTTCTGCTGAAAAAACCTGGCTGATATGTACCCGGCTTACCGGCCGGATAGCTGTGGAATCATCATCTGTTTTTCACCATCCTATGGAACTGCCGCTAAAGTAGAGAAAAAAAGAAATTCAACAAAATTTAATTAAAGGTAAAAAATCGTAACCTAAATGAAATATAGTGAAACTATCGATTGGTTGAGGTTTTAGCAGGCTACACGCCGTTGAAGTGCTTTACTGTAAAGCACTTCATAGCATGATAGCCTCCCAGGTCCATATTTTACTGGGTATCCGAAGGTTTCAAAAAGAAAATCCCGCATTTGCCGTGGCAAAGCGGGACATCCAAAAAGTTATCCATTGGCGAAAATCAGCCGTTATACGCCGGTTTCCAGGTCTGCTGCTGGTGCGTGTCGGCCGCAGTATTGCCCATAATGATGGCCACCGAGGCAATATGCGCGGTAGCGGCGCTGGACACGGGCTTTTTCCCGTCGCGGATGCAGGCGGCAAAATCGGTGAGGGCATAGATGGTAGGCTCGGGATTAGGCTCGCCGGGCGCCCGGTACACCAGCTCCTCCCCCGCCACCGGTACCTTAACGGTGGCATTGGTCACCCCGTCGATCGTTTCTCTTTTGACGGTTTTGGATTCCGGGTAGATCAGGGCCTTCGTGCGGGAAATATCGATCGTCGCCCGCGTGCCGAGGATGCGGATGTTGTAGTCGCGGTAGGCGTTGGACAACATGGATGAAACGCTGGCCTGTACCCCGCCGGGATATTCATATACGGTGCGGATGCTGTCGTATGTATCGCGTCCGTCTTTCCAGAAATTGATGCCGCCGGTACCTACCACGCTCACGGGATGCGTTCCGAGGAAATAATGCACCATATCTATCTGGTGCGCGCACAGCTCCGACAACGGCCCGCCGCAGTACTCGCGGTACATTCGCCAGTTGATCTTCCGCTCCATGGCGGGATCATTGTTCGGCCGCCGCCAGTTTGAATTCTGATGGTACTGGCATTCAAAACCGGTGATGGCGCCCAGCCATTGTTCATCAATGGCCTGCTTCACGCGTTTATACAGGTCGTAATACCGGTACTGGAAACCCACCTGGAATACCAGTTTGCTCTCTTGCACCTTTTTCAGCAGCGCGAGCGACTGGGGAATATCGTAGGTCATGGATTTTTCGAGGTACACGTGCTTGCCGGCATCCAGTGCGGCGGAGGCAATTTCAAAATGCGTGTAAAGCGGCGTGGCGATGATCACGGCGTCCAGCTCCTTATTTTCGAGCAGTGCTTTATAATTGTCGTACGCCTTTGCTTTCGGCGCGGCCTGCTGCATGCCGTTGGCGAGGTGTGCCGGGATGGGATCGCAACAAGCCGCCAGCTCCACTTCCGGTATCTGTTTCAGCAACGTGGCCAGTCCCGTGCCCCGGGAGCCGGCGCCGATCAGGCCAATGCGCACTTTCGCGGCGGGCGCCGCGGCACGGAGGATGGAAGGAAGCCCCAAAGCCGCGCCGGACAAAAGAATGCCGCCGGCTGTCAGGAATTTTCTGCGTGAAAATGAAAGGTGTTTTTCCATGTAAATAGCATTTCCGGGTACGTTACCGAAAAATACATAAATTCTTTTATTTTCAGGTATATTTTAATAGGGATAGATGGGATTTTGTAAGGCATCGGCCCATGAAAGAACGGGCAAAACCGGCATCCGCCTGAAAATAGCTAAAAATAAAGATCATAGACGCTTCCGCGGAGGTGATGAAAACAATCCAACAAAACAAAAGGAGTTGCCACAGCAACTCCTTCTACAAATATGGCCAAGGATTACTTCCCCGGATATCATTATGCACTACCGGCACCTTTTTTTATGAGTACAACCTGGCTCGATGCACCATATAACTACTATCACCTGGCGTATTGCTTCCCAATGCTTCATTATTCACTACCGCCACTTTCTTTTATGGGTACAACCTGGCTCGATGCGCCGTAACTAATTTCACCTGGCGCATTGCTTCCCAATACGACATTATTCACTACCACTACCTTCTTTTATGGGTACAACCTGGCTCGATGCGCCGTAACTAATTTCACCTGGCGCATTGCTTCCCAACACGACATTATTCACCACCGCCACTTTTTTTCACAAAGAGCGATGTACCATAATTAACTCCATTTGGCACATTGCATTCCCGAACATCATTATTCACAATCGCCCTCCCCTTTTGTGCATATGGGAGCCTACCCCCAACAACGCAATCGCATCCGGCCTACACCGTGCATTCATTCACCATATAGAGGATCGATTCATAATTTTTATTCACCGCCTCCGTCATGGCCATTTCACACGTTTTGGTGGAAGAGTAATACCCGGTGTATGTATTCGCTTTTACTTCCTGTGCTTCGTGAAAGGTGGCGGACGCCGTAAGCTCGGGGAATAGAAATCCCCGATCACCCGCCATCCCGCAGCAGCCGGCCTGCACCGGCACCGTTACCTTCTCCGCAAAACGCTCGGCTATTTTCCGGAACTTCGTTTCCGTGCCCATTTTCTTCAGGGAGCAAACGGGGTGCAGCACCACATTTTCTTTTTTCACGCCGGGCGTGCAGGCGTTCATCACCATGTCATGCAGATAATCGACACTGTCGATGATCCGCAACTGATCGAAGCGCGCCTGGTTTTCAGGCGTCAGGTGCGGGCGGTGCCCATGCAGCGTGTACGCGCAGGAGCTCACGTCTATCACCACCGGAAAGCGCCCCTGCTCGGTGCTGCTCCATAGCTGTTCGATAATGCGGTTGGCCGTAAACTGGTATGCCCCGCCGAATCCCTTGGAATGGAAGATCTGCCCGCAACAACTGCCCTCGGCATTCTCCAGCACCTTCACGCCGATCCCTGCCTTGGCAGACACTTCGAGGAAGGTTTCCATGATATTTTTCTTGCCGGCGCCGGAGCTGCCGAGCAACCGCGAAATGCAGGCGGGGAAATACACCACCGTACCGTTTTTACCGGTGACGGACGGTTGCTGCAGCGCTTTCAGGCCCGGTGGCGTAACAAATTGATCGGACCAAAGCGGGATGGCCGGCGATATCCTGCGCAGTAACCGCGTGATGCCCGTCATGGCTTTGTGGCCCAGCACCGAGCTGAAACCCATGGCCACCGTCAGCCCGATGCGGGCGGCCCGCTCCGTGGCTTTGAAATGACGGGCTATCCAAAGCGCAGTACGGTTGGCCGCAGCGGAATGGTTCTCGCGGCGGAGCCGCTTCACCAGATCGCCGGTGTTGATATCAACGGGACAGGCGCCCGCGCAGAGTCCATCCACAGCGCAGGTATCCAGCACATCATATTGGTATTGCTCGAGCAGCGTGTTGCGCGCCTCTTCTTCGTGCGCCAGCTTCATCGCCTCCAGCGAGCGCCGCACCACAATGCGGCGGCGGGGCGTGGTGGTCAGGTTACGGCTCGGGCATACGGGCTCGCAGTAACCGCACTCGATGCAACGGTCTACCTCGGCTTCCACAGACGGCAGCTGCTTCAAATTTTTGATGTGCACTTCCTTGTCGGCGTTGATGATCACGCCGGGGTTGAGGAGTGCTAAAGGGTCGGCGGCGGCTTTGATGCGCTGCATGATCCGGTAGGCATCGCCACCCCATTCGGTTTCCACGAATGGTGCCATATTTCTCCCGGTGCCGTGTTCGGCTTTGAGGGTGCCGTTGTATTTTTTCACCACCAGCTCCACCACTTCGCGCAGAAAGCGGTCGTAGCGGTCAATTTCAGCGGCGTCGTTGAACGACTGGGTCACCACGAAGTGGATGTTCCCATCGCGGGCGTGGCCGAAAATAATGGCGTTGTCGTAGTTGTATTTCTTAAAGAGGTCCTGCAGCTCGAGAATGGCATCTCCCATGGTATCGAGCGGGAAAGCGACGTCTTCGAGGATAACGGTGGTGCCGCTGGCCCTTACCGCGCCTACGGCCGGGAACATGCCTTTGCGCACTTTCCAGAAAAACTCGCGCTCGTCCGGGTCGGTGGTAAATACCGGTGCATTGAGCAGGGAAAGGCGGTCTGTTTGAGCGAGGAAGCCATTCACCCGTTGCTCCAGTTCCGCCACACCGGGCTCCTGGAATTCGATCAGCAGGGCGGCAGCGCCCGGCGGCAAAGTTTTGACGAAAGGATCCATTCCCGGCAGGTGTTCCACCGCGCGCAGGGACGCCCTGTCCATCAGTTCCACCATCAGCGCGCCGGCGTCTTTCAAAGGCTGGATGGCCTGGCACGCGGCGTAGATGTCCGGGAAATAGAGCATGGCCGTGCTTTTAAACGGCTCGTCGGGAATGGTTTCCAGCACGGCTTCTGCAATAAAAGCCAGGGTGCCTTCCGCACCTATCAGCAGGTGCGCGAAAATATCGAGAGGGTGTTCGTAATCGATGAGTGCATTGAGGGAATACCCTACCGTGTTTTTGGTTTCGTACTTGCGACGGATAGTCTGATACAATGTTCCATTGGCCAGTATTTCCCGTCGCAGCGCGGTCAGTTCTTCCGCAAGACCGGAGCTGGCCTGCAGGAACCGGTCGTAGTCGCCGGGCGTTTCGGTGGAAAACGTTTGCCCGTCGGCCAGCATAAACCGGATAAAGCGGGTGGTGTGGTAAGAATTGTATTGCACGCCGCAACACATGCCGCTGGCGTTATTCGACAGAATGCCGCCCATCATCGCGGCACTGATGCTCGACGGGTCGGGCCCTATTTTGCGTTTGTGTTTTTTCAGGTAAGTGTTCACCATGGCCCCGGTGATGCCCGGCTGTACGCGCACCAGCCGGCCGCCGTCCGCAATGTCCATGCGGTTCCAGTACTGGCTGAGGTCTACAAGAATGCCGTCGGTGATGGATTGCCCGGAGAGACTGGTGCCGCCCGTGCGGAACACCATCGGGATGTTGCGGGTATGGGAGAAGTTGAACAGCGCCGCAATTTCGGCTTCATCCACCGGCTGTACGATGGCCTGCGGCAACAGGTGATAAAAACCGGCATCTGCGGCATAGGCCACCCTGTCTATCAGTCTCGTTTTGATACGCGCTTCCGGTAAAATCTGCAGTAATCCTTCCGCTGGATTCATATGTGTGTTGTTTTGACCTGGCTTCATCGGTCATCAAAGATCATAAAATTTATGTGAAAAGCGCGGCCGTTTCAAAACGGCGAAGGGCTTACGGACGTCCAGCCGCCGTCGATCACGAGGCACTGGCCGGTGATATGGCGGGCCTTGGGGGAAACGAGGAACAGTACGGCATCGGCGATATCGGTGGTGGTGGCCGGGCGGCCCATGGGCGTAATTTGCGACCACACCTTTTCATATCCGGGATCGTGGAGGGTTCTTTCGGTGAGGGTGGCGCCGGGCGCAACGGTGTTCACGTTGATGCGGTGGGCAGACAGTTCGATCACGAGATTTTTGGCCAGCATTTCGAGGGCCGCCTTGGTCATGCCGTAAGCCGCCAGGTCTTTATGCGCCTGGTGGCCGGTGACGGATGACATAAAAAGCAGGGAACCACCGCCGCCCTGGCTGATCATCTGTTTGGCGGCTTCCTGCGCGAGGAAAAAAGTGCCGCCGAGGTTTACCTGCAGCACCTGGTTAAACGATTCCTGCGGATAGGTGAGAAAATCCCCGAACAGCGTGATGCCCGCATTGGCAATGGCCACATCGAGCCGGCCGAATTGCCGTACTGCCGCCGCGATCATTTGCCGGATCACGCCGATGTCTGCCGTATTGCCGGCCACGGCCACGCAGGCGCCGCCGGCGGCGGTAATGGCGGCGGCGGCTTTTCCCGCCAGCGCCGCGTCGATGTCGTTCAGCACAACGCCGGCCCCTTCCGTGGCCAGCTGCCTTGCAATTTCAAAACCGATCCCCTGGCCGGCGCCCGTTACGATGGCGGCCTGCCCGGTGAATGATGCTATATCCATGCTCGTTCAGTTGACGTTTGAAATGTAAGGTTGCTCCCTGCGCCGACAGTATCAGCCACGCTCAATGCGAGTCGCGCAGCACTTCGCTGCCGGAGCCGCCTTTCAGGAAATCGAAATCCGCGCCCAGGTGCGCCTGCTCCACGTGGTTGACATACAACCGCGTATAGCCGCGATGGTATGGACTGGCCGTTGCCTGCCGGGCGCTTCTCCGCTGCCCGAGCACCGCATCATCCACCAGCAGGCTCAACGTCCTGCCGGCCACATCGAGCCGGATGAGATCCCCGTTTTCCACCAATGCCAGCGTGCCGCCTGCAGCGGCCTCCGGTGACACATGCAGCACCACCGTGCCGAAACCGGTACCGCTCATCCGCCCGTCCGAAATGCGCACCATGTCGGTGATACCTCGCGCCAGCAGCTTTTTAGGCAGGCTCATGTTACCCACTTCGGGCATACCGGGATATCCCTTCGGTCCCACGTTCTTCAGCACCAGTATACTGTTTTCGTCCACCGGCAATGCCGGATCGTCTATCCTTGCTTTATAATCTTCGATATTCTCAAACACCACAGCGGGGCCGGTATGTTGCATCAGCTGGGGACTGGCGGCGGACGGCTTCAACACCGCGCCGGCCTCGCACAGGTTCCCGCGCAGCACTACCACACCGGATTGGGCGTTGAAGGGAGCGCTCACCGCGGCAATGACTTCCCGGTTGAGGGAAACACACCGCTGCACGTTTTCCGCCACGGTTTTACCGTTGACGGTGCGCGCACCGCCGTGGAGCTGGGGCAGCAGCTCCTGCATCACGGCGGGCAACCCGCCGGCATAGTACAGGTCTTCCATGAAATACTTCCCGGAAGGCTGCAGGTTGGCGATCAGCGGGATGCCTGCCGAGAACCGGTCGAAGTCGTCCATATCGAGGTCCACTCCTATCCTGCCGGCGATGGCCAGCAGATGGATCACGAAATTGGTGGACCCACCGATGGCGGCATTCACGCGGATGGCGTTTTCAAATGCGGCGCGGGTGAGAATGTCCGATGGCCGGATGTTTTCCCGCACCATGTCTACGATGCGGCGGCCAGACAATTGGGCCAGTACTTTCCTGCCGGCGTCTGCGGCGGGGATGGCGGCGTTGCCGGGCAGCGACAGGCCCAGTGCTTCCACCATGCAGGCCATCGACGACGCGGTGCCCATTACGGCGCAATGCCCGCGGCTGCGGCACATTCCTGCTTCGGCGAGGTTCAGTTCTTCCTCTGTCATGATACCGGCGCGCAAATCGTCGGTAAACCGCCAGATGTCGCTTGTACCGATATCGCGGCCATTGAATTTGCCGGTGAGCATGGCCCCGCCAGACACCACGATGGCCGGGAGGTTCACGCTGCAGGCGCCCATCACCAGCGAGGGCGTCGTTTTGTCGCATCCGCAGAGCAGCACCACCCCGTCGAGCGGGTTGGCGCGCACCGACTCTTCCACATCCATGCTCACCAGATTGCGGTACAGCATAGCCGTCGGTTTCATCAGCGTTTCGCCGAGCGACATCACGGGAAATTCCACCGGGAACCCACCGGCCTCCAGGATGCCGCGCTTCACCGCCTCGGCCAGTTCGCGGAAGTGAGCGTTACAGGGCGTCAGCTCAGACCAGGTATTACAAATGCCGATCACGGGCTTGCCGCTGAACTCGTCGGCCGGGATGCCCTGGTTTTTCATCCAGGCGCGGTAAATGAACCCGTCTTTCCCCTGCTTTCCGAACCATTGCCGGCTTCTGAGCGATTCTTGCATGGCTGTACTGTTTACGTGTTCAGGTAAAATACGATATACGCGCACAATTTTATAGTGGTGTCCGAAGTCCGCCGCCGGCATCCGTCATACCGGTATCTGGTAGGTATCCATCACCTCTTCTATATCGTCGAACTGCGGCTGGATGAAGCCGAATGCCGGATTGTCGAGGTCCTGGATGATGTTGACAGTGACGACGCTCATAAAAACGAAGATGATGGAGGAAATAAAAAAGCGGTTCTGGTTCACCCGGCTGATAAACCCGATCAGGAAACTGATGGTCATCGAAAACAGGATCAGCACCAGCAATATCATTTTGGGAAGTTTGCGATAGTAGGAATGCAGGAAACGGTAGTAGACGGATTCCATGCGGTCTAACCGCGACAGGAGGCTTACGATCCGTTCGCGCTCGGCGGGCCGCTCCTGCAGAAAGTGTATCATCTGCCGGTCGAATACCGCATCCAGGCTGTCGATTCGTTTTACTTTCCGTTCAACACTTTCCCGCGTAGCGCCGAATGGTTCGCGCATCAATCTGAAGAAATGGGTAAAATAGGTTCTCACTTGCAGGTGGGCAGCGGAATCGTAGACCGCCGAGGTGCGCAAAATTTCAGAAATGTCGCCCGCGATGGAGTGTATCATCACACCACGTTCCTGCGAGTGCGTGCCAGACTGCACCAGCGTGAACGATACCAGCAGCGCATAAAAACCCACGATGCCGTTTTCGACACCCAGCGGTTTCCAGAAACGGGCGTTCTTTCTCAGCCGGGCTGCGAACCGGTAGCCGGCATACACCGATCCGATGAGCAGCAAGGGGTATACCAGCAGGTAAAAAAAGTAAAATAACATGGTGTTTCGTTGAGGCTCCTTACCGGAATTTATATAATTTCCCGCACAGGCGCAAATGTCAACGCCCGGCGAAACATGGAAAACGACAGCATCACGGTCATCAACAACGAGGCAAACCAGCAGCTGGAAGTACGGCTGAACGGCGAAACGGCGGTGCTGACCTACCGCTTTTATAAAAAGGACATCGCCTTCATGCACACCACGGTGCCCGAGGCCCTGAAAGGCCGTGGCATTGCCAGCGCCCTGGCCCGCCATGCCTTTGCCTGGGCGAAAGAGCTCAAAAAGCCGGTGATGGTATACTGCCCATTTGTGGCCAGGTTCGTGGAAGAACACCCGGAGTACCGCAGCCAGCTCGACCCGGCGTTCTACGGAAAATAAACCGCTTCAATATATCCCCCGCATTCAACAATTCAACCCCTCCATCCCCCAACTCAACGGAAATTTGATGGCCACCGGCCGCAACAGGTGCATTTTTGCCAGATGCTGCTGCTGTTGGTATTTTTTGCGCTGCGAAACCTGCTGCCACCTAAAAAATAAAAGATGCAATTCGACAAAATCAAAAACAAAGGGCAAGCCCGGCTGTTCGAGAACCGCTACCTCGAAATGCTGACCAAAACGCATCCCCTCGTTATCTGGGGCATGTACCTGCCGGTCATCGGCTATATGCTGTACCGCAGCCACGCAGTCATCGGTTTCTCCCTCCCGGCCATGGCGCTTATTTTTGCCGGCGCCCTGCTGTTCTGGACGTTCTTCGAATACATTATGCACCGCTTCGTATTCCATATGGTGAGTGAAAATCCGCGCCTGCAAAAAATCGCCTATACGCTGCACGGCAACCATCATGAATACCCCCGCGACCGGCAGCGGCTGTTCATGCCGCCCGTGCCCAGTCTCATCATCTCCTCCATCCTCTTCGGCGCCATGCACCTCCTGCTGCGGGAAGCGGCGTTCGTTTTCTTCCCCGGCTTTCTGCTGGGCTACCTCCTGTACGGCAGCATCCACTACGCCATCCACGCCTGGAACCCGCCCTTCAAATTCATGAAGCCGCTTTGGCGCAACCACCACCTGCACCATTACAAAAGCGAAGAAAAAGGGTTCGGGGTGAGCTCCTCCCTGTGGGACCGCGTATTCGGCACGTTCTATAAACAGTAGCGCGGTTTAATTGGGAAAGTTAATTTATCTGACTACTTTCGGATAGTTAATCGAGCCCTTAAAACCACGCACATGAACCGTAGAACACTGTTGAAGCTGCGGCAGCTCGGCATCGTGATGCTGACCTGGCTGGTCATAGGAATCCTGATCGCCGTTTACGACCACCTCGTATTGCACACACAAAACTCCGCCGGTCCCTCTTCCCAATACTCGTTCACCACATCACTGCTTTTGAATATGAGCCTCGGGTTGTTCGGCGCGCTCGTGGGCGGCGGGTTCCAGGTGTTTTTCATCAATGTGCGGTACCACGACAAACCCTATGGCAAAACCATCCTGGCCGTAACGGTTTCCTTCATCCTGATCATCATCACCATCAATATCGTGCTGCGCGCCATCGCCATGCCGGATTCGGCACGCCTCGCCAAAAATGGCCTGGCATGGGCCCTGGTAGTGGCCATTACCCAACTGATGCTGCAGATCAACAGCAAATTCGGCCCGGGCACTTTTTGGAACATCCTTCGCGGCAAATACAATACGCCGAAAGAAGAACGGAAAATATTCATGTTCCTCGACATCAATTCCTCCACCACCATTGCGGAACAGCTCGGCGATAAAAAATACCACGAGCTGCTGAAAGATTTCTTCAACGACATCACCAACCCCATCCTCGACAGTAAAGGCGAGATCTATCAATATGTAGGCGACGAGGTGGTGATTGCCTGGCAGTATGAAGACGGGATCCGGAACAGCCAGTGCATCGACTGCTTCTTCGACATCAAGCGCCATCTGAAAACCAAAGAAGCGAAATACCTCCAGTACTACGGCCTGCTGCCGTCGTTCAAAGCGGGCATCCACTGCGGTCATGTGATTGCGGGGGAAATCGGTGTAATGAAACGGGACATCACCTATTCCGGCGATGTACTGAACACCACGTCCCGCATTCAAAGCCTGTGCAAGGAATTTAATGAGGAAGTGATCGTATCGGCCGACCTCGCGTCCGGCCTCCGGTTGAACAACCATTACAAAACGGAAGCCCTGGGCGGCATCAAGCTGCGCGGAAAGGAAAGGGAAATGCAACTGATCGCGCTGCGGCCGGCCTCCTGACAACCTCACCACCAACATCCTTCCGCGGGAAGCTGCATTTTTGTTTATCTTCAACGCAGTATGCAAGCCACCGGTACATTTTACGAATCGCCCGCCGAACTGTCGTCCGTCATTAAACACCTCTATCACATACAAGGTGTGGCGGAAGAAACCACCAACCTGGCTCCCAACTTCGACATGCTGCTGGTGTTCAGCTTCGGCGCGCCGGTACCCTATTCTTTCGCCGGCGAATCCGCTGCCGGCCAGGTGATTGAAAAAACAGCCGTACTGGGCCCGTTGAAAAACATGCTCCATTACAGGTTAACGGCAGACAGCGACATGCTGGCCGTGGTATTTGTGCTGGACGGGTTTTACCGGCTGTTCGGATCCACGCCCAGGGCAACAGACAGTATTACACCAACGCAAAGCGAGGGCCTGCAGGAATTGTGGCAAACGTTAAAAGACACGCCACATACGGCCGACAGGGTGATGCTCCTGAGCGAATACCTGCAATCGATGCTGCGCGCGCCGGAAGAAGGCGCCATTCCGTTGGTGAACGGGCTGCCCTACTTCGACAACCCGCTGGTGCAGCCGGCCAAGGCCATCGCACAGGATACGGGAGTGCCCGAACGCACAATGCAAACGAGGTTCCGGAAATACACGGGGTATAGCACCAGGGAAGTGCTGCGCTTCATCCGGTTCAAGCAGGTGCTGCAGCGCATCCGCGACCGGGTGGCTGCCGGCGCCAGGGATGTTGACTGGATGGATATGGTGCACGATTTCGGTTATCACGACCAGCGCCATCTCATCAAAGATTTCCGGTTCTATATGGGGCTCGCGCCCGAACACTTTATGAAAGAAATACGCGACAACGGCTTCTGCATCAGCAGGCCCGGTAAATACTATTAAACACGTTTGGGGAAGGCGCACTGCTATGCCAACCTGCTGTTCACCTTCATTCCCCTCCACCCCGCCGGCCGTCTCACCATAGAAGGCCGCGCCAGCGGGAACCGCGATGCCATCCCCCTGACAATATCACGGCCCGGTCCCCGGCAAAAATCAGCGACCATGCGGAGGGAATCCCGAAAATAACACACCGTTAATCACTTTTTTTATACACTGGCCTCCATATTTTACTATTTTACCGATGGTTTAAAAATGTTTAATTCCATTTAAAAATACTTACACTTTATGGATACCAGACGGGATTTTCTCAGGAAATCTATCCTCCTTTCCGGCGCGGCCGGCATGTCGACCGTACTGCCCGGCTCCATTCAGCGGGCACTGGCGATCGATCCGCAGCCCGGCAGCACTTTCCTTGACGCGGAGCACGTAGTGATACTGATGCAGGAAAACCGGTCGTTCGACCATTGTTTCGGCGCCCTGCGGGGCGTACGCGGACTGAATGATCCCCGGGCCATCACCCTGCCCGACCAGAAATCCGTGTACCTGCAAACCAACGAACGCGGCGAAACCTACGGTCCCTTCCGGCTGGATATCAAAGACACGAAAGTGACCTGGATGGGCGCCCTGCCGCACTCGCGCGCCAGCCAGGTAGACGCCAACAACCTCGGCAAATACGACAAATGGCTGCCGGCCAAAAAACCGGGCAACAAGCAATACGCGCATATGCCGCTGACCATGGGCTACTACACGCGCGAAGACCTGCCCTTCAACTACGCCATGGCAGACGCTTTCACGGTGTGCGACCAGAATTTCTGCTCAGCCATGACGAGTACCACGCCCAACCGTTCCTTTTTCTGGACCGGTAAAATCATGAGCGAGGAAAACGGCGCGCCGAAAGCCAACATCCGCAACGACAACTTCAGCTACGGCAAGTTCAACTGGGGCACCTTTCCCGAGTTGCTGGAAGAAAACGGCGTGGCCTGGAAGTTTTATCAAAACGACGTAAGCTGCGGCGGCGGTTTTGTCGGGGAAGAAAGATCGTGGCTGGCCAACTTCGGTTGCAACCTGCTGGAATTTTTCGAGCCTTACCAGGTGAAGTTTACGGAACGGTATGTCAAAAACCTCCAGCTGCAGGTGGATACGCTGCCCGCTGAAATCAATGCGCTGGAAGAGGCCACCCCGTCTACCGAAGCCGCCGCCAAAAAGAACCAGGCTGCCATCGCCAAAAAACAGGAAGCGCTGGCCAGCGCCCGCGCCGAGCTGGAAAAATGGAACGCCCCCAACCGCAGTAAGCTCGCGGGTAAAGATAAAAGCCTCCATGAGCGGGCGTTCGTGATCAACTCCGCCGACCCGCAGTTCCGCAAACTGACGAATATCAACTACCAGGACGGCAGTGCTTCCCGCGAAGTGACGGTACCGGCAGGCGATATTCTGTACCAGTTCAGGAAAGACGTGAACGAAGGCAAGCTGCCCACCGTATCGTGGCTGGCCAGCCCGCAGAACTTCTCCGATCATCCCAGCGCGCCCTGGTATGGTGCCTGGTACGTGTCGGAAGTGCTCGACATCCTGACCAAAAATCCCGAGGTATGGAAAAAAACCATCTTTATTGTTACGTACGATGAAAACGACGGCTATTTCGATCACGTGCCGCCGTTCTCCATTCCGGATGATGCAAAACCCGGCACCGGCAAATGTTCGCCGGGCATCGATACGGAAATCGAACATGTGCGGCTCGACAACGAACTGAAGCAGGGCGTTGCCCCCAAAGCCGCCCGCGGTGGCGCAGTAGGGCTGGGCTTCCGGGTGCCGATGTTGATCGCATCTCCCTGGAGCCGCGGCGGAAAAGTATGCTCGCAGGTGTTTGACCACACCTCCACCCTGCAGTTCCTCGAAACCTTCGTGAACCGGAAATTCAATAAAAACATCCGCTCCGAAAATATCAGCGCATGGCGCCGCACCATCTGCGGCGACCTCACGTCCGCCTTCACGCCTTTCGACGGCACCAAACCGCCGGCCATTCCGTTTATCAACCGCGACCAGATGGTGAAGGATATCTACAACGCCAAATTCCGCCAGGATCCGGGAGGGTTCAAAAAACTGTCGGATGCGGAAGCACGGCAGTTAACGCTCCGGCCCGCCCTCCACCAGGAACCGGGCCAACGGCCTTCCACCGCATTGCCGTACGAGTTGCATGCGGACGGAAAATGGAACGCGGAAACGAAATCATTCGACATCGACATGGCCGCCGCCCTGCACCTGGGCAAGGAAGGCGCCGGCGCGCCATATACCGTATACGCACCGGTGGCTTATACAGACGAGCAGGGGCAGGAAGACATTTGCCGCAACTGGTATTTTGCCGTAAAAGCCGGTGACAGGCTCAGCTACAGCTGGCCGGCGGCGGCGTTCGAACAGGAACGGTACCACCTGCGCCTCCACGGCCCGAACGGCTTCTTCCGCGAATTCAAAGGCAAAACCCCGGTGCTGCAGGTACTTTGCGAAGACGAGCTCGACGCAAAAATCAAAAAGCCGACCGGCTACCTCCAGCTCTCGCTGCTCCATACCGGCGGCGCGGACGCGATCACCGTGGTGATCAGGGACAATGCCTACGGACAAAAAGACATCGTGCGCAAGGTAGCGAAAGGCAAAAAGGAATCGGTGATACTGCCGCTCAGCAAGAGCAATTACTGGTACGACTTCAGTGTGACGGTGCAGGGCGACGGCCACTTCGAACAACGTTACGCCGGCAGGGCGGAGAACGGCCGCGAAGGCCTCAGCGACCCGGCCATCGGCCGCAAGGCATAAAAAAAGCCCCGGACCTTCCGGGGCTTTGCTTTTTATAAGGATTTCCGAAGGAAGGAAATTCAATACCAAAGGATATTCCACCAACGTCCGCGACTGTTCCATGAAATCAGGGCGCCGGTCCGCTGTATCGCTTTGGAAGGTTACAGTATCTTCCGTGTATCCGTCAAAAACACGCGCGTGCTCACCGTATAACTGCCGCCATTGGCGTCGCGGTATTTGAAGTCGACGTAAAACGCGCCGTAGCCGTTGGCCGGGAACGGCTGCGTCACGGATACCTTCGAAGTTTGCGCAATGCCCAGGCTTTTCGACGACCATTTGTCATTCCGGAAATCGAGATCGCTCGACGTGGCCGTCCATACGATCACATCTTCCAGCCGGTCTGCAGACGCGGTGGCGGTGAGGTTCACTCCTTTTTTGCTTTCTTTCGCCGTGTATTTGCATTCGGGGTAGTTACCGCCGTTGAGCGTCATGCCGAAAAACGAACTGAGCCCGTTGAACACCTGCTGCCCGTTGCCCATGTTATGCCCTTCGTTGGGCACATAATTCAGGAGGTATTTGCCGGGGATGTCGTTGATGTAATTCTTCACGTTGTCGATCACCCAGTATTCATCGTTGGTGCCCATGAAGAGCATTTTCGGCATGTTGAGGTTTTTCCGGTACGAATACGGGTCTACCATCACGTTGATCGCTTCGCCGCTGGGCGTGTGCGCCTGCTGGGGAATGCCCAGCTTCACGTAATCCTCGATCTGGATACTGTATTCCTTCCAGGTTTTGATTTGGTAATCGAGGCTCACGGGCATGTTCAGGATGTCGATCACCATCGGGGCGATACCGGCCACGCGGTTGTCGTTGGCGCCGGTGAGCCAGGTGGTCCAGCCGCGTTTGGAAGCCCCTGCCACCACGAATTTCTCTACTTTGGGCGTAGCCTGCTGTGCGGTGAATTGCTGCACGGCATCCATCGCGCGCACGGCGCTTTTCACCATCGGGAACAGCAGCGGCCAGGTGTAGTCGTTGTCTTTTTTGAAATTATGCAGGGTAAAGGAGATCAGCGCATCTTCCGTAAGGTTGTCGAACAGCGGCTGGTTGGGCGTTTGGCGCAGTACCGCCGTCACTGCCTTTCTTTCCGCCGCCATTTTGCCGATGCCCTGGAACAGGTTGTCTTTCTCGCCGTTCCACTTCGGCTCCCCGTCTTTCAGCGACCCGCCGGTGATGAACAGCAGCGCGCCGTTGTGTTTGATCTCCGAAGGGATGAATACCATGAGCTGGTGTTTCCAGGTGTATTCCCGCCATTGCTGCGATACGAGCAGCAGGCTGTATGCCTTCACATCGCTGACCATGAACGAGTCCTTCACCACCCAGCTGAAGGTTTTATCGCCATTCTGCAGGTAGCTCTGCAGGGCGGTTTCTGGTGTCACCTTTTGCTGCGCGTGCGCCAGCAGCGTTGTCATCAGGGGAATAAAAAGCAGCGCGCTCTTTCTGACGGATAGTGTTTTCATTGTTGAACGGTTATTTATTTCAGGTTCTTTTTACCAGGGTTTGCCGGTGCCCTGCAACACCCAGGGCTTGGACCAGGGGCTGTTTTGCGGGCCGTTGGCGCCGTATGACGAGAACGCGGTGGTTTCCAGTTTGGCGGAAGCTGCGTCTACGTTCACCTTATTCAAATTTCTTTCATCGAGCATGTAATAAAAACGCACCGGAACGGCAGGCGCTTTTGCGTTGGGCCCGCCTTTCATCACGGGAAAACCGGTCCGTTTATAGTCGAACCAGGCTTCGGTAGCGGCACTCCAGGCAGCGATCCATTTCTGCTCGATGATCTGCTGCCGGGTATTTTTAAATGCCACCGCCGGGCTGGCGATATAGGCCGCGTATTTGTCGGCCACGCCCCACGCGCTGAACGACGCCTGGATGCCCGCTTTGTAGTGCCCTTCGGCGTCGCCGGCAGCCCAGCCTTTCACCGCGGAAGCTTCGGCCAGTATGAAGTGCACTTCGGCGGCCGTGATGAGGCGCGCCTTCAGCAACGGGCCTTTGGCTTCCCGGTAAATATCGCTCAGCCACGATACATGCGGATTGGTAGATGCCTGCGCCGCGTCGTTGCTCAGGTTGTACACTGCCGGGCCGGCCAATGCGGGCGGCAGGCCCACATAATTCACGTCCTGGTTGATGTCTTTCAAAGTTAAGCCTTTTGACGCGAGCACGTCGGGCGAAATGTAGCGCACCTTGCGCTTTTCGCCGGCCACCGTGGTATCAGAGGTTTTGTACACGTTACCGGTGCCTGCGGGCTTGTTGGGATCCACTACCAGGAACACGTCCACTTTTTTGGCCCACACGCCCAACCGCGGATCATTGAGTGCCTGCATGGCCTGCACCAGGGTATTGCACATTTTGATGCGGCGGTAACGGCTGCCGTTATCGCGGTCGTAGTTGCTGTTAGTCGGCCACGAATCCGCGTCGCTGGTGCCGATGAAGGCCATGGTGGCATCTTCGGAAGCGTTGGGATTGGAGATGACAGGGTACTTGTCCGGGCTGGCCACGATTTTTTCGATGCCTGCCTTCGCCACTGCGGGCAACTTTTCGGAAAGGCGCATGTAATACCGCAGCGCCAGCGAATTGGCCATCTTGCGCCACTTCACCGGGTCGCCCTGGTAATATACATCCACGGCGTCGATGGGACTGGTATATTGATTTTTCGGTTTCGACAGCAGTGTATTGGCTTTCTCCAGGTCGGCCAGGATGCCTGTGTAGATCTGCTCCTGCGGATCGAGCGGCGGCGTGGCGTTTTCCACGCCTTCCCGGTCGCCTTTCAGGGCATGGGTGTACGGCGCATCGCCCCAGAGGTCGGTGATCAGGCCGAAGAGCATCGACTTCATCACCAGCGACACGCCCTGGTGCAGCTCAAAACCGGCCTGCACCGATTTTTCATACACCAGCTGGTTGTTCCGCAAGATGTCGTAATAACTGCTCCAGCTGTTGGAGCCGCCCCAGTCGTATTCGTTGTGAGAGCCCACCCATCCGTCTTTCTGCGTGTGCTGCACCACTCCCGCCACGTCGTTGAAGCCGAGGTCCACATAAGCGCGCCCTGTTTCGGTGAGTACGGTGGACAGAACGAACGAAGGATTGGTGTTAGCGGGATTTGCCCCGTTGGGGTTATCGTTCAGCTTGACGAGGTTCTTTTTGCAGGATACCGCCAAAGCTACCGCCAATATGATGAACAGGAATGTTTTGATGCGTTGCATTGTTCCTTCATTTAAAAAGTCAGGTTCAGTTTCATGCCCAATGGAATACTCCAGGGTGTTACGTTATATCTTTCGATGCCTTGTTTGAACTGGATGCCGGAGCCCTGTACCGCGGCCGCGGGCTGGTAGGCGTTCTCGGGGTCGATGCCGATTTTGGCGGCCGTCCAGAGAATAATATTGCGGCTGTACACGGCGAAGCTGGCGTTACGGGCATGCACGATTTTCGCGATGCCGGCGGGCAGTTCGTACGCCAGCGATACTTCCCGCAGTTTCAGGTACGATGCGGGGAACAGGAAGGCCCGGGTAAACGACCAGGTGGTGCTGCCGGCGTAGGGCAATGTAAGGGTGCCGGGGCCGCCCAGGTTCTCGATGTACCCTGTCGGGTTGCCCTGCGCGTCGTAGCCGCTGGCGCGCACACCGGGGATGAATACGCCGCCGTAAGGCAGCGTGTAAGAGCCGTAGGTAAAGGGATAACCGTTGTATTCGGGTGTAGGGCCGCCCACCAGCGGGAAATAATTGCCGTTCACCAGTATCATGGTATTGGCGTTGCGCTGCAGGTAGTCCGCCAGCTCCTGCCCCCGCAGGTTACCAGGATTGATGAGCTTGTCGAGAAAACGCTGCGAGTTGCCGTGCTCCTCGCCATACCGGTAAGTTTGCGATACAAAATCGCCGCCGTTCCGCCAGTCGAACGTCATGCTCAGGGTAAAGTTTTTATAACTCAGCGTGGTTTGCGCGCCCAGGATGAAATCGGGGTTGAAGTTGCCGATCTTGTTGCGGGTATTCTGCGCGTCGATGGCCTGCCACTTGCCGTTATTGTCGAGCAGCGGGTAACCGTAGTACTTCGATTTTTCATCCTTCACCGTCACGAGCGCGGCATCGTAAATATCCCCGATGTCTTCGCCCACATACGTCCATGCCCCGCCCCTGGCTTCTTCCCAGAGTGTGTAATACGGCATGTCGTTGGTGAGGCTGACGATTTTGGTGCGGTTGCGTGTGAGGTTCGCGTTCACTTCCCAGCGCCAGTTCTTCGTCTGTACCGGGGTACCGCCTGCCGACAATTCGATGCCGCGGCTGCGGAGCAGGCCCGCGTTGATGTTCTTGGACGAGTAGCCGGACGATGGCGGCGTTTTGGTGCTGAAGATCTGGTTCTCGTTTTCAACGACATAATAAGTACCGCTGAACCGGAGCCGGTCGTTCAGCAGCGTCACGTCTATCCCGCCTTCGTACGAAGTAGCGGTTTCCGGTTTCAGGTACGGGTTCAGCAATGTACCCGAGGTAGAAAGGCGCGGAATGCCGCCCCAGGCGCCGGCGTTGGACAATACCGCCGTCAGCTGGTAAGGGCTGGCGTCGTTGCCTACTTTGGCAACGCCACCCCGCAACTTGATCATATTGATGCGCTGACTCGTAATGCCAGCCACTTCGTTGACGAGCAGGCTGAGCGAAGCGGACGGATAAAAATACGGTTCGGCGTCCGGCAGGGTGCTCGACCAATCCGTACGGCCCGTTACGTCGAGGTACACCATGCCTTTGTAGCCCAG
Organism: uncultured Chitinophaga sp.; assembly: GCA_965653365.1. Lineage (GTDB taxonomy): Bacteria > Bacteroidota > Bacteroidia > Chitinophagales > Chitinophagaceae > Chitinophaga. The sequence goes on along the minus strand of CBFGZV010000001.1, from coordinate 373,537 downwards.
GTTGAGCATGCCGTACGCACTGTGCACGCCCTTTTCGAACGTGTTGCTGTTGAAGTTGAGATTTTCGGGGAGAATGTTCTGCAATGTAAAAACACCCGGCACCACGAGGCCGGTACCGGGCTTGCTGGCATTGGTCACGTTTTTGCCCGTCTGGTAGCGGAGGTTGCCGCCGCCCGATACGGAGAAGTCGAAATCTCCGAACCGGTCTTTATACGTCAGCAACGCGTCGGCATTGCGCTCGTAGTTGCTGATATTGATGATGCCGTAGGCGCCGTTCCGCGAATCGAGGTAGCTGCTGGCGATTTTCGTTTCCCTTTCTTCCTTGTAATTGTCGATGGCGTAACGCACCATCAGGTTCAGTTTGGAGGTAATGGCCCAATCGGCGCGGATGTTCCCGAACACCCGGTCGCGCACGAAACCGTTGTTCACTTCGTAGGCGAGGAAATACGGGTTGTTGAACACCCCATTGTACTGGGTGCGCTGCTGTATGCCTTCCTGGCCCGGCATCCAGTAATTGCGCAGGTCGCGGATGTCGATGTGCGGAGAAATGGCATACACCCATTGCAGCGGGTTGGTGCCCCTGTCGCCCGCCGGGCGGTTATTGGAGTTGCTGCGGCTGAAATCCACGTTGGCGGCGAGCGTTACACGCTGCGTCACCTTCAGGCTGGAGTTGAGGTTGAGGGCGTTCCTGTACAGATCCGTATTCGGAAGGATGCCTTTGTTGGTCATGTTGGCGTACGACATGCGGTAAGCCAGCATGTTGTTATTGTTGGCCAGTGAAATAGCTGTAGTAGAAGTAATACCGGTATTGACGAAGTTTTTAGCGTTGTTTTTGTGCGATACGAGCGGCATGGGAATGGGCTTTCCGTTGGCGTCTTTGGGACTGTTCCATTGCACTTCTTCATATCCCATGTCGAGCTGCGCGCCATACGTGGCGTCTATATTTTCCTGGATGATGGAACCGAAGGGATTGGTGAGCAGGTTCCCGCTGCGCGACACGGGGATGGCGGAAAACTGCCCCGGCCCGAACTTGGTTTGCCAGTTGAGGAATTTATACGGGATGTCGAACACCACGTTCTGCGAAGCATTGACGGTAAGGCGGTCTACCTTCCGGCCGGTTTTGGTGGTGATGAGCACCACCCCGTTGCCCGCCCGCGAACCGTACAGGGCCGCCGCACTGGGGCCCTTCAGCACCGTTACGCTTTCGATGTTGTCCATGTTGATATCGGAAATGGCGTTGCCGTAATCCACTTTGTTGTTACTGCCGATTTCGCTGATGTTGTTGAGCGTATTGGCCAGGGGCACCCCGTCTATCACGAAGAGCGGCTGGTTGTCGCTGCTCAGCGAAGTGGCCCCGCGGATGATCATGCTCACCGACGAGCCCGGCGCGCCGGTGGCATTGATGGTGACGCCCGCGAGTTTGCCGGACATCGCATTGAGGAAGTTTTCCTGCGCCACACGGTTGAATTCCTTCGCGCCCAGTTCTTCCACCGAATATCCCAGCGACTTCGTGGCCCGCCGGATGCCCAGCGCCGTTACCGTCACCGCGCCCAGCTCGCGCGTTTTATCTTTCAGCACTACTGACAGCGACAGCCGGGTGGTTTCATTCACCTGGTAGTTCCGCAGTGTGTCTTTGATATACCCCACATGCGAAAACACGAAATAATAAGGCCCGCCCGCCGGCAGCCTGGAGAGGGTGAACACCCCTTTGTCGTTGGTGATGGTGCTGGCCAGCGCTTTGCCGGATTCCGAGAACAGTTCCACCGCCACCCCTTCCAGCGCCTGCATGGATTCATTGCGTACGATGCCTGCTGCAGACGGCGCAATGGTCTGCGCAGCCATAGAGGCTGGCAGGAAGAGCAGCAGGCAAATGATCCGGGACGCATACCGGAGCCTTGACGATCGGGATACAGCTCGCATTTTCTTGTTTTTTTAGGGCAAACACTCCCCCGCACCCGTTGCGGGCGCAGGCAGGGAGCTTATCGCCAGTCTTGTTACGGTGTTATGTATATCGTTTTTTGATCGATGCGGATAGTTACATTGTTTAGTAATGCGATGGTATTCAGGAAATCGGGCAGGGATTCTTTCGCACTGTTGAACACGCCGGTAAAGAACATATCATCCAGCACGCCTGCATCATACCGCGCTTTCATGCCGTATTGCGCTTCAATGGTTTTGAAGAGAGCCGTCAGCGGCTCGTTATTGAACTCGAGCAATACAGCTGCCGGTGCGGCTTGCGCAATGTCCTGCGCCACCGGCGGAGCAGCCGGGGACTTGACTTTCAGCGGCTGCATTCGCACCGTTTGCCGCAGCGCGTCGTAATGCAGCTGATCGCCCGGCCGGAGGTACACCGGTTTCGCAGTAGCCGACGTGGCGCGCACCATCACTTTCCCGCTCACCAGTTCCACCCGCACTTTGCCGTCGCCTTCATCCACGCTGAAAACGGTACCCAGCGCGGTGGTGCCGAGCCCGCCCGCAAATACGGTGAAGGGTTTGCCGGCGTTGCTCCTGACATGGAACAGCGCCTTCCCCTGCAAATGCACATCGCGGTCCCCTTCCCCGAAGGGCTGGCGGTACTGGAGGCGTGCGCCCGGCTGCAGCTCCGCGACGGTGCTGTCCGGCAACGTCAGGCGCATCTTGCGGGCTGTATGGTTGACCAGTTCTTTTAGGGGCGTCGGCGCTGCTGTGGCTGTCAGCGCTTCCTGCGCGGAAGGGCGGCCGAGCAAATAAAACCCCGTGCCGGCGGCCAGCAAAAGCACGGCGGCGGCGGCAAGGCGGATGAATACGATAGTCCTGTTCTTGCGGCGGTGATAGGTCAGTTCCTCGATGGCGTGCAGCATTTTTTCCGAATCGGCGGCAGTCAGGCGATCGGCCGGCTGGAAGCCGTTCCAGCTTTCCTCCGTGAGGTACTGCTCCAGCTCCTGCGGATGCTCCAGGAAAAACGCGCGCACGGCGGCCTTCTCTTCGTCGCTGGCGTCGCCATGCAGGAAACGGTGAATGATATCTTCAGAAACACGCATACTACATATTCGTTTTAGAACAAAAAATCCCTCACTGCCGCGGCGTACATGGCAAACAGCAAAGCCTTCTTCAACTGGTGCACCGCGCGGAGAATGTGGTTCTCCACCGTTCTCGGCGATATGGACAATTGTTCCGCTATTTTCTTGTGGGAGAGCCCTTCGAACCGGCTCATTTTAAATACATGCCTGCGCACGGGCGACAGCTGCTCGATGCAATGATATACCCGTTGCAGCTCTTCTTTTTTGGAGAGGTCGAACTCCATATGCAGCGCCGCAGGTTCCTCCGTCAGCAGGCCCATATGCCGGTGCTGGACGCTCTGCTTGCGCAGCAGGTCGATCATGATGCTCTTGGCGATGCGGAATACCTGGAACGACAGCTCGAAATCGCACGACAGCGACGCTTTCTTTTCCCAGAGCCGGATGAAGGTAAGCTGCACCGTTTCCTCCGCCAGGTACACGCTCTGGGTATGCTTCAGTACAAAAAAATAGAGCTTGTTATGGTATTGGTGGTATACCATTTTAAAAGCGGCTACATTCCCGTTTTTAATATCCTGTACGTTGCATTGCATAAGCCATCGTAAAGTGAGCAGCGGTTATTTTTTTTCAAGAATCAGCGTCAGGGGCACGGAAGCTACATTGGGGATAGCGGCCGTGATGGAAATCTTCATGGAGGCATTCGTCACTTCATTGATCCAGTGCGGGTCCGGATCTCCTTTCTTCGATTTCAGGAGGAGCACGGCATCGTAAATATCCAGCCTCCAGGTGCCTTCTTTACCGGTTACGGGCAGAATCAGGTCGGTACAACCCTCCACCTGCATGGTACTGTCTTTGTTGAAGTGGTACACGTTGTTTTTGGTACAGGTAAAATACTGCCCGGCCGGCCCCAGCAATGGCGCGATAGTGATGATGCTGGTGCCCTGGGGAATGGTTTGCCCGCCAAATTTCACAGATACGGCCAGCACCAGGTCTTTCTGGGCCCACTTGCCCGCCACCATTTCGTACTTCCCAGACCCTGCCGGTTTGGAGTTTTTATCTTTATTGCAGCCGGTGCAACAAAAAACCGATAATGCGCTGAAAGCGATAATTACGACCGCGGATTTCATAACGATTATGAATAGTAAATTAAGGAAATAAACCGTGCTTTTATAGTATTCGTTCGCCGGACGAAAACCCCTCACTGCTTAACAATTCGGTAATACGTGAACCTGGTTGACTGGATGGAAGCGGCGACCGGTAGAAAACGTACAAAATGGCAGCGTAAAGGCGGGTCAGCCATTGAGAAGAGGGAGATGGGGTACGTACGGAAATGCCGCATCAGCGGCCAAAAAAAGTAAACGTGACCTGGGCGCAGCACGCACGTCAAGAAAGCGAATTGCCGTCAAATAGGGCCCAATGCGGCAACCGGCCCCTGTGTAAAAACGACACAGTCCTCGTTAAAAAGGAGCGCCCGGAGGGCAAGGGGCCTCAGCCCCCTGCAACGCTATCCGGGCCTTTATCATTGTAGAAATAACGGAGCGCGCCGGATGGGCAGCGTTTCACCTGTTCCACGATGCGCTCGGTGGTGGCGCCGTTGGCATTTATCCAGGGCTTGGCTTTTACGTCGAACACCTCGGGGAGCTGGCCCACGCAGCGGGCGGCGTGTTTGCAGAACTCGGGCTTCCACACGATGGTCACCTCGCCGTTGGTGTAGAGCAGCTTTTTCTCGATATCCTCGTCGCGGAAAAGGAACGTGCGGAGCTTGATCTCCCCTTCCAGTATGCGGGAAATGGGGCATGCCTTTGCGATTTCCAGCAGGCGGCTGCGCTTCTCCTCGTCTACATGACTGATGAATTTGATGTCACGGTCGATGATCGACACCGTTTGCTCATTTTCCTTTTCCTGGTAGAAATTCGCATTCACGGCGATCTCGGGAATGTCCCATCCTTTCCGGTCGATGTACATCCGCAGCGTGGCCAGCGTGCACGACGCCAGGGAGGCCATCAGCTGCGTGAACGGATCGGGCCCGAGGTCTTTGCCGCCGGAGCTTTGCGGCTCATCGGCGATGAAGGTGCCGTTGCGCCAGGTGATCGTAATTTGATATTTTTCCGTACCGATGGTGCCATGCACCGGCTTTTCCAACTTATACTTCATACCGTAATTTTTTAAATGTTCACGTCTTCGCTCACAATCCGTTTCCACTCCGGGTGCCGCTTGATGTAGGCCAGCACGAAGGGGCAAAGCGGTACGAGCTTGTCGCCCTGCTCTTCGATGTGGCGCAGCGTTTTTTCCACGATGGCATTGCCTGCGCCCCTGCCGGCCAGTTCCTCCGGCACTTCGGTATGGATAAGCGTGGTTTTGCCGGGTACATGCCGGTAAAGAATGAATGCGGTATGGCCGTCGATGACCAGCTCAAAACGGTGATGGGCGGTGTTGTTCACCAGCGGGAGTGCTTCGAATGCTGCATGCATATGGTTCAGATTGACTGCGGTAATTTATCCTGTTTCCGCGAATGCACCAAAAAAGTGCCCCATGCAGTCAAATGAACGCTACTTCGACACGACCATCGCCCGCAGCCGCTCCGTGAGAAAGATGCCCAGGCTGCCGTCTGCTTTGCGGTACACGAGGCAGGCGTCGAGCGATGGCTCGCGGGCGAGGAGTTTTTTGCTTTCTTCGAAGCCCATGGCCAGCAGCGCGGTATCGAAACCGTCGGCCGTGATAGCGTCGGCCGCCACAACGGTGGCGCTCAGGAGGGAATCGGGTTTGGCCAGGCCGGTTTTGGGGTGAATGATGTGCCGGTAGGTATGGCCGCCCTGTACATAAAAATTGCGGTAGTTGCCGGCGGTGGCGATGGCGGCATTGCGTAGCCGCAGCTGCAAAATATCCCCGCCGGGCCGCGCGGGATTTTCGATGCTGACGGTGTGGCTGCCGCGGCAGCGCAATTCGCCGCCCACCTCCGCCACGTATTCCTGAATGCCCTGGGCTTCGAGCCACCGGGCCAGCACATCCACCGTATACCCCTGCGCAATGGCGTCGAAATCGAGGCGTACGCCAGGCTTGTTTTTGTGAACGGTTTCCCCGTCAAAAGTTATGTGATGGAACCCGACATATTGCAACAGCGAATCCACCTGGCCCAGCCAGGGCCGGCCGGTTCTTTTCCCGTTGCGGTAGGCTTCGGTGATGGGCGCCACCGTGGGATCGAACGCGCCGCCGGTAGCGCGGAAAATTTCCGCGGAGCGCTGTAATACGGGATAAAAATGACCGGACTGAAACCGGAAGTCGTCGAACGCATTAAAGGCGGATACTTCGGAATCAGTCCGGTAGGTCGACAAACACAGATCGATGGCAGCCAGGATGGAATCTACCTGCGGGGTAAAATCCCGTTGCTGCCCGTCGGTGTAAATCATGTGCCAGGTGGTGCCTTGCGCGGCGCCATCAATGCGGATGGCGGACGATGGGCGGCTGCTGTCGGGCAGCATCCCCCAGGCGGAAAATGGCCATGCAAGCACCAGCGCTATCGTCCGCCAGGCATTCATTGTTTACCGGTATTGTTATTCACGGCCTGCGCGGGCACTTCATCGTTCAGGATGCCGATCAGTTCTTTGAGATGCTGGTCGTACACGCCGCGCGGCGACGTTTCATATTTTTTACCGAGGAAGGCGGCATATCCCACTACTTCGCCCATCATCCCGCAGGTGCGCATCACACGCGTACTGCCGAAGGCCACGTGGGTGGTGCTGATGTTGCGCCCTGCCATGAACAGGTTGCTGATGTTGCGGGAGTACAGGCAGCGGTATGGAATGGTGTAAGGCGCCACGCGGATGTGTTTGGTGCTGGCGAAAAATTCCTGGCCTTCGAAATACTTGCTGTTTTTCTCGTTGGGGAAATGCAGGTCGATGGTCCAGGTGGCGGTAGCCGTACCGTCCGGGTAGCGCTTTCCTTCCTGGATGTCCATCTGGGTGAGGATGTGATCGCCCAGGATGCGGCGCGATTCTCGCTTGCCGCCAATGTATGCCACCCAGGCCAGCTGGCGTTTGGCGTACTTTTCGGGCTTGCTTTTTTTCAGGTACGACCAGTTGCCGTAAATCGCGCGCAGGTTGTGATCGCGGATTTTCTCGGCATCGTAGATGGTATTGAAATTGCCAAAGCCGGTTTCCCATTCCCAGTCGGACCGGTCCTGGTCGATGTGGTATTCATCTGAAAACTGCAGCGCCCACGGTGTTTCGGGGAAACCGTTCACAGCATCCTTTTCCACGGAAGCCCAGAGATTGGACGTGCCGAGCGTGAAGCTGTCGGCTTTTTCCGCGGCCAGCGACTCGCCGGTTTCCGCCTTGCTTTCGCGACCCATGCGGAAATCCGCGCCGGCCAGGTAGCCCACGGTACCGTCGCCCGTGCAATCGGAGAAGTAGGTGCCGCTGAAGCGCTGCTCCTTGTTGGTGATGATATTGCGGCCGATCACGGCGGTGATGCGGTTGTTCTCTTTTTCTACTGTGTGCACATGGGTGTTGAGGAACAGCGAAAGGTTCTTCTCCGCCTTCACGATCTGGATCTTGCGGTCGTCGCCATACTCGCTGCCATCGGGATGCCCGTTGCCCGGGTCGCCGTTGTCCATTTCCCGGACGATGCGGCCCAGTTTGGGAAAGTGATTTTTATCGACATCGCCTTTGAGGTGTACCCTTACTTCGGAGCTGTTGTTGCCGCCGAGCACAGGGCGATCCTGTATCAGCGCGGTTTTCAGCCCGAGGCGCGCCGCGTTGATGGCCGCGCAGGTGCCGGCGATGCCGCCGCCCACCACCACGAGGTCGTATTGCCCCGCATCCGCCACTTCCGCAGAAGTGTGCAGCACTTTATGGCGAAACGCGCTGAGCGCTTTGAGCGTGTTCGGCGGGGTGAACTTCAACGCATCGGTAAACAGGATGGCGTCGCAGCGGCCGTTGAAACCGGTAAGGTCTTTCATCACCAGCTGTGCTGAAGTTTCTTTGACGTCTACCACGCCGGCATCGTACCACTTCCATTCGTCTGAGCCGCTTTCGCCGAACACCTTGCCTACCTGCTGCCCGTTCAAGTGCAGGGTAAATTTACCCGGGCCCGTGGGGAACGGCGCCCAATCTTTGGTACGCACCCACATGCGGTATTTGCCCGGGGCGGGAAACTGCACGGTGGTAGCCGCATCTTTTACGGGCCGCCCCATGCCGTGCGCCATCAGGTAAGAGGAGCCGATCACTACGAACGACTGCTGATCTACCACCCAGCCGCCTTTCTGTTCAAACGATTCGGTTTCCACGTACACATGTTTCTGCGCATGCGCCGGCGCATTCATGAAAATTATCAGCAACATGCCTGTCACGAGGCGAATCCATCTTGCTTTCATATCAGTTTTCTGTTTGATGAGTGGTTTGTTCGTACCGCAACAACTGCTGCCGTACGGTTTTGTCTTTACTGTTCATTTTTTGCAATGCCGCATGCATCGCTGCCACCAGCGCGGGCTCTGCATCCGCCAGTTGCGCGGCGAGCTGCCGCTGCACTTTCCCGCTGGTTTTACCGGGCCCCGCCAGCAACGCCAGTTTGGCGTCGAACTGTTGCCGGTTGCCGGCCGTCACGGACGATGCGATCTTTACCGCCACGGCTTCACCCAACCGCATGCCGCCCAACTTTTTGAGGATCGCCATCTGCAGCGGGTAAGCAGCCATGTTGTAAGTATCCCACAGCCACAGCTGCCGGGCCGGCGTAAAAAAACCGGGATGTACTTTCTGCAGGGCGAAACGCGCGGTGAAAATATTTTTCCCGCGGATGATGCCCGCCACGTCTTCTTCGTAAGCAGGCTTTACTTTACCCTCCGCATCCATCACCTTTTCCATCGCCCAATATTGGTAGTGATGGTTGCTGCTTTGCAGAAAATCGTGCAGCAGCGCGGGACTGACATAGCTTTCCATGATGCCGCGCATTTCGCCTGCCACCCGGCCGTGCGCCAGGTGCCAGAGGGTATAGCAGGTATACACGGCGCCTTCGATCACGTCGTTCTTGATGGTTTTGAGCGTGGCGCCGGTTTTGATATTGGCGGAGTCGGATATTTTTTCCGTACCCGTTACCACGAGATCTTCCATTTTCAGTTCGGAGAAAATGGACGTTTCGCGCGAGAGTATTTCCTGCAGCTTGGTATAGTCGTGCGGCTTGAAATCGCGGTGATCGGTTTTGGTGAGCACTTCGCCCGCGGGCATATCGAAACGGGTGTAGTTGCCCAGCAAATCCCAGTAAAAGTTGATGTATACCGGCTTGCATTCTCCCGTATTGCAAACGGGCGTGTAAATGTTCCGGAAAAAGTACTGTGGTTTGCCGCCTTCGTCCAGCATGAGGTTGAGGGTATACGTGGCGCCGCTGCTGTCTTTCAGCTCAAATTTGCGGACACGCTCCTTCCCCTCTCCAGCAATGGCCAGCGAAGGCAGCAAACAGATTATCAACCAGATCAACCGCATAGTTTCCGTTTCGGTTATTTATATTCCAGCCATGCCGTGGCCGTACAATCTTTGTTGGCGGTAAACCTTATCCACCGGGCCTGTATGGCGGCCGGGAAGGTATACCTGAACGCCTGCCCTGGCGCCACCGTTACTTCGCGGTACGGCATCCACACGCCGTTGCCGGCAGGGTCTGCTTCGATAGTAAACGTTACGGGCGTTGTCGAATCATGTTTCAGCTCGAGGCTCCTTTGGTCGTAAAACCCGATCAGATAAGGATCCGAAGGCGTCCCTGCTTTTACCGCGCTGTTCTTCCAGGGCCCGCCGCGGCCGGTGGGTTTGCCCAGCTTCCAGAGGTCGTCGATCACGCCAGCCCATACGGCCGCCTGTTTGTCGGCGGAGCGAATGATATGGGCGCTGTTGTCCGCACCTGCATCCACACCGGTCATGATCAGCAGGCCGCGATAAGACGCATAGTCCTGGATGCGGAACGAATGTGAAGCAACGGGCCGGATTTTTGCGTACCCATCCGCATTTTCGGCGGGCAGTTCATAAAACGTACCGTGGCAGTTAAACAAATCCCTTTCCGTAGCCACTTCCCGGCATATCCGCAGCGCCGCCTGATTGGTGGGCGCGGTAAACGCATCGCTGCCAAGCGGCAACCGCCAGCGGCGGCCGTTATCGTCGGTTACCAGCACCGATGCCCCGTCGATGGTGACTACTTTCTGCGGGATGGCGAATTTTTCGCGGATGAAACGGGCGGCCGCTGCATCGCTTTGCTTTACCAGTTCCATTTTTTCGTTCAGTTCGTAATATCCGAGATCTGTAGCCGTGGAACCTTTCCAATGCAAGGCGTTCATGCCTAAAGTACGTTTATTATCCCCAAGGCCGGAGATTAATCCACCACTGGTATTTGCAACCGTTCCCACCTTCGCCAGGCCGTTAAAAACTGCGTCAGGCGCCGTTTTACGCCCGTCTTTACCCGTGTAGGTAAACCATACCGTCGCCTTCCCGCCGGTAGTTGTTTTCACGCGAATCCACTCGCCCGGCACCTGCGCGTCGAACACCTGCGGCACGGCTTCGCCTGCAGCGAGCGAAATGGTTTTGGCCACCGTCCATTGCCCGTTGCCGCGGTCTGTTTCGAAAGTGAACGAAGCGGGCGCGGCGCCGTTATTCTGTACCCAGGCGGTACGGTGCGGCCAGCCGGCAAACAGGAACGGCTCAGACACGTCGCCGGCCTGCAGTGTTTCCTGCAGCCACACGGCGCCTTCCGCCGTGTTGGGCCCCAGCTGGTCGGGCAGCTGGAACGACGTGAACCAAAGGTTGGAATTGGATTGGCCCGGCCCTTCGATATTGCCTTTTGCTTTTCGTTTATTGAGAAACTCCCGCTGCGCCGAATCGTCGCAGCCCAGCACCAGCTGGTTGTTCCAGCGGGTAAAATCACCGATCACCCGGAGATAGGCGGTACGCGGCCGGATGCCGGCTGTTTGCGCGGCGGAGAAGCCGGCGGGGAAACGCCAGAACAATCCGTGCATCGTCATCAGGTAATCCGGCTTCCCGGCGGTACCGATGTCGCGGATGCGCGGCCACTCCGTATTCCATCCGTGCGCACCATCGTAGCTGTGGCTGGCTTTCGGCAGGCGGTAAAAATGCCAGGCGCCTTTGTCGCGCACGCCCAGCAGCACCGATTTATGATCCCACCCGGTGGCCCAGATAGGGTCTGTTGCGGGATTCCGGTTACCATGGACGCCACCGGGGCCGGTGATTTCGACAAACTGGTTGCGGCGCACCACTTTCCAGTTTTTACCATCCCATTCGCTGAGCGAGCCGGCTTCGATGTCGAACTGCTTCAACGCCCGCGGGCCGGGCTCACCGTTGTTGGAATACACCAGCACGCCCTGGCCGGAATACAGGCCCTTGCCATGCGCGCCGGGGAGCAGGTCGGTTGGCTGGTTGGGCGAGGCGTCGGCCCCTTTTTTCTTTTTCATGTTGCCGTCTTCGTACAACATGACCGGCGCCAGCGTTTTCACGTCCACTTCGTAAAACCCTTCTTCCATGGTGCCGTAATAGATTTTACCCGCCGGGTCCGTTAAATGCCGGGCATTGCCCGTATGCCTGCCGGGCATGGCCTTGTACGGGATGGTGCGCACCATCCCCTTTCCGTCTATTGCATAAGGCCCGATAAAAAGCTGGTTGCTTTCTTTATGCACCATCCTGTTCGCCGGCGTGCCGCCGATACTTTCGGGGCGCACGGTTTGCTGCAATGATGGTGAGATTTCGTAGAGCTTGTCGGAAGAGCCTTCGGGCAAATGCGGCCCGTATGTGATCACCCAGAGCTTGCCGGCCCAGGGCACCACCGCCCCCGTACCGCACTCGCCTTCGTTGTTATACATGGCCAGGTGCGGGTACACGCCGCTGAAAGATCGCTGCTGGGAGTAGCCCAGCAGCGGTGAAAACAAAATGCTGTATGCTGCGATATATCGTAAAATGCACATGCCTAGTAGTTCGGGTTTTGTATGAGATTACTGATGAGTACTTCGGTAGACGGGATGGGCCATACATACTGGCGGCTCTCGTCGAATTTGCGCAGGGCGATCTGTTTGATCAGCCCGGCGTTGTACATGGCGGAGAAGTCGGCCACACCGTCTTCGTCTACCGGCGGGGTGGACGGGAAGAACCACAACCCCTGACTGGTTACCTTGCTGCGGAGATCCGCCGGGTCGAGCAGGCCGAAATTGGGTTTGTTCAGCACCTTGCCGGCTATTTTCCATCGGATGATGTCCATGTACCGGATGCCTTCCATCGCGAATTCCATTCTTCTTTCCGTGCGGAGAATCCTGCGCAGCGCGGCGCGGTCGGTAGTGGTCACAGCCGGGTAAGCGGTAGTGGCCGTGTAGGCAACACCGTAGGCGCGGGCGCGCACCATGTTGACGGCGTCGAGCACCGACTGGTCGATTTCATTCAATTCTATTTTCGCCTCGGCATACATCAGCAGCACATCCGCATACCGCACGATGATCTTGTCCGGCTCGGCCTGCCAGTTATTGATCAGCCAGTCGCCGTCCACGCCCTTCTTCCAGATCAGCCCGTTATACGACGCGAATATGGCGACGGCCCGGGTGTCTTTATTCTCCACGTATTTATTGTCCGCCACCTTGTACACTTTCAGGGTATCCGGGTGCGGCTCATAGGTATAGCCCAGGTGTATGGTCTGGAATTCCACGATGGTAGCGGCGCAGCGCGGGTCGCGGTTCAGGAAGGGCTTGCGCGGGTTGAACAGGGGCGATTCGTCTATCGGCAAACCGTCTTTGCAGAGGAACGCGCAAAACAAATCCCACGAAGGATCTTTGGCGCCCCAGCCGCCGGCGTTACGCGTCACATAGTCCTGCAACCCGCCCAGCGTTACCTTCAGCGCAATAGAGCGCGGCAGCCCGAAAATCGTTTCCGGGGAGTTCTTCGTTTTGGATATGAACAGGTTGCTGAAATTGTCGTGGAGCCGGTACACTTTCTGGTCCATGCAGGCTTTGGCCGCGTCGCGCGCGGTGGTCCAGTCGCTCATCTGGAGCGCGATGCGCGCCTTCAACGCCAGCGCCGCGCCGGACGTGGCGCGCTTCAGCTCGGAGGCGGCATAGGATTTCGGCAGGTTAACGATCGCCGAATCAAAGTCCGCATAAATCTTTTTCAGCACCTCCGCCTTGTCCATCTGTTTGAGCTTGAGCGCTTCCTCGATATCGAGCACCGCTTCGGTGTACACGATGTTGCCGTAATGCGACAACAGGCGTGAATACATGGCGGCGCGCACAAAACGGGCTTCCGCGGAATAGCGGCTGATCTGCGTTTGCGACAGCGAGCCGGCGGCCCGGTCTACGCTTTGCACCACCGCGTTGGCGCGGGCAATGGCTTTGTAACAGTTCGTCCACCAGTTCTTCACAAAATCCGTTTCACCGTTGATGGTGGCCCCGGCTATGGGGGTGGTAACATCGCGGTAGATAAAATCGTCGGTCCAGTCGTCCTGATCCGTCATCCAGAAAGCGTCCTTGTAGAGGCCGTTGAGCGACATCACGATTTCTTCCGGCGTGGAGTTCCAGGTATCGCCCGAGCCGTCCGACAGCGGGTTCAGATCGAGGCTCCCGCAGGACGACAGGAGCAACAGGCCGAGCGAAGCGATGAGTATGTTGCGTTTCATGAATATCAGTTTTAGAATTTAACAGATGCGCCTATCAGATAGCTGACCGTGATGGGATACCCCAGCGTGCTTTGCTCGGGGTCCCAGCCCTTCGGGAAGTTGTGCGAAGAGAACAGGTCGGTAACGGTAGCGTATATACGAACGCCCTGCACATGTGCTTTCTGTACCAGGTGCTTCGGCAGCGAATAACTGAGGTTGATATTTTTAAGGCGGAAATAGGCGCCGTTGATCAGCCAGTAATCGGACACGGCGTAGTTGTTGCCTGCGGAGGTGTTGGTATAACGCGGGTATTTGGCGCGCAGGTTCTGTTCCGGCGTGTTGTACCGGCTCCAGGTATGGCCGTCGAGAATAGCCGGGAATGCGCCGAAGTTTTCGCGGAGCGGGCGGATGATGTCCTGGCCCAGCAGGCTGTTCTGTTTGCCCACGCCCTGCAGCACGATGCCGAGGCTCCAGTTTTTATACCCGCCCTGTAACGTGGCGCCGTACATGTAGCGGGGCAGCGATCCGCCCAGCAGCACCCGGTCGTATTCCGGGGATATTTTGCCGTCGGGCTTCCCTTCGGGGCCACTGATATCGCGGTAGCGGATATCTCCCGGCCGGGTATTGGCATTGAGTTTGGGAGCCTTGTCTACTTCGTCCTGCGTCTGGAAGAGCCCTTCGGAAATATAACCGTACCATTCATTGAATTCGCTGCCCTGGATCTTGATCTGGTCGCCGATGAACTCGGTACCGCCCAGGTCGCCCATGCGCGAACGGAAGTCGGAAAGGTTGGCAGACACGCTGTAAGTGAAGTCGCCCACCTTGTCGCTCCACCCGGCCATCAATTCCCATCCGGTGGTGAACATTTTGCCCGTATTCTGATCGGGATTCTCGAAGCCGATGAAATCGGGTATCTCCAGCGGCAGCAGCATGTCGCGCGTGGTTTTCCGGAAATAATCCGCGGTAATGCGCAGGCGGTTGTCGAGCACGTTCAGGTCAATGCCGAAGTCGGTGGAAGCGGTGGTTTCCCAGGTGATGTTGCGGATGGCGTATTGCCGCTGCGCAGCCGCCTGACCAGACACGATGGTATTACCCTGGTAAAAGAGGGAATTGTTCTCAAAGGTGAGGATGGCCTGGTAAGGATAGTTCCCGATCCGTTCGTTACCGAGCGTGCCCCAGGAAGCGCGCAGCTTCAGGAACGACAGCCAGGGAGCGAGGTCTTTCATGAACGGCTCTTCAGACACGATCCATCCCGCAGACACGGAAGGGAACGAGCCCCAGCGGTAATCCGCCGCGAAGCGGGAAGAGGCATCGTAACGGATGTTGGCCTGCAACAGGTAGCGATCCCTGAAATTATACATCACTCTTCCGAACCAGGAGCGGTAAGCGTTCTCGTAAGCCGCGCCGGCGTTGTCCCTGAACTCCAGCGGACCAAGGTTGAGGTAAGGATAGGAAGTCAGCACGTATTGCCCGCGGGAAGCGTCGAGGTCTTCATTGAAGGCGCGGAAATATTCATAGCCCGCGAGCAGGTTGACATCGTGCCTGCCGAATTTCTTATTGTAGTTCGCCAGGAACTGGATGGTATAGCGGTAGTTGTCGTCGCGCCCTTCTTCGAGCCGCGTTTCAGCCGCGTCCTGCACATAACCGCTCACGGAGTTGGGATTATTCCAAGAAGTGTACGGGATTTTGCGGCGGAACAATTTCGTTTTATTGAAGTTGAGGAAGGGCGACACCACGCCGCTCAATTTGAGCCCTTCTATGGGTGTGAAATCCAACGCCACTTTCCCGCCGATCTGGTTGTACCACTGGTGGTTGAAGCCGCCGTATTTCAGTTGCGCATACACGTTCGTACCGTCTTTGCCCGCGCCCACGCGCCCGTCCGACCACATGGCCGCATACAGCGGGGGCAGGATGGCCATCCGGTAGATGGGATTGAGTGTGGGCTCTTTCACCGTGGTGCGGCGAAAGTTCAGGTCTACGGTAGACGACAGGTATTTGTTGATGGTGATGTCGTTGTTGAGCCGCGCCGTGATACGCTGGTAACTGCGCCCGTCGTACAGCGCGCCGAGGTCGTCGTACCCGAACGATACCTTGCTGCGGATGTTTTTACCCGCTGCGTTGATGCCGAGCAGGTGCGTCTGGCGCTGCGAATTGTCTTTCAGGATCATGCCGCGCCAGTCCGTATTCGGGTATTCGTCCGGGTTCTGGGCGTTGAGCTGGTAATAGTTATCGATCGTCGCTTTCGGGTAGGTGGGAAACTCGTTGGCGTTGTTGCCGTTGTCGTTCCAGCGCAGTTCGTTGGTGAGTTGCATATACCGCACCACGTCTACGTAATCGGGCAGTTTCGTCGGTTTCTCGATGCCGTATTCATAGGCGTAGTCCATGCTCAGCTGGTTGCCCTGCGCGCGTTTGGAGGTCACCACGATGACGCCGGCAGCCGCCCGGGAGCCGTAGATGGAGGCAGACGCCGCGTCTTTCAGCACCGAAATGCTTTCCACATCGTTGGGGTTGATGGAGTTGATGTCGTCGATGGGCACGCCGTCGAGAATGATGAGCGGGTTTGAGCCTTCACCCATGGTGGTGATACCGCGGATACGGATGTTGGCAGTAGCGCCGGGAGCGCTGTTGCTGCGGGTTACCATTACGCCCGGCATGGAGCCCTGCAGGGCCGTGGAGATCTGCGCGGTTTTGCGGGCCGCTACTTCCTCCCCTTTCACGGCGGCCACTGCGCCGGTGAGGTCTGTTTTCTTCACGGAGCCGTATCCCACCACCACCACGCCTTCCAGCGCCGTGTCGATCGCGCGGGTGAGCTTCACGTCCAGTTGCTGCTGGCCATTAAGTGCCACAGTGTATTTCTCGAACCCGATATACGTAAATACCAGCGTGGCTTTGTCAGGCACGTTGGCCAGCTTGAATTCCCCCTTTTCGTTTGTGGTGGTGCCTTTGGTGGTGCCTTCCACCATGATGGTCACACCGGGCAGCGGATCTCCCGTATCGTCGGTTACCCGGCCGGTAAGCGTTACGGCCGGCGGCGGGAAAAACGCCAGCTGCGGAAAACCGGGCGCAGTAAGCGCCTGTTTGCGGATGGAAATAGTTTTGTCGGTAATGGAATAAGTCAGGCCCTGGTTCAGCAACACGGTTTTCAAGAGCGCATCCACCGAAGCATGCTGTACCTCCACCGTCACCGGCTTCGCCGTTTTTACCAGCTGGTTGTCGTAAAACACCACGTAACCCGTTTGCTTTCGGATAGCATTGAACACTGTTTTCAGCTTTACATTTTTCCCTGAAAAGCTCACTGTCTGTGAATAAACCGCTGCGCTCACCTGGAGCATTGTCAGCATCATTAGCAGCCCTGTTAGCTTCATCGTCAACAACATTTTGGTTGAATACCGCAGAAGGATGTCCGGATGCTCCAGACCTGCACGTGGGACAGGCAATGGCGCGGCGGCAGCCGTCCGCCCGCCGGGAGCGATAAATTTAAATTGCATACATTTGCATTGTTTGGTTGAATGAATAGGCAGTTCTAGCCGATTGTTTTGTTCATAGCCTGCCAAACGCCCGCCAGAGATGTTCGCAGCATTTCTGGCTTTTTTTTGACAGACCGTTTTTTGTACAGTTTTCAGTTATTGTTATACGATCATAGTTTTTCTCCCGTGCTTTTTCGTTGTCAGGTTGATATAATGCGATAATGCTTTCTCTTTCGTCCGTTTCGTTATCCGGTTGTATGGATGTGTTCCTGTTTCTTTTCCGCTGTTTTGCTCCGGCTAAAATAGGGGCGCGCGTTTTTTTTCATCCGTTCGCACACCGTTATTTCAACACGGTGATATGCCTTCCTTCCACTTTGAACCTGACATCGTTTTCCTCGAGTATCTTCAGCACCTTGGTGAGGGGCAGTGTGCGCTGAATCCCTCCGCCGAAGCTTCTTTCCGGTATTTTCCCGCTTTCGTAAGACACGGTCACGTCGTACCAGTTTTCCAGTTGCCGCATCACGCTGGGCATGTCCGCGTCGTTGAACTGGAAGTAGCCGTTTTTCCAGGCCATCACTTCGTCGAGGTCCACATCGTTTTCCACTTCCATGCTGCCGGCGGCGGTGATGCGGGCCTGCTGGCCGGGGTCGAGCACGGCGCGGGAGAGGCGGCTGGTCACTTTTACGGCGCCTTCGAGCAGGGTGGTTTTAACGGCGGCCTCGCCATCATAGGCATTGATATTGAAATGGGTGCCGAGCACTTCCACGGTTGCGCCGCCCGCGGTTACACGGAAGGGTTTGGCCGGGTTATGCGCTACTTCGAAGTACACTTCGCCGGAGATCTGCACGGGGCGGTCGTTGCCGCGGAAGGTGACGGGGAAGGTGATCGAAGAAGCCGCATTGAGCCACACCCTGGTGCCGTCCGGGAGGGTGAGGCGGTATTCCCCGCCGCGCGGCGTGCGCATGGTGTTGACGGCTGCGGGGTCGCCGAAGCCGCCTTTCCCTTCATAACTTAATTCACCATTCGCCGTTTTCACCACCTGCACCTGGCCCTGCCGCGCCAGCAACCCGTTGGCGGCGCTATCGAGCGTAATGACCGTGCCGTCGCCCAGCGTGAGCAACGCTTTGTTACCGCCTGCCGGCACTTCGTTCCGGTAGCGGGCGGGCTGCTCTGCCAGGTGTTGGCCCTGCTTTTCCGGCTTCATGGCCAGGTAAGCAACGGCGGCCAGCAGCAACACGGCGGCCGCGGCCGCAACACCGCGCCAGCCGGCCATCCGGCGAACGCGGCCTGCCTGCTGTTGAGGCTGCTCGAACACGGCTGCCAGTACCCGGTCTGCCATCTCATCCGGCATCGCCGCTGCCGGCTGGTAGCCGTGCCAGGCTTCTTCCAGCAGTTCTTTTAAGGCGTCGTCGTTTTGCGCGTCGTCTATCCAGCGGGCCAGTTCTTTTTGCTCGGCCTCCGTACAGGCGCCGGAAAAATACCTGTCCACCAGATATTGCAGGCGTTCTCTCAACATGGCGAATGATTTATCTTCCTGGTAAATAGACAACCGGGAAAAAGCCAATACCTAATTTTGCAAAAAAAAATTTCAGGGCAGAAAAACCAGCATGAACAGCAGCAGGGTGCATGCTTCCGGGGAGGCGCTCAGTTGCTGCCGCAGCTGGCGAAGAGCCTCAATCATGTGGTTATTGACGGTAGAGGGGGAAATATTGAGAAACGCGGCAATCTCATCGTGCTTCAGCCCTTGTTCACGGCTGAGGGTGAATACCAGCTTTTGTTTGGGCGTAAGTTTGCCGATGGCGGTATGCAGGTGGTGCTGGACTTCCTTTTCAGACAGCTGCTCTTCGGCGCTTGAAACGGCCTGCACCTGCGCCTTGCCCAGCTCCTCCAGGATGAGGGTCTCTTTGGCCATCCGTTTGAGGGAATTGATCACCCGGTTCTGGGCCATCCGGTATACATAGCCGCCGAACTGTTCGATGTGGAGAAGGTTTTCCCGGTCTTTCCAGAGTTTCAGGAACACGTCCTGAATCATGTCTTCCGTTGTTTCGGGAGAGCCGGTAGCCCGCAGCACAAAACCGTACAGCTTGTGGCGGTACAGCCTGAATAACGCGGCGAACGCGGCTTCGCTTCCGGCGGCCGCCCGTTGTAACAGCTCTTTTTCATTGTTTGCAGACTCCATGGAACAGGAATGGTGGAAATTCAAAACATAACGCAGACTACCAATTAAAATTAGCAAATAACTTTGAATTCCAAATTCCTTTTTACCCCACTCCTATTCGAACAGGCTTTTATCGATCCGGGGAATGATCTTCAGCGCGTTTTTGTAGTAGACCTTTTTCAATATATCGTCCGGCAGGTTCATGCCGTACATCCGCCAGAAGGCGTGGTACTTTTTGTGGTAGGGAAAATATTCGTCCGCCGTTTCGAGCACGCGGAAATAGGTGGCATATTCCTCCGGCTGCCAGGAGTCTTTGCCGAAGAGGATCCGGTCCTGGTACTTTTCGAAAAACTGCCGGGCCATTTTGGGCTGCCGCCCCAGTTCCGCGATCACGGCGCCGAATTCCACGTACATATTCGGCATCTGCTCCATGAGTTTGCTGAGGTGCGCCAGATCGTTGGCATACCAGCCGAAGTGAGCGTTGATGAAGGTGGTGCGGGGATGTTTTTTGAACATGCGGTGCTCCTCGTCGATGATCTGCTGCCAGGGCGCGGGATTGGTATCGCCGCGCTTGCGGCCGGGATGGGTTTTCAGCTCCAGCCAGCGTTCGTTGCGACTGTCTTCCGGGTCCCAGAAAGGCTTCGGATCCGCCGCGTGGATCAGCACGGGAATTTTCAGCTCCCCGCATTTGGCCCAGATGGCGTCGAGGCGCGGGTCGTCGATGGCCACCCTTTTGCCGGTATTGTCTTTTACGCTGAGGCCCAGGTTCTTGAATACCTTGAGCCCGTTGGCGCCGTTCTTTACGTCATTCGCAAGCATTGCCACCGCCTTTTCCGTCCACCCCGGCTCGCCGATGCCGTTGAAACTGATATTGGCGAACACAATGAAGCGTTTGGGGGCATTGGATTGAATATTATCGGTCATTTTTTTCAGCCCATCGCCGTTGCCGCCGCTCAGGTTCACCATTACCTTCATATTCAGCGCATCCATGTCTTTGAGGAGGCCATTGAGGTTGGCATTCCCCATCCCGTACTGGTGATTGTGCACGTCTATAAAGGGAAATTTTGATTTCCTGACGGGATGCTCGGGTACCACCAGGGTGGAAACAGGATCGTACTTTTCAAATTCCATCCCCTGGCTGTGGGCGTTCATGATACCTGCCAATAAGAAGGTGCAGGCAAGGATGTTTAATTTCAGCATGTAATAAATCTATAAAAATATCCGGTACCGCGGGCGCTGAAATGATGAGCGGTTCAAACAAAAAAGGGCAGCCGTGTACAGGCTGCCCTCCTACCCTGAAGTGGCCGTCAGTTTCCGGCGCGGCGCGATTCGTCCTCGCTGCCCGTTTTCCTTTCGCGGGCGCCTTCAATTTTATTATTACCGAAGCGGTAGCTGAACGAAACGTTCACCGTTCTGTTCTGCCAGCGGTTGTTGACATACAGGTAAATATCGCCGTACTCCGTACCGCCCCTGAAGCGGTTGGACGCGAAAATATCATTTACGTTCACCTTGATGGTCCCTTTCTTCTTGAGTATCTGCTTCTGCACGCCGGCATTCATGGCCCACATCGCCTTGCCCCTGAAGATGCCGTACACGTTGGCCGATTCGAACCAGCCGCCCAGTTCCAGCTTGATGTCTTTCGGGAGGGTGAAGGTATTGGTGGTATTGAAGTTGTACGCGAATTGTTCGTTGGTGAAGGCCACGGCGGAATCCTTGATCCGGTATTGGTTGTAGTACAATGAAATGTTATTGCTGGTGTTCCACCACTTCACCGGGTCGAAGGGAAGGGTCAGGTTCAGTGAATAAGTGTTCTGGTTGGCGAGGTTCCGGTTAGTGCTGGTGGTCACTTTCGATTCGGGATTCAGCAGCAGGAATTCGTCGATGCCGTCTACGGTCCGGCTGTACCCCAGCACCGCGATGTACTTCTGTTTGAACATGTAAGTCAGCTCCGTATTCTGCGTGTATTCCGGTGTCAGGAAGGAGTTGCCGCGGAAGTAAGTGTACTTGTCGAGGAAGAACATGAACGGGTTCAGCTGCCCGTACCCGGGTCGGTTGATGCGCCGCGAATAAGCGAGGCCCAGCTTGTGGTTGTCGGAAAACTTATGATCGATGGAGCCGTTGGGGAAATAATCGAGGTAGGTTCTTTTAATCCTGCTTTTGAGCGTCATGGAGTTGCCGTCGGACGTGGTCTGCTCCAGGCGCAGGCCCGCCACGATATCGGTTTTCTTGAACTGCTTCTTATAGATGAGGTACGCCGCCAGCACATCTTCTTTGTAAATAAACTGGTCGTATTGCGAAGGCACCGGCTTGTACACGTAGTTCTCCATGGAATCGAAGCGCATGTTGTTTTCCGTGCTCACAAAACTGGCCTTCGCCCCGGCTTCGATCTTGGACGTTTTGTTCAGAACACGCACCAGGTCCGCCTTCACGCTCCTGATCTGTATTTCCGTGTTCGGCAGTGTTCTGATGGCGCTGTGGTTAAGGGTTTTACCATCGTGCATGTTCACCATACTGTCTGCCAGGAAGGAGTACATCCTGTTTTTAAACTTCGCGTAATCCGCGTCCATCGTCAATTCGGAGCCAAGCGTATCGATCTTCCATTTGTAATTAAGATTGAACGTCAGGTTCTTGAAACGGTTATTGCCGTGCAGCCCCGTGTAGAGGGTGGAATCCGTTGCGCCGTGCAGCCGGGCCACCTGGGTGGCGCTGGGCGCGTTGCGCCAGAAGGCGTTGGTATAGCCACTGGCCATGATGCCAATAGTGTGTTTCGGTGTCAGGAAGTAATCGAATCCCGATTTCATGGAACGGTTGAGGAAATGGCTCGTCTGGTATACATCCTGCCTGAATTGCAGCGGTATGTTGCCACCCGTTCGCCGGTACAGCTCACGCGTATTATAGCCGTTCCACTCGCCATAGTTGAGGTTGGCGAACCAGTTGAATTTTTTGGTGCGCCAGTTGAGGTTGGTGCCGGCGTTGCCGAAAACATACTTGCCGCCCCCGAGGCTGGCGTTCACGCTGCCGTTGAACCCCGTGAGCTGCCCTTTTTTCGTTTTGATATTGATGATACCGGAAGTGCCGGCCGCGTCGTATTTCGCGCTGGGACTGGTAATGATCTCGATCTGCGATACCGATTCCGCCGTCATGCTTTTCAGCAGTTCCGCCAGCGCTTCGTTCGACAGGTACGTCAGTTTTCCGTCGATCATCACCGTCACGCCCTGTTTTCCTTTCAGTACAAGGTTCTCATCTTTATCCACCGTTACACCGGGCGCCCGGCGCAACAGGTCGAGCACGGTATTGCCGGCCGCGGTCACGCTGCTTTCCACGTTCAGGATCGTTTTGCCTTCCGCTCTTTCGATATACGGCTTCTGCGCCGTTACTTCCACCCCTTTCAGGTTCTTGGGCGCATTCGGGAGGGCCAGCGACTTCAGGTCGATGCTTTTAGCGGCTTCCGTAATCTGGAAGGCGGAACTGCGCTGGGTGGTGTAACCCATCTGCGATACTTCGAGGTAATATTTGCCGTTTTTGATTTTTTCGAACAGGCATTTGCCGTCCTCGTCGCTCATCTGTCCTTTCACGAGAGCGGAGTCTGCCGCTGCACGCACGGCCACGCTGGCAAAGGGGAGCGCTTTCCCGGCAGCATCCGTGATTCTCACGGAAACACGGCCGGCGGGTGCTTCCTGGGCGAATAGGGTCAGGGAAGCGAAGCACAAGAATACTCCCAATAAAATGAGCTTTTTCATAAACAGTTCCGGGTTGAATGGCGACCGGCATTTTTGTGGGGCAAACGGCCGGTACATTAAAGCTAGGTCATTCACGCAGATCGTCCCCATTCAATAAAGACGACCGGTGATAAAAAAGGTTGCAGGGTTTCGTTTTAATTTCGGAGGTAAACGGGTTGCCCGGCTAAAAATCGATTTAGCCGGTCACTAGGAAAGATGAGACACATGGAACAACCGGCTTTGATCTGATCGTTAAAGCAAGCGGGCTATCCGGTTAAAATTGAGATGCAGGCGGTTGCCCGGGCAGACATCACGCTTGGAAAGTTTATCAAGGGTCCCGTGTGACGGCGGAGGAAAGTCACCAGGAAGAATATGATGCATGGAAAGTTTGTTAACAACAGCCCCTGAAATAGCAAACCGTCATGGCCCGTTAACAAATTCAGCGGGCCAGGCTCACCTTTGCCTCAGCCGGCCGTGGTACCGCGGGGCGTTGCTGCTCCGGCAATGCATCGCCGGGCGTTTTGATGGCGGGGTCGTAAACAGCCACTGCCACCCTGGAGTCTGCACAACCATAATACAGCCACCACTTTTTCCGGAAATACACGAGCCCTTCTATAAACACGGTACCATCAATGTATTGGCCGCTTTTTTCAAACGGCTCCATGGGGCGGAGAAAGGGCACGTCCAGCCGCGCGATGGGCCGGGTGGGATCCTGCAAGTCGAACAGCACCTGGCCGGCGCAGTAAGCCCTGCCATTGAAACGCCGATCGCCTGCTTCGCCGGGCCGGTTCTTGCCGTTGTACAACAGCAGGATGCCTTTGTCGGTCACCACTGCGGGTGGGCCACATTCGGTGAGGTCGCTGTCGAAGTATCCTTTTCTTGGCCTGATAAAAGGCTTCAGCCCGCCGGTGTCATCCACTACCGGCGTCCAGTTTTTGAGGTCGTCAGATACGGCGCCATATACCGCATGCTCTCCGAAATACATAAAATAACGGCCGTTGATTTTAGTAATGACCTGCCGGCCGTTTTCCACTTTGGTAACGATGGCGGCCGATTTACTCCAGTGCCGCAGAAATTTGCCGTTGTATGCCCTGGCGAAAATAGGTCCGTGCTTTTGCCAGTGCAGCAGGTCTGTGGAAGTGGCCACGCCAATCCGCGCCACATCCCGGTTCCACTGGGTATAAAACATCACGTAAGTGCCATCGGCCGTCACGGCCACCCGCGGGTCTTCACAGCCGCCGGGATATTCGTAGGTTTTCTGGCTGTCTTCGCCCGGGTACAACACCGGCTTGGTATTCCGTTTAAAATGCAGGCCGTCCGCACTTTCCGCATACCCAATGCGCGATGTACGCTTCCCGATGCCCACACCGGATTTATCTTCCGCGCGATACAGCACCACCAGTTTATTATCCTTCACCACGGCGGCCGGGTTGAACGTGTCGTTGGATTCCCAGGCCACGCTGGTCTTTTGCATGGGACAATAAAAGTAAGTGGTGGAATCGGGCGAGATGACGGGATTGATGCCGGCAGGCCGGACAAAACCGCCCAGCGCCCAGCCGGGTAGCTTGTTCTGGGAAAATACAATCAGCGGAAACAGCAATAAGGCAATGAAAATAAAACGAGGCGTACGCATGCGTGGAATATAACGGGTGAACGAATATGCGCGTAAAAGTAAAACATCCCCGTTATAAAAGAAAGCGTTCCCTGCACTGCCCGGCAAACCGCTCATTTCGGTAAGGCGCGATGTTCATCACCCGTTTGGGTGAATGAAGAACAGCTGCCGGCTATCAAAAGAAAAGCTGCATCAAAAAAATGATGCAGCTTCTTTATTGTTGTAACCCACATGATTAAATTGCCGGGTCCGCGGGTGTGCTGGGATTGTTATCCCTTTCGATCAGCGGGTAAGGATAAAAATTGCGGTTCCTTTCTTCACCCGGCGCATTGGGGCCGGGGCGGCCGAAACGGCGGCTGTCTTCCAGTTCCTGGCCGCAGAGGAACATCTCCAGTCTTCTTTGTTTGTAGATGTCCGTGAGCAGGGCCGCTGTCGTCATAGGGCCGCTGTAGGCGGGCTGCGCCGCGCCGATGCCATAGATATCGGTCGTTTTGGTGCGCACCGCGTCGAGGGCGGTTTTGCTTTGTACGAACTGCGACTGGCGGGCATAGTTTTCCGCGATGATGAGGTGCATTTCACCCGGCAGGTAAACCGGGTAAGAAGCCGTTGTATTCAGCGCGAACGCCTTCAGCGGGTAGGTGGTGGGGCCGGTGCGGCTGATGTAAAATCCCACGCGCGGGTCCGTGGCCGCCGGTACCGGCGCCAGGCCGTTGCGCAGGCCGAGGGTGGAGTCGATCGCGCCGAACACATTCACCGTGAAGTTCCATTCGCCCAGCGGGTTGGTGGTTACGGCAGAAAACCGGAATTCCGATTTCACGGTCAGGCTGGCAGCGGATGCATAAGTGATGGCCTTATTGCCGGAGGTGGCGTCGTAGGTGCCGGTGATCATGCTCTGTATGTTGTAGTATCGTGCCAGCAAAGCTTTCACGGTATTCTTCATATCGATGCCGGCCGGCACTCTGCTAAGGAACTTCGCGCTGGGCGCGGTAGCGGCCAGGCCGGCATCCGCGCTTTCCAGTACTTCGATTACTTTTTTCAGCACGTCAGCACGTGGACTGAACGCAGCATTGTTTTCCGTTTTCAGGGGGATGTGCTCGAAAAACTGCACCAGGGTGCCCATGCTCAGCGCGTAGAAAATACTGCCATACGCCTTCAATCCGACCTTATCCCCCGCATCCGCGGCCACGTTGAGATTATTCAGCACTGTTTCCGCTTCGGTGCGGGTGAGCAGGCACTGCGTCCATAACTGTGATACCACAGAATTAGCCTGTGTAACGGCGCCTTTGCCGGTTTCCAGCTCTTTTTCAGCGGTGTTGCCGATATTGAGGGTGTACAACGCATACACGCCATACGCCGCACCGATGGGTGCGGAATACAGCGGGCTCTGCCGGCCGATGGTGAAACGCCGCTGAAGGCCGGCGGAAAGGTTCATCAGGGCGTCCGGACTGGTTGTCACGCTCGGCACCGACGCAGTGCTCGGGTTGATGTATTCTTTATTGCAGGAAACGATCGGCAGCGCACTTCCCAGCATGAGCAATAAAGCCGTTTTTTTGATATAATGCGTTTTCATGATTGTAGTGGTTTGAATTTAGAAACTGGCTCTGAACGATAACTGGTAGGTTCTGGGAATCGGTACGTTCCCGAAATCCAGGCCACGCAATACGGAGGCATTCCCGGCGGCGTTGGTTTCCGGATCATAGCCGTCGTACGTGTCGAAGCTCACCAGGTTACGGCCTACCACGGAAACGGACGATGATTTGATGAACTTCGCGAATTTCGGCAGTTCATAGCTCAGCGCCACTTCACGCAACTTCACATAGGAGCCGCTTTCCACACGCCATTCTTCGGTGTTGTAAATCGCGAAAATGTAGCCCCTCGGCAGTTCGCCTTTCAGTTCTTTTTCAGAATAGTCTCCGATGCCCACACCCTGTCTCGTTCTCCGGTCGGCATTGAACACTTCCTGTCCCAAAGCGCCGTCGAAGAGGAAACTCAGGCTGAGTTTTTTGTACGCGAGATTATTGGAAAAGCTCAGGATCCAGTCGGGATGCGGGCTACCGATCACTTTGCGTAGCAGTACTTTCTGCGTTGGGTTGTTGATGGCTGCAATCGGCCGGCCCTGCGCGTCTAACGACATACCGCCTTTTGCATCGCGTTCAAAATAGTTGCCGTAGAACACCCCTACCGGTTGGCCTGCCAGTATAACGGACGTAGCGCCGGTCGGGTTCGTCAGCGAAATTGGCGTTACCTGGCTGGAAGAAGTAACAAGGTTTTTGTTCCGGCTCACCGAAGCCCCGACGTTCCAGCTGAAGTCTTTGCCGGCGAACGGATTGGCGTTAATACCCAGTTCCCAGCCTTTGTTGGTGAGATTACCCACGTTCTCCGTACGCGCGCTCCCGCCTGATGAAGGCGCCAGCACCCGATCTACCAGCAATGAACTGCCAACGATTTTCTTGTCGTATATCGTGAAAATAATACCGAGGCGATTGTTGAGGAAGGAAAGGTCGGTGCCGAACTCCAGTTCGCTGGACCTTTCAGGCTCTACAAATTCATTCCCGAGCTGGGTATTCAGATTGTAAGTAGCGATACCATTGATGCTTCCGGAGAGGTAAGTGGAAAAACGCTCGTAAGTGCCGATACCGGTCAGGTTACCCGCCAGGCCCCATGAACCGCGTACACGGGCCGAAGTAAACCAGGTGTTCGAGAAGTCTTTCCAGAAACCCATTTCGCTGATATTCCATGAGCCGCTCACTTTTGGATAGAAGTAAGTACGTGTATCCTTGGGGAAGGAAGAAGATCCGTCCACACGAGCTGCGCCCGTCAGGAAAAAGATATTCTTATACCCGAAAGTCTGTTGCAGGAATCCGCCGAAAACCTGGCGCTGATCGTCCATATACCGGGGATCCAGCCGTACGGCCGCCCCGTTGATGGTGGTGATGCCGTTCAGCAGATCGCGGCCCTCGTTAAACAGGCCGGTGATTTTCTGGTACTGGTGATTGAAGCCTGCCGTGGTCAGCGAAGAGAAATCACCAAAGTTGGTGCTGTAGGAAATATTGACGTCATTGTTGATCAGGAACGAATTCACCATCGCCGACGCCGCGTAGCCCAGGCCTTCCTGCGCTGCGATATAAGGATATTTTTCAATGAGGTTCCTGCCCTCCTGGCTGAAATTGTCAACACCCAGGATGTAATCGATACTCAGGCCTTTTACGGGCCTGATCTTGAGCTGTACATCACTGATGGTCCTGCTCACGGCCTGCGTCAGGTGCATGTCTTCTATCACACTCAGCGGATTCACGCGGGTGGGTTCCACATTTTTGAGGTTGCCGGATGCATCCCTTGCTTCGATGTCGTAGATATTGTTGGTGATATTGATGGAATTAATTGGGCTCCAGAATACGTTCCCGTTGGGCTTTTCGTTGGAGAAGGTGTTTGAATAGGCAAGACCGCCGCTTAATGATATGTAATCATTGATCGTCTGGTCAATTCTCGTTTTGAAGTTAAACCGCCGGAAATCCGTATTCCTGATAATGCCCTGGTTGTAATAGTAACCACCGGAGAAGTAATACTTCGTTTTTTCCGAGCCACCGCTCACAGACACATAGTTATCCGTGCCGAGGCCCGTACGGAAAATCTGGTCCTGGTAATCGTAACGCGTTACATCCACCAGGTCGGTCGACAGTTTGCGGGTCTGCCCGTCCGGGCGGGTGTAAGTCACCGTGTTACCCGGGCCGTCGCTGATATTGCCAAGGCGCAGCGCAGCGGAGCCGAACTGTTTGCCATAAGTGGAGATGTAAACTTTTTTACGCAGCTCGTTCATCGCGATGCTGGTGCTGAAATCTACCTTCAGCTGGCCCTGTTTGCCCGCTTTGGTGGTGATCAGCACTACGCCGTTGCTCGCCCTGGAACCATAGATCGCCGAAGCCGAGGCGCCCGGGATAACGTCGATCTTTTCAATATCCGCGGGATTGATGTCGGCCATACGGTTGGTACCGATATCGCCACCGGAGCCCACGTTGAGATTGGTGACATTCGTGGTGGCGTTACTAACCACCACGCCGTCCACCACATACAGCGGTTCAGACGACCCTTTAATGGTGCTGGTACCGCGCATGCGCACGGATATGCCGCCGGACGGGTCGCCGGAAGTCTGGGTGATCTGCGCGCCCGGTACTTTGCCCTGCAGTGCGGCGCCCAGGTTGCCGGAACCCGTGTTGGTGAGTTGCTTGGCGTTGACGGAGTTGACGGTGTTGCCCAGTTGTTTCCTCGACTGGCGGAGGGAAGAACCGATCACCACGATCTCGTCCATCTTCAGCACGTCTTCTTCCATCACCATATCCACGGATACGGCGCTGCCGCTTACCGAAACGGCCCTGCGCATGGCTTTGAAGCCGATACCGGAAAATTCCATGGTATAGTTGCCGGCTTGAACGTTGGCTGTAAAACTGTACTTACCCGTTGCGTCTGTCACCGCACCTGTGCTGGTGTTACTGAGGCGCACGGAAACGCCCGGAACGGCGGAGCCGTCGGAAGCGGTTACGTTTCCACTGAACCGGACCTGCGCCATCGCCAGGCAGGCCAGCAGCTGAAACAGGAAAATCAGCGGGAGCGCCTTCCATCTTCCTGGTAATTGTCTGATTGGATGTTTCATGAAGGTTTCGATTTTGGCGTGTTAAAAAAAATGTCAGGAGTGTACATCCTTGCCGCTGGCCCGGTTCCACGCTGGAATTGCCCGAGCAGCCATTCATTGTTCACGCAGGTGATGTATCGTAATTGATCTGTTGGCGTTTGTTAGCGGACTTCCATTCCCGCCGCGCGGTACGGTTTCAGCAGCGCGTGATGCGGGTCCAGTTCGGTAATCAGCACATCAATGTCTGTTACATTGCAGACTTTCAGGCGCTGAACGGTGTTGACTTTTTCCGAGATCGCCAGGGATACCACCTTTGACGAAGATTCGATCATGGCCCTTTTGATATGCACTACATCCAGGTCGTTGTCTGTCAACCCTGCATGCAAATCGATGGCATTGGTGCCGAGGAAACACAAATCCGCTTTCACGTGCCGGATTTGGGAAATGGCGGCGCCCCCCACCGTGATCCTGGAATTTTTCGAAAGCCGGTCCCCGATCAGCACCACATCGATATGCGGATGCTGAACGTATTCAAAGGCTGCAGGCAGACTGCCGGTAAAAAAGGTGGCATGCAGGTTTTCGGGAAGCGCACGGGCCAGCTCCAGTATAGTGGTGCCGCCGGTAGTGAAAATGAACATCCCGTCCTGGATCAGTTTCAAAGCTTTATGTGCAATCTGCCGTTTTTCGGCCAGCGAATAGATTTCGGTGCCGTTAAATGAATTATGGAACGATTTGGAAAGCGCCCCGCCGTGAACCTTGATAATTTTGCCCGCATCCGCCAGTTCGTTCAAATCCCGGCGAATAGTGTCTTCCGACACATTGAGCTTATCTACCAGATAGGTCGTGAGTACTTTACTGTGCACATTCACTTCGTGAAGAATCACATTCTGACGTTCCTCTTTGAGCATAATTCATTAACGTGTTCGGTGAAGTTAGGAAAAATCCGGAATTCCCGCATAAAAATGCATGTTTTTTTCGGGAATATGCATTTTTACTAGACAAGAAAGGAGGCAACACGCTTATTCACGCACTAAAACGCAGCTAATTTGCTGCTAAACCGGCATGATAGCAAACTTTATACTGCGGAATCATAGCAGGATACTGCATCGTTCAACAGCAGCGCTGTATGCATGAAAAATCCACCGGGGCAGTTTCGCTACAGATGTAACACGGGCTATATGCAATACCGAAGTTCTGCGGTGCGGGTATCATCAAAGAGAACCCATCCTGCTAATCCCGCAAGCAGCAAAAATCCCCTGCCGCGGTACCGCAACAGGGGATCCAATATCGTCATCCGGAGGCTTCATTTAGGGCACAACACGCCTGTCACCGGAACGCGGCACCATATGCCCAACGGGGCACATCACCCACGGCGCCCATCACACGAACGCACTGAACCCGGTGATAGCCCTGCCCACAATCAATGAATTGATCTCTTTGGTGCCTTCGTAGGAATAAATCGCTTCTGCATCCGCCACAAAACGCGCTACGTTATGATCGAGCAGGATACCATTGCCGCCCATCACTTCCCTCGACTTGCTCACGATATCACGGGTGCGCAGGCTGCAGAACACTTTTGCCAGCGATGCGTGCTCGTCTTTAAGCAGGCCCTGGTCCTGCAACTCGGACAAGCGGAACACCATCGACTGCATGGCGGTGAGATTGGACAACATTTCCACGAGATGGTTCTGAATCAGCTGGAAAGCCGCGATGGGCTTACCGAACTGCTTACGCTTGCGGGTGTAGTCGAGTGCATTTTCATAAGCGCCCCGCGCACAACCTACGGCCATCCAGGCCACCCCCGCGCGCGTCATCTGCAGTACTTTGGCCGTATCCCTGAATGAATTCGCGTGCTCGAGGCGGTCACTTTCAGGAATCAGGCAGTCTTTCATTGTAATGAGACCATTCTGAACAATCCGCAGCGCCATTTTTCCTTTTATTTTTTCCACTTCGAAACCGGGCGTGTCTTTCCTGACGAGGAAGCCCTTCACTTCGCCATCATCGAGATCGCGCGCCCAAATAATAGTGACGTCGGCAAAGGGTGCATTGCCGATCCATTTTTTCTGCCCGTTCAGCACCCATCCGGCAGCCGTGCGTTTGGCTGTAGTGGTAAGTCCGCCGGCGGCGCCGGAGCCAACTTCCGGTTCGGTGAGGCCAAAGGCCCCGATTTTCTGAAACTGCTGCATCTGCGGCAACCACTCCTGCTTTTGCGCTTCGGAACCGCACATGTAAATGGAGCCCATTGCCAGGCCGCTCTGCACACCAAAGAAAGTAGCCATCGAACTGTCTACCCGCGCAATTTCCATCGCGATGATCCCCTCCATCAGGAAAGACTTACCGGGACAGCCATATCCTTTATATGTCACCCCGCAGAGGTTCAGTTCCGCGAATTTGGGCACCAGTTCAAAAGGGAATTCGTCGCGCAGCCAGCAATAGTTCACGACGGGCTGCACTTCCCGTTCCATAAACTCGCGAACCTTTAATTGTATGGCGCGGTCTTCGTCGCTGAGGCGCAGGTGGAGCTCGTAGAAGTCGCCGTTGATCTGCGGCAGCTCTTTCTTTTTACCGCCACCGTCCAGCATCTTCATAAGGCCCTTCAACTGGTTATCGTCCAGTTTGGAAAAGCCCTCCATCACCTTCTGAAGGTCCACTTTCTCGGAAAGTTTGCCGAGTTTGTCGAAGTCGATTGTTTTCAGCAGCCTGATTGCGCTTTTGATTTTTGAGAATGTTCCTGCCATATCAATTCAGTTGAATACCAAATTTATCGAAAAAAGGCGAAGGGCAAGGCCCGCGCGCCCTCTTCATGCTGCAGCGCCCGCCCGGCGGCGCTTAACTCGATAGCATGCTGTTCGCGGTACGCTCGTCCGCAAAAATTAATACAGATAAAATACCTGCAATTACCGCAGAATATCTATATCTTCGGTTACGTACCCGTAAAATAACAGGAAACGGGGAAAATCGCGCAACCGAACCAACGTCTGTCAAATGAAACGAACCGCTGTACCGCTGCTCCTCGTATTGTGCCTGGCTATTGCCGCCTATTTTATTTTCTCCCGTTCAAAGGAAAACGACCGGCCGGTGGAGGCCACCCTGCTCCTCGATTCCAGCGCGCTGGGCATCACCACCATTGCCAGCGGGCTCAACGTGCCGTGGGAAATTTGCTGGGGCCCCGACAACCAGATCTGGTTCACGGAGCAAAGCGGTACTATCAGCAAAGTAGATCCACGCACCGGCGAAAAGAAACTGTTACTCACCATTCCTGAAGTATTCCGCAAGCGATCGCTGGGCATGCTCGGCATGGCCATCCATCCGCAGCAGCCTTACATTTTCGTGGATTACACGGCGCTTAAGCCCGATTCCTCCGTGGTGTCGAAGCTGATGCGATATACCTATACGGCCGATACGCTGAAAGATCCCCTCCTGCTGATGGAACTACCTGGCGCTACGGGGCATAACGGGTCGCGCGTGGCCGTTTCACCAGACGGAAAGGTCCTCTGGTCTACCGGCGATGCAACGCGCGGCGCGAACGCTCCGGATACGGCGTCGCCCAACGGGAAAGTGCTGCGGCTGAATGTTGACGGTTCTATTCCGGCAGACAATCCGTATCCCGGCAACCCCATGTGGTCGCGCGGGCACCGGAACATCCAGGGCCTCGCCTATACCGGCAAAGGACACCTTTTTGCGTCGGAGCACGGCGACGCGATGGACGACGAGCTCAACTATATTCAAAAGGGCGCTTTCTACGGCTGGCCGCACATCGAAGGGCTGGCGGACCGCGACGACGAGCAACCATATGCGGACTCTTTCCCCTTCACCCGCCCTGCCAAAGCCTGGACACCCACCATTGCTCCCGCCGGCATCGCGTACTATCACTCCGCCCATATACCGGAATGGCAAAACGCCATCCTGATGACCACCCTCAAAACATCGAGCCTGCGCGTATTGCAGCTCAACGCCGCGCAGGATGCCGTGACCGGCGAAAAAATCTACCTGGGCGGCATCTTCGGCCGGTTGCGGGCCGTATGCGTTTCACCGGCAGGCGATGTGTATGTGGCCACCAGCAACCGCGACTGGAATCCCGGCAAGGGATTCCCTATCGAGGCGGACGACCGTATCATCCGCATTGCTCCCATTGCAAAAACAGGCAGCCCCGTTCGCCCGTTGAAAGAAGACACCGCAGCGGTTACGCTTTCCAAAGGCCAGGCACTGTACAAAAACTACTGTGAAGCTTGCCATAAAGCAGACGGGAAAGGCGTGCCCGGCTCCTTCCCCGCGCTCGACGGCAACGCCACCGTCAATGCAAAACCACAGCCACTCGTAAAAATCATATTAAAGGGTAAAAGCGGCGCCATGAAATCAGGCGAGCAGATGCCCGCGTTCAATTTCCTGAGCGATGCGGACGTAGCGGCCATCACCAACTACATCCGGCAAAGCTGGGGCAATAAAACATACGGCATTTCCTTTGAAGACGTAGAACGCTGGAGGAAAAAATAAGAGTACGCTTATACACCACTGAAACCAACAACGCGAAGCTGACCCCTTCGCGTTTTCTTTTACGGGATATTCAATCAACAGTAAATATTTCTGGTATTGTCAACCGCGTTCCGCAAAAACCTTTAAATTGAGCGGAGAACCGCGAAAACCATGGACAAAGTATCTGCCGACTGGCTGCAAACTATTGAAGCACTGAAAGATGTGCCACGGGAGCAGCTGCAATGGCTGGCCGACAACAGTGTACAGGAATCCGTTCCCGCCGGGGATTACGTTTTTAAAGTCAACGATCCCATCTCCAGCACCCTTTTCGTCATTTCGGGCAGAATCAGGGCGTACCGCCTCCAGAACGGCGAGGCACGCGAAATTGCCGTCTTTGAACCGAAAAGCATTACGGGCTACCTGCCTTATTCCCGCGCCGTTACAGCCATCGCTAGCGGGCAGGCACTGGAAGACACCGAAGTACTGCGGTTCCCCCGTGAAAAATCAGGCGATCTTATCCGGCACCATTTCGAGCTCACCCAGGCGCTGGTGCACCAGATGATCAGCCGGGTGAGGGAATTCACCTCCAATCAGCTGCAGGATGAAAAGATGGTAGCGCTCGGCAAGCTGTCTGCCGGCCTGGCCCATGAGCTGAATAATCCCGCAGCGGCGGTGGTGCGGGGCGCCACATCGCTCCAGGAACACCTTCACCTGATGCCGGAATATTTCAAAAAAATCAGCGTGATCGACATGCCGGAAGAAAAGGTTGACATCGTTTCCAACATGATGTTCACCCTGCTGCAGCGCCCGCGGAACGCCCCCCTTTCGCTGATGCAGCGCACTGAAAAAGAAGACGAACTGACCGGCCTGCTCGAACAATACGATGTGGAGAACGCCGCAGAGATAGCGGAAAATTTTGTTGACTTCGGCGGCACTGCAGACGACCTCGAAGCTTTCCGGGAACACATCCCCGCCGCTCACTTCTCCCCCGTCATCAACTGGATCAACAACAACCTCATCACCGAAAAAATGGTGACCGACATTGGCGAGGCATCCCGCAGGATAGCCGCACTCATCGGCTCGGTAAAGGTTTTCACGCATATGGACCAGGGGCACGATCAGCAGGTGGCCGATATACACGAAGGCATCATCAACACGCTCACCATGCTGCAGCATAAAATCCGCAAAGGCAACGTGGAAGTGGCGCAGCAATTCGACACCACCCTGCCGCCCATCAAGGCCTATATCGGCGAGCTCAACCAGGTATGGACCAACCTGATCGACAATGCGCTCGACGCCATGGAAGCCAACGGTAAAGGCATCCTGGAAATCAAAACGGAGAAAGACGGGGATTGCGTGAAAGTCACCATCACAGACAACGGCACCGGTATTCCCACCGGTGCGCTGCCACAAATATTCGATCCGTTTTTCACCACCAAAGACGTGGGGAAAGGGACCGGCCTCGGCCTCGATATCGTATCGCAGATCGTACGCCAGCATAAAGGCGCCGTGAAAGTGCAATCAGCCCCTGGCCGTACGCAATTCAGCGTATCCCTTCCCGTCAAAAAATAAGCAACCGGAACATGGAACTACCGATTATATTCTGCATCGACGACGACACACAGGTACTCCGCGCCATCACGCGCGACCTGAAAAACAAATACCGCGGCGAATACCGCATACTCAGCACCATTTCCGTGACGGAGGCACTCGATAGCCTGCGGGAACTGAAGAACAAAGGCGAAACCATCGCCATGTTCGTGTCCGACCAGCGCATGCCGCAGCTCGACGGAGTGGCCTTCCTCGAAAAAGCCATGCAATTTTTCCCGGATGCCAAACGCGTGCTGCTGACCGCTTACTCAGACACCGATGCCGCCATCAAGGCCATCAATAAAGTACAACTCGATTATTACCTCGTAAAACCCTGGGACCCGCCGGAAGAAAAACTCTATCCCGTCATCGATGAACTGCTCGACGACTGGCATCACATCCACCGCCCGGCTTTCAAAGGCATCAAACTCACCGGTTACCAATACTCCCAGCAGTCGCATGCCATCAAAGACTTCCTGGCAGGCAACCTCATCCCCTACCAGTGGCTCGACGTACAGACGTCTGAAGAAGGGAAAAGCCTGTTGCAGCTCAACAATCTCACCACCCGGGACGTACCCGTGGTATTTTTTGAAGACGGCAGCTACCTGGTAAAGCCTTCCATTGCCGACATCGCGCACAAAGCCGGACTCACTCCGCAGATCAAGCACGACGTGTACGATGTGGTGATTATCGGCGCGGGGCCGGCAGGACTGGCCGCCGGCGTATACGGCGCTTCGGAAGGATTGAAAACATTGCTCATAGAAAGGCGGGCGCCCGGGGGACAAGCAGGCACGAGCTCCCGCATCGAAAATTACCTGGGCTTCCCGAGCGGGCTCAGCGGTGCGGAACTGACCCGCCGCGCCATCACGCAGGCCACCCGGCTTGGCACGGAATTCATTTCCCCGCAGTCGGTAAAGGACATCCAGCAAAAAGGCGGGTACAATAAAATCATCCTCGACGACGACACCACCGTCAATACACGCTCGGTAATCATCACCACGGGCGTGGACTATAGGACGCTCGATAAAAAAGGGATCGCCGACTTCACCGGCGCGGGCATCTACTACGGAGCGGCCATGACGGAAGCAACCGCCTGCCGCGACAAACAGGTGTTCGTGGTAGGAGGCGGCAACTCTGCCGGGCAGGCGGCCATGTACCTGTCCAAATTCGCAAAAAGCGTGTACATCCTCATTCGTAAGGAAGATCTGACCAGTACAATGTCCGCCTACCTCATCGACCAGATCAAAAGCGCGTCCAATATCACCGTGCGGCCGTTTACCGAAGTAGAGGAAGCGCGCGGCTCCGAACGGCTGGAGCAGCTGGTGATCCATGATATCCAGACGGGTGAAAAAACAACGGAGGCGGCAGACGCCCTTTACATCTTCATCGGTGCGAAGCCGTACACAGACTGGATCGCTTTAAACATCATCAAAGACGACAAAGGGTTCATCGAAACCGGCGGTGAACTGAAGAACTATCCGGATTTCGGTAAAATCTGGAAGCAGTCCCGCGACCCTTACCTCTTGGAAACCAGCTGCCCTGGCGTATTCGCGGCCGGCGACGTGCGCGCGCATGCCATGAACCGGGTGGCCGCCGCGGTAGGCGAGGGCTCCATGGCCATCAGTTTCGTGCATAAATACCTGGCGGAAGTGAAATAGGGCCCAGGGAAATGTGTCAAACGGCAATTTCGCCATTTGATCCTCAATGGCTTCCGCCACTTATCCTTCCTGATGCTCAGGACGGTAATTTGTCGTGACGATATAAAAATTTGAGGATTCATTCGTTGTCGCCGAGGCTGTAGGGATTGTTTTCCTCGTCCTCGGCGCCGATATCCTCTCCCTCATCGTCGAGCTCCGCGCCCGGCACATCCAGGTCAGCGTCTTCATTCAGCAGTTCGCCGTCGTCGTCGCGGTTTTCCAGCTCCGAATCGCGGAGGTTACGGTCGTCGCGGTAGGCGGGATCGGAATTGGCCGCTTCATCCAGCAATGCCCGCTCTTCAGCCGTTACATTGCTATCGCCCGCAATCAGCGTTTCGTCTTCATTGCCGAGCGTGCCTTTTCCTTCTTCATCGTCAGACGAAGCGGTGGTATCCGCCAGCTCTCCCAACGGCGCAGGATTGACGTGTTCCTGGCCCGGTATATCTTCCACATCCGGAAGGTTGATTCGATCAGGTTTCTTTTCCATGTTTTTTTTAATATTCCGGTAAATACCATGCCACGGAAAACCCGCGGCGGAACGGGCATCGCAGCGCTCATACTGTGGAGAAACTTTCGCAATTTCCAGTGCGCAAAGGCCACAGTGCTATGGCACAGAAATTGGCGCTTTTTCCAAAACACCATTATGAACCCTGCAACCTCCACTCCCGGAATTGTGCCGCCGCAGGTCGAAGGCGTCAAAACCAATACTTCTTATACGGTGAGAACGGAACATCAGAAAGCAGCCAGGGAATTATACCAGACAGCACGGACACGCCTGCTGGACGTGAACCATTGGAAAGACATCAGCGGCCGGCAAAGCGCCGTATTCACGCTCAACGACAGTAGCGGGCAATTTGCGCGGCGGCTCGCGCGGGAAGGAGACCTTATCCGCATCAGCATACCGGGGCCCGCCGCGGCTGACGGGCAGGAATACGACTGGGTACAGGTGGAAAGGATCTTTGAAGCCAGCGGCCATCATAACAGAACGGCTTATATTGGCATGCGGGTGCGACCGGTGAAAGCCCCGGAAAAAATACCGGAAGAAGTATCTCATTTTTTTACGGAAGACGCGACGAGCTCGTTCGTGGTGGAAAAACGTGGAAAGCTCGTCAGCGCCAGCGTTTACGGCCGTAACGAGCAGCCCAATACAACCGTTACACCGCTGGCGGCCATCGCCCGCAACCTCCTGGTGTGGCTGGGCGCCATGTTGGGATTCTCTAAAAAGCAATGGAAAAGTCTCGTGAAGGGCATCCTGCGCGATTAATCCTCCCCTTCATCTACGTTCTTCAGCTGGTACTTGATGGCGTGATGCAGCGGCTGGATCGGTTTGTTGTTCGCATTGGCCCACACATTGGCGAAAGAGGCGCCGTAATAAAAAATCATCGACACGTAAAACACAAACAACAATAGCAGCACGGTAGCCGCGGACGCGCCGTAAATACTGTTGATATTGCTGTAGGACAACATCCAGCGAAGTATCAGTTTGCCGATATTGAAAAGGATACTGGTTACGAACGCACTCGTAAAAACGATTTTCCACCGGGGCCGCCCGTCCGGCAACAGGTAAAACACCAGCGCAAACCACAGCGTAACGGTAAGGATGGAGATCAGGTACCGGAGGCCGCTGTCGTAATACGTAAAAATAGAAGGCAGGTATTTCCCGATGTATTGCCCCAGGTAAGCCTGTATGGAATCCGCCAGAATGCCCAGCATAAACAGCACGGCGGTGAGCAGAATCACGAGCACGCCCCGCAGCCGCGACATCATGATTTGCCCGAACGTTTGCCGTTTGGCGATGCGGATGCTCCAGAGCTGGTTCATGGAGCTTTTGATGACTTTAAACAACGTGGTGGCCACAAACAGCAGGAACAGGAACCCCGCAATGGCGATCAGCCAGTTTTCGGCGATGCTCCGGAAAGCCCGCAGCGTTTTGACCACTTCCGCCGTGGCTTCCGGGCCGATGATTTCCCGGAGCTGATCGAAGAGCTGGCGGCTGATGTTGCGCGGTTCGAAAATCAGGCGCAGCAGCTGGATGATGATCACCAGGATAGCCGGCAGGGCGAAAGTGGTGAAAAATGCCGTAGCACCGGCCATCCGGAGCGGATCGTTTGCGTTGAACTCCTTAAATGCATCTTTAAACGACAGGAGAAAAATCTGCCAGCGCTTGAGATGTTGCCTGTTTCCGGTAGTCATATCTGCGGCGAAATTAAAGTAAAAAACCACCATCCGGGATTTGT
Source organism: uncultured Chitinophaga sp. (assembly GCA_965653365.1). Lineage (GTDB taxonomy): Bacteria > Bacteroidota > Bacteroidia > Chitinophagales > Chitinophagaceae > Chitinophaga. The sequence goes on along the minus strand of CBFGZV010000001.1, from coordinate 334,344 downwards.
ACAGGAACATCCGTAATATTTGCAACAATGTTGCGTATTATATCCCTACATTTGCCTCATGCAACAAATGAACGACATTGAGGTAGCCGTGATCGGCGGCTCTTCCGCGGGACTGGCCGCCGCGCTGACGCTGGGCCGCTGCGGCAGGAAAACGGTCGTATTCGACAGCGGCCGGCCGCGGAACAAACCCGCCGCGCATGCGCAGAACTTCTTTACGCGCGACGGCACGCCACCGCTGGAATTGCTCCGCACCGGCCGCGAACAGCTGGCGCCCTATCCTTCCGTCAGCATCAGCGAAACGGTTGTAACCAGCGCCATTTCGGAAAACGGCACCTTCGTCCTCCATACCGCTTCCGGCGCTGCGTACCGCGCGCAACGCGTTATTCTCGCCACCGGCGTGAAAGACGAAATGCCCGGAATTCCGGGCCTCACGGAAATATGGGGCCGCAAACTGTTCCATTGTCCTTACTGCCATGGTTGGGAAATCAAAGATCAGCCCGTGGCCCTGTTTGCCAACGGCGCTATGGCATATGATTTCTCCACCGTGCTCAGCAACTGGCACCCGGAGATCGTGATCTGCACCAACGGGCCGGCAGATCTCACCGCAGAACAAATCCAGCAACTGGCCCGCAACAGCATCACGATAGCGGACGCACCGGTTGAAAAAGTGGCAGAAACGGCGGACGGCCTGGAGATTTCATTTAAAGACGGGACGGCAATACGGAAGAAGGCGGCTTATATAAAAGGCGGGCTTGTATTCAACAATGCGCTGGCGGAACAGCTGGGTTGCGAGCTAACGGAAAAGGGCGCCGTTAAAATCAATCCCTTCCAGGAGACCAGCGTGGCCGGCGTATTTGCAGCCGGCGATATCAGCTCCGAAAATTCCCATCAGGTATCGATAGCCGCTGCCGGCGGCCATATGGCGGGAGGAATGTGCAACAACGGGCTGGCGAGGGCCGCATTCGAAAATAAATAAATCACGCCGCCGCTATATACCAACGATTGGTTGAATAGAATTTATTGCTGCTGCGATAGCGCGATACCCATTTCCAGGCCGCGCAGCTCCGCCAGTCCCCGCAAACGCCCAATGGCGCTATATCCCGGGTAAGTTGTTTTATGCAGATCATCGAGCATCTGGTGGCCGTGATCGGGGCGCATGGGTATCGACACATTTCTTTTCTTCATCAGTTTCACCAGTTCACGCACCACGGCAAACATATCCACATCCCCGTCGAGGTGGTCGGCCTCATAAAAATTGCCCGCCACATCCTGCTTCGTATTGCGCAAGTGCACGAAGTGAATGTGTTCGCCATGCCGTTGTATGATTCCCGGCAGGTCGTTCCCGCGATGCACGCTGAGCGAGCCGGTGCAGTAACAGAGACCGTTGGCGGGCGACGGAGCCGCATGCAGGATGTCGATCAAATCCTGTTCCGTGCTGACGATCCTCGGCAGGCCCAGCAAGGGATAAGGCGGATCGTCGGGGTGAATGGCCAGTTGCAGGCCCAGCTCTTCCGCCACCGGCACTACCTGTTGCAGGAAATAAAAAAGATGCGTCTTCAATTTGGCGGCATCTATTTCAGCGTATTGCTGCAAGGCGGAAAGGATCACTTCTTTGGTGAAACGCTCGTCGCTGCCAGGCAACCCGAGCAGCGCATTATGATACAACGTTGTTTTTTCCTGCTCCGTCATGAATTGCAGGCGCGCCTTTGCCCCGGCGATTTCTGCCGGTGTATAGTCCTTTTCCGCGCCGGGGCGCTGCAGCAGGTACAAGTCGAACGCCACGAAAGCCGCCCGTTCGAAATAAAGCGCCTTGCTGCCGTCCGGCATGGTATACGAAATGTCCGTCCGCATCCAGTCCAGCACCGGCATGAAATTATAGGTGATCACGCGGATGCCGCATTGCGCCAGGTTGCGGAGGCTCTGGCAATAATTATCGATATACGTTTGAAAACCCGCCCGCTGCTGCTTGATGTCTTCATGCACAGGCAGGCTTTCCACCACAGCCCATTGCATACCCGCCGCGGCGATCACGGCGATGCGTTGTTGTATCGCGTCTACAGGCCATACCTTCCCAACGGGAATATGATGCAGCGCCGTCACCACGCCGCTGCAGCCCGCCTGGCGGATGTGCTGTAAACTGACCGGATCGTTGGGGCCGAACCAGCGCATTGTTTGTTGCATTAACATGCCGCTAAGATGTAAAAAAATTGATAATGCCGGTAACCGCACGGCAGTTACAACGATGTAAATCCTAAAAAGGTTCTTTGCGGAGCTGATACAGCTTTTCCTCGTTCGTGAGCGTGATGAATTTGCCCGAAACCGCCACGAGATTCTCTTCAATCATCGCATTAAGCATGCGGAACGTGGTTTCGTAAGTAGCGCCGATGTAGGAAGCCAGATCCTGGCGACTGAGGGGAAATGCGATGAAACCGTCTTTATCGTAACCGAACTTTTCTTTCAGCGAGATCAATGCATTGGCCAACCGGCCTTTGACCGGCATATGGGCGAGGTTGCGCATCCGTTTTTCAGACTCCTGTAGCTCCCTGGCATAAAAAAGCATCAGTTCGTACAAGAGCTGATGGTTCACTTTCAGGGAAGCATTAAAAAAATCCATGTCGAAGTAACAAACGGTTACGGGCTCCAGCGCGGTGGCCGTAACGGGGTATACGAGGTCGGTTCCTATCCCCCGGTGCCCGACGATGTCTCCTTCCCGGGCGAAGCGTACGATCAGCTCCTTCTCTCCGTCCCAGTGCTTATGCACTTTGACCTTTCCTTTGTACACAAAATAAATCCCCTTTACCGGATCGCCTTCCTTAAACAGCACATCCCCTTTTCTACAATCGAAATGTTTTTTCCGCGTTTCGATCGCGGGCAACCATTCCGGCAGGCATAACCGGCAAACGAGGCAGGTTTGCCGGTCGCAGCCCTGTTTACTTTTCTTCATATGATGCGGCGGTATATATAATATGATCCATCGCGGCTTTCAGTTTCACCACCTCTCCCGCGATGATGATGGCAGGATTCCCCATGCCGGCCGCCGCGGCCCGGGCGGTAATATCCGCCGCGGTGCCGGTGACGATTTTTTCCTGGGGAGTGGTCCCGTTCTGGATGATGGCCACCGGCAAGTCTCCCCTGCCCTGATCGCAGAAAATCTGCATGATGGCGCCGAGCCGGCTCATGGCCATCAGTATCACCACGGTGGCCGTGGATTGGGCGGCCAGGTACACGTCTTCCGAAATACCGCCCGAGCGGGTGGTGCCGGTTGTAATCCAGCAGCTCTCCGCTATCCCCCGGCAGGTAAGCGGTATCATTTGCGAGGCCGCCACCGCCAGTGCGCTTGATATGCCCGGCACGACCGCTACCGGAATCCCCGCTTCCCTGGCGGCTTCGATTTCTTCCACCGCCCGGCCGAACACGAAAGGATCACCCCCTTTGAGCCGTACTACGTGGCCGTACTCCCTGGCGCATTGTATAATGAGCGCATTGATTTCCTGCTGGGAAAGGGCGTGGCACCCGTAGCGTTTGCCCACAAACTGCCGGTAGGCGTTGGCGGGGGCATAGTCCAGGAGGGCCGGGTTGACCAGCGCATCATATAATATTGCGTCTGCCCGTTGCAGGGCCCGGATGGCTTTCAGGGTGATCATTTCCGGGTCACCGGGTCCTGCTCCTACTAAAGATAAATACGGCTTCGGCATGTAGTAAATATATTAAATAATAATTTATATATCAGATTTAACAGAGATCGACTATAAAATTAAAACAATTTGCCGTATTTTTATGATATAGATCATACACCTTATACGATTTTCGATTTGTTTTCGCCCTTGATGATAATATATAAATTATCATAATGTAATTAAAACAATCTTTTTATGAAAATCGTAGTCATCGGAAATGGCATGGTGGGCCATAAATTTTGTGAAAAAATAATCGATAAATCGGGAAATTCCCCTGTAGAGCTGGTTGTTTTTGGCGAAGAACCAGTGCAGGCATACGACAGGGTCCATCTCAGCGAGTACTTTTCCGGTAAAACGGCCGATGACCTGAGCCTCGCCTCCCCCCAATGGTACCACGAACGGCACATCACCCTTCACCTCGGCGACCCGGTCCAATCCATCGACCGCCAGGCGAAAACCGTGCTTTCCCACCGCGGCATCACCGAAAGCTACGACTACCTCGTGCTGGCCACGGGCTCCTCGGCATTCGTACCCCCCATCCCCGGGGTGGACAAAAAAGGCGTATTCCTCTACCGTACGCTGGAAGACCTGGCCCTCATGACGGCATACGCGCCCCAGGCTACCTGCGGCGCCGTTATCGGCGGCGGGCTGCTTGGGTTGGAAGCAGCCAAAGCGCTGATTGACCTGGGCATCCCCGAAACGCACGTGATTGAATTTGCGCCGCGCCTCATGCCCCGCCAGATAGACGAAAAAGGCTCCGATATCCTCAAAACGCAACTGCAGCGCATCGGCCTGCAAATTCATACGTCCAAAAACACGCAGGCCATTCTTGGCAGCGACACGATCACCGGCCTCAGCTTCGCGGACGGCAGCACCATCCAGGCGGATATGCTCGTGATCTCCGCCGGCATCGCGCCCCGCGACGAACTGGCGAAACAATGCGGCCTCAAAACCGGCCCCCGTGGCGGCATCATTGTCGACGACCACCTGCTGACCAGCGACCCGCACATTTTCGCCATCGGTGAATGCGCTTTATATAATGGTATGATCTACGGCCTCGTGGCGCCGGGCTATGAAATGGCGGAAGTGGTAGCTTCCCGCCTTTGCGATACCGCGAAATCATTTACAGGGTTCGACATGAGCACCAAGCTGAAACTGATCGGCGTAGACGTGGCCAGCTTCGGCAACCCGTTCATAACGCCGGAAGAAGGCGACAGCATTGTGCTGGAAGATTCCATGAAAGGCATTTACAAACGCATCAATATTTCCAAAGACGGCAAGCTGCTGCTGGGCGGCATCCTGATCGGCGATGCCGGCGCCTATAACCTGTTGCTGCAAACATGCAAGAACAAGCTGGCGCTCCCCCCGGAACCGTCAGACATCCTGCTGGGCGCGCGCGGCGGCCAGCCTGCCAATGTGGAACTGCCGGATGATGCGGTGATCTGCTCCTGCGAAAACATCTCCAAGGCGCTCATTTGCAAAGCGGTGGAAGACGGCCACGAAACATTCGACGCCGTAAAAAAATGCACCAAAGCGGCCACCTGCTGCGGCGGCTGCGCGCCGATGGTGAAAGACATCATCACCACAACCATGAAGGCCCAGGGCAAATATATCCGCAACGTCGTATGCGAACATTTCTCCTATTCCCGCCAGGAATTGCTGGACCTCGTCAAACTGAAATCGCTCCGCTCGTTCGATGAAGTGCTCGACCACTACGGCCATGGCGACGGCTGCGAAATCTGCAAACCCGTGGTAAGCTCCATCCTCGCCAGCCTCTGGAACGAACTGATCCTGGCGAAAGGCAACGACACGGCGCAGGATTCCAACGACCGCTATCTCGCCAATATCCAGAAAGGCGGCACCTATTCCGTGGTACCCCGTATCCCCGGCGGTGAGATCACCCCGGAAAAACTGATTGTGATCGGCCAGATCGCCGCCCAATACAACCTTTACACCAAAATCACCGGCGGCCAGCGCATCGACCTGTTCGGCGCCCACCTCAGCGACCTGCCCGACATCTGGGAAGCCCTGATCAATGCCGGTTTCGAAAGCGGCCATGCCTACGGCAAAGCGCTGCGCACCGTAAAAAGCTGCGTAGGCTCCACCTGGTGCCGGTTCGGCCTGCACGACAGCGTGAGCTTCGCCATCCAGATCGAAGAAAGATACCGCGGGCTGCGCGCGCCGCATAAAATTAAATCCGCCGTATCCGGCTGCATCCGGGAATGCGCGGAAGCACAGTCTAAAGATTTCGGCATCATCGCCACCGAAAAAGGCTGGAACCTTTACGTGGGCGGCAATGGCGGCTCCAAACCGCAACACGCCAAGCTGCTCGCCGCCGACCTCGACTGCGAAACCTGCATCCGGTATATCGACCGGTTCCTGATGTTTTACATCAAAACCGCCGACCCGCTCACCCGCACCGCCACCTGGCTCAACAAGCTCGAAGGCGGCATGGACTACCTCCGGAACGTGGTGGTGAACGACAGCCTCGGCATCGGTGAAGAACTGGAAAGAGAAATGCAGCAGCTGGTCGATAATTACAAATGCGAATGGCGCGAAGTAGTGGAAAGCCCCGAGTTACGCAAACGCTTTTCCCACTTCGTGAACGCACCGGAGGAAAAAGACCCGACCGTTAAATTCGAAGCCATGCGCGCCCAGAAAAGGGCCGCGGAATGGAAGTAAATATTCATGATCCAAATCAGTCATTTATGTCAATCATCAGCACAACCGACACAGACATCACCTGGTTTTTTGCCTGCAAAACAACCGACGTGCCGCCCAACGGCGGCGTGTGCGTGAAGTACAAAGACGAACAGATCGCCCTTTTCCACTTTACCCGTACGGATAAGTGGTATGCCTCCCAGAACCTCTGCCCGCACCGCCGCCAGATGGCCCTCAGCCGCGGGCTCACGGGCACGCAGCAGGGCGAGCCGAAAGTGGCCTGCCCGTTTCATAAAAAGACGTTTTCGCTGGAAGACGGCCGGTGCCTCAACGATGAGCACGAATGCGCCATCACCACCTACCCGGTACGGCTGGAAGACGACCGTATATACATTGGCGTTAGTAACACATTTTAAAAGACGAAACCCGGCAGTTGGCAGACTGGCCGGGCTCCTGGATTTTAATATGATTGGCTCATTTAAAATTTACCAAAAATAATGAAAAAACGGTTCCTTTCCGGGGCGTCCGCCATTTTCTTCAGCTCCTTTTGCTGGCAGCACGCGATGGCCCAATTTTCCCTCTCCGCACAACTCCGCACCCGAACGGAGCTCCGCGACGGTCAAGGAGCCCCGCTTCCCGCAGGCGCCAAACCGGCCCTGCTTACCTCCCAGCGCAGCAGGCTCATCGCCGGCTACGCGATGCCCGGCCTGAAGCTCGGGCTCACCGTACAGGACGTACGGGTATGGGGACAGGATGCCTCTACTATCAACCGCATTACAACAGCCGACAACAACGGGTTCATGCTGCACGAAGCCTGGGCTGAGGTCGCCCTGGCAGACAGCCTTCAGCTCAAGGTCGGCCGTCAGGAACTGGTATACGACGACAGCCGGCTGCTCGGCAATCTCGACTGGCTGCAGCAGGGCCGGCGGCACGATGCGGCCTTGCTGAAATTCAGGCACTCCGGCTGGGTACTGCACCTGGGCGGCGCTTTCAACCAGAATAAGGAAAACAGCTCCGGCACGGTGTACAGCCCCGTCGCCGGCTATCCCGCCAACACCAACGGCGGCCAGCCATACAAAAGCCTCGAGTTTTTATATGTGCAGCGGAAAAATCTTTCCTTCCTCTTTCTTGCAGACCAATTTTCCAAATACACCACCGACAGTACGAACGTAAAAAAATGGCAGCCGTCTGCGTACAACCGCATGACCACCGGCCTTTACTATTCGTGGAAAAAAAGGATCACGCTGGCCGCCTACTACCAGTTCGGACATACGCCGGCCGGCGAAAGCCTTAGCGCCGCGCTGCTATCCGCCGCCTATCTCCATCCCTTCGGGAGCCGTTTCAGCACCGAAGCCGGCATCGACTACACCACGGGCGGAAAAGCCGCCAGCGCATTCGATCCCCTGTACGGCACGCCCCACAAGTTCTGGGGCACAATGGACTATTTCTATGTCGCCAGCGGGTTCGGTAACAAAGGCCTGCAGGATTACTACCTGAAAGGCAAATTCAAACCATCCGAAAAATGGAGCGTAGGTCTGGATGTACACCAGTTCTTCAGCGCGGCCTCTTACAATTTCGGTACAGAGGCCGATCTTACCGCCAGCGTGCAGCTGCACAAGTTCGTGGGCCTCGAAGGCGGCTACAGCCACTTTGCCGGCACCAGCTACCTCACTTCACCCGGTGTGAAAAATGTGACCAACGCCCGCAGCAACAGCCACTGGGCGTATCTCTCCCTCAACATCAAACCGGACTTATTCTCCAAGTAAAAACACTGCAACATGACCTTTCAAAATAAACAACTCGAAAAAATTGCGCTCTTCAGCCTGAAAACCATACAGATGCGCAGTTTCCATATCACCTGGCTGATGTTCTTCGTGTGCTTTTTCGGCTGGTTCGGCCTGGCGCCGCTGATGCCCACCATCCGCGAAGACCTCGGCCTCACCAAATCGCAGGTGGGCAATATTATCATCGTATCCGTTTCCGGGACCATCATCGCCCGCCTCATCATCGGCCGGCTCTGCGATACCTGGGGACCTCGAAAAACCGCCGTACGGCTGCTGTTGTTCGGCTCCATTCCCGTGTTCCTGGTAGGGCTCGCCAATGACTATGTGTCTTTTCTATTATTTCGTTTAGCCATCAGCGTTATCGGCGCGTCCTTCGTCATCACCCAGTTTCACACGTCCGTGATGTTCGCACCCCGTATTAAAGGCACCGCCAACGCGGTAGCCGGTGGCTGGGGCAACCTCGGCGGGGGCGTAACGAACATGGTAATGCCCCTGATCTTCGCCGCCATCGTAGGCTTCGGGTACACCAGCCACCAGGCGTGGCGCTTCGCAATGATCGTACCGGGCTGCATGATGCTGGCCGTGGCGTACCTCTATGCGAAATACACCAAAGACACGCCGGACGGCAACTACGACGAAATCGGCCGCAACGCGGTAAAAACGAAAACCGACTGGACCGTGCTGGCCGACTGGCGCATCTGGGCGCTGATGCTGGCATACGCCATGTGCTTCGGCATGGAAATCACTTTCGACAACGTGGCCTCGCTGCATTTCGTGGATACCTTTCACCTTTCGCAGGCCAGCGCCGGTTTCTGGGCCGGGATATTCGGGCTGATGAACATCTTCGCCCGCGCCCTCGGCGGCTTTGTTTCGGACCGGGTGGGCGAAAAACAAGGACTGAAAGGCAAAGGCACCCTCCTTGCTTTTGTGCTGCTGGCGGAAGGGGGCGGTTTGCTGCTTTTCGCGGAAGCGGCGTCCCTCACCCTGGCCATCATTGCCATGCTGGGTTTTGCCTTGTTCCTGAAAATGGCCAATGGCGCTACATATGGCATCGTGCCGTTCGTGAATGAAAAGAACGTGGGGCTCGTGAGCGGCATCGTAGGCGCCGGCGGCAACCTCGGCGGCATGCTTTTCGGCTTCCTCTTCAAATCGGAATCCATTAGCTATGAACAGGCCTTTACCTACATCGGCTATGCCGTGATCGCCACCGGCGTGATCGTGCTGCTGACGCGTTTCGGTAAACAACCGGCCACTGCCGCCGCCAACGTGCAGCCGCAACCCGTATTGGTGACTGAAAAACATTAAACATCATGCAGGATTCATTCAAAACAACCTGTTGTTACTGCGGCGTCGGATGCGGCATCGTGGTGCACCGGGACAGACTGGGAAAATTAACGGTAGAAGGAGATAAAGACCATCCGGTGAACAAGGGCATGTTATGCTCCAAAGGAATGAACCTGCATTACACCGTTATGGACACGTCGGACAGGTTGCTGCACCCGGAAATGCGGTACAACCGTAACCTGCCGCGGCAAATGGTTTCGTGGGACCAGGCGCTCGACCGTACAGCCGCCGTATTCGGCCAGATCATCCGCCGGTACGGCCCCGAATCCGTGGCATTCTACGCATCGGGCCAATGCCTCACGGAAGAATATTATGTGGTGAATAAACTGATAAAGGGATTCATCGGCTGCAATAACATCGACACCAACTCCAGGCTTTGCATGAGCAGCGCGGTGGCCGCGTATAAAATGGCTTTGGGAGAAGACGCGGTACCCGGCAGTTATGACGATATCGAGCACACCGATTGCATATTCGTAGCCGGCGCCAATCCCGCCTGGTGCCATCCCATTTTATGGCGCAGGATAGAGGCCGCACGTGCCGCCAACCCGCGGCTGAAAATCATCGTGAGCGACCCGCGGGTTACACAAAGCTGCGCCATGGCCGACGTGCACCTGCAGCTGAACCCCGGCACCGACATCGTACTTCACCACGCCATTGGCCGGATACTGATTGAAAAAGGGAAAACAGATCCCGCATTCATCCGCCGGCATACGGAAGGTTTCGAAGCGTATCGTGAAAACGTGATGCAGCGCAGCATTGAAGAAGCAGCGCTCATCTGCGGCATCGACGCTGCCGACATTCACGCAGCGGCCGGCCACATCGCGGCTGCCAGGGGATTTATGACCATGTGGACGATGGGGCTCAACCAGAGCGCCGTGGGCGTGCGCAAAAATCTCAGCCTCATCAACCTGCACCTCATCACCGGTCACATCGGCAAACCGGGCAGCGGGCCCTTTTCCCTTACCGGCCAGCCCAACGCTATGGGCGGCCGTGAAGTGGGTGGCCTGGCGAACCTGTTGCCCGCACACCGCGTGCTCGACAATCCGGAACACCGCCGCGAAGTAGCAGATTTCTGGGGCGGCACGGAACTGTCGCCCAAACCCGGCCTTAGCGCCACACAAATGTTCGAGGCCCTGCACAGCGGCCAGCTGAAAGCCATCTGGATCATGTGCTCCAACCCGCTGGTAAGCCTGCCCGACGCGCGGTTCATGGAAGCGGCGCTGCAAAAAGCCATGTTCGTGGTAGTGCAGGAAATTTCCAACAAACCGGAAACATTGCGGTACGCAGACGTCGTGCTCCCCGCTGCGGCATGGGCAGAAAAAGAAGGTACGATGACCAACGCCGAACGCCGCATCAGCCATCTCACCAAAATCACCGACGCACCGGAGGAAGCGCTCCCCGATTCGGAGATCATCTGCCGCTTTGCGCAGAAGATGGGCTTCCATGGCTTCGACTACCCGCATGTTTCTGCCATCTACGAGGAACATTGCCGGCTTACCGCAGGCACCAACATCGATATCACCGGCCTGAACTACAACGTGCTGCGCGAACAGCGGAGCGTACAATGGCCGTATCCCCAGGGCGCAACCGGCCACGGCACGCCCCGCCTCTTCACTGATCACCAGTTTTATACCGCCCACCGCAAAGCGGTAATACATAGCTTCGACGACGAAAACACCTCCACACCGCCCTGCCGCGATTACCCGCTGATACTGACCACTGGCCGCATCCGCGACCAATGGCATACCATGAGCAAAACGGGAAAAGTTAGCAAGCTGAAACAGCACATAGATGCCGCGTTTCTCGAAATCCACCCGGACGATGCGCGCCCGCGCAACATCCGGCAAAATGACATGGTGGAAGTAAGCAGCAGCAACGGCATAGTGAGGGTAAAAGCTCTGCTATCCACCACCATCAAAAAAGGGGTTGTATTCCTGCCAATGCACTGGGGAAAAATACTGAACAATGACTTACATCGCGCCAACAATCTCACTAACAACCTCGTAGACCCGGTTTCCAAACAACCGGACCTGAAATACACAGCTGTAGCGGTTGCACGGTATGAAAAGCCGGTACAGAAAATTGTTGTGATCGGCGCGGGCGCAGGGGCATACGGATTTGTAAAATCGTACCGCCAGCTGAACCAGCGCGATGAAATTACCGTATTCAGCAAGGAAGATTTGCCTTTTTACAACCGCGTTATGCTCCCCGATTATATCAGCGGCGCCCGCCAGTGGGCGCAGCTGATAAAAATGTCGGAAGCGGAAGAAAAGACGTTTAACATCACGCTGCACCGCGGCCTGAGCATCGAAAAAATCGACCGCGACAACAAAGTGCTGACAGACAGTAAAGGTGGTACACACACGTACGATGTGCTGATACTGGCCACCGGCAGCCGCGCCGCCACGCTGCGCGACACACCGCCACTGTCGGGTATTTTCACCATGCGCAGCCGCATGGATGCAGACGCCTTCCTCCGCCACATCGACCCGGCCGGGGGAAAAATCGTTATCGCCGGGGGCGGCTTGCTGGGTATTGAGCTGGCCGCGTCGTTGCGCGAAATGAACATCGGGGTAGCCGTGATACAGCGTACCTCCCGCCTCATGGACCGGCAGCTGGATGCATTGGGAGCCGAGCTGTTGTACGGAGAGCTGAAAGACCGGGGCATCGAGATTTATTTTACCGATGAAATAGAACAGTTCGCCGGTACGCGGAAAGTGGAAGGCGTACGGCTCAAAAGCGGCCGCACCATTGCCTGCCAGGCCGTTGTGATCTCGATCGGCACGGTACCGAACATCGAACTGGCGCAGGCGGCGCAACTGGAGTGCAACCGCGGCGTGGTAGTGAATGAATACCTGCAAACCAGCGACCCGGGCATTTACGCCATCGGGGAAATCGCGTCGTGCAACAACATTCTCTATGGCATCACCGCAGCGGCGGAACAACAGGCGGGCGTTGTGGCGCGGCACCTGGGCGGCGACATTTCCGGCTATTATGAAGGCTCCCTGTTTATGAACATCCTTAAAATGCAGGGCATGGAGCTTTGTTCCATGGGCATGGTAGAAACCCCGCCGGACCCGTCGTACGAAGAAGTAGTGTTCATCGACAAAAGCCACCGTTACTATAAAAAATGCATCATACACCAGGACAGGTTGGTAGGCGCCATTCTCATCGGCGACAAGTCCGAGTTCCAGGAGTTCTGCGACCTCATCCGGCAGAAAACGGAACTGTCTGAAAAGCGCCTTCAACTGCTCCGTTCCGGGCGGAAAGGTGCCGCCCTGATGGGAAAACTCGTTTGTTCCTGCGGCAACGTAGGCGAAGGGAACATCCAGGAAAAAATTCGCGAAGGGCATACCGAACTGGAGGCGCTTTGCCGCGCATCCGGCGCCGGTATGGGCTGCGGCAGTTGCCGGCCGGAAGTCCAGCACCTTTTGAGCGCCTGCAAACCGAAAATCAAAACACAATTGCAAACACATGGCCAGGCAGTCACAACTCATCCGCATTAATTTCACCGGCGGCATCATTTCGCCCGGCTATTTGCTGCAGCTGCTGGAAATCGCTGAAGCGGCGAACGCCGGCGAAGTGCGCTTCGGATTGCGCCAGGAACTATTCCTGGAAGTAGCGCAATCGCAGCTGCAGCATTTCGGAGCGGCCTGTAAAACGCACCATATCGGCTGGCAACCGGCGGAAGAAGGCGCACCGAACATCACCAGCTCCTACCCCGGCGCGAATATTTTTGTGGCAGACAGCTGGCTGACGGAAGGAATCTATAAAGACATCTTCGACCTCTTCAATTACCAGCCCTCGCTGAAAATCAACATCTGCGACAGCCAGCAAACGTTCAGCCCGTTTTTTTCAGGGCACCTGAACTGGGTATCATCGCCGCACCAGCACTACTGGTACCTTTATATCCGCCAACCCGGCGAAGAAAGCACCTTTTGCTGGCCCGCGCTCATTTACACCAACAGTATCGCCACCCTCAGCCGCGAGCTCGAAACACGCCTGGCCGCCGAAACACCCGAAGCCATTGCGCAACGGCCGCCGGAATACATCGGCCGCCCGCTCGATCACCCGCTGGAACTGCCGGCCTTCCACCTGCCCTACTACGAAGGGTTTAACCGGCAGGGCAACCAGTACTGGCTGGGCATTTACCGGAGAAATGAAACGTTCGCGATCGACTTCCTGAAAGACATCTGCACCGTTTGCCTCGAAACCGGCATCGGGCAGTTGTACGCCACTCCCTGGAAATCCGTGATCATCAAAAATATCGAGCCCGCCCACCGCCGGCTGTGGGATTACGTACTAGGCAAATACAACATCAATGTACGGCATGCGGCGAACGAGCTGAACTGGCAGGTGGCAGATAATTGTGAAGACAGTCTCATTCTCAAAAGGCATATCATCCGCCACTTCGACACGGCCGATGTGCGCACCTACGGCCTGTGTTTCAGCATCCGCGTAAAGGAAGCCGGCGGCCAGTTCGGCGCAATCCTCATCCGCCGGCAGGAAAGCCGCTACCAAAGCCGTCTGAAATATATGCAGCGGTACGACATCCTGTACAAGACCGACTTCAACCCGAACGCCGCCGGTCTCACCATGTACAGGAACAACGTGCTAAAGGAACACCTCGGCCCGTACATCGTTTCCCTTTGCAAACACTTCTACGAAATCGGCAGCGAACAGCCCCTGTTGCAGCAATACGCCCGCCAACAGGCGCCGCCGGTAGTTCGGGTGGATGAAAAACCATTACATCAATGCCCGGGTTGCTTTACGGTGTATGACGAAGCTGCCGGCGACGCTTTCCAGGAAATCAGTCCGGGTACTGCATTTGCAGCGCTACCGGACGCTTTCAGCTGTTACATCTGCGGAACGGGGAAAGATGCATTTGAGGAAGTAGCCCCGGCGGCATTGAGGCATCCGGCGGTGTGAGGAAAGAATGGCGAAGTATAAAACATCACGAATACAGAAAGTTCTTTGAATGCAACCGGTAGATCATTTACCGGAACCGCCAAACAGCCAGGCTGCTGCCCTTCGGGAAAGTATCCTGTTCTACAGGCAGCGCCAGGAAAGCATCGGCATGGAGCAGGCTGGCAAGATCGCCGGAGCCGTGGTAAGGCACCGGGCGGGCCGTCAGTATACCGTTGGATTGTGGAGAAAGCCGCACGGGCAGATAGTACTCCAGCGGTTTGTCGAACACCACATCTTCTTCCAGCACGGCAAATTCCTGTGGAACCGGCGCCAGTTGCATGCAGGTATTCAAAAACGGCAGCACGTACCGGTAGCAGCACATAAAGCCGGATACCGGGTTGCCGGGTAAACCGAACACGGCCGGGCCGTTGTGGAATGTGCAGAATAGCAGCGGTTTCCCGGGCCGCTGTTGTACGGCGTGAAACACTTTTTTCGCGCCAAGCGACAGCAGCACGTCCGGCAGATGATCGAACCGCCCGGCAGAAACCGCGCCCGTGCAGATCAGTACATCCGCTTTTGCAAGCAGCGCGCCAAGCGCTTCCCGCAGGTGGGCCGTATCGTCCGGCAGGTGCATGTATTCCGCTTCAATACCCGCCTGCAGCAAGGCGGCGCGGAGGCTGAAAATATTGGACATGCGGATTTGATGCGGTTCAGGTGTTTCGGCCACCGGCACCAGCTCATTGCCCGTTGCAATGAGCATCACACGAGGCTTACGGCTCACGGTCACTTCCGTTTTACCGACAGTGGCCAGCACACCTGCTTCGGCCGCACCGATGCGGATGCCCGGTTTCAGCAAGGTGGCGCCAGCCTGCACGTCGGAGCCCCGGCGGTGAATATGCTGGCCCTCCGTTACGGGCTTCAGGATGTGGAAGCGGCGGAATCCCTCGTGTTCGGTGATCTCCAGGTGCTCGTAGGGAATAACGGCATCGGTGCCTTCGGGCAGCACAGCGCCGGTCATCACTTCGATGCAGTCCGCGAAATTGGCCAGCTGCAGTTGCGGCATGCCGGCCGCCGCGAGGTCTTCGAGCCCGAAAATCCGCTGGCCGCGCTGGTAACTGTCGAAATGAACGGCGATACCGTCCATCGCCACGCGGTCGAAAGGCGGGAAAGGGCGGTCGGCTGCGACCCGTTCACGCAGCACCCTTCCGGCGGCCGCTTCAAAAGGGACCGGCTCTGTGCCGAAATCGCGGGCAGCGGCCATGACGGCTGCAAAAGCATCAGGAACACGCATCATCATTTGTAACAAATTTTGCTTCGATAAAATTATTCAATTATGGCCAATGCATCAAGCTTCACCCACCTCGATGAAACAGGTAAACCGCAGATGGTGGACGTGGGAGAAAAGAGCGCCACCGTCAGAACAGCGGAAGCCGAAAGCCGCATTTACCTGCCGCCGGCCGTGCTGCAGCATTTCGACGGTACGGAACTGACCACCAAAAAAGGCGCGGTGTTCCAGACGGCCGTAATTGCAGGCATTATGGCGGCAAAAAAAACGCCTGACCTCATCCCGCTTTGTCACACCCTGCTGCTGGAAAACTGCCAGGTGCACATTGCCATAGCAGGACAGGAAGCGGTGATTCGCTGCACGGTAAGAACCACCGGCAAAACGGGCGTGGAAATGGAAGCCCTCACGGGCGCCAGCGTAGCTGCGCTGACGGTGTATGACATGTGCAAGGCACTGTCGCACGACATGGAAATCCGCCACACCAGACTCATTCGTAAAACAGGAGGCAAACATGACATCGGACAATAACCTGAAAGGGCTGGTTTTATGCGGTGGGCGGAGCACGCGGATGCAGCACGACAAAAGCAGCATCGCCTATCACGGCGGTCTTCCGCAATGGCAATACCTGGCCAATCTGTTGCAGGCGTTCGTACCGGAAGTACACCTTTCCTGCCGGGCAGGCCAAATGATTCCCGGCGCCACGAACATCCTCACCGACAGTGTGGAAGGCGCCGGCCCTTCGGCGGGCCTGCTGAGCGCGCACGCCGTCTTTCCCGCGGCATCGTGGCTGGTGTTGGCCTGCGACCTTCCACTGATCGGCCCGCAAAGCATTGCATACCTGCTGCAGCACCGCAACCGGGACAAGATGGCCACGGCTTTCCTCAGCCCTTTCAACCAGATGCCGGAGCCGCTGATTGCCATATGGGAGCCGGCGGGTTTGGAGCAGCTCAGGAAAGAATATGAAGAAGGAAAAACGTGCCCGCGTAAAACGCTGCATTTCGCAGATACGGCGGTATTGGAAAACCCGCATGCGGACGAGCAGTTCAATGCCAACACGCCGGAAGAAATGCGGGAGGCTTTACGAAAAATCAATTGATCAGGGATGTGCGGCCACCCACACTTCCCCATCGTCAAAAAATTCTTTTTTCCAGATGGGCACTGTTTCTTTCAGGGTATCGATGGAGAACTGGCAGGCTTCGAATGCGGCGGCGCGGTGGGCGGCGGCGACAGCGATGACCACCACCACTTCGCCGGGCAGTTTTTCGCCTTTTACGTGCAGCAGCGCCATGCGCTGCACGGGCCACTTTTCACCGGCGGCACGGGCGATTTTTTCCATTTCAAGCATGGCCATCGGTTCATAGCATTCAAAAAAAAGCTTATGCACGGATTTTTGTTGCGTCTGGTTCCGGACGGTTCCTGTAAAAGTGACGATACCGCCGCTGGCCGGCGATTGCACGAAATCAATCGCCTCCTGCACGGTGATGTTGTCTGCTATGCTGATCCAGTGTTCCATGTAAAAAGATTAGCCGCCGCTGAGCGGTGGGATGATGGCGATTTCGTCGCCGGGCGCAAGCGGCTGCCCGTCTGCGGCGTAGGCCCTGTTAACAGCGATCATGACGGCACGGAGATTTTTCATAGCGGGATATTCCTGCAGCAGCCAGGCACGCAGCGCCCCTACATCGGGCAACTGTTCCGGTATGTTAAGGGAGCCCGCCGCCACAATGTCTTTCATGATGCCGAATAACATTATTCTCATACGATAAAGCTACATAAATATTCAATCCGGTAAAGTTCATTTAAATAAAACAGACATGAAAATCAGGATAAGAGGCAACAGCATCCGGTACCGGCTCGACAAGGCAGACATCGCCGTACTGGAAGCGCAGGGCAAAGTGGAAGAGCAAACCTGCATCGGCGCCGGTGCGCTTCATTTTTGCATCCGCGCGAAAGAGAACATCCCACACCCCGCCATCCGGCTGGAAGGCACAGCGGTACACCTGTCCATTCCCGCGCAGCAGGTGCGGGCGTGGACGGGCAGCAACCTCACCGGCTTCGAAGCCGTCATCAACAACCCCGACGGTTCCGTACTGAAGCTGCTCATCGAAAAAGATTTTAAATGCCTGACGGAACGGGACGAGGATGAGAGCGAGGCATTTGAAAACCCTTTAACCGGCCACACATGCTGACAGACGCACATCACCGCACCATCCGCTACGTACGCCTGTCGGTCACCGACCGGTGCAACCTCCGTTGCAGCTATTGCATGCCGGAGCACATGCATTTTATGGAAAGGGAGGCATTACTGTCGTACGACGAAATACTCCGCAGCATGCGGCTGCTGCATACCGCGGGTGTTGACAAACTGCGCATCACAGGCGGAGAGCCTTTCCTCCGGAAAAACCTCCTGTCGCTGCTGGCGGCACTGGCCCCGCAATTTGACATTTCCATCACCACCAACGGCGTGCTTACAGCGGATTATGTGCCGGACTTAAAAGCGCTGGGCATCCGCAACATCAATCTCAGCCTCGATACACTGCAGGCCGGCAGGTTCGAACAAATCACCCGCCGCAACCGGTTCAGCGCCGTGATGCATACGCTCGATACGCTGCTCCGATACGACATGACCGTCAAAATAAACATGGTCGTAATGGACGGGGTGAACACAGACGAGTTGCATCAATTTGCGGCGCTCACAGCCCGCGACAATGTGGCCGTGCGATTCATCGAAGAGATGCCGTTCAACGGCCAGGAAAAAGGATTCTCGGGCATACAATGGCACTACCGCAAAATACTCAATACGCTCGGAGAGCAATACCGCCTGCACAAGCTGCCCGATGCCCCCGGCAGCACCTCGCTGAACTACGGCATCGCCGGCCACCGCGGCAGCATTGGCGTGATACCGGCTTACAGCAGAACGTTCTGCGGCAGCTGCAACCGCCTGCGCATCACGGCTACCGGCGGGGTCAAGACCTGCCTGTATGGGAACGACGTGCTCAACATCCGGGACGGGATACGCGATGGCTGGACAGACGAAGCATTAATGATTGCCTTGCAGAACGCGGTGTGGCAAAAAAAGAAAGACGGCTTTGCCGCCGCCGCGCTGAACCGCCCGATGCTCCGGGAAAGCATGTCGCTCATAGGCGGGTAATCAACAAACGGATGCCTGCATACAATATCAGGGCTGCCGTGAACGCCTCTACCCACCGGGGTTTCAGCCAGGCTGCACTCAGCCGTGAACCCGCCTGCCCACCGATCATCACTGCTGCCAGCAAAGGCAGCGTAAAGCCCCACTGGAAAGCCATGGCCCCTTTCACCGCCTGGCCGGCCAGGCCCGCCACCGAATTGACGAGGATAAAGAAACTGCTCAGACCCGCGATGTTCTTCGCCGTGTCGAACCGGCCCAAACGCAGTACGGGCGCCAGGTAAATGCCGCCGCCGATGCCCGTCATGCCCGACAGCAGGCCGATGCCACCGCCGATAAGGCTGTAGGTAAACGCATGCTGCGGCCGCATATGCGCCTGTTTTTCGAAAAAAAGACGCACCATCATCAACAGGGCGGCCAGCGTTAAGGCGAGGCCCAGCAAAAGGAAAAAAGTATGTTGTTTGAGGGGAAAGTAGCTGCCGGCAAAGGCCATCGGTACACTGACGATGCTAAGCTGAAGGGCTTTTTTCAAAGGCAGGTGCCCGTTTTTCGCGAAGTGATACACCCCGCCTGTCACCACCGCAACATTACAAAAAAGCGCTGTTGTTTTCATGAGCAGAAAGCCCACACCCGCCAGCGCCATGATGGCAAGGTAGCTCGAACCGCCGCCGAAGCCGGCGGACGAATAAATCAGTGCAATGGCGAAAAAAAGCAGGCAGAGCTCCACTAACATGAAAACAATAATACAACATCGCCCGCAGTTATTTTAGTCTGCTTTCAATGTTTCTACCGGGTTCAGGCGGCCCGCCCTGATGGCCTGGAAGCTGACGGTGAACAAAGCAATGGCTACCGCCACCACGCCGGCAACGATAAACACCCAGGCGCTCACATCGATGCGGTAAGCAAAATCCTCGAGCCAGTTGCTTACGCCGAACCAGGCCAGCGGCCAGGCGATGAGATTGGCAATGATTACCAGTTTCACGAAGTCGCGGCTGAGCATCATCACGATATTCTGCACACTGGCGCCCAGCACCTTGCGGATACCGATTTCCTTGACGCGGCGCTCGGCGGCGAAAGAGGCGAGGCCGAATAAGCCAAGGCACGAAATGATGATGGCTAGGCCGGTCAGCACGCCCACCACCACGCTCACCTGCTGGTCTGCCCGGTAAATTTTGGCGAAGTGCTCATCGAGGAACGTGTATTTGAAGGGATGACCTGTAACATGCTTATTCCATACGCTTTCTACAAAAGCAATGGTTTCCCTGGCCTTGTCGCCGTTTATGCGAATGGACATTTCTCCATACCCCCAGTCTTTCTGGTTAAACATGGCAAGGGTCTCGATTTTATGATGCAGGGTATTGAAGTTAAAATCCTTCGACACACCCACAATACGTTCTATCGAATCGTTTTCACCAAAGCCGAATCGTTTGCCGATCAGCGATTCATACCCGGCTCCTTTTTTATCGTCTTTCAGCAGCTCCTTCGCCAGGGTTTCGTTGATCACATATTCCCGCCCGTTGGCGCCGGGGTCTGTTGAAAAATTACTGCCTGTGATGATGGGGATTTTATACACCCGGAGGTAGTCTTTGTCTACCACCACGGCCGACGAAGTCAGCTCGCGCTTCGGGCCGTTCCCACTGAAGAAGCCGACACCGGTCTGGTGAATATTGTTGCCCAGCCGCTGTTGCGAGGCCGTTACGCCGCCCACCAGGCTGTTGCTGCTGAGCTCCTGCTTCAGGGATTCATATTTACCGTTGGTTTCGTTATCGAGGCGGATGAGCATCACCTGTTCGCCGTTGAACCCGCGGTCGCGGGTTTGCATGAAACGCAGTTGCTTCAGGGCGAAAATGGTGGCGATGATCAGGAACACCGCGGCGGAGAACTGTACCACCACCAGCACGTTGCGCAGTGTTCCCTTGTTGCGGCCCACTTTGGGTGAGCCTTTTAATACTTTAACTGGCTCAAAGGAAGCCAGGTAACCAGCGGGGTACAGTCCCGCCAGCACCCCCACCAGCAAGGTAGCGGCAATCAGGCCCGGCAAAACGTAGGGATTGGTGAATAGTGGCAGTTTCAACGCACGGTCGCTGAAATCGCCCACCCAGGGCAGCACCAGTTTGACAATCAGTATGGCGAACACCATCGCCATCAGCGAGAGTAAAATGGATTCGCCGATGAACTGCCAGCCCAATTGGGAGCGGCGCGCGCCAATCGCCTTGCGGACACCCACCTCGCGGGCGCGCTCGGCGGAACGGGCGGTGGACAGATTCATGAAGTTGATACAGGCAATTGCGAGGATAATCGCTGCTATGATGGAAAAAATATAGGTATAGCGCTTGTCGAATTTTTTTGCGTTGAGATAATCGTGGGTGATGCTGGTGGAGCCTGCATGCACTTCTTTCAGTGGCTGCAGGAACAGTTCATAAAACCGCCACCTGTCCTCCTCCGCCATGTGCCTTTTCAGGTACGCGGGGAATTTCTTTTCCATGCCGGCCACATTCACGTCGCCTGCCAGCACCAGGTAAGTGGTGAGCCAGTTTCCGCCCCAGTTCTGTGACATGCGGGGATTGTAAATGGTGCTGAAGGGAACAAGCGCCTCGAATTCCAGGTGCGAGTTCTCCGGTGCGTTTTTAATGATACCCGTCACCATCAGGGCCATGGTATCGCCAATGTAACGCATCACCGTTTTCCCCATGGGGTCCGCATCACCGAATAGTTTCCTGGCAAGGCCTTCCGTCAAAACAATGGTATTGGGCTTCATCAGCATCGATTCCCGCGGGCCATTCACTGTTTCGAAATCAAACACCTGCAGGAAGGTGGAATCTACCACCAGCATCTTTTCGGTAAACACCCGTTTGCCTTCATAGTTCAGGTCTACCTCCCCCTGCCTCCTTACGCGTGTGAAGTTTTTCACTTCCGGAAACTCCTCTTTCAACGTGTTCCCCATCGGGTACATGCTGAGCGCCACTTTCTGCGACGCTACCATGCCTTCGAATTTCTGCACCTCGCACAAACGGTAGATGTTCTTCGCATGCATGCCGTCGAACCCGCGTTCGAAAAACACGAACCGCAGAATAACGATGCAGGCCGCCATACCAATGGCCAGCCCGAGAATATTGATCGTGGAGAAAGTTTTGTTCTTCCACAGGTTGCGCCAGGCGGTTTTCAGGTAACTACGAAACATACAGTTGTTTTAGAGAAGAATCCGTACGGCTGCATCAAACCGGATACCACGCATGTAATTAATGATAATCAACCATTTACATTCTTTTCATGTCCGCCTATTGTCCGTTTTCAGCACAGGGACTGTCCGGAAATGAACAACAATCAGGGCGGTGCGGATGTTGTCGCGGTTCAGGCCTCTACACGCCTGGCCCGGCGGGAAGTTCCCGCATGCCAGCGAATCAATGCCGGGATACCGTTGGAAAAATCAGGTGAGGACCACCAGTGTAGCAGCATAACGCTACGCGTTGATCAAATTATTTATGCTGGTCGTAGTCCTGTATGGGAATGGCCGCCGTCAGCTGCTCATATTCGCCTTCATTGAGCCGTGGCGCGGCAGCGGCCGCCTCTTCCAGCTGCGCCATGGTGCGGATGCCCACCACGGCGGAAGCCACTACCGGGTGCATCAGCACATACTTCAGCGCCGTTTGCGCGGGGCTTCGCAACGGCCCGGATAATGCGGCCACGGCATCTTTGGCCTGCTGCACTTCGGCTTCGGAATAAGACAGGTAAGGCGCGGCCGGCTTGTCGATCAGCAGCCCCTTTGCCACGCTGCCCCTCGCCACCACACTGATGCCGTGTTGCTGCAATACGGGCAAGCAGCTCACTTCGGGCCGCCGGTCGAGCAGGCTGTACTGCATCATCACGCTCACAATATTGGAACGCCTGGCATATTCGCGGATCACATTCGGGCGGATGGATGAAATGCCGTAATAACGGATTTTACCCTGCTGCTGCAGTTGCTCGAATGCGGCAATGGTATCGTCGATCGGGTCGTCGATGGTACCGCCGTGCAGCTGGTAAAGGTCGATGTAGTCGGTGCCCAGCCTTTTGAGGCTTTCTTCCACGGCAGCTGTAATGTACTCCGGACGGGGATTCCAATCCCACCCGCTGCCGTCGGGCCGCCACTGGTTGCCTACCTTGGTGGCGATCACCACCTCTTTCCGCCGGCTGCGCAAGGCTTTGCCCACCGTGCTTTCATTGAATCCCTTGTCGTACAAGTCCGCCGTGTCGAAGTAATTGATCCCGAGCTCCACGGCGCGGTGGAGCAGCCGCGCATTGTCCGCGTCGTTCAGGCCGAGCGACATACAGCCGAAAGAAACTTCGCTGATCTTTAAATCGGAACGGCCCAATACCTGGTAGTTCATGGTGCATGCATTGTATCTCAAATGTAGCACCATTTACGCCGGTATCAGGCCGTTGGAGAAAATAAAATGAGCCGCGTCAGTACACGATGATCTCGTCCGTGAAGATGAATCCCTTCTGCGTTCCGGCTTTCACGCGGATGTAACGCGCGGCTTTGCCTTTCAGGTCGAATACAAAATCTTTAAAGATGAGTTTGCTGTGCGAGGGGGGCACGTCGTTGTCGATTTTCTGCGCGAGCGTGAACTGCTGGCCATCGTTGGAAATGTACACTTCCACAGCCGGCGGCATATATACACCCGGGCCCGTGAGCTGCATGAACCCGATGGCGAGACTGTTCAAATCCATTGCCTTTTCAAGATCGATCGTCACATCCAGCCCCTTGTTCAGGAATCCCTGCCATTGCCCGTCGCCATACGTCAGCGAGCCTCTGTAGCCCTTGACCAGTGTGGCTTCCTGTTGAGCCGCATAGCCTTTATTGTAGGGCTCGTTGTAGGTTACTTTTTTACCGAGCGCTTTGTGGAAATCCAGTGGCAGCGAAGCTGGCTGCCCTTGCATAGCGGTATCCCTGAAAATAGCCGCTTTGATTTTTGCGGAGCCGTTGACCTCGAACGGACCGGCGTACTGTGTGGATGTGGCCGTGGGCATACTGCCGTCGAGCGTATACCGGATGACCGGCTGGTATTGTTCGGTATCGAATGTGATCAAAGCGGAGCCGGTTTGCGGGCGGATGTCGGGTTTGATCTGCAGCTGGTAGGAAGGGCGGTAGTAATTGACGTTCTTCTTTTGCAGCAGGGGGTAATGCGCCTGCAGCCTCGTTTTAAAGTCGTCCCAGTTCTTCAGTCCCACCGGCGTCCACAACACTTCGGCCAGCGCCAGCATGCGGGGGAAGGCCATATATTCCACCTGGTAGGTGGTAGGCATGTATTCCGTCCAGATGTTGGCCTGCGCTCCCAGTACGTGATGGGCTTTGGCGGCGTCCAGTTTGGCGGGAACGGGATTATAGGAATATACTTTCGACAGCGGAAGGAAACCGCCGATGGCGGGCGGTTCTGTGGCAGGGTCTGCCTGGTAGCTGTCGAAGTAGCAATAACCGCCGGGCGTCATGATCACATCGTGACCGGCCTCCGCCGCCGTGATACCGCCCTGTTCGCCGCGCCAGCTCATGACCGTTGCTTCCGGCGCCAGGCCGCCTTCGAGAATCTCATCCCATCCGAGTAATTTTCTTTTCCCGCCCACGAGGAACTTTTCCATCCTCCTCACCCCGTAACTCTGCAGTTCTTCTTCATCTTTGAGCCCTTCCTTCTTCATGCGCTGCTGGCATTTGGGACAGCTCTTCCAGGCTTTTTTGGAAGCCTCGTCGCCGCCGATGTGAATGTAACGGGAAGGGAAAATTTCCATCACCTCCTTCAGCACATCCTCAAGGAAAGTAAAGGTACTGTCGTTGCCGAGGCAAAACTCCGAGTTGGCGTAAGGCTTCCCGGAGCACGACAAATGGGGGTAAACCGCCAGCACCTCTTCGGAGTGCCCGGGCATTTCAATTTCCGGGATAACGGTGATGCCGCGCCTGGCCGCATATGCCACCACGGCCTTCGCCTGCTCCTGCGTGTAGTAGCCGCCATAGGCATTGGCGTTGCCTTCCGGTAAATACTGGCGGCCATTGGCCCACCAGTCCATGCAATAATTATGGGTACGCCAGGCTGCTTTTTTCGTCAGCTCCGGGTACTTTTTGATCTCGAGCCGCCAGCCCGCGCCGTCGGTGAGGTGCCAGTGGAAAGTGTTGAACTTGTACAGCGCCATCAGGTCGATGAACTTGTAAATGAACTCCACCGGGTAAAAATGCCGCGACACGTCGAGGTGCATGCCCCGGTATCCGAAGCGCGCGCTGTCTGTGATGTGCATGGCGGGCAGATGCAGATCGCTCCCGTTCAGCAGGTACAGCTGGCGCAGGGTGTTCACGCCGTCGAACGCGTCGGCGAGCGCATGGGCAGACAAAACAATCCTGTTTTGTTCTATTTTCAACTGGTACCCGTTGTCGCGGCTTTTTACAATTGCGATACCGCCCGTTGATGCGGCGCCGGCGCCGGCCGGCAGTTGCAGATATTCTCCCAGCAGGGTCGCGGCCGGTTTGAAGGCCGGGTCGGCCACAATGCGCGGGCTGTTCCTGAAATTAAAATGACCTTCCTTGAGCTCCGTTTTCAGCGGCCGGGGGATGAGCGCCGGATCCTGGGCGCAGACGCCAAGCCCGGTCAAAGCCAGCACGACGGCACTAATTACTATTTTCATTGCACTGTTCCTTTTAAATACGGGCGTGAAGATAGTGAATGAAAGGAAAAGGCGCACGCTTTCAGAAACACCCGGATTGTTGCAGAAAGTACCATCCTGCCGCGATTGGCGGGCTTATCTTAGCAAGATGAAGAAACTCTGCATGGCCATGCTGATGGCATTGCCCGCGTGGCCGCTGGCCGCGCAAAAAATCAAAGCCGACCTGCTGGTGCATTCCGCTACCATCATCGATGTACGCAGCGGACAACTGATCACCGGCAAAGCTTTCGCCATCCGCAACGATTCCGTGCTGGCCGTGTTCGATGCCCGTGAACGCAGCCGCTACAGCGCCGCCAAAGTCGTCAACGCAAAGGGTAAATACGCCATGCCCGGCCTTTGGGACGCACACATCCACTTCGGCGGCGGCGACACCCTTGCCCACGAAAACAAAAACCTGCTCCCGCTGTTCCTTGCCCATGGCATCACGGCCGTGCGCGACTGTGCGGCGGATATCAGCCATTTCGTACTGCAATGGCGCGATTCCATCAACAACGGCACCCTCCAGGGCCCTACCATCTTCACGTCGGGCCCCAAGCTCGAAGGGTATAAATCCGTTTGGAAAGGCGACATCGAAATAGGTACCGCTGCAGAACTACACCACGCCCTCGATTCATTGCAAGGCCTGAAAGCCGACTTTATCAAAATCACCGACAACACGCTGCAGCCCGCGCTATACCTGGAAAGCATCCGCGAAGCGAGGAAACGCGGATTTGTGATTTCCGGCCACGTGCCATACGCCATTCCCATGAAACAGATCGTAGACGCGGGCCTCAGTTCCATCGAGCACCTCACTTACCTGCTGAAAGCAGGCTCTTCCGAAGAAGAAAACATATCGGCGGAAGTGGCTGCCGGCCGGCTGAAGGGCCGCGACCTTAGCCAGCGCATTGCGGATACCTACAACCGCGAAAGCGCGCTGAAGATGTACCGCTATATGGCGCAGCACGGCACCGCCGTAACGCCCACCCTCAGCCTGGGCTACCTCCTCGCCTACTTCGACGAGCATGATCCCCGCCACGACGCATACCTGCGGTACATCGGCAAAGGCCTGCAGAAAACCTACGAAGGCCGCGTGAACAACGTGCTGAAACACGATGCCGCCGCCATCGCCGCACGCAAAGCGGCGTTCATCAAATCCGCCTCCGTTTTGCCCGTGCTGCAGGAAGCCGGCGTAAAAATCCTGGCCGGAACCGATGCAGGCTATCTCAACTCATACACCTATCCCGGCCTGGGCCTGCACACAGAACTGGCACTGATGGTACAATACGGCCTCACGCCCCTGCAGGCATTACAGGCTTCCGTCATCAACGCACCCGCGTTCCTCGGCCAGAAAAACTACGGCAGCATTGCCGCCGGCAAAAAGGCAGACATCATACTGCTCAACGCCAACCCCTTGGAAAATATTACCAATACACAAAAGATTGACGCGGTCATTTCGAAAGGAACGTTCCTGGACCACCGTCAACTGGATGACCTGTTGACGACAACCGCGGATAAAACCGCGAAAGGCATCTAATCCATATCCTGTTTGAAACGAAAAGGCCGCCCGGAAAGGCGGTCTTTTTTATGGGTGGAAAAATTTTTTGTGGTGTCAATTTTTCAGACAATCCGCCAGCTACCGCCCGGTTATCAACGTCATGCGCTCCGGTGCATGTTGTTGTTGCTGACGTTGCATTTTTACCCAGGTTTTTCCCGAAAGCCTTCGTGGAAAAAAACGCGGCCGGTATTTACCGTCCACAGCCGGAAATACCTTTACTCAAACCGGTAACCGGACATGTATAATTAATTTTCATTTTAATTTAAATTATTATATTTAGCACAACGACAGACCTTAGCACACGAAGCAACACAAGGAAACAATAGCGCTATGAACGAAGAAACAAACAAGCCGTTGAACATTATCGACAAATTGAAGTTACATCCACCTCCCGAACAGGAAGAAGCGATGCGGCAGATGAAAGGTAAAGACTGCCCTGCCTGCGGCGCCAGGAGCGCCAAACAGGCCGGGCTTACGCACTGCGCGTACTGCGGGTACGAATTTGCAAATTCAACCAATACTTGAAAAAAGCCGGCCACGAGGCCGGCTTTTCATATATCATCCATTTGGGTGCTACTGAACAACACGGCTTGGGTGCCGGCGCACCTGCGCTTTGCGCCTCACCGCCGGGCCGCTTTTCCAGGAACTGCCTTTTACTCCCCACCGGAAATGTCTTTGGATAAATGCCGCCGCCCAAAAAATAAGGTATCCGCGCCCATGCGGATACCTCCTGTCAATCTATTCGAACGGCGAAAGGCAGTCTTTCTGATACAAAACTACCCCTCCTGCGGCAGACAGCCGATGGCAAATCAGTCAACAAAAGGGGGCATTTGTGCCAAAAAATATCCTATCTTAGTAACAGCCAATTCAACCTGACAATGAAAAAAGTAACCGTACTATTAAGCCGAAAGTACCGTCACATCAGTATTGCGGCCATCCTGGACGTATTTCAGACGGTCAATTCATTTTATAAAGACAACACCGGCGAGGCTTTTTTCGACCTCACCCTGGTGACGCTCGACCCACAACCGGCCGGCCAGCTGTTGTACGACCAGTACCGGCCGGTTGGCATCCAGCAGGCAGGCCAGGCAGACCTCGTACTGGTGCCCGCCTTTCAGCCGGGAGATTTGGAAGCCCACCTGCACGACAATCACCAGTTCCTTCCCTGGCTGCAGCAGCAGTTCCGGGGCGGCGCGGAAGTAGCCAGTTTCTGCACCGGCGTATTCATGCTGGCGGCCAGTGGCCTGCTGCAGAATAGAAACGCCACTACCCATGTGACGGCGGCGGGAGAACTGGCCCGGAAGTTCCCGGACATCCATGTGCAGTCTAAAGCCGTGGTAACAGACGACGGCGGCGTGTATACGAGCGGGGGCGCTACGTCCACCTTCCACCTGCTGCTCCACATCCTTGAAAAATATTGCGGGCGGCGGGTGGCCATCTACGTGGCCAAGCTGTTCGCCATCGATATGGACCGCGAACAGCAATCGTATTTCGCCGTGTGGTCGCCGTCTCACCGGCACCAGGACGAACTGGTGTCTGAAGCGCAGCTCCGCATGGAAAACCGCTTCAAAGACCGTGTTACGGTGGAAGAAGTGATTCGCGACCTGCCCGTGAGCCGCAGGAATTTCATACGCCGCTTCAAACTGGCCACGGGCATCACTCCGATCGAATATCTCCAGCGTATCCGGATAGAAGCGGCCAAAAAGCTGCTCGAACAGAAACAGGAAAACATCACCGGTGTGATGATGCATGCAGGCTATGAAGATGCAAAAGCATTCCGCCAGGTATTCAGGAAAATAGTGGGTCTTTCTCCAAAAGAGTACAGGGCCAAATATGCGGGCTGAGGTTTATGCAACCGCACAAAAAAAGGATGCGCCATATACGGTGCATCCTTTTTTTGTGCGGAACAGATATGATGCAGTTGTTGCTTCCATAGTCGTCCGGGGATAACGTGCTATGCCCAATCGCGGCACAGACTATCAGCGGAACCGCTCGCTCACCACCAGTTCTTTGCCGTCGGCGGCGTAATTATAGAAACCAATCCCACTTTTCACGCCGAGGTGGCCGGCGGTTACCATATTCACCAGTAAGGGACAGGGCGCGTATTTCTGGTTGCCGAACCCGTCGTACAGCACGTTCAGGATGGAGAGGCAAACGTCGAGGCCGATAAAATCCGCCAGTTGCAAGGGCCCCATGGGATGCGCCATGCCCAGCTTCATAACGGTATCTATTTCATTCACGCCGGCCACGCCTTCGTACAGCGAATACACCGCCTCGTTGATCATGGGCATTAAAATACGGTTGGCGATGAAGCCGGGATAGTCGTTCACTACACAGGGCACTTTGCCCAGCTGCAGCGAAAGTTCGGTGATCTGCTCCGTGACAGCTTTCCCGGTCGCATAGCCGTTGATGATTTCCACCAGCTTCATTACCGGCACAGGATTCATGAAGTGCATGCCGATTACCTTGCCCGGTTTACGGGTAACGGCGGCGATTTTCGTAATGGAGATGGAAGAAGTATTGGTGGCCAGCACTGTGTCGGGGCCGGTGTGCTCGTCCAATTCGCGGAATATTTTCAGTTTGAGGTCCACGTTCTCCGTGGCCGCTTCCACTACCAGGCTCACGCCCTGTACGCCGGAAGCCAGGCTGGTAAAGGTTTGCAGGTTAGCAAGGGTTTGCTGTTTATTTTCTGCGGTGATGATTTCTTTTGCGATTTGCCGGTCGAGGTTTTTGGTAATAGTGGCCAGCGCCTTGTCGAGCGCAGGTTGCGCCACGTCTATGAGGTGAACGGAAAAACCATGCTGGGCAAACACGTGTGCGATACCGTTGCCCATTGTTCCGGCGCCGATCACAGCTACTTTCTGCATAAGGAGTTATTTTGGTGAATGGTGTTTAAAGGGGCAATTTAACGAAAAACCATTCACGCCCGGCGCGCTAATCTTTCCGTTTAAAATCGCCCCGCTTCCACGATTCGATGAACTGCGCCCAGGCAAGCGGGTTGAAGATGTTCTGCGGCGGGTTCTGGCCGGCGTAATAGAGCGATTGCTGCTGCTTCTGCATGAACACATTATAGGCGCCGCCGGCGTCGATGGGCATCGACCTGGCGAGGGCCCTGAGTTTGGCGGATTCGTTGTTTTTACGGGCCACCTCGTACATGTCGTTCGGAATATCCATGCTCACGAACAGTTTTTCGAATTCGCGCCGCGAGGGAAACGGTTTGATGATGGTTTCGGCGAGATACACCGTGTCTTCCGTCATCAGCTGGATCATCGAGTAGCTGTTCCCTACCAGTTCAGCGGGGATTTTATAGTTCTTCCGGCGGAAGCCAACCGCACTGAACATGAGGGTGTCTCCTTTGAATGCAACAATGGAAAATACCCCCTGGCTGTTTGAGATCGTACCGCGGTTCTGCCCCTTCACCAGGATGCTCACCGCCGGTATCGCACGCAGGCTGTCCGCCGTCATGGTAATACCGGAAATCTGTATGATGCTGTCTTTGAATCCTTTGAGCTGTGCTTTTAACAAAAACGGCAGGAACAGCAGGGAAAAAAGTATGAACAGTTTTTTGTGCATGTAGGTACTAAGATAATTTGTTCCTCCCGGAAACACGAATATAAAACCAACAAATTAAACCTCATTTTAGGTTAACTTTGCTGATCGGAAACAATTTTAACAACAATTTATGATCACAAAAGAGAAGGTACTTGAGGCCCTGTCAAATGTGGAGGAACCCGATCTGGGCAAGGATCTGGTGACACTGAACATGGTGAAGGACATTGAGATCGATGGTAATAAAGTTAAGTTCACGGTAGTACTGACCACTCCCGCCTGCCCGCTGAAAGAGATGATCAAAAACGCCTGTGTGAATGCGATCGTGCACCTGGTGAGCAAGGACGCCGAAGTGGAGGTAAAAATGACCGCCAATGTAAGCTCGAACCGCAAAGACGGGAAGGCCCTGCTGCCCAACGTTAAGAATATCATCATGGTGGCCTCCGGCAAGGGCGGGGTGGGCAAATCCACCGTGGCTGCCAACCTGGCGCTGGCTTTGGGCCGCGACGGGGCGAAGGTGGGCCTTATGGACGCCGACATTTACGGCCCGTCCGTTCCCATCATGTTCGGCGTACGCGGCGAACGCCCGATGATGGTGAATGTGGACGGCAAAGGCATGATCGCGCCCATGGAAAAATACGGCATCAAATTTATGTCGATCGGCCTGCTGGTAGACGAAAAGCAAGCCATCGTATGGCGCGGCCCCATGGCCAGCAGCGCCCTGAAGCAGTTCGTATCGGATGTGTACTGGGATGAGCTGGACTACCTCATCATCGACATGCCTCCCGGCACCGGCGACATCCACCTCACCCTCGTGCAGACCGTACCGGTGACAGGCGCCATCATCGTGACCACGCCGCAGGACGTGGCCCTGGCCGACGCCAAAAAAGGCATCGGGATGTTCAGCAGCCCGCAAATCCGTGTGCCGATCATCGGCCTGGTGGAAAACATGGCTTATTTCACGCCCGCCGAACTGCCCAACAACAAATATTACATCTTCGGGAAAGAAGGCGGCAAACGCCTCGCCGAAGAGCTGGAAATTCCCTTCCTGGGCCAGATACCGCTGGTACAGAGCATCCGCGAAGGCGGCGACGAAGGGGTGCCCGCAGTGGCCGGCAACGACGCCATCAGCCAACAGGCGTTCGCCGACTTTGCCGGCGCCGCCGCCCGCAGCATCGCCATGCGGAACGCCAACATGGAACCGACCCGCGTTGTGGAAATCATTGTATAGCACATCTCACTCCCCCGGCGCCGCACCACGGCGCCGGGACTTTTATACCGCAATTATGTACTCCCCGAAATATACCCAGGAAAATAACTGGGACACCGTAGCCGCCTTTATCCGCCAGAACAGTTTCGGCCTGCTTGTCAGCATAGACAATGGATTGCCCACGGGCACACACCTGCCCATCGAACTGGCGGAGAAATCGCCGGGTGAATTCGTGCTTCGCGGGCACATCGCCAACGCCAACCCGCAGTCGAAAACTTTCACGTCCGGGCAAACCTTCATGGCCGTGTTCATGGATCCGCACAGCTACATTTCTTCCTCCTGGTATGCGAAAGATAAAATCCCCACCTGGAATTATATCGCCGTGCACATTTACGGCACGCTGCGCATACAAACGGACGGCGAACTGGTGGAATCCCTCACCCACCTGATGCAACGCTACGAAGCCGGCTCCGCGCAACCGGTGAAAATGAGCGATATCGGTGAAAAGGAACTGCACAACAACCTGAAGGCCATCACCGGTTTCGAACTGAGCATCGACCGGGTAGACACCCGTTTCAAGCTCAGCCAGAACCGCAACGATCACGATTATTTCAGCGTAGTGGACCATCTGAAAGAATCCGGCGACGATCACTCCATTCGCATTGCCGCGGAAATGGAGAAACGGCGGGAAAGGCAATAACGGCGGCGCCAGCCACCATGCCCATGTATCCGGCTACCCGGCTGTACCTGTAAATAGCCGGCGCTACGCGCATTTCAAGAAAGTAAGCGTGGGAAAAAGGGCCTGCGCCAATGCCCCTTTCCCGTGAAAGCAATCCCGCAGAATACGTTCTTATAAAGCAGGAAGGGCTGCACCTTGCGGAGCAGCCCTTCCATATCTGAAAAACGGTCGTCTACAACGTAAACACCTTCCCTCCCACGATCACATCCTGCTTCGCTTCATCGAAGGTTGCCTTGAGCCCCGTGCGGTACGCCGCCGTGCCCATGATCAGGGCGATGGAGTGCGAATAGGCCGCTTCTATCGGCGCATTCGTTTTAATATCCTGTTTCCGCACACATTGCATCCAGTTGTGCACGTGCGCCAGGGTGGTATCGTCGCCGCCCGTATTCGCGCCCGTTTCCACCGACGCCGCGGCGGCGGAAAGGTCCATTTCAGGCAGCAGGTTCGCCTTCATGCCCATTTCTTTTGCTTCCCTTTCACGCAGGCCGCCGGTGGGACTGATCTTGTTGGTGCTCATATCGATCATGCCCCCGTTGGAGTAATACAGTTCCTTGGTGCCGCCCGCGGAGTTGTGGAAGCGGGAGCTGTACACCACCTGGAAACCAGTGGACGGGTCGTTTTGCGGACCGTAGTCGAACACCGCCGTGAGCGTGTCCGGATTGCTGCGCCCGTCTTTCCACTGGTAGATGCCGCCGTTGGCCACCGCGCTGCGCGGGTGTTTCAGGCCGCAGAACCAGTGTACGGTGTCGATCTGGTGCGTCATCCATTGGCCGAAAATACCGGACGAATACGGCCAGAAGAGGCGGTATTCGAGGTACTTGCGCGGATCCCAGCTGTCTTTCGGCCGGCTGCAGAGGAAACGGTTCCAGTCTACATCCGATTCCCGGATGCTCTTCGTCAGCTCCGGTCGGCGCCAGCGGCCAGGCTGGTTAACGTTCCAGGTCATTTCCACCATCGTGATAGGACCGAATTTACCGTCCTGGATGAATTTGGCGGCCGCATGATAGGCGGGCCCGCTGCGGCGCTGCGTGCCTACCTGAAACACGCGGTTGGAGGCCTTCACGGCTTTGAGGGCGTTGCGCGCGTCTTCCATCGTTTCCGCGAAAGGCTTTTCGCAATACACGTCTTTCTTGTTTTTTACCGCCTCGATGGTGTGAAAGGCATGCTGGAAGTCAGCCGTGGCAATCATCACGGCATCGAGGTCTTTTATACGGTACAGCTCATCATTGTTCACACAGGCCTGTACGGAATGGCCCAGTTTTTCCGACAGCATGGCTTTTCCTTCCTCGCGGCGGCGGCTCCAGATGTCGGAAACAGCTACGATATCAAAGTTCATTTCTTTGTGATATTTCAGGAAGCTGGGCATCAGCGCCTGGCGGAAACGGTCAGAAAATCCCACCACGCCCACATTCACCCGGTCGTTCGCCCCGAGGATGCGGGCGTAGCTGCTGGCGGGCATGCCCATGGCGCTCAGCGCAATACCGGCCCCGCCCATCATGGACAGTTTCAGAAATTCCCGCCGGTTTTTATTCGTGTCAGTCATTGTAAAAGCATTTTATTGTTGATGTGAGTTTTTATTTCCGGTACGCCATTTCGAGCTGGCTGCGCAGGTAAGCCAGCGCTGGCCTGCATTCTTCAGGCATGTTTTTCCATCCGCACTCGATGGTGATGTTGCCTTTGTAGTTGGCTTTCTTCAGCTCCGCCAGGTAAGGCACAAAATCGTCCTGGGCAGTGCCCGGCGCGCGGCGGCCTTCTTTTTCGGCGATATGGCAATGCACCAGGTAGGGCGCCGCGGCGGCAATGGCGGAAGGCGCCTCTCCTTCCCGCTTCATATGATAAATATCCGCCGTAATCCTGAAATTGGGATGATTCACGGCTTTTACGATGTCGGTCACGATGGCGAGACTGTTGATGAAATTATCTTCTGATTTGTTCAGGTTCTCGATGGCAATGATGCGGCCGTATTTTTCCGCCACCTGCGCCATTTTCCGCGAAATGGCGATCAGCTGCCGCTTCGCGAGTTCCGGATCCAGGCCCGGCTCCAGCTGGCGGGCACCGGCGCTCCCAAACACAATGATGCGCACACCGGCCTCACGGGCCCGCTGCATCAGCGTGTCTACATACCCCAGTATCACCCGCTCGTCGGCCGAAGGCCCCACCAGGCGCACGGTGGCCGGCAGGAAAAGGTTGCAGCTCGGTACTTTCAGGTTCATTTTTTTGAATCGCCCCAACGTTCGCCGGTAAGTGCTGTCAGGAACGGAAGGAGCAAACAGCTTGCGGGCGCCTTCCTCGATGTAGTTGAACCCCGCCGCACTCAGCAGACTGTCGTTTTCGTACGAAGTAGCCACAC
Organism: uncultured Chitinophaga sp.; assembly: GCA_965653365.1. Taxonomy (GTDB): domain Bacteria; phylum Bacteroidota; class Bacteroidia; order Chitinophagales; family Chitinophagaceae; genus Chitinophaga. The sequence continues at coordinate 299,474 of CBFGZV010000001.1, read as the reverse complement.
CGATCTGCGGCATCGGCCCCGACTGTGCATTCGATTGCAGGAATATCGCAGGGAAAAGAATGGAAATAGTGACAAATACGAGCCTTTTCATGGAAATTGTGCTTTTTCGATAACCGTGGATGCAGAAAAATTAATAACTAAAATCGGAAAATCAAAATCCGGTTTTGGTAAAAATGCCTGAAATTCGCTGCTAATTGCAAATTACACTATGAACAGACAGGACTTGGTGCAGCTTATCAGGGAGCGGAAATCTTACCTTTGTATTGGACTGGATACGGACATTCAAAAGATTCCCAAACACCTGTTATCCCACGCAGACCCCATCTTTGCCTTCAACAAGGCGATCATCGACGCCACAAAAGACCTTTGTGTGTCGTACAAGATCAACACGGCATTCTACGAATGCCAGGGCATCCGCGGCTGGGAGAGCTTACAGCGGACGGTGGAGTATATTCCGGACAACATCTTTACCATTGCGGACGCCAAACGCGGCGACATTGGCAACACCTCTACCTACTACGCCAAAACATTTTTCGAAACCTACGGGTTCGACTCGGTAACGGTAGCGCCTTACATGGGCCGCGACAGTGTGGAGCCGTTCCTCGCGTTCCCCGGCAAATGGGCCATTGTGCTGGGCCTCACTTCCAACGAGGGCAGCAAAGACTTTCAGCAGCTTAAAAACGGTGACCGCTTTTTGTACGAACAGGTGATGCAGACCACCGCATCCTGGGGCAGCCCGGACAATACGATGTTTGTGGTGGGCGCCACGCAGGCCGCAGCCGTGGCCGATATACGGAAGCTCGTGCCCGACCACTTCTTCCTCGTCCCCGGTGTGGGCGCACAGGGCGGCAGCCTGAAAGAAATCTCCGAAAAGGGACTGAATAAAGACGTGGGACTGCTCGTGAATGCGAGCCGCGCGGTGATTTACGCCGGCAACGGCGAAGATTTTGCGGACGATGCCCGCAAAGCCGCACAGGCTTACCAGCGGGAAATGTCGCAATACCTGGTATAAACTTTTTATCATGGATACGGAAGGGAAACGCGGTGCGTTTCCCTTTTTTTTGGGCACCTGCGTGGTGAATCAGTCCAGCTTCCCCCTCATTCTTCGCGAATTGCAATACCGGGGCCCTGCGCGGCCGGAAGGGAGCCGCCTGAGCCGCAGCGCGTTCAGGCTGCCTGGAACCGGAGGTTCGTCTCAAGCCGTTTATTTGAACACGCAGTTCTTCACCGTCCACCAGGGCTTCACTTCAAACCGGAGGTATTGTGTGACGACGGCGGTGTCGCTTTCGATCAGCCGCACCGCTTCGAGGCTGTCTTTACAATCCAGGATGAACATGCTGCGCAGGCGGCCACTGTCTCCAAAAGAGCCTGCCACCATCAGTTTGCCCTCGTCTGCCAGGCGTTGGATGTGGCTCATGTGCTTTTCCTGGATCAACGCGGCCGTTACGGCATCCTGTTCCGGCGCCGGGCCTTTGGTGAGAAAAACGGTCCAGTATTTTTTGACTTCCGCCTGCTGCGCGGAATCGGCCGGCACGGCAGCAGCCGGTCTGAATCTAATGCTCCTCGGTAAAAAAGCGGCAACCACAACAGTAAGGAATACCCCCAGTAAAAACACAGGCAACAGTTTAGCCATACACTCAGATTTGCCGGACTAAGGTAGCAAATCTCCGTAATTCCGTAAATTGAGACATCGCTAAAAAATGACCCATGCACCAGGACCTGTTTCAATCCCCGGATTATTTCCAGATAGACGAATTACTGACCGATGAGCACAAGCTGGTACGGGATGCCGTGCGGCAATGGGTGAAACAGGAGATTACACCGGTGATCGACGGTTTCTGCCAGCGCGCGGAATTTCCCGCGCATATACTGCCGGGACTGGGGCGGCTGGGTTGCTTCGGCCCTACCATTCCCGTGGAATACGGCGGAGGCGGCCTTGATTATATCGCGTACGGCCTGATGATGCAGGAGTTGGAGCGCGGCGACAGCGGCATCCGCTCCACCGCGTCTGTACAGGGTTCCCTGGTAATGCATCCCATCCACACCTTCGGTAGCGAGGAACAGAAGCGCCGCTTTTTGCCCAAACTGGCCACCGGTGAACTGATGGGCTGCTTCGGGCTCACGGAGCCGGACTTCGGATCCAATCCCGCCGGCATGCTCACATATTTCGACGACGACGGCGATCACATCCTGCTCAATGGCGCCAAAATGTGGATTTCCAACGCTCCCTTTGCCGGCATCGCCCTGGTGTGGGCCCGGGATCCCGAAGGGAAAATACGCGGCGTAATCGTGGAGCGCGGCATGGAAGGATTTTCCACGCCCGAAACAAAAAATAAATGGAGCCTGCGCGCCAGCGCTACCGGCGAGCTGGTGCTCGACAATGTGCGCGTACCGAAAACCAACATACTGCCGGACGCCCGCGGGCTCAAGGCGCCCCTCTCCTGCCTTTCTTCCGCCCGTTACGGCATTGCCTGGGGCGCCATCGGCGCGGCGATGGACTGTTACGATACCGCCCTTCGCTACGCCAAGGAACGCGTGCAGTTCGACCGGCCCATCGGCGGTTTCCAGCTGATACAGAAAAAGCTGGCGGAAATGATCACCGAAATCACCAAAGCCCAGCTGATGAACTGGCGCCTTGGCGTACTGCGCAACGAAGGCAAGGCCACGCCCGAACAGATTTCCATGGCCAAGCGCAACTCCTGCGAAACGGCCGTGCACATTGCCCGGGAAGCGCGACAGATTCTCGGCGCCATGGGCATTTCCGGCGAGTATCCCATCATGCGCCACATGATGAACCTCGAAAGCGTCATCACCTACGAAGGCACCCACGAGGTGCACCTCCTTATCACCGGCATGGACATCACGGGTTTCAACGCATTTTCCTGAAGCTTTTATTATTTTACGGACATGAAAATGTTGCTTCTACTGGCCGGCGTATGCATCTCCATGAGCGCAGCTGCGCAGCGCCTGGTCACCATCCAGGGTAAAGCGCAGGGTACTTATTACATTATCAAGTACCTCGGCAGTGATTCGGTGTCGCTGCAACCCGATGTGGAACGCATTTTCAGGGAAGTAGACCGCTCCTTGTCGCTGTACCTGCCCGGTTCCCTCATCAACCGCTTTAACAAAGGGCAGCAGGTGGTGATGGACGATTATATGCGCACCGTGGTCAGGAAAGCGCAGGAAGTAAGCCGCACCACCAACGGGCTGTTCGACATCACCGTCAAACCACTGGTTGACCTGTGGGGCTTTGGCGTGGTACGCCACAGCAAAGGACAGCCGTCCGCCGCAGACATCCGCAAAACGTTGCAGGTGGTGGACTACCGGCTGCTCACCCTCCGTTCGCGCTACCTCATCAAAAAGAAAGCCGGTGTGGAAATAGACTGCAACGGCATTGCCCAGGGATTCACCTCCGATGTGCTGGGCCGTTTCCTGGCGGCACACGGCATCCGCAATTACCTCGTGGACGTGGGTGGCGAACTGGTAGCGGCCGGCGTCAACGCGCAGGGCAGGCCCTGGAGCGTGGGTATAGAAAGGCCGGCGGGCGACAGCTCCCGGCCCATGCAGGCCATCCTGCAGCTGAATAACCGCGCAGTAGCCACCAGCGGCAATTACCGCCGTTTCTTCGATGAAGGCGGCACCCGCTTCGCCCATACCATTCATCCGCGTACCGGCGAAGCGCTGCACAACAACATCATCACCGTTACCGTTACGGCGCCAGACGCCATTACGGCCGACGCGTACGACAACGCACTGATATTGCTCGGTGTGGACGCCGGCCTGCAATTCGTGCGCGATCATCCCAAACTGGGGCTCGGCGCGTATTATGTGTACAAAGACGCAGATGGCGCCATCAAAGAAAAATATTCCCTGGGCTTCTTCCCCGCCGAATAAAAAAAATGGGGCCGCCATCAGGCAGCCCCTCTCTCTCACATGTTCCGTTAATTGTGGTCTACTGGATATGGAACTTCAATCCAATGTTCGCTTGTATCGAGTTAAAATTCGTGATCTCCTGCACTTTATACGGTGCGTAATTGTACTGCACGTTGGCATTGAGCATCACGGGTGAATATTTACCGAACGGCACGTTGACCCCTATTTCAGGGCTCACCTGGAAGGCCCATTTATTCTCCCTTCCCACGAATTCGCCCCAGAATTTTTCGTAATTCATGTTAGCGGTACCGATGCCGATGCCGCCATAAGGAATCACTTTCGCATCCGGGCCGGCAAAATTGTACTGCACGGTGGCGAGGATGGGAATGGTCTGCAGCGTATGCGTCTGCACGGCAGACACGTCTTCACCTTTGCCGGGATACACCGCGCGGGGGGACCTTTCATAAAAATCAGAGAATCCCACCTTGGCGCCGAGGCTCAGCCGGTCGTTCAGCGCGTACTGGAAACCTGCGTTCCATCCGCGGAAGCTGGTTTTGCTGGCATAGTCGCTCAGCGAGCCCAGCGGCTGCGCCACGGAATAGTTGAGGTGGAAAGAAAACGGCGGGCGGCTGCTTTGCGCAAAGGCGCTGCTAACGCCGAGGGTGCCGACAAAAATCAATATCAATGCTTTAATACGTTTCATGTTTTTACTTTTTAGCTTCACCAATCAATCAGTTACCGGACGCCTTCAGATAGGCGCTCTGATCAAAAATCGCCTTGATCATGGCATCGAGGTTACTACTGTTCCATACGCCGGAACCACGCAGCATGGCGTTCCACACCGCCGTCAGCTGGTTATTGTCTTTCGGCGCATTTTTCAGGTCTACCATGTCGATGGCCACTGATCTTTCGTTGTACCGGAACACCGTATAGTAAGAGGGGAACCAGTAATCCCAACCTGGATAGCCCCAGTAACCCGTGTCCCAATAGCCCGGCCAGCCCGTCCAGTAACCCGGATTATAACCGATGGAGCTCTGGGTGGTATTGATACGGCTGACGTTCAAAGCCAGGTCGGGCTTGGCGCTCTTATCCACCAGCGTGTACCCTCTTGCCTGCATGGAGGCCTTCAGGTTGCCCAGCAGTTTCACATCGTAGTCCGTCAGTTCTTTTTTCGAATCCCGGTTGCTGATCACCGCAACTGAATCCACTATGCTAAACGTTTTGTAAGTGGTAAAATCCGCTTTCTCATCATAGTTCGTTACATAAATACGGGATTCTTCTTCCGTCATGTCATTGAGCGGTTCTTTTCTGCAACTGCTGATTAACAGGGCGCTTACGGCAATTGCACTTAAAATCATTCCTGTTCTTTTCATATGTGTTAATTTTATACCCATTGTTTTTGGCTGGCCGGAAGATGCGGCCCGTTTTATCCACTTCACTGCATTACTACATTAATCTGCACAACGGGACCGGCATCGCCACTTTCACTCTCCCACAGTTCACCTACATTGTTATCAACCGCATCTCCACACGTTTCCAGCTACACATCGTCATCACTTCCGACCTACATGTATGGAACGCTATAGACGCAAGAATGTTACTGCCTGTTTACAGCAGAAAAGTTAAAATCGGCTTAAGGAAATGTTAAAACAAAAACCGCACCGGGCGCGGTGCATGGAGTATTTTTTCTATATAAGAAATGGGAAAGAAAAACGATATGTTATGCAGGCAGGCACCCGCATAACATATCGTGTCAGTTCAGTATGCCGCGTTGGGACAATTCGGAGGAAAGCTGTGCGGGCGATTCGAACAGGATGCTTTCGATGCCAAAAGCTTCCGCGGCCTGCACGTTGCGAAGGTTATCGTCGATAAAGATCGTGCTGGATTTGCTGACGCTGTAGCGGTCGAGCAGCAGCTGGTAGAAATCCGGTTGCGGTTTGCGGATTTTTTCCTTCCCGGAAACAACAATACCGTCGAACCACTGCAGGAACTCATACTCCATCAGGGCGATGGGAAATGTTTCGTTCGACCAGTTGGTGAGCGCATACAGCTTGTACTGGCCGCTGTCTTTCAGCTGCCGCAATATCTGTACAGTGCCGGCGATAGGGCCTGCGAGCATTTCGCGCCACCGGCCGTAAAATGCACGGATCTGCGCTTCGTACTGCGGATGTTGGGTGATGAGCCATTCCGTACCGTCCTGCAGGCTGCGGCCGGCGTCCTGCGCTTCGTTCCAGTCGGACGTACAGACGTGTTCCAGGAAATACTCGGTTTCTTCCGGCGTGGCGAATATCTTGTGATAGAGATAACGCGGATTCCAGTCTACCAGCACGGCTCCCAGGTCGAATATAACAGATTGATATGCGTGGTTTTTCATGGCCATAAATGTAACCTGCCGGAAATTAGAATCCAAGCATTTATATAGAAAAATTTTATCAACTATCTAGCAAAGCTTCCGCCGCATCGTCGAGCAGTTGAAGGTCTACCGAATCGCTGCCGGCGATGCCTTCGATGGAACCTTTGATGTGGGCGGCGTTGAGCAGTACTTTTTCCAGTTGTTTTTCGCGTGCCTTCCAGAGTTTCTCCATGGCTTCGCGTTCTTTCTGGATCGACATTTTCATGGAGCGGAACCCTTCACGGATGGCGCTCCATTGTTCGGCGAATTCTCCACTGGTGAGATAGTGGTAGAGGAGCTGCATTTTATCGCCTTTATTGTCTTGCGAGCGGCTGATGTTATATACTTTGAGAATGGCGTCGCGCAGTACGTAGGTAAGGCTTTTCACCTCGTGGAAGGAGCAGATCCAGACACCGTCCTTTTCCCCGAAGCGGTCCATTTCTTTCGGCATGGTCTGCGTTACGAGTACGGCCACATCGGCTCCCTGGCTGCGCATGTCGGCCTTGAGCTTTTCTATCCATTCCTTTTCGAAGCCTTTGGTGCGTTTGCTTTCGTAGATGATTTTGCCGCACTCCTGGCCGAACTGATTGCGCACCGTCTGGATGCAGTCTGCGCCCCGCACGCCTTTGCCTACTTCTGAAATGGCGTCGAAGGGAAAATTGCTGCGCAGCATTTCTTCCAGCGCCAGCTCCTGTACTTCGCCCTGGAGCTGCATGGAGCCTTGCTCTGCGCGGCGGCGCATTTCTTCCGCCAGGCGCCGCTGGTCTTCCAACTGCTTTTCCATTTCCTTGAGCTTCATCTGGTATTCCGTGTCTTTCAGGCTATTGCGTTCCGACTCTTCGCGGCGGATTTGCTCCATCAGCTTGGAGCGTTCTTCCATCAGCTGCTTTTGGAGGCGAAGGTCGAGCTCCTCTTCCTTATTCTGGAGCTCCTGTGTTTTGCGCAGGAACTCCAGCTGGGCCAAGCGGGCCTCTTTGAGTTTCTCCTCGTTTTCCTGCTGCGCTTCCCGCATCAGGCGGATCTGGTTCTCGAAATCGGCCGTCAGGTCTTTGCGGATATTGTCCGCCAGCGATTCCTGTAATTTTATTTTTTCCGCCTGGAGGCGTTTGTTCAGTTCTTCTTCCTGCTGGCGGCGCTCGTCGAGTATACGCTGTTTTTCGAGGGCAATCTGCTGGCGCTGCTGCTCCACTTCATTTTTCTGCGCCTGGAGGCCGTCTTGCTGCTTGCGCCATTCCACCGCCATTTTTGCGCGCATTTCCTTCTGGATATCCGCGGCAATTGCGTCTTCCATCACAAACAGGTGTTTGCAGCTCGGACAAGTGATTGTAGTTCCCATAATTCACATGATTATACGCAAAAATAAATTTCTGTCTGCACTACGCAACCTATTTGCGTGTTACAAAGTTACTCCATTTTGATTCCCACCCCAAAATCGCCCAAAACCTGACATATTCTATGATTACGCCAACATATTACCAGGGTAATTTTCAGGTTATTGCGGGCGTTCGTGATAGCTTTGAGAACAGGATTTGACTTTTAGATTTGGTAGAAATTCAATGACACAATTCCGGAGAACCGGCTATTCCTGGCCGGTTTTCATCAAGCTCAATCAGTATGAACAGATTCATACTTCAGGGATATCGAATGGTTTTCAACCGGCCTGCTTTTCAAGGCGGGCTCTTTTCTACTCTCACAGGCAGCATGACCGCTGCCGGATTTTGGGGTTATAAGCCTTTGACGGGCTGCACATGGTAATAGTAAGACCTGCCAGTTTTGGCGGGTCTTTTTTAAGATCAAAAATTCTTTCGGGAAAGAGAAAACTTTGTTTGTCAATGATACGGCTGCGGCTGAACAAGGTATTACATATTCCTGCCATCCTGATTCAACCTTATCAAACATCTTCATTTCATCACCGGCCTATCGTAGTATGCCGCCAGATCGCGATAATGTTGGTATCTGCATGATCTTCCCCCGGATTATTTTCAAAAAGGCGCTTTTGTATATCTTTTGCCGCATCAAAATCGTCTATCAATCCTTTAGTACTCAGATCTGCGCGTGAAAATGTTTCGTCAAATCCTCCACAATTGGATAGTGCACTCGTCTCAAAATATTGATCAAGTAAATCATAGCCCACAAACTCATACCCGTCCACCTGAACATCCCGGCAATCCTGGCTAGGCTCAACTACAACAGTCAATAAATTAAACCGGGATCGTTTTTCCATTTTTTGGAATACATAATCAATTGATGTGAAAAAACCGGATTCATAATAATCAAATACAACAATAAAGTTCCAGTCGTCCGCATTATTTCGGTCGGCATGCACCAACACTTCATTCAATGAACAATCCACTGACACTAGTTCGGTCAATTGCGTCAGTTTACTCCATTCGATATACCCATTCCAGGCACACCCTTCCGGGTCGGTGGTGGAATCGAATATACCCCGGGCCGCATAAAGGAATGTCATGGCCGGGGAAGCATTTACTGTTTGTAGCATCATTCAAATCTACAGTGAAAAAAACAAAAAAGCCCCGGCAATTGCCGGTGGACGATCAAAATTGTCCCGTTGGCAAACCACAACAAATCTCAATTGCCGGATGGGATGTAAAAAAATAACAAATGATAGGCGATACAAACCGGGGCCGCAAAGAGCGTACCCATGGATACTGGAAAGGTTGGGGCCGGGTCAAAGAACAGGGGAAGTTTATTCCGCCTACTTTATTTCACCCAACATAATCTTCTGATCATTCCCGGCGCGACGGGGCATATAATAAGCGGTACCCGTAACCTCTCTGGGCAATAGGTATACCTGGTTAAAGGTTTTTGCAGAATCAGGTTTGAGATGTTCCATAAATAAACCATAGCCATCCGCCAATATGGTCTCCGATCTGTCGAAGTTGTAATCTTTACCATTGTAGCGGATATGTATCTCTCCATCCGTGATCAGCCTGCTTTCGGCCTCTATGTTCTTATAGGTAACATTCAACACCAGCAGCTTTGAAGCATCATCTACTGTGATGTCAGCAACTACGCTGCCGGTATTCAACGACTGCACCACCTCCACTTTATTTACCGTCACCTCAAAATGACCGGTTTTCAATACCTGCCCCACAGTGGGATATGCTGGTTTGGAAATAGCTTCCTTTCTTCCGACCATATTGACGATTACGCCGATAACTATGATGGCTGCAATTACGGTCAGGATAATTTTGCCAATTCCGGATTTCTTTTCAGGTTGAGGTGTAACAGTGCTCATTGGGATATATTATAATGAGGGGCAAATATACACCGGGGAGCTTTATAAAAGTAACTCAGCCTGTACATTATGCACGTCTCTCTGTACTTGGTGCGGAGAGCATCATTGAGCCGAAGCAGGGCTTCCGCGGCGTAAAGGGGTACGAGAATATATTCGACGCCGGCGCAGATCGGGTTCCTTAACAACGTGGCCAACACCGTGGCATGTACCACAGCTCCGGAAGCACTACTGCGGGCGTGGGTTTTCAACATCATGAAAACCGCGCAAATCCAGGTCATACACATCAGCCAGACGGGCGGCATCGGCAATAACCTGGGCGGTACGTTCGAATTCGGCGCTACCATACGTCTACTCCGCTAACCCGTGGATAAAAAAGGAAAAGCCCGGCAGACGATGTGTACTGCCGGGCTTTTTTACTGAGGCCGTTGCCGTCAGTGCCCCACGTTCTGGGCCAGCAACCGTACCTCTATGGTATACTTCACTTCATCCGTCTTCGTCGAATAATTTTCCACGCTGGAAAAGGTAAAGGACTCGTTCATTTTTAACTGGGAAATATGAATGGCAAATGAGCCTACGGGATCGTCATCGTTACCGGTAGTGTCTTCATCAAACACAAATACGTCCACCCGGTCGTTGAACCAGACGGAGCGGCCGCAGGCCCATACATCTCCTTCTTTCATAGAGAAATAATCGTACGTGGGATACGGATATTCCGTATTTCCGCCGCCATCAGGCCGGAAGGTGAAAAAGATCTCGTTCTCATTTCCCCCGCCATCGCCCGCCGGGTGTACACAGGTGAGTTTATCGATAATAAGGAGGTTGTTCCTTCTCGGTTGGTACACCGGTTTGATGTAGGCATCTACCCCCTGGGAACCCAGGATAAACGTGTAACATTCCACTTCGGCCACCCCCTCGTCTACCCCCATGCCTATGGTAAGGGTGACGCCTATTAATTCAGGCTTGACGAGCGTATAAAAGATGGCGATGCTGCCTTCTACCTCCAGGCCTGCCGTTATTTCCGTACCGGACATGCGGCCGCCGAGGTCGGACGGCACCCGGCTCCATAACCCGAATTCTACCCCCGCTATCACCCCCACTTCCAAGCCACCTTCCAGTGAAATGGTCAGGAATTCGGCGGACTGTACACCCTTGGCATCCCCGACACCGATGGCCACGCCTATTGTGGCGGAGAATCCGACAAAGAGCTCTGCTTCAAAGCACAGCCCCATAGAAAAGCTGCTGGCCGGCAGGTCCAACGAACGCAGTAGTTCCAGCAGCTTTTTGAACGCGGGGTGATCGAGTATGGTGGATACATACGCCTGCTGCGCCGGCAGATCCATTTTTGTGGCGGCGGCCAGGTCGCGTTTGCCTTCGGGGGACTGGCGGTAGCTTTCCCAGGCCCTTGCGGCTTCTTCGAATACCAGTTTCTCGTTGGCGGTGATGGCCCGTTTGGCGGGTGGTGTTACCGGGACAGGTGTTTCCATGGATTGGTAAAGGCCAATGTAATTGGCCAGTTGTATGTTGAGTTTTTCGTTCATCGTAACATGTTTTGCGGTTAGCTGATGTAGTTGAAGTAGATGGTGTAATCTGCCCCGTTCCGGTTCTTCAAACGCCGGTAGCCGTCACCGTTGCCGGGTTGAAAATCGATGCTCTGCAGGTAGGTGGCGGTGTTGGGGTCGTACGGCATGTCGTGGTCCCACAGCGTTACCAGCACTTCGTATTCGAAGTAGAGAACGAGGTTACTGAGCGTCCACGTGTCGCCTTTTTCCATTTCCTGCGTTGTATTGAGGCCAGCGGGTACGCGGAGGGGCAGGCCACCGTCTGACTGGCAGATGAGGTAAAGCTCGTCGGTAGATGACTCTGACGGGGAATTGCAGTAGATGGAGGTTACTTGAATAGCATGTTTACTCATAGTTGAAGTTTATTCGTTAACAAATCGAGTTGAGCTGCGGGATGTTTCGGTTTCCTGGTTTTCTTCTACTACTGTTGAAGGAATGAAAATGAGGGTTCATTTATCTCACAACAAAGCGATAGCCGCTTCTTTGTGGCAGTTTTCCAAAGGGTGACTTAATGTGATGAATATACGAAAATATTTATCCTGCCGGCGTTAAAATTTTGAAGATTATTGATTGCACGGCAGCCATTTTTTATACTGACCGCTATTTCAGTCAAAACAGGCAAAAAACTTAGTGTATGATTCTACATCCAGTTATCTAATATTAACTGAACGTAAGTATTACGCAGCTGAACCCGGTCGATAGACAACAAACATAGCAATGGAATATAAAGCGGCCTCCGGATTACCTGCTGCCCGGTAAGCCTTGAATATCAACCATGCAATGAAAAAGAAAAGCACTAATCCCGTCAAGCCGAAATTGGTTAAAAACACCAGGAATTCATTGAACGGTCTGACCAGTTAACTGAAGGCAATTTGTGAGGGGCAGCATGGTAGCCACACTTCTAATTCCTGGAAACTTTGTTTTGCTTGCCGGGGCCTTTTAGCTGGAACATGTGTTAGAACAGCACAACGCGTCGCTTTCCGTCCATTTGCGATTTAACACCATAAAAGATCTTGTCGAAAATAACTTTGTTTGAACCTGGCCTGCAAAAAACGTAATTTGTATATTCCTTTCCACCCGATTTTATTTTAATGGCAAATACTTTGTCGCCAATTGCAACGCTGGATCTGTAAACTTCCTCCAGCGTTCTGTAGTATACTTTCATTTGTGGGATTACTCCAGATTCCCCGAAAATATTTACGTTCTGTTGCATGTCGGGCGCATTCTTGCCAGGCAGAATGTAAACATACCTGCTCCTGCTATTCACCTCTTTTACTTTATCGGGAGAAGAATAGTCGGTTTTCTGCCTGACGGAAACGGTACCGCCTCCGTAAATGAGCAATTCGGGATCAGTGAGAATGGGAATATAGGATTCTATACGGGCGCTATCCTTCAGCGTTTCCACATATTTGTAGGAAAACAATTCGGCCTCTTGGTGATTAGCTATCCACATCGGCCAATTTTTAAAAAGGTTGATGAAGTTACTTTCACATGAATCCAAAGGTTGCCCGTATTCATATATCGATACCAATTTGGCTTGTCCCGATACGCCAGTGCTTAAGCATAAACAGAATAACAATGCAGTTATCCTCAACTTGTTAGCCATGAATCATATTTTTATTGTTACTGGTTAAGCATCCGCCGGACTTACATACCTTTCTCCTACCACACAAGTGTTTGGAATAACTATAAATTCCGAATGCGCTTCCGCCAAGAGCAATTGCTATAAATAGCGGGCGTAAGGACCCTAATTTCATGGGACTACTTTTATGTATGAGATTTTGCACAAAACGTTTCGGCCGGTAACAATGTCGGTCAGGGGTCATTTCACCCTGAATGTCAATCGGGATTTAATAAATTTCTACCTGGTCTGTGTTCACATCTACTTACGGGGTTCGCCTAATTTATCGGTAACCAAATTCACGAGTTAACTGTTGCAGGGTCCTCTGTGAGGAGCATGGCTATAACACTTCGCATTTCTGGAGACACACTATGTCCGGGTCATTGGCAAATAATCAGCACAAATCAAAATTCTGCATCGACGAGGAGCCGAACAAACGTTTTTCTGCTCTTTCCTGCAACAATATTTGCACCGGTTGAGCAGTGCTGGCTACATCGGCCACCGGCTCTTGAATACTTCACGCTTTACAATGGTTGGCAAAAACAAAAAAGCCCCGGCAATTGCCGGGGCCATTAAGCTGGTGCGGAACATGGGAGCCGGTTAGAACTCTTTGAAAATATTTTAAGTATATTAGATAAAGCGGCGAATGCATTTGAAGAATTGATAACCAATTAGTTGAAAGAAAAACAATCAATTCATCCTGTAAAAAGCCAAAACGTAGGGGCAAAACCTTGTAATTTTTTTATCTGCTGTGCCTCACTTTGGCCTTTCCGCTGAAGCCGGACCTAATCCAGGTAATCTCGACCATTTCAAAAAATAGCGAAATTTAGCCAGTTTGTACAAAAAACCTTAGAGAGCTTTACTTTAATTTTATCTGCAAATGAATATCGATACCAAAAATCTCCACAACCTCCCTCAGGATTTTTTATTCTATCTCGGTCTTAAGAGCCGGGACCTTATTCATCTGTACGGAGGACTGCGCAGTTTCCTGCTGGATGTATGCCCCGATGCCAACGAGTTACTGTACCATACCCATGCGCTGACATCACTATATACGGTTACGGATAAGATGTCTGATGGCTTTTGTATGATACCCGTTTATACCGGCCATCTCAACCTTGGCTTCAATAAGGGTACGCTGCTGAAAGATCCGCATGGTATACTGGTAGGAACCGGTAAGCTGATCCGGCATATACCGGTTACGCATATCCGGGATTATAATAATGCACGGATAAGAGCCCTGGTAAAAGACGCAATGCGGCTCGCACTGGAGGATGCGGATCCCAAACAGCTGAAGGCGGGCCTGATTATTTCAAAAATTAAACGCCCAGGCGCTTGAAAAAGGGGGATAGTGGACATGCTTCGGCCTTGTATGTATGGAACGGCTTTAGCGTGTTCTGGGGAATGTCGTTCCATACGAGTCCGCACCACCATGATACCCTGCAGTTGGTATTCGATATCGATCGCACCTTTAAATTAAAGGATAACGATACGGACTGGCGGGAATACTCGGCGGCCATTATCAAAGATGGACATACGCACCAGCTGGACAGTAATGGCAGTATCCAGCTCTTTCTCTACCTTGATAAAGACAGCGCTTATGCAAAGCAGCTCACTACAAAATATCTGGCTACGCAAAATATAAATGACCTGACCCGATCGGAGCTCAGGAAGCTAAGCAATAACTTCTTCAAAAAACTGCTGATCGAAAGCGACTGCGATAGCTTGTTCAGGGGATACCAGATGATCCTTCAGCACCTGATAGATCTTAACGCCCCCGTCATGAGGGATGAAAGAGTTGATAAAGCCCTCGCCTTTATCATGCAGGCGCGCGGTAAAGCCATCACCATAAAGGATGTGGCGAAACACATATGCCTGTCTGAAGGCCGCATACGCCATTTGTTTAAGCAGCAGGTAGGACAGCCAATACAGAATTTTATGCTCTGGATGAAAATCGTGGATTCACTAAACCTCATCGTTAAAGGCAATAAAGTGGAAGAGACAGCGTACGCAACAGGTTTCTGGGACGCCGCTCACATGAACCGGTCGTACAAGACCCTGCTCGGCGTTACGCCAGGCGCAATCCAGCAGCTCAACGGTGCAATTAAAATTATAACGTGCAGCAAAAAAAATTTGTATACCATTAAAACAACCATTTTAAGCGATTGGAACAGCAATGAGCCACCAACAATCATAGTGGTCTAGCATCTGATTGCTCCCGGTTTAAAAATCTTAAATCCAATCAATATGAACAGGCTCACGCATTTTGCAGTTTATACAGACGACATTGACCGCGCTGCAACCTTTTATCAGACGGTTTTCAACTGGCAGATGAATGGTTTTGGACAACCCGGCTTTATGCAGATAAAGAACGCGGATGATCCCGAAAGGCCCATCGGCGCCTTGCAAGATCGCCGATATTCGCCCATTCGCGACAAAATAAGCGGCTTTGAGTGTTCCATAGAAGTTGCCGATATATTTCAAACGGCTAAAGCCGTAGAGCAAGCCGGCGGCAAAATAGTCATGCCTGTTACCGAAATTCCGCAAGTAGGTAAACTGTTAAAATTTATCGATACCGAAGGGAACCTGCTTTGTGCGATCGAATACATGACATCCCGGTAAAAAATGTAAAATTGTAACGACGGGCTACAATACGCAGTTTCCCTATATTTTTTGTTCAAACCATCTAACCATGACAAATTTCTTTACACTCAAGCGATTGCCTTTATTCATACTGCTCTTGTTAACTGGCAATGCCTTGGCACAGATCAATCTGCAAACACCCCGTACCCAGAGCATTCTCTATCTTGGGAAGGGCCGCAATCAGCCCCTGGTAGTTGGTCTTGGCGGTTCCGAAGGCGGTAATGCCTGGGCTTCTGACTACTGGAGGAAGATACGCGACCAATTCATCGAAAAAGGATATGCATTTTTAGCCATTGGTTACTTCGGCTGCGAAAATACGCCGAAGCTGTTGGATAAAATCGCTATAGATGATATACATTATGCTATATGCGAAGCTGCAAAGAATAAAGAAGTTAATAGTAGTAAAGTGGCCGTTATCGGCGGATCAAGAGGAGCCGACCTGGCCCTCCTTTTGGGCAGCTATTACAAAGACATCTCATGCGTAGTTGGCATGTCATCCAGCCATGCTATATTCCCTGGCCATACGCGGGAATTTAGTTCGTCCTGCTGGACCTATCAGGGAAAAGAACTTCCATATGTTCCGGTAAACGAGGCCGCTATCCCTTTTCTGATGAAACGGGACCTTCGGGGCGCCTTTGAAGCTATGCTGAAGGATTCGGCTGCGGAACGGAAAGCGATCATACCTGTGGAAAAAATAAATGGACCTTTATTGCTTCTTTCCGCCACCCGGGATGAAATAATACCTGCCGTTACAATGGCAGAAAAAATAATGGCGCGACTTAAGGAAAATCAGTTTTCTTTTGCACACCAGCATATCGTGCTGGAAGGCACGCATGCCGAACCTACAAAGCATTTTGATAAGGTATTCGACTTCCTGGATTTGAATTTTGCAAGCGACCATGTTCTGAAGTAAGATTCTTGTCGCCATAAATTTTAACATCATTAAGATGCTTGGGTTCTCTAAAGTTAATCATGAATGTTCGTCTTAATACAATCGCTGAAAACACGCGAAGTGTTCAAACCTAAACCCGGGACTCGAACTCTTCAATTAATATTGAGCGCCAATTAGTTGCTACGTATAAAAAAGAATAAAGGAGCTATTTCTCTAAGAAATAACTCCTTTATTTTCATTTCGTGCGGAGGAGGAGATTCGAACTCCCAAGCCCTTTCAGGCACTACCACCTCAAAGTAGCGCGTCTACCAATTTCGCCACCTCCGCGGGTGATAAGGTGTGCAAAAATAAAGCCTTTTTGCAAACAAGCAAATATTTTTATTTCCGGAGCCAGATTCTGAACGTGGTACCCTTGTTCGGCTCCGACCATTTTACCGATAAACGGCCCTTGTGATAGTCCTGAATGATGCGCTTGGCAAGGGAAAGCCCCAGTCCCCAGCCTCTTTTTTTCGTGCTGAAACCAGGATGAAAAATTTTATCCTGCAATGCCTTCGGCACGCCTTTGCCGGTATCGGTCACGTCGATCGTGATGTGGGTGGTATGGTTTTCTATCAGGACCGAAATGGCCCCCGTGCCTTCCATGGCGTCGAGCGCATTTTTCAGGAGGTTTTCCAGCACCCAGTCGAACAGCGGCGGTGAAATCATGGCCATTACCTCCGGATCGTCGCTCTGGAGTGAGAAGGCTACTTTCTGCGGCGCCCGCTTCCGGATGTAGGCCATCATGTTTTCCACCTGCACCACCAGGTTCCGCTCTTCCAGATTCGGCACGCTGCCGATTTTCGAGAAACGGTCGGTGATCAGTTTCAGGCGGTCCACATCCTTGGCCAGCTCGGTCACGAAAGGGATATTTTCTTCCTTTTCCCGCAGAATCTCGAGCCAGGCTTCCATCGACGAGAGCGGGGTGCCCAGCTGGTGCGCCGTTTCTTTGGCCATCCCCACCCACACCTGGTTCTGGGTGGCCCGGTTGGTGGTAGACAGGGCGAAGAGCACCACCCCGATAAACAGGGCCACCACCAGCAGCTGGATATAGGGGTAATAGCGCACCTGTCGCAGCAGCAGCGAGTCACCATAATAAATATAATTGTTGGTTTTGGCGTCGATGGCCATGATAAAAGGCGGGTGCTGCTTTTTAAAGCTTGCCAGCTCTTTTTCGAGGTACCGCGGGTTGCGATTCACCTCCGCCGAATCGATGTTGCGGGTGTCGATGATTTTGCCGTGATCGTCCGTGAGAATGAGGGGAATAGAGGTGTTGGTGGTCACAATCGTAACGGCCAGGTTGATGTTGGCATCTGCCGGGGCCTGTAGCAACTCCCGGTTCGCTTCCACCCAGGTGGCCACATTCTTTGTTTCTTCGTGTTGAATTTTCTCCGACAGGTTGTTCACAAACCAAATGGTGGCCACAATGATGACCACTGCCACCGCCACCAGTGTAAACCTCCAACCTATATACTGTTTAAACATCTGCGCTTGAATAAAGCCACATCCGGGGGCCCCGGGTGTTAACTATGAACTAAATTACTAATATTCGGAGGCTTTGTTGCATATTTGCAACGCTAAAAAATATTTTGTCACGGATTAAACGAATGTCTTTTGACGGTATTGCCTTCGGTAGCGGTCGTAATTTTAAACTGGAACGGAAAAGCTTTCCTGGAGCGCTTTCTCCCCTCGGTGTGCGCCTCCGTGTACGGCAACCTCAGCATTTACGTGGCGGATAACGCGTCTACCGACGACAGCCTGGCCTATGTGGCCAGCGTCTTTCCCCAGGTCAAAATCATCCGCAACGCGTCCAACAGCGGCTTTGCCGGCGGATATAACGAAGCCCTGCGGCACGTGGAGGCGGATATTTTCGTGTTACTGAACCAGGACGTGGAAGTGGAGCCCAACTGGATTGCCCCGGTGATCGAACAGATGCAGCAAGACCCCTCCATTGCGGCCTGCCAGCCCAAAATGAGGGCCTACTACCAGCGCGACAGCTTCGAGTATGCCGGCGCGGCGGGCGGCTGGATGGACATCCTCGGGTATACCTTCTGCCGCGGCCGCATCCTCTATCTCACGGAAGTGGACAAAGGGCAATACGACAATCCGCAGGACATCTTCTGGGCCACCGGCGCTGCCCTGTTCATCCGCTCGAAATGCTTTTTCGAAGTAGGCGGATTCGACCCCTATTTTTTTGCCCATATGGAAGAAGTAGACCTTTGCTGGCGCCTGCAGAGGGCCGGCTACCGGATCTGCTACTGCCCCGGGTCTACCGTCTACCATGTTGGCGGCGGCAGCCTCCCGCAAGGCAACCCGCGCAAGCTGTACCTCAACTTCCGCAACAACCTCATCATGCTGTGCAAAAACCTGCACTTCAGCGAACAATGGATCATCCTGTCGCAGCGCCATTTTTTAGACCTGCTGGCCGCGTTTAAAAGCCTTGTGTCCGGCAAGCCGAAAGACATGCTCGCCATTTTCCGGGCGTACCGCGACTACTACAAATGGCGCCGTCATGAGGAAAAGAAAGTCCGCGATACCTTCCCCCGGAAACGGCTGTTTGACCTGCAGGGCGTATTTCACGGCATCATGATCTGGCGCTACTATTTCCTCCATAAAAAGACCTTTACCGAACTCTGGCGGCCAAAGAAGAAATAAATCACATATTTGGACTTTGCAGATTTACTTTGTAAGTTTGCGGAGCGAAAAAAATCAATATGGATCATACAGTTGAAAATAAGAATGATTTTACCCGTGACTGGGTTTCTTCCTCCCGTTTCCTGTTTTATTTAAAGCTGGCTTGCGTGCTCGCTTTTGTGCTGGGTGGTTGTTATAAATTGTACGAACACCGTTACAAAAAACCGAAAGTAAGTGTTCCGGAAAGCAGCCTGTATGAACCGAAGTACAAATAATTATCTGTAACTATATTTCGACGGCCGCAACCACCAGGTTGCGGCTTTTTTGTGCCCGGAATACTACCGGGGCACCGAGCCGGATACACCTCATCGAATCAGAGCGCTGTCGGCTCGTATAACCCATACCGATAGATTGTAAAACATTGATAATCAAAACTGGAAACCCCATCTCCAGCAGCAGCAGGTACGCTGCCGTAAATACCGCACCACGCCACCGCCGCCCCTGCGAAAAAAGAGGAACTTCAGCAGGTGGATGCCGAACACCGGCAAAGCCACCACGAAGTTGAGGATCACAAAAAAGGCGGTAAATGCGATGGTGAACCCTGCCGGCTGCCAGACAATGTCCGAAAAAAGCCCGTAAAGCGCCCCCATCACCCCGCTGATCAGCAAAACCCATTCCGCGTAACGGATGCCAGGATATTTTGCATGAAATAGGAACGGGATAAGAGGGTTGGAGATGTTCAATTCTTCCTCTTTAGACTCGCTAAATTGTATGCCTAACTTTAAAATCCCCCAGAAATTTAACTTGATCCCCTGAAATTCCTGCTGCAGGCGAAGCACCTGGCCGAATAAAAAAAGCCCGGTTGTATCAACCAGGCTTTTTGTTTTTTGAGCGGAAGACCGGGCTCGAACCGGCCACCCCGACCTTGGCAAGGTCGTGCTCTACCAAATGAGCTACTTCCGCGCTTCCCGTTTTGGGATTGCAAAAATAGGAAACAGTTTGAATTCAGCAAATATTTTTTCCAATACCGCAGAAAAATTTGCGGCAACGTTCGCGGCTCATCGTGCAAACTCCGGCTACAGCCCATTTTCTACGCCTGTTAATGAATTAAAGTTTTATACTTGTAAATTATTCAAACATGGAACTATTCCGCCATATCATGAAAAATTACCTGATCTGCAGCGCGATGCTGCTGGCTGCCTGTGGCTCCGGCCCGAAGCAGCGCCAGCAAGCGCAGCAGGCCGATTCAAATGCCGCTTCCATTTCCCGTCCTGAAAATTTCGGCGCCGATGTGGCCTTCCTGCAAAGTCATGTGGAAACCATCGTACTGAAGGACAGCACCAGCAAAGCCGCCATCGCCATTGTGCCTGCCTGGCAGGGCCGGGTGATGACCAGCACCACCGAAGGAGACGACGGGCGCAGCCTCGGCTGGCTGAACCATTCCCTCATCGCCGATGGTAAAATACAGCCGCATATCAACGCTTACGGCGGAGAAGACCGCTTCTGGCTAGGCCCGGAAGGCAGCCAGAACAGCTTTTATTTCGCACCGGGCGACACATTCGACCTCGCCCGCTGGCAGGTACCCGCACCAATCGATACCGAACCGTTCCAGGTGGTACAAAAAAGCAAAGCAGCCGTTAGCTTCGAAAAAGACATGCAGCTCACCAACTACAAAGGCCACGTATTCCACATTAAAACCCGCCGCACCATTACGCTCATCGCCCGCCGCGATATCCGCAACTACCTGGGGGTAGACCTCCATAAGAGCGTGCATGCGGTCGCATTCCATTCGGCCAACACCATCATCAACAACGGCAAACAGAAATGGGATACCGCCTCCGGTATGCCCTCCATCTGGATACTCGGTATGTTCCCGGCATCAGCAAAAAACATGGTGGTAGTGCCCCTGCGCAACGGGAATAACGTGAACGATCTGTATTTCGGGAAGGTGCCGGCAGAACGGCTGGCCGTGCAGAACAAGGTGGCATTTTTCAAAGCGGACGCCAACTACCGCAGCAAAATAGGCGTGCCGCAGGCGGATTGTTACAACTACCTGGGCAGCTACGACGCGGAACACAAGGTACTCACCATCGTACAATTCACGCTGCCCCGCAGCCCGCAACGATATGTAAACGCAGTATGGGGCATACAATCGAACCCTTTCGGCGGTGATGTGCTGAATGCGTACAACGACGGTCCGCCGGCCGGCGGCCAGCCGCAGCTGGGCCGCTTCTTCGAATTGGAAAGCTCCTCTCCCGCCGCGGGCCTCAAACCCGGCGGCGCGCTGGAACATTACCATCGCACCATTCATTTGCAGGGAGAAGAAAAGCGCCTGGGGCCTATTGTTGAAAAGTTATTCGGGGTAACCCTGGCCGATATCAGGAAAAGGGTGTAAAAGCCGGCATCCCGGAAAGAGCACCGCGCTTCCGCAGGAAATCCGGCGCCGTCATGCAGGCGCCACCTCCAGGTTGTAAATATCTTTGAGCCGCAGCAAGCACAGGTCGAGACTGGCTTTGGGAATACCGATCTCCATGCTGCAGAAAAGCTGGAGATCCTGCTGCAGCACCGTGCAGTTATTTTGTTTCACCACCATCATCACCTCGTTCAGGATGGTATAGTCGAAAGACAGCTTATACTTCGCTTCCACGTTTTTCTGCACCGCGGGAATCAGTTGCAGCACCAGGGCGCACGACATTTTATACGCGTTGATCAGGCCCGGTACACCCAACAACGTGCCCCCGAAATAACGCACCACCACCACCAGCACATCCGTCAGCTGCCTGCTGTCGATCTGCCCGAGGATGGGCTTACCAGCGGAACCGGACGGCTCCCCGTCGTCTACCGCGCGGAATTGCAATCCGTCGGTGCCGAGGCGGTACGCGTAACAATGATGGGTGGCTTTGGGATGTTCTTTCTTTACTTCCTGCAAACACTCTTTCGCCTCATCGGTGTTCTTAACGGGGTATGCATATGCCAGGAATTTACTCCCTCTGTCTTTGAACTCTGCTACTGCCTTTTTCTCTATCGTGTAATAAACTTCCATGTGTCAAGTTGTTGAAGGTGCAGGTGTATACACAGCGATATGATCGCCCTGCAGCGCCTGTTCTTCCAGTAATTGCGCCTGCCGGACGGCCGGTGCGCGGAGGCCGCCGCCTAGTGGCGCAGCCCCGGTGATGACCCGCATTTCGTCCCACAGCCCTGCGCTGATAAAACTTTCCAGCAACCGGGCGCCGCCCTCCACCAGTACGCTCTGGATGCCGGCGGCATGCAGTTCGGTCATCAGCGGCGGCAATATATCCTTGTCAAAATCCAGTACGATCGTTTTATCCCGGCCGGCTACCGCGGTGATGAAAATGGAAGGCGCTTCGCTGTTGTACAGGTGATGTGCAGCCGGTACTTTCAATTCACGGTCGATCACCAGGCGGATGGGGCTTTTGCCCGGCCATAGCCGCGTGGTAAGCTTGGGATTATCCGTCAGTGCCGTTTGTGTGCCAACCATAATGGCCATTTCGCGGCTGCGCCACTGGTGCACCAACCGGTTGGTGTATTTATTCGAAATAGGTACCGGCAGGCCGTTTTCAGGCGCCATATACCCGTCTTTCGAATGCGCCCATTTCAGCACGATGTAGGGGCGCTTTTGTTCATGATAGGTGAAGAAGCGGCGGTTGATATGCCGGCAGGCCTGTTCGAGCACACCGGTGGTCACTTCCACGCCGGCGGCTTCCAGTTTCGCGATGCCGCGGCCGGCCACTTCGGAAAACGTGTCCACACAGCCGATCACCACGCGCGGAATGTTAGTAGACACTATCAGGTCTGCACAGGGTGGCGTTTTGCCGTGATGCGCGCAGGGCTCGAGCGTTACGTACATCGTGGCCTTGGGAATCAGTTCCTGCAAAGACGGCGGTACGCTGTTGATGCAATTCACTTCCGCATGCGCCTGGCCGTACACCTGGTGATACCCTTCGCCGATGATCTGTCCTTCATGCACGAGCACCGCTCCCACCACGGGGTTGGGCGCCACCTTGCCCTCGCCCAGGCGGGCCAGTTGCAAACAACGTTGCATGAAAAATTCGTGCAGATTCCGCTCCATGAATGCGTTTGAAATAATTATGTTTGCAAAAATATTGTTTCGGCGGCTATTTTCCGCTGCCGATCTGAAGAACATGACCATACAATCTGCATTTGCCGGCCTCGTAGCTGCCATCAGGCCTATTTACGACGCCCGCGAAGCCGCGAATATCGCACACCTGGTGATGGAACACATTACCGGGCTGGGAAAACTGGACCGTGTTGTGCATAAGGACGCCGACCTGTCGCCCGCGCAGGAAACCCAATATCAGCAGGCACTGAACGACCTCCTCCAGCATCGCCCCGTTCAGCACATCACCGGTAAAAGCTGGTTTTACGGGCTCGAACTGGTGGTGAACGACCAGGTATTGATTCCCCGCCCGGAAACGGAGGAACTGGTGGAATGGATACTGCTCGACCATCCCTCCAAACCCGCGCTGCGCCTGCTCGACGTAGGCACCGGCAGCGGCAGTATTCCCATTGCTTTGAAGAATCAATGGCCCGTGGCCGACGTATGGGCGATGGACGTGAGCGCCTGCGCCATTGCCACCGCCACCCGCAATGCGGGCATCCAGCATACGCCTATCCGCTTCCTGCACCAGGACGTGCTTTCGCCCGACGCCTACAAGGTATTGCCTTCTTTCAACATCATTGTGAGCAACCCGCCGTACATTCCCGAGCAGGAAAAAACCGGCATGCAAAAGCAGGTGGAGGCCTTCGAGCCGTCTATCGCGCTGTTCGTGCCGGATACGGACCCGCTACTCTTTTACCGCGCCATCGCTATGCTGGCCAAAGAAAAGCTGGAGCCAAAAGGCAGACTCTATTTCGAGATTCATGAATCGTACGGCGCCGAAGTGACGGAAATGCTGAAGAAGAAAGGGTTTACGGAGGTGCAGCTGAAGCAGGACATGTTTGGAAAAGACCGGATGGTACGCGGCACCCGGCCCTGATATGAGGAAATATCGAAGGTAAAACGGAGGCCCGGGGAATCACGTCAACGATCACCCGCCTTCATTCCACATAGCTAAAACGGAAAGAGGCCGTATCAAAATTGATACAGCCTCTTTTTATTTTTTACAAACCATCTTACTTGTTAGCCGGCGGCGCCGCACTTTGCGGGTTAGCGGTGCCCAGCACCGTTTTGGCCCCGAGCTCGCGCGCAATCTGCATCACACTCACCACCGCGCTGATGGGAACGGTTTCTTCCGCATTGATCACGATGGTGGGATCCACTTCCCCCACCGGGATTTTGGGCACCAGCGTTGCGCGCAACTGCTCAAAGCTCACCTTCTGCGTACCCACATAAAACTGCTGTCCCGCGTCGATGCTGACCACCACGGTCTGTTTTGCTTTGGTATTGCTTTTGGCCTTCGGCAACATCAGTTTGATGACGTTGGGATTGGCCAGGGAAGACACGATGAGGAAGAATAACAGCAGGATGAACAGGATATCGTTCAGCGCGCCGTTATGCATTTCCGCATGTCCTTTTTTTCGCCTCCGCAAATTCATATCTTAATCAATTACGAATGAATAATTATTTGGTCGGTTCCTGCAGCACGTCGATGAACTCCGAAGAAGAACCTTCCATTTTGTTGATCACCTTGTCGATCTGGGCCTGCAGGTAGCTGTAGCCGATGTACGCCACCAGGCCGATGATGAGGCCCGCCGCGGATGTCACCATTTTCACGTAGATACCGCCGGCAATGGTGCTGAGGGTGATATCGGAGGTCTGGGAAATGTTGAAGAAAGTCTGGATCATACCGGCAATGGTGCCGAGGAAGCCGAACATCGGGGCAATACCGGCAATGATGGCCAATATCACGAGGTTCTTTTCCATTTTGTAGATTTCCAGCTTGCCCACATTCTCCATGGATTTTTCGATGTTTTCGATAGGCTTGCCGATGCGCTGGATGCCTTTGTCGATCATCCGGGCAATGGGGCTATTGGTGTTTTTAGACAGCGAGCGCGCCGCGTTGATATTACCGGAAGTAATATGGTCGCGGATCATGGGCATGAAGTTGCTTTCCAGCTTGCCCGCCTTGGAAATGGTGATGAATCTTTCCACGAAAACATATACGGCGATCACGGAAAGTATGCCCAGCGGGATCATCAGCGGTCCGCCTTTCAGAATCATATCCCACAACCTGATCTCCTGTGCCGTAGCGGCCGCAGCATTGGCGCCGGCGGCCAGTGAATCGGCCTTGGCCAGCTGCAGCGAATCCTGCATTACCTGCATGAACGTAACGAGTCCTGACATGAATTAAATTTTAACCTTTTTCATGAAATTATAAGGGGTTAAAGTAATAATAAAAACGCAATGCTGTACAAATTATTATCAACTCTTCTCCTCCCATACCTGTACGAGGTGGATAATCGTATCCACCGCTTTCTCCATATCCTGCACGCTGATATACTCGTGTTTGCTGTGCAGGGCCATCTCGCCCGTAAAAATATTCGGGCAGGGCAGGCCCATAAAGGAGAGCCGGGAACCGTCCGTTCCGCCGCGGATACTCATTTTAAGCGGCTCCACGCCCGCACGGCGAATGGCCTCTTCCGCATAAGCCGCCACCTGCGGGTGTTTGTCGAGCACCTCCTTCATGTTGCGGTACTGCTCCGTTACCTTGAAAGTGGCCGTGGCGCCGGCATGCCGCTCCACGATGGTATCCATTATTTTACGGAGATAGAACTCGTGCCCGTGCAGTTCCGGTACGGTGAAATCGCGGACGATGAAATCGATCACCGCTTTTTCCACCGTGCCCTGTATGCGCACGGGATGAATAAATCCCTGGCGGTCTTCCGTGGTTTCCGGCGAAAGAATGTCTTTCGGCAGCTCCGCCACAATCTCCGCCGCTACTTTGATGGCGCTGACGAGTTTGCCTTTTGCCGCGCCGGGGTGAACACTGATGCCGTATATGGTGATCTGCACGCCGTCTGCGGAGAATGTTTCGTCTTCCAGCGAGCCCAGCTCACCACCGTCCATCGTATACCCGAACTGCGCGCCCAGCTTTTCCATGTTCACATGTTCCACCCCGCGGCCCACTTCTTCGTCGGGCGTAAACAGGATGCGGATGGCGCCGTGTTTGATATCCGGGTGCTGCACCAGGTAGCGGGCCGCATCCATGATCTCCGCCACACCGGCCTTGTTGTCGGCGCCCAGTAAGGTGGTGCCGCTGGCGGTGATAATGTCGTGCCCCTTTTTGTCCGCAAGGTAAGGATGGTCTTTCACGCTGATCACCTGCGTGGTATCGGCGGGCAATACTATGTCGGTTCCGTCCCAGGCCTGATGGACAATAGGTTTCACGTCTTTCCCGCTGCAATCGGAGGCCGTGTCCATATGCGCACAGAGGCAGATAACCGGCACCTGTTTAGCCGTAGTGGCGGGAATGGTGGCATATACATATCCGTGCTCATCCATTTCGGCATCCGCGATGCCAGCTTCCTGCAATTCCTGTACCAACAGGCGAGCCAGGTCTTTTTGCTTTTCGGTGGAAGGGAAAGAGGTGCTGAGGGGATCGGATTGTGTGTCGATCTGCACGTAACGCAGAAAACGCTCTTTTACGGTATATTCCATGGGCTGTCTTAAAAAAGAAAAAGTAAAAAAGGGAGGCCCCGATTTTACTTTTCCTGTTAAAATTATAGAATCAGTTAAACGATTTCTACCAGTTCGATATCGAAGATCAACGGTTCGCCGGCGAGGGGGTGGTTGGCGTCGAGGGTGATGAACTCGGAGCCGATGGCCGCTACTTTCACCTGGAACACCTGGCCCTGGGGGTTGCTCATCTGCAGGTCCATGCCCACGGAAATGTTCAGGTCTGCCGGGATGTTTGCTTTCGGGTAGTCCATGATCATTTCGTCGCTTTTAGGACCGTAAGCTTCCTCTACGGGAATATTCAGGGTCTTTTTTTCGCCCGGCTTCATATCCAGCACACCACTGTCAAACCCCTTGATCACCATACCGGCGCCTACTGTAAACTCCAACGGATCCCTGCCTTCTGAAGAATCAAAGGTCTGACCATTCTCTAAACGTCCGTGATAATGTACCCGTACGGTATCTCCGGTCTTTACCTGTTGCATATAAAAAATTTAAAATGAGATAATGAAAGGTGAAGGTACATTTTGTTTTTGATTTCTCGCCACGGCTCGTTAATTTGTCACATTTAATACCATGATTATGAAACATCTCGCCTCCCTGCTGCTGCTTTGCTGCTATTGGCCCGCTTTCGCCCAGCAGGCCGTTAAAACCGGCGCCGACCGTACCGCCGCCTATCTCCCATTGCTGGAAGGCAAGCGGGTGGGGATGCTGGTGAACCAGACCTCCATCATCGGCCCGTCGCACCTGGTAGATTCACTCCTGAAAAGGAACGTTCGGATCGTCAAGATATTCAGTCCAGAGCACGGCTTCCGAGGCCAGGCCGATGCCGGCGAAAAGCTCGGCAACAGCAAAGATCCGGCTACCGGCCTGCCCATCGTATCGCTGTACGGCAAGCACCGCAAGGCGGACAGCGCCGACCTGGCTGATGTGGACGTGCTGGTATTCGACCTCCAGGATGTGGGCACCCGCTTTTACACCTATATTTCATCTTTACAGGAGCTGATGGAATCCGCCGCTGAACAACGCAAGCCGCTCATCGTGCTCGACCGGCCCAATCCCAACGGGCACTACGTGGACGGGCCCATACTCGATACCGCTTTCCGCTCTTTTGTAGGTATGCAGCCCATTCCCACCGTGCATGGCATGACCGTGGGCGAATATGCGCAGCTGCTTAACGGCGAAGGCTGGCTGAAAGGTGGCGTTAAATGCCGGCTGACGGTGATTCCCTGTGAAAGCTACACTCACCGCACGATGTACAGCCTGCCGGTGAAGCCATCACCCAACCTGCCGAATATGCGGTCGATTTATCTTTACCCTTCCACCTGCCTCTTCGAAGGCACGGCGCTCAGCCTCGGAAGGGGCACAGACAAACCGTTCCAGGTATACGGACATCCTTCGCTGCCCAAACATCTTTATGCCTTCACGCCCCGCAGTATGCCCGGCGCCAAAAATCCCGTGCTGAAAGATCAGACCTGCTATGGCTATGACCTTTCCGCGCCTGCAACCGCGCCCCTGAATACCATCGAGCTGGAATATGTGCTGAATGCCTACAAACTGTTCCCTGAAAAGAGCAAATTCTTCAATGCCTTTTTCAACAAACTCGCCGGTAACAGCATTTTACAGGAACAGATCAAAGCCGGCAAATCCGCCGCAGCCATCAGGGCCACGTGGGAGCCGGGTTTGAGGAAGTTTAAAACAATCAGGAAAAAATATCTGCTGTACGAAGATTTCTGATGAATGCGCGATGGCCCGCAGTATTGCGGCAGCGCCGGCAACCACGTTTTTCCACGGCGGTTCTGAAAGCCGAAATTTAAGCGCCCATATTACCGCGCCGGATGTCAAGTGCAAGCAGCTACGGACTATCTGCACCACATAGCACAGGGCATTTTTTTACATTCACTTCAAATACCATTTTCGAAGGCATGCTAATTTGATACATTTGCAGGATGAGAATCATTTTTATGGGCACGCCCGATTTCGCGGTAGCCTCCCTGGATGCGCTGGTGCAACAAGGTTACAATGTGGTGGCGGTAATTACGGCGCCCGACAAACCGGCTGGCAGGGGTTTGCAGCTGCAGCAAAGCGCAGTGAAACAATATGCCGTTAGCCGCGATATTCCCGTATTGCAGCCGGAGAAACTCAAGAATCCCGCATTCCTCGAAGAATTGCGCTCCTATAAAGCAGACCTCCAGGTAGTAGTGGCCTTCCGCATGCTGCCGGAACTGGTGTGGGATATGCCACCCCTGGGCACCATCAACGTGCATGCCTCGCTGCTGCCGCAATACCGTGGTGCGGCGCCCATCAACTGGGCCATTATCAACGGCGAAAAAGAATCCGGCGTGACGACGTTCAAACTCCAGCACGAAATCGACACCGGCAATATTCTCTTTTCCGCCAAAGTGCCCATCCGGGACGATGAAACCGCCGGTGAACTGCACGATGCGCTGATGCAGGCCGGCGCGGATGTGCTGGTTAAAACCGTGGCCGCCCTGGCCGGAGGCGGCATTGAGGGCACCGTACAAAACAACATCCCCGCAGACCAGCTCAAACACGCGCCAAAAATATTCAAGGACGACTGCCGGATCAACTGGGAAAAACCGGTTGAAGAAATTTACAATCTCATCCGCGGCCTCAGCCCCTATCCTACTGCGTTTACCACCCTACAGGATAAAACGCTCAAGATATTCAAAGCCGCCAAAGAACCCGGTGCGCATGCACATGCTCCCGGATCCGTCCACAGTGATCAGAAAACCTACCTGAAATTCGCGGCGGAAGGCGGGTACATCCGTGTGGATGAATTGCAGCTGGAGGGGAAAAAGAAAATGGGGGTGGAAGAGTTTTTGCGGGGGTTCAGGTTTGAGGGGAAATGAAAGAAAAAGTCTCTATCTACTCCATAAGCTATTGGGGGAAACCTGAATAAGTTTGGCTTTCGCGCGCCGAATACCGGACGGCGCCTAGATCCGTCTGTTGGCCTAAGTGACTGAAATCCAAATGAATTCATGCTATCGCCCCACCTTTTTTGAGTGCTGGCTCAAATCAAAATAGTGTCAAAAAAAATCAAAATAGCAATTGTTAATCTTTTGCGTCGGCGAGATCTTCGGACCAAAATCAGGTGAGATCGTCGCCAAATGACTTCCCTGATATCGGTCACGATCAATCAGATTTCCATGAATCCTTGTACCCGGTTGCCCAACGTAACAGCAATTAGTGCTATCAGCTGGCCTTACGAATTTCCCGAAAGGCATGCTGCCAGAAAAACACGCCCCTGTTTTCGAGTACAGCCCTGTCTGTTTCCTACTGGTTATCCTTACTGAATGGTCCTTGTACTGCTGCCGGCGCCGGCCAGCACGCCCCTTTCACCCTGGAATAATCTTCTGTTTAACATCCCTAAATATTATGAGTGTAAAAAAAAAGACAGTCGTTGCCATATTGTTACTGGCAATCGTGAATGTTGCTTCGGCACAACAAAAAATCAATATCGAATCGTTGGTTCCCCCATCCCCGAATGCAGCTGAACTGGGTAAATACGGCCAGATACCCGTTGGTTTAAATACAGGGGTTCCGGATATAAGCTTCCCTTTATATGAGGTGAATTCCGGAAGTCTCCGTGTTCCCATCACGTTATCCTACCACGCCTCCGGCAACCAGGTAAATCAAAGGGCGACAGACGTTGGTATCGGCTGGAGCATCAATGCCGGTGGACAGATTACCAGAAGCGTTAACGGCATTGCAGATGATGCGATCGGCCAGGGTGCCTGGGGATACTTTAACTATGTACCACCCAGTCCGGGCACGATAGATGGTATTAATCACCACGATTCGCTGTCGCAGTACATTCAGGACTACTATATCCCCATTTCCACCACCGTCCCGGGCACCACCGTGTGGGGCCGCGACCTGGAGCCTGATATGTTTCAGTACAGCATCCCCGGTAAAAGCGGGAAGTTCATCTATACGAAAGCACGCTCGTTCATGAGCATTCCTTTTGAGCCTATCCTGGTTGAAAAATACCTTGACAATTCCAATAAAGTGTGCTTCCGGATTACGGATGACAACGGGACGATTTTCAATTTCTCCCAATATACGCTGAACAAATTTCTATCCGGATTTCCTTCAAACTGCACGAACCTGACTTCTTATATCAGCACCTGGCAACTAAGCTCCATTATTTCTGCAAATCTGACGGATACGATCACATTCGAATATGAGGTGGCAAAGATCCACGACGAAATTGAACAACATGTAAAAACTATCGGTTTGAGACTATTCGAGTCCCAGATCATGCCGGTTTACTGCCTGGGTGGTATACAGATCCTCGATGCGGAAATTGATCCTTGCAGCGGGTATGGGAAAATCAGGAAAACAATCGTGGATTATGATGAGCTGCGTGTAAAAAGAATCAATTTCAAAAATGGTTATGTGTTATTCAACAGAAATAGCGCCAGAAATGATGTACCTGCCGCAGAGGTATCCACCAACCATGCATTGGATAACATCGAGATCTATAATACAAATGCGGTATTGACTAAAAAGTTTCTGTTCAGCATGGAATACGCTGCGGCTTCGCCCACTACCACGGACGCATGGAAAAACAACCGGCTTCGGCTTAAAAAATTTTCCGAAATAAATATTGCCTCGCCCACCGATAAAAAGGAATATACGTTTGAATATGAATCTACTCCCTTACCTCACTTTGGGTCATATGATATTGACTACTGGGGGTATAGTAACGGCCAGAGCAACACAGAATTGATCCCCTATGCGTCTTACAGCAATACTACATTCCAATCACTGTATCTCGGCTATTTAACCGGCAGTTCGTCCACTACCGTTGAAAATAAATACAATTTTACGAGTCCGGCCGATTACATCGTGGGCTCCGCTAACAGGGAACCTTCCGCCAGTCATATGGTTGCCGGCATGCTGAAGAAAATCATCTTCCCCACAGGCGGCTATACCCAATTTGAGTTTGAACCGCATCAATACTGGTCTTTTTTCAAGTCCCAAACGGCAATCGGCGGCGGCCTCAGGGTAAAATCCATCAAAAACTACGCTTCTCCGGATGTATTGGCCACCCAGGAATACTATAAATATGGCGAGAACGACAACGGCTTGGGAATACTTGTCTTGAATGAGGACATTTTCTACAAAAATTATGAGGATTTTGTTGGATACTATCCCACGAGTTTCAGAGCACAGTGCATGTACAACGAAACTGACGGGAATATATTTGGCTGGAAAAGAAACTTTCAGGGTATCTCAAAATACAGCTCACCGAGTTTCAACGGAAGCCCCGTGGTATATCAAACTGCCAGCCGGTATAAAGATGGTGTCGGCGCCAATGGAAAATCTGTGTACAAGTTTGATGTAAATCTATCTTACCACGAATTGATACCGGGTATGTTTGCCAGCAGTGGCAACTACGGGTCAATTAATAATGCCTGGCATCAGGGAGAGCTACTGGAAGAAATGCATTACAAATTTGAGAACAACCAATACTATCCGGTTTCAAGAACAAAACATGAATACCATACCTACAATACAAATTATGAAACTGGTGTTATTTTCAAACAGGTAATCACTCCTATTACCTTCAGCTCTTTATTGCTGAGCTATCCTGGATACCAGACGCTCACTGCAGATGAGGCGGTCCCGTATCACCCCAATTTAGTCCGGAGTTACGGATTATTCGGGATTTATCCTTACAGCATCACCACCGGTGCATACCGGAAATTCCGGGATAGCATAACCACATACGATGCCACAGATCCGGGCAAAAAAATCGATATTGTCACCCAATATGAATACGGGAATGAGGCGAACCGTTATATAACCAAAACGGAAAGAAATTCCAGCAACGGGGAGCTAAAAATCAGCCGGTTTAAGTATCCGCAAGATTATTCAGACGCTGTTTCCCAATCAATGGTCGCAAGAAATATATTGGTGCCTGTGCTGGAAGAAAAGGAGTTTGCCTTTCGGAATAGTAACGAAGAGCTCCTGTCGACTTTTCAAACGAACTTCAGGCAAGCCGGCAATTTAATTGTAAAAGATCGTGTAAACGCATCCATTCTGTCCAATACACCAGAACCGAAAGTCTTATTCAATCAATACGATTCGCACGGTAATATTACAGAGCAACAAAAGGCAAATGACGTCAAAGAAGTTTACTTGTGGGGGTATAACTCGCAGTACCCGGTCGCAAAGATCCTGAACACCACCTACGATGTTGCAAAAACCTATATCGACCAGCAGGTACTTGACAATCCTTCGGATGACGCTGCGCTTCGCAGCCATTTGAGCAATCTGCGCAATATTCCGGGTGCGCTTGTTACTATATTAACTTACAAGCCGTTAATTGGGGTATCCAGTGAAACCGATGCTAATGGCCGTACTAACTACTATCTGTACGATAATTTCGGAAGGCTCGAACTTATAAAAGACCAGGATGGCAAAATCCTGAAAATGTACAACTACAAATTCAGTGAGTAGCTGTTTGCTGATAACGACAACACCCCGCGCGGTCCGTGCGGGGTGTTGTCGTTTATGCGCTATTTCTCATCATAACTTAACTCACAATAAAACCTCGCCTCATTAATCCCGAGCGCATCCTGCGCGGCGTCGCTCAGCTTAATGATCAGGTTGGCGTTGGATTTCAGCTGCGGAATGGCGTCCAACACCTTGGCGTAAATGGAACGGCCGGTCAGGGGGTTCGTTACTTTTACGATCGTACCGCGCGGGGCGGTGTTGTGCAGAGCATAATATTTACCGGAGCCTACCACGGCATTGCTCCTGAACCAGGTGCCGGGGCCTTTTTCGGTCACGGCGTTCCGGCCGCTATTGGTCTGTTGCTGATAGATCTGCTCAAATCCTCCTTCGGGAATGGAAGGCGTGCGGCCGATGCTCGTTTCACGGGGCGCTTCCGCAACGGGTTTCGTTTCGGGCTCGGCGGTCTGCGAACGCGGCGCCGGTTTGGTTTCGGGCTCCGCCGGTTGTGATTTCACTGCCGCCGGTTTCGCTTCCGGTTCGGCCGGCTGTGTTTTCGCGACGGGCTTTGCTTCAGGCTCCGCGGGCTGTGTACGCGGCGCGGGCGGTACGGCTGCCGGTACAGGGGCCGGGGCGGACGCCAGTACGGCGGATTGCCCGTTGCCTTTCACGAAACCGACGATCAGGAACGCGTCTTTCTGCACACCATCGCCGGTGAAGCGGTTCCACTGGCGCACGTTATCGAGCGGCACTTTATCGTAGCGCACATGAATGCGGTAGAGCGTTTCCTTTTCAGCCACCTTGTGATAAACGGGCCGGAGACCTGCGCCATTCTGCGCGTCTTTCGACTGTATAAAATTGTTTTTGCTTAACGGAATACTGATTTGCTTACCCAAACTCAATCCCTGATCCATCTTCATCTTATTCTTCGCCGCAATGTCTTTCGGGCTCAAACCATAGGAACGGCCGAGGCTGTACCAGTTTTCCCCTTTCTTCACCGTATGCGTCAAATACAGATCAGGCGCGCTGCCATGTACAAGAAGTGTGTCCTGCGCGGTTACCCCTATTGTACTGGTCAACAAAACTCCCAACAAAACTGACTTTAACATAATATCTAATACTTTAAGGGAACGAATATATGTGTTAAAAACGAATTTTCATTTATATCGAAACGACAAAAGCGCAAATTTGTTGTTGCCACGCAACCGTTGCGGGCCGGGATTATTCCGGCGTACCGGCTTTTAAAATGCGCAGCTCTTTCGGGTAATAATTGTTCACCCTGTTGGGCAGCACTTTCGCCCAGCCGAGGTTCATCCCCTGGTACCGGATCAGCACCCATCCTTTTGGTGCATCCGGCAAATGCAATTCCTCCTTGCGAAGATAGCGCAGCGCGTCTTCCAATGCAAGGTCGACCGCCGGCAAATCCGCCGCTATACAGGTACTGAGCGCCAGCTGATGATCTGGTATCAGGTCTTTGGCCGTGAGCTGCCCGGCTTTCACACCGGCTTTACGGATGTACAGGTTTTTCTGCAGCAGCGGCAATTCCTCCGCCATGTGCGGGGTGAGGATGATCACGTCTTCCTGGTGCAACATCAACCGGTGCCCGTTCGAAACATTGAGCCATGGCTGAATACGGGCTACCTCACGGGGTGGCAGCAGACTGAGCTGGCCGCGATGTTTTTTATGCGGGGCCGGTTCTCCGTATTTGCGGAAGCAGGCAATAAAAAATCCTTCGCCTTTCACCTGGTCCGGGTAAAAACGATAACCTGCGGCCTGACGGTGGGGCGACAGCGTTTCCACGATATGCCAGGCCGGCTGCAGTTGCAGCGGGATATTTTCCAGCGGAAAATTCTCCAGCAGCCAGTCCATGATCGCCTCATCTTCTTCCCTGGCGTACGAGCAGGTGGAATAAATGAGCACGCCGCCCGCTTTCAGGGCCGGCAGCGCGTCGGCCAGGATCCTTTGCTGCCGCTGGCTGCAGAGCATCACGTTGTCGTACGACCATTCGTCGATGGCCTCCGGATCGCGGCGGAACAATCCCGATCCGGAGCAGGGCGCATCGGCCACGATGAGATCGAAATATTCGCCGATGCGGGAAAAATCGCGGGGATCGTTGTTGGTCACCACCACATTGTCTGCGCCCCAGCGCGAGATATTATCGGATAGCAGCGCGGCGCGCGACTTGATCACTTCATTGGCCACCAGCAGGCTTTGCGGGTGCAGGGTGGCTTGTATCAGGGTGGATTTGCCGCCGGGCGCGGCGCAAAGGTCGAGCGCCTTCAGCGGCTCCTGTAAGTTCACCGTTTGCCGGATCGCTTCTTCGAGAAACATGGAAGAAGCCTCCTGCACATAGTATGCACCGGCATGAAACTGCGGATCGAATGTAAAGGAAGGACGGCTGGAAAGATAGTACCCGTAACGGCTCCACGGCACCGGGGTTACCTCGAGCTGCGGGAAAAGCCCATCGACGCCTGTTGTTTTCTGCGGCTGCAGCCGCACCGAGGTGATGCGCTCGCCGGATGCATGCACGGCCAGAAAAGCTTCGGGATCATAGCCCGGCAGGCCTTTCAGCGTGTCTGTAAATGATGGCGGTAAAGATGGCAATGTGTTTCCTTTGTTTCCGCAAATTTAATGATTTATGCGCTTTCGGCCCCGGAAACACGACGGGCGGTTGACCGCCATTTCATCGCCGGCAGCATCGTTACAGCATCTTCACTTCCGCCACCAGCTGCTGCAGCACGGCTTTCGCGTCGCCGAACAGCATGGAGGTTTTCGGCTGGAAGAACAATTCGTTTTCGATGCCGGCATAACCGGGTTTCATACTGCGTTTGTTGACGATCACCATTTTGGCGTATTCCACTTCAAGAATGGGCATGCCGTAAATGGGGCTGGCAGGATCGTTTTTCGCGGCGGGGTTTACCACATCGTTGGCGCCCAGCACCAGCACGGCGTCCGTCGTATTCATCCCGCTGTTAGCCTGCTCCATTTCTTCGAGTTTTTCATACGGCACATCGGCTTCGGCGAGCAATACGTTCATATGGCCGGGCATGCGGCCCGCTACGGGGTGGATGGCATAGTTGACTTCCACCCCCTTTTCTTCCAGCAGCTTTTCGAGCTCGTGGCACACGTGCTGGGCCTGCGCCACGGCGAGGCCGTAACCGGGCACGATCATCACTTTGTTGGCGTAACGCATCACCACGGCCGCATCCGCCAGGCTGATCTCCTTGTAACTGCCGTATTCTTTGGCGGCGCCGGCGGCCTGCGTGCCGCCGAAAGAACCGATCAGCACGTTTTTGAGCGAGCGGTTCATGGCTTTGCACATGAGGATGGTGAGGATGGTACCTGCGGATCCCACGAGGATACCGCCGGTGAGCATCACGGGATTATTGTAAAGGAAACCGCCGCAGGCCGCAGCCACGCCGGTAAAAGAGTTGAGCAGCGAAATCACCACGGGCATATCGGCCCCGCCGATGGGCATCACGAACAGGATACCGTACAGGAGCGACAAAGCCAGCACCACGTAAAATATCCACCCGATGCCCGCAGGCATCTCCGTTTTGCCCACTACGAGCTCACTCCCGCCGAGCCGCATGGTCAGCACTTCTTCTGCAGCCTGGGCGGCGGCGTACAATACATATGCGGAGGCGACTACCATTACGCCCAGCACCAGGAGGTTCACGATATGCTGGCCGTTGAACGCGAAGTCTTTTATTTTCCCGTTCAGCTTGCCCCAGGCGATGACGCTGCCGGCGAAAGATACGCTGCCGATCATCATGCCCAGCAAAATCACCAGCAGGGTGCCGGTAGTGTTTTGCGAAACGGATATATTCACATTCAGCAGATCCATGTTGACCGTGGGCGATGCCGGCGCCACGCCGTGCATCAGGTGATTGAACTCCACGATCGAAATCAGCATGGCGCAGGCGCCGCCCATCCCGTTGAACATGCTCACCATTTCGGGCATGGCGGTCATTTTCACTTTGCGCGCCGCCACTACGCCGATCACCGTGCCGATGAGCAACCCGCCGAATATCCAGCCATAGTTACGGAGCCGTTCGCCGCCTTCTTCATACAGGAAGATAGTGCCCGCGATGGCGATGAACATACCCGCCGCGGCCACCAGGTTGCCTTTTCGGGCAGAAGCGGGATTACTGAGCATTTTCAGCCCCACGATGAACGTAACAGAGCCGATCAGGTAGGCGATAGACAAAAGACTTGATCCCATTATTTCTTCTTTTTAAACATTTCCAGCATTCTGTCTGTCACCACAAAACCGCCCACCACGTTCAGCGTTCCGAGAATCACGGCCAAAAATCCCAGTATCAGCGCGAGGTAGTTGTCGGCTTCCGCTTTGCCCATCACGATGATGGCGCCGATGATCACCACGCCGTGAATGGCGTTGGCGCCGCTCATCAGCGGCGTATGCAATACGGAAGGCACGCGCGAAATCACTTCGATACCAAGGAATACGGACAATATCACGATGTACACCATCTCGATATGCAGTTGTAAAAAATCCAGTACTGCGCTCATATGCAGGGAGTTAAAATGTTGCTGAAAGATTATACGGTAGCGGCTTGCAGCTGCTTCACCCGGTCGTTCACCACTTCGCCGTTGTGCGTGATGCAGGCGCCTTTCACGAGGTCGTCGGCAAAGTTCAGATCCAGGGCGCCTTCTTTGCTGATGATGAGTTTCAGGAAGTTCAACACGTTACGGGCGTAGAGCTTGCTCGCGTCGGCGGGCGCGGTGCCGGCCAGGTCCGAGTTCCCGATCACGGTGACGCCGTTGTGCAAAATGGTTTCCCCGTTTTTCGTCACTTCCGTATTACCGCCGGTGGCGGCAGCCAGGTCGATGATCACGGAGCCGGCTTTCATGCCTTCCACCATCGCCTTCGAAATCAGGACAGGTGCGGGCTTTCCGGGTATCTGCGCGGTGGTGATCACGATATCGGCCTTCGCGGTGCTTTCGGCGATTTTCTGCTCCTGTTGCTGCTGGTATTCGGCCGACTGTTCCACGGCGTAGCCGCCCGCTTTCGAGGCGTCGGCCGCACCGGTCACTTCCACAAACTTCGCCCCGAGGCTCATCACCTCTTCCTTCACAGCGGGCCGGGTATCGAATACTTCCACCACGGCCCCCAGCCTGCGGGCGGTAGCGATGGCCTGCAGGCCGGCCACCCCGGCGCCGAGAATCAGCACCTTGGCCGGCGGAATGCTGCCGGCGGCGGTCATGAACATGGGGAAATAGCGGGAATAAGTATATGCGGCCAGCAGCACAGCTTTATAACCGGCGATGTTGGCCTGGGAACTGAGCACGTCCATACTTTGCGCACGGGTGGTGCGGGGAATGGTGTCCAGGCTGAAAACGGTGAATTGCCTGCCTGCCCACTGGTGCATAAGGGCAGCGTTGTAGAGGGGTTGATAAACGCCCATCCAGACCTTGCCGGGAGGAGCGCTTTTCCATTCTTCCGCCGCGGGATGGCGGATGGTCAGCAATATGTCTGCCTGCTGCAGCAGTTCGGCCCGCGGCCTGATTTCCGCGCCAGCCTGCCGGTATGCTTCGTCCGGGTAAAATGCCTGCACGCCGGCGCCTTCTTCCACCCACACGTTTACCTGTTGCTGCACAATCTGTTTAACGACTTCCGGAACGAGCGACACCCTGTTTTCTCCTGCTTTTTCTTTAAGAACGGCCAAGATCATCAGTGATGGAATTTTGCTGATGGAATTTACCGAAAAAAAGCGGAAAAACGGGGCGGCGGGTACAAAAAAAGGCGCAATGCATGACCATTGCGCCCTCCGGAGATTTTTTCCTTATGCGGATACGGGCTCCATCACTTCACGGCAAAGCGTGCTGATGGTTTTGACCCATAAAGGATGCGTATTCAGGCAGGGGATCATCGTAAAGCTGTCGCCCCCGCTGCTGATGAAGGAATGTTTCCCCTCCACGCCGATTTCCTCCAGCGTTTCGAGGCAGTCGGACACGAACGCGGGGCAGGCCACCAGCAGCTTCTTCACCCCTTCCCTGGGCAGGGCTTCGAAACGCTCGGCGGTGTACGGCTTGATCCACTCCTCTTTCCCGAGCCTCGACTGGAACGACACGCCCCATTTGTGCTTGGGGATGCCAAGCCTTTCAGCCACCAGCTCGGCCGTGATGATCACCTGGTGCCGGTAGCATTGGGTATGCGCTTTGGAATCCACATGGCAGCAGTCGTTTACCTTCAGGCAATGCCCGCCGGTGATGTCGCCTTTTCGTATGTGCCTCACCGGTACGCCATGATAGCTGAACAACAGGTAGTCATACTCCTGCTCCACATACGGGCGCATGCTTTCGGCAAGGGCGCTGATATATTCCTCCCGCTTGTAATACGGGTCCACGATTTTCAGTTCGAAGGGGTAGCGTTTGCGCTGGTGTATCTGTTTGGCGTATTCCACGGCGGTTTCGTAGCTGCTCATCGCGTAATGCGGGTACAGCGGCAGGAGGATGACTTCCTTCAGTCCCGGGTGTTCCTTGGCCAGTTTATCGAATGTTGCGGCGGGAGAAGGGTTGCCGTACCGCATGGTGATCTCTACGGGCATTTCCAAATCGTGCTGCAGCGCTTTCTGCAACTGCCGGGTCAACACAATAAGCGGTGAGCCTTCCGGCCACCAGATGCTTTTATAGGCTTCGGCGCTTTTTTCGGCACGGCGCGGCACAATCACGCCACCTACCAGCAGCTTGCGCATCAGCCAGGGATAATCGATCACGCGCTTATCCATCAGAAATTCAAGCAAATACTTCTTTACATCAGGCACCTCCGTTGAATCCGGCGAGCCCAGGTTCATCAATACGATAGCTGTATCAGATTTTGCGACCATAGACCTTTAAAATTGTTGCAAAAGTAAGCGGTTTTCATCCTATATCCGATCCGTTCTGTCATTAAATTGTTAGATTAAAAGCCCGGAAGCGGCCATCCGCCGCTGATTCCGGTCATCGTTCATCCGCGGGATTATCGCTAACTTTGTGGTCAATACCCACGCAAACACCTACGCATGCCGCATATGATCAAACATGATGAAAATCATTTTTTTGGAGCCCTGATGCACAGGGGTAGAAATGACACACTAGTGACAGCACCAGGCGCGGTTTTGAAGTGTATGCCAGTATTTTTGCACCCGGAAGCTTTTAAGAAAAACATGCAGGTCAATCAGCCCAAAGACATATCACATTTTCATATCGTTGGAATCAACTATAAGAAAACTGACGCTGCGATCCGGGGACTATATGCCATTAGTCAGGACCAATACCAGCAACTTTTACAGACCGCCCGCGAGGCCGGCCTGACCGACCTGTTCGTGCTCTCCACCTGCAATCGTACCGAAATTTACGGGTTTGCCGCAGAGGCCGCAGTGCTGAGGGATTTGTTATGCAACGCCGCCAGCGGGGATCCGCAGGTGTTTGCCGAACTGGCTTACGCCAAATCCGGCGAAGAAGCGGTGCGCCACCTCTACCATGTAGGCACCGGCCTCGATTCCCAGATTCTGGGCGACTATGAAATCGTGGGCCAGATCAAGAACGCCGCCAAGTTCGCCAAAGCGCACGGCGCCATCGGCACTTTCCTGGAGCGATTGGTGAACAGCGTGCTGCAGGTATCCAAACTCATCAAAAACGAAACCGGCCTGAGCTCCGGCACCGTATCGGTGGCATTCGCCGCGGTACGCATGCTGGAAAAAAAGGTGCAGGACATTAAAGATAAAAACATCGTGCTGCTGGGTGTGGGCAAAATAGGCCGCAACACCTGCAAAAACATGATGGAATACCTGGGCGTACGCAACATCACGCTCATCAACCGCACCGCCGCAGTGGCAGAAGAATTTGCCGGCCAGCACGGCCTGCGGTTCACCCCTTTCGACCAAATGAACGGCACGCTGAAACATGCAGACGTCATTCTGGTGGCCACCAACGCGCAGCAGCCCACCATCCTTCCCGCTCACATGGAAGGCGGCGGCTGCAAACTGATCATCGACCTGTCCATCCCCTTCAACGTAGCCCCCGAAGTGCGGGAGCTGCCGGATGTGGAAGTGGTGAATGTAGACGACCTGAGCAAGGTGCAGGACGAAACACTGCAGATGCGCCTCAGTGAAGTGCCCAAAGCCGTAGCCATCATCGATGAGCATATGGAAGAGTTCCTTTACTGGTTCAAAATGCGCAAACATGCCGTGGTGCTGAAAGCCGTGAAGGAAAAACTCACGGAGATACATGCCAGGGAAATCAGGGAACAGAAAAACGGCGCACACTATAACCTGGAAGACCTCGAGGAAGTTTCTTCCCGCATCATCCAGAAAATGATCAATCTGATGGCCGGCAAAGTGCGCAAGGAAGCAGACAAAGGCGACGACTACATCGCCATGATCAGTGAAATTTTCGAGACCGGCAATAACCAGGAATAAGCAATGGAAAAAATCATCAGGATAGGCACCAGGGACAGCCAGCTCGCCATGTGGCAGGCCACCCTGGTAAGGGATCTTTTAACCGCGAACGGGCATACGGTAGAGCTGGTGCCCATTAAAAGCGAGGGCGACATCGACCTCGTTACCCCGCTGTATGAGATCGGCGTGCAGGGGATTTTCACCAAAAGCCTCGACCTTGCCCTCCTGAATGACCGCATCGACGTGGCCGTTCATTCTTACAAAGACGTGCCCACCCAGTTGCCGCAAGGCCTTGTCAACGCCGCCGTTCTGGAGCGCGGGCCGGTGAAAGACTTGCTGGTATACAAACAAGACACCGCTTTTTTAAACGACACTGCATATACCGCCCACATCGGCACCAGCAGCATCCGCCGCAAGGCGCAGTGGCTGCGGCGTTACCCTCATCACCAGCTGCACAACCTGCGCGGCAACGTGATCAAACGCCTCGAGAAACTGGCTGCCGAAAGCTGGGACGCCGCCATTTTTGCAGCGGCCGGCCTCGAACGCATCAACGTGCGCCCCGCCAATTCCGTGATACTCGACTGGATGCTGCCCGCACCGGCTCAGGGCGCCATTGTGGCGGCCTGCCGCGAAAACGACGCCTTTATCAGGGAAGCCCTGGCGCCCCTTCACCACGCCGAAACCGCTTTGTGTACGGGCGTGGAAAGAGCATTCCTGCGCACCCTGCTCGGCGGCTGCACCACCCCTATCAGCGCCTACGCCTACATCAGCGAAGGACAGCTGCACTTTGAAGGGAACCTCTGCAGCCTCAACGGCGATGCCTCCTTCACCGTCACCCGCCAGTCTGCCCCCGGCAACACCGCAGGAATGGGCCAGGATGCAGCGGAAGAAGTACTGGCGCAGGGCGGCCGCGAAGTGATCGAAGTAATCAGAAATGTCCAGCATTAAATATAGCATACTCAGCACCAAACTGTTGTCGCCGGAGCTCGTGGAAGAGGCGGCGCAGCAGGGTATTGCCGTCACCTCGCAACTTTTCATCGATATTCAGCCCGCTGTAACGGATGAAGCGACGGATGCCTGCGCAAACATGCTGTTCCACGGCGGAACGATGGTTTTCACCAGCCCCAATGCCGTGAAAGCGTTGGCAGACAAAGAAGGCGGGGTATACCAGTACCTCATGGATTCCCGTTTCGGGTTCCATACCGCGGGCCCGGCCGCATGCCGCATTTTCTGCCTGCAGGGGGCTACACTTGCCGCCGTTGAAGCGCACATGCCCTACCTGCTGGTGGCCGGCACGGCAGCCAACTCCACGGAGCTGGCTCAAAAGATACTGGCAGACGGAGTGAAAGCCGTCACCTTCTTCTGCGGCAACATCCGCCGCCAGGAACTGCCGGATATGCTCCGGGCAAACGATGTGGGTGTAACGGAATATGTGGTGTACCGCACCACCGAAACACCCGCCCCACTGGAAGAAACTTTCAACGGTATTCTCTTTTTGAGTCCCAGCAGCGTGCGGAGCTTTTTCTCCGCCAACAAACTGCCCGGGCACACCGTTTGTTTCGCCATCGGGGAAACCACGGCTGAGGCGCTTCGCGAAGCGACGGTCAACAAAGTGATCGTCAGTTCGACCCCTTCCATGAGCGCCCTGCTTGCAACAGCTATTTATTATTTTAACAATATCAATTGCTACGAATGAGCGGATTAAAGAACGATTTGTTGTTAAAAGCGCTGGCAGGAACACCCGTTCCCCGCCCCCCGGTATGGATGATGCGCCAGGCCGGTCGCTTTCTGCCCGACTATATCAAACTGCGCGATAAATATTCTTTTTTCGAGCGCTGCCAGACGCCTGAACTGGCCACCGAAATCACGGTGATGCCGGTAGACCAGGTGGGCGTAGACGCCGCCATCATCTTTTCAGACATCCTCGTGGTGCCGCAGGCGATGGGCATGGAAGTACAGCTCGTGGAAAAACTGGGCCCCCTGTTGCCGCAGCCGGTAAAATCGGCCGCTGACCTCGGCAGGATAACCGTCCCCGACGTGAACGACCGCCTGCACTACGTGATGGA
The DNA here is from genome assembly GCA_965653365.1 of uncultured Chitinophaga sp. Lineage (GTDB taxonomy): Bacteria > Bacteroidota > Bacteroidia > Chitinophagales > Chitinophagaceae > Chitinophaga. The sequence continues at coordinate 255,954 of CBFGZV010000001.1, read as the reverse complement.
CGCCCTGCGCCTCACCAAACAAACCCTCGCCGGCCGCGTGCCCCTCATCGGGTTTGCAGGCGCGCCCTGGACGCTGCTCTGCTATATGGTACAAGGCAAAGGCTCCAAAACCTTTGACGAAGCCAAGATGTTCTGCTACACCCAGCCCGACGTAGCGCACGAACTGCTGCACCGCGTGACCGAAACCACCATCGCCTACCTGAAAGCACAGGTGGCCGCCGGTGCGGACGTGGTACAGATATTCGATTCGTGGGGCGGACTGCTGAGCCCGCAAGACTTTGAGGAATTCTCCTTACAATACATCCGCCGCATCGTGGCCGCATTACAGGGCGTTTGTCCCGTAATCGTATTTGCCAAAGGCGCCTGGTTCGCGCTCGAGGAAATGGCCGCCACCGGCGCCCAGGGCCTGGGGCTCGACTGGGCCATCAAGCCCGGACTGGCCCGCCAGTGGGCTGGCCCGGCGGTCACCCTGCAGGGCAACTTCGACCCAGCGCAGCTGATGAAGCCCATCCCGGCCATCCAGAAAGCCGTGAAAGAAATGATCGACGCTTTCGGCCCGCAGCGGTACATCGCCAACCTCGGCCACGGCATCCTGCCCAACATACCGGTAGACCATGCCAAAGCCTTTGTGGAAGCAGTGAAGAGTTACGCCTAAACGAATCAAACGCCATGAGCATCAAAAACCAGTTCATTCCCTTCATCCACCAGCTGCAAAACGAGATCTGCGGCGCCGTGGAAGCGATCGACGGGAAAGCGGCATTCCGGGAAGATAAATGGGAACGCGAAGGCGGCGGTGGCGGCATCACCCGCGTGATCGCCGACGGCAACGTGTTCCAGAAAGGCGGTGTGAATACTTCCGTAGTCCACGGCAAACTGCCGCCCGTGATGGCGCAGCAGTTCAAAGTGGCCGACAACAGCAGCTTCCTCGCAGCCGGCATTTCGCTGGTGATACATCCGCAGAATCCTTATGTGCCCACCGTTCATGCCAATTTCAGGTATTTCGAGCTGTACGGCGAAAACGGGGAGGTTGCGGACAGCTGGTTCGGCGGCGGTGCAGACCTTACGCCCTACTATATTTTCGAAGAAGACGGCAGCCATTTCCACCGTACGTTCAAAGCCGCCTGCGACCCGTTCGGTAAAGAGCTGTACCCGCTGTATAAAAAACACTGCGACGAGTATTTCGTGAATAAACACCGGAATAACGAAGCGCGCGGCATCGGCGGTATCTTTTACGATTACCTCCGCCCACAACCCGGCCGCACGGCCGAACAGCTGCTGCACTTCCAGTTCGCCAACGGCAACGCGTTCATCCCGTCGTACCTGCCGCTGGTCGAAAAAAGAAAGGACCTCCCGTACACCGATGCACAGGTGCACTGGCAGGAATACCGCCGCGGACGGTACGTTGAATTCAATCTCATCCACGACCGGGGCACGCTCTTCGGCCTGAAAACCAACGGGCGCATCGAATCCATTCTCATGAGCCTGCCTGCGAAGGCACGCTGGGAATACGATTATCATCCCGCCGCCGGCAGCCCGGAAGCGGAGCTGCTCGAATACCTCAAGCCGCGCGACTGGGTAAAAGAATAGACTATATTGTTGAATATAAAATCAGAAGACGATGATCAGAAGAAACAGGATTTTACGCAACACGCCCGCCATCCGTGCGATGGTGGCCGAAACCATACTGACGCCCGCCGATTTTATCGCCCCGCTGTTCGTCACGGAAGGCAAAGGCGTGAAGGAAGAAATCGCTTCCATGCCGGGATATTACCGCCATTCGCTCGACGGGCTGGCCAAAGAAGTAAAGGAATTGTGGCAGCTGGGCATCAGGAGCGTATTGCTGTTCATCAAATGCGCGGATGAGCTGAAAGACAATAAAGGCACCGAGGCCCTGAACCCCGGCGGGCTGATGCAGCGCGCCATCAAAACCGCCAAGGAAGCGGCGCCCGGCATGGTGGTCATGACCGACGTAGCGCTCGACCCCTACTCTTCCTTCGGCCACGACGGCATTGTGGAAGGGGAAGAGATCGTGAACGACGCTACCGTGAACGTACTGGCCGAAATGAGCGTCAGCCACGCACAGGCAGGCGCAGACATCGTTGCCCCCAGCGATATGATGGACGGCCGCATCCTGGCCATACGCGAGGCGCTGGAAGACAACAACTTCACCAAAACCGGCATCATGGCCTACAGCGCCAAATACGCCAGCTGTTTTTACGGCCCCTTCCGCGATGCGCTCGACTCCGCTCCCGGCTTCGGCGATAAGAAAACCTACCAGATGGACTACGCCAATGCCCGCGAGGCATTGAAAGAAACGCTGATGGACGTGGAAGAAGGCGCGGATATCGTGATGGTAAAACCCGCCATGGCTTACCTCGACATCATCCGTCTCATTAAAGACAGTGTAACCGTTCCCGTGAGCGCCTATCATGTGAGCGGCGAATACGCCATGATCAAGGCCGCGGCCAAAATGGGATGGCTCAACGAAGAAAAGGCCGTCCTCGAAAGCCTGACCAGCATCAAGCGGGCCGGTGCCGACCTGATCGCCACCTACTTCGCCAAAGACGCTGTTCATTTACTGAATCAATAAAATTATCCGCATGTTTACAAAAAGCAAAGCCCTGTTTGAAGAAGCCGGCAAAGTGATTCCCGGCGGGGTAAACTCGCCCGTCCGTGCATTCAAAAGCGTTGGCGGCACGCCTGTTTTTATGCAGCATGCCAAAGGCGCGTACATGTATGATGTAGACGGCAATCGCTATATCGATTATATCAACTCCTGGGGCCCCATGATCCTCGGCCATGCCTATGAGCCCGTGGTGAAAGCCATCCAGGAATACGCCGCCTATTCCACTTCTTTCGGTGCGCCTACGCAGCTGGAAGTAGAAGTGGCCGAACTGATCGTAAGCATGGTGCCCAACATCGACATGGTGCGGATGGTGAACTCCGGCACGGAAGCCTGCATGAGCGCCCTGCGCCTTGCCCGCGGATTTACCGGCAGGAACAAGGTGATCAAATTCGAAGGCAACTATCATGGCCATGCGGATTCATTTCTCGTAAGCGCCGGCAGCGGCGTGGCCACCCTGGGTATTCAGGCGGTGCCCGGCGTAACGGCCACCGTAGCGGCCGACACGCTTACAGCCGCATACAACAACCTGCCCGCCGTGGAGCAGCTGATCGCTGAAAACCCCGGCGAAATAGCCGCCATCATCGTAGAACCGGTGGCCGGCAACATGGGCTGCATCCTGCCCCAGCCGGGATTCCTGGAAGGGCTGCGCAGCCTTTGCGACCAGCACGGCATCGTGTTCATCATGGACGAAGTAATGACCGGCTTCCGCCTCGCCAAAGGCGGCGCGCAGGAGCTGTTCAATATCAAGGCAGACATCGTGACTTTCGGTAAAATCATCGGCGGCGGCATGCCTGTAGGTGCTTTCGCCGGCCGGCGCGACATCATGGAGCACATTGCCCCGGCGGGCAAAGTATACCAGGCAGGCACCCTCAGCGGTAACCCCATCGCCATGATTGCCGGATATACGCTGCTGAAAACACTGAACGAACATCCCACCATCTACACCCAGCTCGAAGAAAAAACGACCCAATTGGTAGCCGGCCTCCGCGCTACCCTGGGCGCCGCAGGCGTTGTTCATCAGATCAACCACATCGGGTCCATGATGAGCGTGCACTTCGCGGAATATCCCATCGTGGACTTCACCGCGGCTTCCGGCGCCAACAACGAACTGTTCCGCCGCTTCTTCCACGCCATGCTAGAAAGAGGCGTATACCTGCCGCCGTCCGCATTCGAAAGCTGGTTCATCTGCCACGCGCTCGGCCAGGAAGATATCGAATTTACCATCGATGCCGCCAAAGCATCCATGCAACATATTCTGTAAAGAAGTTAACGATCAATCCAGTAATGTGTGAGTGAAAAAGCCGCCCTTCGGGGCGGCTTTTATGTTGCATAACAATCCCCCGCCATGCAACACGGCGGGGGATTGTTGTATGTGTTCACGGGTATTACTTCGCGGCCTTCTCCTGCACCTTCATCTTCTCCACATAGCTCACGCCTTCGGTAATCCACTTCGGCGCGGGTTTTCCCAACAGGTAGTGATCGAACCATTCGCGCTGGCGCTGCTGGTAGTCGATCTGGTTTTCCTTCTTTGCGAGGCCATGGTTTTCGTCGGCATACACCAGCATCACGTGCGGTTTTTCCATGCGGCGCATGGTGCCGTACATTTCGATGCCCTGGTGCCAGTCTACCGCACCGTCTTTATCGCCGAACGCCACGAGCAGCGGCGCCTTGATGTTGGCGGCCTGGTAGATGGGCGAGTTACGCATGTGTTCCTGCATACGCTCGTACCACGGGCCATCAAAGCGGCCCTGGCTGGTCTCGAAAATCTTCTGGTCGGGCAAGCCGCTATTCCAGTAAATAGACAGCGACATGCTGATCAGGTTGGTGAGCGGCGCACCGGCGCAGGCTGCCTTGAAAATATCGGTCTGCGTGATGATGAAGCTCGTCTGGTACGCACCCCAGCTGTGGCCCATCAGCCCCACTTTGCTTTTGTCGATCATGCCCGTTTTCAGCACTTCTTCCACCGCCGGCACCACGCAATTCACGGCGCTCATGCCGGGGTCGTTGATGTCGTACACGATGTCCGGGCGGAAAATGAAGTAACCACCCGTGGTGAAATTGGTGGTATTATAAGCGCTTCTGCGGTTGGGCTGCGTGTAAAAATGCACAGTATTCGACAGCGTTTCATAAATGTACACCACCATCGGGTATTGCTTGCCGGGCTGATAATCGGCGGGATAAAACAGCGCGCCCTGCATCTTCTTGCCCTTCCTGTTGGTGAAAGACACCAGTTCGCTCCTGCCCCATTTATAGTCTTTCTGCTGCGGGTTAGTGGAAGCAATTTTCTCTTCGCCCTGGAAAGCCTTGCTCACATAAAGCTCCGGCGAACGGTCGTAATCCATCTTGACGTAAGAAAATACATCGGCCTCTTTCGCTTTGATGAGACCGGCATAGGCAACATTGTCGTAGGCCAGGCGTGTGAATTTGCCTTTCTCCACTTTACCGTAACCGAAGTATTTGGATTTATCCCCGTAGAGGCTCATGAAAATGGGCTGGCTCTCGTCGAGGTAGGGCTCTTCAAAATCCACGCGGGTTACCCGGTGCACGATCTCGTCCTTACGGCCGTCGGTCAGCTTGCGGGCGCCTTTCCCGTCCGGCTTAACGGCGTACACGTCAAATTCATCGTACAACATCACTTCCTTGTCGCCTTTGGTCCATCCGCCGCTGCCGAAGGGAGGCTTGGCCGCCGGGTGGTCGTCTTTATAATTCTCGAACGTTTCGCCGATTTGCTGCGTGAGGTTTACCGTTGCCCCGCTGGCCGTGTTATAGGCGAACCAATGTTTGTCTTTGTAGTACAACACATATTTACCGTCCGGCGAAATCTGTGGTGCGTAGCCGTAAGACAGCACGATTTTTTCACCGAAGCGCTTCTTTTCGCCGTTGCGGACGTTCACGATGTAGTAATCCGCGAAGTCTTCTTTAAATGCCGGCCGGTATTTGCCATCATTGGCCAGCAGCGCGTAGTGCTGGTTGGCGCCCATCATGGACGAAGGCGTAGTATCGCTGGCCAGCTGGAAATGACGGCCGGTGGCGGTGTTCCAGACGGTCTGGAAGCTGCGCTCCTTGTCCTGCATGTACGTCATTTTCTGGCGGGGCTGGATTTCCTTGTCTCTCCAGTGCCATACATCCACGGCGGCGGGCTTGTCGTCTTTCTTCGCCATGGCGGGCGCGGATTTCTTCGCCGTGTCCGTTTTGGCGGCCAGCGTTTTGGCCGAGTCTGCCTTGCCGGCGCTGGCGGTTTTGGCCGTATCCTTTTTAGCCGCGTCTTTCTTCTTCGTCCAGTTGCGGATGTTAAAGAACACCAGGCTGAGGTCGTCGCTCACCCGCAGCTGGGAAGCCGGGTTGATGCACAGGCTGTCCGGAAAGCCGGCCTGTTTGGATGGGTCGAATATTTTCAGGGAAGGGTTTTTATATACCGGCGCATAGAGATAAACCTGCGCATTTTCCTCTTCGTATTTGTCGTTTTTCACCGTTTTGAAGAAAGTGAGCCCGTCGCCTTCTTTGGCCCAGGTGAGCTTGGAGAATTTGCAGGTGTCGCTGGCGAGCACTTTCAGGGAATAGTTGCCGAGGTTGAACAGCTCTACGGAGTTGCCGGCCTGGTTGGCGGATTCTACGATGTAGGCGAGGTAATCGCTCTTTTTATTGAACTCGAAAGCCGTCACGTTCCCGATGGTGCGGGTGGTGCTGTTTGCCAGGTTGCGGAGCAGCACAACGGAGCCTTTGTCTTTGTTTTCTTTCGGCGGGGCCAGTTGCACGGCCAGGAATTTCCCGTTTTTGGAGAAACCGAAGTTCTCCACGTCCGAAATCACCTCCTTGCGGCCCGTGTTCAGGTTCAACAGGCCCATATTGGTTTTGAGGGGCATCTTCTGCTCGCGCAGCTTTTCTGCTTCCTTGTACGACACGCCGATTTTGTAGGCCACCCACTGGTTGTCTTTCGAAAACTCCGGCGCGCTGGCGAACTCCAACGCAAAGCGTTTGCCGTTGCCGTTGTTCGCAAGGTAGAGGGTGTCATTGTCTTCCTGTACGGAAATCTGGTAGCCGATCCAGTGGCCGTTGTGGGAAAGTGCGGTCCCGGCTATGTTCTGCCATCTGGCATAGTCGTCGGGCGACAGGTCTTTTTTCTGTTGCGCGCTGGCGGAAATACCGGCCGTGAGCGCCAACAACATCGCATAGATACGTTGCATAATCAGGTTTAGGTTGATTCAAGAACGAATGTAACGGTAACCAACAGCAGTACCGGGTAAAAATGTGATGAGTGGGTGCTTTTTTACTTCAGGGAGTGAGAAAACAGCCATGGGAGCAATTCCGGTTCGGCAAAAGCGTTATCCCAGCTGTTATGCCCCACTCCGGGGTACTCCGAGTACTTCACTTCAGCACCCGCCTGTTGCAGGTTGCGGTAAAAGATGCGTGACGAAGCCGGGGGCACAACGGCGTCGTCACTGCCATGGAAGATCCATACGGCGGTGTTCTTCGCGTAGCGGGATGCAAGCGATTCATCGCCGGCTCCGCAAATGGGGAAGGCGGCCGCAAAACGTTTGGGAAAACGGGCCAGTATGTCGAACGTGCCCATCCCTCCCAGGGAAAGACCGCCTACATACAACCGGCGCGTGTCTACCGAACCGGAGGCCGCCAGGCTGTCGATCAGCTGGTATAGCAGCGCCGACGGCGGTGTGGGCGGCGCATCGGACAATATTTTCATGCCTGTCACCTTGCCGCTGTCGTTCCTGGAAAAGTTCATCACCGCCCAGGTAGCGTTGGCCGGGCACTGCGGAAATACCACGATGGCGGGGAAATTTTTGCGAACGGTATCGTTGGTGAACAGCCTGCCGCCGTGCGTAAGCTGCCTTTTATTGTCCTTCCCTCTTTCTCCCGCGCCATGCATGAACACGATGAGGGGATATTTCTTCTGCGGTTCAAACTGCTCCGGCAGCAGAATGCGGTAAGGCAAGGTATCATTGTTGCGGTGAAAATAACGGGCTTCGAACGCCTGCGCCCGCGACAACAACGGGCAGGCCAGCACCAGGAGAAGGATAACTGTACGCATGGAAAGTTGATTGTACAGTAATTTACGGATTCGGGGGCAATTTTTTACCGGTATGCTGCCAGGAATATCCTTTTTGCTGGCTGAAGGCCATCAGGCTGGTACTGTTGCGGGTGTTGATCTGCACGCCGGAGAAATGCCGGCCGTACTTCATGGCGAAAAACACGGCGCCCAGTGTAGGGGCGTCCGCATCGGCGTACTGCAGCTGCACCTCACGCGCTTTCCCGAGCCGGAACCCCTTGAAGCTGCCCTGGTAATATTCGTCACGGCTGAGGATGGCCGTGCCTGTAGCATCGAACCGGTAATGGAATTCGGCGCCGTACAGCGCTATCTCGTTGGGCGCCAGCGCGGGCATCAGCCAGACAGACACCGTTCTGTCCGCATGATACCGCACGAACTTGTTAAACTTCACGTACGACTTCCCCAGCACGTATCCCGCTTCGCGGTAAGCCAGGCCGATGGCGCGCGATACGGCGCCCAGCATGGCCGTGTCCGGCGGGTCGCACACCACGTCTACGCTATCCGCGCGCCATATTTTGTAATGCAGCACCACATCGTACTGCCCGTCTTTATACTTGCCGAAGATGCCGTTCCACAAACCATCGTCTCCCTTGTAACAAAACCATTCGCGCCCCATCCGCCCGAGCTCTTCCCAGCTCACAGTGGTCACCATTTCGGAGAGGCGCCATGCAACGGTGTCGTAATCCACCATCCACCGGGCGGTTTCAAGCTTGCTGTTGAAAGCGGCCAGGGGAAACGGCGCAGGCTTTTGCGCGCAGAGCGTTTGCACAAACAGCAGTGCAATGATCAGGCAGGAAAGTTTCATAGGACAGCGCGGTAATTCCTCATAAATATAACGTTTTTATTTAATTTAATATACAATCCGTGCATGCAATTCCACATTTGATTTGATGAACAGCTTTATGCGGTCGTGGCATAATGTTTTCATTACAGTTGGAGACCAAAAACATCCATATGAGAAAGATATTATTGCCGCTCGCTTTTGCATGCATGGCTGTTGTAGCCTGTAACAACCAGGCCAGCCGTAACGCACAGGACACATTGTCTGGAGAAGATACGGGGATGACGAAAGAAATGGCGCAGGACGTGAATAAGGAAACATTCGAGAACGACTCTGTGCGCGGGGCTACCAATAATATATCCAAGGCTGCAGAAGACGGGCTGTATGAAGTAAAACTGCTTTCAGACGGGAAAGGGAAAACGACCAACGCCGACATTAAGAAAATGGCGGACCATATGCTGAAAGCGCACGAGAAACTGAACAAGGAACTGGCCGACCTCACCGCTAAAAAGGGCATTACCATTCCGACGGTGCTGGAGGACAGTAAAATCAGAGACATACAGCAGATCACCGACAAAACGGGCACCGATTTTGATAAAGCTTTTGTAGACGAATTAGTGGATAAACATGAAAAGGCGATTAACCTGTTTGAGAACACAGCCAACGATGCAACAGACCCGGATATCAAACAGCTGTTCACGAAAGCGATACCTGCACTGAAGGAGCACTTGAGCATGGCGAAGAAAGAACAGGAAAAGCTGAAAAAATAACTATTTCCGTCTTTGCTTCAAGGGTGGCAACTCAAAGCCTGAGATAATACCTTTCGAACCTGATTCCGGGTAATGCCGGCGTAGGGAATGCAAAGACTGGAATATAGCTCCGGCCTCTTAGGAGGCCGGAGTTTTTTTTACTATTTTGGCAGAAACGTCTGCATTCCACATGAAAAATTTACTCCCCTTTCTGCTCTGTATCAGCATGATACATCAGGCCGCCGCTCAGGCCACCTACACGAATCCGGTATTCGACCACGATTTTCCCGACCCGAACGTGCTGAAAGGCAAGGACGGTTATTTCTACGCCTACTCCACCCAGTCCGACTGGCGGCGCAACAACGCGGGCGGCCCTTACATCATGCCCATCCTCCGTTCCAAAAACCTGGTGCAATGGGAACATGTGGGCGACGCTCTCTCCAAACGCCCCACCTGGAAAAAGGAAGGCGGCATCTGGGCCCCGGACGCGCTGGCGTACCGCGGCAAATACATGCTGTACTATTCATTCTCCACCTGGGGCGACCCGAATCCCGGCATCGGCATTGCCGTCAGCGACCATCCCAAAGGGCCGTTTGAAGACAAAGGCAAACTGTTTCTCAGCGATGAAGTGGGCGTACTGAATTCCATCGACGCGTTCGTGTACGAGGATAAAAACACGCCGTACATTTTCTGGGGCAGCTTCAAGGGTATTTACTGCGCGGAGCTGTCTAAAGACGGCATGCAAAAGAAAGGCGACACCATCCGTATCACCGGCGATAAATACGAAGGCAGCTACATCTACAAAAGAGGCGGGTACTACTATTATTTCGGTTCCGCGGGCAGCTGCTGCGAAGGCGCGAAAAGCACCTATCATGTGATGGTAGGCCGGTCAACCTCCATCAAGGGCCCATATGTCGACAAGGCCGGCGTTCCCCTGCTGAACAACGGCGGCACCATGCTGCTGAAAGCCAACACCGGCGAAGAAGGCTTTCTCGGGCCGGGCCACAACGGCGATATCATCACGGATAAAAACGGCGACACGTGGATGCTGTATCACGCCTTCCATAAAAACGACGCCAAGAGAGGCCGTGTGATGCTCCTCGATAAAATAGAGTGGGTAGACGGCTGGCCCGTTATGAAGGGCGCCGCGCCCAGCAAAGGGCCGCAGCCGGCGCCGGTATTCTGATAAACAAAGAGGGTGTATCAAAAACTGATACACCCTTTTTTTTACGCCTTCCTTTCCAATTAATATCCGTCGTTCTGCTTCAGGTTGTTATTTCCCGAAATAGCCTGCGTAGGCACCGGGAAACGGTTAAAATGTTTGGCGGAAGGCTGATGGTCCCACCAGGTTTCCGTTGTAAATTTCTTCCAGCGAATCAGGTCTGTTCTGCGGCGGCCTTCGCCCAGGAATTCGACGCCCCATTCGCGGAGCATGCGGTAGTCGTCGAGGTTGGCGGCAGTTACCGGGTCCGGATCGGCGCCACCTGTGAAAGCGCGTTTGCGGACAGGGTTGATGAGCGCCGCGGCGCCGGCTTTATCGCCTTCGCGCAGCAGGCACTCGGCCAGCATATATTGTATCTCCGTCAACCGGATGGCGGGATTGTCCGCACCCCACCGCAGGCTTTTATCGGCGTTGTTCGGCACGGGCACTTTCACGAGGCGCACACCGGTGTTTTCTTCTCCTTCGGACATTTTAGAAGGCAGCGCCGCAACAGTGGCGTAGCGTTTGCCCGGCCCTACTTCCGAAAACCGCCCAACCTGGTCTACAAAGGTCAGCGGCAGGTTCTTGTATTCCTCGCCGCCGTTGATCACCGCGCCGGATGGCGTGAGGTGCGGGCCTACGATGAACATGCCTTCGTAACGGCCGCCGCCGAGGTATTTGTAAGGCTTCTTGCGAAGGTCCTGGTCGCTGAACTGTTCATAGGGCGAACCGAGTTTGAAATCGGCCGCGTACAGCTCTCCGGTTGGTTTGCGGGAAGGCTGCAGGTGGCCGCCGTTGCTGGTGCCGCCGTCGATGTCGAAGTACTTGTTGGTGTTGTAGTGGTAGAAGTTACCGTAGAACCAGTCGTATTGCAGTTTGTTGAATTCGGAAGGGATCGACCAGATGATTTCGGGCGATTTGTCGTTGCTGAAACTGTGCGGCCCGTACCAGGTAGCGTCGAGGCTGTATTCCCCGTAGGTTTTGGCGAGTATGTCCTGGCAGAGCTTTTTGCATTCGGCGAACATCGGTTTGTTGATATATGCCTCCGCGTTGAAGTAGAGCGTTGCCAGCAACGTGGCTGCGGCGGCCTGGCGCAGGGCGCCTTCTTCCTTGTCGCCCGTTTTTTTCTTCGGCAGTTTTTCTATCGCCGTTTTGAGCAGCGTTTCGATGTGCGTGAACGTTTCCAGGTCGGTATTGCGGGGCAGCGACTCCCCTTCCAGCGATTCGAACACGGGCAGACCGCCGAAATAATCGAGGCCGCGGAGGTAGAAGAACGCGATGAGCGTGTTGAGCTGGTTCAGGTGATCGTCTTTATCCGCCTGCGTGAGGGCGAACTTCGTGTAGTCGAGTTTCTCCAGGTCTTTTTTGGTATCGAGCGCCAGCGCCACCCCCATCAGCGTGCCGCGCCAAGTGCCCCAAACCCAGCCGTCATCGGGCGTCCAGCGGTGGTAATGATACCGTTCGTTTTCACCGCCGTTGTACCAGTGGCGGCCTTTGGTGGTGATGGCGAACTGGTCCGCCGTAAACTCCTGCAGATTCCAGCGGTCGGCCCCCAGGTACCAGCGTGCGTGGGTGAACGGGCGGTAAAGGGCGGCCTTGATGTCTTTCTCGCTTTTGTAAAATGTTTCGGGCGTCACCTTATCGTAAAAGGTCTGGTCGAGCTTGGTGCAACCTGCCGATAGTATGAACGCCGCGGTGAGGATGTGTATGCCGAATATCTTTTTCATCAGTACTTGTTTTGAATGGGAACCTTGTTTAGAAATTAGCCTGCAGGCCGAACATGAACGTGCGCGTTTCAGGATACACGTTTCTTTCCTCAAAGCCGGGTTCGAGGCCGTTGATGTTCACCTCGGGGTCGAGCCCGCTGTATTTGGTGATCACGAACAGGTCGCGCACCGTGGCATACAGCCGCAGGCCTTTCAGGGGTTTCACGGTTTGCTGGTGGAAGGTGTAGCCGATGCTCAATGCGTCGAGCTTCACGAAGTTGCCTTTCTCCAGCCAGTAATCGGACAGTTCCTTTTCCCCCTTGATGTTTTTGTGTTTGCCGTACGCGTCGCGCAGCAGGTTCTGGCCCTTGACGTTGGGCAGGCTGTAGTACATGTTGATCATGTTGAACACGTCGTATCCCAGCCAGCTGCGCAGGTACACGGAAGCGTCGAAGTTCTTCCAGGTAACGGCGTGGTTCCACGAGAGCATGATTTTCGGGATGGCGTTTCCGACGAAGGTTTTGTCTTCGATCTTCTTGGCCTGCTTCGTTACGTCGAACGGTTTGCCCGTTTTATCGTACAGCTGCCAGTTGCCTTCTTCGGTAAAGCCGGCAAAGCGCCAGATGAAGAAGCGGCCGATGTCCTGGCCGGGGTACAGGCGCACCGCCGTACCAGGACTACCGGGCGCCGGGAACGATTTACGGTCGGCGAACGTAAGGCCGCCGTTGAGCGTGGTGAGCGTACTTTTGTTGCCGGACGCCACGATGCCCGTCGTGTACGTCCAGTTGTCCGTTTTCACCGCGTTCCAGTTCAGTTCGAACTCATAGCCTTTGTTTTCCATGCTGCCCACGTTCACCGATGTTTTATCGTGAATGGCGGGCGGCTGGGATACGCTCACGTCGTAAATCATATCTTCCACCCTACGTTTGTACAGGTCGAAGCGGCCGCTGAGGCGGTTATCAAACAATGCGAAATCCAGGCCGACATTATATTCTTTTTTGACTTCCCAACGGATATGGGGGTTCTGGTTGTGCAGTACGCCGTAAGTGCGGATCCAGGTGCCGTTTACCAGCCACCAGGTATCTGCGCCATACATCCTGGTGGCCACGTTGGCGTCGAAGCCCTCGTTGCCCGTGGCGCCGTAGCCGCCGCGCAGCTTCAGGTCGCTCACGATGCGGGAGCCTTTCAGGAATGACTCTTCCGAAACGCGCCAGGCGGCCGAAATACCGGGGAAGTTGCCCCACTGGTTGCCTTTCGCGAATTTGGAGGAACCTTCGTGCCGCAGTGAAGCGGTGAGCATGTAACGGTCTTTGAAAGAATAATTCACCCTGCCGAAAAATGCGATCAGTTTTACGGAGGGATTTCTCCAGGAGCCCATACCCGCGGCCGTCGGCCAGCCAGGTGCCGGTGCCCATGTTATTTTCCTCCACCCCGTCTACCGGAAAGTTGGAGTTGTTCGCGTTGAAGCCCTGCCCGTTGAAATCCTGGTAGGTATAGCCGCCCACTGCGCTGACGCGGTGCTGGCCGAAGGTCTTGTTATAGTTCAGCGTCAGCTCCAGCGTACGGTCGTCCCAGCGCTTGTATTCCTGGCTGGCATACCCGTCTACCTTATCGTTGCGCGAAATGCGGTGCTGCGACGAGCGGTAGAAGTTGCGGTGCTCCGTATTGTTCTTGATGGCCACCATGCCGGCGGCGTACAGGTCTTTGGTGAGGTTGAGCTTCAGGGTGGTGCTGGCCAGCAGGTATTTGAACTGGCCTTCGTCTTTCCGCAGCTTCACTTCCGCCAGCGGGTTAAAATAATCGTAACCGCCTGTGAGCACGTTGTACCCCGTTACGTCCGTCGCGTCGTACGGCGTTTCGGTGGGGTTCATCACCAGCGCCATGTTGAAAATATCGTTGTTGCTGAAGCGCGCGTTGGCCTGCATGTAGCTGATGTTGGTGGCCAGTTCGGCGAAGCCGTCGAGGAAACGGAAGTTGGAGTTGATGCGGCCCGCCATTTCTTTTCTTTTGGATTCGATGGCCATACCTACGGCGTCGCGGAGCATGAAGGAAGAATATACCTGCGCGTTTTCGGTGCCGCCGTTGAGGTTGAGCACGTAGCGCTGGCTGATGGGCGAAGGCGTGGTCACCACGTCGTACCAGTCGGTCACATGGCCGAGGTTAGCGCTGATGTTGTTGGCCACATATTCCCCCGCGCCGAGCGATTCGGGGCGTTTGCGGATGGTTTCCAGAAACACCTCGCTGGTGAAGCCCACGTTCACCTGGCCGGCCTTCGCCTTTTTGGTGGTGATGAGGATAACGCCGCCGGAAGCCCTGGTGCCGTAAATGGCGGCGGCCGACGCATCGCGCAGCACGTTGATGGATTCTATATCTTCCTTCACCACGGAGTTGATGCTGCCGCCCGGAATCCCGTCTATCACCACCAGCGGGCCCTGCGAGGCGTTAATGGAATTGACGCCGCGCAATTGCAGGGAAATAGAGGCATTGGGATCGGTGCCGTTGGTAGACACCACGCTCAGGCCGGGCACTTTGCCCTGGATGCCCATCAGCGGCGATACCGCGCCGGCAACGAGATCTTTCTGCCCGAGTTTGGTCACCGCACTGGTGAGGTCGCGCTTGTTCACCGTACCATAGCCTACCACCACAATTTCGCCGAGATCGGTGTTTTTGCTTTCACTGAGGGTCACGTTGATGGTGGACTGGCCATTGACGGGGATGCTCTGCGGCGCATAGCCGATGTAGCTGAAGGTGAGGGTGGCTTTCTCATCCACGCGGATGGAGTACTCTCCCATTTCGTTGGTGACGGTGCCCGAGCGCGGGCCCACCATAATGCTGACACCCGGCAGCGGATCGCCCTTGGCATCGGTGACCTTGCCTTTCACCACGATGGCGCCTGCCGGCGCTTCGTCGCGCTTGATCACCACCAGGTTGTTTTCCAGCTGGCTGTAAATCAGGCCGGTGCCTGTCAGCATTTTCTTCAGCACGTCCATCACCGGCATATCGGTAGCGTCTACCGTGATTTTCACATGTTCGTCCAGCACCTGGTTGCTGAATACGAAGCGGTACTGGCTTTTCCGTTCCACTTCCTTCAGCGCCCGGGTGAGTTTCGTGTTCCGGAAATCCACGCTGACCCTGTCTTGCGAATTCCCTTCGTACGCGATAACCTGCAATGTAGTGATGAGCAGCAATACAATTGTCAGTTTCATAAGTAGAATCATTTTAAACGCCCATTTGACGGGCAGTTTAATACGGGTGTTTTTCATACCTTTAGTGTAGGTTTAAATGTTAGGAATACGGAGCCAACAGGACATAGGAATCCCTATGCACCGGCTCGTGTTTTTAACCGGGAGCGGGCAGGTACCAGCTGCTCACTCCCTTTTTTTATTTACGGACGTTGCTGGCGGCGTGAATGCTGATGACTTATTTTAACGGTTTTCCCTTCGATGCTGCAGGTAAACGGATAGGACGCCTGCAGCGCTTTCATAACCTGTACAATGTTTTCTTTTTCAAATGTGGCCGTAAAGCGATACTGTTCTATTATTCCATCTTCGAATATAATGCGTACGTCGAACCACCGTTCCAGTTTTTCGCGTATGTCTGTAAACGTTTCATCTTCAAACACCAGGCGGTTGTCTGACCAGGCGGTTTCTACATTGACGTTTTTGCGGTTGTACGACAGGGGCAGGATGGCCGTGGCCTGCGGCTTTTTCTTTTCAGCGGCGGGCAGGGGTTCCAGGTTGCGGCTGATCACGAATTTTTCTTTCGGCCGCAATACTTTCGAGCCTGCGGCGTGGGGCAGCTGAATTTCCACTTTGCCGCTGATCAGCGAAGTTTCGCTTTTCTTTTCCCCGGGATAGGCTTTGACATTGAACACGGTGCCCAGCACCCGTACGTCGTATCCTTCCGTTTTCACCACGAAGGGTTGCTCCGCATCGTGCTCCACCTGGAAATAGGCTTCCCCTTTGAGTTTCACGCAGCGGTTGTGCCGGCCGAAACCCTTTTCTACCGTCAGTTCCGAACCGGCGTTCAGAATCACGGAAGAACTGTCGGCCAGGCGCACGGTTTTCTTTTCGGCCATGGCCGTGATATAAACCCGGGCGGTATCATCCTGCTGCGCCAGTTGTTGCGGCGCCCGGGGAGGGAACAGGAAGTAAACCGCGCCCATCAGCAGTATCACCGCTGCAGCTGCAGCCCACCCTATCCAGGCACGCCGTTGACGGACGGACGGTGTTACCACTGCCTCCATCGCCGGCACTTCTTCGGCCGGCTCCTGCAGCATCAGGGAAATACCCATCACCAGCTCCTTCGCTTCGGCTACCGTGGCGGCCTCGGCTGGGCGCTCCCTCAGGTATTGCTCCCAGAAAACCACATCGGCTTCGTTCCTGCGGAAACAATAGTTGATGAAGGAATCATTGATAACGAGCTCTTCGAGCTCAAAACGATCGGGCATACGGCACCTGTTTCAGGTATAGACGGCAACACATACCCGGTTTACCAACTTTTCATGACTTTTTTTTCAAAGCAGGGGCAGCAGGGAGAAAACGGCGGCGAATTTCAGGCGGGGATGAGTTTTGTGAAGTTCTGCCCGCATGGCTTTAATGCCTTCGTAGAGGTTATTGTACACGGTTCTGGCGTGGAGCCCGGTGCGCTCTGCGATCTGTTCGGTAGTGAGGCCTTCGTAATATTTCAGCTGGATGACGCGCCGGCAGCGGGCGGGCAGCCGTTTGTAAGCGGCCCTGATGGCGGCCATCAGCTCTTCGTTGGATTGTACCTGCACCAGGCTGTCGAGCACGGAAGGCTCGTAGGGCGTTCCGGGATGCAGCACCTCGCGTTTTTTCTTCACCCTGGCGCTGCGGTAATGGTCGATGAGGCGGCGGCTGAAGGCGCTGGTCAGGTAAGCCTGCGGGTTGCCGATGGTATCGGGCTCGAGGTTCTTCTGCAATAAGTCGAGGAAAAACTGCTGCACCAGGTCGCGGCTTTCATCGTCGCCATAGCCCCAGCGGAGCGCCAGGCGCACCAGTTGAACGTGGAACAGCGCATACCAGTTATCGACGTGTTGTGAAAGGATGGCACTCATACTAAGCTCGTAGTGGCCAAAAAGTAAGAAATAAAATTGATTTGGGGGAATAATTCCTTTTTGGCCTGCAGCGGGGAGGGCGGATGTTAATGCCTCCCCGCTGCAGTATGGCATCATTAACTATTTTCTTTTTTCCAACGCCTCAATCCGCCGCTGCTGCTCTTCCAGCATCAATTGCTGCTTCGTGATCAGTTCCTGCTGCGCCTTCGATGACTTGTGCTGTTCGATGAGGTACAGCGTCAGTTCTTCGATCTTCTGCAGGAGGGTGCTTTGTGTTTGCCCGAGGTCGAGGCCATTGGTCGCAACCTCTTTCGCCGACGGCACACCCGGGAGGTGTTTGTTTTCCTGGATGTATGATGCTACTTCGGTAAGAGGCGGCAACCGGTATTCCGGCTCAAACACATAATCGGGCCAGATTTCCTGGGTGACTTTTATCCGTTTGGCATGCATATTCCCTTTTAATTGCAGCAGTCCGTGCGGGTCGAGGCTCATCAGCACATCTTCATCACCGGCATAATTAATAGCACTGTTGTCTTTTGCCAGCCATCGGAAACGGAAACCTACCTCCTTCGGGCCGGTCATGCCGAAGTTAATGCTGCCGTTGCTCTCCATCGCCGTGCCGGATCGAAAGTTGGCCGTGTAAACTACCGGCCGGATGCGGTTGGTATAAATACTGGAATAGTCGATAGAGCCGGTAGCAACCAGATCTGCCGCTTTGACCCTGTTTTTTACTTCCAGGTGGCCGAAGCCGTCCAGCGTCATCAGTTGATCCTGATCTCCGGTGTAATCGATATCGGCGTCCTGCTTCGCCAGCCATCGAAACATAAAAAGATAAGGCAGGTGACCTTTTAATCCGAAGTTGATGGAACCGGTGGTTTGAAGAATCATCCCCGACCTGTAATTGGCCTGGTACAAGCCGTTCGTGATCTCATTTGTATAATGATTGTTCAGGTTGATCAGGCTGAAAGTACCGGTTTGCGCAGCTGCATTCGTGCAAATAAAGAACATACAGGCTAAAAACAAGTTGCGGAAAAAGCAGGAGACAGTTTTCTGTTTCATAAATATTGGATAAATCGGGTTAAGAATGCCCAATATTAACATTAATTCTCCGCAATGAAACTTCCCCCCTTTTGGAAAACTCCCGCATTTCCAGTACCTTTTATCTATACCATCCGGGTTGTTATGACCACGCCCCACGAGCTCACATATCACCTGCCGATAGAAACACCCAACGGCACCATTTCCAATACGGCACACGTATGGCACATCCTGCGGGCCAGCTACGAGGGGAACCTGGAAGCGGTGCAACTCGCCGCGAAAGGAAATCCGGCATTGCTCTACGCCCAGTTCAATTACACGCCACCGATCCACTTCGCCGTGCGGGAAGGACATACGGCCCTGGTGCGTTTTCTGCTCGAACACGGCGCATTCGATCCCAACTACCGCACCTACCCTTTCCTCGACGATCTCGTCACTGTTGCGCAAGACCGCGCCCACGACACCATCGCCCGCCTGTTGCAGGAATACATCGACCACCCGCCGGAGTGTATGTTCAAAGGCGATTGCGGCAAGATCTACTTTTCACGCACTGCTGTGGCGCAACAGTTGGAAGCGCTGGCGGACAAAGGCGACCTCCCCGGTGTGGAACGGTTTCTGCAGGAACAGCCCGCACTGGTGCATGATACGACTTATTACTGGGGTGAAGGCATTCTCTGCATGCCCGCCAAAGCCGCCAACATACCCATGATGCAGCTGCTGCTCCGCTACGGCGCACAGTTTCCGGCCGTATCCAAATGGCCGCAATACTACTATTTTGAAAAATACGAAGGCGCAGCCTTCATCCTCGAAAACGGCATGAGCGCCAATCACCGCACCTGGCAGGAAGTCACCATCCTGCACGACATGGCGCAGAAAGGAAAATTGCAGATGGTGGAACTATTGCTCCGGCACGGCGCCGATATCAACGCCATCGACGACGAATATCAATCTACCCCGCTGGGCCTTGCCGCAAGATGGGGACAGGCCCGCATGGTGGAATTCTTATTACGGCAAGGCGCGGATCCTTTCGCAGCGGGCGCTGCATGGGCACGCCCCTTAGAATGGGCCACGCGAAAAAATCATGAAGCCGTACGCCGGCTGCTCACCGATCTCACCTGATACGCATATTTTTTTCGCAAATTCCGTGGCATTCCAGCGCACTTTCGTTATATTTAGCACCATCACCAATACCCTATCTCATGATATCTGCCGTGCTTTCCGGGTTTGTATTTGCGTTGTTGGTACTGCTTGCAGGCAAGTATGTGAAAGGAAAGGCGGCTGTGATCACGACCCTGTTACCCTTCAGCCTTTTTATCTATTTCATCAGCATGCTGCCGGCCATTGCAGCGGCGCCGCTCACATTCAGCAGCAGCTGGATCCCTTCCATGGGCATCAACCTCGACTTTAAACTGGACGGGCTGTCCATGCTATTCAGCCTGCTGATCACGGGCATCGGCACCCTGGTGTTTGCTTATGCATCCTACTATCTGAAAAGTCATCCGTACCTCGACCGGTTCTATTGTTACCTCAGTCTGTTCATGGCCTCCATGCTGGGACTGGTGCTGGCGGATAACGTAATGCTGCTGTTCGTTTTCTGGGAGCTCACGAGCATCACATCGTTTTTCCTGATCGGTTTTAATAACGACGACCCCGTATCGCGGCGCAATTCGCTGATGGCGCTGGCCATCACCGGTGGCGGCGGTTTTTTGCTGATGACGGGATTTGTGTTGCTGGGCTCCCTGTCCGGCACCTATTCCATCGCGGCCATGCTGTCTTCGGCAGACGCATTGAAAGCGCATCCCTGGTATAGCCTCGTGCTTTTTTTCCTCTTCGCCGGCGCGTTCACCAAGTCCGCGCAATTCCCTTTCCATTTCTGGCTGCCCGGCGCCATGCAAGCGCCCACGCCCGTTTCCGCATACCTCCATTCCGCCACCATGGTAAAAGCGGGCGTATACCTGCTGGCCCGGTTCACGCCGGTGTTGGGCGGCCATCCGTACTGGCATACCACGTTATTGACCGTTGGCGCCGTCACCATGTTGTACAGCGCGTGGCACGCCATTCAGCGTACCGACCTGAAAGGCATTCTCGCCTACTCCACCATCGCCGCGCTGGGCATGCTCGTTTTTCTGCTGGGCATGGGCACGCCGGCGGCCATGAGCGCGGTGGCCGTATTCATCCTGGTGCATGCGCTCTACAAAGCCGCCCTGTTCCTCGTGGCCGGTATCCTCGATCATGAAACGGGCACCCGCGACGTGACGGTGTTGCGCGGCCTCCGGAAGGTAATGCCACCCGTGGCCATCGCGGGTTTACTGGCCGCACTGTCGAGCGCGGGCGTGCCGCTGACGTTCGGATTTATCGGGAAAGACCTTATTTACGAAGCAACGCTGCATGCGCCTGCATACGGATACATGCTCACCGGCATCGCCGTGCTGACCAACATACTCGTGCTGTACGCGGGCTTCCAGGCAGGCATCCGGCCCTTCGCCGGCGCATTGCCCGGGCACCTGCAGAACATACACCTGCCGGACTGGCGGCTATGGGCGCCACCCTTGCTGCTGGCCGTATTGGGGCTTATTTACGGCATATTGCCCGCGCTTACAGACGCCTCCCTCGTGCAACCCGTTGTTTTATCTCTCGGTGGCGGCGCATCACCGCCTCTCAAGCTATTGCACGGCTTCAACCTGGTGCTGCTGCTGAGCGCGGTGACGATCGCCGGCGGTTGCGCGCTGTATTTTTTCCGCCGGCCTTCGGAACGCGCCGAACAAGCGCTGCAGCGGTTCAACGCGTGGAGCCCCGAAACCCTCGCGGTGAAAAGCGCACGGGCGTTTGCAACATTTTCCGGGTGGTACACCAACAAACTGCACAACGGCAACCTGCGCTCCTATGTGCACATCATCATCATCTTCATGTCCGGCCTGCTGGCGTACAAACTCATTACCGGCGTGCACCTGTACATGGACGTGCGTACGAATGTGGCGCGCCTCACCGTGTACGACGTCACCGTGTTCTGCATCATCCTCGCCGCCATCTGGAAAACCGTTTCCACCTCCTCGCGCATCACGGCGGTAGCCAGTATGAGCGTGGTGGGCTATTGCATCTGCATCCTGTTCGTGATCTACAGCGCGCCGGACCTGGCCATGACGCAGTTCACCATCGACACCCTCACGGTGGTGCTGTTCGTGCTGGTGCTGTTCCGGCTGCCACGCTTCCTGCGCATCAACGACCGGAAGGTGATCGTCCGCGATTCCATCATTGCCGGGGTTTTCGGTATTTTAATTTCCATCATCGCGCTGGAAGTGATGAATGAGCCCACCAATAAAGAAACCAGCCGCTTTTACGCTGAAAACGCATACCTGGCGGCCAAGGGCAAAAACGTGGTGAACGTGATGCTGGTCGATTTCCGGGGATTCGATACCCTCGTGGAAATCACCGTGCTGATCATCGCCGCGCTGGGCGTTTACAGCCTGCTGAAATTGAGAATCAGTTCATCCGAAAAAGAATAACCATGAAGAGCGTCATCCTGAGAACGGCATCCAATTACCTGCTGCCGCTGCTGTTATTATTTTCCGTGTTCATCCTGCTGCGGGGACATTACAACCCCGGCGGCGGGTTCGTTGGCGGACTGATCGCCTCCATCGCTTTCGTGCTGCATGCATTTGCCAACAAACTCGAAAACACCCGCCGGCTGCTGCGTTACCCGCCGGGTGCGCTCATCCCGGTTGGGTTGGCGGTGGCGCTGCTGAGCGGCCTGGCGCCCATGTTCGCCGGCAAACCATTCATGACGGCCCTGTGGTTTTCCACCCCGGTGCCGATCATCGGGCTCATCGGTTCGCCCCTCTTTTTCGATATCGGTGTGTACTTCGTGGTGATCGGCATCACCCTCACCATCCTGTTCACCATTTCCGAAAACATCCTGTAGTATGGAGTTATTACTGATTATACTGATCGGCATACTGTACGCCACCGGCATCTTCATGATGTTGCGGCGCAGCATGGTGAAGTTGCTGATCGGCCTCATCCTGCTCGGCAACGGCGCCAACATGCTCATCTTCCTGCTGGGCGGCATCACCAAAGGGAAACCGCCCATTATCGGCGAAAGCGAAAAAATCCTGAGCGGCATCTATGCGGATCCCATCCCGCAATCGCTGATACTCACGGCCATCGTGATCAGCTTCGGCTTGCAGTCGTTTGCCATCGTGCTGCTCAAAAGAGTGTATGTATTAATTGAAACGGACGATCTGAACGATCTCAACACACCAGACACGGATATATGACAGACCATTACATCATTTTGCCGGTCATCGGCCATTTAACGGTAGCAGTGCTGCTGGTTTTCTTCTGGCGGAAAGTGATCATACAGCGGGTAATCAGCGTGGCCGGGAATATCCTCGTGCTGGGCTTCAGCATCGGACTGTTCGTCAAAACGTGGCGTACGGGATATCTCATCATGCAGGCGGGCGACTGGCCCGCGCCGTTCGGCATCACCTTCGTGTCTGACGTATTCAGCGCCATCATGGTATTGCTGACCGGCATCGCAGGGCTGGCCGTGTGCATCTTTTCCACCACCGGCATCAGCCGCCACCGGATTCAGTACGGGTATTTCCCGATCCTGCACTTCCTGTTGCTGGGGCTCAACGGCGCTTTCCTGACGGGCGATATCTTCAACCTCTACGTGTGGTTCGAAGTGATCATCATATCGTCTTTCGTACTGATGACGCTCGGCGGTAAAAAACCCCAGATCGAGGGCGGCATCAAATACGTGACGCTGAACCTGCTGGCGTCGGTAATGTTCCTCACGGCGGTGGCCATCCTGTACGGGCTGACCGGCAGCCTCAACATGGCCGACCTTTCACTGAAAATGGCGGAGATCGGCAACCGCGGACTGGTTAATGTAACGGGCCTGTTGTTTTTCCTGGGCTTCGGCATCAAATCCGCCGTATTTCCGTTATACTTCTGGCTGCCGTCGTCGTATCACACGCCGCCGTCCGCCATTGCGGCCATTTTCGGCGGGCTGCTCACCAAAGTGGGCGTATATGCGCTGATCAGGGTGTTCACGCTCATTTTTATCCCCGATGTGTTTACCAGCAACGTGCTGATGATCGTGGCCAGCGCCACCCTGCTCACCGGCGCTTTCGGCGCCATGACCAAACGGAACATGCGCATGATGTTTTCGTACCTGATCGTATGCCACATCGGCTACCTCATCGGCGGGCTGGGCATGTACACGGAACTGGCGCTGGCCGGTGTGATTTTTTACCTGATACACGACATCGTCGTCAAAACCAACCTTTTCCTCGTCAGCGGCATTATTTATAAAATACGCGGCACCATGAATATGGACAAACTGGGTGGCCTGTACGCCGCGTATCCCAAGCTGTCGCTGCTCATGGCCATTGTTTTCTTTTCGCTGGTGGGCATCCCGCCCCTTTCCGGCTTCTGGCCCAAAATATACCTGTTCAGCGAAGGACTGGCCGCACCGTATGCCTGGCACCTCGTGGGCGCCATGATCGTAGCCAGCTTCGTCACACTGTATGTGATGGCAAAAATGTGGGCCGACGTGTTCTGGAAAAACAGTCCGGCCGGAGAAGATGCGGCGGACGCGTTTGCGCCCATGAAATTGTCGAACCGGGCGCTGCTGGTGGCGCCGGTGGTGATGCTGGCCGTCGTATCGCTCTACATCGGCTTTTGCGCGGAACATATCATGACGTTATCGAAACGCATCGCCGCCGATCTGAAAAATACCGCCCCCTACATCGAAGCGGTGTTGGGGCGCGAGATTATTAAACCGTAACAAGGCAGCTTATGATCAGACAACTATTATTGAACATCATGCTCACCTTCATCTGGGTGATGCTCACCGGCGAGCTGGTGTTCACCAATTTTATGTTCGGCTTCCTGCTCAGTTATGTCACGTTGTGGCTCGTCACCGCCGACCAGGAACAAAAACGGTATTTCAGCCGGGTGCCGGCCGTGATCAGCTTCATTTTCTTTTTTATCTACGAAATGCTGCGCGCCAATTTCCAGGTGGCCTACGATGTGATCACTCCGAAGTTCTTCATGAAACCGGGCATCGTGCAATATCCGATGGACGCGAGAACGGACCTGGAAATCACCTTCTTCACGAACCTCATTTCCCTCACGCCGGGCACGCTGATCCTCGACGTGAGCGACGATAAAAAAGTGGTGTACATCCACGTGATGTACCTGGAAGACAAAGACGCCTTTATTCAGCAAATCAAAGGCGGATTGGAAAAACGTTTGTTAGATATTTTACGATGAGCCTGAACGACTACCTGTTTTATGTAATCCTGCCGGTGCTCTGCCTCGCCGTAGCGCTCGTAGCCTACCGCTTTTTCAAAGGCCCCAGCATCGTAGACCGGGTGATTGCGCTCGACCTGCTGATCACCATCGGCATCGGCATCATCACCATTTACAGCATCATGACCAAACAGCCCACTTTCCTCGACGATGCGATGATCCTCGCGCTGATCGCGTTCCTGGGCACGGTGGCCTTTTCTTATTACCTCGAAAAAAAGGAAGAACAATGAGCGATATTCTCATCATGATACTCAGCACGCTCGGCGCCATCACCGTACTGATCGCGGCCGTCGGCATCGTGCGCATGCCCGATTTTTACCTGCGCCTCTCGGTGACCATCAAAGCGGCCACACTGGGCATCGGCCTGCTGCTCGCCGCCACGGCCGTATTTTTCGCCGATATTTCCATCAGCACCAAAGTGATGGCCATCATCTTTTTCCTGTTTCTCACCGCGCCCGTAGCGGGCCATATGATCGGCAGGGCCTCGTATTTCACGGGCACGAAAATGTGGAAAGGCTCCGTACTGGATGAGCTGAAAGGGAAGTACGACAGGGAAACGCACAGTTTGGGGAGCGGGGAAGAGGAAGACGTTCAGCAGCCGGGTAAAGAGGAGAGTTAAAAATCAGCCAAAAAGCTCCTGTAAAAGCTGGTCTTTTGTTTTGTTTAGATGAATGGCGATATCACCGATGATGGCAGATAGAGTACCTATTTTCAAAGGATCATGAGCGGGAATGGTAATGTGATGTTCTCCCTCATTGGTGGTTGTTAGTCGCATATGACTACCAGTCTGTCGGGTAACAACTAACCATATGGTTTGAGATATTTAACGAGCTCACGCCCGCTAAGATCGCGTGGAATTTTCATGCGGCGATAACTTCTTCCCGCACAATATGCAATCGGATAATTCTCCTTTTATTATCATCAAAATGGCAATGGACTGCATCCACAACCATTTCTTTCAGGGCCTCAATCGTATCAGCCTGTGTAAAAATAGATATCCCCAGACCTTTCGCAATATAGCCACCTTCTGGGCTTTCTTCAACCATGAAAATCAATTCTTCCATAACTACGATTTTATCAAATTTACCAATTTCTTTCGCCTTATGCTGACCGCCTCTCTCAAAACTTCAGCACAAAATCCTGCTTCACCTTGAAATCAGGGCTCACGAACACCAGGCCGATAAAAAACAGGTCGATGGTGAGCGTAACAGACGGATGGGCCTTGATGGTTTCCCAGGCGCGTTCCATGCCTTCAGTCCAATGTACGTCGTCGAATATCAGTACGGTAGAAGGCTTGATATGGGGGAGGCAATCATGGAAATACTGTACGGTGGGTGCTTCGCGGTGGTTGCCGTCGATGTAGACGATGTCCGGGGCGGGCATCGCGGCCAGTACTTTGGTCAGCTCCGTATCGAAGTTGCCCACATACTGGTGTACATTTTTAAGGCCCAGGGAGGCCAGGTTGGCGGCGGCGCGGGCCGCTATGTTGGGGCAGCCTTCGATGGTGTGCACATCGGCCCCGGCTTTTGCCATATAGGCGGTAGACAGGCCCATGGAGGTACCCAGTTCCAGCACCGTTCTGGCTTTAAGGTATTTTACCAGCCGGTAAAACAGCTGCCCGAATTTCGGGGGTTTGGCGGCGTGGCGCACAATGTCGCGGATTTTGCGTGTGTTGGTGGCGCCCATCAGGGAACCGGCGCCCAGATCGGTGACGGCTATGATGTCGGAGCTGGCCAGCAGCTGCCGGCGAAGCGCCTCTACGGGCTCGTAGGCCGGTTGAGAAGCACGGTTGTTCAGCACTTCGTCCAGCAACGTATACACGAAGGGAGAATGCACGTCGTGCCGGTTGCCCGCTTTAAAATAATAACGGATGTATTTTTTCGCCAATGCCGCCTGGTGCCGTAAACTCACTATTAATAGATTTTTGCCTTGATCAATCCCCACTTGTGCAGGCGGTGCTGGAGCGATACACGCAGTACGCCCAGGCCGTAAATGCTGCTCCGCTTGAAGTTAATGCTGGAGGCTTCTTCAAAATATTTGGTGGGACAGGTAACCTCCGCAATGTCGTACCCCTTCATGAACACCTGCGATACCATTTCGTTGTCGAAGATAAAGTCGTCGCTGTTGGCCATGAAATTGATGTTGCGGAGTATTTCCGCCGAAAATGCCCGGTAGCCGGTATGGTATTCGCTCAGTTTCTGCCCGATGAGGATGTTCTGCGTCAGGGTCAGGAAACGGTTGAAAATATACTTATACAGTGGCATGCCGCCCTTCAGCGCACCTTTTCCCAGGATGCGGGAGCCAAAAACAGCCGGGTACACCTCGTTGGCGATAATGCTGCTCATGGCCAGGATGAGCTTGGGGGTGTACTGGTAATCCGGGTGCACCATGATCACGATATCGGCGCCCAACTCCAGTGCTTTGTTGTAGCACGACTTCTGGTTACCGCCATACCCCTTATTGTTATCGTGCCGTATAATATGCTGAATGCCAAGCTTCCGCGCCACGCCGATGGTGTCGTCTTTACTGGCATCGTCTACCAGCACCACTTCATCCACCACGTCCACCGGTATTTCCAGGAAGGTTTTTTCGAGCGTCAGGGCTGCGTTGTAGGCAGGCAGTACTACCACTACCTTTTTGTTATTCAGCATGAAACAAGGTCAATTTAGGCAGCAAAGGTATAAAAAAGTATAATGCGTTAGTACTCTTTTACAATTCTTATGTTTATGCAGTAGAATTAATCATTATCTTTGTCCCTTGGGAATTTTTTGGCATTATATTTTCTTAAGGTTTTCTTAACAAAAAAAAGGACTTTCAAGCATGCTCAAGCTAATCAGATGGATGATGCCATTGTTGATGACAGGTTTTGTGACGATGACTGCTACGGCGCAGGATCCGGAAATCAAGCCGCCGCCGGTGCGTACGGCCGACACCACTATTAAGAAGATCCTCGACGAACTGCAGAAGGTGGCAGACAGCGACCGTCAAAACGCAAAGAACATCGAAGAGCTCTCCCGCGGGCGCGATCTCGACAACAGCGCCAAATATGATCTTATTAAGAATAACCTGATTTACGCGGCGGAAACCTATTACCTGCTCAATAAAAAGATCATCGACCTGAAATCGAGGACCACCACCAGCAACCTCGACGTATTCATCACTTCCCTCAACAACCCGGAAAGCAAGGAACTGGGCTTCTCCCTCAGCGACCGGGTGGTGGAACTGGTGGAAAAGATCATCCTTAAAGGCAAATCCGACAAGAACGAACGGAACACCAAACTGGTAGAATCCACCAAATCCATCATTAACAGCCCTATTTTCAAAAGCTTCACTTCGCTTACGCCGCCCCTGGCCATTGCCAGCTCGGTGATGAACTTCCTGCACAGCGTGAGCCAGAGCAACAAGGCCATCAACCACAAGCTGCTCCAGGAATTTGAAAAAGAGCTGAACAAATACGTGATCTATTATACGGCCCTGAACGACGCGAACCAGAAATTCGAATTCGGGCTGAATTTCAATAAAGACCAGCTGTCGCTGCTGCAGGACAATATGTACGATCACCTGGCCTTCACCGCCAACGTACTGAAAATGCCCCTGCCCGCCCGCGGCAATAAAACCATCGCGGAGTCGCTCAACGAATATTTCTTCGACTTCCGGAAAGAAAAAGTGGTCGACTTCTTCGGGAAACTGGAGGAAAAATACACCGCCGGCAAAAAGATCGACTATGAGAAGCTGCTGCGCGAGAACCCGAACCTGAAAGAAGCGAATAATCAGCTGGAAGACCTGGTGCTCCAGACCAAGCGTTTCGAGAACCTTTACAACGAGTACTTCAGCCTGCTGGATTCATACTACACCAAAGTAAACCACTCGCTGCGCCTGGCGCAAGACAATGCACTGGCCGAAAAAGGCATCGTGGAAGCCAAACAGGCCGAGTTCCGCCAGCTGAAAGACGAGGCGGTAAAAGAGATACAAGCCTCCATCAACATGCGGGAACTGACCGTGAACGTGGAAAAAGTAAAATACCGGTACCGGATATTCTAAACGAGCTTGAAAAGCGGGCCCTTAAAGCCCGCTTTTTTTATCACATTTTATACACCCCCTTTCCTGCCCTTCGCCCGTTTCCCCCTTATTATCGTTAATTTTGTACATCATGACCACCGTACAACTCGAATACGTGGTGGCGGTAGACACTTACCGCAGCTTCGTAACCGCCGCAGATAAATGTTTCGTTACACAACCCACGCTCAGCATGCAAATCCAGAAACTGGAAGACGAGCTGGGCGTGAAGATATTCGACCGCAGCAAGCTACCCGTGGTGCCCACGGAAATAGGCACTGCGGTGATCGCACAAGCCCGCGTCATCCTCAAGGAAAACAGCCGCATCCGCGAAATCATCGCCGACCAGAAAAAGGAAATCCAGGGCACGCTGAAAGTAGGCATCATCCCCACGCTGGCCCCTTACCTGCTCCCGAGGGTGCTCACCGCGTTTCTGCGCAAATACCCGAAAGTCAAACTGGAAGTATGGGAATACTCCACCGAGCAAATCATCCAGCAGCTGCGCCAGGAGCAGCTCGACTGCGCATTGCTGGCAACGCCGCTGCACAACCAGCACCTCGAAGAGCACCCGCTGTTTTATGAGAACTTCGTGATTTTTGCGGCTAAAAGCCATAAACTGGCCGACAAGAAAGTGATATTGCCGGAAGACCTCGACACCAAAGACATCTGGCTGCTCAACGAAGGCCACTGCATGCGGAATCAGGTGCTCAACATCTGCCACGACAAGTTCGGCATGGGCGGCGAGTACAAAAACCTGGAATACA
Organism: uncultured Chitinophaga sp.; assembly: GCA_965653365.1. Lineage (GTDB taxonomy): Bacteria > Bacteroidota > Bacteroidia > Chitinophagales > Chitinophagaceae > Chitinophaga. The sequence goes on along the minus strand of CBFGZV010000001.1, from coordinate 226,576 downwards.
ATACCGGCAGCGTGGAAACCCTCAAACGGATGGTGGAACTGAACGAAGGATATACCATCCTGCCCGAGCTGTCGCTGCAAGACCTCACAGCCAAACAAATGAACATGGTGCGCTTTTTCAAGGCGCCCGAGCCCGTGCGCGAGATCAGCCTGGTAACCCACCGTTATTTCATCAAACAGGGCGTGATCGAGGCGTTTAAAAAGGAAATACTGGCCAGCGTGCCGGAAAAAATGAAAGTGCGGAAAACGAAAAAGGTGGTAGACATCCTGCTCGAGAAGAAATAGCCTGCCCCCATGAGAACGTGCAAGCGAATCATGGACAAGCAGCGCAGATCACGGGAAGAAAACGATCAGCCATACAATGTTGCTGCCGGAAAACAGGGCGCTTTCCGCAGAAACGCCCCGGCAACAAAAAGGGTAAAACGGAACATCCGCTTTACCCTTTTCTATTTGTCAGTGATCAGTTGATCAGTTCGGTACTTTCACTTTGTTGGCTTCGGTGTAGTTGTTTTTCAGTTTGGGGAACGACTGCATGATGAGGTCGTTCATCACGTTCACCGCTTCGCTCAGGTAAGCGTCTTTCACGCGCGCCTTCAGCCAGTCTTTATTCCGGGCCAGCTTCACGGTATCGCCCTGGAGTTTGGCCAGGTCGGCCTTCAGGCTGGCGATGTTGATCTCTTTTACTTTATCGTTCACGGCGTCGTAGCGTTTGAGGGCTGCGGCGTTTTTCTTCTGATCGGCTTTGTAAGACGTGATGTCGAGCGGATAAGTTTTCTGCTCGTCGAGCTTCTTCAGGGTGGCGATATTTTCGTTGATGATCTTGAACGCTTCGTTGTTGGCCACGCGGCGGGCGCTGTTGGCCTTAAGGGGCGCCACGTCTACCGGGTCCGACCAGGTGGCGTAGTCCGCTTTCGGGATAACGTCCCATTTCAGGGCGTCTTTATCTTTCTTCTCTCCTACTTCATAATACGGCGAAGGCAGTACCACATCGGATTCCACGCCTTTCAGCTGGGTGGAGCCGCCGTTGGCGCGGTAAAACTTCTGTACGGTAAGCTTGATGCCGCCGAGGCTGCCGCCCAGGTCGCCGCGCACGAAATTGTCGAGGTCGAGCAGGCGCTGCACGGTACCTTTACCGAAAGTGGAAGGGCTGCCGATCACCACGGCGCGTTTATAGTCCTGCATAGCGGCCGCCATGATTTCAGACGCGGAGGCGCTGAACTCGTTGACCATGATGGCCAGCGGGCCGTCGTACTGCACGGATTTGTCGCGGTCTTTCTGCTGCTGCGTTTCACCGCCGCGGGAACGCACCTGCACAATGGTGCCATCGGGCACGAAGAGGCCGGCCATCTTGATCACGTCGGGCAGGGAGCCGCCGCCGTTAAAGCGAAGGTCGAGGATGATGCCTTCCACCTTTTCCGCTTTCAGCTTTTTGATTTCCTCGGCCACGTCGTTATAGGAGAAAGCGCCCTGGCGGTCGTTAAAGTCGGCATAGAACTCCGGCAGGTAAATGTACCCGATGCGGTGCTCGCCGGTGATGATGGCCGATTTGGCGAAAGTATCGTCGAGCTTGATTTCGTCGCGTACCAGTTTCACCGTTTTGGTGGTGCCGTCCACGCTTTTCACCGTCAGCTGTACGGTAGTCCCTTTCTGGCCACGGATGAGGGTAACGGCTTCATCTACCGCGTAACCGCTCACATCGGTGGTGTCTACCTTCAGGATCACGTCGTCCGCCTTCAGCGTCCCTTCTTTCCAGCTGGGGCTGCCGGTAACGATGCTCACGATTTTGATGCGGCCTTCCTCCTCGCGGAGCTGGGCGCCGATACCGAAAAACTTGCCGGCCATCTGTTCCTGGAAAGAACGTTTCTCCAGCGGGGGCATATAGTCGGTATGGGGGTCCATCGTGGTGGTGATCGCATTCACGTACATGGCAAAACGATCGTCGTCTTTCATGCGCGTCTTCATCCGGTCGAAATATTTGTCGTAGATTTTTTTCACTTTCTGGCGCGCCTCCGCTTCGAGCGCGGCGTCGGTTTTGGCGGACTTGTCCTTGTCGCGTGCTTCGATCAGCTCCGCGTATTTTTCCAGCGTACGGAACTTGAGCGACTTGCGCCAGGCTTCCGTGCGGCCCGCGTTATCGGCCGGCCAGTCCATCGATTCCGGATCTATCACCACCGATTCCTTCTGGTTGAAGTCGAACGGCTTTTGCAGTATCACCGGGTAAATGGCGGCGGCTTCGGTTACCCTTTTACGGATCAGCTCATTGGTTTTGTTGAACAAATCCAGGGGCGCACCGTTCAGCTCATCGTCCACATGCGTGTCGAGCACCCGCAGGGCTTCAATATCGCTTTTGAGGAAAAATTTCTTTTCGCCATCGAGGCTGCGCAGGTATTTGGAAAATACTTCCTTCGAAAACTTGTCGTCGATAGGCTTGGGCTGGTAATGGCCTTCTTTGAGGATTTGGCCCACCAGGGTGATAATGGCTTCATATCTGCCGGGAGGGTCTTCCTTTCCTCCCCCGATCTTTGCAAAGGCAAATATTCCCGCGGAAATGCTGATCAGCATTACCGGTACAATCACTTTCAGTTTCATCCGCATAACAATCAATTACGAATTACAAAATGCGCAGCATTCTTGAGCCCCTTTGAAAAGACATAGCAATGATGCGAAATATACGAGCAACGGAGACAACCGTTCTTCGCTTACCAAATATAAGCCAATCCGGCCATCTCCCTAAGGCCACGCGGGCGTTTTAACAAAATATTACTGGCAAATACCGTGCTGCAAAATCCAAAAATTTACCATTAGCCCGCACAATTCAACCACTCGTAATTCGTAACCCGCTTTTCGTAATTTTTATTTTACCAGCTTGTAAACCACCCCTTTCACGGCGCCGCCGCCCTGGGGAATGGTCACCAGCATATACAACTCCCCGGCCTCGTCCTGGCCCCAGCTCAGCAACTGTACGTTACCGTCGGGCTTGTTGTCGAACACCAGGTCGTTGCGCTGCCATTTGCCGCCTTTCTGCTGCAGCGTCCAGGTTTTACCGTTGTAGTCGCCGAACACATACTGCCCCTGCAGGCCGGGAATGGCTTTGCCGCGGTATACATAACCGCCGGTGATGCTGATGCCGTCGTCGTGGTCATATTCATGAATGGGGGCAATCAGCTTGCTTTTGTCGGCACCCGCCGGTACGTTGAATTCGTGGAACCCTTCCATGATGCGCCAGCCGTAGTTGCCGCCTTTGGTGATGATGTCCACTTCTTCATACTTGTTCTGGCCCACATCGCCGGCAAACAGCTTTTTGGTGCCTTTATCGAACGAAATTCGCCAGGCGTTGCGAAGGCCGTAAGCCCAGATCTCGCCCCGGGCGCCGGCTGTACCGGCGAAAGGATTGTCTTTCGGGATCCGGTAGGGGCTCGCATTCACGTCTATACGCAGAATTTTGCCCAGCAGGGTATTGAGATCCTGGCCATTGCCGATAGTGCCATGCTTGTCGCCTCCCCCGCCCCCGTCGCCGGAAGACACGTAGAGGTACCCATCGGGGCCGAACACGATGTCGCCGCCGTTGTGGTTGGATTCCGGCTGATCAAACTCCATTATTACTTTCTGGGACGTGATCGGCGCCGTATTGTCGGAAGACTTACCCACTTTGAACTCTGCCAGCACGCTTTTATGGTTCAGGCCCTTTGCCGGTTTCGGCACCGGGGCGCTGTAGTAGAGATAAAATTTGCCGTTGGCCTTAAATTGCGGATGGAAGGCCATGCCCAGCAGGCCGCGCTCGTCGTAGGCAGGGTTCACCTTCACCATGTGACTGCTCACGTCGATAAAAGGCGCAGGCAATAATTTGCCATTTTGCACCACCCATACTTTTCCTTCCTTCTGCACAATAAACTGGCGGTTGGAGCCATCGCCCGGCACCGCCAGGGCAACGGGCGACTGCACCTGGTCTGTCACCAGCTGCAGCTTCACTTTCGGAGCCTGGGCCATGCCTGCGTTTCCCGTCAGCAGGGCACCGGCCAAAAACAGATAAACTAGTTTCATACGTGTCTGGAATTTTAAAGGTCTAAAAATAATGATCTGAACAATACAAATATTTTATTTTTGACCTGTTGAATAAAACTAACGGATTGGAAAGCGCTGATTTAACCAGGAATGATCCATATGCGGCATTGCGGTATAGAGAATTCCGGTTTTTCCTGGTCATACGGTTTGCCCTGATTTTCGCACTGGCCATGCAATTTTCCATTGTTGAATGGAAGGTGTACATGCTCACCAAAAACCCGCTCAACCTGGGCCTCATCGGCCTGGCCGAGTTCGTTCCCGCCATCGGCCTCGCCCTGTTTGCCGGCAACATTGTGGATAAAACGGAGAAAAGGGGAATGTTGGTGAAGTGCATCGCCGGTTATCTTTTCACCGGAACGGGGCTGTTCTTCCTCACCTGGGACGAACTGATGGCCGGCGTCCCCAAAAACAGCGTACTGCTGATGATTTACCTGCTCGTTTTCTGCGGGGGCATCATCCGGGCCTTTACCAGTCCTTCCAACTTTTCCCTGCTCGGCCTGCTGGTGCCCCGCCAGTTGTATCCCAACGCCACTACCTGGAGTACATCCGCCTGGCAAATCGGCGCCATCGCCGGGCCCGCTTTGGGCGGCCTCAGCATGCACTGGCTGGGCGTACACTGGTCGATGCTGCTGGTGCTGGCTTTTGTATTGCTCGCCCTCTATTGCATCCTCCGGATATCCCCCAAACCCATCCATTACAAGGAAATCGGCGAAACGGTGCGGCAGCGCCTCACCAAGGGCCTCCGGTTCGTGTGGGACACCAAGGTGCTGCTCAACGCCATGGCGCTGGACATGTTTGCCGTACTTTTCGGCGGCTCCGTGGCCATGATGACCATTTACGCCAACGACATCCTGCATGTGGGGCCCGTCGGGTTCGGGATGATGCGCACTGCGCCGGCAGTGGGCTCATTTATCACCCTGTTCCTGCTGGCCTACAAGCCCATCGTCACCAAACCGGGCATGAAATTGCTGCTGGCGGTATTTGGTTTCGGGCTTTGCATCATTATTTTCGGTATCTCCAAAAACTTCGTGCTGTCGCTGGCCGCGCTGTTCTTCAGCGGCATCTTCGACGGGGTGAGCGTGATCATCCGCCAAACCATCCTTCAGCTCAAAACGCCCGACGACATGCGCGGCCGTGTGTCGTCCGTAAGCTCGATCTTTATTGGCTCCTCCAACGAGCTGGGCTCTTTCGAGAGCGGGGTGGCTGCCAAACTGATGGGGCCGGTAGCTTCCGTGGTGTTCGGCGGCTGCATGACGCTGGGGATTGTCGTTACTACTTACATCATTTCCCCCGCCATGCGGAAACTGGAGCTGAAGGCGTAAAGTTTGAACAATTTATAAGCCCTGGGACAGGTGCATAAAATAATGACTATCAACCAGTTTTGCAATCCATCAACTCGTCTCTCCTCCCTGCCCCTCCCTGAATCACCAAAGTGCGGGCCTGTAAAAGGGAAGCAATCAAAATGGAAGCATTACACCTTCACGGTGGCCTTCAGGCGTTCCAGCACATAGTATACGGCCGGACAAATAAGGGAATTCATTAATGTGGTGTTAGGGCGCTTGAAGAATTCGTCGCTGTCGGTGTAGGGGTAGTTGCGGCAGTCGCCGGGCCGCACGTCGTAGATGCCGCAATAGTTATCCGCGCCCAGGAAAGGGCATGGGCTGCGTTTTACGACATAATCGCCGTCTTCGTCGAGGCGGAGGTAAGTTTCGATGAATACCGATTCGCGGAGGCCCAGGAATTTGGACACCTTCTTGATGTCGGGGGTTTTGAAGCGGGGGCTGATGGTTTTGCAGCAACCGGCACATTGCAGGCAGTCGATTTTGGAAAAGGCCTCGTCGTGCAGCTCCGGCAGATGGCGTTCGGCGCCTTTGCCCTTTTTGGTCTGCATTTTCTGCAAGAACTGTTTGTAGGATTTCTGCTGTTCTTTGGCCTTTTTCTCCCAATCCGAGAGCTCTTCGTGCATGGCTGGCAATTTTCTGCAAAAGTAGCGGAAACATTTCCCGCTTCCAAAACGGGGGCGGCATGAAGATTTCATGACAATACGGGCCCGTCTTTCCGGCAGAATATCACGGCCGCCTCCCGCCCGCCGGCGTTGTTTGGCTATTGCTCAAAAACATCATAGCTTTGCGCATTCTTTTCTTAAATACCTGCTTTATATCATGAATCTTTTGAATACTTTCAAGAATGAATTCATTGGCCGTCACATCGGTCCCAATGAAGCGGAAACCCGTGAAATGCTCGGCAAAATCGGCATCGGGACGTTAGATGAGCTGATCGACAAAACGGTACCTGCGGCCATCCGCATGAAACACGAGCTGGATATCCCCGAAGCGGTGAGCGAGCATACTTATCTCGGCCAGCTGAAAGACGTTTCGTTAAAGAACAAAGTATTCAAAAATTACATCGGTCAGGGTTATTACGACACCATCACGCCCAGCGTGATACTGCGCAACGTGTTCGAGAACCCGGGATGGTATACCCAGTATACGCCGTACCAGGCTGAAATTTCACAGGGCCGCCTGGAAAGCCTGCTGAACTTCCAGACCATGGTGAGCGACCTCACCGACCTGCCGATCGCCAACGCCTCCCTCCTTGACGAAGCCACTGCGGCAGCGGAAGCGATGACCATGTTTTTCAACGCACTGAATAAAGATCACGACCACATCAGCCGGGGCAGGTTTTTCGTAGATGAGCGCGTGCTCCCGCAAACGAAAGACGTGGTGCTGACCCGCGCCACTCCCCTGCACATCGACGTGGTATTCGGCGACTTCGCGACAACGGACATCACGGCCGATTACTTCGGTGCGCTGGTGCAGTACCCGGATGCCGAAGGCCATGTGTCCGACTACCGCGCTTTCATTGAGAAGGCACATGCCGTGGGCGCTTACGTAGCCATGGCTACCGACCTGCTGGCCCTCACCCTGCTCACCCCTCCGGGCGAACTGGGCGCCGACGCCGCCGTAGGCAGCGCTCAACGTTTCGGCGTACCCCTGGGCTTCGGTGGCCCGCATGCCGCGTTCTTCGCTACGAAAGACGAGTTCAAGCGCGCCATTCCCGGCCGCATCATCGGTGTGAGCATCGACGCGCAAAACGGCCGCGCACTGCGTATGGCCCTGCAAACCCGCGAGCAGCACATCAAACGTGAAAAAGCTACTTCCAATATCTGTACCGCGCAGGCATTGCTGGCCAACATGGCCGCCATGTACGCCGTGTACCATGGTCCCCAGGGCCTGAAAAACATCGCCCTGAAAACCACGCTGCTCACGGCAGCGCTGGCCGCCAAACTGAAAGCGGCGGGCGTGCAGGTACGCAACACGAGCCATTTCGATACCATCACCATCGAGACTGCCGATGCCAATGCAGCACATGCCAAAGCCGAAGCGGCCGGTATGAACTTCCACCACATCAATGCGCAGCTGCTGGGTATTTCGCTCGACGAAACCACTTCCGTTGCCGATGTAAACGCCATCCTCGCCGTGTTCGGCGCCGGCAGCATTACCGGGGCCGAGGTGGAAAATGCCGCCAGCGGTATTCCTTCCGCTCAGCAACGGACGTCCGCCTACCTGCTGCACCCCGTATTCAACAGCCACCACAGCGAAACCGAGATGATGCGTTATCTCAAGATGCTGGAAAATAAAGACCTTTCGCTCAACACCTCCATGATCTCCCTGGGCTCGTGCACGATGAAGCTGAACGCCGCATCCGAAATGATCCCCCTGAGCTGGAGCCACTGGAGCAAAATGCATCCCTTCGCGCCGCTGGCGCAGGCAGGCGGTTACGCGCAGATCGTGAAAGAACTGGGCGACTACCTCTGCCAGATTACCGCATTCGACGCCTGCAGCCTGCAGCCGAACTCCGGCGCGCAAGGCGAATACGCCGGCCTGCTCACCATCCGCGGTTACCACGAAAGCCGCGGCGAAGGGCACCGCAACATCATGCTCATCCCCATCTCCGCACACGGCACCAACCCTGCCAGCGCCGTGATGGTAGGTTATAAAGTGGTGATCGTAAAAGCGCTCGACAACGGGTACATCGACATCGCCGACCTGAAAGCGAAAGCAGAGCAATACAAAGACAACCTCGCCGGCGTCATGATCACCTACCCTTCCACCTACGGTGTGTATGAGGAAGGCGTGAAGGAAATCTGCGAGATCGTTCATGCCAACGGCGGCCAGGTGTATATGGACGGCGCGAACATGAACGCGCAGGTAGGGCTGACCGCTCCGGGCCTCATCGGCGCCGACGTTTGTCACCTCAACCTCCACAAAACCTTCGCTATCCCGCACGGCGGCGGCGGTCCCGGCATGGGCCCCATCTGCGCGGCGAAGCACCTCGCTCCGTTCCTGCCTTCGCACGTATTCATCCAGGCGGGCAGCAACGGCAGCAAGCAGGCACACGCCGTATCCGCCGCTCCTTACGGCAGCGCCAGCATCCTGCTGATCTCTTACGCCTACATCCGCATGCTCGGCCGCCACGGCGTCCGCAAGGCTACGGAATACGCCATCCTCAACGCCAACTACATGAAAGCACGCCTGAAAGATGCGTACGAAATCCTCTACACCGGCGTGAGCGGCACCTGCGCGCATGAGTTCATCGTAGACCTCCGTCCGTTTAAAAACACCGCCGGCGTTGAAGCCGAAGATGTGGCCAAACGCCTGATGGACTATGGCTTCCACGCGCCTACCATGAGCTTCCCCGTACCGGGCACCATCATGATAGAGCCCACCGAGAGCGAGGACAAAGCGGAACTAGACCGCTTCTGCGACGCGCTGCTGGCCATCCGCGAAGAAATCCGCGCGGTGGAAGAAGGCAGGGCAGATAAAGCCGACAACGTATTGAAACACGCTCCGCATACCCAGGCCGTGATCACCGCCGACGAGTGGACACGCTCCTACACCCGCCAGCAGGCCGCCTTCCCGCTGGAGTATGTGAAGCAGAATAAATTCTGGCCTTCCGTGAGCCGCATCAACAACACGTACGGCGACCGGAACCTCATCTGCACTTGCGAACCCGCCAGTGCTTATGCGGAGGCATAACGGCAACGTTAAAAAATACCCGGAACCCGGTGGCTGCAAGGCTACCGGGTTTTTTATTGGCGCGAGTGGCGGGGCTTAACTTTCAGGTAATATGCCTTTCCTAGATTTAGAGCCGAAACAGCCCAACGGGAAATTTATGCCAGGTAACCCTTCTCATGCACTCTTTTCGCGATTGTTCCGGGAGAACAGGGACAAGGTTTTCCGTTTCGCTTACAAGCTGACGGCAGACGAGGCCCGGGCAGACGAGATCACCCAGCAATGTTTTATCCGCCTCTGGGAAAGCATCGACACGGTGCGGGAGCAGGAAGACATTTTTCCGCTGTTGTTTGTGCTGGTGAAGCGCCTGGTAATAGACGACACCCGCCGCCTGTACCGCGAAAAAAAGAAGATGGCCCTGCTCCGGGAAGTGCCGGAAGAACAGGCGCATAACAATACCCTCCAGCATAAGGAACTTGTGAGCTACATGGAACGCCTCATCGAAAAGATGCCCGAGCAGCGCCGCCTCATTTACCGCATGAGCCGGCAGGACGGGCACAGTTACAAAGAAATAGCCCTCCGCTTAAGACTCTCTCCCGCTACCGTGCGCAACCATCTCAGCCTCGCCCTGCAGTATATCCGCCAGGAACTGGCCGTTTATTTCGGGAAATAAAAAAGCGCAAAGTAGACACCTTGCGCATGGTAACTGTATGCGTTTGAACTTTACATGTTCACATTATACACGATTAAGGAGAATGCGGAATCATGATTACGGCCGCACGGCTGGCCCGTTCTTTCGAATTGAACAACACCGCCGGCGCCGCCTGTTCGGGCGTCGCTTCCCGGCCGTGACCGGCAATAACAGCCAGTGCTTTGGCGATCAGCGGATCGCCTTTGTCGCCAATGGGCAATAACGGCAGCCGGCTCTTTTCATCCACGGTATACCGCGGTGGAATGCCGTTTGGATAGTTGCCTTCGCCCCGCGCGTTGGCAAGCCGGAAGGTGACGGGCAGCAGCACCCACGGTATGCGGCGGGGCGTACGGTCGTCTGCAATACTGACGGCTCCCATATCTTTTCCGTACGAAGTTTGCCCAATCTGCACTACCTCCATGTACGGCTTCAGGTTATTGATCATCAGCTCCGCGGCAGACGCCGTAACACCGGTGCTGAGGATGAACACCCTGGGCAGTTGCAGCCGCGCGGCCTGCAGTTCGCTGAAAGGGATGGCTTTATTTTCGCCGGAAGGCGCGGCCAGCACGTCTTTGAAGGTGCGCATCCGCACCCCTTGCCGCGCATTGCCGGTATACTGCACAAACGGCTTTTGCTCGTCGATGCCGGGCGCTGCCAGCGCGCTCAGCAGGGCCGCGGCGGTCACACTGCCGCCGGGGTTGTACCGCAGGTCGAGGATCAGTTCGGACACGCCGCCGGCCTTCAGCTGCTGCACGGCCTGCAATACGCTGCGGTTATAATAGTCGTCGAAATTGTTCAGGAAGATATACCCGATGCTTTTCCCGCCCTCGTTCCATATCTCGGAGCGGTATAGCGGGTTCTCGACAATGGTGCGGTTCTCCAGGCTCAGGGTACCGGTTTCTTCCGGCGCCCCGCCATCGGGGATTTTTGCCAGCGTGATGCTGGCCGTGTTTTGTAGCAGGAGCGCGGTGCCCAGTTGCTCCGCATTGCCTGCGGTGAGGCGTGTGCCGTTGATGCGGACGAAGTAGTCGCCCCGCTTCAGGCCGCTTTGCGCCGCGGCCGTGCCGGGTATCACGAAGTTGACCATACCGGCTACCACCCCCTGCTGCAGGGCCACCACGTAATAATCCATTCCGAAGGTGCGCAGCATGCCGCGCGGAATGGTGCCATGGTTCAGCGCGTTGTAAATGGCGGAAAAGCGATCCTGCGGATGTTTCAGGCTGTTGAAAAAAGCAATGGTTTCCGCGCCCGTTGCCGAAGCCGGCAAAGATTGTTCCCAGAGATAATACCTGCGCATTTGCTCCAGTATCCAGTTATTGGTTTCCTGCTGTGTAACAGGGCCGGGCGGTGCGGGAGGAGGCGCACCCTCCTTGCGGCAGGCCGTGCACAACAGTATAACCGCTATGTAGACAATACGTTTCATCAATACGCTACAAGGATGTCTGAACGATAGGTGATGTTCCCCGTGGAGGCTACGTTCCGCTTGATATCAAAAATGTAATTGGCATCGGTGTTCATATTGGTGCGTACAGCCATCCGCCCGCCTTTCTGGTATCTGAAGGGATCCAGCGCGTCTGCATTCGGAAGGTATTCACCTGTTTTGGCATTCTTCAGTTTGAAGACAAACCGCCTGTTTTCGAAACCTGCAAAATATGCGATGTCCGTAAAACCAATGAAGCGGCCGCGTTCGATATTCTCGAATACCGCAGCAGGTTTGTCTCCCCCGCTGATAATGATGTTGGGCGTTTGCACCACCATCGCGTACAGTTCAAGCGTAAGCGACTCGGGCAAATTGGGATCCGAATAGGTAAACCCGAAGTAGCGCTTCGATGGGTCCGGCGCTTCATTGTTGCTGACGAGCAGCTGGGGCGCCTTTTCTTTTTCAAGCTGCAGGATGCGGACAGACAGGTCGTTGCCGGGAATATCCAGCGCGGTATCCAGCCAAACGCTGCCGGTTTTGAGATTTTTCAATTGTACCTGCTGCTTGCCGGAAACCCGGCCGATCACCTTACCCGACACCACAGGTTGCCGGCTGCCGAAGCTGTCTGCCATCAGCGTGTTGCTGATCGTCAGGGACGAAACCGCCTCAGCGTCTGCCCAATAACTTGCCACGGAAACCCGTATGATTTCTTTTTCCGTGAACAACGTTCCGTCTTTTTTACAGGCGGCGAGCAGCACGGGCGCTGCCAACATCAATAATAGAATTCTTTTCATCGTTTTGTTTTAAGGCTTTTGAAAACAGTCAAGTGATAGCGGGTTACTATCACTTGACTGCAATCATTGCATCGATTTTTTAAGCATGTTTTTGTGGCCTGGGGAATTTTAGAGACCGGCAGTCCAGCCCAGGTACCAGTAATTGCCGCCTACGATAGCGCCTTTGCCGGGATGTTTGGTTTCGCTCGGGTCAAAGCTGCCACCGGTGGAGAAAGGATCTACCAGTTCGATGTCTGCATTGGCGTTGCTGCCGTTCAGGTAAGTTTCGTTACCTGCGGGAACAGTGCCGAGTGAAGAGAATGCGTGCACCACGTTGCCGCTAAAGCTGCCGGCAGTGCAACCGCCTTCTACCGCGATACCTGTATTATAACCCAGGAAGATGGAGTTGGTAATGGTATAACCGGTTGAGCGGCGGAGACGGGCAGCGTTGAGCGTACCGGTAAATGCCGCGCTCTGGGCGCCGATGAAGGTGGCGTTAGATATCTGCGCGTTGGTGATGGGCGTGAGCGCAGGGCAGGTGCCGCTGGCTTCGTTGTCTGACTCAATACCGTTGGCATCGTTGTAAGTGAAACCTGCGCGGCGGATAGCCAGTACATACTGTACAGTGCCCTGGTAACCGTGGTCGAAGTCCAGGATGTCGTCGTTGGTGTTCAGCGAAACGAGGTAAGAAGCATTTACAGTACCGCCGAAGAACTCGAACGCATCGTCGCGGCCATAAGAAGCCTGGATGTGATCGATGGCAGTGCCGCTACCTACACCGCCCAGGGTGAGGCTGTTCAGTTCGTTGTTGGTAGACACGTTGGCGCCGGCCCATTCGATGCGCACATATCTCAGTACACCTGAGTTGTCGCCGGAGTTAGCACCGCCATAGTTAACATCTACGCCAGCCGGTAAAGTAGGCAGGTCGATGCCTTCGATGGTGGGGTTAGACTGGTTGGTGGGCGCGCTACCCAGAATCACGATGCCGCCCCAGTCGCCTACTGCAGGAGTAGAATTGTTGGAGGTAAATACGATGGTACCATTGGTACCGTCTGCATGGATCTGGCCGCCGCGGGTGATAACCAATGCGGAAGCTTCAGCAGGCGTGGGTTTGGAGATGCCTTTCACGGTAACACCGGCATTGATCACCAGGTCTCCGCCGGGTTTTACGTAGGTTTTTCCGTCGAGATAATAAGTACCGTTGGCCACCAGTTCTACCTGTGTATCGATGATACCGGGCAGCGTGGAACCGTCGGGCAGTACGCCTGCTTTTACACTTTCGGGTGCTTTTTGCGCATCTTTCTTACATGCGCCAAAGGCTAACAAGGACAGAACGCCTGCTGCAATCATGATTCTTTTCATAAAAAGGCTTTTTTTTCGGGTTTAATAGAATGTTTAAAATGTATTATTGATGCAATGGACTTTTAGAAGGTGTAGGTAACATTGAGGCTGAGGTTCCTTCCCTTGAACCAGCGCTGCCGCACATAATCCATCCCCTTGTTCAGCCGGTTGCCCTTCGGGTCGTTGTCTGACGCAGGGCCCAGTATATTCTCATCGTCGCCGGGCTGGGGATCCTTCAGTTTTGTGACCAGGCGGTTCATATACAGGATACCATCCTGCTGTAACAGATCGCTGATATTGAAGCGTACCTGCATCCTGCGGCGCAGCAGGTTGGCGCTGAGCTGCAGATCGATCACGTCGCGCGGGTTTTCGTAGAGGTCTTCCCAGGGCTGGAAACCGGCCGTCACGATGCGTTCTCCATAGCGGTTGTACACCACGTTTGCGCCGAAGATGTCTCCGAAATACCCGATCCCCGCATTGATCACGTAGGGTGAAAGGCCCTGCAGCGGACGGTCCCTTGAATCTGCCGCCGTCTTTTCAAGATTGCCCTGGCCTGTGATGCCGGATGCGGCCCGCAACAAATCATTGGAATTGTACTTCACTTTTGCCTTCATCCACGAGCCGTTCGCACTCACATAAACCTGCCGCAGCCATTTGCTGGCGGGATTCATAAAACCGAGCGACTTCCGCAGGTCTACTTCAAAACCCACATTGGTAGAGCTTTTCAGGTTAAAGTAAAAGAGGCGCGGGTCCATAGTGGCGCTCCACGCGCCAACGATCTCAACAGGGTCTTTGAACTGCTTGTAAAAAGCGGATACGGACATCACTTCTCCCGGGCCGGGATAAAATTCATAGCGCAGATCGTAGTTGTTGATGCTGGCGTCTTTCAGGCCTACCGCACCGAAATATTCCGCCCGCTCTTTGAACTCGTAGTAGATGTATGGCGCACGCTCCCTGAATTCGGCCCTGGCCAGCGTTTTGGAATAGGCAAGGCGAATGCTCATCTTGTCGTTCAGTGCGTACACAAGGTTGGCAGACGGCAGCCAGTCGGTTTTCCGGTATTTCACCAGTGAGTCTACCGGCAGCCCGTTCAGCGGATTGTAAGCAACGCCGTGCACGTCCATATTGCTCTGCTCCATTCTCACCCCGCCGATGAGGCGGAAATGTTGCAGGAACTTCAGGTCGGCCATCAGGTAGGCCGCATGGATCTGTTGTTTCCCTTTATAATCGTCCCCCCTGAAACCGCCGGTGCCGGAGCCTGTAGGCAGGTACTGCAGCAAGCCCGGTTGCAGGAGCGCCGGTGTGTGCAATTCATAGTCCGCTTTGCCGAACGCCAGCGTGTCTTTATAACCCGGCCGGTATTGCGTGCCGGGGTCCATCAGCAACCGGTAGTTCTGGCTTTTGTAATCCACATCGCGAAAAACGCCCGCATACCCTGCTTTCAGGCTTTGCGCCGTACCGGCCAGCGTGAAGGGAACAGTTACACCCGCGGTCACGTTCTGCCGTTTTTCCGTGAGCATGGCGTTGAAGACATTGATCCCTTCCGTCATGTACCCCAGCGCATCGTTCAAAAAGTAGTTGCGGTACTGCCCCTGCGCGCTTTCCTTCACATCCCCCATAGCGGTGCCGGTGGTCCTTCCGCGGGAACTGCGCGTATCCGGCTGCTCACGCCTGAGCGTAATATGATCTGCAGACCATTCGAATTTGATGCGTTTACCCAGCAGGTGCTCTCCTTCCAGCCGGTGCTGCCACAGCGAATTGATCAGGGTTACGTTGATGTAGTGACGGAGCGGTGAAACAACAGAGCTCCAGTCCATCCCCTCGTAAACATTGGTTTCGTTGCTGAAACGCCGGTTGTAAAGATTCTTGAACGCCACCCGGTGCCCCTTGGTCTGAAACCCGATATTCATCACGGCGCCCAGCGACGAAGCGAAATTGTAGGTTTTCGAATTGTTGTAATTATAATAAGTAGGATAGCTCCGCACCTCATCCGTCACCCCTTCTTCGTGGCGGTAGGTGCCCGCCAGCGTTACACCGAAAGAAGACACACCATCTTTCAGGGCAAATTTGCGCCCGCCTGCCAGCTGATAATTCTGTACCGGCGAATACGCATACTTATACAGCCCCCAGTTGTTGGGGATGCGCCGTTCCAGTTCGCTTCTTTTCGTTTTATCCCCGCTTACCACCGCCTGCCGGAATTCGTCTGCGTTCCAGCTGTGGTTCCACCAGCGGCGCGTACCGTCGTCGAACCCCAGGTAATCGCGGCCGCCGCGTTTGGTGCTGTAGAGATCGCGGCCGGTGCTGTTGGTATTGATACCGGTGCCTACGGTGAGGCTCAGGAAATTACGGTCGGGAATGTTGCGGGTGTTGACCTGTACGAGGCCGCCGGCAAATTCAGACGGCATGTCCGGCGTGGCGGTTTTGTTCACCACAATGTTGTCGATCAGCGCACTCGGGATCACATCAAAGGAAAAGTTCCGCCTGTTGGGCTCTGTACTGGGCAAGCTGGCCCCGTTCATGATCACGTTGTTATAACGTTCGCTCAATCCGCGGACTGTTACAAACTTGTCGTCCTGCACGGTGAGCCCGTTCACCCGCTTCAGCACCTGCGCGGCATTATTGTCCGGCGTAGCCCTGATCTGCTCCGCGCTGATACCGTCAGACACGGCGGCGTTGTTTTTTTGCAGGGCGTACAAACCCTCTACGGAGGCACGCTGGTAACTGGCCGTTACCACCACTTCTTTCAGGGAAGAAGGCGAAGCGGTCATCAGCACATTGAGCCTGGTGGCCTGCCTCGGTTTCACTTCTATGTCTGTAACCTTCCTGGTGCTGAAACTCACGTACCTGAACACCAGCGTGTATTTGCCGGGCGGCAGCTGCATGGAGTAATTACCGTCCACGCCCGTGGTAGTGCCGCTTCCGCCTTCTATGATGATGGTTACGCCGGGGAGCGGTTCGTTGCGGTTATTGATCACCCTGCCGGCAATGCTGCCTTCGTTTTCCTTTTTCATTTCCGGCTCCACATGACCTTTCCGGATGGCCACGGTATTGTTGTCGTATTCGATATCTACGGCCGCATGCCTGTCGAGGTACTCCAGCACCGCGCCGAGCTTTGCCGCGGTATAGTCCATCGCCGGCACCCTGCATTGCTCCAGGTAGTGCGGATCATACACATAGCTAAGGGATGTCTGCGCCTGCAACCGTTTGATCACTTCCGCCATAGTAGTGCGGGCGGTTTTTACCGTTACCTGCTGCTGCAGCAGTTTGTAAGACTGGGCAGCAAGCACCAGGTGCTGGCCAAAAAGTAAAATGAACAGTAAAGGGCAGACGTACAGGCATAGTTTTCCATGCCCGGAAAAAAATTTTCGGGTAGATTTTTGCATACTTCTCGTGACTTTTTATTTATTGAATCAAATGAAAGGGTGAACGCGTTATTGATTATTTCCGTTTTTCCTTATACACATAAGTGGTGTCTCCCTGCCGGCTGAACCGCAGCTCCTGCACGAAGGCCAGTTTCTGCAGGATGAGATCTACAGTGACCTGCGCCGGGAACGAAGCCGTCAGCCTTTTACCGGCGAGAGTATTATCCATCATCACAAACTGGCGGCCATAGCGTCGCTGCAGTTTCGCAAAAGCATCGTCGAGGCGGGTGTTCTCGAACACGACCTTCCCTTCTTTCCAGTCTACCGCCTCGCGGACGAGGAAAGTGGATTGTTTGAAATGCTGATCGTCTGTATAAGTGAGGCGGTCGCCGGGGAGCAGCACTATCCTTTCAAAAGAGGAAGCCGAATCCGACGCGCTAACGGCTACTTTCCCCGATATCAGGCTTACCTGCACCGATCTTTCCTGCGCGGTGGGCGATGAAATGCTGAAGGAAGTGCCCAGCGCGGTGGTGATCAATCCGCCCGCATTGACGCTGAACGGCGCCCGCTCGTTCGCCGCCACCTCGATGTATGCCTCGCCGGTCAGGCGCAGCCGGCGGCTGGTGGTATTATAGGTATCGTCGAATACAATGAAAGCCTGGGCGTTCAGCCACACCTTGGAGCCGTCCGGCATGCTCACCAGCTTTACACCGGGGCCGGGATTGGCAATGGTATCCATACTGCGGGCGATAACCGGGGCAACCGTCTTCTTCCCTTGCAGCCACCAGCCCGCCAACGCCACGCAGCCGGTCAGTACGGCCGCAATAGCCGGGCGCAGCCAGCGCAGATGGCGCACCTTCGTTTCCGGTGCGGGATTCGCTTCATGCCAGCTTGCCTTCAAAAATCCGTCGAGCCCGTCTTCCCCGGACTGTTCCAGCCAGGCTTCCACCTGCTGTACCTCGGCTTCCGAACAAAGGCCTTTGAAATATTTATCCAGCAATTGTTGATTCATATATACCCGGTAAACGGAACTGTTTTTTTTCGCCGCCTACAAGAAGAGTACGCTCCCCGCGAAACGATGTACCAACCTGAAAAACGAGTTCATAATTTGGTAACATTCGCCCGGCCCCGCATCATCAAACGCACCGTTCTCCCCGTCAAATGAACCTTTCATCACAGATTTAACTATTTCGTTCGTTTTTCTACGAACATTTCGTATTTTAGGTTCTTCAAACCAAATTCCGCCATGCATCGATTTGTACGTCTATCCCTTTTTATAAGCCTGTGCGCGTTGACCGCCTCCGCTCAGAAGAAACAGTTAACCGGTTCGGTGGCAGACTCCAGCAGCAAGGAACTGATGGAGATGGCCACCGTGACCGTACAGGACAATAAAGACAGCAGCCTGCTGACCTATACGCTGACCGACAAAAAAGGCGGCTTCAAACTGACCGGCCTGCCGGCTGATAAAACCCTTCGCCTGCTGATTTCCTACACCGGGTACCGCACTTTTGTCCGCACCCTGCCCCCCGGCCATGCCGCAGACCTGGGGAAGATTTTCCTGGCCCCTTCGGCACATGAACTGAATACCGTGGTGATTGAAGGCGACCGTCCGCCGATCGCCATCCGGAAAGACACCATCGAGTTCAACGCATCCGCCTTTAAAACACGCACCAACGCCATGGTGGAAGACCTGTTGAAAAAGTTGCCCGGTGTGGATATCGACGATGAGGGCAACATCACGGTGAACGGTAAAAAGGTGACCCGTGTGTTGGTGGAAGGCCGCGAGTTTTTCGGCAATGATCCTAAGCTGGCCACCAAAAACCTGCCGGCCGCGATCGTGGACAAGGTGCAGGTGATGGATACCAAAACCAAGCAGGAAGCCAAGCTGGGCGTTGAAAAAGACGGGGAAGACCGGACCCTCAACGTGACACTGAAAGCGGATAAAAAGAAAGGGTTATTCGGCCGCGTATCTGCCGGCGGCGGTACAGACGACCGGTTTGAGCTGGCCGGTATGGTGAGCGGGTTCGACGGTCCACGGCAACTCAGTGTGCTGGCTTCTTCCAACAACCTCAACAAAATCGGGTTCTCGCAGGGAGAAATGAACACCGTGTCTGAAAAGAAGGGCGGCGGCATGTCGGTCAGCTTTTCCGATAACGGGGCGTTTTCGATGAACGGCATTTCGTTCGGCAGCGGCGGCGACGGCATCCGTACCGCCACCATGGCCGGGTATAACTACAACGACCAGTGGAACAAAACGCTCAACGTCAACAACAGTTACTTCTTCAATAACACCGATTCCCGTTACCGCACCTTGCGGAATACGCAGTATAACGACGGCCGGGAGATCCGCAGCAACCGCGAAGGCACGGGCCGTAATGCCAACCACCGCATCAACTTCGGCCTGGAAACACAGCTCGACTCCGTGACCATGCTTTCGTTCAGCCCGTCTTTCGACTACGCCCAAACCACCACCCGCGCCAACGGGCTCGATACCACCTGGTCGGACGGCTCGCTGCTTAACCACAATACGACCCGCAACCGCAATTCCAGCACACGCAACAACTTCAGCAGCAACCTGAATATCTCCAGGCAGCTGAAAAAGAAAGGGCGCAGCGTCGCCCTCGGGTTCACCAGCAATAACAGCAACCAGGACGGATATGCCTTCAACTTTTCCGAACGCGGCTTTTACGAAAACGGCATCGCCGACTCCAGCGCCATTACCGATCAGCGCAACACATCCACCAGCAGCAATGAAAACTACGAGATAGTACTGAAGTATACGGAGCCCATTTCGAAAACATGGAGAGTGACGGCGGGTTACGGCTTCCAGTACAACCAGAGCCGCTCCGACCGTCAGACGTACAACTACAACGAGGCGGAAAAAGGGTACACCGACCTCGACCCGGTGTACACCAATAAATTCAAAACCGTTTTCACCTCTCAAAACCCTCAGCTTTCTTTCAATTACAGCGGCCAAAAATGGCTGGCCAACATCGGCGGCTCTGTGTATCTGAATATGCTCGACAACTATTCGTACACCACCAAAACGAGCTTCCGCCAGTACCAGACCAATTTCGCGCCCAGTTCCCGCCTGAGCTACCGGAATAAAAAGAACGGTACCTGGTACCTGGGTTACTTCGGGAATATGCAACAGCCCTCCATCGACCAGCTGCAGCCGCTGAAAGACAACAGCAACACGCTCAGCGAGCGCATCGGCAACCCAGACCTGAAGCCGGCGTTCACCCAGCGCGTGTCGTTCGGCTTCAACCAGTTTTCCCCCACCGGCCTCGGTATCTTCTCCAGCGTATCTTACGGGCACGTACTGAACAGGATCACCACCCTGGTGAAAGCGCGGCCCGACGGCAGCCAGCAAACGCAGTATGTGAACACGAACGGAGCCTATAACCTGAACGCGAACATGACGCTCAGCAAAAACAAAAAAGCCAAGGATTACCAATGGCGGGGCATGTTGTTCCTCAATGCGTTTGGCGGCAGGAACATCAACTTTTCCAACATCAACAATCCCAAGGGCGATACCACTATCCGCCGGATAGAAACGTTTACCATGAATCTTTCCGTTGGCGCACACGGCTCCTATGTTTACAAGGAGCTGCTGGAACTGACGCTCAACTACCGCCCCTCGTTTTTCATCACGCAATATCCCCAGGGTGTTACCACGCAGGGCAACTACGTACAGCACCGCGCCACGCTGGGCAGCACCGTGTACTGGCCGCGTAATTTCGCGTGGGAAAACGATATTAACTACGTGTACAATTCCCGCATCACGCCGGGCTTCCGGAAAGGGGTGGCCATGTGGCACATGGGGCTGGAGTACAGTTTCCTGAAAAGCAAAAGGGCGCAGGTTAAAATTTATGCGTACGACCTGCTGAAGCAGAGCACATCCGTGCGGCGCAATGTAAGTGAATTCTCTATCGAAGACGTGCAGACAGAGATCGTGGACCAGTATTACATGTTGTCGCTCACCTACAACATCAGCGTGTTTGGCGCCAAAGCAAAGACGGGGAACAGGCGGGTTGACGGGGGAAGATTTATCATATTCTGAACCATGCTATATGACGAAAAAAGGGGCATTTCGCTGAAGTGCCCCTTTTTCTATGATGCCCCGTCAGCCGTGTAATGCAGCCCTTTCAGCAGCCGCAGCAACTCTTCTTCCGAATGTACGTCCGGATGCAGCTCCACCACCACTTCGCCGGTTACCAGGTCACATACGAAATGAATTTCGCGGTTGGCGTCTTTGATCACGAACAGGTCGTTCGTCACCCATTCTTTGAACGTGAAAAACCGGCTGAAGAATTGCGTCAGCGGGTGGCAGCGGTACACCGGCATGCTGTGCAGCAGTATGCCTTCGCGGTCGTACACCTGCAATACGAACGCAACACACCCGAACGTATAAGTGTACTCGAGGGTGATGAAACGGGTGAGGGCCGGGTTCGGCAGCTTGGGGTAGTAGCTGATGGGGATGATGTAACCGGCAGAACGGATGCCGTCGTGGATGCGGCGGAAAACGGCCAGGTCCCAGTTTTGCATCCCGGCCAGTTCTTCCATGATCTCGAACACGGCTTCGAAGAGGTATTGTTTTCTTTCATCCGGCGGTTGGGAAAGGTATAATTCCAAATCCATCGGGTAGCTAATGTTGCACCGGCTGCCGGTTACATTGATCGTTTTCAGGCCGGCGACATCCGTTATATCGATATGCATCCGCTGTATGCGGATAAACTTCAGGCCGGCGATGCGGGAACGGTAACTTTCGCCCACGGCGATACCTTCGCGCAACAACGCGGGATGGTTTTGAAACGTCATCTCGAGGGTGTTGAGCATGGCTTTCTCCTTAGAGGTAGCGCTCCTTCGCCACATCCTGGTGATGCATGGCGTGTCCCACGATGACGTATCCCAGGGCGCGCACGCTCATGGGGCGGCTGCTGGCCACGCCGCTGCGCTCCATTTCCTCGCCGTCGAGAGAACGGAACAGGTGTTCGGAGGCGTTGCGGACGAACTGGAATTCTTCCACCATATCGGCCCAGCTGCGATGGTCTACGCGGGCCTCGTCCGCATAGCTGTTCTCATCAAAACTGGCGAGGGGCGTCAGGTCTTTACGGGCGAAGCGCAGCGCGCGGTACGCAAAGATGCGCTCGGCGTCGATAATGTGCTGCAGCATCTGCTTCAGCGTCCATTTGCCGGTGGCATAGGCATGGTTTTGTTTGTGCTCCGGCAATTCGCGCCAGAACTGGAGGGAAACGGCCGTCTGGTTGCGGAAGGCCGTCAACAGGTCGTCTTCTTTCACTTTCGATACGTAACCGTGGTAAAATTCAGCGTATTCCGTGGCCAATGGTCTTGCCATATATCATAATTTTGAACCTAAGTTACGGCAGATCGGCTTATATTTAATCATCCAATCCGCTATCCATATGCAAAAAAGCCTCATCCTGCTGTTGTGCATCTGCGCCCACATCGCCTGCTTCGCACGCTCCACCGAAGACTCGCTCTGGATAAGGGAAAACTACACCAAGAAAGAAGTGCTCATTCCCATGCGTGACGGTGTTAAACTGTTTACCTCCATCCTGGTGCCTAAAAACAACGCGGAGCAACACCCGTTCCTGATGATGCGCACACCCTACTCGTGCGCGCCCTACGGGGAAGATAAATTCCCCAACTGGCACAACCGTTACCTGCGGCATTACTTCCGGGAAGGGTACATCCTGGTGGTGCAGGACGTCAGGGGCCGCTGGATGAGCGAAGGACAGTTCGTGGACGTACGGCCCTTCAATCCCGACAAAAAAGGGAAACAGGATGTGGATGAGGCCAGCGACACATACGACACCATCGACTGGCTGGTGAAAAACATCGGCCACAACAACGGCCGCGCTGGTGTGTTCGGCATATCCTATCCCGGTTTTTATTCCACCATGGCCGCATTGAGCGGCCATCCCGCCCTGAAGGCCGTAAGCCCGCAGGCGCCGGTGACGGACTGGTTCCTGGGAGACGACTGGCACCACAACGGGGCTTTCCTGCTCAACGACGCTTTCGCGTTTTACAATGCCTTCGGCAAGCCCCGCCCCCGCCCAACCACCGAGCCGCCCACCGGTTTTGATTTCACGGTGCGCGACAATTATAAATTCTTTCTCGAGGCCGGCGCCCTGCCCAACCTGACGCGCATGATCGGAGACAGTATCGCTTTCTGGAAAGACCTGATGGCCCATCCGAACTACGACAGCTGGTGGAAAGCGCGCAACATTCGCCACTTCATCAAAAACGTACAGCCTGCCACGTTAGTCGTGGGCGGCACCTTCGACGCGGAAGACTGCTTCGGCGCGTGGGCCACTTACCAGGCCATCGAAAAGCAAAGCGGCGGCTCCAGCAACCGGCTGGTGATGGGCCCCTGGTACCACGGGCAGTGGGCAGACAACGACGGGACCTATATGGGCAACGTGCAGTTCGGGAGCAATACCTCCGAATGGTACCAGCAGCACATAGAAATCCCCTTCTTCGACTATTATCTCAAAGACAAAGGCAAGGGCCCCGACATGCAGGAAGCCGCGATTTTCTTCACCGGTGAAAACCAGTGGCGGCAATTCCCTTCGTGGCCCGCTCCCGGCCTGGAAGAAAAAGCCATTTACCTGCAAGCCGGCGGGGGCCTGAGCTTCAGCCGGCCGGCCGCTGCGGGCAATTCCTACACGGCCTACACCAGCGACCCGGCCAAACCCGTGCCTTATACGGAAGATGTGCATTTCACCCGCACGATCAGTTATATGACGGACGACCAGCGGTTTGCGGCCCGCCGCCCCGATGTGCTGGTATTCCAGACCCCTCCGCTGGAAGAGGACCTGACCATCGGCGGCCCGCTGACGGCGGATTTGCAGGTAAGCATCAGCACCACCGACGCCGATTTTGTGGTGAAGGTGATTGATGTGTTCCCGGATGATTTCAGTTACGGGGAGGCGGCCGCGCCCGTGGCACACCGCCGGTACAACAGCGCCACCTACCCCATGGGCGGCTACCAGATGCTGGTGCGCGGTGAAGTGATGCGGGGCAAATTCAGGAAGAGCTTCGAACAGCCTGCGCCCTTCGTGCCCAACCAGCCCGCGCAGGTGAAGTTCAGCCTGCCCGATGTGGCGCATACGTTCAGGAAAGGCCACCGCCTGATGGTGCAGGTACAGAGCACCTGGTTCCCGCTGGTAGACCGTAACCCGCAGCAATTCACGAATATTTACACGGCAAACGATAAAGATTTTGTTCCGTCCACTATCCGGATCTATCACGACGCAAAGCGGCCATCGAAACTGGTACTGCCTGTTTTGCGTTGATTCCACCACGTTAAAAAGTACGCAATTATGAAACTTCTTTTTTCCGCAGCCATGCTGCTGCTATCGCAACTCTCCTTCGCGCAGGCCGGTCTGTCGGGCGCCTGGCAGCTGCTGCCCGCGGGCAGCGAACCGCAAACCGTGCGCATTATCGAAGACGGGTATTTTATGCAAACCGTTTTCAACCAGCAGGGAAAAGAATTCATCAGCACCCATGGCGGGCGCATCACCGCGTCGGGCGGCAACCTCACCGAGGTGATCGAATTCAACACGGCCGATAAGGACAACGTTGGCAGCACCAACACCTGCACGTACAAACTGCAAAAGAACCAGCTGACCGTCAGCTGCGCCGGCAAAACCACCAGCTGGCAGCGCATCGACGAAGGGAAAGCTCCCCTGGCAGGCACCTGGCGCATTACCGCCCGGGAAAACAACGGTAAGATGGACCCCATGCGCCCGGGACCCCGTAAAACACTCAAAATCCTCTCCGGCACCCGCTTTCAATGGGCCGCCATCAACACCGAAACGAAAGAGTTTTTCGGCACCGGCGGCGGTACGTATAAGTTCGAGAACGGCCAGTATACCGAAACCATCACCTTCTTTTCGCGCGACAATACGCGGGTGGGCATGAGCCTGAGCTTCAACGGCAAGGTGGACGGCAAACAGTGGCACCACAGCGGCAATAGCTCCAAAGGCGACCCTATCAGCGAAATATGGAGCAGGATTGAATAATGTACTTATATTGCGGTTCAAATTTTACAACCCGGTATGATCAGAAAATGCCTATTTATCGGCGCTTTAAGCGTACTGACCGCGCAAGCGGCCTTCAGCCAGAAAAAACAACCGGCTGCACCTAAACCTTTGCTCCGCACGCAACTGGACTCCGTGAGCTACACCATCGGCAACGACCTCGGGCAAATGCTCAAAGGCCAGGGGCTCGACAGCCTGAACCTGAAACTGCTGTTCAAGGCGATCGAAGACCATTATGCCGGTAAAACGCCCATACTCTCGGCCGACCAGGGCACTACGCTCGTGCGGGACTACATCCTGAACAAGAACAAAGTAGAGGGAGAAAAATTCCTGGCGAAAAACAAAACCAAACCCGGCGTGGTAACGCTGCCCAGCGGGCTGCAGTACCAGGTGCTGAAAACCGGCACCGGTCCCAAGCCCACGCTGAACGATAAAGTAAAAGTGCATTACCACGGGATGCTGATTGACGGTACTACGTTCGACAGCTCCATCGACCGCGGCGAGCCCATTACGCTGCCTGTTACCGGCGTGATCAAAGGCTGGACGGAAGCGCTCCTGCTGATGCCTACCGGCAGCAAGTGGAAACTCTTCATCCCCGCGCAACTCGCGTACGGCGAAAGAGCCGCTGGCCCGAAAATCAAACCCAACAGCGCGCTGGTGTTCGATGTGGAACTGCTGAACATCGAAGCGCCCGCCCCTGCGGAAACGCAGCCCGCTGCTCCCGTGAAGGAATAATGTATGGCAAAAACTTTTAAAGGCCGGATGAAAGTGATTTCATCCGGCCTTTTTTATGCGCTGCCGCAAACATATGCCTAGCCGCGTATCACATCCATCGCTGCGAACCGAATCATGGTCGCTTCAAGTATTCGGCGCCACTGCCGCGATGTCTCATGCTGTTCATGCACAATATGCAGTGTCACATCCTGATGCGAACACACGCCGAAACGATGTGCCGCCCCGTCTAAACAAAACGGCGGCCCCGTTTACACGAGGCCGCCGTATGCTATTTTCTTGCGTCCGTTATTTGAACACTCTCGGCGCGCGCATTTCCAGCAGCATGAAATCCGCCAGCACCATGGCTGTAACGGCTTCCAGCACTACCGGCACGCGCAGTGCGATGCACAGATCGTGGCGGCCTTTTACGGAAAACTGTTCCACCTGGCCGCTGGCGATGTTCAGCGTTTCCTGCACTTTGGGGGTGCTGGAGGTGGGCTTCACCGCAATACGGAATACCAGCTGGTTGCCGTTGGTAATGCCGCCCACCACGCCACCGGCGTTATTGGTGGCTGTTTTGCCGCTTTTATCGATGATCGCGTCGTTATGCTCCAGCCCTTTCATCCGGGCGGCGGCAAAGCCGGCGCCGAATTCAATGCCTTTGATGGCCGGGATGGCAAACACCGCGTGCGCGATGCTGGACTCGATAGAATCGAAGAAGGGCTCTCCCAAACCGATGGGCAACCCGTCTACCGTACATTCCACGATGCCGCCCACGGAGTCTTTGGCGGCGATGGCGGCTTCGAGGCCCTGTTCGGGATCCGGGTAACCGCCCACTTCCTTCAGCACCGCTTTTACCTCGATGCTGCTGCCGAGTATCTTTTTGGCGATCACGCCGGCGGCTACGAGGTTGAGCGTCAGCCGGCCGCTGAAATGGCCGCCGCCGCGGTAATCTTCAAACCCGCCGTATTTCTGCGTGGCCACAAAATCCGCATGGCCTGGACGGGGAAATTCGCGCAGCTTGGCGTAATCGGCGCTGCGGGTATTGTTGTTTTCGAACAGGATGGTAATGGGCGCGCCCGTGGTATGATCGTTGAACACACCGGACTTCAGGAAAGGCAGGTCGTCTTCCTTGCGGGGCGTGGTGCCCTTGGCGCCGGCTTTACGCCGTTCCAGATCGGGCAGAAAATCTTCCTGCTTTAAGGGAATGCCTGCGGGCACACCGTCGATATTGACGCCCACGCTTTCGCCGTGGGATTCGCCGAATACATTCACCCTGAATATTCTTCCGAAACTGTTCATGATTGTACTTTTTCTTCTTTAGAGACTGCCGCGCCAAGCGTCGCTATGTGATCGTAGAATTCCGGGTACGATTTGTTGATCGCTTCGGCGTTCTCGATCGTTACCGGCCCGTTGGCCGTCAGCGCCGCCACGGCGCAGGCCATCGCGATGCGGTGATCGTTATGCGAATGTACGGTAGCGCCATTGATTCCGGTGCCGCCGTGCACGAACATATCGTCTCCTTCGAGATCGATGCGGATGCCCATTTTACCGAATTCCTGCTGCAGGGTGATACCGCGGTCGCTTTCCTTATGCGCCAGGCGGCTTACGCCCTTGATTTTCGTTATTCCCTTGCAGTTGGCTGCCAGGGCCACCAGCGGCGGAAACAGGTCGGGGCAGTCCGTTGCGTCGAGCTCGAACGGTTTCAGTTCCCTTTTAGCGATGATCATGGTGAACACGCCGGGGAGGATTTCCGCGCCGGCTTTTTCGAGCGCTTCCATAATGGCTTTGTCCGACTGTGCGCTTTGCGTATTGAGGTGGTGCACTTCCGCTTTGCCGGCTACAGCCGCCGCTACCAACAGGAATGCCGCGCCGCTCCAGTCGCCTTCCACGGTATATTCAACAGGGCGGTAGGATTGGCGGCTATCGAAGTGGAACACTTCAAAATTCTCCTGCCGCACCTTTACACCGAAGTGCTCCATGATCTGCAGCGTGAGGGCGATGTAGGGTTTGCTTTTAAGGTCTTTCACCGTAATGGCGGCTTTATCCGCCACCGCACCGAAAGCCATGAGCAGGCCGGTGAGGAACTGCGACGACAGGGAGCCGTCGATCGTCACGTTATTGGCCTGCAGCGGACCTTTGATTTCGAGGGGCAGCTTGCCGTCGCGGCTGCTGATCTGTACGCCCAGCTGGGGCAGTACTTCCTCGAAGAAGTGCATGGGGCGGGTCACGAGGCTGCCGTGACCGTTGATGGTGATGGTCTTTTCAGACAGGGCGGCTACCGGCGTGAACATACGGATGCCGAGGCCCGATTCGCCGCAATTGATCTCACCTTGCGCCGGTTGTACCCCTTTGCCGGTGATCTCGATCGTGTTGTCGCCCCTCTTCACCACCGCACCCAGTTTTTCCGCTACGTCGAGCGCGGCCAGGCAGTCGTTGCTCAGCCCCGGGTTGTTTATGACGGTTTTCCCTTTCGCGAGCAAAGCCGCTGCCACCGCGCGTTGCATCGCACTCTTGGAGGGATTGGCCGTAACGGCGCCTTTGATCACGGAAGGTGAAATTGAAACTCTCATATTGGACGGTTACAGTTCTTTTAAAATTTGTTTCAGCCCGTCGAGCGGGATAGGCTGTGTTTGCGCTTTCCCCAGCTCTTCCAGCAGCACAAAATGAATATGGTCTTTCTCTCGCTTTTTATCCAGCTTGAAGATGTTGAACACCGCGTCTTTATCCGATTGCATCGTTACCGGCAAACGGTAATCGTTGATCAGACGGATCAGCCGGTTGGTTTGTTCGGATGGCAGCTTGGTTATTTTTTCGGAGATCTTAGCAGCTGCTACCATCCCGATCGCCACCGCCTGGCCGTGCGCGATGTTTTCCAGCTTTTCTACCGCATGCCCGAGGGTATGGCCAAAATTCAGCCAGCGGCGTACACCGCTTTCAAACTCGTCTTCCAGCACAAACTTTGTTTTGATCGCCACCGACCGTTCCACCAGGTATTGCAGCACGCTTACATCCTGCGCGAGGGCTTTGTCTTTATTGTCTTCCAGGTAGGAAAACAATTCCGCATCGTATATGCAGGCATACTTGATGATTTCGGCAAAGCCGTTGCACCATTCCGTTTCGGGCATGGTAGCCGGCAGGCTGTAATCGAACAGGATGAACTGCGGCTGGTTGATGGTGCCCAGCATGTTTTTGTGCATGCCGTGGCTCACGCCGTTTTTGCCGCCGATAGAAGCATCTACCTGCGCCAGCAGCGTGGTGGGCACAAACCCGAAGGGAATGCCCCGCATATAAATGCTGGCCGCAAAGCCGGTGATGTCTGTGAGCATACCGCCGCCAATGCCTACCAGCGTGGTTTTACGGTCTGCCTCCAGTTCTATCAGCCCGTTGATGATCTGGTCCACCACCTCCATATTCTTATGCTCCTCCCCGTCGGGCACTACCAGCTTTTTCCAGCCGGGCAGCAGGTGCGCATAATGATGGTCCACATTTTCATCCAGCAGCAGGATGGTGCGTTCTTTGTTCACGTAATTCCCCAGGTTGGCGAGTTGTTCGCCGAGGTAATACGTAGTGGCGGCATGTTGAAACTGGTGCGTTTGCGTTGTCATAAAAAGTTGGGTACTGAAAAAAACAGGCTTAGTCGTTCATCACTTTATTCTGGCGGTTGATAGATTCCAGGTGCACGGCATCAAAGTATTTCAATACGAAATCTTTGGTGAGGCCCAGTTTCTCGCCGGCGCGGATACCGCGGTCGAGGATCTCATTCCAGCGGTTGGTCTGCAGAATGGTGATGTTGTTTTCTTTTTTATACTGACCGATTTTTTCAGCGATTTTCATGCGGTTGCCCAGCAGCAGCATGATTTCGTCGTCGATGCCGTTGATCTGGTTACGCAGTTTTTCGAGGGCGGTGTTGAACTCTTTCTGGTCGGTACGTTCGTGCCTCCAGGTGATGTTGCTCAGCAGTTCGCCGAATTTTTCGGGTGTGATCTGTTGTTTGGCGTCGCTCCAGGCATTGTCCGGATCCACGTGCGTTTCGAGCATGAGGCCATCGTAATCGAGGTCGATCGCTTCCTGTGAAACGGCCTGCAGAATGTCACGGCGGCCGCTGATGTGGCTCGGGTCGCAAATCATCGGTAATTCAGGATGACGGCGTTTCAGTTCGATCGCCAGGTGCCACATGGGGGCGTTGCGGTATTCGGTGTTGCCGTAGCTGGAGAATCCGCGGTGGATGAGGCCTACTTTTTCGATACCTGCTTTCTGGATACGTTCTACCGCACCGATCCACAACTCGAGGTCGGGGTTGATGGGGTTTTTGATCAGCACGGGTATTTTAACGCCTTTCAGCGCATCGGCCACGTCCTGTACGGAGAAAGGGTTTACGGTGGTACGCGCACCAATCCACAGGATGTCTACGCCGAAGTGCAGCGCGTCTTCCACCTGTTTGGCGGTAGCAACTTCCACGGTGGTGGGCATACCGGTAAGCTCTTTGGCTTTCTGAAGCCAGGGCAGGCCTTTGGGACCAATCCCTTCAAAAGAGCCGGGGCGGGTGCGGGGTTTCCAGATACCGGCGCGCAGCACATCCACTTTACCGGTTTTTGCCAGGGCCAGCGCAGTGGCCAATACCTGTTCTTCGGTTTCTGCAGAGCAGGGTCCGGAGATGATCAGCGGCTTTTTGTCTGAAGCCGGATCGGCGAATTTCGTTTTTGCTAAGATCTGTTCCATTGTAATATGACGTGTTAATAATGTGACTGGTTATTTCAAAATTTTCCTGATTTTATTGCTCTTCTGGATGAGTTTGTAGAACGTGTCGTAATCTTCATCCAGGAGGAGTTTTTTCATTTGCTCGAGCTGGTGGATATGCTCCTCCAGTACGTCGAGCACGTTGTTGCGGTTGTGCTTGAAAATGGGCACCCACGTATCGGGCGAGCTTTTGGCGAGGCGCACGGTAGATTCGAAACCACCGCTGGCCAGCTCGAAAATGCGGCCCTGTTCTTTTTCCTTTTTCAGCACCGTCAGCGCCAGGGCGAAAGAGGTGATGTGGGAAATGTGCGATACGTAGGCCGTGTGCAGGTCGTGCTCCTCCCCGTTCATGTACACGGTGCGCATGTTCAGCTTGTCTACCATCGATTCGATCAGTTCCAGCGCGTCTTCGTCGCTGTTCTTCACGTCGCACAGCACCATCGTTTTTTGTGCGAACAGGTTGCGCACGGCGGCCTCCGGCCCTGAATACTCGGTACCGGCCATCGGGTGGGCGGCTACAAAGCGGCCGCGCTTGGAATGACCGGTCACGAGCTGTAACAATTTCTGTTTGGTGGAGCCCACATCCATGATCACATGTTGCGGCCCGACTTTGTCTAAAATGGAGGTAAGGGTCTGGAGCAGCGCATCCACGGGGATGGCCAGGATAATCAGCTGGCTGCGGCTCATGGCGTCTTCCAAGGAAGAACCTTCATCGATGATGTTCAGTTCCTGCGCCCTTTTCAGGTTCTCTTCGTTGTAATCCACGCCAATGATCCAGTTGGCCACCCCTTTTTCCTTGAGGCTGATGGCCAGCGAACCGCCTATTAATCCTACTCCTACTACTGTTGCAATCATATATTGACCGTTTGGGATACCTGGATGGATTGTTTCACCCGTTCAATCGCTTCTTCAAACACCTGCTCGCTGCGGCAGAGGCTAACCCGGATGTACCCTTTGCCGTTTTCACCGAAAATGCCGCCGGGGGTGATGAATACTTTGGCTTTGTACAGCACCTCGTCGCTCACGGCAAACCCGTCTGCATAGCCCGCCGGGATTTGCGCCCACACGAACATGCCGGTCTGGTTGGTGTCGTATTGCGCGCCGAGAAGGTTGAGCAGTTCGAATACTTTCTGACGGCGGCCGGCGTAAATGGCATTCAGTTCCGCGTACCATTCGGGGCCCAGTTCCAAAGCGGCCACGGCGGCCATCTGCACGGGCTGGAACATGCCGCTGTCCATATTGCTTTTGAAGCGCAGCACGTCGTTGAGGAACTCCGCTTTACCCACGAGCATCCCTACGCGCCAGCCGGCCATGTTGCCGCTTTTGCTCAGGGAGTTCAGCTCGAGGGCCACTTCCATGGCGCCGGGCGTAGCCAGGAGGCTGGCGGGCTGGTCGTTCAGGATGAAGCTGTACGGATTGTCGTGGCACAGCAGGATGTTATGTTTTTTGGCAAATGCCACCAGCTTTTCGAACGTGTCTGCCTTGGCCTGCGCGCCAGTGGGCATATGCGGGTAATTGACCCACATGAGCTTCACCTTGCCGAGGTCGCTTTTTTCCAGGGCATCGAGGTCGGGCTGCCAGCCGTTGGCCGCGCTCAGGGCGTAGGTCACAGGCGTGGCGCCGCTCAGCTGCACGGCGGAGCGGTAGGTAGGGTAGCCCGGGTCCGGGATGAGCGCCTCGTCGCCTTCCTGGAGGAAGGTCATGCAAATGTGCATGATGCCTTCTTTGGACCCGATGAGGGGTAGCACTTCCCTGTCCGCCTCCAGCGTTACACCGTAGAAGCGGCCATACCAGGCCGCCATGGCCTGCCGGAGGGCGGGAATGCCTTTGTAGCCCTGGTAAGCATGGGTGCCGGGTTTGGCGGCATGCTCATTCAATGCCGCCACCACGGAAGGGTGCGGCGGAAGGTCGGGACTTCCGATACCAAGGTTGATCACATTTGCACCCGCTTTGTTCATATCGTCTATCTCCCGCAGCTTGCGGGAAAAGTAATACTCTTCGGTGTGTTGTAATCTTTTAGCTACAGTTGGTTGCATGGGTGTATGATTAGTTGTGCGTTTTGCCTTTTTTGTAAATGCCCAGTACCGTCAGGTGCTCGGTGAGCGGGGTGATTTTTTTCAGGGCCTGCTGGAAATGAGCGAGGGTGTCAAATTCCATGTCCGCATGAAAATAATAGTGCCACTCTTTCGCCGGTATGGGAAAACTCTGGATTTTGCTCAGGTTGATGCCTTCGGCGGCGATTTTGGTGAGCACTTTGGCCAGGCTTCCGCTTTCGTTGGAAGTCTGGAAATATACGGAAGATTTGTTGGCATCCGCCGGCGCCTCCACCCCATTTCTGGAAATGGCCAGGAAACGGGTGTAGTTGTTCTTGGCGGTATGGATGTTGGGGGCGATGATGTCGAGCTCGAAAATCTCCGCCGCCAGCTGTCCGGCGATGGCGGCGGTGGACTTCAGCTTCTTCTGGCGCACGTGTTTGGCGCTGAGGGCGGTATCTTCCGTTTCCACGAGTTTGATATGAGGGTATTTGGCCAGGAAGTCCATGCACTGCAGCAAGGCCATCGGGTGGGAATGCACCTCCCGGATGTCTTCGATGCTTTGGCCGGGCAGCACCATGAGCTGCTGGTTGATCTGCAGGTACAGTTCCCCGATAATGTGGAGACCTGAGTTTTTGAGCAGGCTGTAGTTGGGCAGGATGCTGCCGGCGATGGAGTTTTCGATGGCCATCATGCCGCCGTCCACGCCGGCTTCGCCGTTTTTGACTTTACGCACCAGCTCCGGGAAAGAAGCGCAGGCTTCAATGGTATGTTGCTTGCCGAAGTACTTTTGTACGGCTATCTGGTGGAAACTTCCTTCAAATCCCTGGATGGCGATGTGCATAAAATTGAGTTCGTATATGAAAATAAAAAAGGGCCCCGTGAGCCGGGACCCTTCATTTGTTAAGTTTTATGATAAACTGTTATTACAAAAGAGTCCCGCTTCTTTCCTGATAAAAGAAAAAGTAAAAAAAATACGGGCTAAAGCTCTTTTGTGACATATAATGATTTGTTTATCGGCATTCATTGTTAAAAAGAAAAGGCCCCCTTTTTCAGGAGGCCCGTTATATTTTTCAGCGATTTTAGCAAAAACGAACCTCCTATTCCTGGAACCAGAAAAAGTAACCGTAAAAGTAACCGAAGGTGCGTTGTTGCATTGCTTTGTGCTTTATTGTTTGATAGAACAAAAATAAGGCACGATTTTAATTTTTCAAACAGGGGATGAAAAATATATAATTCTTGCAACAAAGGCAGTTTTTTCATAGATATTATCTAACAACTATCCCTGATTGGCCGGGAATCGATTACCGGAGGGGCTGATTGCCTGCTATAGCAAATATTTTGGCAAGGGGATGCACCGGCGGCTCGGGGCAGTCTCAGACGCCGGCAACCTGGCAGCCTGCTGTGCGGTTATTCTATGATGGGGTCCCGAAGCCGTGGAAGGCCGCGCGATTTGCCGGGGAAAGCATTGCAGGCAATAAAAAAGGGCCGTTTCACAAGAAACGGCCCCGGATTAATATCCTTGATTGCTTGCCTATAATTAGTGTTTGGCAGAGTCAACAGCGGGAGCGGTAGTTGAGTCTGTAGCCAGAGAATCAACGGGAGCAACAACTGAAGAATCAGGAGTAACAGCTGAGTTTACAGAGCTGTCGATAGCGGTGGTATCGCCGGTGTTAGAAGTAGAAGCATTGTTACAAGCTGCAACGAAAAGACCGAGTGCGAGAGCCAGGAAAGCTACTTTTTTCATTTTAAATGTTTTTAAGGTTTTTGAAATGAGATTTATACTTTATACCCGTATCAATGAAAAGGTAACCCACCGTTTGAAAAAAAATTTTTTTGGTTACTTTGGGTTACAAAATGGCGTTAATCGTATTAATAAGTGAATAATCTTTTGCAAATAGAACGGGATAGGGAATTGCTGCTGGGCCTGGCGGCGAACGACGACAAATCGCTGGAAACCATCTATTTAGAGAATTTTCCAGCTGTTGCCAGGATGATTTTACAGCATAACGGGTCGGAAGACGACGCGAGGGATGTGTTCCAGGAGGCGATGATCGTGTTGTATGAAAAGGTGCAGGAGGGCAATTTCATCCTTTCCAGCCGGTTAAAGACCTTTTTATATGCCGTTTGCCGGCGGATATGGCTGAAAAAGCTGCAGGCCGCCTCTTTACAGGGGCCCATTTACGAGGAGCTGGAAGAAACGGCCGCGGCGGAAGACGCCCTCGAGGCCGCCGCCGAGAAAGATCAGCAGTACACCCAGATGGAGGCCGCCATGGCCAGAATGGGCGAGCCCTGCAAAACCATCCTCGAAGATTATTATGTGCACGGCAGGAACATGCAGGAGATTGCGGAGCGTTTTGGCTACACCAACGCGGAAAATGCCAAAAACCAGAAGTACAAGTGCCTGATGCGGTTGAAAAAATTATTTTTTGCTTCAAATAAATAGTGCCTGAGGAGGCTGTGAAATGAACGATATACATTTAATACAGGAAATAGAGCGCTACCTCGATGGCGAAATGAGCGTCCCGGAAAGGGAGGCTTTTGACGCCCTCCGCCGTAACGACCCGGCTATTGACCGGCAGGTGACCGAGCACCGGTTACTGCTGCAGCAACTGCGGGCCAACGGCGCCCGGAAGGAACTGCTCCGCCGCATGGAGGCCATCCATGCCAAAGTGGACGTGCCCGTGGTCGCCAAACCTTCCGCTCCCGTCATCAATATGCGCAGCCGCCGCACCTGGCTCAACCTGGCCGCCGCAGCTTGCATCGCCCTGGTAACCTCGCTGGCCACCATGGCCATCATGCAGAAAGCGGTGAAAAATTCTTCCAGCGCCCAGTACGAAGACGTAAGACGCGTGCTGAGCAATATGCAACGCTCCCAGAACGCCCTCATCCGCGACATCAAAAGCAACAACAAAGCTCCCCTCGACCCCGGCACCTATGGCGGCACCTGCTTTGCCATTTCCAGGAACGGTTATATGGTTACCAATTACCATGTGATTGCAGGGGCAGACTCCATCTATATTCAGAACAACAAAGGCGAAGCCTTCAAGGCGGTGAGCATTTTTGAAGATGTTTCCAGCGACCTGGCGGTACTCCGCATCGCGGATTCCACCTTCCGCTCCGCTCCCCTGCCCTACGCCCTGAAACATCAGCCCAGCCGCTCCGGCGAGGAAGTGTTCAGCATGGGCTTCCCCCGCGACGAGATCGTTTACGGCAAAGGATATATCAGCGCGCAGACCGGTTTTAACGGCGATACCCTGGCCTACCAGGTATCCATCCCCGTGAACCCCGGCAACAGCGGCGCGCCCCTCCTGGATGCCTCCGGCGAAGTGATCGGTATCATTACCGGCAAACAGTCTTCTTCAGACGGGATTGCCTTCGCGGTAAAAGCCGGCCACCTCAAACGCCTGCTCGACGAACTGCCGAAAGACAAATTCTCCAAAAAGGACATCAGGCAGAAAAGTCAGCTGGTGGGCCTCAGCCGGGTAGACCAGCTGAAGAAGCTGGAAGATTTCGTGTACATGGTGAAAGTATACAACTGAACGAACGAGTATAAATGAAAAATAAAAGCAGAAGGCCGGGGTTTACTCCGGCCTTCTCTTTTTGCGCCAAGTATCATTGATCAGGCCGCAGGGTTACATTGGGATCTTTCCGCCACTGCTTCGCCCTCTCGGAAATCCAGAAAATGAGCGTTTCATTATTCATGTTCCGCAGCATTTCGTACGCAGGCTGGTACTTTTGCGTGAACCGGAGCAGCGAATCGCCGCCAAGCCCCGTCACCCGGCCTACGAACGTTTTGGAATAACGGTAGTCTACATATGCCTGCTTTTCATGCTCGTCGTACAACCGCTTGAATTTGCGCAGGTCTTTTTCTCTTCTGGAGCCGCGCGTAAAGGGGCTGATCACGATGCCGAACCCGCCGCTACTGCGCCTGGAAGTATCCACCAGCGCCCGGTTGCGGGTTTCGAGGAAGGGCCGGAACTCTTCATACCGCGCAATGGAATCGAGCTGGTACGGATTCCATTTGCCGGATACCTCCACTTCGTGCAGGAAACTCTCGCGCAGCTTCAGCCGCACATCGTGCACTTCCGTGCCGGCCACGCTCACCACTTTAAAACTGTCAGACACATAGCCGATGAAAGAAATGAGAATTTCGTCCCCCATACGGGCATTGATGCGGTAATAACCGCCGTTGTCCGAAAACACGCGGGCGCCGGAAGTTTTGTTCCGGATGGTGGCGGGATATAGCACCAGTTTCCTGGAAGTGTCGGTGATCTGGCCCCTGACGAGCACGGGGGCGTCCGATTGTGCGAGGGCCTTGCTGAACGGGCCTCCTGCCAAGAGGCAGGCTAATGCGGGAATTAAAAACAGTCTGCTGGATTTCATCCGTTCATATTTAGTTTTAATTGTCGGATGGAGCGTACAGGCATACACCCTTGTGTGAAAACGGATGGTTTCCGTACGACTTCATATAACCAATAACAAATATGCACCAAAATAGTTAAGCGGGCGCGTCCTGCCTACTGCGGCGTGTTAAATGTATCCTAAAAAAAACCGTTCCCGGAGCATCCCCGGGGGAAGCTGCCGGAAACGGCCATAGCGTTGCGCTGTACTTTTTTCTGCTTTAGAGCGACCGGATAAGCGATATCACTTCGTCCCTGCTTTTGCCCAGCTTGATCTGAATCTGGCCAATCAACCTGTCGTCTTTACCTTGTTCGTACCGGAGATCCGTGTCCGTCAAATCTGCGAACATATTTTTCAGCTTTGCCTTGATTTCATTCCACCGGTCCTTGATCATCAGGATGTCCATAACATCAGGATTTAAATATGTGAATAATGAGGGGTCCGGGTTATGAAATTCAAAGTTTGTGCCAAAACGGCTGTTACCCCTTCACACGCAGGGTGGTGGCGAATTGCATGCTTTCCCCGGGGGCCAGTTTTACGAGGCCCAGGCCGTTATTGAAAGCATTGGGCGCGCCGGTGAGGTTTTCTATG
Organism: uncultured Chitinophaga sp.; assembly: GCA_965653365.1. Lineage (GTDB taxonomy): Bacteria > Bacteroidota > Bacteroidia > Chitinophagales > Chitinophagaceae > Chitinophaga. The sequence goes on along the minus strand of CBFGZV010000001.1, from coordinate 189,362 downwards.
GCGATGCTGCTCCGGTGCGGGGGAATGTATATCTGCAGGATGGGATACGCCGCGGAGGGATAAAATTCGATGCTCACAGCCTTCTTCGGGTCGTGCAGCACGCACAACGGGGCAGCCTGGTCGAAATCGAGGATGAATGAATTATCGAGCTCCACGCCCCGCAGGTTGGTAACCTGGCCAAACGATGTATGGGGCAGCAGTTTGCCGGTGGGAATGAGTTTTTCGTCGAACTCCACGATTTCCTTCGACCGGAATTGCAGTTCCAGCTCGTCTACCGGCGTACCGGTGCTGAAATAGGGATGCCAGCCGTCCATCAGGGGGATGGCTTCGCCGTGATGGTTCAGGATGGAGGTGGTGATTTCGAGTGTGTTTTGCGCGAGCAGGCGGTACCGCACGTTGCAGGTGTAGGGGAAAGGATAACCGGGGTCCCATCCGCTGTAGTGATATTCCAGGTCCACCACCGCATCCTGGCTGCCGGTTTCTTCGAGGATCACGGCGAAGGCCTGGTCGTACAGCAACCCGTGAATGGGCGATTTCTGCACCTGGCGCTTGACGCCGTTCCATTCGAAGGTGGCGTCTTTGATGCGGCAGGCAAAGGGGCTGAGTTTTACGCTCTTGAAGCTGCTGCCCACCCCGGCGTCGTAATCCGCGCGGCTGGCATAGCTGTCGATCACGTTCAGGGTCCCGTTGTTATGCGGAATGGTGAAAGCGTGCAGCAGTGCGCCCAGGGCAGGAACCACCTGCACGGAAGCGCCCTCGTCGTCTGCCAGTTCAATCACATCGAACCCGTTTTGCTGTAAATGCTGTATGAAGAAGGCCATGCTTTTTTTTTGCAAAATACAAAAATGGGGATTGGGCGGGAAGGAAATAAAAAAGGGCTGCATCGAATGACGCAGCCCTTGGTATGATTGACCGGCAAAAGATCAGATGTATTGATTCACCAGGTTCTCGAGCCATTCCTGGCGGCCGCTGGTCTGTTTGGGCTCACCATTGGCCAGTGCGAATGTCCGCAGGTCTTCCAGCGTCAGTTTGCCGCTTTCGAATTCCTGTCCCTTTCCGCTGTCGAACGAAGCATAGCGTTCCGTGCGGAATTTCCTGTACGGAGATTCCCGCAGGATGCGGTCTGCGATGAAGGCTGCGCGGGCGAAGGCGTCCATGCCGCCGATGTGCGCGTGGAAGATATCTTCCAGGTCGGTGGAGTTGCGGCGCGCTTTGGCGTCGAAGTTCACACCGCCGCCGGCGAAGCCGCCCGCTTCCAGTATCACGAGCATCGTTTCGGTAAGCTCGTTGAGGTTCATGGGGAACTGGTCGGTATCCCAGCCGTTCTGGTAATCGCCGCGGTTGGCGTCGATGCTGCCCAGCATGCCTGCGTCGGCGGCCACCTGCAGCTCGTGCTGGAAGGTGTGGCCCGCCAGGGTGGCATGGTTCACTTCTATGTTCAGCTTGAAATCCTTGTCGAGGCCATACTCGCGCAGGAAGCCGATCACCGTGGCACTGTCGTAATCGTACTGGTGCTTGGTGGGCTCGCAGGGTTTGGGCTCGATGAAGAACGTGCCTTTGAAGCCCTGTTTGCGCGCGTAGTCGCGGGCCATGCCGAGGAAGCGGCCCAGGTGGTCGAGCTCCCTTTTCATGTTGGTGTTCAGCAGGGTCATGTAGCCTTCGCGGCCACCCCAGAACACGTAGTTTTCGCCGCCCAGTGCGATGGTGGCGTCGAGCGCGTTCATCACCTGGGTGCCGGCGCAAGCCACCACGGCGAAATCCGGGTTGGTCGACGCGCCGTTCATGTAACGCGGGTTGCTGAACACATTGGCGGTGCCCCAGAGGAGCTTCACGCCGCTGGCTTTTTGTTTTTCTTTCGCGTAGTCGACGATCTGCTGCAGGTGCTGCTCGTATTGGGCGAGGCTGCTGCCTTCGTCTACCAGGTCGATGTCGTGAAAACAATAATACGGCACGCCGAGTTTGGTGATGAACTCGAAAGCCGCGTCCATCTTATCTTTCGCCTGCTGCACGGGATCGCTGGCCGTCAGCCAGGGGAATGCCTTGGTACCCGGACCGAAAGGATCGCCGCCGGTGCCGCAGAAAGTATGCCAGTAGCTTACCGCGAATTTGAACAGCTCGCGGAGCGTTTTGCCGTTGATGGTTTTCGTTTCGTCGTACCACTTGTAGGCCATCGGGTTGTCCGATTGCGGGCCTTCGTACTGGATTTTCCCTACCGTGGGAAAATAGGTCTTGTCGCCTGTAATGACATGCATGATCACTGTTTTATTTCGTGGATAAAATCTGTTGTAAGCGGTTGTTCCATTTCGTATACGCCTCCCCGTAAGCCTGTTCTTTCTCTTTCTCCGGCGTAACCGTGGTGAGGCACTCCATCCCTGTAAAGGCGGCCTTCAGATCCGGATAATAGCCGGAACCCACGCCTGCCGCGCGGGCCGCGCCCAGCGCGCCGTCTGTATTATACAGCTCGATGGTGACACCTGCCGTGTTGGCAAAGGCTTCGCGGAACAGCGGGCTGAGGAACATATTGGCTTTGCCTGCCCGCACCCGGTTGATCTGCAGGCCCATATCGCGCATGATATTCACCCCGTAGGTGAGCGCATTCACGATACCTTCCTGCCCCGCCCGCAGCAGGTGCGCCTGCTGGTGCACACCGAAGGCAAGCCCTTCGATAGCCGCGCCCGGCAACCGGTTGGACAGTATCCTTTCAGCGCCGTTGCCGAACGGAAAAACCTGCAGGCCGTCCGCCCCGATAGGCGCTCCGGCGGCCACTTCGTTCATTCGGTTATAGTCCATGCCGCCGGCGATACTGCGCAGCCAGCTGTTTAAAATGCCGGTGCCGTTGAGGCACATGAGCACGCCGTTGCGGATATTTTCTTTGGTGTGGTTGACGTGGATGAAAGTGTTCACGCGGCTTTGCGCATCGAATGCCGGCTTGTCGTGCACGGCATAGACCACTCCCGAGGTACCAGCCGTGGTGGCTGCTTCGCCAGGCTCGAGCACGTTGAGTGAAAACGCATTATTCGGCTGGTCGCCGGCCCGGTAGGTAACGGGAATACCCGCGGGCAGTTTCAACAACGCAGCGGCCTGCGCCGTGATGCGACCCTGCTCGCCGAACGTGGGCACAACGGGCGCCAGCAGCTGCGGATCGATGCCGTAATGTTCCAGCAACGGCGCGGATACACGCTGTTCCTCAAAGTCCCAGAAGATACCTTCAGACAGGCCCGACAGTGTGGTAGCGGGCTGGCCGGTGAGGCGCAGGGCGATAAAATCCCCCGGCAGCATAATATGTTTGATACGGGCGTATACGGCAGGTTCGTTTTGCTGCACCCAGCGGAGCTTGGACGCGGTGAAGTTGCCGGGAGAATTGAGCAGGTGCGGCAGGGTGTACTTTTCCCCCAGCGTGGCCGCGGCTTTATCGCCGATCTCCACGGCCCGGCTGTCGCACCAGATAATGGATGGCCGCAATACCTGGTGGTTCTCATCCACACACACCAGTCCGTGCATCTGGTAAGCGATGCCGATGGCGTTCACGGCGGTAGGGTCGAAAGGATGTTGCAGTTGCAGGGCATGTGTGGCCTTCACCACTTCCTGCCACCACATTTCCGGATCCTGCTCCGCCCATCCGGCGCGCGGAACTTTAATCACCAGTTCCTCGGCGGAACCGGTGGCAGCAGCCAGGCAGCGGCCAGTGGCCGCCTCCAGCAAGGTTGCTTTTACAGACGAAGAACCGATATCGTAACCGATCAGGTATGCAGACATGGAAGCATAAAATTAATGTGCATGCCGGGCGTCACTGTTTCGCCCGGCATCACGGGTTACCAGAATACTGTATATAATGCCGCGAGAATACCGCAGATGATAATGGCGCCTGCGGCAAAAGCGGGATTGAGTTTGAACATAGACGCGTCCACTTCGAGGCCTTTCGGGTTGTTTTTGCTCTTCGGATCGAGGATGCTCATGATGCCCATGATCACCACGATGATGACGAACACCCAGCCCATGCGGTTAATGAACGGCAGCTCGGGCATGCCGAACTTCAGGGCCACCGACAGCGGTATGGCGAGGATGGCGCCTACCAGTGCGGCGTTAGCCGTGGTGCGTTTCCAGAAAAAGCCCATGATGAATATGGCGAATACGCCCGGAGAAATGAAGCCGGTATATTCCTGGATGTACTGGAAGCCCTGGTCGAGGCTTTTCAGCGCCGGCGCCACCAGTGCGCCGATAATGATGGCCACCACGATGGTGTAACGGCCTACCTTCACCTGGTCTTGCTCCGAGGCGTCTTTCTTGAAAAAGTGCTTGTAGATATCGAGCGTGAAAATAGTGGCGATGCTGTTGGCTTTACCGGCGAGCGACGCTACGATGGCCGCCGTCAGTGCCGCGAACGACAGTCCTTTGAGGCCGGCGGGCAGCAGGTTGAGCAGCACGGGATACGCGTGGTCCGGTTTCACGGTGCCGGCAGTATCGAGCATTTCCTGCTGGAACATCCCGTTTTTATACAGCACGTAAGCCGCAATGCCCGGCAACACTACGATCACCGGCATCAGCAGCTTCAGGAAGCCGGCGAACAGCAGACCGTTGCGCGCGGTTTTGAGATCGGCGCCGAGTGCGCGTTGCGTAATATACTGGTTGCAGCCCCAATAGTTGAGGTTCACGATCCACATCCCGCCGATGAGCACGGCGAGGCCCGGCAGGTCTTTATAGTGCTCGCTTTCAGGAGAGAATATCATATGGAAGTGCTCAGGCGCTTTCTGGCGCAGCAATCCAACGCCGTCCCACATGCCGGAACCGCCGAAGTGATCGGACACGAGGTTGAGCGCAAGGTACGTGGTGGCCAGGCCGCCGAGTATCAGGAAAAACACCTGGATCACATCCGTGTAACCGATCACCTTCATTCCGCCAAGCGTAATAAAAATGGCGAACACGGACAACGCCAGTACGCAGGCCCAGAACGGGATGCCCGAAATGGTCTGGATGGCCAGGGCGCCGAGGTACAGGATGGAAGTAAGGTTCACGAACACGTATAGCAGCAGCCAGAACACGGCCATCACCGTGCTCACCCGCCCGTCGTACCGCTGCAGCAGGAACTGCGGCATCGTGTAAATCTTGTTCTTCAGGTAGATAGGCAGGAAAAATATCGCCACCACCAGCAACGTGGCCGCGGCCATCCATTCGTACGTGGAAATGGCCAGCCCCATTTTAAAACCGGAACCGGACATACCGATGAATTGCTCCGCGGAAATGTTGGACGCAATCAGCGACGCGCCGATGGCCCACCAGGTAAGGGAACCCTCGGCGAGGAAAAAGTCTTTCGTATCAGCGGTGGCCTTCCTCCTTCTTTGATAGATATAATAACCGTAACCGGCTACGATAACAAAGTAAAATGCGAAAACCAGGTAGTCGAGTGGCAAGAGCCCTGTGTTGTTCATATTGATCAGTATAACGTGAGAATCATATATCCCGTCAAGATAGCAAACAATTTTTAATTGTAAAATTAACAGTTAAAAAAAATGGAATTAAAAAGAGGCCTCCGGGGGCCTCTTTTTAAGATATTCAATATCAATCAGATGGTTTGTGTGATCTTGAACGAGTAGGCGTGGCGGCCGGGTACTTCCTGTACCGACAGCTTCGGTACGGTGACCTCGATGCCGTCTTTGACCTTTTTAAACGCCAGCTTGCGGGGAAGGCCCAGCAGCTCCACCGTGGTACCGGCGGAAGGGCTCACGTCGCGGATGAGGAATTTTCCTTCGGGCAGTTTAGGCGCGATGGCATATACGGTGCTGCCGTTAGCCGTGAAGAAGATTTCCTTGGCCGCATATCCCGGTTCGGGCTGCACGGTTTGCTTGAGCATGGCCTCGCCGCTCACCATGCCGTGGGGCGGCTTCCAGTCGCGGCGGCCGGCCGACCACTGCACTTTGTTTTTCCAGCTGCGGGTGTTGTAAATGGCTTCGCCGTTCACTTTCAGCCACTCCCCTATTTCGAGGAGGCGTTCCTGCATGATGGGCGGTATTTTGCCGTGGCCGTCGGGCCCGATGTCGAGCAGCAGGTTACCGCCGCTGCTCACGATGTCGGCCAGCAGGTAGATGAGCGATTGTGTGCTGTTATAGTCTTCGATATCTTCATTGCGGTTATACCCGAACGAAAAGCCCATCCCCCGGCATTCTTCCCATGGCCGGCTGAAAGTGGCGCCCACTTCGTATTCGGTGGTGTAATAGCCGCCGTGTTTTTTGCGGATGCCTTTTCCCCAGCGGTCGTTCACCGCTATTTTGTCTTTCACCGGAGATTCGTTGAAGAGCCAGGTCAGGAACTCGCGCGATTGCCAGAGGGTATCGCTCTGGTCCCATTCGCCGTCGGGCCAGATGATGTCGGGCTCGTAGCGGTTCACCAGTTCGCGGAGCTGGGGCAGCATGTGCGTGTTCACGTACTCTTTGTATTTTTTATCGCGGTAGAGCGGGTTGTACCATTCATACAGGGAATAATAGAATCCCATCTTCACACTGGTTTTCTTGACGGCTGTGGTGAGGTCGCCGAGCAAGTCGCGTTTCGCCGCGCCGTCTACCGCGTTCCAGGGGCGGCCGAAGGCTTTGGTGGCTTCTTTGCTGGGCCAGAGCGCAAACCCGTCGTGGTGTTTGGAAGTCAGCACGATGTATTTGGCGCCGGATTTTTCGAACAGTTTCGCCCAGGCGTCCGGGTCGTAGTCTTCCGCCTTAAAGTAATCGGCGAACTGGTAATACGAAAAATCCTTTCCGTACACTTTGTTGTGATGGTCTACCACGGCGGTGGGCGACGGGTTGTTGTTGCCGAACACTTTGCCGCTTTGCAGCCAGTACTGGTACCATTCCGAATAAACGCCTTTGGGCGCCCAGGCCGGCACGGAGTACACGCCCCAGTGGATGAAGATGCCGAATTTGGCATTCTCGAACCATGCCGGAACGGGCCGGCTGTCTAACGATTCCCAGGTGGGTTTGTACTGTGCCTTTACCAGGGCGGGCAGCAGCAGGGCGAGCCAAACAAGATGTCTAAAAAACTGCATGAATCTGATGGTTTATAATAATTGATGTACCGGCACCACCACTGTTTTTCCTCTTTCGATGGAAAGCGGCAGCAGGTGCTGGCGGTATTTTAGTACGATGTTGCGGCCGGTGGTGGAGCGCAGCACGAGGCCGGATAGCACGCCGTCTTTCCAGCTGATGTCCAGCTCAAACCCGCCACGGGCGCAGAGGCCGGTGACCGTTCCGTTGGCCCATGCCGCAGGCAGGGTGGGCAGCACTTCCACGTAATCGCCATGGCTTTGCAGCAGGGCTTCCGCGATGCCGGCCGTTCCGCCGAAGTTACCATCTATTTGGAACGGCGGATGGTTATCGAAGAGGTTAGGCAGCGTGGATTTAGCCAGCAGTGCGTGCAGGTGGTTGCGCACACTGTCTGACTGTTTGAGGCGGGCGTAGAAATTGATGATCCAGGCTCTGCTCCACCCGGTATGCCCGCCGCCTTTGCTGAGGCGGCCGGTGAGGGTTTTCAGCGCGCCTTCGAACAGCGAGGGCGACTGCTCGGTGATCTGGGTGCCGGGATGCAGGCCGAACAAATGGGAAATATGCCGGTGGCCGGGCTCTTCTTCTTCATATTCGTGTATCCATTCCAGTATGCGCCCGTCTTTCCCCGTTCTGGTGGGCGGCAATTGGGCCATGATCTGTTGCCAGCGTACTGCGTCTGCGGAATCGGTTTTCAATACGGTGGCCGCGGCGATGCATTTGGACAGGAACTCGCGGAGTATCTGGCTGTCCATCGTAGGGCCATACGTCAGCCCGGTGGGCTTGCGGGTGACCGGGTGAATGAACCTGTTTTCCGGCGAGCTGCCGGGAGAGGAAACGAGGTAGCCTTCCGGGCTTTTCACGAGAAAATCTTCCACAAACAGCGCGTGCTCCTTCATGATGGGGTATGCCCGTGTTTTGAGGAAGTTATAATCCAGCGTAAACGCGTAGTGTTCCCAGAAGTGCAGGCACATCCAGCTGGCGGCCATGGGAAAGGTGCCCCACGCTGCGCTGGCCTGTACGCCCGTTTTCCCGAAGGCGTCGGTACAGTGATGCACTACCCATCCGCGGGCGTTGTACATCTTTTTGGCGGTGATGCGGCCCTGCGGGCGGATGTAATCCATGAAGTCGAACAGCGGCGCGGTGGTTTGCGCAAGATTGGTGACTTCCGCTGGCCAGTAATTCATCTGCAGGTTGATGTTGGTATGAAAATCCGCATTCCACGGCGCCTCCTGGTGCTGGTTCCAGATGCCCTGCAGGTTGGCCGGCAAAACACCGGGGCGGCGTGAGCTGGAGAGCAGCAGGTATCGTCCGTACTGGAAATACAGCGCCAGCAGGTGCGCGTCTTCCTGCCCTTTTTTTACCTGCCGCAACCGTTCGTCGGTGGGAGTTTCATCACTAACCGGCTCCCCTATCCGCAGCGTCACTTTTTTCATGACCGGTTCTATGTCTTTGACGTGCGCGGCCTGTATCTGTGCGAAGCTGCGCAGGGCGGCCTGCTGCAGCAATTGTCTGCATTTGTTGAGCGCGATGTTCGCACCCGGGTCTACGTCCTGCTTGATGGCATTGTAGTTGGTGGCGCCCTGGATGTACAGTGTAACCGCGTTCGCATTTCTCACCTGCAAACCGCCCTCCTTCGCCTGCACGGCGCCGCCTGAGGGCGTTGCCTGCAACATGCCGGCGAAGCGCATGTGAAGGCCGGCGGGCCCCCGCTTCTCTTTCCCCTCCTGGTCGTTGATCTGGCCGTTCAGCACCAGCTGGTTATTGCCGGCCGCGGTCACTTTACAATCGATGCAACGGGAAGTGGTGTCTTTCGGCGCGGGCCGGTCGAGCGTAATAAAGGCGTTAACGGAGCCAGGCCTGGAAGCGGTAATACGCACCACGATGACGTTATTCGGCGCGGATGCGAGCACCTCCTGTTTATACTCCACCCCGTCCAAGGAGAAGCGGGTGGTGCTGATGCCGTTTTCGATATTCAGTTCGCGGTGGTAGCCGGTATAATCCGAAAACCCGTACCGGATGTTGACATTCATGAGGGTCTGGTTCGACCGGAAGTTGCGGGCGATCTGCGTGGAATTTTCCCCGTCTACCGCCACGAAATTCGGCTGCGCGATGGCGAGGGCTTCCTCGTTTTTATTGGCGAAGAGCAACTGGCGGATAGTGTCGAGTACTTTGAAGGCATTGGGATTGGCGTCGTTGAATTTATTGCCGGCCCACACGCTTTCTTCGTTGATCTGTAAAATTTCATTGCCGGGCCTTCCGTACACCATGGCGCCGAGGCGGCCGTTGCCGACGGGCAGGGCTTCCTCCCACCGGGCGGCGGGTTGCTGATACCAAAGGCGGAGGGGTTGCTGGGCAAATGCTACATGACCCAACAGCAGAAACAGGATAAGGAGCTTTTTCATAACTGTACGACGATGATGAATTAAATATACATATTGCCCGCCGCCGGTACAAGCGGAGGATAATTCAATATCAGCAATTGCGATTATTCTTTATTCGTGCATCATCGCGGCGAGGGAACGGCCTACTTCGGAACCGATGGCGATGCCCATTCCGCCCATCCGTACAGCCAGCCAGATGCGTTTCGAATAAGCCTTCACAATGGGCTGCTTGTTCTGGCCGAAAGCCATAATGCCCGCCCAGCGGTCTTCTATAACAAACGGATGATGGGGCAGGATGAGGGTACGGAGTTTTTCTTCGAGGTCTTCCTGTATGCGTGCGCTCAAAGCGATATCGGTTGTTGTTTCTCCGCCGAAATCCAGGTTGCGGCCGCCACCGAAAAGTACGCGGCCGTTCAGTTCCCGAAAGTAATAATATCCTTCGTCGAAATGAAATATTCCTTTGAAGGGGAGGTTTTGAACGGGAGCGGTGATGAGCACCTGCCCGCGGCCGGGGGTAATGTCGAGCTCCGGCAGAAACTCGCCGGTGAAGGCGTTGGTGCAGATGGCCAGCTGTTCCGCGCAGAACTGAAGACTGTTATTGACGGTGACTTTCACCTGCTGTGAATCTTCCTCAAAGGAGGTAACCTCGCAACCCGTTTTGATTTCGATGCCACGCTCGAAAGCGAGGTCGATGAGCGTGCGCATCATCATGCCGGTGTGCAGTTCGCCTTCGAAGTTATTCTTAACGAGGTGTTTGACGTGCGAGGGGGCGAAGCAGAAGGAACCGATTTTTTCGTCAGCCATGGAAAAGGCGGGGCCGGGCAGGATGTCGAACAGCAGGGCGTTGACGGCTTCCATCTGTTCCAGCGCCGTGGCTTCCGCTTCACTGATGAGCTCGTAACTGCCGTTTTCGCGGTACTGCATCCGGTCGTCGCCGATACGGGAGCGGAGCAGCTGCAACCCCTTTTTGCGCATCTGCACGAGGGCCACCACATCTTCGGGAGGCATGTGGCGGAGGTCGTCGAGAATTTCGGTGAGGCTGCCGATGCAGGCGAAACCGGCGTTACGGGTAGACGCCCCGGAGGGCAGCAGCCCTCGCTCGAGCACGAGGATGCGTTTGCGGGGAAACCGCTCTTTGATGCTGATGGCGGCCGAAAGGCCCACGATGCCGCTTCCGAGCAGGATGCAGTCGTAATGGAGCAGACTTTGTTTTTCCCAGTAACTGAGCATAGGAGCAATTTAGGGAAAATCCGGAACGTTATCAGCCAAAATCCGCCAGGGCGCGCACCGTGAAAGGCGAACGGCTTGCGCACGCATAGGCGGAGGTTCATTCAACAGGGTTCCGGATATCTCCGGGAAGCGCCCGCGCTGCCTCCCCACACCCCATAAAAAAAGCCCCATCCATACGAACGAGGCTTACACCACTACTATAGGTTGAACCAATACTAAACTTTACGGGCGCCACTACACCAGGTAACCGAACAGGTTATCGTCTTTGTTCAGTTCGGTATAATGCACGTTGAATTTGCGCATGTTGGCGATCAGCACATCATAATCCTCCCGGTTCTTCAGCTCGATGCCCACCAGGGCGGGACCCGTTTCCTTATTGTGCTTCTGAATGAATTCGAAACGGGTGATATCGTCGCCGGGGCCGAGCACGTGATTCACAAAATCTCTCAGGGCGCCGGGGCGCTGTGCGAAGCGCACAATGAAATAGTGCTTCAGGCCTTCGTACAGCAGGGAACGTTCCTTGATTTCCTGCATGCGGTCGATGTCGTTGTTGCTGCCGCTCACCACACAAACCACTTTCCTGCCTTTGATCTCGGCTGCGAAATCGTCCAGCGCAGCGATCGACAGGGCGCCGGCCGGTTCCACTACAATCGCATCCTCGTTGTACAGCTTCAGGATGGTGGAGCAGATGCGGCCTTCGGGCACCAGGCTCATTTTGTTCAGCACGTCTTTACAGATGCGGTAGGTCAGCTCTCCTACCCGCTTTACCGCCGCACCGTCTACAAACCGGTCTATTTCCGGCAACGTAACGGGGCCGCCGTTTTCGAGGGCCTGCAGCATGGAGGGAGCGCCTTCGGGCTCCACCCCTACGATGGTGGTGGAGGGGTTGTAGGTGCGGAAGTAAGCGCCTACGCCTGAGGCGAGGCCTCCGCCGCCAACCGGCACGAAGAGATAATCCACGCCCTGCAGCTCTTCCAGGATTTCCACGCCTACCGTTCCCTGCCCTTCAATGATGCGGGCATCGTCGAACGGGGGAATGAAGGTCATCTGATGCTCGCGGGTATAGGCCTGGGCTTCGGCGGCGCAATCGTCGAACGTGTCGCCTACGAGCCGGATTTCTATACTGTCTCCGCCGAACATCTTCACCTGGTTTACTTTCTGTTTCGGTGTAATGATAGGCATGAATACCACGCCTTTTACGTTCAGCTTTTTGCAGGAGTAGGCAAAGCCCTGCGCATGATTCCCTGCGCTGGCGCAGGTGAGGCCGTTGGCCAGTTGCCCCGCATCGAGGCTGCTCATCATATTGTAGGCGCCTCTTAACTTATAAGAGCGCACCACCTGCATATCTTCTCTTTTCAGATAAACATCGCAATTGTACCGCCGCGAGAGGTTGGCGTTGTACATGAGGGGGGTACGGACCACCACGGACTGCAGCCTTTCAGCCGCTTCCCGGATGCGCCGGGTATCGATTGTATTGAGCACTTCAGACATTGTTGTAACCAGTTAAAAAGTAAAAGAAAAGGGAATGAAAGTTTAGATTCAGCAATCCTCACCGAATGTAACACACTCCTCCGCATCCCATACCGTTCCATCTTTTGCCGTTTCTCATCCGTTCATGATTGATTTTCCAATTGTCGGACGGAACCTTGCATGAGAGCGCTTCCGTGTGGAAAGTTGCTCTCATGCTCGGTTTCATTTCCTTTTTTTATTACTTGAAAACCGGATTACTTGCCGGGGCGCAGTTTCCTTACGGCGGCGCCTGCCTGCCACATTTCGCTGTTGCGCAGCTCTTCGAGCTCTGCGTTCAGTTTTTCGCGGTAGTCTGCCTGGCTGTTCAGGTTGATAGAACGGGCGGCTTCTTTACCGGCGGCAACGCTGGCGTACAGTTCGTCGAATACGGGCTGGGTAGCGTCTTTGAATTTCTTCCACCAGTCGAGCGCACCACGCTGAGCGGTAGTGGAGCAGTTGGCGTACATCCAGTCCATACCGTTTTCAGCTACGAGCGGCATCAGCGACTGCGTCAGTTCTTCAACGGTTTCGTTGAAAGCTTCTGACGGTGAGTGGCCGTTGCTGCGCAGCGTCTGGTACTGGGCAGCGAAGATACCCTGGATGGCGCCCATCAGGGAACCACGTTCGCCGGTGAGGTCGGAGAATACTTCTTTTTTGAAGTCTGTTTCGAACAGGTAGCCGGAGCCAACGCCGATACCCAGTGCGATCACTCTTTCTTTCGCGCGGCCGGTTGCATCCTGGAAGATGGCGTAGCTGGAGTTCAGCCCCTGGCCTGCGAGGAACAGCCTGCGCAGGGAAGTGCCGGAACCTTTGGGGGCTACCAGGATCACGTCTACGTCTGCAGGCGGTATGATGTTGGTTTGTTCTTTATAAGTGATGCCGAAACCGTGAGAAAAATACAGGGCTTTACCTTTGGTGAGGAAAGGTTTCAGCGTAGGCCACAGGGTGATCTGGCCGGCATCAGACAGCAGGTACTGGATGATGGTGCCTTTCTGGGCGGCTTCTTCGATCTCGAACAGTGTTTCACCGGGTACCCAGCCGTCTGCCACGGCTTTATCCCAGGTTTTGGAATTTTTACGCTGACCAATGATCACGTTAAAGCCGTTGTCCTTCAGATTCAGCGCCTGGCCGGGACCTTGAACGCCATAACCAATGATAGCAATAGTTTCGTTCTTCAGAACTTCTCTTGCTTTTTCCATGGGGAATTCTTCTCTGGTTACTACTTCTTCCAGTACTCCGCCAAAATTGATGGTTGCCATGTTTTAAAAGTGTTTGTTTAAAAGTTGTTAAAAGTCTTAGTTTCAGTTTGCGCCGTATCAGTCTTTCAGATTATCCGCTTCAATCAGCGAAAGGTCTTTCAGATGTTCGTGGAAGCGGCGGCTCCATTTCACGATCGCTACGCGGCCGCTTTTGGAATATTCTATGAGGCCGTATGGTTCCAGTTTCTGGAGCATGGCGATCAGCTCCTGCTGGTGGCCCGTTTTTTCGAGTACGAAGTAATCCGGCGTAATGGTCAGGATGCGGGCGTTATTGTCCCGGATGATCTTCTCGATATCTCCCGTGTGCAGGCTCTTGGTAGAGATTTTGTACAGGGCCAGTTCCTGGTACACCACTTCATCCTCATCGTGAACGAAAGCGCGGTGGATTTCGATGAGCTTTTCGATCTGGCCCACTACTTTCTCCAGCCGTTCCCTTTCGGATAGCACGGTGATGATGAATTTATATACACCGGGTATCTCCGTTTCAGCCGTGGTCAGGCTGGTGATATTGATGCCCCGGCGGGTGAAGATCACGGAGATACGGTTGGTGATCCCTATCCTGTCTTCCGTGTACACCGTTACGGTATATTCTTTTTGCATGACGTTAATTCGATTAATGATAAAGAACTGCTACTCGAGGCGGATGCTGGAGATAGGCGCGCCGGCGGGCACCATGGGGAACACGTTGTCTTCCTGTTCCACCACGCATTCCAGCAGGTATGCGCCTTTGGTTTCGAGCATTTCCTTCACGGCGCCTTCGAGCTCGGAGCGTTCCGTGATTTTGCGGCCCGGTACGTAAAAACCTTTCGCGATCTGTACAAAGTCGGGATTGATCATCTCCGTGGAAGAGTAGCGTTTATCGAAAAACAGCTGCTGCCACTGGCGAACCATGCCGAGGAAGTTATTGTTGAGGATCACGATTTTCACGCCGATTTCGGACTGGTAAATGGTGCCGAGCTCCTGCAGGGTCATCTGGAAACACCCGTCGCCGATGATGGCTACCACTTCCCGGTCGGGAGCGCCCACCTTGGCGCCCATGGCGGCCGGCAGCGAGAAGCCCATGGTACCCATACCACCGCTGGTGATATTGGTATTGGGATCCTTGAAGCGGTAATAGCGGGAAGCGATCATCTGGTGCTGGCCTACGTCGGTCACCAGGATGGCCTTACCTTCGGTTTGTTCGGATATCACACGGACAACTTCCGCCATTTTCAGCTGGCCTTCGGTAGGGTACAGCTCGCGGTTCCTTACTTTTTCATCTTCTTTTTTGTCTGCTTCCTTGAACAGCTGCAGCCATTCGGGATGGCTGGCTTTGTTGACCAGGGGCAGCAGGGCCTGCAGCGCTTCTTTGGCATCCGCATGTATGGCCACGTCGGCCGTGATGATTTTATTGATCTCCGCTTTATCGATTTCGATGTGGATCACTTTAGCCTGGCGGGCGTAGGTGTTCACATCACCGGTGATGCGGTCGTCGAAGCGCATGCCCACGGCAATGAGCACGTCGCATTCGTTGGTATTGATGTTGGGGCCGTAGTTTCCGTGCATGCCGGTGTAGCCCACATAGTTGGGATGATCTACCGGTACGGCGGAGAGGCCCAGCAAGGTGGAAGCAACGGCGATATCGGCTTTCTCGGCCAGCGCGATCAGTTCTTTTTCCGCTCCGGAGATCAGTACGCCATGGCCGCACAGGATGTACGGTCTTTTAGCGCCGTTGATGAGCTCGGCAGCGGCTTTCACGGCATCCTCCTTCAACACGGGGTGCGGGTGATAGCTGCGGATGTGCTCGCAGGCTTTATACTGGAAATCGCACTTGGCGACCTGCGCGTTTTTGGTGATATCCACCAGCACGGGGCCGGGACGGCCGCTGCGGGCGATATAGAATGCCTTGGCAATAGCGCCGGGGATATCTTCGGGACGTGTTACCTGGATGTTCCATTTGGTGATGGGCATGGTGATGCCGATCACGTCCGTTTCCTGGAAAGCGTCTGTACCCAGCAGGGATGCCGCTACCTGGCCGGTGATGCACACCATGGGGGTAGAGTCCATATGGGCGTCGGCAAGGCCGGTCACCAGATTGGTAGCGCCGGGGCCGGAGGTGGCGAATACCACGCCTACGCGCCCGTTCGCCCGTGCGTAACCCTGAGCAGCGTGCGTGGCACCCTGCTCGTGACGGACCAATATATGATGGACTTTATCCTGGAAATCGTACAGGGCATCGTAAATGGGCATAATGGCGCCTCCGGGATACCCGAAGATGGTTTCCACGCCTTCTGCAATCAGTGAACGGATCACTGCTTCGGCGCCGGAAATGATGTCGGCAGCGGGAGCCGTGGCCCGCTTGTCAGACTCCTCAGTCTTCATCGGTAACACATCCTTCTGTTGCATTTTTTACATGTTTTGCGTATTTGAATAATATTCCTTTCTCTGCCTTCAGCGCCGGCTGTTTCCAGGCGGCCTTGCGGGCTTTCAGTTCATCCTCGCTTACATTCACTCTGATGATGTTGTTCACCGCATCGATCTCGATCTCGTCGTTATCTTTCACCAATGCAATGGTACCGCCCTCGTACGCTTCGGGGGTAATGTGGCCCACCACGAAACCGTGGGTGCCGCCGGAAAAGCGGCCGTCCGTGATCAGCGCCACGCTTTTGCCCAGGCCCACACCCATGATGGCGGAAGTGGGCTTCAGCATTTCAGGCATACCGGGGCCGCCTTTGGGGCCTACGTAGCGGATAACCACCACGTCGCCGGCTTTTACGCGGCCGGACTGGATGCCTGCGATCAGCTCAAACTCGCCGTCGAACACACGGGCGGGACCGGTGAACTTCTCACCTTCCTTGCCGGTGATCTTGGCTACAGAACCCTGCTCGGCCAGGTTGCCGTACAGGATCTGGATGTGGCCGGTGGCTTTGAGCGGTTGTTCCAGGGGAACTATGATGTTTTGTTCGTTGAATCCGATGTCGGGCACGGTAGCCAGGTTTTCCGCGATGGTTTTACCGGTTACCGTGAGGCAGTCGCCGTGCAGCATACCTTTTTGCAGCAGGTATTTCATCACCAGGGGAACACCGCCGATGTTGTGGAGGTCTTCCATCAGGTATTTGCCGCTGGGTTTCAGGTCTGCGATCAGGGGAGTTTTGTCGCTCAGGCGCTGGAAGTCTTCCATGCCGAATTTCACGCCCACCGATTTGGCGATGGCGATGAAGTGGAGCACCGCGTTGGTGCTGCCGCCAAGGGCCATAATCACGGTAATTGCATTTTCAAATGCTTTGTAGGTCATGATGTCCTTCGGCTTGATATCTTTTTCCAGCAGCAGGCGGATGGCTTTGCCCGCCGCCAGGCATTCCTCCTTCTTTTCCTTGCTCAGGGCAGGATTGGAGGAGCTGTAGGGCAGGCTCATACCCAGGGCTTCGATACCGGAGCTCATGGTGTTGGCGGTATACATACCGCCGCAGGCGCCGGCGCCGGGGCAGGAGTTCTGCACGATGCCTTTGAAGTCGCCTTCGTCGAGGTTGCCCGCCATTTTCTGGCCAAGCGCTTCAAAAGCGGAGATGATATTGAGATCTTGTCCTTTATATTTACCCGGCGCGATTGTACCGCCGTATACCATGATGGCGGGGCGGTTGAGGCGGCCCATGGCCATCAGGGAGCCGGGCATGTTTTTGTCGCAGCCCGGAACGGTAATCAGCGCGTCGTAATACTGGGCGCCACAAACAGTTTCAATCGAGTCCGCAATCAGGTCACGGCTGACGAGCGAAAAACGCATACCGTCGGTGCCGTTGCTGATACCATCGCTCACACCGATGGTATGGAACATGAGGCCTACCAGGTCGTTGGCCCATACGCCTTTCTTCACTTCCTTCGCCAGATCGTTCAGGTGCATGTTACAGGTGTTGCCATCGTAGCCCATGCTCACGATGCCTACCTGCGCCTTTTTCAGATCTTCCTCCGTTAACCCTATCCCGTACAGCATGGCCTGTGCGGCGGGCTGCGTAGGATCTTGCGTAATCGTTTTACTGTATTTGTTTAACTCCATATAATTCAATCAGTTAAATTCCAGGTGCTGGTTAGCTTAATTTCTAATTATCGTACAAGTTATCGCCGGGCCATTTCATATTCAAACCTATAATTTGCCTGTTCCCGGTCTTCAAGAGGTGGCCTTTACAGCCGAAACCCGCAGTGAGTGGGGGTTTGGGGAAAAAGCGTTTACGCCATTCAAAACTAAAAAAAGGGTGGCGGACCCGCTGATAGCCTGGCCCGCCACCCTGCTATTCGTATACCCTAGGCCGGAATGGCTTCGCGTTTGAATTCTTTTTCCAGCACTTTCGCTTTGTAGGCCTGCTGAATGACCTTGCCGAGGGAAGATGCCCAGGGTTTGGAAAAGCCCTGTCCGTCGAGGGAATCCCATCCGACGATTTCTGCTGCAGTACCGCAGTAGAATACGCTTTCCGCCTGTTTCAGCTCTTCCACGGTAATTTGTTTTTCGATCAGGGGAATACCCAGTTCGCCGCAAATCTCGATCACCGTAGCGCGGGTAATGCCCGGGAGGATGTTACCGGGGGCCGGGGTGTAGATTTTGCCGTCTTTCTCGTAAAACAGGTTGGAACCGGGGCCTTCGGCTACGAAACCGTTGATGTCGAGCAGCAGGGCTTCGTCGTATCCTTTTTCCTTTGCTTCCTGGGAAGCGAGGATGGAGTTTACGTAGAGGCCGGCGGTTTTAGACTCGATTTTAAAGGCTTTCGGGTTCGGGCGCTGGTAAGAAGACACCATTACGCGCAGCAGTTTTTCACCGAGATAAGCACCCCATTCCCAGGCGCAGATGAGCACGTGGGTTTCCTGAGCGGCCTTCAGGGTCATGTTGGGAGGACAGAAGATCAGGGGGCGGATGTACGCCTCTTCCATGTTATTCATTTCCAACACTTTATAGCAAGCAGCGATCAGTTCGTCGTTGTTATATTTATAAGGTATGTGTATCAGTTCGCAGGAGCGCTTAAAACGGTCGAAGTGCTCTTTGGGTTTAAAGATCTTCACCTCCCCGCTGGCTGTTTTATAAGCGCGGATTCCTTCAAATACTGCGTATCCATAGTGGAGCGACTGACCGTAGAGGTCAATTTTGGCTTCAGTGGCTTTCTGGTAAGCCCCGTCAAAGTAAAGAATCGTGTTTTCGTTGTAATAGCTATACATATATTTGGAATTTGCACATAAAAAAAGCCTTCCTGGTGGAGGAAGGCGTTTTATTTTCAGTTGTTATTATACGCGCTTTTTTATCCTCCAATTGGCTGGCGGGTAATAATGACAACGACGATCACGACGAGCGTAATAGCCCAGTTGAGCTGCGGCACGATGTGATTGATCTTGTTATTGTCTTTGTTTACCCACATGGAGGTACAGTTGATTTTGTTTATCCCTACAAATGTATTAGTGAATAAACTAAAAAACAATACAGCCGTCAAGATTTTGAGAAAAATCAAACCAGCCCGCCTTTTTTAAAAATATCGAAAACAGAAGGCGATTCATTGAATAAAAATCAATAAACCATCGCTTCGGGGATATACTGTCAAATACGGACCGGACCGGTATGCCTGCGGAAAGCTGGTCGCCTGCGCTGCATATGGGTGGCCATTCAACGAAAGGACACCGTAAATAGCTGATAATTTAAAAGATACCGTGCCTGACCGGCTGCAACCGGCGCAAAAAAAGGCCGCAACCATCAGTTGCGGCCTTTTCCAATATGCTTAGCGCGATGCTTATTACTGCAGGCATTCGTCGATCACCCTTTGCAGCTTTTCCTCTTTTTCCACCAGCCGCTCCAGCAGCGTGAGCTGGTTCATGGCGCGGTTGTAGTTGTGCTCCGGGTATTTGATGGGGTAATACACATCTCCGTTGAGGTAATCTGTCAGGAAACGGATGCCCTGCATATAAATCATGAACTTGCCGGCGTAAAACAGGTGGGCCTTTTCGGTGGCGGACAGGGTGCTGCCCACTTCGGAGAGATACCCTTTCATCAGCGCCTCGAAATACTCGTCGCGCACTTCGATGCGGCTGAAATCGCGCTCTTCCTCGGATACGGGGCTCACGTACGTGCGCACCATGTCTCCCAGGTCAGAAATGATCTTGCCGGGCATCAGCGTATCCAGGTCGCACACGCAGATGCCTTCGAAGCTGCCTTGCTGCAACAACACGTTATTGATCTTGGTATCGTGGTGCATCAGGCGGTCTGTGAACGCGGGGTCGGTTTTGAGCGTTTCGAAAGTGATAGCGATATCGGAATAGCGCAGGAACTGTTCTATCAGCTTTTCGGCGAACTGCTTGCGCTCGGGCTTCGCCTGGCGGATAGCCTCCTGGAAAGCGGCGTAACGCAGCGTGAGATTGTGAAAGTTCGGAATACTGGCCCTGAACTCGTGCAGGTCTATCCCGTGCAACAGCCGCGCCATCTTCCCGAACTGCCGCGCCGCCTCATATGCCTGCTTCGGCGTATCGGCCTGGTCTACCGAAGTAGATTCGGGTATGAAGGGGATCATACGCCAGTACTCCCCGTCGTGCACATAGAGCTCTTCGCCCGTAGTGGTGGGGATGGGTGTGATGAAGAGATAATCCGGGTGGTGCGCCGCCAGGTAATCGGCTGCCAGCCGCTGGTTGCGGGCAATCACATCGGGCTCCTTAAACACATACGTGTTTATTTTCTGCAGGATGTACTGCCCTTGCGTACCACTCAGTAAAAAGGTATTGTTAATGTGTCCGCTGCCGAACTTCTTTACTTCAAAGGCTTGAAGATCCAGTCCGAATGCGCTGATAATACTGCCGCTCACCATTATTTCCAGAGATTATCAGGGTATTCACTATTGTTTACGAGGGCGGAAAGGCTGGCCTGCACGCCCGGAGCGTCTTCTTTATACGTTACGCCGAACCACTGTGAGCTGGTGGGTATCACCTTCACCTCGCCCATACCGCCTGCGATGAACTGGTCCACCACAATCGGGATGAAGAATTCAGATTTCGGGTTGGCGATGTTATCGGTCAGGAACTGGTCGAACATTTTTTCGCTGATCGGGAATACGGACGGCGCAAAGCCCCAGAAGTTCATAGACACCGGTGTTTTCGGGCCCAGCTCCACTTTTTTGTCGCCATCCTCGTACACGATCTTGTCGTTGTCGAGATAGATTTTCGTTCTTTCGGTGATACCGGCCAGGTTGCCTGTGCCGTTCACTTCGCATACGCCGCGTGACACGGAGCCGTGCTCGCTGATGGTTTTACCCAGCTCATACCCCACCACGCTGTATTTGTCGGCTTTGCACTCTCCTTTCAGGAAGGCGGCCATTTTTTCGAAGGCGTCGCGGCCGTAGAAGTCGTCCGCATTGATCACCGCAAAAGGCTCGTTGATGGCGTCTTTGGCGCACAATACCGCGTGGGCGGTACCCCAGGGCTTCGTACGGTCGGCCGGTACGGTATGACCGTTCACGAATGCGCCCATGTCCTGGAACACATACGCAGTCTCTACTTTACCCTTCAGCTTGGGCTCGAAAATTTCCTTGAACTCTGCCGCGAAATTCTCGCGTATGATAAATACGATCTTGCCAAAACCCGCGCGGATAGCGTCATAGATAGAGTAATCGATAATCGTTTCTCCACTGGGGCCAAACTGCTGGATCTGTTTCAGACTTCCATAGCGGCTCGCCATACCGGCCGCAAGAATCAATAATGTCGGTTGCATTTGTTGATATTAGTTTATATTTTTCACTCGAATTAATATCGGGGGCTAAATTTAATCATTAAATTTTTCCCGGAGTTTTTATTTTTTCGTTATTGTTGCGGCAGACCACCATCAAAAAACAGTGAACAAAAGGCAGATGATAAGCGCCTGAGGGGGTAAAGGTGACGGTTTTCACCGGCACAAAAAATACTTCTTTCAGTATTTATTTTTTGCTTCCTATTAACAATAAGGCCGGCCAGGCGGTGAAACGGGCAACGGTACCGTTGTGAAGCCCGGCCGGACCATTAAAAAACAAACATTTACAGATGAAAAGAATCGTAGTGGCGGGAGCCATGGCATTGAGCTTGATCATGCCGGTACATGCGCAGCAAAAAACCAACCCTGAAGAGATCAAAGAAAAAATGCAATGGTTTGCAGACGCCAAGCTGGGCATTTTTATCCACTGGGGCATTTATGCGGTGAAGGGAATCGATGAGAGCTGGAGTTTTCACAACAAAAAGATTTCACATGCAGATTACATGGCGCAGATGAAAGGTTTCACCGCCGCTAAATACGACCCGCAGGCCTGGGCCGCCCTGATCAAGGAATCCGGCGCGAGGTACGCCGTGATCACCACCAAGCATCACGACGGCGTGGCACTGTGGGACACCAAATTCAACAAGCTCAGCACCGCCCGCGGCACGCCGGCCAAAAGAGACGTGCTCACCCCCTTCTTCGACGCCCTGCGCAAACAAAACATCAAAGCGGGCGCGTATTTTTCCCTGCTCGATTGGACCTACCCGGATTATCCCGGTTTCCTGAAAGACAGCACCCGCTACAAAATCAGCGAACAGCCCCAGCGCTGGGCCAAATTCCAGCAATTCTACCAGGGCCAGATGGCCGAAGTGATGACCCGTTTCAACCCCGACCTCTGGTGGTTCGACGGCGACTGGGAACACAGCGCGGACGAGTGGCAGGCGACCAAAGTGCGCAAAATGCTCACCGACCACAATCCCAACACCATCATCAACGGCCGCCTCACCGGCTACGGCGATTACGATACGCCCGAACAGAATTTCCCCGTGCAACGCCCGCAGTTCCACTGGTGGGAGCTGTGCATGACCATCAATAACAACTGGGGCTACCAGCCGCAAGACACCAACTGGAAAACGCCCTACGAAGTGATCACCATCTTCGCCGACGCCATCAGCAACGGCGGCAACATGCTGCTCGACATCGGCCCGAAAGAAGACGGCACCATCCCCGAACAGCAGGTGAACGTGCTCAGAGAGCTCGGCAAATGGAACAAAAAACACGACAAGGCCATCTTCGGCACCGTGGGCGGTATCCCGCAGGGGCACTTCTACGGGCCCACCACCCTGTCTAAAGACTCCACCAGCCTGTACCTGTTCCTGCCCGGTAAAGTAAGCGGCCAGGTGATGATCAAGGGGCTCGACAATAAAATACAGGACATCACCGTGATCGGGAACGGCGCCAAACTGTCGCATAAAATTGTGGGGAAGATCTCCTGGAGCCCCGTGCCCGGCCTGGTTTACATCACCGTGCCCGCGCAAGTGCAGGATGAGTATATGACGGTGCTGGAACTGAAGCTCGACAAGCCGGTGAAGCTCTACCGGGGCAAGGGTGGCCTGAATGGATAAAACACCAAGTATTAACAACTGATATGAAAAAAACACTTCTTTCCGCTTTTGCTGCGCTGGCCTTTTTTACAGGAACGGCGCAGCAGAAGCAACCCTTACTGTCCCTGATACCCGAGCCGCAATCCGTACAGACACTGCCGGGCCAGGTATTCATCACTCCCCAGATGAAGTACTTCACGAACGGCGCAGGCGCCGAGAAGGCCGCCAACCTGTTCAACCTTTTCCTGAAGGCCAACTACGGCTACTCCCTCGAAAAGGGCACCATGCAAAACAGCACGCTGATTTTTTCCGAAGACGAGGCACTGCCCGAAGAAGGATACCAGCTGACGGCCGCGAAAAATAAAATCGTGCTCCAGGGCCGCGCCGCCGGCCTGTTTTACGGCGTGCAAACGCTGGAGCAGCTG
The DNA here is from genome assembly GCA_965653365.1 of uncultured Chitinophaga sp. GTDB lineage: Bacteria > Bacteroidota > Bacteroidia > Chitinophagales > Chitinophagaceae > Chitinophaga. The sequence goes on along the minus strand of CBFGZV010000001.1, from coordinate 166,206 downwards.
CTCCCCGAGGCGGTGAAGAACAAGATCGCCGTGCCTTCCGTATCCGTTAAAGACGAACCGCGGTTCGCTTACCGCGGGCTGATGCTCGACGTGGGGCGCTACTTCTACCCCGTTGCGTACGTGAAGCAGTTCATCGATGTGATGGCCCATTACAAGCTCAACCGCTTTCACTGGCACCTTACCGAAGACCAGGGCTGGCGCATCGAGATCAAAAAGTATCCCCTGCTGCAATCCGTAGCGTCCAAACGCCGCGAAACGAGCAAGGGGCACCTGCGCGAAGGTAAATTCGACGGCAAGCCTTACGGCGGGTATTACACGCAGGAAGAGGTGAAAGACATTGTGCAATATGCGGCCGACCGTTTCATTACGGTAGTGCCGGAAATAGAAATGCCCGGTCACGCACAGGCTGCGCTGGCCGCCTACCCCGAGCTCGGTTGCACGGGCGGGCCCTATGAAGTATCTACCAAATGGGGCGTGCATAAAGAAGTATTCTGCGCCGGCAACGATAAGGTATTTACTTTCCTGGAAGACGTGCTCACGGAAGTGCTGCCCCTTTTCCCCGGCAAGTACGTGCACATCGGCGGCGACGAATGCCCGAAAGACCGCTGGAAAACCTGTCCCAAATGCCAGGCGCGCATCAAGGCGCTGGGCCTGAAAGACGAGCATGAGCTGCAGAGCTATTTTATCCAGCGCATGGAAAAATTCCTCAACGGCAAAGGCCGCAAGATCATTGGCTGGGACGAAATCCTCGAAGGGGGCCTGGCTCCCGACGCCACGGTGATGAGCTGGCGCGGTGAAGCGGGCGGTATTGCCGCCGCGCAGCAGAAGCACGACGTGATCATGACGCCGAACACGTATTTGTACCTCGATTACCTGCAGGGCAATCCCGCTACCGAGCCGCTTGGCATCGGCGGCTTCCTGCCGCTGGAGCGGGTGTACAGCTACGAGCCTTATCCCGCGTCACTGAGCGCATCCGAAAAACAATACATCAAAGGCGTGCAGGGCAACGTGTGGAGCGAATACATCCCCGACGGCAAAACGGCCGACTACTTCACCTATCCGCGCGCGCTGGCGCTGGCGGAAATCACCTGGAGCCCGGCAGACAAGAAAAATTACGCCCGCTTCACCGGTGCGCTGCCGCAGCGTTTGGCGGCATTGCAGGCACGCGGCGTCAGCTTCCGCATTCCCGAATCACCCGGGGAAGACGTGCTCGTACTGGCCGACAACGGTACCGTAACGGCCGACCTTACGCCCGCCGTGGCCGGCGCCAAAGTGTATTACACCACAGACGGCACCGCCCCTTCCACCAGCAGCACCCTGTTCTCCAGGCCCGTTACCATCAGCCAGCCAACGACGCTGAAATACGTGGTGGTACTGGCGGATGGGAGAAGCAGCGCGGTGTACACCAGAACGTATATCCGTAAAAGTTATAAAAACGCGCAGCCGGTGAATGCCGCCAACAAAGGCATCCGCTTCAACGCGTATTACAGGACGTTTAACCACGCCAGGAACACCGGCGGCAAGGCCGACTCTACCGGCGTGCTGCCCACGATCGACATCCGGCCCTTCATCGCGAAAGTGACCTTCGGCGTAACGTTTGAAGGCTACGTGAAAATTGACGCAGACGGCGTATATGAATTCAAAACCAATTCAGACGACGGCTCCGTGCTGTACATCGACGACGAGCTGGTGGTGGACAACGACGGCGAACACGCGCCTGCCGAAAAAACAGGGCTGATTCCCCTCCGCACCGGTTTTCACAAAATACGCGTGCAGTATTTCGATGCCGGCGGCGACCAGCAGCTGCAGGTGAGCTTTGGGCTGAAAGGCAAACAAAGCGTTAATTTGTGGAATGCGCTTTTCCACTGACAACATATTGCAATCTTTTCAGACCACATGGCTGCCTGCGGACATACAGGCAGCCATGTTGCGTTTGGACCAGCTGCATCCGGTGGTGTCGGGCAATAAATGGTTCAAGCTGCAATACAACCTGCAGGCGGCGGAAGGCAGGCCCGTCGTCACATTCGGCGGAGCTTATTCCAACCACCTGGTGGCCACGGCTGCAGCATGCCGCGAAAAGGGCATTGCCGCTATAGGCGTGGTGCGCGGTGAACGGCCCGCAGTGCCCGGCCACACCCTGCAACAGGCGGCAGAATTGGGCATGCGGCTCGTATTCGTGAGCCGTGAAGATTACCGCATGCTGGCGCAGGGGCAGGCGGCGGACATTCAACTTATTACGGGTGTGCACGACGCCTGTATCATTCCCGAAGGCGGCCATAACGCACTGGGGGCGAAAGGTTGCGAAGAAATATTGCCGCTGGCCGGCGATGCGCGCTTTACCCATGTGATCTGCGCCACAGGCACCGGCACTACGCTGGCCGGCCTCATCAACTCCGCCACCACACAACAGGTAACCGGCATTTCCGTACTGAAAGGCGCATTTTCGCTGAACAACAGTACGGCTGAACTGGTGCATCCCGGCAACCACACCACCTGGCAAATACTGCACGATTTTCACGAGGGCGGCTACGCGAAAACCAGTGAACGCCTGATCGGATGCATGAATGATTTTTACCGGGAAACCGGCATCCCGACAGACCGGGTATATACCGGGAAAATGGTACTGGCCGTACGGTTACTGCTGGCGGAAAATTTTTTCCCGCCCGGCAGCCGCCTGCTGCTTATTCATTCCGGCGGCCTCCAGGGCAATGATTCCCTGCCCCCGGGCGTTCTTTGTTACTAAATAAAACACGGTGCCGTATATTTGGGCATCAGAATTGTATTTTTGCCAACTTAAGCATTTTGGATGTACTGTATGAAGCAGATTGTCAGAAGTATCATAGCCGTAGTGATTTTTATAGGTACCATCACCACTGCCAGGGCCCAACAGGCCACGGTTCCCGTGCTCCCCAACTTCCAGGCGTTGATCAAGCCGGGAAAAATCCAGCTCGACTGGATTTCCGGTTTTCCGAATACCGCGCAGATCGGCATCCAGCGCTCGCTCGACAGTGTGCTGAACTTTACCACCATCGGCTATGCCAGCTATCCTACGGAAAGCCGGAATGCTTTCCTCGACAACAAACCGTTACCGGGCAAAAACTACTACCGGCTGTTCATCCTGTTTAAAGACAACCGTTTCATGTACAGCAAAACGGTGCTGGCCGTGCCGGATTCAACAATTTCAGGCACCACCGTGCTGGGCGCCGGCGATATCACCAATGCCACGCCGGGCGCCACGGGCACACAATCCGCCGTTCCCTGGAAACCCTCTCCCTACATCTACACCACGGCAGACGGTAATGTGAACATCCGCTTACCGCAGGCGCCGCAGAAAAAATACAGCATAAAATTCTTCGAGCCCGCCGGCACGTTCCTGTTCGAAGTAGAACAGGTCACCGAGCCGTTCCTCATCCTGGAAAAGGCCACCTTCATGCATGCCGGCTGGTTTAATTTCGAGATTTACGAAGAAGGGAAACTGTTCGAAAAATGGAGCGTGTTCATTCCCCTGAACTACAGGAATTAGGGACAGATCATCGTTCAATTACCTGCTTTATTTATTGCGCATGGCCGCTGCCCTCTGCCGGACGCATGCACGCCGGTGAACAGGCAGATTCCCGTCACCGTGGTTAACATTTAAATTGACAGGAAAATGAAGCCGCATCAATTCGCGGTCTCTTCCGGCAGCAGCTCCGCTTCAAATACTTCCGCGAAATAACGGGTGATTTTTTCTTTTACTTCTTCCATCGGCACGGTGCGGCCGATCTCGTGGTGGAGGGAGGTTACCTGCTTGTCTGCAATGCCACAGGCGATGATATTGTTAAAATAACCAAGATCGGTGTTGATGTTGACGGCAAAGCCGTGCATTGTTACCCAGCGGCTGCAACGCACGCCCATAGCGCAGATTTTGCGCGCCCTGCCAGGAACGTCTGCGTCTATCCAAACGCCCGTTTCGCCTTTGGAACGGCCGGCGGTAATGCCGTAATCGGCCAGCATGCGAATGATCACTTCTTCCAGCAGGCGCAGGTATTTGCCAATGTCGGTAAAGAACAGTTCCAGGTCGATAATGGGGTAGCCCACCACCTGCCCGTCTCCGTGGAAGGTAATATCCCCTCCCCGATTGGTTTGCACGAATTCGATGCCTTTTTCCTGCAACTGGGTGTTGCTGATGAGGAGATTTTCTATATGCCCGCTCTTGCCGAGGGTATATACGGGCGGGTGCTCGCAAAACAACAGATGGTGCTGCGTAACGGCATTGGTTTCCAATCCGTTGCGCAAATCCGCCTTCACCTGCACATTTTCCTGCAACAGCCGTTCCTGGTAGTCCCAGGCCGCCTGGTAGGGCATCCGCCCCAGATCTTTCACCCTTATCTGCTGTTTCATCCGCTTATGATTCGCCTGCAAAGATAACTATAAGCTATCTTTGCAAAAATTTTTAGTCAATGAGCGATCAAATGCAGGCGTTGCTGGAAGACGAACTGGAGAACGGCGAAGGCAGCGAGGAGATATACGAGCGGGTGAACCTTGTGGTAGACAAGGGCCAGGAGCCTCTGCGGATCGACAAATTTATCCAGGCCCGCATCGAAGGCGCTACCCGCAACAAGGTGCAGCAAGCTATCGAGGCCGGCATGGTGCTGGTGAACGACAAGCCCGTAAAGGCCAACTACAAGGTGCGGCCGCTCGACCGGCTCATCGTATACTCCACCAAAAACCCCGAAAGCACCGAGGTAAAGCCGGAAAACATCCCGCTCAACATCGTGTTTGAAGACGACGACATCCTGATCATCAACAAGCCGCCCGGCATGGTGGTACACCCCGGCTGCGGCAACTATACAGGCACCCTGGTGAACGCCCTCGCCTATTACCTCGGCGACGACAAGGTGAACGCCACCGAACCCGCTATTCCCCGCTTCGGGCTCGTGCACCGTATCGACAAAAACACCAGCGGCCTGCTGGTGGTGGCCAAATCGGAGAAAGCCATGACCGACCTGGCCAAGCAGTTTTTTGATCATACCGTACAACGCCGTTACCTGGCGCTGGTATGGGGCGATTTTGAAGAAGATAAGGGCACGGTAGTGGCCCACGTTGGCCGGCACCAGCGGTTCCGGAAAATCATGGACGCGTACCCGGACGGGGAGTATGGCAAAGAAGCCATCACCCACTATGAAGTGCTGGAACGCTTCAACTATGTGAGCCTCATCGCCTGCCGCCTCGAAACCGGCCGCACGCACCAGATCCGTGTGCATATGCAACATATCGGCCACTCCCTGTTCAACGATGATACCTACGGCGGCGACCGGATCGTGAAAGGCACCATTTTCGCCAAATACAAGCAGTTCGTGGAAAACTGCTTCGAGATCATGCCGCGCCACGCGCTGCACGCACAAACGCTGGGCTTCATCCATCCCCGCACCCGCAAACCGGTGATGTTTGAAAGCGAACTGCCGGCAGACTTTACAGCCGTACTGGAGAAATGGAGAAGGTACCGGCGGAAGGACGACGAGTAACGTACTAATTCCGTTAATAATGCGTTTTGATCTTGAAAAGTTACGCCTGGAACCCTGTTATCAACCATCGGTCCCTGTTTGTTCAGCGGATAATTCCAGGTTAATTATTCCATTAAAAACATTCTACATATCAATATTTCTACTAATTTAGAGGCGCCATGGTTCCGACGAAAAACCTCCTGACGATTATCCTGACTATCCTGCTGGCGGCCCCTTTCACCGCTCGCTCAGGCGCCCCGTCCCTGCTGACCAATTTTACTTATAATACAACCTGTACCGGCGAGGAAGTGGAATTCACCATCACCGACCCGATCAACGATATCGATTCCGTTAAATGGTATTTCGTGAGCCCGCCGCTGCTGCCGACGGATTCCTCCGACCAGATCACCGGCGCCACCCACATTTACCCGGCGCCCGGCACCTACACTGTGACGTTGAAAGTTTACAGGAATGGAGTGGAAGACATCACGACCGTTCCTATTACCATCGTGGACCGCCGGGGCGTAGACCTCGGGCCCGTAAACCTGACCCTTTGTGAAAACGCCACGTACGACCTGGTCGTGCCTTTCGACCCCGCCGCCGCATATACCTGGTATTTTGCGGAAGATACCGTGCCGGGCACCAATGTGTTCACCGTTACCGAACCGGGCACTTATTACGTGGCCTACAACGGCTGCCGCGAGCTCGATTCGATCAATATCTTCCATTCCCTTATCCCGGACATTGACCTGGGGCCCGACCGGACCCTTTGCAATAACGAACTGCTGACGCTCGACGCAACAGCCCAGAATGCCACCTACCTGTGGAGCACCGGTGAAACCACGCCCACGATCATCGCCAATTCGAGCAACGTCACCACCACCTACAGCGTGTCTGTAGACGTGGCGGGATGCGGCACCTACACCGACCAGGTGACGCTCACCTTCCAGGGCACGCCCTACCCTTTCAGCATCGGCGCCGATACGCTGCTGTGCGCGGGCGAAACGGTGACGATTAACGCTTACCGCCCGGAAGCCACATCGTATCAATGGAACACCGGCTCGCGTAACCCGCAGATTACGGCGAACCGTACCGGCGCCTACTCCGTGTTCGTGACCATCAACGGCTTCTGCGATGTGGTGGACACCATGGAAGTGCGCTACAGCCGCCTCCGGCCCTTCAGCCTGGGTAACGACACCACCATGTGTTACGGCAACTTCCTGGTGCTCACCGCCGACCACGGTACCGGCAATTACCTCTGGCAGGACGGGTCGGATCAGGCCACCTATCATGTAGACAGCTCGGGATATTATTACGTAACGGTTCAGATCGGGCGATGTGTGGAGAGAGACACCATCCGCGTGGATTTCCAGGACAGCCTGCGGGTCACCCTGGGAGAAGACACCACCTTGTGCATCGGTGAAACCCTGCGATTGGTGCCCCGGGGAGCAGGCAGCAATTACAAATGGCAGGACAGTACGTCGGTGGCGAGCTTCCTCGTTACGCAGCCCGGCATCTATGCCATCGTGGCGCAGAATGCTTGTAACCGCGCCACCGATTCGGTGACGGTTTATTACCAGGACTGCGACTGCACCGTGTTTTTACCCAATGCCTTCACGCCCAACGGCGACGGGCGAAACGATTTCTTCAGGCCCGTGTACCGGTGCCAGATAGGGCAATACAAACTGAGCATTTACAACCGCTGGGGCGAGTTCATCTTCCACACCACCGACCCGAAGGTGGGCTGGAACGGCCTGTACAACGGCTCCCCCGCCGCCATGAACACCTATGTGTGGGTGCTGGAATATGTAGATGAGCTGAACCTGAAGAAGTATAATAAAACCGGGACGATCACCCTGATACGGTAACGTATGGCATTCCGGTGAGGCGAGTGCAAAAAGAGGCCGCCAATTTAACCACAGGAGGCTGAACAGACAGGGCGAACGCAAAAAAAGCCCACAAATTTAACCACAGGAGGCTGAACAGACAGGCGAACACTATAAACACGTACGGTCACCCTGATACGATAAAATCAAAAATCCCTCCCGGGCCTTGCCTGGAGAGGGATTTTTGTTTGAGCTATTTCAAACGCTTTTTACGGCGACGGCCGCTTATTTCCCGAACTCGGAAAACTTCGCGGTAAATACAGCCGTTTCGCGCTTCTTGAAAGGCACGTTCCAGGTACCGTTATAGGTGATGAGCGCAGGCAGCAGCAGGTCGCCCATTTTGGTCATCTGCACGTTCATCTTCACATTGAAGTCGAACACGAGCGTTTTGTACGACAGGGAATATTTGCGCCCCACGATTTCCATCGTTTCCTTATTGAAATAGGTAATCAGCTCGTCGTACACGATTTCCGCCCGGTCCATGGCGCTCATGTTTTTGCGCATTATGGCGCTGAACACGTAACATTCCGCGCCGGCGTAATTCGCCGCCTTAATGGAAAAATCATAGTAGCGCATCAGGTTGGGATCGAATACGGCCACTTTGCTGCCGACTACCGGCACCCCTGAAATGGGTTTGCCAGGATTGAATATCAGTTGCTTGAGCTGGGATTTATGCCGGGCCAGGCTGCCTTTGGCGGGGCCGCCTTCTTCGTTGCACACGGTACCTTTTGTGAAAAACAGGTTAGCGTACAGTTCGGCGGTGTAGTAGTTATAATCGCCCTTGCGGTTGTAGAAGTCGCCCGTGGTCTGTTCGTCGAGCACGTCCATTTTGCGGCAATTGCCCGTCATGACCTGGCGGGTGTGCGATTTGAGGGAAGCGATGGTTTTGCCGCCTGCCTTATCGGTGATGCGGATGTCGTTATCGGCCGTAAAGCCCACAATGCGCAGATTCTTGAATGCCCGGTAAAAGGTGGTATCCTCTTCCACGCGCCTGATGAAACCGTTTACGTCGAAGCCTATACGTTTCGCGTTGATCACCACCTCGTCGAGATTGATCGTCATGCCTTTATAGATAGCGGTGTCCTGGGCTTTTGAATGGATGCACGGCAACAGTAGTAACAGTAGCAGGAATCTTTGCATCTGGCAAATGTAAGAAATTTTTGCAGGGCGGAATTTGCGCGGAGGACTGTTGCCGAAATCAGCTGCCTACTTTACCGGCAACGTACATGGCGGTGAGCGTGGGGGTGGCACTGCCGCCTTTCTTTTCGAGGGTAACGGCGTAGAGTTGTGCGCCGGGCACGAATTTGACTTTCTGGAATCCTTTCGCGGCCTCGCCCATATCGAATACACCTGCATCCACGGGTACGTTGTTAACGATGCCCCAGAGCTGATACTGCTGGTCGGCCGGCGGTTCCGGCAGGTTGCTGATGGTCAGGTATGCGTCGGTGGATTTCGGGTTGATATAAACGGTGGCAAGTAAGTTCGGGCGGGATTTGGAAGCGGTGTACATGCGCACCATCTTCATATCGGCCTGGCGCAGGCGGTCGAGCATCTCCTCGGCCTGTTGCAACCTGGTCTGGTGCACGCCTTTATCGGCCACCATTTTTTCCTGGTCGAACAGCAGCGCCTGGTATTTGTTTTTCCATTCGTTGACGCTGTTGTAATAATTGAAGTTGAAATAAGCGCTGGCGATCAGGCCGATGATGGCGGCGGCGGCTACGTATTGCCATGCCGCGCTAACGAGGCGTTTTTCTTTTACCGGCTCTTCTTCCGGCTCGGAATAGCTGTAGGTTTCATCGGCGCTGCCGCTGACGGGCACGATGGTGTCGGCGCCTTCGCCCGTGAGCCGCTGGAAGATGCGGTCTTTCACCGGTTCGGGCGGCGCGATGGAAAACAATTGCACGTACTTCTCCATATCAAGCTGGGCGGCATCCACCGCAGCTTTTATGTCCGGGCTCTGCACCATCGCAGCCTGCAGCTCCCTGACCTCCTGGTCGGTAGCCAAGCCAACTACGTAGCTTTCGATGATACCGGATGATATGTAACGTTGTACGTCCACTTTGCTATACCTGTTTTAGTATATTCCTCAATTGAATAATGGCATTCCTCATTCTGGTCTTTACGGTACCCAAAGGAATATCCAGCACCCTGGCAATTTCTTCCTGGGTACAACCTTTGTAGTACGCTAGGTCAATAATAGTCCGCTGTTCTTTATTGAGCTTTTCAATCACCTTGGCGAGCCCGAGGTGGTCCACAGAGGGATGAACTGTTAACTGACTTGTATGTGCATATACGTCATTCCCCAGTTCCTGGATTTTCTGATCCAGCTTGTGCGCTTTTGAGCGAAGCGCATCAATGGCAGTATTGCGGGCAATATTGAGCATCCAGGTAAAAAGACGCCCTTTTTCCGCATCATATTTTTCAATTCCACGCCAGATCTTCAGGAAAACTTCCTGGAGCACGTCGCTGGCCGCGTTTTCATCATTGAGGACTTTGAGAACTACGCCATAGAGGGCAGGTGAGTAATGATCATACAAATAGCCGAATATCGTTTGGTCATGGTTCCGAAGCCCCTGTACCAGTTCAAGTTCAGTATATGTATTAGAAGTTCCCAAAAGATATAGATCACAAATATTGGCACTAAAATAATGAAAAATATTACAATATGAAATTCTTAGGCATAAATATTTTTTATAATTGTTAATAAAAGGTCAAAAGTCCCCGGGGTGTCCCGCATAAAAAAAGAGGCCTTTTGCAAGGCCTCTTTTCTGTTTTACCGGGGGAAAGTCATTTTATAATCCACTTTGATTTTCCCTTTGGAGATATCTTCGAGCTTGCCTTTCAGCAGGCGCTTTTTCAGCGGTTTGAGATAATCGATGAAGAGTTTGCCCTCGATGTGATCGTATTCATGAAAAATAACACGGGCGGTGATGCCGTGGAAGGTGCGCTCATGCTGTTTGAAATCTTCGTCCATGTAGCGGATCTTCACTTTTTCGGGACGGCTCACGTCTTCCCTGATTTTGGGAATGCTGAGGCATCCTTCCTGGTATGCCCACTCATCGCCTTCGGTTTCAATAATCCTTGCGTTGATGAAAACCTGTTTGATGCCGTGATCGCCGGGGTACAAACCGGTTTCGTCTTCCTCGAGGTTATTGATGATCTGCTCGCTGTCCACCACAAACAGGCGGATAGGCTTGTTGATCTGCGGAGCGGCGAGGCCCACCCCGTTGGACGCATACATGGTTTCCCACATATTGTCGATGAGCTTCTGCAAATCCGGGTATTCCGGCGTAATGTCCTGGCTGACCTCTCTTAAAACAGGGGCGCCATAGGCTACTATTGGTAATATCATGTTAAATCGAATCGTACAAGAAAGTGCAAAAATAGGAATTTTAGCCTTTACCCGGCATGGTACTGCAGGTATTCCTGCAGGATGATGGTGGCGCTGATTTCATCCACGAGCCCCTTTTGCTGCCGGTCCTTTTTCTTCAGGCCGCTGTCTATCATGCTCTGGAAGGCCATTTTTGACGTAAAGCGCTCGTCTACCTGCTTAACGGGAATCTGTGGAAAATGCTTCCGCAGGATGCGCACACATTCTTCCACCAGGGCCGTGGCATCGGTCGCGCTGCCGTCGAGGTTGCGGGGCATGCCGATGAGGATGAGCTCCACCGCTTCGGCCGCGAAATATTTTTTCAGGTAAGGCACGAGCTCGTGCGAAGGTATGGTGCCAAGCCCGCTGGCGATGATCTTCAGCGGATCGGTAACGGCCAGGCCCGTGCGTTTTTTCCCGTAATCTATCGCCAGTATTCTGGGCATGCGTCGTTGATTTTATGAGTCAGGCTCTTGCGGGCCCCGTTTAAAAATGAGCAGGCATATGCCAGGTTCAGCCTAACACCAGCATGTCCGTAATCGCGAACACGGCGTACACCACGCTGGCAACGCCGTTGGTGGTCATAAACGCCAGGTTCACGCGGGAAAGGTCGTTGGGCTTCACCAGCCGGTGCTGCATCAGCAGCATCAGGATGAACACCGCGGCCCCTATCCAGTACAGCCAGTGGAAGCCGCCCAGTAAACCGATGGCCACCGCCAGCGCGGCCGCAACAAGGTGCAGGGCCTCGGAAAAACGCAGCCCGCCCGCCTTCCCCAGCCACGCCGGGATGGAATGCAGTTGCTGCGATTTGTCGAACTCCTCGTCCTGCAAGGCATATATGATATCGAAGCCAGACACCCAGCAGAGCACCATCACGCTCAGCAGTACCGGCAGCAGGGCAAAATACCCCGTTACCGCCAGGAAAGCGCCGATGGGAGCCAGCGACAGGCCAACGCCCAGCACCAGGTGGCAAAGCGCGGTGAAACGTTTGGTATAGCTATACCCCAACACCACCAGCAAAGCCACCGGCGAAAGCAGGAAACAGATCAGGTTGATGAACCAGGTGGTAGCCACGAACAGCAGCGCGTTACCGATCACAAAATACAGGGCATTGCCGGAAGAAATGACGCCGGCGGGAATTTCGCGCTGTGCCGTGCGGGGGTTCTTTCTGTCGAATTCCGCATCCAGCCAGCGGTTGAAGGCCATCGCCGCACTACGGGCAAATACCATGCACAGCACCACCAGCAGCAGCTTGGTCCAGTCGAACGAATGCCCCGCCCACGATACCGCCATAAAAAAGCCGGTGAGCGCAAAAGGCATGGCGAAAATGGTGTGGCTGAATTTCACCAGGGAGAGATAGTGTTTGATGGTGGTGGTGGACATGGTGCGAATTTACTTTTTTAATTTACAGAACAGGTCCCATACTACGATGCCGGCGCTCACGGAAATGTTCAGCGAATGCTTCATACCGAGCTGGGGGATTTCGATGCAGCCGTCGGCCTGTTTGATCACCTCCGCGTCTACCCCGCTCACTTCGTTGCCGAACACGAGGGCCAGCGGCGCTGCCGGCGGCTGGAAACCGTCAAGCATTACACTGTGCGAAGCCTGTTCGATGGCCATGATGGCGTATCCCTCCTGCCGCAGCGCCTGCACGGCTTCGAGGGTGGTGGGATAATACTGCCATTCCACCGTTTCGGTGGCGCCAAGGGCGGTTTTCTGGATGTCGCGGTGCGGCGGCACGGGCGTATAGCCGCATAAAACAATACCCTGTATAAGGAACGCGTCTGCCGTTCTGAACACGGAGCCTACGTTATGCATGCTCCGCACGTTGTCGAGCACCAGCACCAGCGGCGTTTTGTCGGCCGCCTTGAATTCGGCCATCGTTTTCCGCCCCAGTTCCGCCATATTTAACTTACGCATGCCTGCAAAGATAATTTTAATTACCGAACGGAGCCGCCGGCTTCTTATATTTGCCGCATGGCTAAAAGTAAATCGGAAGAAACACCTTTAATGCAGCAGCACAAGGCCATCAAGGCAAAATACCCTGATGCCGTGCTGCTTTTCAGGGTGGGCGACTTTTATGAAACATTCAATGAAGACGCGGTGATCGCCTCCAGGGTGCTGGGCATTGTGCTCACCAAAAGGGCCAACGGTAGCGCCGCGTTCATCGACCTGGCAGGATTTCCCCATCATTCGCTCGACACGTACCTCCACAAACTGGTGAAAGCCGGCCATCGCGTAGCCATCTGCGATCAGCTGGAAGATCCCAAAACCGTTAAAGGCATCGTGAAACGCGGCGTAACCGAAATGGTGACCCCGGGTGTGGCGGTGAACGACAAACTGCTCGAAAACAGCAATAACAACTTCCTGGCCGCCGTGCATTTCGGCGCGGATGTTACCGGTGCGGCCTTTCTCGATATCAGCACCGGAGAATATTTCGTGGCCCAGGGCAGCCTCGAGTACATCGACAAGCTGCTGCAGAGCTTCCGGCCCGCGGAAGTAATCTTCGCCAAGCAGCAACAGAAACATTTCCGGCAAACTTTCGGCAGCCGGTTTTATACGTATACGCTGGAAGAATGGATTTTCACCAACACCTACGCGCGTGAAATCCTCCACAAACATTTTGAAACGCACTCACTGAAAGGCTTCGGGGTCGAAGACATGACAGAGGCCGTGATAGCCGCGGGCGCCACCATGCATTATTTGAAAGATACCGAGCATCCCAACCTGCAACATATCTCCAACATGCAGCGGATTGACCAGGACGATTTCCTGTGGATGGACCGTTTTACCATCCGCAACCTGGAGCTGCTGCAAAGCACGGTGGAGCAGGGAAAAACCCTGCTGGGCACGCTCGATCATACGCTCACGCCCATGGGCGCGCGGCTGCTGAAACGCTGGATAGTGTTTCCCCTGCGCGACATCAAACAGATCAACGAGCGGCTGGATGCGGTGGAAGACCTCATCCGCGAAGCAGACCGCAGCATCAGCATACAGCAGCACCTCAAATCGGTAGGCGATCTCGAAAGGGTGGTGTCAAAAATCCCCCTGAAAAAAATCAATCCCCGCGAGGTGATGCAACTGGCCCGCGCGCTGCAACAGGTATTTGAAATCCAGCAGCTGCTCAACGATACCTCCAATCCCCTGCTGCGCCACTTGCAGGAACAGCTCGACCCCTGCGACAGCATCCTGCAGCGCATCCTGGCCGAAGTGGCCGACAACCCGCCGGTACTCGCCAACAAGGGCGGCGTTATCCGCGAAGGCGTGAGCAGCGAGCTCGACGACCTGCGCGCCATCGCCAGCTCCGGGAAGGAATACCTGCTCCGCATCCAGCAGCAGGAATCCGAATCCACCGGCATCCCCTCCCTGAAAGTAGCCTTCAACAACGTTTTCGGCTACTACCTGGAGGTGACCAACACCCACAAAAACAAAGTGCCCGCTAACTGGATCCGCAAACAGACGCTGGCCAACGCGGAAAGATACATCACGCCCGAGCTGAAGGAATACGAGGAAAAGATCACCGGCGCCGAAGAAAAGATACTGGCCCTGGAAATGCAGCTCTACGATGCGTTGCTCGCCACGCTGCAGGATTTCATACAGCCGGTGCAGCGCAATGCGCAAGCCCTGGCGCGGCTCGACTGCCTGTTGTGCTTCGCGCACAACGCCGTGCAGTTCAAATACCGCCGCCCGCAGGTCACGGAGGCGTATCATATCGACATCAAAGACGGCCGCCACCCCGTGATCGAACAGGGGCTGCCGCCGGGTGAAAGTTATGTGGCCAACGACATTCTCCTGCACCAGGACGAGCAGCAGGTGATCATTCTCACCGGGCCCAACATGAGCGGCAAATCGGCGCTGCTGCGCCAAACCGCGCTCATCACCCTGATGGCCCACATGGGCAGCTTTGTGCCCGCCGCCGCTGCGGAAATCGGGCTTACCGACAAGATATTCACCCGCGTAGGCGCGTCGGACAACCTGAGCGGCGGCGAAAGTACGTTCATGGTGGAAATGAACGAAACCGCCAGCATCATTAACAACATCACGCCCCGCAGCCTTATCATCCTCGACGAAATCGGCCGCGGTACCAGCACATACGACGGTATTTCCATTGCCTGGAGCATTGTGGAATACCTGCACGACATGACGCCCCACCGCCCGAAGACCCTGTTCGCCACGCACTACCACGAGCTGAACGAACTGGAGAACACACACAACCGCGTGAAGAACTTCCACATCACCAACAAGGAAGTGGGCAATAAAATCATTTTCCTGCGTAAACTGGCGGAGGGCGGCAGCCGCCACAGCTTCGGGATTCACGTGGCTAAAATAGCCGGTATGCCGCCGCAGCTTATTAACCGCGCCAACGAAATTCTCAGCCAGCTCGAAAGCCAGCACATCGAGGCCCCCATGCAGCAGATTGCCGCGCCCACGCATAAAGTGCAGCTGAGCATTTTCGATGCGCACAGCGACACCTTCCAGGCTATCCGTGACAAGCTCACGTCGGTAGACATCAACCGGTTAACGCCGGTAGAAGCCTTGCTGAAACTAAGCGAGATCAAGGATCTGCTGCAGTGACGGAGAAGAAGCGCCACAGCAACCAAGCCTCTTCTCCTCTCGGCTGGCAATGCTGCTGCGCGCCAACCGGCTGGATAATGTCATCCGCAAAATCAGTCTCATAAAAAAGCCCGTGCAAAAACTGCACGGGCTTTTTGTTGCAAAAAGAAGGGCGGCCTTCCGGCCACCCTTCACAATCAGCACAAATTCAATGTTCTACTGTTTGTCCCACCAAACGCGGCCTGTGAGGTCGTTCGGGGCACCATATTCTCCTGAAGCCGCCATTTCGGAAAGGGCGTTGTTGTAATTGGTCGTGTTGGAAGAGTGCGGGATGGGGAGTATCCAGCGGCGGGGCACCACTGCTTCCGCACCGCCGATCATTACCGGCTCGAGGGAAAGGATACCGCCTTTTTTCGGGTAGCCTGTTCTTCTCCACTGGTTCCACGCTTCGTGGGGTGCTTTGAAGAAGTTCAGGAATGCCTGGATGCCGATTTTCTCCAGTTTCTCTTCCGTGCTGCCGGTGAGGGCAATTTCGGGTCGTGCCAGGTAGGCTGTGATGGCCGCGGCATCTACCGGTGCATAGTCTACAATGCCCGCCAGTTTACCCATGGCGTCGTACGCCTGAACGGAGGCGGTAACGCCTTTGTTGTACCAGGTGGCCGCATCGCCGGTGATCAGGCCGCGCACCGCCAGTTCCGCCAGCAGGAAGCACTGTTCTGCGTAGCTGATGAGTGGCTGGGTGTATTGGCCATTCGCACCGCCGTCCATAGACAGGTCGAACAGGCGGTTCTGATAGCGGGTGAGCGTATCCACGGTTACGTCTTCTTTCTTACCGTCGGGGAACTTCAGCGAGTAGGTTTTTGTACCGAACAGGCTGATGTATTGCGCCTGCTGACGTGCGTCGGGGCTCACCGGTAAACCGATGTAACGGTCCGGGTTGTACACTGCGGTAGCAGGGAAACCGCCGCCGGTTTTGATGTAGTTAAAGCGCTCCTCGGTCATGCCGTTCTTTTTGTAGAACAGCGGAAGGCGCGGGTCGTTGTATTTTTTCAGGAAGGCGATCATGTTGATGCTCACCGCGCTGGCGTTGTTGCCCTGTGCTCCCCAGTTGCCACCGCGGGCGAACTGCGTGCCGGAAATGAATTTCCATTCTTCCGCGTTGCTGGCGTAGAAACCTGCAGGGCTGGCCATCACGTCGTCGATGATCTGCTTCGCTTTCGTGGCGTCGCGTTTCAGCAGGCGCGCAGCGATTTTCAGGCGCAGTACGTTCGCCGTTTTGGCGTAGTTGGCCGCTGCCGTGGAGGCGTTGGTGTAAAACAGGTCGGCGTTGCCGAAGGTCACCTGCCCTGCTGCCGGGCCCTGAAGGGCCGTCACCGCAGCTTTCAGCTGTTCGTCGAACAGGTTGAAGAGGTCCTGCTGGCGGTCGTATTTCGGGGTGAAATTAGCCGTTTCGCGGGCGCTCAGCGCCTCGGTGTAAGGAATGGAACCGTTCACGTCGGATACGCGGAAAGCGGCGTATACTTTGTGAATGGTGGTGATGGCGCTGATGTTGCGGTACGCGGCCTGTTTTTCAGCAGGCAGCTCGCTGATCAGTTTCTCGATCGCCACCAGGTTTCGGCCGATGCCGGTGTAAAACGCACCGTAGAAGCCGTTGGTGTTCTGGCCGCCGTACATGCCCGGCTGGTTGCCTTCCGGCGATGCCACGGTGAACTGCATCCAGCGCATCAGGAAACCGTAGTTGTCGTAATACCATTCAAAGTCGCGATCTACGATGCCTTTCTGCGAAGTGGAGATCATCGCTTCCGGCGGCACTACGGGCGCCACTTCCGGGTCGCTGTTCTTATCGGCAAAATCCTTGGTGCAGGCGCTTGCAAATGTTGCCAGCGCCAGTACACCGATTCCTAATTTATGTTTGATGTTCATGTTCGTCCTTTTTTAAAAATTAGAAGCCCAGTTGAATCGTGAGTGCCATGTTGCGTACAAAGGGTGCGCCGCCGTATTCGGAGAACGCGGAGGTGCTGTTGTTACGCAGGCTTTCCGGGTTGATGTGATCCGGCAGGTTGTTGTACAGGTAACCGAGGTTACGGCCAACGAGCAATACCCTGGCTTTGTTCAGTTTCCAGCGTTCTACCATTTTGGTGGGGAACGTGTAGCCGAGCGATACTTCACGCAGCGCTACGTAAGAAGCGTCGAACACGGAAGCTTCGCGGATGCCCACACCCCAGTCGCCGATCATGCTGTAATACTGGTAAGGGCTCAGCGGGTTCACATAGCCTTTGTCATATGCCTCGCGGTAAGTCATGCCGCTGATGTCCTGGCTGAGACCGGCTGCGGTATTGCCTTTCATGCCTGCGCCGAATACGCCTTCGGGAATCATCCCGTCGTTACGCTGAACGCCGTTGTCTACCCAGGCCAGACCGCCGGTGGCGGCGTCGCGACCGGGCAGCGTGCTCTCCACCGTACCACGGCCGGTGCCGTACTGGTGAGATGCGGAGAAAATGTCGCCGCCTATACGGGCCTGCAGCAATACGCCGAGTGACCAGTTTTTGTAAGAGAAGCTGTTGTTCAGGCCGAGGTTGAAGTCGGGCGTGATATTACCCACCACGGCAGGGCCGCGCTTGAACTGTACGGGGAAGCTGCCGGATTTTTCGATGATCGGCAGGCCGTTTTTAGCCGGGTCGGTAGATACATAACGGGTGTAACCGTAGTTGGTCACCAGGGTACCGTAAGCATCGCCTACCTGGGCGATCACGCGCACGTCCTGGTCGTTGCCCATTTCGTAAGTGTTCACGCCGGGGTAAAGGGCCAGAATTTTGTTGGTGTTGCGCGTGCCGTTCAGGTTCACATCCCAGGTGAAGTTTTTGCCTTTCACCGGTGTGCCGTTGATAGCGATCTCGATACCTCTGTTACGGAAGTGACCGGCATTGATGTAGCGGTTTTTAACACCTGATTCTATCGCCACATCCGGGCGCAGCACCTGGTTCTTGATGTCTGCCTGATAGTAAGCAACATCCAGGCCCAGGCGGCTGTTGAAGAAGCGCAGGTCTGCACCCACTTCGTAGGAGCCGGACATGGAAGGTTTCAGGTTATCGTTCGGATAAGTATCGGCATTGAAGTCGTTGTAGAGATACACGGGGTTTACACCGCCGAACCATTGTTCACCCATCACATAGCCCACGTTCAGCTGGCCGGCGTCGATGTCGCCGCCCACACGTGCGTAGGAAGCCCGAACCTTACCGTAAGTCACCCATGAAGGCATGGATTGCTTGTAGGTTTCGGTGAATTCCCAGGCGGCGCTCACGGAAGGATAGAAATAGGAGTTGGTACCGCTTCCAGCCGGGTAAGTGAGCGAAGACGCCCAGTCGTTACGGCCGGTCAGGTCCAGGAACCATGCATTTTTATACGAAAAGCTGGCTGCGGCGAAAACGGAGTTGATCACTTTCGGCACCATCACTTTGTTGTTGCGGGCGTTTACGGTACCCACGCTGTTGCTGATGGTAAATTTGCCGGGGATCAGCAGGCCGCCGGAAGTGGCCGCGCCATATTCGTTGCCGATGCGGGAACGCCAGGTTTCAGCACCCACGTTTACGCTGAGCGAAAAGTCTTCGTTCAGTTTCGGCGTGAACATGGCCATACCGGTGAAGGTGTATTGCGTTCTGTTGTTGCCGCTGATGGAGTACAGGCCGCGGGAACCGCTGAAGTTCGGGCCCCAGCCCAGCTCGCGGCGGTCGTCTTTATTCTGTTCGTTACTGAAAGTACCACGCAGCAAGAGTTTCAGCCAGTCGGTCGCAGTAGCGGTAAGAGAGAGATTACCCATGAACAGGTTTTCTTTTCTTTCCCACTTGTCGTGCTTGAGGCTGAACCAGTAGTCGGCGCCCGGGTACTGGCCCAGGTAGTCGTCCATGTTGCTCAGGCCGGGATTGGGGCCCAGGTAGCGGGCGCTCCAGTAAGCCGGGTCGTAGTTACGGGGGAAAATATAGATCCATTTACGGCCGATGTTCTGGTTGGTGTAGTCACCACCCTGGCGCGTAGGATTGAGCGTGTTGGAGAACGCGTAAGTAACGCCGCCTTCCGCGGAAAGGAACTTGTTCAGTACCGCTGAGGTTTTCAGGGAGAAGGAGTTCCTGTTGAAGTCGTTGTTCGGCATTACGCTGTTATTGCTGAGGCGGGAGTAAGAAAAGCGGAAGTTCGCTTTTTCGTTACCGCCTTCCACGGCTACGTTGGTATTGTAGTATTTACCCAGCTGGTAACCGTCCACGGCATTGTCCGGCATCGGGCTGAAGGGCACGATGTCGCCGTTTACGAGTTTGGCCATCTGGCCGTCCATGCGGGGGCCGAAGCTGGTGCCGCCGGCCTGTACTACGTTATTGCCCTGTGCGTCTTTGTTGAACCAGGGGTTGAGGCCTGCGCCATACACGTTCTGCAGGGCGATGGGGCCGCGGTATACTTTTTCGAACTGTACGGTCTGGCTCACTTCCACACCCAGGCCTTTACGGGTAAAGCCTTTTTTGGTGGTGATGAGGATGGCGCCGTTGAGCGCGCGGGAACCGTAGAGTGCGGTAGCGGCCGCGCCTTTCAGCACAGACACGGATTCGAACTCGTCCGGGTTGAAGTTTTTCAGTACGTTACCGAAGTTCACCGCGTTGTCGGAGATTTCGTTTTCGAAGATCACGCCGTCGATCACGAAGATCGGCTGGTCTTTACCGTCGAGCGATTTGGCGCCGCGGAGCACGATGCGGTTGGCTGCCTGCGGGCCGCCGGCCGCCCCGGAGATGTCAACGCCCGCTACTTTACCCTGGAGGGCCGCAACGGGGTTGATGGAATTCGTTTTCGCGATTTCGGAGCCTTTCAGTTCCGTCATGGCGTAACCCAGTTTGCGGGCTTCGCGTTTGATACCGAGGGCGGTCACCACCACTTCATTCAGATTTTTGGAATCGTCGTTGAGTACAATGTTGAGCGGACCGTCTCCTGCCGGAACTTCCTGCGTCACATATCCCATAAATGAAAAAACCAGCGTGGCTGATGGTTGCACACTGATTTTAAATGAGCCGTCGGCGGTGGTCATAGACCCGTTGGACGTGCCTTTTTCTTTTACCGTAACACCGGGCAACAAGGTACCGTGGGCATCCTTTACGGTACCGGTAACTGCTTTCTTCACCTGCGCCCAGGAGAGAGGGGCAAGTCCGAAAGACAGCAACGTGGCGAGCAGCAGAATTCTTCGCATAGCTTCCTTAGATTTTAATTTTTGAAACTGAACCTGTAAACAATAGTTATCCTTTATTGGTTGATAGCTGATTTCATACATCAACTACAATGCAATACAATTTCATTCCGGCTTACTGCGTACAGCGCCGGGCTACATTAGAAACGGCTGATAAAAACGGAGAGATGATTGTTGGCTACCTCATTGTTGCATATCTCTTTGTCAGCATTGTTCACGTTTATACTCCGCTGCTTCCTCACCGGTTGGATAAATCGTTTTAGCAATTCATCCCTAAAAAAACCTGTGGATGATTTCTCTCCGGGCGGTTCAGGTATTTTCTATGAAAGCATAAAACGATTTAGCAATATGCCATAAAAAAAACCTGTGTCAACCAGGGCTCCTCAAATTCGCTACGTCATGCACAAGTTTGGTTCGGAAAAACGAACGCATGCAACTTAGTCAACTTTGTTAAACGAGCAAAGTAAAATTTAACTTTTTTTTGATGAAGGGTTCACATTGCGTTCACTTTACTGAAAATAGTACCACTCCAGGTGAATTTGATACATGTTATAACGCTCATTTGGGGCAAATCCGCGCCCATGGTCTTTTTGCCGAAGAAATCGTCTGCAAAATCGTATATCCGGGCCATATAGCCTTTCCAGCACCTCAGGTAATAAATGGCAGCGCAATTATTCTCAAATCTCCGGCAGGCTGGAATGCCTGACGGACATAGATCGTGGCAGATGTGGCCGGACGGAAGCCGATTGACAACTGCCGAGACGAATGACTTCGACGCGGAAATGGCGGAATGTACCGCGTATGGAGCAGCTGAGCGACAGGGATAAATTCCGGGCCGAGAAAACGCGGCGTTACTACGCTTTCGCCATGGCTAAAGGAGGGATACCTGGCCCTGCATAAAAATGGGGATCCCCACTTAAGGTGCATCCCCATTAAAATATCGCTTTTTCTTTATGGTGTCTCCCCTATCCGGCTGATGGCCGGAGGTCAGGTCCGCTACCTGCCGGTATACGCCGGGTAGCCGGGAAGCCGTGGCAATCAGCCTTCGGGCACGTAAGCCCGGCGGCGCTACACCACGGCGTTTTTTCGCTTCTTGCAGCTTTCGCGTTTGATGAGCGTGGCCGGCAGCACCACCTGGTTGATCTGGTGGCTGTTCTGGTTCAGCTCGGCCATCAATACCTGGATGAGGTGGCGGGCAATATCGTGGATAGGCTGTGCCACACAGGTAATGCCGGGTGTGTGCAGGCGGAAGAGATCGTGATCGTCGAAGCTGACCATGGCCATGTCGTCGCCGATTTTAACACCGAGGTCTTTAAAACACTCAATACCGTACACGCCCAGGTAGTTGGTGGAAAAGAAAATGGCGTCGAGGTCGGGATTGGCTTCTATAAAGGTTTTGATCTGGCTCACCGCTTCGTCTTTGGTAGCGGCGAACGGGATTTTTTTCAGGAATTTGCGGGGAAAGGTGGCGCGGTGGGCTTTCATCGCGGCTGTGAAGCCATTGAGGCGTTCTTTCATCTGAATTTGTTCGGACGTAGTGGTAACCAGCGCAATTTTACCGTACCCCAGTTTCAGCAGGTATTCCGCCGCATCGTAAGCGCCCTGGAAATTATTGACCATCACGTAATTGGTGGGAATTTGCGGAAGGTAACGGTCCATCAGCACCATCGGCTTGCGGGCGTGTTTAAGCATTTCAATCTCTTTGTCGAGGTTCGGCGTGGGCGTAATGATATACCCGTCTACCTGCCGGTACTCCAGTACTTCCAGGAGGCCCCTCGCTTTAACGAGGTTGTCTTCCGTGCTCCCGTACAGCACTTTGTACCCGAACTTGTCCGCCTCTTCTTCCACGATCTTGGCCACGTTGGCGAAGAAGTTGTTGGCGATGTCTTCCACAATCAGCCCGATGGTTTTGGTTTTGCCGGTGCGCAGGCCCCTGGCCAGCTGGTTCGGCTTGTATTTGAGTTTGGCTGCCAGCTTCATGATCTTTTTGCTGACCTGGTCGCTAATCCGCTTTTCTTTGGCTTTGCCGTTGAGGACAAAAGAGACAGTGGTAGGAGATACGCCCGCTTGTTTTGCGATGTCTTTGATTGATATTCCCTTCATAGTTGGTGGTACGCTATACGATGCTTAATCGATTTAGCATTGACAAGTTACGGAAAATAAAATGAAACAAAAAAGAAATCCTGGCCTACATCCCCGGCTAAGCGCGCATCCCGGCCAAATCCGCTGCCGGATGGAGCCCTTTGGGGCACCTTCCGGAAACTTTCCCGGAACTCGACAAATATTCCGGGAATTTGTGCCCGACTAGTATTTTTTTAACGTAAATTTAATAATTTGGCAAAATAGAATTCAAAATGGCAGATGTTTTATCGCCAGTTTTTTCATAGGACCAAACAAACAAAGGAAGCAAGTATGAAGCCGGGCATGAAAAAAGTTCCTCCCACCAGCGCATGCGGCAGCATGTATCCGCCTTTCCCGAGGGGCGGCCGGTGTGTGGAAGTTATTAATGCATAGCTCCATCCGACCATTGACCAATAAAATACTAACGGATGAAACCCATTCTTATAAAAGTGGGAGCCTTTGCCGACAACCAGATCACTATCATAGAACGTTGCGATCCGTATTTTAACACGCCTTTTCACTTCCACCCGGAATGCGAGCTGGTGTATGTGACCGAGAGTCAGGGGAAACGTATTGTAGGCGACAGCATTGAGAGTTTTGATGTAGGCGATATGGTTTTTCTGGGGCCGAATATTCCCCATGTGTGGTACAACGACGAAGCGTACCACCGCAACGACGAGGCGTTGAAAGCCCGGTCGGTGGTGATTTATTTCCCGAAGGATATTTTCGGGGATAAGTTTTACGGACTGCCGGAAACCAAAGCGCTGACCGACCTGTTTCACCGCGCCCAGCGGGGCATGAAAATCATCGGCAACACGCAGGAACTGTTGAAAAATGAAATCCTCGCGCTTCCCAAAAAGGAGGGCCTGGAACGGATCATTTCCCTGCTGCAAATCCTGAAAACGCTGTCTGAAACGAAAGATTGCTACTATCTCGCCAGCACGGGCTATTCCCATGCCTACAATGTGAAAGACAATCACAAGATAGACGAGGTGTTCAAGTATGTGATGAACAACTTCTCCAAGGAAATTTCCCTGCAGGACGTGGCCAGCATCACCAACCTTTCCCCGCAGTCGTTTTGCCGGTTCTTTAAAAACAGGACCAAAAAATCGTTCGTGCAGTTCCTCAACGAAGTGCGCATCGGTCACGCCTGCAAGCGGCTCACGGAAGAAGACTGGTCGATCGCGGAAATCGCCTACTCCTGCGGGTTCAAGAACCTTTCCAACTTCAACCGCTTCTTCAAGGAAATTGTGGGTAAAACGCCCAAGGAATACAAAAACGAACTGCGGCTTAAAGAAGCCTGACAAACATATTCTTCGAATCGAAAAGCGGCTGTATGGCCGCTTTTTTTGTGCGGAGACAACAGCAGCAACGCCTCACTTTCTGCCGCCGCGGGTGGCTACGCCGGTGCGATCACCCGATTCGCAGGTATGGTGCACCGGCGTACATTGCTGGCCGCGACGGATGCGCTCTCCCGATTCACCGGTATGACGCACCGCATATCGGTATGCCGGAAGCTTTTGGAAAAAATTTGGCCGGCCCAAATGGGCCGGCCGTTCATTTGTATAGATGAGCTATGTCTATGATGATGGATACTACACTAAGGTTTGTCCCACCACAGGCGCGTGCCCCCGTTGTCGGGGCCGCCCAGCAGGGTAACGGCGCGCTCCACGCCTTTCGGGTTGGTCGCGTATTCCGTTTGCGAGAAATTGATGCGGCGGATGAACGTTGCGGTGGGGATCTTCCCGCCGCTGTTGTTCACCACCACCGGGAACAATTTCGGATAGCCGGTTCTCCGGAACTCGCTCCAGGCCTCCTGCCCGTCCGGGAACATGGCGATCCATTTCTGCGTGATCACCCTTTCCAGCTTCCGTTCGAAAACGTCTCCTTCCTCCCACCGGATGGTTACGGTGCTGAGCAGAGAGCTGCCGGCGGGTACGTTGTTCGCGGCGTTTTTGAGATCGGTGTACGGTGCGGCTTTGCTGGTATTGTCTACCAGGTAGGCGGTGGCATCGCCTGCGCCATGCTGCTGGAATGAGGCCTTCACTCCTTTCTCATAATTATCCTTCGCGGATCCGGCGCCGGTCCAGCCGCGCAGGGCCGCTTCGGCTTTCAGGAACCATACTTCGGCGGCCGTCATCAGCTGCATTTTGCTGGGCATCTCGGCCAGTTTAGAATAATCCGCATAAATCTTGTCGGGCAGGGCAATGCCGGTGCGGATGCCCTTGAATACGTTGCCCGGCGCCACGGAGGCCGGCACGAAATACTTCGCCAGCCGCGGGTCGTTATAGCCAGTGAGAATCGACTCCATGGGTGCGCCCATCCGGATGTCGTTATAACTGTTGGTGTAAGTGTTGTATGGGTTGGGTGTGGGCGCGATATTCACGGCGGCGTTCTCCGCGGGCGTTTCCAGCAGCCCCGCAAGATGCGCCAGGGCAGCCTCCCCTTCCGTTTTGGCTTTCGCCGGGTCCACCTTCGCAATGCGGATGGCCATTCTCAAGCGCAGGCTGTTCGCGAACTTCAGCCAGGCTTTATAGGTTCCGTCGTACACAAGGTCAAAGCGGGCAAACGGCTTTTTGGTGGAGGAAGCGAGTGGGGTAAGAATGCCGATGGCTTCATCGATGTCTTTGAAAAATGCATAGTAGGCATCTTTTTGCGAATCGTAATCCACGCTTTTGTCTGCATTGGGCTTCCCGTACTTCGTGTACACGATGGGCCCGTACACATCGCTCACCCGCTGCATCACCAGCACTTTGAGTATCAGCATCCAGGCGCGGAAATCCTTGAACTCCTCGCCGGCCAGCCTGTTGATGGTGCTGGCCACGGGCATTACGGACACGTTCGACGCGGGCGCGTAAGAACCGTATGCACAGCCCCACATCACCTCGTTCCAGCCGTCTATCAGGTTATATGTGGAGTTGTTGTTACCGCCGTTGCCGAATGGCCCGGGAACGCCCATATAGCCGGAATAAAGATCGCCCTGCAGGTTTTGCTGCACCTGCATCACCCAGCCGGGCGAAACGGCGTAAATACTCGTCTGCATCTGGCGAAAAGGCTCCCCGATCAGCCGGAAGTCGGCCTTCAGGTCTTCCTCGTCGAGCCCGTAAGGATCGGTGTTGATCCGCTCGAAACCTTTCGTACAGGCCGCCAGCATCAATGCCGCCATCCCCGCCGCCGCCAGGTTCCGCATATGTTTGAATTGAATCGTTCTCATCTTGTAAGTTTTTTTTAATCGTGATTGGTTGAAGCGGTTAAAATCCGACTTTCAGGCTGGCTCCCACGCTGCGCGTGGCCGGCTGGCCGAACACATCGATGCCCTGCAGGCGGTTGTCGCCACCGGCGCTTACCTCGGGGTCAAATGGTGCGTCATTCTTCAGGAAAAACAGGTTACGGCCAATCACGCCTACCTGCAGGTTGCGGATCACCTTCGACTTCAGCGGGATTTTATAGCTGAGCGCCAGTTCACGCAAACGGATGCTGGTGGCGCTGTACATATACATCGCGCCTACGCCCGCACGGCCGCTGACGGCCTGGTAGTATTTGAGCGCGTCGAGCTTGCCGGCCGGTTTCCCGTCTTCATACACCGCCCGCACGTCTACCCCGCCATTGTCGCGGGCCCTGGCAGTGGCCTCGCTCACCCCGTACTGATCCAGTACGGCCTGCGTCATGCTCATCACCTTGCCGCCGAAACGGCCGTCGATGAGGAAACTCAGCGTAAAGTTCTTATAGTCGAGCGCGTTGTTCCAGCCCAAATTGAACTTCGGGTTGGGGTTGCCCACGTTGTAAAAGCCGCTGGCGCTGTCGAGCGGCTTACCGCCCGCATCCACGATCAGCGCACCGTCTTTGGTGTAGCGCAGGTAGCGGTTGGTGTAGATGTCGCCCCACGATCCGCCTTCCTGGATGAAAGAGCCGTACATGTTGGAACCGAATTCCGTCAACGTGAAACGGTTGGAAGCGTCCGCACCGTCGATGTTTTCATCAGAGAGTTTTACCACCCTGTTCTGGTTCGCGGCAAAGTTGATGTTGGATGTCCAGGTCAGTGCTTTGGACTTTACAGGCACCACGGTCAGCATCCCTTCAATCCCCTTGTTCTGGATGTTGCCGAGGTTTACAAAGTTGATTTTGATATTGTCGTCCGCACCGCCGGATACGGGAATTTCAAAGTACTGGCGGTAGTTGTTGTTTTTGTAGAAAGTCAGGTCGAGCGATACGCGGCTATCGAACAAACGTACATCCAGGCCGGCTTCTATGGAGCGGTTGTCTTCCGGTTTCAGGTAAGTGCCGGGGAACGGCCCGCGGCTTTTCACGAGCAGCTCCGGCGCGCCGCCCACTATCCGCACGGTAAAGTCCGGCTGGTTGGAGCTGTAAGGCGCAATGTCGTTACCCACCTTTGCATAGGAGAAGCGCACTTTCGCGAAGTTGATCACGGCAGGCAGCTTCACCATTTCGCTGATTACGCCGGTAACGCCGGCGGAATAATAAAAGAACCCTTTGCTGGCCACGGGTGTGTAGGCCATGGTGCTCGACCAGTCGTTACGGCCGGTCAGATCCAGGAACAGGAAGTCTTTGAACCCGAGCTGGGCGTTGGCGAACAATGCCTGCAGCTGTTTTTTGTCGACGCCCTGGATTTGGGTGAGTGAACGGGGATCGATGTTCGTCAGCTGGAACTTGTTCGGGTAAATGAGGCCTGGCTCGGAGTTGAAGTTCACATCGGTCAGGTTCCTGTCGCGGGTACGCAGGTCGGTAATGCTGGTACCCAGGTTCGCCGTAAGGCTCAGCTGTTCGCTGAGTTTTTTGTTGGCCGTGAAAATCAGGTCGCCGTACAGTTGGGTATTGAACTCGCGCTCGAGCGTATAGCGGCCGTTGGATGGGGCCAATGACGATTGTGTGCTGGCGTGCGCCTTCAGTTCGTACTTGTCGTAACTTTTATCGAAGCTGCCGCGGGCCTGTACGCTCAGCCAGCTGAGTAGCTGGTAACGCAGCGAAAGGGATGCCATGGCGCGGTCCCTGCTTTCATCGCGACCGTTACGGTGCAAAATCCAATAGGGGTTTTGCTGTTCGGGATCGCCCTGCCAGTCTTTATCCGCGTTGATGTTCCACCAGTTCTGGAGGTCCATGTTGCGGGTAGCGGAAAAATAGGTGTAGTTGTTTTTGTAGGTATTGAAATCAATACCGCGGGGCAACAGGTATAAACCGGTGAGCGGGTTGAAATAAAAACCCGTGCTGGGCCTGTTATGCGCGTTCTGCGTAACGAAAGTGATGTTCGCGTCGGCGGTCAGTTTGTCGTTGAGCAACTTCAGCGTTTCGCGGAAGTTGAAGGTATGCCGGTTAAACCTGGCGGTGGGTATGATGCCTTTGCTGCTGGTATTGGAGTAAGAGAAATACGACTGCGCGATTTCGTTACCGCCGCTCAGGGCGAGGCTGTTGGTATAGGTAGCGCCGGTGTTGAAAAAGTCTTTGGTATGATCCGGCACACTCGTTTTGGGCCCCCAGCTTTGGTTGCTGCCGGGTTGAGAGGAGCCGGCCGACTGGGCGTAGCGGTACTGCATGTCCGGCTTCTTCAATACGGATTCCCAGGTAGCGTCTGAAGAGAAGTCGATGCGCGTTCTGCCGGCGCGGCCTTTTTTGGTAGTGATGATGATCACGCCGTTGGCGGCCTGGCTGCCGTACAAAGCAGCGGCGGAAGCACCTTTGAGGATGTTGATGGTCTCGATATCGTCCGGGTTGATGTTGGAGATACCGTCGCCGCCGTCGCGGCCGGCGCCGGACTGTATGTCTGACGACTGACCGTACACGTTAGCCGGTTGCGAGGGTGAGAAGTTGGCCATGGGTACGCCGTCAATCACGTACATCGGCTGGTTTTCGCGGGTAGATTTGTTGCCGCGCATGATTACGCGGGCCGTGCCGCCGAGGCCGGAAGCGCTTCTGCTGATGGTAACGCCCGCGGCTTTACCGGCGAGGCTGTTGATCACGTTCGCATCCTTTACGCGGCTGAGGTCGCTATTGTTCAACTGCTGCGTGGAGTACGTCAGCTCTTTTGATTTCTTTTCAATGCCCAGCGCCGTTACGACGAACTCGCTGAGGGAGCGGGCGCTTTCTTCGAGCACCACGTCATACACATTCCCTGTGCCCACCGTCAGCTCCTGGGTGGTAAACCCCAAAAAACGGAATACGAGCACATCGCCGTCGTTGGCGGTCATTACGTAGGAACCGTTGGAGCCGGTTTGGGTACCGCGGTTGGTGTTCCTGACCATCACGGTTACGCCGGGAAGGCCAGTGCCTTTACTGTCGCGCACGGTGCCGCGGATTTCCCGTTCGGCCTGCGCGGTGGCGGCGTCCGGGCTCACAGCCGCCAGGGAACCGCCCGAAAGGGTTTCCTGGTTTACTATGATTTTATTGTTTTTTCTTGTAAATTTCAGTCCGGTTTGGTCTGACAGCTGTTGGAGCACCTCGTCAACAGGCAGCTTCACACAGTTTAAAGACACCTTCTTGCGGAGGTTCAAATCGGATTTGTCGTAATGGAAACTGAAGCCCGTTTTCGAGGAAATTTCAGTAAACACATCCTCCATGTTCTTGTTCTTGACCTGGATGGTGATACTGACATTTTTAGTGTCCTGCGACCCGGCATTGGCACTGGCGGTGTAAGGAGCCGCCAGCGCAATGCCAAATGCAAGCACGGCCAGGGAAATCAGGCGTAAGCATTTTTTCATACATCTAGTTTTTGCTTTTTAGAAAAATTGTGTCGTTTTTGATCGTGTAGCTGATGTTTTTGGTTAAACAAATGGTTTCGATTATATCCTGGAGATTTTCGTCTTTGAAGGAACCTGTATAGCGCCACTCGGTTTTACCGCTTTCGTTGATCACCGTTACATTGTACCTGTTTTCGATTTCCGCCATCACCTCGTTGTACGACGCATCTTTAAACACGAGGACCCCGAGTTTCCAGCCCGCCACATCGTCTTCTTTATCAAAGGTTGTTTTTGCCATGAACGCGGATTCGCAATCGATGCTCACCCGCTCGCTGGGCAGCAGTATCACCGGTTTCGGCTTCTGCGCATGGTCTACCTTCACTTTGCCCGTAATGAGCGCCACGGTGATCTTCTTTTCGCGGGAATACGCCCGGATGTTGAACGAGGTACCCAGTGCGGTGGTGGCTACGTCGCCGGACTGGACGATAAAAGGATGCGCCTGGTCGGCCGCTACTTTGAAAAAGGCCTCTCCTTCCTCGAGATAGACCGTGCGGGTGCTGCCGTCGAATTTCTCGGGGTAGCGCAGGCGCGATGAGGCATTGAGGCTAACGGTAGAGCCATCAGCAAGTACAATCTTTTCCGTGGCGCCTTTGGAAGTTGAAATTTCCACGTAACCATTCCTGATCACTTTGTTCGTTTTCACCACAGCAGATTGTACCGCCGGATTGGCCGGGTTTTCAGGATGTAAAGCAGGCCCCTGCCTGTTTATCAGGGAAAATATGATGACGCCGGCCAGCATGGCGGCGGCCCCGGTGTACAGCCACCGTCGCCAGGGCTTCCTGCGGGCCGGCATGTCCACCACCGGTACGGAAATCTGTTCGTGAATACGGGAACGCACTTCCTCCAGCTGCTCCTTCAGAAAATCATCGTCGATCATCGCGGAACGGTGCTGGTTCACACTGGCAAACCACTGCTCTATCACCCGGATCTCTTCGTCCGTACACTTGCCCTGGGTGTACCGTTCCAGGACTTTTTTTATCTGTTCAATATCCACTGCGGTAAATTTTGGTGTTGCTGATATACAGGAGTCGCATTACCGTCCAAAAAGTACCATCAGGCGGAAAAGATTTTTGAAGCGGTTGATAATTAAAGCCTTGAAACCGGTAAAAGTCACGGTATGCCGGGAAGTGGCTGCGGTAAAGACACAGCCGGGCAACTGGCGCATGAAAGTTTCACCCGGGCAATAACCGCCGGGCAACAAATCGGAGTCCGGATTTACAGAATGGACAATACAACGGCCAGGCCCAGCAGGTCCGTCTGGGTGTAATTGCTGCGAAGGATTTTCAGGGCTTTGGATATCTGGTTTTTCACCGTTTGCTGCGACAGGTCGAGCCGGTTGGCAATCTGCTCGATGCTGAGGTTCTCGAAACGGCTCAGCATGAATATCTCTTTCATTTTAACGGGCAGGCGGTTAATGGCTTCGAATATCTCGGTGGCCTTCGCCTTGTAATCGTACGTTTCGGAAATATTGTGGGGCTGTGCATCGAAATGCTCGATCAGCTGCTGGAGATACTTGCGGTAGGTCACATCTTTACGGTACAGGTCGATGATCTTGTGCCGCACACTTTGGTATAGATAGGAACGGAGCGACTGATGAATGTCCAGCTGGAAACGTTTTTCCCAGAGCGTTGTAAAGAGGTCCTGCAGCAGGTCTTTACTGGTCTCCCCGCGGTCTGTTTTACTAAGGATGTAAAGGTATAATGGACGGCTGTAACGTTCGTAAATGGTGTTGAACGCCGCTATGTTGCTTTCTTTCAGGAGAGTTAGCAGTTGCTCGTCAGAAAAACTGTTGAACATACAAAGATTGTGGTTGATAAGATGCTGATGATCCTGGTTGTTGCTGTAATTCTCTATTCCTCTAACGCGAAATGTTCCGGTTAACCGGCAATGAAAATAGTAATTCCTGCTAAAATTAAAATCTTTTTTTGCAGCATTCCGCAAATATTAATTAGCGTAGCAAGTACACTAAGGCATTTTTTTTATTCCGGAAAGATGATTAGATTTGATATCAAATTGATATCATTATGGAAAAGATCACTCAGCCTATGAGCGGCTACCTGGCCTTTGTTCTCTCTATCCTTACCGCCTTCGCAATAGCCTACGCATTCTATAGCGGCTGGATGGCGATCGGCGCCATCCTCGTTGTCCTGTTTATCTTCATCACTAAAGGCATCATGATCGTTAACCCGAACCACGCCCGCGTGCTCACCTTCTTCGGCAAGTACGTAGGCAGCGTGAAACAGAACGGCCTGTTGTGGATCAACCCGCTGTACGGTTCGCACCGGATTTCCCTGCGCGCCAACAACCTCAACGGCCAAACGCTCAAAGTAAACGACAAAATGGGCAACCCCATCGAAATTGCCGCCGTGATCGTATGGCAGGTAAGCGACACCTACAAGGCGGTGTTTGAAGTGGAAGGGTACCAGCAATATGTGCAGATACAAAGTGAAGCGGCGGTGCGCCACCTGGCCACCAGCTGCCCGTACGACCGGATGGAGGATGAAAACGCAGACATTACCCTGCGCGATGGCGGCGAGAAAGTGAACGACATGCTGGAGCTGGAACTGAATGCACGCCTCGCCGCGGCCGGCATCACCGTAAAAGAAGCGCGCATCAGCCACCTGGCCTACGCGCCGGAAATTGCAGGCGCCATGCTGCAACGCCAGCAGGCTACCGCCATTGTCGCGGCCCGCTCCAAAATCGTGGAAGGCGCCGTAGGCATGGTGGAAATGGCGCTCGAGCAACTGTCGCGCAAACAGATCGTTACGCTCGACGAAGAAAGGAAAGCGGCCATGGTAAGCAACCTCATGGTAGTGCTGTGTGGTGAGAAAGCTGCCACCCCCGTATTGAATACCGGTTCATTATATCAATAGCAGTATGAGCGGAAAGGAAAAAAAATCTTTTGTACTGAGGGTCGACAACGCCATGTACGAAGCGCTGGAACGATGGGCGGCGGACGAGTTCCGCAGCGTCAACGGGCAGATGGAGTGGCTCATCGCCAAAGCGTTGCGGGAAGCGGGGCGCGACAAAAAAGGAAAGGATAAAAAGACCTGAGCGATGGCTCATCTCCGCATAAGAAAACCGGTGCCGCGTTTGCTGCACCGGTTTTCTTGCTTGTATAAAACGTTTGTTATCGCTGCTGCGCTTTCTGCATCGGGTTGCCGCCGGTAGAAGTTCCTCTCGCGCGCATTTCGCGCTGGAACAACTCGAATTTGGACGGCACCGCCTCACGAGGCCAGCTGTTATTGGCCTCATCAATATCGGCCGTTTCGCGGTAGGGATCCAGGCGGATGGCTTTCACCGGTTTGTCTTTCGCGAACACTTTGGAAACCTCGTTTTCATTATGCCGCCAGATGTAGGCGGAAATCCGGTCTACTTCTTTCGTGCCGTCGGCAAACGTCCACTCGATGATCAGCGGCATCACGTTACCGCCTACGTTTCTGAAATGTAATTCGTAAAAATTCTTCTTGTTTTCGAACAGGCGCTTTTCCTCCGCGCTGAGGCCGGCCTGCATTTTTTCGAAGGCTTCCTGCTGGTCGGGCGTTACGGCGTAGCGGTCCCATTTGTTGTAAAAGTCCTGCAGGCTGGTATCCTGTTCCACGGCGAATTTCACGCCTTTCTCGCGGTTGCGGGCGCGGGCGATGTGCTGCGCGTCTTTGGCGGCATCATCGCGGGACAGTTTATTTTCCACCGCGGGATTTTTGGAATCCATGCGGAACCATTTCACGCTATCCAGCGCAATGTCTACCGCTTCGGTACCGAAAAACCATCCTCTCCAGAACCAGTCCAGGTCTACAGCCGACGCATCTTCCAGGGTACGGAACAGGTCGGTGGGGGTGGGATGTTTGAATGCCCAGCGGCGGGAATATTCTTTGAACGCATAATCGAACAGCTCGCGGCCCATCACGGTTTCGCGAAGAATGTTGAGCGCCGTGGCCGGTTTGGCGTAAGCATTGGGGCCGAAGTGCGTGATATTTTCAGAGTTGCTCATTACGGGCTCCAGCTGGTCTTTCGGCAGGCTCATGTACTCCACGATTTTGTGGGCCGGGCCGCGGCGGGAAGGATAATCGTTGTCCCATTCCTGTTCCGCCAGGAACTGGCAGAACGTATTGAGGCCTTCGTCCATCCAGGTCCATTGCCGCTCGTCGGAGTTCACGATCATGGGGAAAAAGTTGTGCCCCACCTCATGGATGATCACGCTGATGGCGCCGTACTTCGTTGCTTCGGAATAGGTCCCGTCTTTTTCCGCGCGGCCGTAGTTGAAGCAGATCATGGGGTATTCCATGCCGCTGGCGGCTTCCACGGAAATTGCCACCGGATACGGGTATGGAATGGTATGCTTGGAATACACGCGGAGGGTATGCGCTACCGCTTTGGTAGAGTAGCGGCGGTAGAGCGGGTAGGCTTCCTGGCCGTAGTAGCTCATCGCCATCACTTTTTTGCCTTCGATGTTGGTGGCCATCGCGTCCCAGACGAGGCGGCGGCTGGACGTCCACGCGAAATCGCGCACGTTTTCCGCTTCATACACCCAGGTTTTTTTAGCGGTCGCTTTGCTTTTCATGGCTTGCTGCGCTTCGGCCAGGGGCACTACTTCCAGCGGCGCGTCGGCGGTTTGCGCCTGCTGCCAGCGCTGGAATTGCGCCGGCGTGAGCACTTCCCTGTAGTTGCGGCATTCACCGGTGGCGCCCACAATGTGGTCGGCCGGCACCGTCATCCGCACCTTGAAGTTCCCGAACGTGAGGGCGAACTCTCCCCTGCCGGTGAACTGTTTGTTCTGCCAGCCCTGGAAATCGGAATACACGGCGAGGCGCGGGTACCATTGCGTCATGGTGTAGAGGTAGTTACCGTCTTCCGGGAAATACTCGTACCCGCCGCGGCCGTGAAATACGTTACGGTCGGAAATATTATACCACCAGTCGATATTGAAGCGGATTTTCTCGCCGGGCGCCATCGCTTTCGGCAGGTCTATCCGCATCATGGTCTGGTTAATGACGTACGGCAACGTTTTGCCGGCGGCATCGGTCACCTTGGTGATGTTGACACCCTTGCCCCCCTCCACGCCGATGATATCGCGCAAACCGGCGCCGCTCAGCTTCTCCGTCATTTTCGATTCATCGAAGTTACGGCTGTCTACATCCGGGCGATGCTCGTTTTCGTCGAGCTGCAGCCAGATGTAGGTCAGCGGGTCGGGGGAATTATTGTAATAGGTGATGCTTTCGGAACCGGTGAGGCGCTGCTTCGTATCGTCCAGTTCGGCAGTGATGTCATAATCCGCCCGCTGCTGCCAGTATTTCGGGCCCGGCACGCCGGAAGCGGACCGGTACACGTTCGGGTCGGCCAGCAGGTAGCCCAGTTGTTCGAAACGGTTGCCGTGGTTGGAACCGGGGTTCTGCGCCTGCAGCAGCATGGGCGCCGCCAGCAAACAGAACAGGAGTTTGTGCTTCATACTCAATCCATTAATGTTTTCATTCGTTCAATACTCATCATCACCGCAATACCGAAAATGGCTGCGGATATAAACAGGGTCCAGTCGCGGCGCTTCACCGAAGTGACGGTCACCAGCAGCTGAGCCAGCAATAATATGGCGATCACGATCAGGATCTGGCCGAATTCCAGCCCCAGGTTAAATGCGAGCAAAGGCTGCACGATGCTGGTTTGCGAGCCGAGCATGCTTTTCAGGTAGTTGGAAAAACCCATCCCGTGGATGAGCCCGAAAAACAGGGCGAAAACGTAATTCAGCTGCATGTTGCCGGCACGCTGTTCCGGCCGGAACACGTTGGTCAGCGCCGTGATTACAATCGTTACCGGTATCAGGAACTCAATAAGCGCAGTGGGCACTTTGATGATGTTCAGCACGCTGAGCGCAAGCGTCACGGAATGGCCCACGGTGAACGCGGTCACCAGTATCAGCACTTTTTTCCAGTCGTTCAGCAGGTAAATGGCGCATAACGCCGCCACAAAAAGAA
Organism: uncultured Chitinophaga sp.; assembly: GCA_965653365.1. Classification (GTDB taxonomy): domain Bacteria; phylum Bacteroidota; class Bacteroidia; order Chitinophagales; family Chitinophagaceae; genus Chitinophaga. Next base: position 130,856 of record CBFGZV010000001.1, on the reverse strand, counting down.
TATGATCGTATCCGTTAAAGTCAAGTATATGTTGCCAGCCTTCCTGAAAATACAAGCTGAACTCGCCCATGATTTAGATTTTTGTAACTTCGTAATGATAAAGAAGCAAATCTAATAATAAAAATTTTTGGGGTAAATGGGTTTATTATTATGCAAGTGGTTGTTGCCGGTATGGATGAGTGCAGTACACCCCTTCTATATGAGCGTAACGGAAATCCGCTACAATACGCCGCGCAAAACACTGGAAATCAGTTGCCGCATCTTTTCAGACGACCTGGAGAACGCCCTCAAAAAGCAATACAACACCACTTTCGACATCATCCGGCCCGCTAACCGGCCCACGGTGGATTCCATGATCGCGCAATACATCGGCCGGCACCTGCAGGTGAAGGCGGACGGGAAACCTTTTAGCCTGCGCTACCTTGGCTATCGTATCGAGGAAGACGCCGCCTGGTGTTTTCTCGAAATTACCGGGGTGCCGGCCTTGAAGAAGCTGGAATTGCGGAATGATATCCTCTACAAGGAGCATCCCTCCCAGAGCCATATGATCCATGCCATCGTGAACGAAAAAAGGCAGAGCACGAAGATCGACAACCCGAAAACGGAAGCCGGGTTCAGTTTCTGAGGGTCTTTAGATGTCAATCGCCCGCTTACCGGTTATCGAGGAATTTCACGGGCTTGCGGCTTCCCTCCGGGAATTGCATTTTCTGAATATCCGGCATACTGCAGTATTTCACCTGCGGTATCACCCGCAGCTTCGCCTGGAGGTAGGATTTTATGCGGCGGTCTGCTTCTTCGGATTCCTCTGCGGGATGGAGATGCAGTAATATTTCGTCGGTGCCTATTTCATTGGAAAACACTTCCACCACAAACTCCTTCACTTCTTCCATTTCACTCAGCAGATCATATAACGCGGGCGGATACAGCGTTGTGCCCTTGTATTTGATCATCTGTTTGCGGCGGCCGATCACGGGCGAGAGCCGGATGGTCTGGCGGCCGCAGCTGCAGGGCGTTTCAATGTACTGGCAGATGTCTCCGGTTTTGTACCGCAGCAGCGGCATGGCTTCCACGCCCAGCGTGGTGATGGTCACCTCCCCTGCCGCACCGGGAGGCACCGGCTGGTCGTGCTCGTCGAGCAGTTCCACAATCAGCAGTTCGGGGTGGTGATGGCCGCCCTTCCCCACCCTGCACTCCGTGAATGCCGTCTGCATTTCGGTAGACGCGTAGGTGGAAAACAGCTGGATGTTCCATTTGTCGGTGATCTTTTTACCGAGCACGTTATACGTAAAATCGATATTGCGGATGTTTTCTCCGATGCACACGGCCTTTTTCACGGAGGTGGCGTTGATGTCGATGCCGTGTTCTTCGGCATAGGCGATCAATTTCAGCATGAAGCTCGGTACGGCCACGATGGTGGTGGGCTGTATGCGGCGGATGTTTTCCCATTGCAGCGAAGGTACGCCGGGCCCTACGCGCAGCACCCCCGCGCCGAGGCGGCGGATACCGGAATAATAGGCCATGCCGGCCATGAATTGCCGGTCGAGCGTGAGCATCAGCTGGTAAATATCCTCGTCTGTGCCGCCCGCGCAGCTGAAAGAAATAAATTCGTTATAGGTGAGGCGTTCGAGGTCTTTTTCCGTGAGCGGGATGATCACGGGCCGCCCCAGCGTACCGGACGTGGTGGTGTATTCGGCGATCTTGCTTTTATCGACGCACAGGAAATCCCAGTTGCGCTGCTGCAGGTCTTCCTTGCCCACGGTGGGAATGCGGCGCAGGTCGTCGATGCTGCGCACCGTATCCGTGTCTACCCCATGCCGGGCGAACCATTCTTTGTAAAAAGGGGAAAACTGGCGGAGATATCCCAGCAGGTGCTGCAGTTCCTTTGCCTGGAACTGCCGGATGGCCGCGGCCGGTTGCAATTCGATATCTGGTATGTACATAATCGTATTCGTTACAGGAGCACAACGGTGGCCATGGCGATGGCTTTCACATGCGACAGGGAAACGAGCACCCGCCGCCCCTCCAGGCGCCCGGCGGCGTTCCCCACCAGGTGAATCTCCGGTTTGCCGGCCGCGTCGTTCCTGATTTCTATTTCATTAAAATGGATGCCGCTTCCGCCCCAACCCGTGCCCAGGGCCTTGAGGAAAGCTTCCTTGGCGGCGAAGCGGGCGGCGTAACTTTCATACGGGCTCCCCTGCTTTTCACAATAGGCGATCTCGGCGGGTGTAAACACCAGCTCCCGGAAGCCTTCACCCTTCTGTATCTTGGCGGCTATCCGGTCTACTTCAATGATATCTGTGCCGATGCCTGTCATTTTCTTTTTTCACAATCTGCGATACGCTGCAAAATATGATCTTTTTCCGCTTTGGTGGCAATCTCTTTCGTCAGGGCCTGTTCATAATAGGATTTGGCCTGCGCGTACTGCCGCTGCCGGTAAAGATAATCCCCCGCCAGCACATACACATGATAGTATTGCGGATTGTCGGCCACCATCTGCGGTACGTTCACGGGCTGTTTATCCATGAAGGCGGCTTTCCAGCGCCTGAAATCCACGAATTTCCGGTAATCCGGCGTGAAGAGGAAACTGTCTGCGGGTACGCTGCTTGCGCTGTCGCATACTTCCATATCCTTTTGCAGCCCCTTCATGGCGAATATTTTATCGAGGTCGTACGCCACGAACGCACCCAGCTGCCAGGGCGCGGTAGACACCCACACTTTCCGCTGCTGCGGCTGGAATACCACGGCATGATGGGCGATCAGCTGGTTGAGGGCTTTTTCGTTGCCCATGCCGATGTCCGCGTCGTTGATCCCTTTCTGGTCGCGGAGGATGGCGATGGTTTTGGCCACCGTGTTTTTGCCGTTGCGGTGCAGCAGCTCCTGCAGGCGGCGGTAGCGGTACGGCGAGGCGCTTTCGGCCAGCTGTTCTTTATTGGACGTCAACGCGCCCAGGCTTTTGCTCTGGAAGTGGTTGGCGCAGGATATTTCATTGCCCTTCGGGTCGTACAGCGCCAGGCTGTCGGGTGTTTTTTCGATGATGGCGGCGCGGTTGTCGTTGGCGGAGCCGATCAGGAAAGATTCGGATACGAACATCTTTCTCCGCCCCGCGATTGCGTAGGCTTCTTCGATGTTTTTCGCGTACTGGAGTATCTCGCGCGCTACCAAAGACACGGGAGTGGCGGATCCGGAAGGCAGGTCGGATTTGGCGGCGTTGATGGTAACGGTGAGGCCCTGGGCGTTCATGCCGCTCACCACGCCGGTAAACCCGCCCCAGGTGATCATCATGAACGGGTGCCCCTTGTCGGGGCGGTAGAACGCCACGATCTTTTCTTCCGCGAACTTGTCGCCCACATAAAAATCGAAGTTCCGGCCGATGATCAGGGAGCTGTCTTCGGAGCGGCCGTTCCAGGTGCCGAAGGAAGTACAGCCCACCAGCGCCATATTCTGGAGGGCATGCCCGATGTCGTGCGCGGCATGGTAATTCATGATGCGCTGGTAGTTGGTGCCGATGTAACCATATTGGCCGGATGCGGCGAACGATACGCCGTAAATTTCTTCCTTGTATTCTTCCGGCACATGTTCATCCATATGGCGGTTGAACCAGCCGATGAGGTACTTCAAAAAATGCTGGTAGCTTTTTGACGGTATCATTTTACCGATCTGTTCGGTGAAATGGTCTTCCTGCCGCTTCACCAGTTCCGCGGCCAGCTTGCCGTACACCACGCCCCGCTCGAACGGCCTGCCTTCCACATACATTTCATAGAGGCCGCTGCGGCTTTTGCGGAACCAGCTGTTGCCGAGCGTATAGGCCGAGGAATCGAGCTGTGTGCGCTGCCACTGCAGGCTGCTTTTGTCTGCGATCTCCGGCGGCGCCATCCTGGCCACGATGTAGAGATAGATGAACAGCCCCGCGATCAGCAGCACAAAAAAGCCCAGGATGTACAACAACCCTTTTAATATCCTTCTGCCTGTTTTTTTCACATTCGCCATGTTAAGCCTTCTTGATCTCGTGCAACAATTTTTCAAAATCCAGGAACTCCGCACTGGTCACCAATGCGCTCATGCTCACACCCAGAATGCCATGCATGTTGAGGTTCTGGCCGGTGAGGAATAAATTCGACAGTTTTGTGCGCGGGGAAATGAACGTACGGAGCGGATCCCTGCTGTCTTTCATGATGCCGTACATCGATCCGTCGTCTGTACCGATATAATCGCGGAAAGAAAGCGGCGTGGCCACGTAATAGCTCTGGATGCACTGCCGCAGCACGGGAAACCGTTTTTCCACCATATCGAGCACTTTCTCGGCCTTTTCTTTCTTGAACGCTTCATAGTCTTCGCCGCGGCTCACTTCGTTGGATACCGTGTTGAAAGTATCCTTCCAGGGCTCCACGTCGTTGATGTGCATGTACGACATGATCGACAGGGCATTGGCGAACCGGTGGTCTTTCGCTTCCGGCGAAATGAACATGGCATAGCTGCCCGGCCATTGTTCCGGGGTGCAGTTATGGCTGCCCCACACGCTGTCTACCTCGTGGTAATAATAGTTGTAATTCATATGCGGGAACATGCCGGGCTTGAGCACGGCGTTCACCATTAGCGCGGACGTGGAGTTTTCGAGCGATTTCACGCGGGTGCGGTACGCCTGCCGGATGGTATCGCTCTCCAGCATGTCGAGCGTATTGGCGGGGTGCGCGTTGGAAATGAACTGGCCGGCGGTAAAGCGTTTCCCTTCGGCCGTTTCCACGTACTGCACATCCTTCCCTTCCGCCACAATCTTCTTCACCTGCTGGTGCTTCAGGATGGTGCCTCCGTTTTCGAGTATGCAGCGGGCCAGCCATTTGCCGATCTGCGAACCGCCGTTCACGCACTTCCACGAACTTTCGATGTAGCTGTTGAGCACCAGCGCATGCACGTACATGGGCGTTTTGCCTTCCACACCGGCGTACAGCGGGTTGTTGGCAGCCAGCACACTGGTGAGCCGGCGGTTGGTGGTAAGACTGTTGATATATTCTGCGGCGTCTATGCTGAGCACGCTTTCCTTTTCCTCAAAACCACCCATCCGCAGGTTATACAACGGAAACTTGTCGCAGATGTGGCGGAGCATGCCGCAATATTCGCGAAGGGCTTTCTCCTCGCCGGGAAAATCGTGCAGCAGGCCCTGGATGAAATTTTCGTAGCCCTGCGCCATTTTATACTCCCTGGGGTCGCCATGGAAGGCGATGCGGTCGAAGCAATCCATGTCGAGCCGCTTCAGGTTGAGCTTGTCCATGATGCCCAGGTAGCGGAATATCTGGTAAAGGTTCTGCCCCGGCTCCAGGCCGCCCACGTAGTGCACGCCGGAGTCGAACACCGTTTTGTCGCGGCTGAACGTTTGCAGGCAGCCGCCGATCTGTTTATTTTTTTCCAGCACGCACACTTTGTAGCCGTTCTTGCTCAGAATCGCCCCACAGGTCAAACCGCCCAGGCCACTGCCGATGATCACCACATCGTATCTATGCATATTGCTCGCTGAATGAATGTTTGATAATAAAAATCACGTTCGACGTGTACCGCGTGTTGTCGATCTGCTCCATGGTGGCGCCGTTCCGTTCCACGATGGCGCGGAGGGCCCTGGAGGAGAAAAACGACAGCGGTTCGCCGGCCGTTTTGTTGAAGCCCAGCAGTTTGGTGCTGAACAGCTCGGTAAGCCGCGTGCCCTTGTGCCGTTCTTTCAAATCCGCATCCCCGTCGCGCACAATGATCACGCCGCCGGGGTTCAGTTTGCCGATGCATTGCTGCAGCAGCTTCTCCTGCGCTTCCGGCTGCAGGTAATGCAGCACGTCGAGTATCACGAACGCGTCCTGGTGCTCCAGCGCGTATTGCGTGATGTCGGCGGACTCGAAGCGGATATGTTCGTTGCGGAGGTAACAATGCTGCGCCACCGCAATTTTTTCTTCATCATAGTCTACTCCCAGCAGCTGCCGCTCCGCGCTCAGGAAGTGCAGCATGTAGCTCATAAACCCGTAGCCGCAGCCGATGTCCATGATCTTGCCGGATTTGGGCAATAACTGGTGAAAGAGGCTGTAATTATCTTCGAGCTTCGTTTTGATGCGCATATACCACTCCAGCACGGGGCCTTTGTAAAGATACTGGTAAATCAGCTGCTCGCGGTAATAGGCGGGTGTTTCGATCTCCTTCCGCAGCTGGTCGTACTCCTGTTTGAAATAGCGGCTGATCATGCGGGTGCGGGTGCTGTAGTTGTCGCCCCACCGTTTGTCGCCCGGCGCAATGCGCGGCAGGTACTTCATGGTGACGATGCCGTCTTTGAGCAGGAAATCGTTTTTAGACATGGTGTATGCCGTGCCGTGAATAACGGCGGGCAGGATATCGAGCTGCAGCTGTTCGGCCAGGTAAAACGCGCCCTTGTGGAACCGCTTGATGCTGGCATCCGTGGAACGGGTGCCTTCGGGGTAGATCACGATGGAGTAGCCGTTGTTCACCCGGTCGCGCAGCTTTTCGATGCTGCCCTCCACCCCGTCCGCCACGGGATAATAATCGGCCATTTTCACCACGTAACCGAACAGCGGCGAATTGTACACCCATTGATTGGTCAGCAACACCACGTTCGGGTGCATGGCGGTAGACATGAGGATATCGAGAAAACTCTGGTGGTTGCTGATGATCACGGCGGGCTTCCGGAAATCCTCTCCCGTGGTGTTAATGGTGCGCTTCCTGATATTGCCCATGATGTGCAGCAAGCTCCAGGTAAACCACGATAATATCCAGTGATAGATTTTTTTGCCTTTCTCGATGTTGAAGGGGTTGATGCGCGTGAGCAATACGCCCAGGATGGTCAACAGCACCGCGCCCGTTGCGTAATAAAAAAACGCGAACATGGATTTGCTCCAGCTCCACAGCTTCCATGGCGGCCGCATTTTCTTCACGCGGTTGGTGATCAGCCAGTTGAAAAACAGGGGAATGAGCACCTGCGAGGTAAGCACCACGCTCATGATGCCGATCACAGCAATGAGCGCAATGGAGCGCAGGGAAGGGTGTTTGGCGAAGATGAGCACGCCCAGCCCCAGGATGGTGGTGATGGCGGAAAAGAAGATGGACGACTTGAACGACGGCAGGTGCTTGCTGCCGGACTTGTATTCCTGCTGCAGCCCGTCCATCGTAAAAATGCTGTAGTCGTCGCCGAGCCCGAATATGAAAGTAGAGAGGATGATGTTGACGATATTGAAGGGAATGCCGAACAGTCCCATGATACCCAGTATCCACACCCAGCTGATGAGCATGGGAATGAAGGTGATCAGCGCCAGCTCTATGCGGCCGTAGCTCAGCAGCAGCGCGAAAAACACGAGCAGCGAGGTCATCCAGGCGATGGTATTGAATTCTTCCCGGATAATTTCCGCGAGGCGGTTGGCGGTGTACTGTTTATCGAATACCACGGTGCCGGGCTGCTTTTCCAGCGCCGCGTACACGGCGGCTTTCCGCGCAGGGTCCACCTTCAGCAAGGTAACCACGGATGCGCCGGTATTTTTCACCGTCACAAAATCACTGACGCCGTTTACCTGCATCAGCGGCGATTGTTCGGGCGGTATGGGCATATAGTTTTCCGACAGCATGGCGGCGAATGCGTCGAATGCCCCTGGTTTGAATTTGTACCGCTCCCCTTCGGTACGCAGCGCCTGTAACAGGCGCGTTTGTTTTTCCGGCGTCCAGTAAGCTTTCCAGCGAGCGATGCGTTTCGCCTGTTCCTGTTCCGACAGCACGAGGTTGCCGGTACCGCTCACCTGTTTTACGGTGCCGCTGCGCACCAGCGCCTGCATGGCCGCGCCGGTCGCTTCCCGGTGTTGCAGCGCCTCCCCGAGCGTTTTGCCTTCGGAGATCATGTAAACCGACTGCGCCGTGAAGGCATTAAGCCTGTTAAGCTGCGCCTCCGCTTTCTGCAGGTGTTCCGGCATGAAATTCATCCGCATCATGTCGCTTTCGAACGTTACGTTGCGGGCGGTGAAGAAAAACACGACGGTAAGGGCGAAAATGCCCATCACCAGGTATTTGTTGCGCTCGGGGCGCCAGTTGGATAATTTGTCGATGAGGTTTTGCCTGGCCGCTGCGGGTGTTGCGCCGCCGGCGGTAATGAGGTGCGGCAGAACAAGGAGCGAGAAGAGCGATGCCCCGATGAGGCTGCAGGCGGCAAACAGCCCGATGTCCTGCAGCATGGGCGACTCCACGAACTGCAGGCAGAGGAAACCGCCCACGGTGGTGAAGCTGCCCACGGTCATGGGTGTGGCCAGGTCTTTGATCACCTGCCGGATGTCCGGCAAATGGCGGTAGTGGTTGAAAACATGCAGGGAATAGTTGACGGCAATGCCGAGCACCACGCAGCCTGCGCCCAGCGCTATCACGGAAATCTGGCCTTTGATGAGGTACACCAGCGCCATGGAGAACAGGGCGCCGAACACCACGGGCAGCATCACCAGCAGCGGCGCGCGTTTTTTTCTGAAGAACAGGACGATGAGTACGATCAGCAGCACGATGGTGATGCCTTGCGTAAAGTACGTGTCTTGCCGCAGTTGCGCCGCATTGCCTGCGGAAACGGCCGTAGCGCCGAAGTAACTGATGGCCTGCCGTGGATGCTGCGCCTGCAGCGAATCGATCATCGCATCGAGACCGGCCAGCAGGGGCTTGTTTTTACCCGTAGCGCCGGGCGGAAACTGCGGCGTAATGAACAGCAATACCGTGCGGTGATCTTTGGCCGTCACATAGCCGTTGTAGAGTTCAAACTGCCCGCCCGCCTGCAGCTGGTCGAGCTTTTTTACGCCCAGCCAGCTGATGCCCACCGGGTCGGCCTGTATCATCTGTTTGAACACGAGGCCCGCGGGCGACAACAGCGTATGGTAGTTCTCTTCCACTTTTCCCGCCACCGCTGCCGGTGTAATGAGCGAGTCGATGGCGGCGTAGTCTTTTTCTTCGAGGTACAGAGGGAGGTGCTGCCGTACGGCTTGCATTAGTTCCAGCACCTGTGCATCGTCCGTTTGCGCCTGTATGGATTTGATGTAGGGTTGCAGGTCGGGCTGCTGCAGGCGGGCCGCGAAACCTTCGGCCAAAGCGGTGAGGCTGTCGGGCTCGGGGGTGGCGGCACTGTCTTTCTGCGCCACCATCACCACCAGTTTGTCCGCAAACTTCGAGTTTTGCATGAACTGCTGCAGGTGGGCGATTTTTTTATCCTGGGGCAGGATGCGGGTGATGTCTTCTTCCAGCCGGACGCGCGTGGCCAGCCAGCCACACACGGCGAAGCAGGCCAGCGTAAACAGCCAGAGCAGCCATTTGCGGGTATGGAAAAAATTGTAAACCGATATAAATAAAGCGCCCATCGGACAATAACTGTTTCTAAATAATTAAGCGTTGCGTTTTTTACGGAAGGCGGCCAGCAGGGCGTACGATATGCCCGAGGCCAGCAACCCGGCCACCACTGCCAGCGTAATACTGCCGGTCACGTACTGGAAGATGTTCTGCCACATCGATTCCACCGTCAGGGTTTTGCTGAAGATGACCCAGGTGGCGTCTTCCTTTACGTACAATCTGCCCGTGAGGAAGCTCAGGTACACGATCACCGGAATCATCGGCGGAATGCTGATGTTGGCTGCGATGATCACCAGCGCTTTGTTGAGGCGCAGCAGCGCCGCCATTACCAGCCCCAGGATCATCTGGAAGCCCCAGATGGGCACAATGCCCATAAAGACGCCGAAGCCGATGCTCATGGCTTTGGTGGCGTTACTCTCTTCCGGCGTCAGCAGCTGCTCGCGCACGAGTTGCCGCAGCCCGCCCTTCGAAAAAATGAAACGGATGAAATTGCGGGGGTGGATGTATAAAAAAGCGATGGTGACCAATACGGTATTCAGCACGCTGATGCGGGAAAAATCGCGGAAGGGCCGGAAGTGCGACACCCTTTCACCGGCGGGCGGGTAATATACCTGCACGGGCACCCACTCTATTTTGATGCCGCGCCACGAGCTTTTCACCAGCACTTCAATCTCGAATTCGTACTTGGTGCAGGTGAACCACATCTTTTTCATGGCATGCAACGGGTACAGGCGATAGCCGCTTTGCGTATCGGGGCCCTTCAGGCCGGTTTCCACGTAAAACCAGAAGTTGGAGAATTTATTGGCAAAAGTGTTTTTGCCCGGCATGTTCTCCTGCTGCAGGTTGCGCGCGCCGATGAGGATGGCCCGGGGCTTTTCCCGGACTTTATCGAAAAACACGGGCAGGTCGCTCGCGAAATGCTGGCCGTCCGCATCGATGGTGATCACGTAATCGTAACCATGCGCCATGGCGTATTTGAAGCCTCTGCGCAGGGCGATGCCCTTGCCGCGGTTAGGCTGGTAGCTCAGCACGTTCACCTGGGGAAATTCCGCCAGCACCTGTGCGGTGTGGTCGGTAGCCCCGTCGTTCACCACAATCACGTGGCTGGTATAAGCCAGCACGTTCCGCAACACATCGCCGAGGGTACCGGCGTTGTTGTAGGTGGGCACCAGCACGCAGATTTTCTGCGTGGTGCACTGCGAATCGTATGGAGCGGTCTGATTCATTTACTTGAAAAGGCCCTGGAATTTCAGGAACACGGTGGCATCGTGTTTGATAACGGCGTTGGCCTTTACGCCTTCATCCGTTGTTTCGTATTTGATCTCGACAGTTACCTGCGGCGTCTGGCGCGGGTCTATCATGTTGAGGAACTTCATGTTGGCGGCCTTTTTTACCAGCAGGTTGCGGCCGGTAACGCCGCTCAGCAGCTCCTGGATGGTTTGCATCATACAAACGCCCGGCACCACCGGCTGGTCCGGAAAATGGCCGCCGAAAATGGCATGTTCGCCGTTCCAGGCAATGGTGGTGTGCACTACCTGCGCTTCAGGCTGCTGTTGTGCAATGACGGTATAAAATTTTCCTGCTAACATTATTTGTACACGCGTTGTGATGAAATATTGAACTTTACTTTTTTATGCTGCACGAGTATGCTGTCTGGCAACCCATTTTTGTAGCCGGTCATGAATACCTCCGCCACGGGCTTTCGCCCGGCGTTCTCCACCCGCAGCAGCTCCCGGCAGTCCATCGTCGTAATATAATAGATGTCGCCTTTCTCCAGCTTGTAAGCCGTATAACGCTCCCGCCCGTTGCTGAGCACCCTGGCGGCGGACGTATCCTGCCGCATCAGTATCATGTCGAAATCCTTTCGCAGCGTTTTGACCACGGCTTTCTTATCCATTTTCGGCAACATGTAGTGCTTGGTGAAACGGCCGTCTTTACCGAACTCGAAATCAAAAAACTTGAAGCCGGTTTCCGTGAGGAACACCACGCGCATGCTGCCATCGCCCATCGGCTTGAACAGCAGCAGGCCGGAGAAGTGATGTTGCAACACGTCTACCTGCGTGTTGTACAGCACGGTACTGTCGAACCGCGGGCGGAACGGCGCAATGCAATCCGCACTCCCTTCCGTGCGCTGCAGGGAACGGTAGGCGGAGCCGCAAGAGGCCAGCAGGCACAGCAATGCCGCCAACAGGCTATTTAAGCGCAAACAGTTCATCGGGTATGGCTACGTTCACTTCTTTCTGCACGAAGCTGATCACGGTGTCGTCGCCGGACCGTTCGTGCATGGTGATTTTCACGACAGACAAATCTCTTTTATCCACCAGCAGGTCTATCGACGCAAAAAAATCTTTCATTCCCTTGGCCACCGGCGTCATCTGCAGCAGGTACGATTGCTGGTTCTCCAGCACTTTGGCCGTAAAGTCCCTGTTCCCCAGCACATTGCCCTGCACACAGTCGGCAGTAATCTTGCTGATCTGCTCGAAGAGCTTGTTTCCGCCGGTGGAAATCTGCTTGTCCGTCCGCGCATCCTTGATGCGAAAGTTCTTTCCGTTGATCACCATCAGGTAATAGGTGGGCGAGGCATACTCCATCCGCACCCTGTTTTCTTTCTTGAACCAGAACTTCCCCTTGCTCACTACCTTTTCAGACAGCATGCTGAGGTGTTTTTCCTGCACAAAATCGCTTTTGATCGTTTGGGTCTGCTGTGCGGTTTTTGCGAACTGCTGTTTGAACAACTCCACGTTCGCCACCGGCGTAAACCCTTTTTGGGCTACGGTTTGCAGCGCCCACACCAAACAACATCCCAGAAAAATCCATCTACGCATAAGCCGGTATTTTTAATAATTCGTCGAGCCGCTTCACCACATATCCTTCGCGCTTCAGCTGTTTGATGAGGGCGGGCAGGATTTTCGCCGTGGCGGCGGCGGTATCGTGAAAGAGGAAAATATCGCCGGGCGATATTTTTCGCGTCACTCTTTCGAATAATTTATCTTCTTCTTTGATCACGGTGTCGAGCGACCGGATAGTCCACCCCACCGGGATGAACTGGCCCGCTTTCACCGCGCGCGCCAGCATGGGGTTGGTAACGCCATACGGCGGCCTGAACAGCCTGGGTTTCACACCGGCGGCGGCCTCAATCGCGTCGTTGGCTTTCTGCAGCTCCTGTTTCATTCTGGCGGCGGGCAACAGGTCGAACAGCGTCTGGTGGGCGTAACTATGGTTGCCGATGAGGTGGCCCTCGTCATGCGCGCGCCGCACCAGCGCGGGCGCGTCCGCCGCGCGGCTGCCGATAAAAAAGAAAGCGGCGGGCACCTGCTGCGCTTTGAGGATGTCGAGTATCTCCGCGGTGCCACCGTTCACGGGCCCGTCGTCGAAGCTCAGCGCTACGGCCTTTTCGCCGCCTGCGCCTTTGCTCAGCACGTTCATGTAGTAGTTGGAGCGCACGTTGATGGCGCCCCAGGCGTCGAGGCCCAGCTTCACCACCAGCACGGCGGCAAACGCCAGCCAGCTGTTGACGCCAAGCAGCACCAGCGCAACTATTACGGCTATCGCCACATATATGACCACCCAGTGCTTCAGCATGCTTTCAACAGTATTAAAGCGTGATGAGTAGCATGCTGGTGGTTCCAGATGAGTATCGTACGGGGGCGTTCCGGCGCTGCGCCTTTGAACATGGCTTCGGCGGGCACCTGCCCGTTTTGCAGCATTTTCACGGCCATCCACAGCCCGAAGGCCGCGGCAGTGGGATATTCGCCGCAGAAATGCTTGAACGCCGCCACCGGTTGTTGCGGGAACAGCTCCTGTTCAACGGTTCCGTAATATGCATCTCCTTTCGCATCGCCGTTCCTGCCGGTGAGCAGCAGGTCTACATCCGCCGGGCGCAGGCCGTGGCGCTGCAGAAAGCGCTGGATGTGCATCGCGGTTTCCTGGGTGGAAGCAGGCTTATACAGCATCTCCACGCCCGCCAGTTCGGCTTTCGACTGTCCGTTCTTTTCCGCGCCGAGCACAAAAAAAGCGGCGCCTTCGCCGGCCATGGTGCCGGGTGTGCCGGAATGCAGCAACGCGGCCGTGCTCGTGTTTTTGTACAACCCGAACCGCGATAAAATGCTGTGGGAATAATCGGTGATCTCGTCTGCCGCGCCGGCGAGAATTTTACGCGAAGGGTCTTCGTGCAGGAACAGCAGGCTGTCTTGCAACGCATTCTCCAGCGAAAAAGCGCCGTGCACGAAAGTATTGTTATAGGCATGGCAGCCGAGCATCAGTGCAATCTGGCCGCCAACGGTGTTATGGGTGCTTTGTATGAAAGCGGTGGGGGTCAGCATGTCTTCCCGCTGTGTCACCAGCTTGTTGAGGAATACGCCTGTATCGGCGAGGCAGCCGTAGGCGGTGCCCATGATGATGGCGTCCGGCAGGGTGATGCCGGCATCATGCAGGGCGATGTGCGAAGCGCCCACGCCCATTTTGATTACCCGGCCCATGCGGCGGATCTGTTTGATGTCGATCCACTGCTTGTAGTCCGGGTCGGCAACGGGCAGGCGGTTCCCTTCGTATTCCCGTATGCCTGCGGGGAATGCGTTGCTATCCTGTGCGGATATACTGCCGGTGCCCTGTATGTATGCTTTCATCATGTTATTTCGAAAAAACCAGGCTTGAACAATTACCGCCGAACCCGAAGGAATTAGACATCACATGCCGCAGTTGATGCCCGCTGCTGAACGTGGTGGCGGGCGCAAACGCCAGTTCCTTCATCGGCGTGGTGAATTGCGCGTTCGGGTAAATGAGGCCCGCGTGCAGCGCGTACGCGGAAAATACCGCTTCAATGCCGCCGCTGGCGCCCAGGGTATGCCCGGTAAAACTTTTGGTAGAGCTGACGGGCGGAAACGCCGGCGCGAACAACCGCATGATGGCGAGGCCTTCGGAACTGTCGTTGTTCTGTGTGCCGGTACCGTGCAGGTTGATGTAGCCGATATCGCCGGGTGTGAGCCCCGCCATTTCGAGCGCGCCTTTCATGGCCAGGTAATTGCCGGTGCCTTCGGGCGAGGAGGCGGTTTGGTGATACGCGTCGTTGGCGTTCGCGAAACCGCTCAGCCTGCACCAGGGTTTGAGCTGCCCGGCCAGCCGGTCGGATACCAGCACCACGTAACCTGCGCCCTCGCCGAGGTTGAGGCCGGTGCGGGTGTCGTCGAACGGCCGGCATTTTTGCTGGTCGAGTATCATCAGGGTATTGAAACCGTTGAGTGTAAAGCGGGTGAGCGAATCGGTGCCGCCGGCGATCACCACATCGAGCAGGCCGCTGCGGATCATGCGCGCGCCGTACATCAGCGCATTGGCGCCGGAAGAACAGGCGGTGCTGATGGTGCTCACATGATGGCGGATGCCCAGGGCGTCGGCCACCAATTCGGTAATGCTGCCGCATTCGTGGTGCACTACTTCGCGGAGGCGGCCGCCGGCAGCATTTTCAAGGAAGGCTTCCATGAAATGCTCCGTTTTGTCCATCCCCCCTACCGTGTTGGCCGATACCAGCCCCACGCGGTAACTGCTTACATCGCCCAGCCCGGTGCTTTCCCAGGCCGCTTTGGCGGCGATCATGCTCAGCAGCGCCGTTCTGCTCCAGTGCGCGGGCATACCGGCCATGGCGGCCAGCGCCGCGTTACCGGCCTTTACTTCCACCACGGGAAAGGTGCTCGCATGTACGGACTGCAAATGCTGCATCGTGCCCATGCCCGGCTGCATTTTCTCGAATGCATCCAGGCACGCGGCCAGGTTCATACCGATGCCGCAGATCACTTCTCCGCCTGCTATCCACACCTGTTCACTCATGCCTGCTTACTTTTTTCGGCTGTGATGTATTCCGCCATGGTGCGCACGGAATAAAAAATATTCGGTCCGTCTTCCGGGTTGGCGATCCGGATGTTGTGATATTGCTGCAACAAAACGATCAGCTCCAGCGCATCGATCGAATCGAGGCCCAGGCCTTCCTTGAACAAAGGTTGGTCGTCCCCGATATCTTCCGGTTTTACTTCCTGCAAATTCAACTGCTGAATGATCTGGGATTTCAGATCTGCCATCAACTTTTCCATATATATTATCTGTACAATTTTTCTGTTTCTTCCGCCGTAAACGGTACTGCGCCGCCGCGCGGCTGTTTTTCCACCAGATACAGCGCGGCTTCATACCCGTCGTGATACTGTTCTACCCAGCCGCACACCGCGGCCTGTAAAGCGCCAGCGTCGAGCAGCTGCTGCACGTAACCGGTGACGAAAGGAATATCGAACGTGTCGGTGATGAAAAACGCGTTTTCGCCTTTGAATTTGTGCCGTATGCTGATTTCCCCGATCACGATGTTGGGGAGGGTGTATACGAACAGGGCTGGACTGGCGATTTCCTTCACCGTTTCGAAATACCGTTCGTCGGTATCGAGGCTGCTGCTGGTGTTGGCGAGTATCACCCCCGTATCTTCCGGTGCGTACGCTTCCATCGGCACGTCGTGCAGCAATATTTCGGCGGCGGCCCAGCCCAGTTTGCTGAGCAGGTCCATTTTGTGGAACTTGGGATACTGCCCGCTGAAGCGGTCGTACAGGCTGCGGAGAAACTCCGGGAGGCCTTCCCCCGTTCCCTCAAAAATGGGCGCACCGTTTTTCACCACCGTTTGGCGGCGGATGACGCAGGAAGATGTGATATAGGCGTTTGCGTTACTCAAGCCGGTGAATTTAATTTTTCCGTCACTTCAATCAGCCGCGCCAGGCGTTTGAGCGCATCCTCGTGGTTCTGCACGTAAGGATTGCCCTGATCCCACACATACCCTGCCAAAACGGAACAGATCTGCCGCTTGATCACCGGGTCGGGGTTCCTGCTGAAGAAAATGGTATCGAGCGTACCCTCATACCAGGCCAGTACGTAAGAACGGAACACGTTCACGCCCTGCATGGTGGGTATCATATAATCTTTTTCCCAGTCTACCGCTTCGCCCTGCAGTTTTTTGATCACCAGGTGCGCCGCGGTTTGGGCAGACACGGTGGCCAGTGTTACGCCGGAGGAAAAGATCGGGTCGAGGAACTCGGTCACGTTGCCGGTGAGCACAAAGCCATCGCCGTAGAATTTGTCGGTGGTGGCAGACCAGGCTTCCAGCACCCTCGGCTCGAAGGCAAAATCGACGCCGCGGAAACGCTCGCGGGTGTGAGGTTCCGCTTCCAGCATGGCGCGGAACTGCTCTTCGCGCGTACCGGGATACTGGTCGTGGTAAGTGTGATCTCCCACGAAGCCGACAGACGTGATGCCGGTGGAAAATGGAATGATCCAGATCCACACGCCCTTCTGGTGCACCACGGCCGTGATGCGGTTGGGCTCGTCGGCCATGGAGCGGCGCACGTCGTGCGTATGGGCGAACAGCGCCTTACGGGGCTGCAGCACGGATGGTTTATCCAGCCCGAAGAGCTTCGGAATAACGCGCCCATAACCGCTGCCGTCTACGATGAAACGGGCTTCGATCTGCTTTTTGTTACCATGGCTGTCTTCCACGGTGGTCACAGAATCGGAGCCGAAGAATTTGATATCGGTGACGGTTGTTTCATATTCAACCGGTACGCCCATTTTTTCCACCGTGTCGGCCAGCGTTTTATCGAAGTCCGCACGGGGCACCTGCCAGGTCCAGGTCCAGCCCGGCGTATGCTGGTCTTCAAAGGTGAAATCGCAGATTTTACCGTTCTTCACGAACTTGGCGCCGAATTTCTTCTGAAATCCTTTTTCGGTGACGGCGTCAATGAATCCTGCTTCGGTAAGGGCGTCCATACAACGCGGCAGGAGGCTCTCCCCGATCACGAACCGCGGAAATTTCAACTTCTCCACGATTTTCACGGAGTAGCCGGCTTTGTTGATAATGGATGCGGCCACGGTTCCTGACGGGCCGGCGCCGATAACGAGTACATCCACCTTTTCAGTTTGCATAAGATTTGGGATTTGAATGAATAACTATGCTTTTACACATCTTAACAAGGTATAGCTCAGCCCCACGTCGTTGTTCTCGAGCACAACCTCGAGGCCGGCGGCGCGGATGCAGTTGAAAAAGTCGTCGGTATGGTACATCTGGCTGTTGCCGTTGGCGATGGCGGTGAAGTACAGCGACGTTTGCTGGAGGCAGAACGCGGCCGACTTGAACTGCTGTTTGTTCCAGAACGGTTCCAGGATGAAGATGCTGCCGCCCTCGTTGAGCGCTTCGCGGCAGCGGCGCAGGATGCTGATGATTTCCGCCTCGGAAAAACAGTCGAGGAACTGGCTCATCCAGATCACATCGTAACCCTGGGCGAAAGGCTGGCTTTCATCGAGGATGTTGGTGATGTAAAAATCGATGCGGTCTTCCAGGCCCGCTTCCGCGATATTTTTCTTCGCCACGTTCACCTGCGCGGGCAGGTCTACGATGGTCACCTGAACGTCTTCATTGTACCGTGCGCAGGCCATGGACCATTTGCCGGTGTTGCCGCCGATGTCGAGCAGTTTTTTGGGCTTTTGTTCGAACACGATGGGGAGCACCGCCGGGAAGGCGAGGTCGGAATAATAGTGATCGAAGTTGAACCAGCTGGTGCGCGCCGGCTCGGGCAGCAGGGAGAGGCCGGGATAGATGGTTTCCCATTCGCCGAGCTCTTTGAGGCCGAGGGGTTTCCCTTCGGTCAGGCTATCCTGCAGGTGATACATGGCTTTGTAACAAACGTCCGCTGAAAAGTCCATATTGATGCGGGTGAGCGTATCGTTCAGGATGAAGAACCCTGTTTTGGTGAGGGTGTATCTTTTATCGTTGATGATCAGCATTTCGAGGCCCAGCCCGGCTTCCAGCAGTACCCTGGCGGAATAGCGGGAGAGTTTCACTTTTTCGAGGATGTCTTCGATGGTGACACCCTGCGTACCGCTGTCCGCCACTACTTTCAGAATGCCCAGGTCGCGCAGGGCTTTGGAAGCCTGGAAGGCGATGGGGGCAAATGCCAGCCAGAGGGCCTGTTCTTTGGCCTGCAGGGCGGTTTTAGTTTCCTTGGTAAAAAAATTCATGTTGCGGTGTGCGTTTTTTAAATGATTTACAATGTCACTTTGCTGAAAACCATGGCGGCATTACAACCGCCGAAGCCGGAGGTGGTTTTGAGGTAATGCTCCATGGGCCGGTGCAGGGGCAGGCCGCTCACCTGTAAAGGGAGGCTGGTGCCCGGCTGCTCAAAGCCGGCCGTACCGGGTACCACATTGCCGTACATGCTGTGCATGCCTGCGATGGCTTCAATGAGGCCGGCCGCACCGAGGGTGTGGCCGTAATGCCCTTTGAAACTGTTGACCGGCACATTTTCCAGGCCGGCCAGGTGGAAAGCTTTCGCTTCCATTTCATCGTTGTAGAGGGTGGCGGTGCCGTGCGCCGACACAAAGCCGATATCGGCCGGTTGCAGCCCGCTGTTGCCCACGGCTTTGCGGATGGCGCCTGCCAGTTCCTCCCCGGTGCGGGAAGGGCCGGAAATATGATTGGCATCGTTGCTGGAAGCGCCTTCGCCGAGGCGGGTAACGGTTCCGGCAAGCAATGTTGTATCCTTTGTTAAAATCACCGTGCCCGCGGCTTCTCCGAGCGTAACGCCTTTGCGGGCGGCATCGAAGGGGCGGCAGGGCTCGTCGCTCACAGCCTGGAACGACTGGAAGCCGGACAGCACGAACGGCGTGAACACGTCCGCGCCGGTTACCACGGCATGATCATACTGGCCGGAGCGGATGAGGCGCTGGCCGATGAGGATGGCCAGCAGGCCGGAAATACAGGCGTTGCTGATCACCAGGGGATTATTTTTCGCGCCGAAAAAGGCCCCTACTTTGGCGGCGGTATCGTATAGCCGGAGGGTGCCCAGTTGCCCCTCTTCGAGCAAGGCGATGTTGCCTTTGGTGGTGGAAACGATCAGCGCGGTGCGCTCGTTTTGCAGGCTGACGCCGGTTTGCGACAATGCATTCTGCATGCTCAGTATGAGCAGCTGCTCGAAGCGGGTATAGGCCTGCAACTGCGCCGCTTCCGCAAGCGGCGCCAGCAACGCGTCCGGGATCACCGCCCCGAAATGTCCGCCAGGCTGGCGGCTGATGCCGGTTGTGCCGTTGCGCACCTGCCCGAAATTCGAGCGGGTGGTGGCGCCCAGCGGCGATATAATGTTATCTGCAGCTACAAAAACCTCCATCATTCCACACCCCACTGTTTTTTCCAGTCCGCAAAAAATGCGGGAATGGTCAGTTGTAACATAGATGCTTCCTTGTCGAGAAACACCTGCACGGAATTGCCGGTGCACACCACTTCGCCCGTGGCCTTGTTATACAGGGTATAGGCAAAGCAGATCTTGGCGGCTTCCGTGTTGACATATTTCGTTTCGATCACGACCGTATCGCCGTACCGCAGCGGCCGCTTGTAATTGCAGTTCACGTTCACCACGGGTACCGTATAGCCGTAATCGAAAATATCCAGATAACGCAACCTGTATCTGGCGCCGAAGGATTCGCGCCCGTCTTCGAAATACCGGACATAGTGGCCATGCCAAACGATGCCCAGCGGATCTGCTTCATTAAACCGGATGACTACCTCCGCACGGTCGCTCAATACAGGTTGCATGTATAGTTTTAAATGATTGAAATTATCCGCCGTAGGTGGATTTCCACTCTTTATATTTCTTTTTCTTCACCTCGTCGATCATCTTCTTGATACCGGTGAGGTATACGTTGGTGTAACCGAAGCCCATGCCCAGGCCGCCTTCCACGCGGTCGGTGAACAACACTTTTTTAGCTTTCATGTCTACCAGGGTCACATAACCGGATACTTCCTTCTTCGTTTTATTGAAGCCGTCCATGACGAACAGGATACCGATGCCGGTTTTGCCTTCAAAGTCGAAGCCCTTTACGAGCGCGGTCACGTCTTCAGGTTTCATGGCCTGGTAGTCGTCCGAATCGTCGGATTTCACCTTATCGGGATTGATCTTGGCGTTGCGTTTGTTCACGGGGCCGAGCGAAGTGCCTACTTCTTCCCGGTCGAAAGCTTCGGCGATGTCGAATTTTTTCGATTCGTTCACCACTTTCTGATTGATATTGGGGTAGTGATTTTCCACGATTTCATCCACTTTGGCGGCCGCATCGCCGATGATGCGGGCTTTGGTGAAGTCCAGGCCCAGGTAGGTCAGTTTCACCGATTTGTCGAACACATCTTTCGCTGTTTGCGCACTGGCAGCCGAAACGCTCATCACCAGAGCCAGCAGGGGCATTACGATTTTCTTCATTTTCATTGTTATTTAGTTTGGGATACAAAAATTTTCATATCGCATTGCGCCATCAGCCTTCCCTCCTGTTTCACGCTGCCGTGCACCACGGTGGCGTTGAACACTTCGTGCTCGATCACGATTTCCGTTTCGAGGCTGGTACCGGCCTGCGGCAGCTCGATCACCTCCAGGTTCTGGATGGCGCCGATGAAGCCCAGGGGCACGGGCACGTTTTTCTGTTTGGCCAGGTAACCGACGCGGGCGGCAGCGGTTTGGGCAATGTTTTCCACCAGGCCGGGCGCCCGCAGCAGGCCCCCTTCCACAAACACGTTATCCGCAGCGATATCGAAACCGGTGCGGATATTCTTTTCCCCTGCTTCGAGCAGGCGGCTGATCATCACAATGGGCGGGCGCTGGGGAATGTATTCCGTAATGTCTTCTTTGTTGATCATATATTATGCATGTCAGTCAGTCATCCGTCGTTCACGTGCTTTCCGGTGGCCGGACAGTTGCAGTCCGTTCAGGCGGACTGTTCTTCCGGCTTCGACCAAAAATCGTAATAATTAAACCATTGCAGCGGGTACTGCTTCACTTTTTCTTCCATCACTTGCACAAAGTCGCCCATCGCCTGTTCCAGACCGCCCTGTTTGGCGGCGGGGTAGGTTTTCGGCGGCGTGCCGTATAAATGATAATGGGTGGCGGTTTCCTTGAATGCGAACACAAACGAAACCGGCACCCTGAACGTGGCGGCCAGCAGGAAAGGCCCCATCGGAAAACGGGCGGCCTCTCCCAGGAAAGGCATTTCCATCGTTTTGTTGCCCTCCAGGAAACGGTCCGCGTGCATGCACACCAGTTCCCGCTTGCTCAGCGCATCGTGGATAGCGTAAATATGCGATAAATCGTCCTTTAAAACAATGACATTTACATGCCTGCCGCCCGTTACCCCGGCCAGGTAACTTTTGATGCGCTCGTGCTCCCCGTCGAACATCACGATGTTGATACGCGTGTTCAGCCGGGTGAACAGGTGGCCGGCCACTTCCCAGTTACCCAGGTGCGCACTCAGCATAATGCCCCCATGCTGGCCGGACACCAGCTGATGGAGGTTTTCCTCCCCGTCGAACTCGAACGTGAAACGGTTCGGAAGGTTGGCCATCACCACAATCTTGTCTATGAGCGTTTGCCCGAACACGTAATAGTTGCGGTACACGTTGCATAGCGCCTGAAGCCGGCTCTGGCGGATTTTATAACGAAAATACTGATAAATGGACCGGGATGAGCGATAGGAGAAAAGGCAGTAGTAGCACGCAACAAATCCCAGGAGAAAATAAGCCGGCCGCACTCCTCCATATCGCAATACACCAATAAAGATCCGATACCCCAGCTTATTTCCTTTGGACTTACCCTGCCAGGAAGGCATTATACCAACTCTTTTTGTTTAACACGGGCAATTACGTAATCATAGAAATCCTGGAAGGTAACAATCCCCTGGAAGTCTTCGGGCTTCACTTTGAATCCGAAATTACTTTCAATGGCCACCACCAGGTCTATATAGTCCAGGCTATCCAGCTCCAGGGTAGCCTTAAGGTCTGCCCCGGGGGTTATGCTTTCCGGAGCAACTTCGAATTCCTCCGCCAGAAAAGCGTTCGTTTTTTTGATAATGTCGTTAATTTCCATAAATAGTGTGTTCCAGATATAGGTTGATTCAACAATACAGCATTTCCCGTCGTCATCCGTTCAAATTTGATTTTTAGCGGCGGATGGAACCTTGCATTAACCTGTTTGAGCCTGCGTTCTCAGTCCCGGTTTTCTCTGCGGGCATGGGGCGTGCTCCGGCAAAATTATATAAAATCCTTTACAGGACGCTCATATAAGGAATTACTGCCATTTCCGCACTACGAGGGACGAGTTCGTTCCCCCAAAACCAAAAGAATTAGACAAAAATATATTAAAATTTTTATTAATTGTATTCGCCACGATATTTAATTTGGCGGAATCCTCGTCGGGGTTCTCAAAATTAATATTGGGGGCGATGAAATCGTGCTGCATCATCAGCATGGAATATACGATTTCGCTGGCGCCGGCCATCCAGCATTCGTGCCCGGTCATGCTTTTGGTGGAGCTGACGGGGGTACGGGCGTTGCCGAACACGGCGGCGATGGCGCGGGCTTCGCTGGCGTCGCCGGCGGGCGTGGATGTGGCGTGGGCGTTGATGTAGCCGATGTCTTTGGCCTGGAGGCCGGATTCCTTCAGCGCCATTTCGAGGGAGCGCATGGGGCCCTCCACGCTTGGATTGCTGATATGGGCGCCGTTGCTGGAAAAACCGTACCCCAGTACTTCGCCGAGGATGGGCGCGCCGCGTCGCTGGGCGGATTCGAGGCTTTCCAGGATAACCGTGGCCGCTCCGCCGCTGGGCACCAGCCCGTCTCGGTCACGGTCGAACGGGCGCGATGCTTTGGCGGGGTCGTTTTCCCTCACGGAAAAGGCCGCTATGGCGTCGAAATTGCCCATCGCATATTTGTTCACTTCCTGCGCGCCGCCGCAGATTACGGCATCCTGCATACCGTTACGGATAAACATATAGCCGAGGCCGATGGCATGGCTGCCGCTGGCGCAGGCGGCGCTCACGCTGAAATTGACGCCTTTGAGCTTGAAAATAGTGGCCAGGTTCATGTTCACGGTGGAGTTCATGGTCTGGAACACGGAACCGGAGCCCACCAGCATGGTATCCTGCTTTTCGCGGATGATGTCTGTGGCTTCGATGGTGGGCTTGGCGGAACTGTCGTTGCCGAACAGCAGGCCCACTTCCCGGCTATCGAGATAGTCCTGGTCCATCTTCGCGTTGGCGAGGGCTTCGCGGGTAGACATATAGGCATATTCCGCCTGCTCGGGCATCATCAGCCGGGCGCGCCGGTCGAGCAGGCCTTTCAGTTCCGGCCGGGGCAATGCGCCCGTGAGCCCGGAACGGTACCCGAATGCCTTCCGCTCCTCGTCCAGCACAATGCCGGAACGGCCGCGGAACAGCGACTCGCGTACTTCCTCGAGGTCTTTCCCGATGCAGGAATAAATACCAATGCCTGTTATCACTACTCTGTTCATGTGCTTAAAGTCTTAATTGCCGCTCAAAAGAATGCGGGCCAAACAATTATTGAAACGAACTTTCCGGCCGCCACCCCTATATCAGGAATACAGCCCGCCATTGATATTCAGCACTTCTCCCGTTATATAGGAAGCGCCTTTCGAGGCAAAGAAAGAAACGGCTTCCGCCACTTCTTCCGCCGTGCCGAAGCGCTGCATGGGCACCATGGCCGAAAGTTCTTTCTCGGGCAATCCTTCCGTCATGTCTGTTCTGATGAAGCCGGGCGCAATGGCGTTCACGGTCACGTTCCGCTTGGCCACTTCCTGCGCCAGCGCCTTGGTGGCCCCGATGAGGCCGGCCTTGGCGGCGCTGTAGTTCACCTGCCCGGGCGTGCCTTTCAGGCCGGAGAGCGACACCATGTTGATGATACGGCCGTACCGCTTCAGCAGCATGCCGGTAAGCACCTGCTTGGTCACATAAAAAAAGCCGTCGAGGCTCGATTCCAGCACGCCTTTCCATTTTTCGGCGCTCATCTGGAACATCATCATATCTTCCCGGATGCCGGCGTTGTTCACCAGCACCTCGATCTGTTTGTCTTTATTGGCTTCGATCCAGGCGCCCAGCACCTGTTGCACCTCATCTTCCCGGCCAACGTTGAACTGCAGCAGCGTGCCATCCGCCCCTTTGGCCTTCACGGCCGCGAGTGTTTCTTCGGCCGCCGCCGTGTTGCCTTTATAGTTGATCAGGATATGGTATCCCTGTTCCGCCAGCTTAATACATACCGCCCTGCCTATCCCCCGGGAACCGCCTGTTATCAATGCGCATTTCATATCTAAAGTATCTCCTGTTGTTGTATTTGTTAGGTCTCAGTTGCTGCTGCGTAGATGCTGTTGCGTTACTGTACGGAGCTTTTCTGCCGTTTACCGGATTTCGTTCCGGTTACAACGGAAGGCTCGTTCCGCATCAGGTACGCCTTTATCCGCTGTACGTCTGCATAGCGGGGAGCGTCGTCTATAAATTTAGGGAAAATCGCCCGTACGTCCTGGTAGATCCTGCGGGAGAAACCGGCCAGCTTATCCTGACAGTTCAGGTAGTCTACGGCCTGCAGCAGGGTCATGATCTGTACGGTGAGCACCTCGAACGTGTTCTCGATCACCTTGTAGGTCATCTGCGCGGCGTTGCAGCCCATGCTGACGATGTCCTGGTTGTCGTTGTTGTTCGGGATACTGTGGATGTACATCGGGAAGCTGAGCGTCTGGTTTTCGGCCACGGTGGAAGTGGCGGTGAACTGCACGCCCTGCATGCCGAAATTGAAGCCCAGCTTGCCCAGGTTCATAAACGGCGGGAATTTGTGGTTCAGCTTTTCGTTCAGCAGGTAATTCAGCTGGCGCTCGCTGAGCATCGACAGTTTGGTCATGGCGATCTTCACCTTGTCCATTTCCAGCGAAATGTAATCGCCGTGGAAGTTACCGCCGTGGTATACGTTCTGGTGGCGGTGGTCCACCACCGGGTTGTCGCTCACGGAGTTCAGCTCTCCCACCACGATGGTTTCCGCATGGGCCAGGGTATCATAAATGGGGCCGAGAATTTGCGGCACGCAGCGCAGGGAGTAGTATTCCTGTACTTTATCCTTGAATATCTCTTCTTCGAGCTCCTTGTAGAGGTGATCGGGCCGGTGCCGGATCATCTTACTGCCGTTGAGCATGGCGCGCATCAGTTCAGCCACGGCGTTCTGGCCGGTGTGTTTTTTCACGACGTTCAGCTCATAGCTCAGGTGATCGTCGAACGCTTCCACCACTTCGTTGATCATGGCGGAAAGGGCGCAGCTCCACATCAGCAGTTTGCGCGCCTCGATGATGTTCACCAGCGCGATGCCCGTCATGGCCGAGGTGCCGTTGATCACGGCGAGGCCTTCGCGGATGTGCACCTGCATGGGTTTGAGGCCCAGCTGCTTGTACACGTCGGCGGCGGGCCGGATTTCTTCTTCGTACAATACGTTGCCTTCACCGATGAGCGCATGGGCCAGATGAGCCAGCTGCACCAGGTCGCCGCTGGCGCCCACGCCGCCGTGCTCGTATACACAGGGGTAAATGTTATGGTTGATGAGGTCGCGCAGCAGTTCCACCGCCTCCGGATGTACGCCGGAATGCGCCTGCATGAAGCTGCTCAGGCGGGCGATCATGAGGCTTTTGGTGAGCACCGGCGCCAGGCATTTGCCCGCCCCCGAGCTGTGGCTGCGGATAAGGTTGTATTGCAGCTGGAACGTATCCTTTTCCGGAATACGGTATTGGGCCATGGGGCCGAAACCGGTGTTAATGCCGTAGATGAGCTTTTTGGCGGAAAAAGCTTTCAGAAACTCGAAATTCTCCTTAACCTGCTGAACGGCAGCCTCTTCCAGCACCAGCTCCTCTCCTTCAAACAGCACCCGATGCACTTCTTCAAGGGAAAGCATCTTACTTCCTAGAACGACCATTATATTAAATTAAATTATTTGATGATGTAAAAAAGTGCCCAAAATTAGTATAAAGATGTTTTTTTTCTAATATTCTCCTTAAATATTTTCGGGCAGATAACGGGGTACCTGCCTGGCATTCATTGATTTAGTCCTTTTGTTGAGGTCTCCGGTCTTTTTTAAAACAAACGGTTAGCTGTGACATAATACCTTAAAACGCTGCCGATCCGTGGGAAGGGCAGCGTTTTACGATGTAAATGTATTACTCTTCTTCAATATTTTCAGGGGGCGTCACCAATATTTTGTCGATGCGGTGGGCGTCCATATCCACAATTTCGAAGGTGAAATTGCGCCATTCGAGCTTTTCGCCTGTTTGGGGGATATGTTCAAGATGGTGGAGGATGAAGCCGGCCAGGGTGTCGAATTCCTGTTCGAACTCGGCCATCTGGTCTTCCATGTCGAATTCGCTGAGAAAATCATAGAAGGGTATCTGGGCGTCGATGAGGTACGACCCGTCTTCGCGCTTCACCATGTTATAGTCGTCCTGTCCGGTTTCCGGCATATCGCCTACGATGGCTTCGAGAATGTCGTTCAGGGTGATCATGCCGAGGAAGGTGCCGTATTCGTCAACGATGAAGGCGGCGTGGATTTGCGTTTCCTTGAACTTCTCGAGCACCTGGTAAGCGGTGTTGTTGTCGGGGATGAAGAGGGGCTTCTTCATGATGTCCTTCAGCACGGCCAGGTTACCGGCGGCATACAGGTCCTTGATGGTCAGGATGCCTTTGATATGGTCGATCTGCCCGTCGCACACCGGGTATACGGAGTGCGGGGCGGCTTTGATCTTGCGTTTGTAGCTTTCGCCTTCCTCGCTGACGTCGAGCCAGATGATGTCTGTGCGGTGGGTCATGAGGGAGGTGATGTTCCGGTCGCCGAGGTGGAACACGCGTTCGATGATTTCCTGTTCGGTTTCCTCGATGGCGCCGGAAGAGGTGCCTTCGCTGATGATGGCTTTGATTTCTTCTTCCGTCACGTTACTGTCCGACGTACGTTTGAGGCCGGTGACGCGCACCAGTATGTTGGTGGAGCGGCTCAGCAGCCATACGAACGGGAAAGTTACGCGGGAAATGAAATACATGGGCTGCGCCAGTGCCTTGGCGATTTTTTCGGGGTTGGCGAGGCCGATGCGTTTCGGGAAAAGCTCACCCAGTACGAGCGTGAGGTACGTGATGGCGATCACCAGCAGGGCGGTGGCGATGCCGTTGCTGTAGGGAGCGAGCAGGGGGATGGTATTGATGTACCCCGTCACATCTTCCTTCAGTTGCTCGCCGGAATACAAACCCGTTAAAATACCGATCAGCGTAATGCCGATCTGTACCGTGGAGAGGAACGTATCCGGGTTATTGGACAGTTTCAGTGCTGCTTTGGCTTTTTCGTCCCCTTGCCTGGCTGCGTTTTCCAACCGCACTTTGCGGGCAGATACCAAGGCTATCTCCGCCATTGAGAAGATACCGTTGAGCAAAATAAGGACGAGGATAATGACGACTTCCATAATTTATAAGCCTAAAAATAAAAAATTATTCAAATATCAGCGTAACAAATGCCAAAGCGATACCGGCGGCGATGGCCAGTATCTTCCTGCGGCTCAGTTCATGGTGTTTGGTGCCGCTTTCGTAAAAGATGGTGGTGGAAATATGCAAAAACGCGCCGATCACCAGCGCCACCAGGTAAATGAGCGAATCGGTGACTACATGGAACTCCCGGCCGAGCGTGGCGGCGAGGATGGCCGAAAGCGGCGTGATCACGGAAAAGATGAGCAGGATGCGCCACAGCTGCCCCTTGGTTTGGTGGGCGTGCAGCATTACCGTGATAAGCGTGAGCGCCTCGGGCACCTTATGCGCCATTACCCCCAGCATCAGCGAAGGGAGGGCGGATTTGTCCTCGTAATGGAAACCCAGCGGAATGCCTTCCATGAACGCATGAATCGACAGCCCGATGAGCAGCGGCATCACGGCCACATGATGATGGTTGCCGCCGGGCAGGTGGCTATGCCCGTGCTCCATGCCGTGGCTCAGCTGCTGCAGGAACACCTGCAGGAAAAACCCAAGCACGATGTAAATACCGGCGGAATGCCCCAGTTCGTGGTACACTTCGGGCAGCAGGTGCATGATGGTGATGCCGAACAGGAACGCGCCGGTGAATGCCAGCAGGTAAATGGGCAGGTTGGGATGAACGCGCTTGACCAGCATGGGAATCATGCCCCCGCCGATGGTAGCGGCCAGTATGAGTATCAGGTATGTAATGTTCATGTTGTTTTTTCCAGCTCCAGTCTGATCCTTCTTTGAAAAAATCCGCCGCTCAGCAGGCCGGCCAGCATCCCCAGCAGGGCGCCGCCCAGGATGTCGGTGGGATAATGCACGCCCACGTACACCTGCGCATAACCGATGATGGCCGCCCAGGCGAAGAACAGCCAGGCCCATTTTCCGATCTGTGGCCTTAAAGTTAAAAAAGAAAACATCGCCAGGCCAAAATGGTTGGCTGCATGCGACGAGGTAAAGCTCCCGCTCATGGGGCAATAGGTTACCAGCACGCGCACGTAGGGCGAAATCAGCGGGTCGCGGCAGGGCCGCAGCCGGGCCACGGCGTCTTTGAAAAACAAGCTCGACTGGTCGGTGAGGGCGAAGGTGATGATGAAAAACACCATCCAGAAAAATCCCCGCCATTTATAGTTGTATACTACAAACACCGCCAGGAACAGGTATAGCGGCGCCCAGAAATACGGCTCCCGCATCCAGGGGAGCAGAAAATCGAGGAAACCGTTGTTCCACTTGCCGTTGATATAGAAGAAAAGCTTCAGGTCCCAGGTGAGCAGCGTTTCCATTAGCCTTTTGGTTTTTGGGCAATCATGACCAGCCTTGGAGAATGCTGCTCATCAAATGCGTTGAAATGATAGTCTCCGAAAACGTCCGTGATCTCCATGCCCTGCCGGGCGAACATCTCTTCAAAGTCGGCACGCGAAAAAGCGCTGACGCTTTCGGTGTATTCGTGGCGGAGGAGCTGTTTTTTATCGAGGATGTTGATCTGTTTGAGGAATTTGCCGTGGCTCATTTCCCGGCGGATGTCGAACACCACGTTGTCTTTTTCCTTCACTTCATCCACCACCAGGTGGGTGGCCACGTACACGCTGTTGAGGTAATCGAGCACCAGCCGGCCGCCGGGCTTCAGCGAATTGGCCAGCGTGCGCAGGGCGTTCTCGTTTTCGTGCCGGGTTTCGAAATAGCCGAAGCTGGTGAAGAAATTGAACACCACGTCGAAGTAGTTAATGCGGAACGGCAGGCGCATGTCGTGCTGGAAAAAACTGAGATGGTCGTTTTCGAGCTTGCGCGCGGCGGCGATGCTTTCTTCGGAGAGGTCGATGCCGGTGACGTTGAAACCTTTATCGGCCAGGTATTTGGCGTGCCGCCCTTTCCCGCAGGCTACATCGAGCATGGTGGCCCCGGGCGAGGGATGCAGGTAGTCCACCAGCTTGTCGATGAACGATGCCGCCTCCTTTTCGTCACGGTTGCTGTACAGCAGGTGATAATAAGGTGAATTGAACCAGTCTTTGAACCATTGTTTCGTGACTTCCATGCCGCTACTTCTTGTTATTGAACATCAAATATCGGGCGCTTTCGTAAAATCCGCGCGTTAAGTTATCCATATCGCGTGCCAGCGCGGGATTTTGCTGCTGCACACTCTTCAGTGCGTCTGCCTTCAGATCGTACAGCCCCGTTTGCCCGGTTTTGGCATCCACTTCATACAGGTACTGCCCGTTGATGGCGCCCATATAGGTGCTACCGCCCCGCACGTACTGGATGAAGGCAAATCGTTGTGCCGCTCCCGTGGTATCGGCCAGGTCGCGCCCGAGGGTGTAATTGGTGTAAGGCATGCCCACCATCCCGGCTACCGTGGGGTACACGTCGAGCAGGCTCCCGGCGTGCTGCACCCGTTTCGGGGCCAGTGTGCGGGGATTGTAGATGATGCAGGGCACATGCGTCACATAGGTGGCCATCTCGAATTCGGGGATGGGCATAAACTGATAGGCGTCGAGCCGGGCGCTGTGGTCGCCGAAAAATACGAAGATGGTATTGTCGAGGTAACCCGATTGCTTTGCCAGTTTCATCAGGTGCCCGATGTTGTAATCGAGGTACCGAAGGGCGTTGAACTGGTCGATGTTCACAAAACCGGAAGCCTTCAGCTGTTTGTCGCCGACCTCTTTGGCGGTGAGCTTTTTAAAGTCGCCCGCCCCGGCGGTAGTGGTGTAGGGCTCGTGGTTGTCTGCCGTTTGCAGGAATGCCACGAACGGCTTTTTGCTGTCGTTCGCCTTTTTGAAGATTTCGTCGGCTTCGGTGATCAGGTCGTAGTCCGCCACGCCCCACACGTCGGCTTTGGGGGCCTTGAAATATCCTTCCTCGAAAATCTGCAGCCCGTCCACGTTGTTGGTGAACACGGCGCGGATATTGGCCCAGTTGGTGTTGCCGCCCAGGAGATAGTATTTTTCATATCCTTCGAACTGGTCCATCACCACCCGCTGGTCTACAATGGCGGGGTGCCGGGAGGCGGTTTTGACGCGCACCACATCGGGCAGGCCGGTGGTAACGCCAAACACCGTACGGGCGGTGCTCATGGCGGGCACGTAGAAATTTTCGTACAGCACGCCCTGGTTGGCCAACTGCTGGAGGTTGGGCGTGGCCTGCATGGGATTGCCGAACATGCTGGTCATGGAGGCGCCCACGGATTCCATCATCACGATGATGATATTCTGTTTCGGTTTGGTGGTGTCGCCCGGCACGGTGCGGGCGAATTTAAGCGCCTTTTCGTCCGGCTGCTCCACCCCGAGGTATCCGGCGATGTAAGGATAATATTTCCGGGTGGCCGCTTCATCGAAGGTGTCGGCCTGGAGGTTGAAGTTGGAGGCGAAGTGCAGCACCGGGTTGAGGGCGAGGCTGGTCACCGCGTTGTCGCGCGTGAACATGGCCTGGCTCCAGCGCAGCGGGAAGTAGGCGAGGTTGCCGTAAATGCCTGCGCCGAAGAGCACTACCAACAGCACTACCCAGCCGGCATACCCCCAGGGGCGCACGGGCGTGCCTTCTTTACCGGCGAAACGGCGGTAAATACTGCGGTACGAAAAACGGATGAACGTCATGAGTACAACAATACCCAGCAGTCCCCACACCACGGGGTAACTTTCCCACATCATGCGGGCGTTGGTAGCCTTTTCACCGGATGCGAGGAAACGGGTCACGGAAGGCTCCAGCCGGATGCCGAGGTAGCTGTAATGCCCCAGGTCGATCACGTAAAAGAGCGTGAGTAGCAGGTATATGATGAAAAAATACCAGAAGTTAATCCTGCGCAGCGCGCCGGTGCCGAACAGCCGGTCGCGCGCCACTACGGCGATCAGCGCCACGGGAATCATGATAATAAGCGCCAGCCGCAAGTCGAACTTCAGCCCGAGGTACCATGCTTTTGCGAGGATGCCGGATTCCCGGATGGTGCTGGAGAAAAAGAAAAAAAAGAAGATCAGCCTGAAAACCACCAGAAAGCCAAACAGGTATAGGGTTTGCATGAAGATATACCGTATGTATCTGGGAATGCGAGACCAAATATGACTCATTATATTCTCTTAAAATTTTATACGTAGCTGCAAATATAGTTTAAAAGCCGCAACTAGCGGCCTGAAGCTTGTACATGTAAATTAACAGGATGATTAAAGATTGAATCGATTATCTTTGCCTTCCTAAAAAAATCCAACAATTGTGGCACTGATTAAATCAATTTCGGGTATTCGTGGAACGATCGGCGGCAGGCCGGGCGAAGGCTTATCTCCCCTGGACGTGGTGAAGTTCACCGCCGCTTATGGTACATGGCTGTTACGGCAGAACGCTGAAAACAAGAAAGTAGTGATCGGCAGGGACGGGCGCATATCCGGAGAAATGGTCAAAAACCTGGTGGTATCCACCCTCAACGGCCTCGGCATCGATGTGGTGGACCTCGACCTGAGCACCACGCCCACGGTGGAAATAGCCGTGAAAACGGAACAGGCCGCCGGCGGCATCATTCTCACCGCCAGCCACAACCCCAGGGAGTGGAACGCACTCAAGCTCCTGAACGGCGAAGGCGAATTCATTTCCGGCGCAGACGGCGCGGAAGTGCTGGAACTGGCCGCCAATGAAGATTTTGTGTTTGCAGACGTATCCAAACTGGGCACTTACCGCAAAGACGATTCCTACCTGCAGAAACACGTAGACCTGGTGGTGAATTACCCGCTGGTAGACGTAAAGGCCATCAAAGCCTGCAACTTTAAAGTAGTGGTAGACGCCGTGAACTCCACCGGCGCCATTTATGTTCCGGCCCTTCTCAAGGCGCTGGGCGTGGCGGAAGTGGAAGTGCTCTTCGGCGAAGTGAACGGCAAGTTCTCCCATAACCCGGAGCCCCTGCCCGAAAACCTCACCGCGCTTTCCAATGAAGTCAACAAATCGGAAGCCGACTTCGGCATCGCCGTGGATCCGGATGTGGACCGCCTTTGCTTCGTATGCGAAGACGGCAGCATGTTCGGCGAAGAATATACCCTGGTGGCCGTGGCCGATTACGTGCTGAAGCACCGTAAAGGCAACACCGTGAGCAACCTCAGCTCAACCCAGGCCCTGAAAGACATCACCCTCAAAAACGGCGGGGAATACCACCCCTCCGCAGTGGGCGAGGTAAACGTGGTGACCAAAATGAAAGCCGTGAACGCCGTGATCGGCGGCGAAGGCAACGGCGGCATCATTGTGCCGGACCTCCACTACGGCCGCGACGCCCTCATCGGCATCGGCCTCTTCCTCAGCCACCTGGCCCACAGCAAAAAGAAAATGAAAGCGCTCCGCAATTCGTACCCGGACTACTTCATTTCCAAAAATAAAATCGAACTGGACAAAGGCATCGACGTAAAAACCATCTTCGAGAAAATCAAGGGCAAATACAAAAAACAGCCCCAGAACACGGAAGACGGCCTGAAGATCGAATTCGACAAGGACTGGGTGCACCTGCGTACGTCCAACACCGAGCCGATCATCCGCATCTATGCCGAAAGCCATAATGAGACAACGGCCGATAACATCGCCCGCAAAATCATGCAGGATATCAAGGAGTTCATTTAAAGAACGCCTTTCACCGAACCGAAAGCCCCGGCCCCGACGCCGGGGCTTTTTCTTGCCCGGCCGGCGACAGGGGGCAGCCAATATGACAGCCAAATGAAAGGGGAAATCCGGGGGCTGCGCGGGGCGCAGGAAGATTACATGAACATATGCCCGCCGTCGGGGCTTTTTTTTACCGCTTTTCCGTAAATTTGTCCCGCTTTTATATCAAAAACCAAACCACCACGATCTTGGAACGTATTTATTTCGACAATGCGGCAACCACCGCGCTGGACAAAGCAGTGCTCGACACCATGCTGCCTTATATGACCGAGAAGTTCGGCAACCCTTCCTCCATTTATTCATATGGTCGCGAATCCCGCCTGGGTATTGAAAGCGCGCGCAAAAGCGTCGCGAAGATCCTCAACGCCCACCCCGGCGAGATCTTCTTCACCTCGGGCGGCACGGAAAGCAGTAACACCGCAATCACCGCCGCCATCCGCGACCTGGGCTGCCGCCACATCATCAGCTCCCCTATCGAGCACCATGCCACCCTGCACACCGTAGAACATGCGCACTGCAAGGAAGAAGTGAAGCTCTCGTGGGTGAAACTGCTGCCGAACGGGCATGTGGATATGGACGACCTGCGCTCCCTGCTGGCCAACTCCACCGAACGCTGCCTCGTGTCCCTCATGCACGCGAACAACGAAATCGGCAACCTGCTCGACCTGCATGCGGTAGGCAACCTCTGCAAGGAGTACGACGCCATCTTCCATTCAGACACGGTGCAGACCGTGGGGCACTATCCCTTCGACCTTCGCAACACGCCCGTGCATTTCATCAATGGCGCCGGCCACAAGTTTCATGGTCCCAAAGGCGTAGGCATCCTCTACATTAACGAGAACGTAAAAATCACCCCCTACGTGCACGGCGGCTCACAGGAACGCAACATGCGCGCAGGTACTGAAAACCTTTACGGCATCATCGGTTTCGCCAAAGCCCTGGAACTCGCTACCGAAAACTTCGAAGAGCACAGCCAGTATATCAACGACCTCCGCCTGTACATGGCGGCACAATTACAGGAACACATTCCCGGCGTAGGGTTCAACGGCGACCTGTTCGGTCGCAGCCTGTACACCGTGCTGAACGTTTCATTTCCCAAGTCGGAAAAAAGCGAAATGCTGCTCTTCAACCTCGACATCAACGGCATCTGCGCCAGCGGCGGCAGCGCGTGTACATCCGGTGCGGATGCAGGCTCGCACGTTATCCGCGCCATCAACAACGACCCGAATAAAGTGGCAGTGCGATTCTCCTTCTCCCGGCATAACACGAAAGAAGAAGTAGATAAAGTAGTGATGAAACTGAAAGAACTGATCTGATAAAAGATCCCGCAATTTTTAAAACCGGCGCCTTTGTGTGCCGGTTTTTTTTATCTTCATACGTACATTGTTAATCCCTCTTAAAAAAAATTCCAATGCCGAAACTTTTCATCGTTGCAGGTTGCAACGGCGCCGGAAAAACCACTTCATCATTCGTTGTAATGCCCGAAGTCCTTCACTGCAAAGAGTTTGTGAATGCGGATAGCATTGCCGCGGGTTTGTCTCCCTTCCATCCCGAAAGCGTGGCGATCGAAGCGGGCCGTTTGATGCTCAGGCGCATCAGCCTGCTGATGGAAGCAAAAGAAAACTTCGCTTTTGAAACCACCTTATCTACCCGCAGTTACATACAGCTGATCAAAAAAGCCCGGGCGGCCGGGTACCATGTTACGCTGTGCTATTTCTGGCTCAGTTCGCCACAGCAGGCGCAAAACCGCGTACGGAGCCGGGTTGCGAAAGGCGGGCATCACATTCCGGAAAACATGATTACCCGAAGGTACCAACGCAGCGTTGACAACCTGGCGGAACTATACATACCGGTTGTCGACAAATGGGTGGTGTACAATAACAGCGGAGAGGAGCCTCAGCTGGTCGCCGAAGGAGAAAAAGGATTCGTCAAAGAAATACACCAGTCGGACATCTGGCAACTGATCACCAAAACACACGAAATAATGGAACCCACCACTCCGCAAATGAGCGAATTCGCGCGCACCTTGACCGAAGCGCTGCGCAAAGGCGTCAGGAAACTGGTAGAATACAATGCCAAACTGGACCAGGACATGGTCTACGACGACGGCAAAGGCGGTGTACGCATCGTACCGGCCAAAGAAGTACTGAAGAAATGGGAAGAAAGAGAAAAGGCTGCCGCACAATAGCAGCCTTTTTTTATGAATACTTCGTAATCACATCGTAGAACTTGTCGCGGTAGCCTTCGCTGATGGGAATGGACTGGTTGGCGATCATCACCGTGTTCCGTTCTACGGAATTGATCTTGTTCATCGCCACCAGGTACGAGCGGTGAACCCGCATAAACTTGTCTTTCGGCAGCCGGCTCTCGAAAGCCTTCAGGCTTTTAAGCGTGAGCACGGGTTGGCTTAGCGTGTAAATTTTGATATAATCTTTCAGCGCTTCAATGTAAAGAATGTCATCGAGATTGATCTTGATGATCTTATACTCCGTTTTCACGAAGATGTAATCGTGCTCCATGCTTTTCGGCTGGGGCACCTGCATGTACTCATGTGCTTTGGTGACCGCTTTCAGGAACCGCTCAAACGGGATCGGCTTGAGCAGGTAATCGATCACATCCAGGTTGAACCCATCCATCGCATATTCTTCATAAGCGGTGGTGAATATCACCATCGGCGGATGCTTCAGCGATTTCAGGAACTGGATTCCCGTGATGTCCGGCATTTTGATGTCGAGAAACAGCAGGTCTACCGGCTGCTCCTGCAAATACCGGAGGGCCAGCGCCGCGTTTTCGAATGTTTTCACCTGCATGGGGAAAGGTGCCTTTGCAACAAAATCCTCGATGATCTCCAATGCCAGCGGTTCATCATCAAGAGCTAAACATTTCATCATGTTTCAGCGAAATTTTAAGGTCAGCAATAAATTCATCTCCATGCTCTCTGACAGTTATAGTGTGTGCATCTGTGTACAACAGGCTCAGCCGTTTGAGTACGTTATTCAGTCCTACCCCGCCCTTTTCCGCCACCCGCTGCCGGAACACCCGGTTGCGCACCACCAGCTGGAAAATGCCGTCGGCGCCGATGAACATGCGGATGTGGATATAAGCCGGCTCGGTATAGCTGATGCCGTGTTTGAACGCGTTTTCGACGAATGGAATCAGCAGCATCGGCGCAATCTCCAGGTCGGCGCCGTTGTTATCGCCCTCCACCGACACCTCAACGGGAATATTGCGCGTCATCCGCAACCGCTGTATATCGATGTAATCCTGCAAATAACGCAGCTCGGTTTGCAGGGGTACCTTGTCTTCGTTACTCTGGTAAATCATGTAACGCATGATGGTGGACAGTTTCACGAGGGCATGCTCCGTTTCGGGAGAGCGGCGGTGCGCCAGCGAATAAATGGTATTGAGACTGTTGAATAAAAAATGCGGGTTGATCTGCGACTTCAGGAATTTCAATTCCGCGTTCAGGTTCGCCACTTTCAGCGCCTCGCGCTGTTTTTCGCTTTTGAACCATTCCATCGCGATCTTGATGAAGCCGCTCATGAACAGCATCAGCAACGCGAAGGTGCCCGATTTGCGGAGCATCTCCGGGATAAAGAAACGCATCATGAACACCCCGTCCCGAAAGGGCCTTGCAGGTAACGATTCCGCCCACATGGCCACCGGCTTGGCGAGGCTGTCCGGTATGCTGGGTCCGTGGCGGCGCCAGTCGGCGTACAACCGTTTCCGCCAGGGCACCGGGTGACGGCGTATCATACTGTCGCGGAAGGCCACCATGTCCGCATCACTCACGCCGCCAACGGCATGCACCACGCCAGACATGGCCATGCCGGCCATCGGCATGCTGTCGCCCCCGTCTATCCGGTACATCACATTGGCCACGCCCATCGCCCTGCCGGCAGGCACCGCATCCAGCCGCGCACTGTCACCGTCCGTAAACGACACCATGTGCACACCGGGAACGCCCCGCACCACCATCGTTGACATGGAATCGTTCGCGGCCATAAGAAAAGGCGGCCGGTTCATGATGGCGGCCATGAACCGGTATTCCACCACCGCCTGCTGTATCGCAATGAATATGATCAGCCCGAGCACGCAGGCAATGTAAATGCCGATGCGCTTCAGCGTAAAAAATTTCGGAATCAGCACAAACACGTTCAGGTAAAACAATCCTACCAGGAACAATGTGTTGATGGCCTCCTTGATGAAGAACGACCTATCTGCCACCTGGATGCGGTAAGCAAAGAAAGGAAACAGGAAAATGCATATCCATGCAGCAAGGTGCATGCAGATGACGACGAGCCTGTTACGGAATATATTTCTGATGCTGACCATAGGTGATAATCGGCGATAAACATACGCCACAATACTCTTAAGCAAGTGTTAAAACCCTTATAGCGACTCTTAACTAAGTGTTAAAGTTAATTCGGCCGGACGTGCATGCTGTCCAGCTCGCGGGGACTAACGGCAGGGGATTCGCCGCGTTGTAATTTCTGCATAACAAGTCGTCCCACCCGCATGGCTTCCTCTTTACTGCTGAATGGATGATGCCCGGCAATAGCCGGGATTTCCGTCTGGTAAATCACCGGGCGGTTGTTGCGGAATATCTGGTAACCCCAGCTGCTGCCGGTATGCACCGGTGCAAGCCGGAGCGTTTCTCTTTTTCCCTTGCAGGAAAAAAATACAGCGCCCGGCAGCACGGTGATCATAACCCAGCGATGGAAAGTTTTAGTCGTTCTCATCATACTCCTGGTCTGGTTCGAAACGGAACATATCGTCGAGTGGCATGCTGGACGTGCGGCCGGCCAGTACATACCCTTTGTTGGCATATGTGAATGCGACGGCGCCGGTGCGCGCGGTGCCTTCGAAATCACGGCGTTTCGTCCACTGGTCCGCCACGGGATCGTATTCCCAGCAGTGGGTGGAAAGGCCGCCTTTGCTGCCGGTGGCCACGTATCCCTTGTTGTTCATCACGAACGCAACGGCATTGCTGCGCACAATGTCATAATCGTTGTCATAGTCGAGGTCGCTGGTGTTGGAGATATTTTTCAGCTTCTCCCAGTTTTCCCCGTCGAAGGAATAAAAGTCGTTTTTCAGTTCATTGTTGTTGGTGCCCGTCACCACGTATGCTTTGCTGCCGATCACGAAGGCTACGGCTTCGTGGCGTTTGGAGCCGCCGAATGATTGCTTTTCGTTCCATTCGTCTTTAACGGGATCGTATTCCCAGGTGTCTTTCAGCGCACTGCCGTCGGTGCCGGTGGTCACGTAACCTTTACCGTTGAGCGTAAAGCTCACCGCATCGCGGCGGGCGAGGCTGATGGCGGGATTGGGATGGGTCAGCGGCTTGATGGGTTTCCACGCGCCGGTGGTGGGGTGATAAGCCCAGAAGTCGTTGAGGCGGTCGCGGTTATCGTACCCCGTTCCCACATACCCGATGCCGTTGATCACGAATGCGGTGGCGCTGCTGCGCACAGGCGCGGCGGGCGGCAGGTCGGTGATCTGCGTCCACCCTCTCGAAGGCGTGTACTTCCAGAAATCGCGGAGGTATTTTTCCCCGTCGTACCCGGTACCGATGTAAGCCGTGTCCCCGATCACGAAACTCACCGCCTCCGAACGGGGCTTGGCGCTCATCTCCTGCACCTCCACCCAGTTACCGGTTTCATCGTCGCCGGAATCGCTTTTGGAACAAGCTGCCAGCAGGCCCACCAGTATCCATCCATAATGTCTTGCAATCTGCATACAATAGTTTTTTTTAACGGTTTCAAAATTATCCGGGTAACTGTTACAGGTATGATAAAATAGACGGACGCGGGGGCTGCGGGCGACGAATACGGCCTTTTCATCTGCCAACCGGGGAATTTGCCCTTTTGCCCCAAAACGGCCACCAACGGGCTTAAAATGGCAACCGGCGGCAGTTCGCGGGCACTCATCGATAAATATCGCGGACTGGCATAATAGCCCTGCACCGGACAATGGCTCCTGATTATCATTGCGCCGTTATGCAACTACAAACGATCTTCCTGGGAATGGCCGCGGTCTGTTTTTTTTCCGCCTGCGACAAAGCCGGCTTCAGTTACGACAACGCAGCCGGCGGCGGTAATGTGCAATACACGCTGATCGATACGCTTTCCATCAACATGCGCACCGTGCAGCCGGATTCGGTAGCCTCTTCCGGCACCGGCGTAGCGCTTGCCGGCGGATATAAAGACGCTTACTTCGGCAACATCACCACGGGCAGTTATTTCCGTGTGGCGCTGCCAGACAGCCGGGAGATCGACGACAAAGCGGTGTTCGATTCCATCGAGCTCGTGATGCGCCCCACCGGGTATGCCTACGGCGATACCCTGCCCCTGCAAACCTTCCGGCTGCACCAGCTCACGCAACCGCTGAAATTGCCGGAGGAATACACCGCCTTCTTCACCCACATGCGCTGGCCCTACAACAGCACGCCGCTGGGCGTACAGCAGTTCGACATCCGCCCCACTTCCGGCGAATGGCTTCACCTGCGACTGGCAGACGGCAAGGGACTGGAACTGTTCAATATGTTGAAGGACGATGTCACCGATGTATCCACCGACGACCTTTTCCACGAATATTTCAAAGGCCTTTACCTCACGGGCAGTAACAACAGCGCGGTGTTCGGCTTTGAGGCGAAAGACAGCAGCCTGTACCTCCGCCTGCATTATCATGTGGTGACGCATGAGAAGGAAGAGAAGTACCTCGACTTCCTGCTGTCCAAACCCGAGCACCAATATAATGCCGTGCAGGCAGACAGGACCGGCACGCCCGTTGCGGCGCTGCGGCCCGGAACGGGGCTTTACACCGGTGAAACCAATAACATGGCTTACCTGCAATCGATCACCGGCGCTTTGGTGCGGATGGATTTCCCTTCCCTGTCTTCGCTGCAGGAACTCGGGCGGTACGGCCGCATCATGCGGGCCGAGCTGGTGCTGCGCCCCGTAACGGGCACCTATGCGCGCGAAGCCCTGCCGCCGCAGCTGAACTTAGGGCTGGCGGATAACTTCCATTACATCGCGCCCGGCGATTCACTGGCCGCCGCTACAGGAACCGCGCAGCACGGCGCATTGTCCGTCGATAAACTCTATCCCGAAAACACGGTGTACACATACGACGTAACGGCATACTGCAAAGCCATGATCAACGCCGACAGTTATACGTACCGCGGCCTGGTACTGTGCCCGCCGCCGGGCGCGTACGGCGCGCAGCTGAACCGGCTGGTGCTGGGCGACGGTCGCAATTCCAAACACCGCGCCCAATTGAAAATCTATTATCTCTTATATCAATAGCCATGCGAATTCTGCTTACCGGATGCCTTTTATTGCTGGCGCTGCACACGCAGGCGCAGAAAGGCGTGAACTCCCTCTATTCTTCGTTCGGCATCGGCGACCTGGAAGAAAAAGACTACAGCCGCAGCTTCGGCGTGGGCAGCGCCGGCATCGGCCGCGGCTCCGTGGGGTTCCTCAACGAACTGAACCCCGCCTCGTACGGGCGCCTGCCTATGGAAACGTTTTTCTTTGAAGCGTCCGTGGCCGCCAAAACCATCCAGTACAACACGAGCACCACGTACCAGACGGCCGGCGATATCAGCTTCAAACGCTTCGCCCTCGGCTTCAAAGCACATAAGCTATGGGGGCTCAGCCTGGGCCTGATGCCCTACAGCCGCGTGGATTATAAGCTGCTCAACACGCGCAGCATCGAGGGCACTACCGGCGACATCCGCAACGCCGTGGAAGGCGCGGGCGGCATCAACCGGCTGTATTTTTCCAACGCCCTGCAGCTCACCAAAAACTTCTCGCTCGGCGTTTCCACCGCCATGCTGTTCGGGCCGGTAAGCACGGTAGACAGCCTGGGCGGTACCGGCACAGAAGAAGACGTGTACTCCGAAGTAAAAAATTCGTACCGCAGTTTTGAACTGACGACGGGCCTGCAATACAACGGCCGCCTCAATGAATGGGAATTCGGCGCGGGGGCCACTTACCGGCTGGGCAGCACGCTCGCGAACGAGCAGGACTTCTCACTCAAAGCCGCCGATCAGACCGTGCTGTATGAAGAAACGCTAAAGTCGCGCGATTTCAGGTTACCCGCGCAGATCGGCGGGGGCGTGTACATTACCAACGGGCAGCTCAGCCTGCTGGCGGATTACCGGCAGCAGAACTGGGCCGGTCTCAACGAGAACAAAGCAGAATACAAATATGTGAATGCCAAAAGATACTCGGGCGGACTGGAGTACACGCTCTACCGCGATTATTTCAACAGCCGCATTGAGGGGCTCATCCTGCAGGCCGGTTTCAATTATTCCACCGGTTACCTGAAAATAAAAGGCGAGCCCATCTCCGATTTCGGCATTACGGCCGGCGCCTCGCTCCCCAGCAGAACAGGACATTTACGGTACTATATCGGCCTGGAAGGCGGCCAGCGCGGCCGTGCGGTGAAAGGGCTCGTGAAGGAAAATTATTTCAACGTGGTGCTACACCTGTCGCTGCGCGACGCCTGGTTTTTCAAGTATAAAGAACATTAACGGTACGGCGGGTAAACGGGGGCCGGGCTCTACAAAAACCTTTATACATTCTCCCCCAAAACGGCTCCCTTTATCCGCCGGCTTACCTACAACTGCTGCACCCCTTTCCGCACGGGCTGTTTCAGCAGTTCGCGGAACCACTTCCCCGACTGTT
The DNA here is from genome assembly GCA_965653365.1 of uncultured Chitinophaga sp. Lineage (GTDB taxonomy): Bacteria > Bacteroidota > Bacteroidia > Chitinophagales > Chitinophagaceae > Chitinophaga. The sequence continues at coordinate 88,833 of CBFGZV010000001.1, read as the reverse complement.
TCAACGTCCGCCGCTGGTTTTCAAAATCCACATGCACGAGGCCGAAGCGGGCTTTGTAGCCTTCCGCCCATTCGAAATTATCGGTGAGCGTCCACACGAAATACCCACTAACGGGAACGCCTGAACGTTTAGCGAGCAGCACCGCATCGAGGTATTCGCGGAAGTAGGCGATGCGCGCCGCATCGTTCACTTCGCCGTTCTCCGGCGTATCGTTGAAGGCGGCGCCGCTTTCAGTAACCATGATTTCCTTGACGCCCTTGTACGCGGCAAACTGCTGCAGGATGCTGTACATCCCCTGCCCGCTGATTTCCCAGCCCAGCCCGGTAAGCGGTACCTGGCGGTAGCGGGCTTTCACTTCAGACACCTGCACGTACGGCATGAACGCATTGTAGCGCACTACCAACGGGAAGTAATTCTGCAGGCCGATGAAATCGAAATTGAAAGGCAGCTTTTCCCAGTCGCGCCACAAGGCATAGCGGCGTTCTATCCGTTTCAGCAGCGGGAAAGCATCTGTCGGGTATCCCATGCCCAGCGCCGGTTCTATGAAGAGGCGGTTGAACAGGGCGTCTGCGCGGCGGGCGGCCTGGAGGTCGTTCTGGTTGTTGGTATATGGAATGATCTGTGAACAGGAGTAGGTAGTGCCGATGCGCGCGTGTGGCGCTTCGGCCCTTACGGCCCGGGCGCCTTCGGCCTGGGCCAGCGCCACGTGATGTACGGCGGGCAGGAAGTACGACAGGCCGAACTTGCCCGGCGCATGCACACCGAGCATGTAGCCGAGCGATGTAAAACCGAACGGTTCGTTGAGCACCAGCCAGTTTTTGACTTTGTGGCCGTAAGCCCGCGCGCACACGGCGGCGAAACTTTCGAAGGCGAACACCGTGCCCCGGTGGCACCAGCCGCCTTTGTGCTCCAGCGTTTGGGGCAGGTCCCAGTGGTAAAGCGTTACATACGGCTCCATGCCCGCGGCGAGGCAGGCGTCTATTACCCGGTGGTAAAAATCAATGCCGGCCTGGTTAACCGCGCCGGTGCCGTTAGGCATGATGCGGGGCCACGATAATGAAAAGCGGAATACGCCGAAACCCATTTCCTTCGCCAGCGCAATATCGTCGAGGTACAGGTCGTAAAAGTTGCAGGCGTTGCGGGCATGCGTGCCATCCTTGATCTTGCCCTTGCGTGAAGTGAATGCGTCCCAGATAGACATGCCTTTCCCGTGCGCGTCGTGCGCGCCTTCATTCTGAAAGGCGGAAATAGCCACGCCCCATTTAAAGTCCGGTCCAAAATCGCTGCGGGTGAACTGGTTCAATACAAGGTTCCGGTTTGATGATTTATGCCTTGTAATATGTAACATGTCCGCGACATCACCGAACTTTGGAGAGAATTTAACAATTTCACAACCGGCGTTGTAACTTTGCGGCGATGAATCAGCTGTCTACTCTTTGTACCATATCCCTTACACTTACTTTAACCGCCTGTCAGCCGGCCGGCAAGCCCGCCGGCGAAAAAAATGTTCCTCCCGTGGTATCCATCCTGAACCCCATGGTGCTCATTCCCGGCGGCAGTTTCGGGATGGGCGCGGACGACGATGGCGGCCAGCCCGACGAATATCCGCGCCATACGGTAAAGCTCGATTCGTTCTGGCTCGACGGGCATGAAGTGACCAACGCCGAATTCAAGGCGTTCGTGAAAGCGACAGGGTATGTAACAACAGCAGAAAGACCCATTTCAGCCGCCGAAATAAAGGCTACGCTGCCGCCCGGCGCTACGGTAGACAGCAGCATGCTCCAACCCGGCTCACTCGTGTTTGTACCTATGGCTGGAGCGGTGGACCTCCTTGATGTAAGCCAGTGGTGGCGGTTTGAGCCGGGAGCCGATTGGCGGCATCCACAGGGCCTCGGCAGCAGCATCGAGGGAAAAGAGGATTATCCTGTGATACATATTTCGTGGGACGATGCGCAGGCTTTTGCATCCTGGGCCGGCAAACGCCTTCCCACCGAAGCGGAATGGGAATACGCCGCCCGCGGCGGTCTTCAAAACCAGCCCTTTCCCTGGGGCAGCGAAGCGCCGCAAACCGGTAAGGCGAAAGCCAATATCTGGAGCGGGCACTTCCCTTACGAGAATACTACAGCAGACGGGTTCGACGGCCTGGCGCCGGTGAGATCCTTCGCGCCGAACGGTTATCAGCTGTACGATATGGCGGGCAACGTATGGGAATGGACGGCAGACTGGTACAACAGCAGTTCCTATACACAGGAAAAACCCGGCTGCCGCAATCCGCAGGGCGCCAACATGCCGGACGACCCGGCCGATCCCGCGCAGCCCAAGCGCGTTATCCGCGGCGGTTCATTTATGTGCAGCGACGAATATTGCCGGGGATACCGCGTATCCGCCCGGATGAAAACCACGCCCACCTCGGGGCTCTCCAACCTGGGGTTCCGCTGCGCGCGCAGCATTTTCAGAACCGCGCAAAAATAAAGGGCCGCTCCATGGCGGAGCAGCCCTGCTAAATCTACATAAGAACGGGCTGGATGAAATTACCTGGCGGCGCAAATTTATCCGCATCCGGAAATTACTGCTTCACGATCTTGGAGGTCATCCGTGCACGGCCATCCAGCACCAGTTTGAGGATGTACGTGCCTGCACGGTTGTTCTTCAGGCTGATATTGCCTTTGTAATCGCCGGAAAATCCATTGAGTGACTTGAAATATACCTGGTGTCCGTTGAGATCCACCACCTCGAGATACCCGTTGCCGGCCTTTGGTATATGGAAAGCTACGTTGACAATGCCGGTGGTGGGGTTGGGATATGCAACGGTCGCGATGGTTTCGGCGGATTTGGGCGATGCCAGCGCCAGCGTTTTCCCTGTTGCGGTATAGGATTTCACCGAATCCACCGTTACCGCAACGCCGCGCTGATTCTGCGGGAAGTTGGCAGGCTGATTGGCACCATCTGCCGCGATGCTGCGGGCAATCCTTACAGAGTCTTTAATGCCCATCACGCGGCGTTGATAGGGCACAATGCTGCTGGGTTTAGGGTATTCGACAAGCGTTCCGGATCTTACCGAATCCACGGTTACCGCTGCCACGCTCTGGTACCTTCCGGGTTTAGCATAGCCGGTCACCTGCACCTCCTGCACGGCGCCATTGGCACTTGTGCTTCTTGGCTTGCCGTAGCCGGTTACCACTACTTCTCCGGGATCATTTGCCGTACCGGCCGCTGCTACTTTCCCCTCAATGGATTTCGCGCCCAGGCCGGCTTTTGTGGTGATCAGGATCACGCCGTTGGCGCCCGCGTTACCGTAGAGGGCGGACGCGGAACGGTCTTTCAATACGGTGATCGATTCAATCTTGCCGGGCTCTATTTTTTCGATGCCCCATTCGATGATTTCCCCGTCGAGCACATACAACGGCTGTTTTTCGGCTGGCACGCCACGCAATACCAGCGAATTGCGGGGAGCGGTGGTATCGGAGGTTTTGTCGAGGCGTATTCCTGTTATCTTACCGGCCAGGAAAGACGTGGAGCGCCTTTGTTCGATGATCGTATCCCCCGTCAGCGTCGTACCGACAGACGACAGCTTTACCACCGTCCGGCCGTTGTGCTGGTAATGAACCGTATCCGCCGGCTGTTCCCTCATCCCTGACGACCAGGAGGGATCCACGTGCCCCGTCACAATCCGTACGCGGCCGGGAGCTTTTTCTACTTCTTTGATTGCCGGCGTGGTATCCGGTCTTTCACCATGAATGGCGGCCTTTACATCGCTCACCACGCCGCTCACTACTTCATTCACGGCCGCTCCGGAGCCGGTGATGGCCGTTTTCACTTCCGTTACCACGTTGTTCACCATGGTGCCGGGCTTGGTAAAGTTCAGGGATAAAAGCACGCCGCATACGAGGCAGGCCAGTACCGCATAGCGGTAAATATGCAGGGCCGATGACCTTCTTTTGTTCATCATACTGATGCGGTTTTTTAGATGAGAGAAATTAAAGTTGTTGGCGAGGCCGGTGGTGTAGGGCGATGCGGTTACCTGTAACAGGCTGTACTGATACGCCTTGGGATCCATACCGGAACGGAGCATGGTGCGGTCCGTCAGGAACTCGAGGTTCTCCTTCACCGCCGTTTTCATCAGCCACGCGCCGGGGTTGAACCAGTAGAACACATTATTCATTTCACTCAGCATCACATCGGCGGAATGCCATTCTTTGACGTGCACGCTTTCGTGATCGAGGATGGCTTTCAGTTCCCTGTCGGTATGCAGGGAAGGATTGACATAAATGTGCCGGAAGAACGAAAAGGGGTTCATCGTTTTGCCCATGAGGCGCACTTCGCGGTGGAGCACGGTGCCCGGCGCCGTTTTGCGGTGCAGCAACAGCAGCGAGACCAGCTGCAGCAGCAACCGCAACGCCATCACGCCCACGCCGGCCCAGAATACCCACTCCAGCAGCATCCACGCGCTGAAGGTTTCCGGCTGCGCAGCCTGTAAGGCGTTCAGGTCGGGCACGTAGGTGATCACCTGCTGTGCCAGCGCTTCATTGCGGTTGAAAAAATCATTCACATCCACCAGCGGGAACAGAGATGAAAAGATGATGCCTGACACCAGGAAAAAACGGTTAAGCGTATAAAACGTAAGCCTGCGCAATCCCAGCCGGTAGGCCAGGTAGAAGAGACAGAGCGCGATATTGGCTTTGATCAGGTAAATGATTAATTCGGGCATGCTCATGCATTATGAACGTGAAACAAATAGCTGCTTATTTCTTTTCTATCATGCGGATGATTTCCTTCAGCTCGTCCGGGCTGATCTTTTTATCCCTCGCAAAAAACGTCACCAGTTCTTTGTAGGAATTTTCGAAGTAGTCTTTCACAAACCCGCTCATGAACTTTTTCTTGTACTCCCCTTCCTCGATGGTAGCCGTGTATTCATACACGTTGCCGATCTTGCGCGCATCCACGTATCCTTTTTTCTCGAGGTTCTTGATGGTAGACGCCAGTGTGGTGTAGGGCGGTTTGGGCTCGGCATGCGCTTCCAGAAAATCCTTTACAAAACCGTTCCCGGTTTTCCAGATCGCCTGCATCGCCGCTTCCTCCTGTTTGGTAAGCTTTTCCATATGATGTATTTAAAAGAATGTATTACAGTGTATAACCGGCAGCAACATTTCCGCCGCCTTTTTCCCAGACCGGGTGTTGTTCCTCCATCACATCCTCCACACTCCCGTTCGTGCTCATATATCAGGTGCAGTGGTCTTGAATCAGTGTATTGCTACGACTCTATCGTAAATCTACGAACGTTTCGTAGAACTGCAAAATCTTTTTGAAATTTTTTCTGCATGTAAGGAATTATTTCTTTAATGAATTGACAATCAAATAGAATGATCTTTTTGAGCTGCCGCCCGGGGCCGACCTTCGCCCCACCGTTTCCGGCCCGGGGATCCGGCCAAGTCTAAAATACCCTAAAACTATTGCCGGTAGCGTGTTTACATATGGATGCGCCATATATACGCCATATCTACCTTATATATCCTTCAAAGATGATTCATACTATTACAGATATGGCTTATCTATAGCTGGTATACACTTTTAAATTAGCCTGGGATTGATTTACCAGTCGCGGAACTGGGGCATAACCGGATGCATGGCCATCCGGATGCGGCGATGCGCTCGCGCAATGTGTGGCGAGGGGCGCGCAGACCGGGTATTAATTCCCGGATGCAAATTGCCTGCATACAAAAGGCGGGCCTCATGGAGGCCCGCCTTTCTATTTAAAATGCAACGGTGGCTATTTGAATAATTCCGCCAGTTTGCTGTCGAGATCTTCACCGCGGAGGTTCTTGGCCACGATCTTTCCCTGGGGGTCGAGGAGCAGGTTCTGCGGGATGGCGCGGATGCCGTAGAGCTTTCCAACTTCGTTGGCCCATCCTTTCAGGTCGGATACCTGTGTCCAGGTGAGCTGATCTTTCTTAACGGCGTCTACCCATTTCTCCTTGTTTTCGTCGAACGAAACACCGAGAATGGTGAAGCCTTTGTCTTTATACTTGTTGAAGGCGTTAACTACGTTCGGGTTTTCCGCACGGCAGGGACCGCACCAGCTGGCCCAGAAGTCGATCAACACGTATTTGCCGCGGAAAGAAGCCAGGGTAACGGGCTTGCCTTCGGGATCGTTCTGGCTGAACTCAATGGCGGGTTGGCCGGGCGACAATTTCTTCGCCAGCTCGAGGCGGTAGGCGAACTGCTTGCCGGTTGGCGTGGCGCGGGCGTCTTTGGACAGTGCGTTGAACAGGGGCTCCACTTCGTCTACATTCAGCTCGTACCCGGCAACCTGGTTCAATACATACATCCCGATGGGCGAATGCGGCTCGTCTGTCAGGAATTTACGCATGATGGCCTTATGGCTGGCTTCCAGCTCTTCGAAGCGGGCTTCCAGTTTCTTCATGCCGGCCTCGTCTTTGGCATTGTACAGCGCCCGGTATTCCTTGTTCAGCTCCATGCTTTGCTTCACCACATTCTCGGTGAGGCTGTTGAGCTTGTTGAAGGCTTCCTGGTGTTTGGTGCCGCCGGTAACGGGCTTGGTGGTGATATCGGCAATGGAAACCGTATTGGTGCCGCCGCCGATGAACAGCACGGCCAGTTCCTTCCTGCCTACCGGGTTATCGGGCGTAGGCGGAATGGAGGCGAACAGTTGCGCGGTGGTGGGCTCGGGAATGGTACCGGCGAAGAGGAAGCGGCCATCTGGCGTGGTCACGCTGTCGGTAAACATCTTCCCTTCTTTTCGTACCCTGAAATACAATTTGGTCGGTTTTTCCTGCTGCGCGATGCTCCCACGAACTTCGTAGGGAACTTCTTTCTCTTTTCCCTGCGCAAGCAGCGCAACGGGGCTGAAAAGCACCGCTGCCATCAACAATTTCTTCATGCTTGATTACTGTTTTCTAGTCTTCTGGCAAAATTGGCCATTCCGGCCTGTAAAAGCAAGCCTAAAATGATAGGCGGTCGGCTACCGCAATATTTCTGCCAGCTTTTGCTCCAGGGCGCTGCCACGGAGGTTGGAAGCCACGATGTTCCCCTGCGGGTCTACCAGGAAATTCTGGGGAATGCCCCGTACCCGGTAAAGCGCGGCGGCTTCGTTCTCCCAACCCTTCAGGTCGGATACCTGCGTCCAGGAGAGGCGGTCTTCCTTGATGGCATCGAGCCATTCCTGCCGGTTATGATCGAGCGAAACACCCAGTATGGTGAAGTTTTTATCCTTGAATTTGTTGTACGCCTTTACCACGTTGGGGTTTTCAGCGCGGCAGGGGCCACACCAGCTGGCCCAGAAGTCGATCAGCACATATTTGCCCCGGAAAGCGGAAAGTTTCACCATTTTGCCGGAGGGGTCTTTTTGTTCAAAGTCTTTGGCGACACCGGCTTCCGCCTTTTCTTTCTTGCGGGCGGCGATATCGGCCCCGATATTTTTGCCGAAACGGCTGTTTCGTAGCCCGGCATCCAGGCCGTTATAGAGCCGCTCGAACTGTTCAACGGGAACGCGCTCGCGGAGGTCGCCGTACATCAGGAACAGGCTGGCCTGCGCGGAAGGATGTTTTTTCACGAAGTCCGTGCCGGTAGCCACCACCATTTCGTCGAACTGTGCGGCTTTAGCCCGGAAGGCGGCTTTGGCCTCCTCATTTTCAGGGTCGATGGATTTGGCTTCGGTATTGAGCTCGCGGAGCCGGATGAGCACGGGTTTGAACGCTTTGTGGTATTCCTGCATCCAGAGGGTTTGCCGCCCTCCCTTCACCGAAGCAGCCACCGGCCATTCCGTGGCGGCAGCCTGCACGTTGATCTCTGGCTGATCGGCCACGAGCACCAGCGGGTATTGCTGCTCCTTCAAAATAAGGGCGAAGAGGTCGTCGGCCTTCGGTTTCGATTGGGTGGTAAAAGAAAACTGCCCGTTGTTCAGCACGGCTGAGTCCCTGGTATTGCCGTCTTCACTGAAAAAATACAGCGTCTGGCCTTCGGCCCCTGTAATTTTCCCATTCACTTTCAGTTGTGCCTGCGCAGCGAAACCGGCTGCGATACAGAGCATCAGGGATGCCATTTTCTTCATGCGTTTGCTATTTATGCCTGTTTTTCAATATGCTGATCACATCCTCCAGCGTAAAGCCTTTAGCCTGTAATAAAATCAAATAATGGAACAACAGGTCGGCCGATTCGTTGAGGAACAGCTCGTCGTTGTTGTCTTTCGCTTCTATCACCACTTCCACCGCTTCCTCGCCCACTTTCTGGGCGATTTTGTTAATGCCTTTGGCAAACAGGGAGGCGGTGTACGACTTTTCCGTCGGGTTGGCCCGCCTGTCGCGGATCACCTGTTCAAGGTTTTGCAGGAACGACGCCCCGTCTTTGTTGACCTCGTTCCAGCAGGTATCCGCGCCGGTGTGGCAAACGGGGCCCACGGGATGTACTTTCAGCAGCAGGGTGTCCTGGTCGCAATCCAGCGCCGCGCTCACCAGGTGCAGGAAGTTACCGCTCTCCTCTCCCTTCGTCCACAGCCGGTTTTTGGAACGGCTGAAAAACGTCACCTTCTTTTCGGCCAGCGTCTTGTCGAGCGCTTCCTGGTTCATATAGCCCAGCATCAGCACTTTGGACGTTACTGCATCCTGTATAACGGCGGGTACCAGCCCGTCGGGCGACTTCGAAAAATTTACCTGCATCGGTAAAACACTTTAAATATAAAAAAATATATGTGAATCAGAAACGGATTTGTATCCCCCGCTGGTAAAGATAATTTTTCAGGTCGGGGATTTCCATCTCCTTATAGTGAAAAATGCTGGCGGCGAGGGCGGCATCGGCCTGGGATTTTTCGAACACGTCGGCAAAGTGCTCCATGGTGCCGGCTCCGCCGGAGGCGATGATGGGCACGTTGAGGTTTTGCGACAAACGGCCGGTAATGTCGAGGGCGAAGCCCTGTTTGGTGCCGTCGTTGTTCATGGAGGTGAGCAGTATCTCGCCCGCCCCGCGCTCCACCGCTTCTGCGGCCCAATCCGTGGCGCGGGTATCCGTTTTAACCCGGCCGCCGTTGAGGTACACGAACCAGTCGCCGTCTTCGAAGCGGGTATCGATAGCCAGCACGATGCACTGGCTGCCGAACTCGCGGGAAAGGTCGTTGAGCAGCTGGGGGTTCCGGAAAGCGGCGGTGTTGACGGACACTTTATCCGCACCGGCGTTCAGCAGCACGCTCACGTCTTCCACGGAGGCGATGCCGCCGCCTACGGTGAAGGGGATATTGATGTGCCGGGCAATGCGGGTCACGAGCTCCGACAGCGTTTTTCGTCTTTCGTTGGTAGCGGTGATGTCGAGAAACACCAGTTCGTCGGCCCCCTGCGCGGCATACAACGCGCCCAGTTCGATGGGGTCGCCTGCGTCGCGGATATTTTCAAAGTTCACACCTTTTACGGTGCGGCCGTCTTTAATGTCGAGGCAGGGTATGATGCGTTTTGTGAGCATACGTTACAAGAATTTTTTCAGTTCAGCCAATGAGATCTTTCTTTCGTAAATCGCCTTCCCGATAATCACCCCGGCGAGGCCCGCGGCTTCCAGCTCGTGCACGTCGGCGATGTTGCTGACGCCGCCGCTGGCCGTCAAACGGATGCCGGGCACGGTTGCTATTATCTTTTTGTAGAGGTCGGTGGAAGGGCCCTGCAAGAGGCCGTCTTTCGCGATGTCGGTACAAAACACCTCTTTCACGCCTTTATCGAGATTGGTGCGGAGGAAATCATAAATGCTGGTATCGGTGGTTTCGAGCCAGCCGCCTACGGCCAGCTGTTCGCCTTTCACATCGGCGCCGAGGAAGATCTTGTCTGCGCCATATGCCGCGAGCCAGCTGAAAAACAGCTGGGGATCCTTCACGGCGATGCTCCCGATGGTGGCAAGCGCGGCGCCGGATTCGAATACGATCTTCAGGTCGGCCTCTTTTTTGATGCCGCCGCCGAAATCCACTACCAGGGAGGTTTTCCCGGCAATCTCTTCCAGTACTTTCCAGTTCACTACGGCGCCGGCCCTGGCTCCGTCGAGGTCTACCAGGTGCAGGCGGGTTACGCCGGCGTCTTCGAATTCCTTGGCTACTTCAAGCGGGCGCTCGTTATAGATGGTTTTCTGATCGTAGTCGCCCTGCGTGAGGCGCACGCATTTACCGCCGATGATATCGATGGCGGGAATGATGGTGAAACCTTGTTTGGCGGCCGTGTTCAGGCTGATGTCCATTTTATAGAATGCTATATTGTCTTTGTAAAATAATTCACTGATGCGCCTGAAGCCGAGCTGCAGGTAGAAGTTTTCGGCGCTGGCGCGGGCGTTGCACCACAGCGTGGCAACACCCAGCTCACGCGATACGTTCACGAGGTGGGCCATCATCACTTTGCCGTAGCCTTTGCCCTGGTGATGCGCGGCGGTGGCGAGCTTGCGGAACTGGGCGGTGCGCCCGCTGATGAACAGCGACGCCACGGTGATCATTTCGCCGTTGGCGAACAGGCCATAATGCAGGCCTTCCGCATCATGATCCATCTTCACCTGGTCGAGGTCCCAGTGCGGATACATCACATCCCTGCGCAGCTGCAGGGTTTCGTCTGTGGTGATTCTTTTGATTTCCACGCCTGATCAGAGTTTCAGAAAGCTGTCCAGGAGCTGCTGGCCGGCGTCGGCCGACTTCTCCGGGTGAAACTGCACGGCATAAAAGTTATCCTTATGCAGGGCAGCGCTGTAATTGATGATATAATTGGCGATGGCCGTTGTTTCTGGGCCGAGGGCCACGTAATAGCTGTGCACGAAATACATGTAGGCGTTTTCGGGCACGTGCTCGAAAAGCGTACTATGCAGGCCGGCAATGTTGTTCCAGCCGATCTGCGGTATTTTCAGCAGGTTCTTTACGGGCGACTGGAATTTTTTCACCGGCAGGTCAAAGATGCCCATGCACTCGGTATCATTTTCTTCCGAATGCCGGCACAGCAGCTGCATGCCGAGGCAGATGCCCAGCACGGGCTGTTTCAGGTCTTTGATCAGCTCGTCGAGCCGGCGTTCCTTCAGGTAGTTCATGGCCGTGCTGGCTTCTCCCACGCCGGGGAATATCACCTTGTCCGCACTGCGCAGTTCCTCCGGGTCGTCTGTCACCGTTGCTTCCACGCCCAGCCTGTCGAGCGCAAAAAGCACGGAACGGATGTTGCCGGCGTTGTATTTCAGGATGGCTGTCTTCATGTCAATATGGGTTCTTTTCAGCGGTTATGTCAGGCGATGATGCCTTTGATAAACGCCGGAATATCTGTCTGCAAGTTAGTACTGTTTTCGATGGCTTTCACAAAAGCGGTGCCGATAATGGCCCCGTTGCAGCTTGCGCAGGCGGTTTCGAAAGTCTTTTTGTCGCGGATGCCGAACCCTACCATCACGGGGTTCCGGAGGTTCATGCTTTTCAACCGGGCGAAATAGGCTTCCGCGCTGCTCATGTCTTTGTTTTTCCCGGTGGTGGACGATGATGATACGGCGTACACGAATCCTTTGCTGACGCTGTCGATTTTCCGGATGCGGGCCTCGGTGGTTTCCGGGGTCACGAGGAAAATGAGGTGCAGCCCGTATTTTTCGAACAGCGGGCGGTAATCGCTTTCATATTCGTCCATCGGCAAATCGGGCAGGATGAGCCCGTCTATGCCGGCGGCGGCGCATTCGCGGCAGAAGTTCTCCACCCCGAACTGCAATACGGGATTGATGTAACCCATGAGGATAACCGGGATGGTAATGCGGTCGCGGAAACCTTTCAGCTGTTCGAACAGCAGGCTGATGCGCATGCCGTTGGCGATAGCGCGGGTGCTGCTGTCCTGGATAACGGGCCCGTCTGCCAGGGGATCGGAAAAAGGCATGCCCAGCTCCACCAAATCCACGCCGCTCTGTTGCAGGGATTCGAGGATGGTGAGGGTATCGTTCAGTTCCGGGAATCCGGCTGTGTAATATATGGAGAGGATTTGCTGACCCTTCGTACTGAATAACTGATCAATGCGGTTCATCGTTCCTTACTTTAAGTGTTTGATATAAGTTTCAAGATCTTTATCGCCGCGGCCGCTGAGGCACACCACTACCACTTCGTCTTTCTTCAGCGGGAGGTCGGTGAGCTTAGCCAGCGCATGCGCGGATTCCAGCGCCGGGATGATGCCTTCCAGCAGGCTCAGTTCGTAGCCGGCCGCCAGCGCCTCATTGTCGGTGGAATGCAGGAACACGGCGCGGCCGCTTTCGTAGAGATGGGCATGGAATGGCCCTACGCCGGGATAGTCGAGGCCGGCGGAAATGGAATGCGGCTCCACGATCTGGCCGTCGTCGGTTTGCATCAGCAGTGTTTTGCTGGCGTGTATCACCCCGGGGCGGCCCAGCTGCGAGGTGGCGGCGGAAAAACCGCTGTGCACACCTTTACCGGCTGCTTCCACGGCTATCAGCTCCACTTCTATATCGTCCGTAAAATGGAAGAAGGCCCCGGCCGCGTTGCTGCCGCCGCCTACGCAGGCAATCACGTAGGTGGGCGTTTCCCTGCCTGTTTTTTCGAGCAGCTGCTTGCGGATCTCTTCGCTGATCACCGACTGGAAGCGGGCTACCATATCCGGGTAAGGATGGGGCCCCACCACGGAACCGATGATGTAATGCGTGTCTACAGGATTGTTGATCCAGTCGCGGATGGCTTCGTTGGTAGCGTCTTTCAGCGTTTTGCTGCCGCTGGTGGCAGGCACCACAGTAGCGCCGAGCATCTGCATGCGGGCCACATTGGGGGCCTGGCGCTGGATATCGATGCTGCCCATGTAAACGATACACTCCAGCCCCATCAAAGCACATACAGTAGCGGTGGCCACGCCGTGCTGGCCGGCACCGGTTTCGGCGATGATGCGCTTTTTACCGAGCCTTTTGGCCAGCAGTATCTGCCCGATGGTATTGTTGATCTTGTGCGCGCCGGTGTGGTTCAGGTCTTCGCGCTTGAGATAGATTTGCGCACCGTACTTCTCAGACAGGCGTTTGGCAAAATACAAAGGCGAAGGCCGGCCCACATAATCGCGCAGCAGCTGGTCGAACTCTTCCTGAAAAGAAGGGTCGGCCATGATCTGCATGTATTGCTGCCTGAGTTCTTCCACGTTCGGGTACAGCATTTCGGGGATGTAGGCGCCGCCGAAATTACCGAAGTACCCTTTTTCGTTTACATGATATTTGGACTGCGAAGTATTCACCGCTATATTCATGATGAGCTTATTTTTTGATGTTTTTCAGAAAACCGGCCACTTTGTCTATGTCTTTCACGCCGGGAGAAATTTCGAAACGGCTGTTCACGTCGAGCGCGAACAAAGCGGGGTGCAGCCATTGTTTTACCGCTTCCGCGTCGTCTGGCCCGATGCCGCCGCTGAGAAAAAAGGGCTGCTGCAACTGGTAGCCGTTGAGCAAATCCCAATTGAACTGCCGGCCGGTACCGCCGTACGCGGGACTGGCCGTATCGAACAGGAAATAATCGCTTACCGGCATAAACGGCGCGGCGTGCGCATGGCCGGCTTCGTCGCCTACATGAAACACCTTGATCACGGGCACGGTTAAACGGAGTTGCTGACAGACGGCGATGGATTCTTCGCCATGCAGCTGCACCAGGTCGAGGCCGTAATCCTTCACCGTTTGTTCTACTACCGCCGGCGCCGCGTTCACGAACACGCCCACTTTGGCGATGCCTTTGCCCGTTTCGCGCACGGTGCGCCCGTCGAGCTTGTTGCCGGCGAAGCGGGGCGATTTGTTATAAAAGATAAAGCCCGCATAATCCACGCCCAGCTGCACGAGTGCGTCGAGGTCGCTTTTCCGGGTGATGCCGCATACTTTCAGTTTCATGACTGGCCCAGTTTTTCTTTCAGGGAACGGGTGAACAACTCGAAGGCGTTGCCGGGGTCGGCCGCTTTCATGAAGTGCTCACCGATGAGGAACCCGTCGAAGCCCGCCTCTTTCAGCGTAACGATGGTAGCCGGGTCGTCCATCCCGCTTTCGGCCACCTTGCTGTATTCCGCGGGTATCTGCCTGAGCAGTTCCATGGAACGGTGGATGTCTACCTGGAACGTTTTCAGGTCGCGGTTGTTGATACCGATGAGGTGGGTGTGCGGGGTGATTTTATCGAGCTGGTCGCCGCTATGTACTTCCAGCAGCACTTCCAGGCCGAGGTTGTGCGCGAATGCGGCGAGGTGCCTGATCTCTTCTTTGGTGAGGCATTCGGCGATGAGCAGTATCACATCCGCACCGATGGCTTTGGCTTCCACGATTTGGTATTCACCGATCACGAAATCCTTCCGCAGGATGGGAATGTTGTTAACGGCGCGGGCTTGCTGGAGGTCGTCCATCGAGCCGCCGAAAAACTGCTGGTCGGTGAGCACGCTCAGGCCCGAAGCGCCGTTGCGGGCGTAAGCGGCCGTAACGTCCTGCACGCTGGCGGTATCGTTGATGATGCCTTTGGAAGGCGACTTCCGCTTGAACTCGGCGATGATGCCGGTACGGTGCGGCTGTTTGAGGAAGCTGCGCAGCGATAACGCATCGCGGCTGAACATGGGCGAGCGCTCCAGCTCATCCACGCCACGGCGGCCCATCCTGTCGGCCACTTCCTTTTCTTTATGTGCAACTATTTCAGCTAAAATATTCTTCATGCTATGTTATTGGAGTGCGATCAATTGCTGGTATGCTTTGTAGGCGGCGCCTGATTCGAGGGATTCCACGGCGGCCTGGAAACATTCGTCGTACGTCGGGTACTTTTCGAGGCAGTACAGCCCCATGGCGGCGTTGGCCATCACCACGGAATGTTGTGCCCAGCTGCCTTCGCCCTTCAGCACCTTCATGAAAATCTTCGCGGCGTCTTCGGGCGTATTGCCGCCGTATATGTCTTCGGCATGCACTTTCCTTTTACCGAGCGCTTCGGGCGTCCAGTCCTGCTCCCCTTTGTTGGTGATGATGCGGGTGTCGCCCGTGAGGGAAATCTCGTCATACCCGTCCAGCGCGTGCACGATTGCGAAGCGCTTGTCTGTTTGCTGGAACAGGTAGTTGTAGATGCGGGCCATTTCGAGGCTGTACACGCCGATGAGCTGGTGCTGCGCAAAGGCAGGGTTCACGAGCGGGCCCAACATGTTAAAGAACGTGCGTACGCCCAACTGGCGGCGCACCCCGGCCACGTTTTTCAGCGCGGGGTGGAACAGCGGCGCGTGCAGGAAGCAAATGCCGGCGGTTTCGATCTCCTCTTGCAGCTTGCCGGAATCGTTCTTGAATTTATACCCGAGCAGTTCCATCACGTTGGAGGCCCCGCTCACGGAAGATACGCCGTAGTTGCCGTGCTTGGCCACCTTCCCGCCGGCGCCCGCCACAATAAAGCAGGAAAGCGTGGATATATTGAAGGTGTTTTTCCCGTCGCCGCCGGTACCTACAATGTCGAGCACGTTGTGGCCGTTAAGGTCTACCGGCACACACAGCTCCAGCAGGGCGTCGCGGAAACCCAGCAACTCCTCGATGGTGATGCTGCGCATCAGGAATACAGTCATAAAAGCGGCCAGCTCGCTTTCGTTGTAAATGCCCTTGGAGATGTTGGTGAGTATCTCCCGGGCGCCATCGCGGCTGAAGGATTTATGTTCGAATAGGTAGTTTAATATCTTCTTCATTTGTGCATGTTTATGATACGGGCAAATGGAACTGCGTTATATTTTGTGATGATTCGGATGCGGACGGCGTTCATTCCGTTGATTCGGAAACCGCCATGAACGCGGCGGTCACGCGCCCAGCCAGTTGCGTAGAATCTGTTCCCCCTGCGGCGTGAGCACGCTTTCGGGGTGAAACTGCACGCCGCTCACATCGTAGGTTTTATGCTGCAGCGCCATGATATACCCGTGCTCGTCGCGCGCGGTCACCTCCAGCTCCGCCGGCAGTGTTTTTTCGTCTACCACCCAGGAATGGTACCGCCCTACTTCCAGCTCGTCGGGCAGGTTGGTGAACAGGCGGCCGCTGCGGGAAACGATCTTCACCGGGGTGGCCACGCCATGGTACACTTCGCTCAGGTTGGTAAGTTGGGCGCCCAGCGCCTCACCAATGGCCTGCTGGCCAAGGCATACCCCGAAAATGGATTTGGTGGCGGCGTATTTTTTTATCAAAGGTAACAGCAGGCCGGCTTCTTCGGGAATGCCGGGGCCGGGAGACAGGATGATCTTGTCGTAAGCGTCCACCTCTTCAAGCTTGATTTCATCGTTCCGCACCACCGTCACTTTACCGCCGATGATCTTTTCCACGAGGTGCACGAGGTTATAGGTAAACGAATCGTAATTGTCAAACACCAGAATGTTCATATCAGATATTTTGAGCCAGTTGGATGGCCTGTTTTAATGCATTGAGTTTATTGTTCACTTCCTGTAGCTCGGAGCTGGCCACCGACTGTGCCACCACACCGGCGCCGGCCTGGTAATAGAGCGTGTTGTTCCTGCTCAGGATGGAGCGGATCATGATGGCGTGGTTGAAGTTGCCGTTGAAACCTACGAATCCCACACAGCCGCCGTAGAAGCCGCGGGCGGTGGGCTCGTAACCGTCGATCAGTTCCATGGCCTTGTATTTCGGCGCGCCGGACAGGGTGCCGGCGGGGAACGTGGCGGCCAGAATGTCGAACGGACTGCTGCCTTCGGGCAATTGCCCCGTTACTTCGCTCACGAGGTGGATCACGTGAGAATAATATTTGATCTGGCGATAGGTGTCTACTTCCACGTTGGTGGCGTGACGGCTGAGGTCGTTGCGGGCCAGGTCCACCAGCATCACGTGCTCGGCATTTTCTTTCGGGTCTTCGAGCAGGCGGGCAGCCAGTTCCTTGTCCTGCTCGTCGTTGCCGGTGCGCCGGAAAGTGCCGGCAATGGGATGGATCACCGCCTTGCGGTCTTTGATGATCAGCTGCGCTTCCGGGGAAGAGCCCATCAGTTTATAATCGCCATAATCGAAGTAAAAAAGGTACGGGGATGGATTGATGGAGCGGAGGGCGCGGTACACATTGAACTCGTCGCCCGCAAATTCGCGTTTGAAGGCGCGTGACAGCACGATCTGGAACACATCGCCCCGGAAGCAATGCTGGCGGCCTTTTTCCACCATTTCCATGTATTCATCGTCTGTCAGGTTGCTTTGTTCCTCGCCTTTGCCCAGGAAGGAGTAGCTGGGAAAATCCTTGTTCCGGATGAGCGACTCCACGTAATCGAATTCGCTTTCCTGCCCGTCGACCTGGTTTTCGATGAGGTGCATCTCGTCCTTGAAGTGGTTGATGGCGATCACGTACTGGTAAAAACGGTAGCGCATCAGCGGGATGGTGTTGCCGGCCGCATCGCGTTTCCGGAAAGCGATCTTTTCGAAGAACTGCACCGAGTCGTACGTGCTGTACCCGAAGAGGCCTTCGGCGAAGGGCACGGGCGACTTTTCACTGAACGTAAAGCTCTTCAGGAAGGTATCCATCGCTTCCAGTACTTCCTTCCGGCTTTTAAGCTGTTTGTGCTCCACGGGCTGGCCGGGATATTTGAACTCGAACACGTCTGTAGAGGTCACTTCGATACCGGCGATCGGCTTGATGCCGATGAAGGAGAAGCTGTTTTCGCTGGCATGTGAGTCGGTGCTCTCCAGCAGGATGGAACCGGGGAACTTGTCGCGGATGCGGAGGTAGATGCTTACGGGGGTGAATACATCCGCCAGCATTTGTTTCGACCTCGTTTTTACCTGAATACGTTTCATATGAGTGATTCAATATCTTGTTGAAAAGGGCATAAAAAAGAAGAAGGCCCGCTGTGTACAGCGAGCCTTCTTCGAGTATTGTCAATACAAACATGGCACTGTTACACAGCGGAAAGAATTTCTGCGTGCCACCAAAGTTTGTATGTGTTGTTCATTTGCATTGTGAGGGCAAATATGGGGTGAATTCTCCAAAAATGCAAATTTTATTTTGTTCATATCCTTTTACTGTTAAAGCACGCCTTTGGTACTGGGCAGCTGCATATTGTCCGGGTTGCGCTTTACCGCCATTTTAACGGCTTTGGCGAAGGCCTTGAAGATGGCTTCGATCTTGTGGTGCTCGTTCTGCCCTTCGGCCTTGATGTTCAGGTTGCTCTTCGACGCGTCGGAGAAGGATTTGAAGAAGTGGAAGAACATCTCCGTGGGCATCTCCCCTATCTTTTCGCGTTTGAATTCCGCGTCCCAGACGATCCAGTTACGCCCGCCGAAATCGATGGCCACCTGCGCCAGGCAGTCGTCCATGGGCAGGCAGAAGCCGTAGCGCTCGGTGCCTTTTTTGTCGGCCAGGGCCATGGCAAAGGCTTCACCGAGGGCAATACCGGTATCTTCGATGGTGTGGTGCTCATCGATGTGCAGGTCGCCTTTGGCGTTGATATCGAGATCGATGCTGCCGTGGCGGGCGATCTGGTCGAGCATGTGGTCGAAAAAGGCGAGGCCGGTATGGATATTCGCTTTGCCGGAACCGTCGAGGTTCAGGTGGATGCGGATATCGGTTTCCTTGGTGGCGCGGGTATGGCTGACTGTGCGGAGGCCGATTTTGAGGAACTCATAAATCTTCGCCCAGTCGGTGGTTTCGAGGGCGATCACGTCTTTCAGGCCGCCGTCGTCCCCTACTTCTGCCGCCCCCAGGGAAGTCCCTTCGTTCATCCAGATGGCTTTCGCGCCGAGGTTCTGCGCCAGCTTCACGTCCGTGATACGGTCGCCGATCACGAAGGAATTGGCCAGGTCGTAGTTGTTGGAAAAGTACTGCGTCAGCATGCCCGTGCCCGGCTTGCGGGTGGGCTTATTTTCGTCCGGGAAGCTTTTATCGATGTGCACGGCGGCAAACCGCACGCCTTCGTTGGCGAAAGCCGTCATGATGTGCCTGTGCGGGGCCGTGAAGGTTTCTTCGGGGAAGGAGGCGGTGCCCAGCCCGTCCTGGTTGGTGACCATCACCAGCTCATAATCCAGTTCTGCGGCGATTTTGCCCAGGTAGGTAAACACCTTCGGGTAAAATTCCACCTTTTCGAGGCTGTCTATCTGGTAGGTGGGCGGCTGCTCTTTGATCATGGTGCCGTCCCTGTCTATGAATAATACTCTTTTCATGTACGGATGATTTTACGGCTATGCCGCGATGGATTTTAAGGCGTTGAGCAATTCCACGTTCTCGGCGGGCGTGCCCACGGTGATGCGGAGGCAGCCGGCGCACAGCTCCACCTTGGAACGGTTGCGCACGATGATGCCCTGTTCCACCAGGCGGTTGTAAATGCCGTTGGCGTCGGTCGTTTTGACGAGGAGGAAATTGGCGTCGCTGGGATATACTTTTTCCACGATGGGCAAAGTTTGCAGCGCGGCCTCCAGTTTGTCGCGCTCCTGCACGGTTTCCTTAATCCACGCGTTCACCTGGTCGATATTCCCCAGCGCTTCGAGCGCCAGTTCCTGCGAGGCCTGGTTGATGTTGTACGGGGGCTTCACCTTGTTGAACACGTTGATGATGTCTTCCCCGGCAAAGGCCATCCCGATGCGCAGGGCGGCCAGGCCCCAGGCTTTGGACAGCGTCTGGAGAATCACCAGGTTGGGGTACTCCGTCAGTTCCTGTATGAGGGTTTTCTGTTTGGAGAAGTTGATGTATGCCTCGTCCACCACCACGATACCATCGAAGTTATTGAGGATCATCTCGATGTCTTCCTTGCGGATGGCGTTGGCGGTGGGATTGTTGGGCGAGCAGATGAAAATGAGTTTGGTATTTTCATCAATGGCCGCCTCGATTGCTTCGAGATCAAGCTGAAAATCAGCCGTGAGCGTGGCTTTCCGAATGGTCACGTCGTTGATGTTGGCGCTTACTTCGTACATGCCGTACGTAGGCGGGCACAGCACCACATTATCGATCCCGGGGCGGCAGAAGGCCCTGAACAGTACGTCGATGGCTTCGTCGCTGCCGTTGCCGAGAAAAATGTTCTGGGGCGGCACGCCTTTAATGTCGGCGAGGCGGTATTTCACCTTCCACTGCAGCGGGTCCGGGTAGCGATGATAGGCTACCGGCAAGGGGGAACCGAAACTGTTTTCGTTGGCGTCGAGGAATACGGAAGCTTCGCCTTTGAACTCGTCGCGGGCGGAGGAGTAGGGCACCAGGCGTTTGATATTATCCCTGAGTAGATTATTCAGATCGAACATACAATCAATAATTTATTCTGATGGTTACTGCGTTTTTGTGGGCTTCCAGTCCTTCTGCGGCCGCCATGGCTTCGATAGCCGGGGCCAGTGCCTGCAGGCCTTCGCGGGTGAGGCGCTGGAAGGTGATTTTCTTGACGAAACTGTCTACGCTTACCCCGCTGTACGCCGTGGCATAGCCATTGGTGGGCAGGGTGTGGTTGGTGCCGGAAGCGTAGTCTCCCGCGCTTTCGGGGGAATAGTTGCCGAGGAACACGGAGCCGGCGTTGACAACGCGGGTGGCCAGCGCCTCATCGTTTTCGCAGGCCATAATGAGGTGCTCCGGCGCGTATTCGTTGAGCAGGTCCATGGCTTCGTCCCGGTCTTTGACCAGCACCAGGCGGCTGTTGTTCAGGGCCTGCTGCGCCATGTCTTTCCGGGGGAGCCGTTCCAGCTGCGCTTCCACTTCCGCTTTCACGGCGGCGATCACGGCTTCGGAGGTGGTTACCAGCAGCACCTGGCTATCCGGCCCGTGCTCCGCCTGCGAAAGCAGGTCTGCCGCCACGAAGGCGGGCACACAGCTGTCGTCTGCAAACACGGCCACTTCCGATGGCCCGGCGGGCATGTCGATGGCCGTACCAGCGCTGTTGACCAGCTGCTTGGCGCAGGTTACGTACTGGTTGCCCGGCCCGAATATTTTATACACGCGCGGCACGCTTTCCGTACCGAAGGCCATGGCCCCGATGGCCTGCACGCCGCCTGTTTTGAACACCTGCGTGATACCAGTGTACTGCGCCGCCCAAAGCACCGCGGGGTGCACGCGGCCGTTGCGGCCGGGGGGCGTGCAGAGCACGATTTCGTTACAGCCCGCCAGCCTGGCCGGGATGGCCAGCATCAGGATGGTGGAAAACAGCGGGGCGGTGCCGCCGGGAATGTAGAGCCCCACTTTTTCGATGCCCACCGGTTTGCGCCAGCATTGTACGCCGGGCATGGTTTCGATCATCGTCACCGCCTCCACCTGCGCCCGGTGAAAGGCTTCGATGTTGGCGGCCGCCTGGCGGATGGCGTTCTTGAGAGTATCGTCGAGCGCTTCGTCGGCCGCGGCCATTTCTTCCGCATCCACGCGGAGGCCGGGCAGTTCCACTTTGTCGAACTGCGCGGTGTATTTCAGCACGGCGGCGTCGCCGTTGGTTTTCACGTCGTTCAGAATGGCGGACACCGTGGCCTCGAGCTGGCGGGTATCCAGCGCGGGGCGCTGCAGCAGGGTGCTCCAGGTATTTTTTTCCGGGTATCGGATTATCTGCATAACATCCAGTTTAAAGGTTATACCACCATTTTTTCGATGGGCACTACCAGGATGCCCTGTGCACCGGCGGCTTTGAGGCTTTCGATGATGTCCCAGAAATCGTTTTCGTTCAGCACGGAGTGCACGGAGCTCCACCCTGCTTCCGCGAGCGGCAGTACGGTGGGACTTTTCATGCCCGGCAGCAGGCCGATGATTTCGGGGAGCTTATCGTTGGGGGCATTGAGCAGCACGTATTTGTTGTTTTTGGCTTTTTTCACGGCCTGTATGCGGAACAGGAGCTTGTCGAGCACCTGCTGCTGCTCTGCCGTGAGGCGGTTATTGCTCACCAGTACGGCTTCGGAACGGAGGATGGTTTCCACTTCCTTGAGGCCGTTCATGAAGAGCGTGGAGCCGCTGCTCACGAGGTCGCAGATAGCGTCTGCCAGCCCGATGCCGGGGGCTATTTCCACGGAGCCGCTGATTTCGTGGATCTCCGCTTCAATGTCCATGCGTTTGAGATAGTCGCCGAGAATAACCGGGTAGCTGGTGGCGATGCGCTGGCCGTTGAGGTCGCGAATGGAGGTGTACTCCATGCCTTTGGGCACGGCCATGGCGAGGCGGCATTTGCCGAATCCCAGTTTCTCCACCGTGCGGAGGGGGCGGTTCTTTTCGAGCACCACGTTTTCCCCGACGATGCCGATGTCGGCCACGCCGTCTTCCACATACTGCGGAATATCATCGTCGCGGAGGAAGAATACTTCCAGCGGGAAATTGGCGGCTTCTGTCTTGAGTTTGTTCACGCCGTTGTTGATGTCTATCCCGCATTCTTTCAGCAGTTTGATAGAGTCTTCGTGCAGGCGGCCGGACTTTTGAATGGCAATACGCAGTTTCATCTGTTATTAATTTATTTTTCAGCGGTCAGATGGAGCCTCGCAGTGTGCTGCTCGGGGTCATCTGTTATTAATTTATTTTTCAGCGGTCAGATGGAGCCTCGCAGTGTGCTGCTCGGGGTCATCTGTTATTAATTTATTTTTCAGCGGTCAGATGGAGCCTCGCAGTGCGCTGCTCGGGGTCATCTGTTATTTGTTTATTTTTCGGCGGTCACCGGCATTTCCGGTCCCTGATTTGAAACAAAAAAGGCTTACCGGGATGCGGTAAGCCTTCGATGGTGAATATCTGTCGTAATACATTACAGCATTCCCTGCTTACCGTTCTGGCAAGTATGGTGATGATGTGTATGTACGTGAATGTTCATAATTTTCGAATGCAAAAATAGGAACTAATCCGGATAATCAAATTAAATTTTAGTAAATCCCCCTTTTATTGCAAAAAACCCGTAAATAGGCCGTCTTTTTTGAAAATATCTAACCGGGGTCGGGTTTATCCCTGATGAATGCGGGATATCACAAAAATGGGCCCTTTCCGGGCCAATCGTATTAAATTGCCGGGCGTATGACGCTGAAGAGTATTTTCAATAACAGCTGGGTGGTCAATATCATCCTGCTGATCGTGCTGCTGACGGTGAACGTATTGATCAACCTGCAATACGAGCCTATCACCAATACCAACCTGTATGTTTGTCAGGCGGTTTCGCTGACGTTTATATTTATCATGGCCGCCCTGCATAACAAGTTTATGCTGAAGATTGTGCTGAACCAGCAATACTGGCGGTATTTCCTGCTGCTGGCCGGCTGGCTGGCGCTCACCACCGTTGTCACCTATAACCTGCGGCTGAACGTCTTCAAATCGGACCGCGACGTGATCTGGGTGGGCGACCTGGTGTTTGCCGCCGCGGCGCTCCTGATCGGCATCGGGCTGTGGTTCATGTACCGGGGCGCTACCTTCCAGACGGTGGAGCTCCGCAACTCGCTGCTGATGCGGGAAAAAGAGCTGCAATACCTCCAAAGCCAGCTCAACCCCCATTTCTTTTTCAATACCCTCAACAACCTGTACGGAGTGAGCCTTCGCTACCCGAACAAAACCCCCGAGCTGATACTCAGTATTTCCGAGCTGATGCGCTACCAGCTCGAAAGCTCCCGGAAACAGCTGGTGCCGCTGGAAGACGAGCTCCAGTTCATCCGCAACTACGTGCATCTCGAACGGGCCCGCGTGCGGCAGCGCTGCCAGGTGAACTTTAAAAAGAAGGGGCACGAAAAAGACCTGCTGATCACACCGCTCATCCTGATCGCGTTCGTGGAAAACGCTTTTAAATACGCCCCTTCCAGCATGTCGGCCTCCTACATCAAAGTGGAGCTCGAGATCAAGGGCGAAACGCTCCACATGAAAATACGCAACACGGTGCCGGACAATAAACAATCCGTATCTTCGACGGGCGTTGGCCTCAACAACGTAAAACAAAGGCTGGCCCTGGCGTATGCCAAACGGCATACCCTCATCACCAGCGAAGAGAACAATATTTATTCAATCGAACTGATTTTAACTTTAGACCGTCATGCAAGTACTCCGCTGCCTGATCGTAGATGATGAGCCCGGTGCGCACTATGTGCTGGAAGCGCATATTGAAAAAGTGCAGGCCCTGCAGATCGTGGGGCATTGCTACAATGCCATGGAAACCGCCAACTTCCTGCACCGCGAGAAGGTAGACGTGGTGTTCCTCGACATCAACATGCCCGAACTGAGCGGTCTCGACCTGCTGAAAACCCTCAATAACAATCATCCCCGCATCATCCTTTGCAGCGCTTACAGCGAGTTTGCCCTGGAAAGCTATGAGTACGACGTGGTGGATTACATCCTCAAACCCATCAGCTTTCCCCGCTTCCTCAAAGCGGTGAATAAAATCCTGCAACAGGAAGCCCCGGTGGCCGTTCAGCCGGAAGAGCCGCTGCTGCTTAAAACGGGCAGCACACAAACTTCCGTGGACCCGAACGACATCTACTACGTGCAAAGCATGGGCAATTACGTGAAGGTATACCTCGAAAACAAATGCCTCATCGTGAACGCCACCACGGCGGAAATGGAAAAACTCCTGCCCGCCAGCTGCTTCGTGCGCATCCACAAATCCTACATCATTGCGGCCGATAAGGTGGAAGAGTGGGGCCCGCGGCACGTGGTGATCCTCGACGAAAGCCTGCCGGTTGGCCAGACCTTCAAAATCAATCTCAACAAACTGAAAGAACGGTAAGAACGGAGCCAACGGTCATACAGGAATGTCTGCGGGCGTGTCTGCTGCCACCCTGTTCGGGCTCACCGTTGCTGCGTCGTGCACTGCCCGGAATACTGTGCAGAGCAGTCTCAGCTGCAACCGCGTTTGATCTCACTGTTCCAGCCGCATGTGCTCCCGTAGAACCACACGGTGTTTGATCTTCCCGGAAGTTGCCGCAGGGATACGCCCCAAATGGCGTCCGCGTGTTTGATCCCACCGGAATAGGTATTATTTTTAAGCAAAACATTATACCGTGAGAGGGATTTTCATTACACTCGCCTGCCTGTTGCAGGCATTCCACGTTTTTGCGCAAGACCACCGGAACCTGCTGACCACCCGCTATACCGAACAGCAGGTTAGCGAAGCGCTCATCAAAAACCAGGATTGGGTAAGCCTGCCCGCCTATACCGACCGCAGCTTCTGGGAAAACCTGCCCGCCCGCGTGCGCACCGCCCTTATTAAAAAAGGGGAAGAAGCGCTCAGCTTCAACTGGGGCGTGGTGAAAGCCACCGAATTCATGGCCTTTACCCGCACGGGGAACCGCGACATCATGCAGAACCCCAACAGCGCCCGCAAAAGCGCGCTGCAAAACCTGGCCCTCGCCGAGTTGGCCGAAGGCAACGGCCGCTTCACCGACCAGCTGATCAACGGCGTGTGGGCCATCAGCGAACAAAGCAGCTGGGCCCTTTCCGCCCACCTGCCCGTTACCAAGGGCGCCGACCTGCTGCCGGATATTTCCAAACCCGTGATCGACCTTGGCTCCGCCGACGCCGGCGCGTTGCTCGCCTGGGTACACTATTATTTCCGGCCGCTGTTCGATAAGGTGAACCCGCTGATCGCTTCCCGCATCCGGCACGAGGTGCGTAAAAACTTGCTGGAACCGTATTATACCCGGAACGACTTCTGGTGGATGGGCTTCAACAACCGCCCCATGAACAACTGGAATCCCTGGGTAAACTATAACGTGATGCAATGCATCCTGCTGCTGGAAGAAGACGCCGCGCTTCGCAGCAAATACATTTACAAAGCCATCACCTCCATCGATAAGTTCACCAATTCCTATTACGCGGACGGTGCCTGCGATGAAGGCCCCTCCTACTGGAGCCACGCCGGGGGTAAATATTTCGAGTGCCTCGAACTGCTCCACCGCGCTACCCGCGGGAAGGTGGACGTGTATAATCACCCCCTCGTGAAAAATATGGGCAACTACATCTGCAACGTATACATCAACGCGCCGTACTACGTGAACTTCGCCGACGCCAGCGCCAAAGGCGGCATCCACGAAGGCATGGTGTACCGTTACGGCAAAGCGATCAAAGACGAAACCATGATGGGCTTTGGCGCGTATTACGCACATAAAGACGGTATGGATACGCATCCTCCGTCCGGCACCATCGAAGCCGTGATCGCCGACCTGATGAACATGAAAGAAATTATGGCGCACACACCGCGCGAGCCGCTGATTAATTCACACTGGTACCCGCAAACGGAAGTGGCCGTTGCCCGCGAATATCCCGGCAGCCAGCGCGGCTTTTATTTTGCGGCCAAAGGCGGGCACAATGCGGAATCGCACAACCATAACGATGTTGGTTCGTTCATTCTTTACTACGACGGCAAACCCTGCCTGGTAGACGCGGGCGTGGGCACCTACACCCGCCAAACCTTCAGCGCCGACCGTTATAAAATCTGGACGATGCAATCGTCTTATCACAACCTGCCCGAGATCAACGGCGTGGCACAGGAAGCCGGCCGCAACTTCAAAGCAACGGCCGCCGCGTTTTCCGCCACGGCCAAAACGGTTACATTCAGCGCCGACATTGCCACGGCCTACCCCCCTGCAGCGAAAGTAGCCTCGTGGAAGCGGAGCTACCGCCTGAACCGCGGCGGCACTTTTGTGATTGCGGACGACTACACGCTCAACGCCTTTGTGGCCCCGCAACTGGCGCACTTCCTGACGGCCTGCAAAGCCACCGTTACACAGCCCGGCCAGATCAAGCTGGAAGGCGACGGCTTTACACTGGTCATGCACTACGATGCTAAAAAACTCGCCGCCACGGTAGAACATATCGACAACAACGACCCGAGGCTGGAGCGCAGCTGGCCCGGTGGCCTGAACAGGATTTCATTGAAGGGGAACGGGGACGGATTGAAGGGAGCGTGGAAGATCGAGGTGCGGAAGGGGTGATAACACATTGATCATATAGCAGAAAATAATTAAGTGCAAAATTTGCACTTAATTATTCTGAAAATGTGTATAGTACTGCAAACCAATAGTGTTGAAAAATTTGTACTGTCGGTACTTTTATTTCAACCGCGCAAAATGATGCACCCAAGGCATTACTCATAATTTGCATTAATGAGTAATGAAAGTCTCATTATCTATCAAACAAACGACGGGAGTGCCTCAATAAAAGTCGTGCTTAATCAGGATACCGTTTGGCTCGATACCGACCAGATCGCAAAACTGTTCGACCGGGATAGAACTGTGGTAATTAAGCACATCAGGAACATATTCAGCGAAAGCGAGTTGGAAAAAGGCGGCAATGTACAGGCACTAACCTCTAGCGGGCCGGGACGCGCAATCTATCTGTATAGTCTTGATGTGATCATATCGGTTGGATATCGCGTAAAATCGCAAAGAGGCACTCAATTCAGGATATGGGCCAACAATGTACTCAAAGAGTATCTCATAAAAGGATATTCCCTCAACGAAACCCGATTGAAAGAACAGGCAGAACGACTATCTTCGCTGAAAGAAGCAATCCAGCTCATGAGCAACATTGTGGCAAACAACCAACTTTCAGATAGCGAAGCAAGTGGCCTGTTAAAGGTATTGACTGACTACACCTATGCCCTCGACATTCTCGACAAATATGACCACCAACAGCTGACGATCCAGTCCACTACCGCTGATTCATTGTTCCAGATCAATTACGAAGAAGCCACGAAGGCTATTCAGGGTTTAAAACAAAAATTTGGCGGCAGCGAGCTGTTTGGCAATGAAAAAGACGAGTCATTCAAAAGTTCCCTGTCTGTCATCTACCAAACTTTCGATGAACAGGAACTCTATCCCAGTGTGGAAGAAAAGGCAGCCCACCTGCTTTACTTCGTGATAAAAAACCACTCTTTCTCAGATGGTAATAAACGAATAGCCGCATTCCTTTTCGTGTGGTTCCTCGAAAAAAACCAACTGCTTTATAGAGCCGACGGCACGAAACGCATTGCTGACAATGCGCTGGTGGCACTCACTTTGATGATCGCCGAAAGCAAACCGGATGAAAAGGAAATTATGACAAAGGTGGTCGTGAACCTGATCAATGCATTTAACTAATAAAGACGCCCTGCAACTGTATTGCAGGACGTCTTTATTCTGGAATTCGAGCCGTTAAGACTTTCGGATCATCCGCATCGACATCATCTCACTTCGCCACCATTTCCTTCGCCGTCATCTTCTTCCCGCTCACTACGTTCCGCATAAACGTATCCATCTTATCAAACTCCCTGAACATATAGTTCGCCACTTCATGCCCGTTGCCGGTATAGGTGTACAGCACAACCGGTTTGTTCCACTCCTTTCCTTTTTCATAAATCGTTTTCGAGCCGAAGAGCATCATCCATCCCTGTGAGGTAGCCGGGCAAAAGTGATGTGAGGCAGTCCCGAACGGCACCAGCTGGTCTTTCGTGCCGTGCATCAGCAGCATGGGCACCCAGTTAGAGGGCTGCATCGTATTGATGTCCACCAATGCACCGGCGAAGATCAACGCGCCGCGAAATCTCGTTGTTTTGAAGTAATCGAAGCGGCCAGGGTCTGCGGCTGCGAATGGGTTGTAGAGCAATTGTAACGCTGTTTCCGCACCGGCGCTGCTCCCAGCCAGGAAAAACCGTTGCGGATTCACCTGGAAAGAATCCGCGCGGCCGAGGATGAATTTCGCCGCGTCTGCAGCGTCTTCCACCGCCAGGCGGATGGCCTTCAGCTTTTCAGGCGTTACCGTGTTGCAGCCGAAGCTGCTCCCCTTCAGGTACAAACGGTACGAAATCACGAACACATTGTATCCGCGCTTGCGCATGCCCTCGGCAAAAGGTCGCTGGTTGGCGGGGTCACCGCCGGTAAAGCCGCCGCCATGGATGAACATCACGGACATGCCGTTAGGCTTGCCCTGTGGCATATAGTGATCCAGGTACAGCGAATCGCGGTAGGCGATGCGTGTTTGTGCCTGTGCGAATCCGCAGCAGAACAAGCAGCAGAAGAATAATACTCTCATATGCATCATTTTAAACCACACTGGGCTGTCCGCTGAACGCAGGCGCCTTTTCCAGCGTTTGCCATACCTGGTACAGCGCGCGCGGCACGTGGAAGCATCCTTTCCATTTGCCGCCTTTCAACTGCAGCAGCGGTTCGCCCTGGCGGTTAAGATACCCAAACCATTCGGGATGTTCCGCATCTTTGAAATGCTTCCAGGTATATTCGTGCACTTTTTCGAACCAGGCTTTACACACCTCGTTGCCGGTCAGCTGCCAGCCTTTAGCAAGGAACACCAGGGTTTCGAGATGCACCCACCAGAGCTTCTGGTCCCATTCCAGCTGCTGCGGAGGGCGATGAAGGATATCCATGAAATAAAAGATACCGCCGTGCTGCTGGTCCCATCCGTGCTCCAGCATGCGCAGACCAATGGCGATGGCCTTTTCCGCCAGCGCTTTATCGTTCAACCGCACCGCCAGATCCATGATGAACCACATGGCTTCGATGGCATGGCCGGGGTTGAGCAGGCGGCCTTCGAATGAATCAGAGAAGGCGCCGTTCTCCAGCACGTTTTCGAGAATCAGGCCGGTCTCATCGTGATAAAACACCTCCATCACTTCTTCCAGCACTTCGGGAATAAACTCATTCACCTTGTCGCGGCCCAGGATGTGCTCCAGTTCCAGCGACAGGTTGCAGAGTATCATCGGCAGCGCGAAGTTTTTCAGGTTGCGCGTACCGGCGACGTTTTTGGTGTATTGGCCTTTCGGATGGCTACGGCGGCGCAGGATATTTTCAAAAGTGTTTTTGGCGATGTCGTGGTATTCCTGCCTGGGCGCTATTTTATACAACGCACCGAAGCCCATGGCGGCAAAGCAATCGGAGAAAATATTGTACGGCTGGATGAGCGGGCGCCCGTCCTGCGTCAGCGAAAAATACCAGTTACCCTGTGCATCGCGGCCATGCTTTTGCATGAACGTCGCGCCGTGAAGGGCCATATCTTTCCATTGTTCGTTGGGCGCTACTTTGTCGTACAGCATGGAAAACATCCACACCTCACGGCCCTGCAGCCACATAAACTTATCTGTGTCGAACACTTTTCCCTCGCGGTCGAGGCAGGTAAAAAAGCCGCCGTTTTTCTCGTCTTTAGAATTTTTGATCCAGAAGGGCAACACGTTTTCCAGTAATTCTTGCTTGTATAAAGCAGCTAAATGTTTCATCAGGTTGTTCTTTAAAAATTGGCAGGAGGTTATTTCAGCGCTCCGATGTATTCTTTGTAACGGTTATATAAATGCCCGGCCTGCAGGTAGGCTGATTGCGGGCTCATAAAATGTGAAAACTCGAAGGTGATGGCTTTGTCGTAGCCGGCGAGCCGTGCCGCTTCCAGCTTCAGGCGGAGCTTCTCGAATTTGATGGGCAGGAACTTGATGGGCATGTCGCGGTCGAACGACTCCGCATTCGTCCAGCATTGCATCCCGAACCGGTCGGCCATTTTTTTGTTCACGGCAAAAAACTCCGGCAGTTCATGGTAGTCGATGTGCCCGTCCTGAAACGCGACGGCGTCTACCGCGCCGCGTACTCCGTCGAATATTTCGCTCCACTCCTTCTCATGCTCCTGAATGGAAACGGCGTCTTCTTTGGTGAGACCGGCGGAAGCTGCCATCACGGCTTTCTTCCCGTCTATCCAGGGAGAAATGAAAGTATGCAGGCCATTGCTGACGCCCTTGCACTGGTTACCCAGCGTGGAAAACGCTTCCACCGCGCCTTTGGTTCGCCGGCTGATTTCCATGCTGAGGTACCAGCCCTTGAAACTTTTATAATGACCGTATTCTTTCCATACCTCGTCGATCACATAACGGTTGGCGTCAATTTCGGACTGCATGTTGCCCGTATCCCAATAATGCCCGCTGTCGTACAACCCGAAGTAAAACTGCATGCCGTGCTTGTCGGCCAGTTCGAGGTACATCTTTACCAGGTCCACAGGCGGAGTGTAACAGCCGAACGCCTGTTGCAGGTAGGCGGACGGATAAGTGATAAACCGGCGGTAGCCGCTCCGGATCAGGATCACCGTATCGATGCCGACGGCTTTCATGTAAGCAAAGTCCCTGTCCCACTCTTCGCGGCCCCAGTTCTGGTGGGGGATGTCGTGACTGATTTCGTCGAGGAAAGTGCCTGTGATTTTCATACTACAATTGTTTTTGCTTTTTCAACCAGTTCACCCAATCCACATAGGCAACCGGTTCCAGGTGAATACCGTCTTTGGTGTATTCCGCTTTCAACGCTCCATTCGCATCTGCAAACAGCGGATGCAGGTTGAGGTAGGTGAGATTGAATTCGGTTGCAAGCGGCACAATGCCTTCATTGAGCGCCTTAATCCTGTCTGCCTTATTTTTCAGGTAAGCATACGGCAGCCTGGCCTCGTTCATGGGCAGCACGCTTTGCACGATTATTTTCGTTTTGGGGAGGCCTTGCGTCAATCTGGTGAGAATGCGGCGGTAGTTCTGCAGTATCACTTCCGTGGGCAAGCCCCGGCCGATATCGTTGATCCCGATAAGCAGGAAAATCTTTTTCGGCTGCTGCTGAATCACCCCGTCGAGGCGTGCCAGCAGGCCGAAAGTGTTATCGCCACCGATACCACGGTTGGCGATCTTTTTACCGGGCAGCAGCTCATGCCACTCCCCTCTTTCGGTAATGCTGTTACCCAGGAACAGGATATCTGCCGGCTGGTTATTGAGCTGGTTGTACAGTTCCATCCTGCCTTCATAATACCAGTTGGCATAGCTGCTGTCTATTTTCGGCGCCGTTTGTGCAGAGGCAAGCGCCGGTATGGCGCAGGCGGCCAGTAATATCTTCCACTTCATCATAAACATTTTTTACTGCGCAGGAGTTGCACCCATTGCGGATAAGAACTTACTTTCAGGTGCAATCCATCCGGCGTTTCTTTTCTCAGCAGTTGTCCTTTATTGTCTGCAAAGGCCTCGTGCAGGTTAATGTACTTGTAGCCGTTTTCGCCGGCGATTTGCTGCAGGGCGTTGTTCAGCAAAGCCACATTGGCGTTGGTCACTTTTTTGAACGCGTCGATGAGGATAGTATCGTTGACGGGCAGCACGCTTTGCAGGTACACCTTCGTTTTGGGGGAGCCCTGTTTGATGATGCCGGCGATGCGCCTGTAATTCCGGATGATCACCGGCACGGGTACCTCGCGTTTGAGATCGTTCACCCCGATCAGCAGGAATATTTTCGCCGGTTGCTGCGCCACGATTTCCGGGAGGCGGGCAATGACGCCGAAGGTGTTGTCGCCGCTGATGCCCCGGTTCTGCACGGGCAGGCCGGGCAGGATGTCGTTCCACTTACCGGCCTCGGTGATGCTGTTGCCGAGGAATACGATGGCTTTTTTCTGCTTCGGCATTTGAGCGAACAATGCCACTCTTTCCTTGTAGTGATTGTTATCGTACGTGCTGTCTACCGCCTGCGCCCCGGCCGTGAAGCGGGCAGCGAGCAACAGCGCGACGATGGAAACCTGTTTTATCATGCTTGTTCCTGTTTATAGTTTTCGTCTGCTTTGCCAAGGCGGTTCCACCAGTTCTTTTTCAGCAGCCAGGTAGTGGCGATGAAAATGATCACCCAGCCCAGCATCTGGTAGTTTTCGCGTATCATGAAGTAGATGGGTATCACCACCTGGGCCATTTGCCAAACGATACCGGTCACGATGTTGAACATATCGCGCCTGAAATCGCCATTTGGTTTGAAGCCCGGATCTTCCGCCTGTACTTCTCTACGGATGGGCCCCCAGAAGCCCCAGGGGTTCGTCTGTTTATAAAACGCTTTCACGGCCTCCCTGTTCACCAGCGGCGACAGGTAAGTACCTATGATGCAGCCCAAGAAGGAGAACAGGAGGATGAGCGGGAACACGTAAATGTCCACGATCTCCGGGAACAGGAACAGCTTGATGGTGGAGCCGATCAACCCGAACAGCATGCCGTAGAAATAACCGTAGCCGGTAAAGCGCCACCAGATCCATTTCAGGAAATTGGCCGCGGCGTAGCCGCCATACAGGGCGGAGGTGATCCAGAGCGTAAGCTTGTTGAGCGAAGCGCCCATGAAACCGAAGAGGATACCGATGAACACGAGCACCATCGAGGAGATGATACTCATGCGGATATACTTTTCGTTGGTGCCGGTGGGATTGATGTATTTTTTATAGATATCGTTCACGATATAGGCGGGCGCGGCGTTCACAAAGGCGGAAAAGGTGCCCATGAAAGACGCGAGCAGCCCGGCCAGCAGCAGCCCTTTGAAGCCTGCCGGCACGAATTTGGCGATGGCCAGCGGGGCGATCTTCTCGAAATCGATCTGCCCGCCCTGCGCGCCCAGTTCGGTTTGCATGTACACGAGCGCCAGCACGGCGAAGGCGGCCACCATCAGGTACCGTGGAATGTACATCACCCAGATGGTAGTGAAGCTCATTTTTGCCGCATCGCCTGGGGTGCGGGTAGACAGTACCCGCTGCATATCGTAGCTCGGTACGGGGCCTGCAATGGACGCGAAAATGCCTTTGAAGAGCATCATCATCAGGAGGATGCCGAAAAGCCCGAAGCCGTCGGCCGCGATCTTTTCATTCACGGCCGGGAATGGCGTGTTGGTCCAGTCGAGGCCCAGGTTCCACCCGAACGACAATTCGCCCCAGCCCTGCGGGATGGCCGCATGCACCTGCTCGGCGGTGACGGATGTATAGGCGATATATCCGATCACGAAACAGGAAATGGTCATGATGATGAACTGCATCACTTCCGTGGCCACTACGCTGTACATGCCGCCTTTGATGGTATACAGGGTGGTCATGGTGCAGAGCAGCAGCGCGTAGCTTCTTTCGGAGGAAAGATGGAAGCTGCCGACGTGCACCGCCAAATCCCAGGGCAAGATGGAGGTACAGAATTTACCGATGCCTTCGAAGAAATAAGCGATGAAACCGATCACGCTCACGATCGCGAAAATGACGATGATGATGTGCGACAGGCGGGCGCCCTTGCCATCGCCGAAGCGGAAGGTAATCCACTGCGCGCCCGTCATCACATTCGAGCGCCGCATCCAGATGGCGAGGTACACGAACACGAACACCTGGTTCCACACCGGCCACAGCCAGGGAATGAACGCGCTTTTCAGGCCGTAGATAAAAAGAATGCTCACCGTCCACATGGTGCCTGAAATGTCGAACATCCCGGAGGCATTGCTGAGCCCCAGCATGTACCATTTCATTTTGTTGCCGCCGAGGAAATAGCTCTGCAAATCCTTCGAGGCTTTCCGGGCGATGTAGAAGCCCAGAAATAAAATGGCGATAATATACCCGATGATTATCCCGATGTCGAGAACGCTTAATGACATTTATATTTTTTTATGTTTTCCAAAACCATTTCCTGTTCACGAAAAATATCGTGATCAGCGACACTATGCCTGTAAACAGCAGCCCTCTTGCCACACCCAGCCATACGTTGCTTTCCATGGCGCCCAACAGCCGGATAGCGCCGGTGAGATGCAGCAGCGGCAGCAGCAGCAGGTTGCCCGCCACGTACGCCACCATAGGGTTCCGGCCGTTTTTGGCGAGGTAAGCGATGGGGCGCGCTGCGTACCCGTAAAATTCCAATACACAAAAACCGAGGATGACCAGGAAGGCCAGCCCCGCCGTTACAAAGTAATAACTAAATGTAGAAGGGTCTTTTTTGATCCCTCCTTCCGTACAATCGAAGAAAAGCCCGAGCCATAGCAGGTATATGCCGGCCTGCAGGTAATGTTTCCAGGGCAGCACCGTCACTTTCATCCTGCCGCACAATGCCAGCATCGCGGCGCCCGTTACCGCTGACAGGGCCAGGTTCAGCACCAGTTGCCGGCTGAACAGGAAAACGACATTCACCAGTACGAGCGCGAACACGCCTGCCGCTATCAGCAGCCAGTTACGCCTGTCGGCGCCGGCCGGTTGGGCAACCGGCTGCTGCAGCCACTCTCCGGCAAAGGTACCGGGAATGATGATAAACAGGTATTTGAGATAATAGAACTTATACGCCCAGGGAAGCGGCGACCAGCTGAATACGGCTTCCGCCCATGAACCGGGCGTTTGCCCGGCGATCAGGATGGCCGCCACAAAGGGCAGCACGCCTATACGCAACAGGGGCCGCTGGCGGGTGCAATACCAGATGACCGTGCCAAAAAGCGCCATATTGGCCAATACGACGATGATGATATCGCTTTTGTACACGTCCGCCTGCCGGTATACCAGAAAGCCGATGGCCGCTGCATATGCCAGCACTTTAGGCCAGATCTGCTTCATCCGGATAAACATACCGCAAAGCACCGCGAAACAGGCGATGGAAACCAGGTACTCTTTGACCGTGGCCGGTTTGGCCTGTACCCATGCCCTTGCATGCAGGGTAAAAACGGCAAAAAGCACCAGCATCCCGAAACGCTGCACCGCCTGCCAGAACATCAGCGGAACCGGTACGTTGTCCCGGATTTTCCGTTGCAGCGCCAGGGGAATCGCCGCCCCCATACTGAAAAGGAAAAACGGGAACACCAGGTCTACCCACGTAATGCCGGGCAACGCCGGGTTGAAACCATGCGACGGCGGCGGTGTTTGCGCATGGTACATCCATCCGGGCAAAATGCCGAAGGCAATGCTGCTAGAGAGCACCATCGCTAAAATAGCAAAGCCGCGGAGCGCATCCAGACTGTTATTGCGGTTCATGTTTGTTTTTTCAAATGAGGGGCCGGCTCTCCGCCGGCCCCGGAATAATGCCACGCTACTACGTCGTTCACCTGATCTGTTTTGCCGCGCATTTGCATGCGCGGATTTCATGGCTCCGTTTATTGGTTACTTAATCCGTTCTTGACGGCATCCCACAGCGGTTGTTTCAGCCGGTTGTACTGCGGCGCGTAAATATGCACCACATCGAACAGCATCACACCGCCGCTGGCCTTGCCCAGTATGTATTTGATGGCTTTGGTGATTTCACCGGAATCTTTCCAGTCTACGTTCCCCATATCGATGCTGCCGTACAGCGGCATCTTGTTCTTGGTGATGTACATCCCCCCGTTCAGCGAGCCTTCCACGCTCCACCAATGGTATTTCAGGTGAGCGGTGGCGGGGTTGTCCGCCAGGCGGATCTGGGTGAAGTAGTTACCCGTCATCAGCAGGTCGAGCTGCTCCGCGTAACCGGTTTCGCCGTACTTGGGATAGGCCCAGTCGAAGCGCACTTCCTGGTCGTTGAAGGGATCGTATTCCTTGCTGGCCCAGTTCACGCCCACCTGGTAGTAGGTGGTGTACCAGGCGCCCACATAGGTGCCGAATTTCATTCCGGGGCGGGCGGCTTTCACCGTTTCGCGCGCCTTGATGAAAAACTGCTGGATAACGCTGCAGCGGTACATGAGCCATTTATTGTAATATTTCCCTGTAGTGGCCGGCAGCGTTTGGCCGGAGCTCGTGCGCCAGGTGGCCACGATGTCGGTGGGGAACTTCATGTTTTTGGCGGTATTGTCCTGGAACTTTTCTTCCAGGTACCGGATGAACTCCGTTTTGGAGAAATCGGAGAAATCGGCATCGATGTCCGTATAGCGGCAGTAGTCAAGAATGAGCCCGTCAAACGCGTATTTGGTGGCTATTTCCTTGATGATGTTCAGTGCGCGCGTTTGCACGGCGGGCTGCGCCGGGTTCACGAAAGCATTGCGGCCGGTGGAGCTTACTTTCACCCGTTCACCGTTCACGTTGCATACGATGGATTCGTACTGCGCCATGGCGGGGTCGTCG
The DNA here is from genome assembly GCA_965653365.1 of uncultured Chitinophaga sp. Taxonomy (GTDB): domain Bacteria; phylum Bacteroidota; class Bacteroidia; order Chitinophagales; family Chitinophagaceae; genus Chitinophaga. The sequence continues at coordinate 52,211 of CBFGZV010000001.1, read as the reverse complement.
AACACAGTGCCCATTTTCCGGTTACCGTCGCCTTCCACCATGGTCACGATGGAAGCGTATACCTTGAAGCCGCGCTTGCGGGCTTCCTGGAGCATGTAACCTACATAATCCACGCCGGCGGGAATGGTTTTCCCGTCAAGCGAAGTGAGCTGTTTGGCGATGGCGCTGGGGTACATGGTGTACCCGCTGCTACCCTTCACGTCCACCACCAGGCCGTTTACGCCAACGATCTTCAGTGTGTCGAGCACCTTTTTCAATTCGGCGGTATCCGCCAGGCGGCCGTAAGTGCCGAACACGTTGGAGCGTGCGTCTACCCAGGCAATCACATCCCGTTTAGGCGTCGGCGTGGTATCGTTGCCGCCGTTGTTGACCGGCGGCCTGGATGGCGTATCTTTTTTGCAGGCCGCGGCGGCGATGAGCATCACAGCCACCAGGGCGCTTATAGGAAAGAAGTTGCGTTTCATGTGGATGGGTTTTATCAAGGTGCGTAAACAGTGAATTCATGCGCTCTTACACCACCGTTGGTGAGCAGGTAATACACCTGCATCCGCTGGTTGTTGTCGGAAAATCCAACCGCCACGTCGCCCGTTCCGTTGCCGTTATCCGGCGCGGTGAGCTGCTCGGAGTTGAACACGTTGAAGTTTTTGTACGACGGGTCGGCGAACGGTGTACCGATCCTGGAAGGATTGGTCACGTCGAACAGGGACAGGTGTACTTTGTTCAGGCTGTACGTTTCCACATACTTCAGGATGGCGAGGTAGCTCGCATTGTTAAAATTCACCACCGCCGTAGGCATATGGAAGATGCCGCTGATGGCCGGATCGTTGGCAAAGGCGGCAATGCGCTGGTGCGACGATCCGTTGATGAGCGCGATATCGAACTGGTAGTTGATCCAGTAGTTGGCGTTCGGCTCGGCAGACACGGGCTGCGCTTCTGCATAGAACCCGAAGTTGGCGGCGCCGTTGGCCAGCGACGGGAAGTTGATCACTTCCGGCACCTGGTTCACCACCGCGCCGTTGCTTACCCTCCACTTGTAAATGATGTTGGATACGCCTGCAGGAGCCATGATCACGGCGTTACCGTCGAGGTTACCGTAAATGTTCACCCTTCTGCCCACGCCACCGTCGCCGGGGATGGCGGCCGGGTTGTTGTTGGTCCATTCGATGAGTTTCACCGGGGCGGCGTCCATCGGGTTTTTGTATTTGTGCAGGATGAACTTCGCATTCTTGGGCGCCCACGATGCGCCGAGCAGGTTCCCCCCGTCGTCGCCGATCATCTGGAACGATAACTGGGAGCCGAGCGGGTTCACCATTTCCCGGACATACGCGCCGGTGAAACGGTTGTACACACTGTATTTGGACGGGTTGGTCCTGCGGGTGACCACCAGGTAGTCGCCGCCTACCGCCAGGCAAACTTCATTGTTGGCACTAAAGCTCATTTCTGTAGCAGACTTGCTCCAGAGTTTGCGGTGGATGCCGAAACCGTATGTCAGCTTCACCGGCTCCGCGGTTTTCAGCGTGTAGGTTTTCGCCACGCCGTCTTTGCCGGTGAGCACGAAGGGTGCCGGCTGGCCGAGGTTCACGGGACCATCCTGTGGAATGGAAGCGATGGTATGCTTGTTGATGACATAACTGATTTTCGTGTCGTTCATCACCGTACCGGGCATCACATAAAACAGCACTTCGCCGGTTTCCTGCACAACCCCGTCAATCTCCTGGGCCGCCCCGTCGGCATCCCTGAAAGTCACCTGGATGCTTTCGATGGCCGTATTGCCAACTTTTTTACCGATCACCACGTATTCTTTCTTTTCGCCCGTACCAGCCACCACGGCAAAGCGGAACGGCTGGTTAAGGTCGGTAAACCCGCCGATCGCCGGTGAGATCTTCGCGTCCGAAGGGATGGAGCCGCGGAGAATGATCCGGCTCAGGTCGGTTTCGTCGTCAGAGTCTTCCGGGAAATAATACGGGATGTCGAAATAGATGGTATCGTTGCTGATGCGGGGATTGAACAGCCTTTTGCCGCCGTTGCCTTCGTTGGTGGCGAAGATGTCTGCCAGCAGGTTCTGCGGGTTGCGCTTGATCTCGTCGGCTTTGCGGCACGAGGCCAGCATGGCGCCCGCAGCCAGGGATATGATGATAAAGGAATTACGTTTCATCCAAAAATGTTTTTAAGTTTTGTCGGCCGGATGCGGCGGCGCTGATACGCGGCCCTCATGAAGCTGATTTTATGAATACAGTTTACCAACCCTGGATTTGCGTGATCGCGGTATTGCGCTGAATCTCATCCTGGGGAATGGGTATGTAATACAAAGCCGGTGTGAACTGGCGGTTGGCGTTATCGGCCGCTACCACTTCATATTTGAAACCGGCGCCCTGCGGCGTGATCTTGTGCCCGGTGAAACGCACGCCGTTCAATACGATGTGCGCTTTGCGCCAGCGGCGAAGGTCCCAGTAGCGGTGCCCTTCAAACGCCAGTTCCACCATCCGCTCGTGCTCAATGGCTTTCATCAGTCCGGCTACATCGCCTGGTGCGTTTTCGGGCAGGTGGCGCGCCTTGCGCAGTGCGTTGAGCGCTTCCTGTGCGCCGCCGGTGTTGCCGGATTTGGCGCGTGCTTCCGCAGCAATCAGCAATATTTCCGCGTACCGTAATTCCAGCCAGCTCTGGATGCTTTTGTTCTGCACGAAGTTGATGTTGGTGGAATCGAGCATTTTCTTGATATAGTAACCGGTCACGGTTCTTTTGGGCTCCGAGGAAATACCGTACTCGGTAAAGTTCTCGATGCCGGTACCTGCTTTGGCGTCGATGGTGCGGCCTTTCCAGGAAGCGCCATGATACAGCACGGAGGCATAAAAGCGCGGTTCGCGGTTTTTATAGGGTTCGGCTGCCTGCGCGGCGTTGCTCCAGCTGAATCTGGAACCGTCGGCCATTTCAAATTCGTTCACCAGCTCGGCCGTTGGCACACCGTACACCATGCCCTGGCCCGGTATATCGCCCGGCGGGGTAAACCCGAAATCGTATTGGTGGGTAAACTGTGGCGCTACGAAATCGAGCTTGAAGATGGCTTCCTTACTGTCTTTTTTCAGGAAGATGTCCGCGAACTTTGTTTCGAGGCCGTAAATGCCTTCCCCGGCCAGCTTGATCACCTCTCCCGCGGCTGTTGCGGCATTTTGATAGTAGGTGGCGGCGTTGGCGGCGGCAACACCGGTGAGGGGATCCTGGTTGTAGGCTTTTTTATCGTATTCCGCAATGGAAGCCGCGTACAGCCAGGTACGCGCCAGCATGCCGTATGCTGCGCCTTTGGTGGCGCGGCCGGTACGGTTGGCAGGCTGCGTCACGGGCAGTTTCTCCGCAGCATACGCAAAATCAGCCGCGATATATTTCCAGCAGTCTTCCTCGCTCGAACGCTGGCGGTTTTTCTCTGTGTAATCTTCCAGGCCGGGCATCAACACCACGCTACCATGCAGCTTCACCAGCCAGAAGTACGTATAACCGCGCACAAAACGCGCCTCTGCTTCGTACATCGCCTTCGCATCGTCTGATACTTTGGCGTATTTATAAAGACCGGATAAAAACTCATTGATGCGTCGGATGCGGGCATATCCCGTGCTCCAATAGTTCAGCTGCGGGCCGGCGGCATTGACGCGGCTGGCGTCCATGGCCAGGATGTTCACCGTACCGTTGCCGGACGTGCTGGAGGTGTATTTCTCGATATCGGTAAGCGCATCGGTGGCATTACTGTACCCGATGGGGAACTGCCCGAACTTGAACGTCTGAAATTCTGCATACAGGCCCGCCACATACAGTTCCATGTTTTCCGGATTCCTGAAAATCGTTTCCTCCGTGTACTTGTCGGTAGGCGTCACATCGAGTGTACAACCGTGTGCAGCCAATACGATACCGGCCAGCACGAATGATCTTTTTATAATTGATATTGTTTTACTCATCGTGGTACTTTTTAGAATGAAAGGTTTACACCGGCCGCCATAATGCGCTGCTGCGGATAGAAGCCGTTGTTCACGTTCGGCATTTCCGGATCGAGGTACTTCAGTTTGTCGAATGTGAACAGGTTGAAGCCGGATACATATACCCGCAGCTGGTGGATTTTAGCACGCTCGAGCAGTTTCTTCGGCACGTTGTACCCCAGCTGCACGGTTTTCACGCGGAGGTAGTCGCCGCTACGCACCCAGCCGGAATTGATGTGGGCGTTGTGCGCGGTGAGCTGCGCCTTGTAAGCGGACAAACGGGGGAATTCCGCATTCGGGTTGTCGGGCGTCCAGGCGTTTTCCACGAGGAAGTACGGGGAGTTGCCGTACCCATAAAATGCGCGGGTGAACGGCGTATTGTCGTCCACACCGGAAGTGCCGCTGGACCCTTCATATGTGCCCGCGAGGTTTACACTGCTGAGCGCGGCGCCCTGCAGCAAGGCGGAAAAGTCGAACCCGCCGTATTTCAGGTAAATGTTAAGCCCGTACATGATTTCTGGCAGGTTGCTGCGGCCGATCACGGTGAAGTCTTCGGTACGGGTGATGCGGCCGTCGCCATTGATGTCTACATATCGGAAGAAACCTGGCGCGATGGTGCCTGCGCTGGGAGAAGTACCGTTGTCTGCTTCTTCCCAGTTCTGGTAGAAACCATCCGTGCGGAAGCCGAACTTGGTGCCGATGGGCCTGCCAACGCGGCGCATCCATTCAGGCGTGGAGGAAGCCTCGTCCAGGCGGATGATTTTATTTCTTGCCCAGTTGAAGTTACCGGTCACGCTGTACTCCAGTTTACCGACGGTATTGTTATGACGGATCTGGAGATCGAATCCGCGGTTGTCTACGATGCCACTGTTCACGTTGGCGGGATAATAACCGCCGATGGTGCCGGGGTACAGGCCACCCTGGCCCTGCAGGATGTCTTCCGTCACTTTGTAGAACCAGTCGAAATCAATGCCCAGCTTGCTATTCAGCAGCTGCGCTTCAAAACCAACGTTGGTCATGGTAGAGGTTTCCCAGGTGATGGTCGGGAAAGGAGGTGCGCTGGTGTAAATGGCGGATACCGGTTTGCCGCCGATCACCATCACGGGATCTTCATTGAGTTTATAAGTCTGGTAGTACTGGTAATAACCGCCGTTGATCTTGTCGTTACCCATTCTACCCATGGAGCCTTTCAGTTTGAGGAAATCGACGATACCGGCAGCGCCTTCAAAAAACGATTCCTTGCTCACTATCCAGCCCAGGCCCACAGCGGGAAACAGGTCCCAGCGGTAATCCGGGTGGAACATGATGGAAGCGTCGTACCGGGTGGAAATTTCCGCGAGGTATTTTCCTTTGTAGGCGTAGTTGATACGGCCTACATAACCGCCGCGGGAATCGGTGTTGCTGCTGCCGGTAGGCGTGATCACGTCGAGCGGGTCTTTGCCGCCGAAGTCGATTTCGTGGATATCGGTCAGCGGGAAGTTGCTGGCGCCGGTGGAAAACACGTTGTTATTCCCCTGGCTGAATTCATACAGGGCCAGCACGGTTACATCATGATCGCCGAACGTGCGCGCATAGGTAATGCTGGGCTGGAAGGTTTTACGCCAGGCCTGGCTGTACGACTGGCGCAGGGTGGTTCTCGTGATGCCCGGCACGGTGGTCAGCTCTACGAAATCGCCGGTGATCTGGTCGCGGCCGCGGCCCATGAGCCGGTAAGGTGTGAGCCAGCTTTTGTTCTCCGTGCCGGTTTTATCATACGCGGCCAGCACTTTCAGCTCCAGGCCCTGCACCCAGGGAATTTTAGCTTTCATGGTGAAAGTGCCCTGGAAGATGTTGGACTGGGAATGCTGGTAACCGGATTGCTGCACGGACGCGAGGGGGTTCACCCAGCCGGCGTTGCTGTTATAAGCCGTAGGAAGCCCGTTGGGCGCGTATTCCGGCATATTGGGCAACATCCGCACGGCCTGGTAAAACGGGTTGAGGTACGCGGTGTTGTCCGGAGAAATACCCGGGGTGCGTGTGTTGGTCTGGCGCAAAGAAAGATCCACGGCAACCGAAAACACGTCGTTCAGCTGCGCATCCAGGTTGGTGCGCACGTTGTAACGCTTGAAGCCGGTATTTTCGATCACGCCATCCTGGTCGAGCATGCCCGCGCTGGTAAAATATTTTACCCGCTCGCTGCCGCCCCTGATGGAAATATTGTGGTTCTGCGAGAAAGCGTTATTGCCCGCCAGTTTACCTACCCAGTCCGTATTGCCGAGCAGCGGATTGGTGTTGGTGCCGTTGCGCAATGCCTCGATCTGTTCTTTGGAATAAACGTGCGGCACGAGGTTCACCCCGGTGTGCTCGTTATAGTCATTATCCATGTCCGTTCCGCGATTGTACCATTCCATGTAATCGGGACCGTTGAGGAATTTAGGGAAACGCGTGTTCTGGGTCATCTGCACGCCACCATCGTAAGTGATGGTGGGCTTCTGGTTCTTACCCCGTTTGGTGGTGATCAGCACGATGCCATTGGCAGCCTGCAGACCATACACCGCGGTGCTAACCGCGTCTTTCAGCAAGGTGATGGTTTCAATTTCACTGTAGTCGATGCTCGACATGTTGCTGCGGGGAACTCCGTCCACCACGATCAGCGGGCCCTGGTTAGGGCCGGTGGTGCCTACGCCGCGGATGCGCAGCGCTGCATCGTCGGCACCCGGGCGGCCGGATTGCTGCAGGGTGGTTAAGCCCGGCAGGCGGCCCGCCAGCGCATTGGTGAGGTTCATGGCCGGCGCCTGCTTCAGCTGCTCGGCATTGATCTGCACCGCAGAGCCCACCACGTTCTGGCGTTTCTGCTGGCCGTAGCCCACGATGATTACTTCGTTGAGCCCTTTGGTGGCTTCCGCCAGGCGAACCGACAGATTCGCGGCGGGACCGGTCGCAATTTCTTTCGTTTCAAAGCCGACGAAGCTGAATACCAGCACGGCTGAAGGGGTTTTCAGGGGGAGGGAGAATTTGCCGGCAACATCCGACTGGGTGCCGACGGAGGTGCCTTTCACCTGCACGGTTACCCCGGGCAGCGGGCCTCCCTTGTCGTCCGTGACGGTACCGCTCACGGTACCGGATTGTGCGTACGTCATGATGGTGGGCGCGATCAACATCGCGAAGCATAGGATCCACCTCAGCGTACTTTTTTTGGCTGATAACACTTCCATAAAGTCTTGGATTAGTTTATTGATTAATCGTTTTGAATTGTCCAACAAAGTCCACTTTGCGTTGGAATGGCTGTAAGTATGTATCGATCAGCACCGCGGCGGCGCCTCTGTTCAATTCGGTACTGAGGGCCGGCGAACCTGGTAGCTGCAGCGCTTTCCAGGTGGCAGACATTTCGTTCATCGTCACTTTCTTCCCCACTTTCTCAAACAGTTCCAGTAAGAATGCGACGGTCAGCGGTTCGCCGGAAGCGTTCCAATATGTGCGGAGCGGTTCGTAGTAAGGGCGGAGGCCGTCGGCAATTTCATAGCACGACACCGGGCGCTGCGGGTAGAACCAGGTTTGGTTCGCCCACTTGTAGGGAATGCCGGCGCCTTTCAGAATACCGGTGGCGCCTATACGCTGCATCGCTGCGAAATGCGGGTGTTCCGCCGGCACGTCGATGAACGGCATGATATACGCTTTTGCGTCGAGGAGGGCCTGCTGCACCGTACGGATGTCTGCCTCACGGGGCTGTACGTTTTGCCGCAGCGCCACCGCCGCCAGCGCGCCGGCCGCCTGGCCGATACCCAGCACCACGGGCTGCAGGCGGGTAGCGCCATTTACCATGTTGGTTACACCGATGCTTTTTTCCGCTACAATGAGGCCGTCTACGCCTTTCGGCACCAGACTTCCCATTGGCACGTTATAGGAAGGCACCCTGATTTTTACAAAATCGATTTTAGGAGCCGACTGATTTTTTTCGTGGTGGTGGTCGATCGTATAATCGCCCACAGCGATGCCGGTTCGATACAACGCCTGTGGCTGGTCGTACGGCCTTGACACATGATTCACCGTGAGCAGCGCTTCCGCTTTTACGCGGCGCGACTCCCGGTGGTAGGGGATCATCGGCAGTTTATCGGCCGTCGGGAACTCATCGTCTGCGATGCCCAGGTGCTTATATCCCAGCGCCGTTTGCAGGTAATACACGAAACGCAGGCTGTGGAGCTTCGCCGCTTTCAACGCCGCTTCCCGCTCCGCCGGTGTTTTCTCAATGATATTGAGGTAGTAATCGTTACCGGATTTCGGCCAGTTGATCATGTATTTGTTATTCGGCAGGCGGCCGTACTGCATCATGTGATGGCAGTTATTGTCCGGCGAATCGAAAGAAGCCGGGTCCGATACGTCGCAGCTGTGCGCGAACTCGGCCGGGTTGTAACCTTCCGGCTTCCTGATGGTTTTATGCTTGCCTTTACCGTAGTCTTTCAATACCACTACGTAAGTGAGATCCTGGATAATATCGTTTGCTGTCTCAGGCGCCAGCTCCTCTCCTGTTTCGTAGCGGCTGTCCATCCCGATATCGTACTTAGCGCCCGCGGCGGCCATTACATCGCCCAGTTCCGTGGCATCGATCACCAGCTTAGCGGTGAATACGACGGACTGCTTTCCCTGTTGCGCCGTCACTTCCCAGCCGCCCGCCACTTTGCGGATGGCGGTCCAGCGCGTGTGATAAACCACCTGCAGCTGCTTTTCCACGCCCGCCATCTTTTGTAAAATTTGATTGCCAACGTGCGGTTCGAAGAGGCAGTTGCTTACCCAGCCCGTGAAAACGGAATCCGGTCCGCCGTAATATTGATACAAATGCTGCCTGAATTCGCCCCACAGCCCCGAGGGAAGGCGATGGTTCCCGTCGATGGCTGATACACCTGCGGAGGTGAGCATTCCTCCCAGCCAGCCGGTTTCTTCCATGATGGTGGTACGCACCCCCATGCGGGCGGCCTGGATGCCGGCCATTGTGCCGCTGGCCCCGCCGCCGATCACCAGCAGGTCTGTTTGCTGTTGCGCACCGGCGGTTGCCGATATAAACATGAATAGTACGAAAATTAATCCCCTGCAATTGCGCATGTTTACTGATCTTAACGTGTCCTAAAAAAGTCTCATTCTATATTGTACGACCGGCCTGCATTGCAAGGTCCCGGCATCGTATAAGCGTGTTCGTTGGCTAGCTGGTTGATGGATTTTACACCATAGTAGGTATAAGACCTGAATAATTAATATGATGACTCTAAATAAGAATAATTTTAACTAAACACCAAGTACTTTTTAATATTTTTTTCTAACTATAGTATTATTAACTGCTTTTTAAATAGAAGTGGGAATTTGGCTGAAAATAATACAACAGTTGGCCTGGAGAGGGTTTCCACGGAAAAATAAGGGCAGTGCGAGAAAATGTTATTAATTTTTTTTAAAAAGATTATCTTTACGCCGCTGATACAATGAAGAGATGTTGCCGAAGGACTAAAACTTTTTAAAGGAATTCACTTCCCCAATACATTTTATGGATCATCCAACTTTTTTCGAAGAACTGAATAATGAGAACCTGGGCGGTGTGGCGTACAAAAATCTGAATCTGAAGAAGAAGATCATCGCCTATTTTGCCAACATCAATAACGCTACCATTGCGGACCTGGCGAAGGAGCTGAATGCCAGTACGCCGAAGGTAACCCACCTGCTGAACGAGTTGCTGCAGGAAGGCCTGGTGCACGACTACGGGAAGGTGGACAGTACGGGCGGAAGGCGCCCCAACGTATACGGCATGGCGCCCGATGCCGGTTTTTTCGTGGGCGTGGAAGTAAAGCGGCATCACGTCAATCTGGGCATGCTCGATTTCAAAAAGAACCTGGTAAAGTTCACCGAAAAAATCCCGTACGACCTGCAAAACACGGCCGCCTCGCTGAACGACCTCTGCAAAATCATCCAGCGGTTTATCGATGAACTGCCGGTGGGGCGCGAAAAGGTGCTGGGCGTGGGCGTGAACCTGACCGGCCGTATCAATTACGCCACCGGTTACAGCTACAGTTTTTTCCACTTCGGCGAAGAACCGCTCAGCAAGGTGATCGAGTCGCGCATCGGCATCCGCACCTTCCTTGAAAACGATTCCCGTGCGATGGCATATGGAGAGTTCAGCAGCGGCACCGTTAATAATGAAAAGAACGTATTGTTTGTGAACCTCGATCACGGCATCGGTTTGGGCATTCTCATCAACGGCCAGCTGTATTACGGCAAATCAGGTTTTGCGGGGGAGTTCGGGCATATTCCTTTCTTCAACAATGAAATTATCTGCCACTGCGGCAAAAAGGGCTGCCTCGAAACGGAAGCATCGGGCCAGGCCCTGGTACGGCAATTCCAGGAAAAACTCAAAGCCGGTTTTTCCACCGTGGTAACGCGCAAGCATAAACAGCCGGAGCAAGTCACCTTATCGGATATCATTCATGCGGCTAATAACGACGACGTACTGGCGATTGAACTGGTGGCCGAGATCGGCGAAAAGCTGGGCAAAGGTATTGCCGTGCTCATCAACCTGTATAACCCGGAACTGGTCATACTGGGTGGAAGTTTGTCCACCACCGGCGATTACATCCGCCTGCCCATCAAAAGCGCCATCAACAAGTATTCATTGAGCCTTGTCAACAACGACACACAACTGATACTTTCCCGCCTGGGAGAGAAAGCCGGCATCATCGGAGCGTGCCTGCTGGTAAGGAATAAGCTGCTTTCCCTCACATAGCGGGGAGTACGCGTAAAATACGCCAGCTGCCGGTTTTGCAGGGCAGTTCAACGCGGGAAGCATCGGGTGACGGGCTCTCCAGTGAACTACTGCGAAGGAATTTTGCACCTTTAATGGTTTTGCTCGTATATTGTACGTAATCCTACAATATCTATGAGCAGTCATGAGCAATTATCCCGCAAACTGGAGGCAATCAGGCGGATCGGGGATGATCTTCCGGCCGTGGTGATCATCCATAATATGCATACACAATCCGTCGAGTATATGTCTCCCGCAGGCATCGCCCTGTTAAATACCTCTCTCGAAGAACTGCAGGCCATGGGAACAGAATACTTTTCCCGTTTCTTCAACCCGCAGGAATCCGCAGTGTACGTTCCGAAAATCATGGAACTGCTGCAAAACAACCGTGGAAACGATTTCGTGTCTTTTTTCCAGCAGGTGCGGGCATCGCCCGATCACGACTGGAGCTGGTACCTGAGCGCCACCACCATTTACCTGCGTGACGAAACGGGCGCGCCTACGCATGTGATCACCTTCGCCCTGCCTATCGATCCGCATCACCACATCACCACCAAAGTGAACCGCCTGCTGGATGAGAACAATTTCCTGCACCGCCACAAGCATGTGTTTGCCGGCCTTACCGGCCGCGAAAAAGAAATCCTCCGGCTGATCGCGCTGGGGCATAACTCTTCAGAGATGGCCGCCATCCTCAGCATTTCGGGCAAAACGGTTTCCACGCACCGCCGCAACATCAAACACAAGCTGAACGTACAGTCCAATTACGACATCGTCCGGTTTGCCATGGCATTCGACCTGATCTGAAATCATTTGTTATCTTGTGCATACATCAAATGCACGTTATGACGACTGCCTTTCTCCAGGTTTTACTTTCCCTGACAGCCGGCATCGGCCTGATTGTATTGCTGACCGTACGGTTCAGGGTACACGCATTTTTTGCGCTTTTCCTCGCCTGCTTCGTCGTGGGCCTCGGCGTACAACTGCCCGTTGCCGGCATTATTACCGCCATGAAAGAGGGTTTCGGACATATCCTGAAAAACCTCGGGTTTGTAATCATGCTGGGCACCATGCTGGGCGTGGTGCTGGAGCATACTGGCAGTACCCGCGTGATGGCGGCCGCTATCCTGAAGCTGACGGGTGAGAAAAATGCCGCGGCGGCCATGGGCATTACGGGTTTCATTGTGGGGCTGCCTATTTTCTGCGATTCCGGCTACATCGTACTGAGCGGTCTCAATCAATCGGTGGCGCGGAGAAGCGGCATTTCCATCCTGGTGATGTCGGTATCCCTCGCTTCAGGCCTCTATGCCGTGCATTGCCTCGTACCGCCGCATCCTGGCGCCACAGCGGCGGCAGGCATCATTGGCGCAGACATCGGTAAGCTGATCCTGATCGGTTCGCTGGTGGCGATTCCCGCTGCCATCGCGGGCTGCTGGTGGGCGGGATGGATGGGCAAAAAAATTCCGCAAACGCAGCAGATGGAAACAACAACTGAAGAAGCACTGCCCAACCTCGCCGCCTGGAAAGCTTTCCTCCCCATCGTTGTACCAATACTGCTGATTGCCGCAGGCGCTTTCAGCGATCTGAAAGACGGCGGCGGCGTGCTCCACATCCTGGGCGACCCGGTGGTGGCGCTTTTCATCGGCGTAGTGCTGGCATTCCTCACCGGCCGCAACTGGAAACGCGAAGCGGTTAGCCACCTCATGCAGGAAGCCGCAGAGAAAGCGGGCAGCATCCTCGTCATCATCGGCGCCGGCGGCGCTTTTGGAGCCGTACTGGCCACCACCAAAATAGGCGACCACCTCAACAGCTCATTACAGCTGGGAAACCTGGGGATCATTTTCCCCTTTCTGCTGGCCTTTCTCCTGAAAACGGCACAAGGCTCCAGCACCGTGGCCATCATTACCGCCGCCTCCATCATCCAGCCGCTGCTGCCGGTGCTGGGACTTGACAGCGATATGGGGCGGCTGCTTTGTATGCTGGCACTGGGCGGCGGCTCCATGATGATTTCACATGCGAACGATGCGTACTTCTGGGTGATCAGCAAATTCTCCGGGCTCGACATGCAGCCCATGCTGAAAGTATATTCCGGCGCCACCATCGTGATGGGCGTCGTAACAATGGCCGTGGTGTACATGCTCCGGGTGATACTGCTGTAACAACGGCGCATATATTGGTTAAGCGCCTGTATGCCTGAAGGCACTGAAAAACACCGGCTCATCCATACTAAAAAACGTGCCCACGCTGCAACTACCGGCTGTGAAAGAATACATGGTCGTTACGAACCGGCGCACATTCTTCTGCGAGAACTGCCAGGTGGAATACCGGTAGTACGGCGGGCAACCGGGCCATTGTTAAAAACGGAACTCATACAGCGCGCCGGCTCCCGTCCAGCCGAAAACAATATTATTGATCACGCCTACATGGCGGATGGCGGGCGCGTCGGCCGTGGCAATTACCGCTCTCCAGCTGCCGCCGCCTGCGCCGGGCGTATATTCCCATACGCGTTTATCGGTCACGAAATATCCTTTGTTACCTGCCACGAAGGCTGGTGTTGACTGCATGGCCACCTCGTCCGGCATATCCGCCACCTGCACCAGCTGGTTAGGCGGGGTAAACTTAAACATCGCTTTACGGGGACCACCGGCGGTCATGACAGCGCGGCCGAAATACACGTCCCCGCCCAGCACAACAGCGTTACCGCCGCTCAGTTCACGGAAAGTGCCGGTGGCAGCCACTTCCCAATCACCGTTGATAAAGCGGTGAAGGGTTTTGTTCGTGCCGCCGAACCCTACATAGATGGAATTGTTCAGTGCGAACGACAAGGCGCCTGATGTGTTTTCCGGATAGTCCTTTAAAGCGGCCGCTGTATTGGATGCCGGATCGTACCGCCACCAACGTTTGGATGCGGTGGGCGTTAGCCCGGTGCCGAGATACAACTGATCGTTCAGCACCACCGCCGTGGCGTGCTGCATGATGGCAGGCGCCATGTCGGCCGGCGGCGGGGGCGCCAGCTTCCATTCCTTGCGGGGATCGGCCGGGTCGAATACAAAGTAATCCGCGGTAGTTTGCAGAAACGACATCCGGGTGAAGCCCCAATACAATTTACCTTTAAAAGAAAAACCAAGCCCTGCCTGAAAAATGCCTGCAGGCGCAGGGTTGGTGGCCTGCCTGCTTTCCCATTTCGCAAATGGGCCGGCCTCCTTCACCGTAAATTCACTCGCTGTTTCCAGTACCGATCCGCCGGCTTCGACGCGGATTTTATGTGCGCTCAGGCTGGTATTGACCGGAATGACGGCAATGATCTGTGTGGCGCCGCTTTGTTTCACCACAGCCTCAATGCCGTTCAACGTCACTTTGGGATCGTTGCCGAAGCCGCGCCCGGTGAGCGTAACCTGCGTACCGAAAGGCCCTTCTTTGGGTGCGAAATCAGTGATCGCCGGGCCGGGAGCGTCCACTACAAAGTCGGTGGCCGAGGTGGCCGTGTGCACTTTTATTTTTCCGGTGGCCGCTCCGGCAGGTACCGTTACCGTCAGTTCCGTGACGGTAGCCGTGGTAACAGTCGCGTTTACGCCGCCGAACGTAACGGCATACCCGGCTTTGAAATTTTTACCGTTGATACTGACCACCGTTCCCGGCGTGCCCTGAACGGGTGAGAACGAAATAATTTCGGGCGGCATAATGGGGTTACCTGTCTCGGTGGGTTTCTTTTTACACGCCATTACGGCGAGCAGACACATCGTCCACCAAAGCTGCATTCTTTTCATGTCGGGGGTTTTATGCATGTTCCGGAAAGGGAGCTGTGTAAAAAAAAGCAAGCAGCTCCCCTTACCAGGAACTGCTTGCTTTAATAATGATACAAAGATGCGTCGTGGATTTACATTGTCCAAATTTTTGAAGCGGGAATCACATGAACGGCGGCCGGCAGGTGCAGGCGGTATTTGCCGTTATCTGAACAACTCATCATAATGTTCCGGCATTTCCAGGATGCCGCCGCTCCGTGCGTAAAAATCGGGGCCGAGATCGAACACGCCCTGCCGCACTTTCATCCAGGGCGCACCGGTAGCCGGGTGGTAACTTCTCATCGTTTCCCAGTTTTTATAATTCATGTCGCCGTTCGTTTCCATCAGTCCCATGCCGATGCCCGGGAACGGCGCCAGGCGCGCCGCCAGGTTCTTGTGCCAGTCGACCAATACGGGGTTGACCGTCAGGTCTGCGCAGAGGCAGGGAATTTTCCGCTCCTCCGCGAGTTTTGCGATGCGCATGCTGAGGCTGAGCGTTTTGGCGATGCCTTTCAGTACCAGCACGCTATAACCTTGTGCAATGCGCTGCAGCGCGTCTTTTTCCGAATGCACGCTCTCATCGGCCCCCAGGCGAACGCCCAGGTCGCCCACCGGTTCCGTGAGGTCTTCACGGAACGGTTCCTCGTACAGTAAGATGCGGTCGAACGCGCCGATTTCCCTGGCGTGGCGAAGGTATTTCCGCAGCGTATCTTTCTCCGCATATCTTCCGTTGGCGTCCATGGTGTACCAGATGCGCCCATGCGCGGTGTTGGCCGCCGGCAGGTCTTTCAGCGCATTGTGAATCTCCGCCAGCCGCCGCATGTCGAAAGCAAGCATTTCTTCCTGGCTTCCGGGATAACCGGTTTTAATCTTGATGATGAAATATCCCTGTTCCACCGCTTTCACGATGTCTGCCACCGGCATATTGTACGATACCTGGAACAATACGGCGATCTGCTTATTGCGGTAACCGAGCGCAGCACGGTACGGGGCGGGAATCATCGCATCGAAGGATGTATACCTGTTTTCCGCCGCGTATAGCAACCAGGCCGCATTGTCGATGCTCACGAGGGCATTGAGGATAAAATTGTAGTGGAGCTGCGCCCTGCCGGTGATCTCTTTGCCTGCGGCGATGACGCGGGGTAATATCTTTTCCTGCAGGTCTACCGGCGTAGTAAACGGTGTGGCCTTCACGATGTCGAGCGTTTTCTGCACGAGCGCGAACATCATCGCGTTCCCTTTCAATTCTGTATGGGCGGCAAACAATTCCGCATCGCCATACAACACGCTTTGCGTGGCCAGGCCCGTAACGGTGTTACCGGCAGCGGACGTGAGGCGGGTGGCGATTTGCCAGAGCTCGGTAAGGTAATTGCCTTTGAAGCCGAATGGCCGCACGAGCGGTTCGCGTTCAAACTGCGCCGCTGCTTTAGACACGCGGATAACCCGCGGTTTGGCGGCCGCGGAGGAAATTTTTGGAGCGCCGATGGCCATGATACCCGCGGCGCGGATGAAGTCCCGTCTGTACATACCCTAAAAAGTACGCAACAATATTCATAGCTGCAACCATTTGTTCATAAAAATCACTGCTCCTCCAGACTTGTCAAAAAAACGGTTCTCGCGGCAGGGTATTTGCAGATTTTTCACCCTCATTCCGCTACCTGGAAACCAGTACGTACGGGTGATTGCAGAAAACTTCATCGCCACGAGATTGTTCTCCCTTATTGCATTATTCGCCAGCGCGCGGTGGAAGACGAATGGTAACTACCCTGCTTTCCGCTGGCTTGCCGGCGCCTGCATCGCGCTGCGGTACTCCACCGGAGAAACGCCCGCCTGCCGCTTGAAAAAGCGGGTAAAATAAGCAGGATCCTCAAACCCGAGGCCATACCCGATTTCTTTGATACTCTTCGTATTGTAATACAATTCGCGCTGCGCTTCCAGCAAAAGTCGCCCGGCCAGCACTTCTCCGGCGGTTTTGCCGAGGTGCTTTTTAGAGAGGCTGTTGAGCGTGCGCACTTCCGTGAACAGCATGGCTGCGTAGGCCTGGATGCTGTGCTGCTGCCGGAAATGTTGCTCGATGGCGGCCTTGTAATCCTGGAACAGCTGCAGACTGAGATCGCGGGCCACAGCCTCGCGCGAGCAGTTTTTTTTCTTCAGCCGGTCGATGTGTGTGATGAGGATTTTCAGATAGGCCAGCAACATGCGCTCCTTGTCGGTTTCATCGGCATTAAACTCCGTTTCCATATTCCTGAGCACGTCTTCAAACACCGTATGCGCGGCGGCCGTTACGGGCACCACGGGCCTTGCCTGGATATTGTCGAACAGGCAATCGCCATGCAGGTAGTCATGCAAATCTTTCCCGTCGCTGAACAGGGAAGGCAGGAATTTCACCACATAGCCCTCCGCCTTTTCCTGCGGGCGAATCTGGTGCATTTGCCCTGGTGAAAGCAGGAAGATCACAGAGCCCGTGTACGGGTAATTCACCATATCGATCGTGTGCACCCCCTTCCCTTTTTTCAGCCAGATGATCTCGTAGTATTCGTGGCGGTGGTTTTCCTCAAACTCGGCGACCGTACAGGCTTCCTCGCTGAAGCCCGTCACCTTGATGCTGCGGATTTCCTTGCCACTGCAATGTTCGCCGATATGGAACACCGGGCGCTGCTGTTTTTGCATAACACACATTTAGAACGGTATCAAAGTTACGCAAACCCCGCGTTGCAGGAGCCGGATTGTCTTAAAGTGCAAGCAATATGCGTTTCCGTCCATTTACCGGCGCCCGCCCCTGGCAGCCTGCCTTAAAGTGCAAGCCATCTGCTTTTTTATCCATTTACCACCCTGCCGTTTCACGCCAACTTTGCATCGTTATCCAATCATCATAAAAACAGCTCATATGCCTTTCGTACAAATTGCCGTCACGAAAGACGGCGTTACCAAAGAACAGAAACAACTGCTCATCCTGGGGGTCACACAACTGCTGAAAGACGTCCTCAATAAAGATTTCCACCTCACCCACGTGATCATCAGCGAAGTGGAAACCGACAACTGGGGCCTGGCCGGCGAGCAGGTCACCGACATCCGTCAACGTCAAAACAAATCATAAAACATGCAACAGAAAACAGTGATTGTAACCGGGGCATCTACCGGTATCGGCAAAGCAATAGCGCGTTATTTTATCGAGAAAGGAGACAATGTGGTGATGAACTCCGTCAACGAAAGCAATCTCCGGCAGGCCTACCAGGAGCTGGGCAGCCCGGGATCCGCGCGGCTGCTCGCGGGCGACGTAAGCGACAAATCGGTCGGCGAAGCACTCGTCGGCACAGCCATCGCGCAATTCGGCCGTGTAGACGTGCTGGTGAACAATGCCGGTGTATTTGCCCCCAAGCCTTTCCTGGATGTGGAATCGGCCGACCTCGACCGGTTTTACAGCATCAATCTCAAAGGCACATTTTTTACCACCCAGGCCGCCATCAAAGCGATGCTTGGCAATGAAAACGGCGGCGCGGTAATTAATATCGGTACCGTGCTGGTAGACCATGCCGTTACCGGTTTCACCGCCACCGCCCCGGTGGTCAGCAAAGCCGGCATCCACACCCTTACCCGGCAGCTGGCAGCCGAATTCGGCAAACAGAACATCCGCGTGAACGCCGTTGCGCCGGGCATTATCCGCACCCCGCTGCAGGGTAAAATCGGTGTGACGGATGTAGACGCTTTATCCGGCCTTGCCCTGCTACAGCGCATCGGGGAGCCGGGCGATATTGCGGAGGTGGTATACACGCTGGCGCACAGCAATTTCATCACCGGTGAAATCATCAACGTAGACGGTGGCCACGTGGCCGGCCACACTTTCGGTTAAACCTGAACAGCAACCTATGTACGCAGAACAATCCAGGGCTATACAATCCCTGATCGACGGGTATTTCGACGGCATCTACCATGGCAACACCGCGCTGCTCGGCGAAGTATTCCATCCGCAGGCACTGCTTTGCGGTGACATCAACGGGCAACCGTATTTTAAAACCGTGCACGACTATCTCGACGTTGTGCGCAACCGCAAAAGCCCGCAGGAGCTGGGAGAAAGTTTCCGGATGGAAGTGCTCGGCATCGACATCCTCGGCAACAACGCCATCGCGAAGCTGCATGTGCCCATGCTCGGGTACGATTATTACGACTACCTGTCGCTCACCGTTACGGAGGGGAAATGGCGCATCGTGCACAAACTGTTTACGCACCGGGAAACGGCGCGGTAAGCGGCTCATTTGACAGCAATAAAAAAGGACAAACTGAAGCATGCTTCAATTTGTCCTTTTTTTTGTTGCCTGACCTGGATTCGAACCAAGACAAACAGAGTCAGAGTCTGTCGTACTACCGTTATACTATCAGGCAATAATAACTGATTATGAACCAGTTGCCTCCCCTATCCGCACAAAAATCCAGTGTTTTTCTGAATTTTCCAAATCTTTTGGAGAGCGCAAAGGTACGTTTAAATCCGGTTAAAAACCAAGCCCCGGCGCATATTTTTTCTTCAACGGCGTTGATGAAGCGGCCTGTAACCAATACGTAGCGGGCCGGGGCGGCGGCTGACGGAAGAAAAAAGGCACTGTCCGGCCATTGCCGGCAGCGCCTTTTGTTTTGAACCAAACCTTACTGTTAAAATGAATCCGTGGCAGGCACGGCATGCTTGTTATTGCACGGTCACCGTTACTTCTTTCACCACTTCGCTGCTCTTGTCGATATTGGTGTTGGACGCCACGAAATACGCTTTGTAGGTGCCCGCTTTTGTGTAGGTGTGCGAATAGCTTTCGAGGCGCGCAGCAGTTCCTCCTTTAATGCCTGTGGGCCTGTCCGGGCCGAGGTTGACGGTTTCCCAGGCGATGGGCGCGCTGATGGCCCAGTTTTCAGATGCCGGATCGTTATCAGCCGTAAACGTATTGGCCAGCAGGGTGATGCGGCTGGTGCTTGCCACGGAACGGGCGGGTGCTGTAGCCGGGTTCGAGTTCACGAGCCGGAAAGCATGGGTGAACATGTCTGTGGCGGCCATATTGCCAAGGGGCGTGATGCTTTGAAAGCTGAAGCTCTGTACCATCCAGGTGCGTGCGGCGCCGTTTTGCTGCTGCGGTTTGGCGAGGTAGCGGAAAGCGATGTACAGGGGCTTTCCTTTCACCAGCAGGTCGCTGATATCTTTGGCGCCCGATGCCAGGAAAGTGGCGGAAGTGCCGAGCGTGAAGCGGGCGGTGATGTCCGTCCACGTAGCAGCCTGCACCGCGGTAAGGTTGGCGTATTGCCCGTTAAAGTCGGACGATGCGAGCACCGCCAACTGGCCCGTTTGCGCCCCGCCAGTAACCGCCGAGGTAAACGACAGCAGGCCGCCCGTGCAGGTGGCCGTTCTTCCGGCACGGAAAGTATAATCTTTGAGCGGCTCTCCGGAATAAAACGAAATGATGTCCGCATTGCCGGAAAACCGGAATAGCACCGGTTCACCTGCTTTGAAGGAGCCTGTGGTGGCAGTCACCTCAAAATCCGGCGTGCCGCCGTTGAGGTCGAGGTCTTTTTTACACGACGCGTGCAGCATCAGGCTGCCGCATATGATAGCATACATGAATTTCATACGGATGTTTTTTGAAGTCATTCCCACCCTGGATTTTGTGTCATCAGCCGGTTGAGTGTCATTTCCTTGGCTGGAATGGGCCAGATATTGTGTTTGTCGGTCACGCTGCGGAAGCGCAGCAGGTACGACGGTGCGCCCACATCCTGCTGAATCATGTCGGCCACTTCCTGCATGGCGCTCACAAAAATACCCCAGCGGATGAGGTCGTGTTTACGCAGGCCTTCGCAATTCAGTTCCCGGAATCTTTCCTGCTGCAAAAACGCAAGGAAGCTTTCCTTCGACGCCATGGCCGGTGCGGGTACGTCCGCGTCGACTGTCGTATAGAGCGTGGCAGTAGCCGTTGCGCCGCTGCCTCCACCGCCGGTGAACGTGATGACCGGCGGCGTGGTGTAGCTGCCCGTCAATGCACCCGTAACCGCGTCTGGCGTAAATGTGATGCCCGTCACTTTTCCACCGGTAATGGTGGCTGTGGCCGCAGCCCCTCCTCCCCCGCCGAACGTAACGGTTGGGGCGGTGGTGTATCCCGCACCGCCATTGGTGATGAGCACCTCTTTTATTCCCTTCGACCAGGCGCGGCGCCGCACGCGGTTCACCGCTTCCACCGCATCGGCCGTGGGCCCGCTGATCGCGTTTACGGCTTCCGCGTACATCAGCAATACGTCCGAAAAACGGAGAATGGGCCAGTTTTGCGGACTGGTGTTGATGTTTTGCGGCAGCAGCAGTTCATACTCCCGGCGGTACTTCCCCGCGTTTACGAGATATACGGTCGTGGGCGTTGGCGGCTGCACGAATGTTTTGTTGCCGCGGGCGCCGCTGGCGGTATACGCGAACGTGGGAATGCACCAGGGCTTGCGCAGGTCGCCGGGGGTAAATGCATTGTAGAGCTTGCCGGTGATGTTCACATACGCGGGGCACATGCCGGTATTAGGATTGGTGGAGGCCGGCCCGTTGATGCGCGCATTGTTGCCCGCCATCGAGTAGGCATCCATCCCGTTGCCCCAGAATTCGGCTTCCCAGATGCATTCTTTGATATCGTATTCGTCGCGGGCGATTTTGATGAAGATATCGGCATATGAAGGGTTGAGCGCATGCGCCGCATCGTCTATCACCATTTTTGCCCATTTGCGCGCGGCCTCGTATTGGCTTTGATCGTTGAGCGGTTTGCCGGCCATGTTCAGGCACACTCTCGCAAGGATGCCCCTGACGGCCGATTTGTTCACCCGGCTGCTTTTGGCCGTGCCAATGTCGCCTACCAGCGCTTCGGCCTTCTCCATATCGGCCAGCACCTGGTCGTAGGTTTCTTTCAGGCTGGCACGTTTGGCGTCCGTCGCTTCTACAGACGTGCTCGGTTGCAGCAGCACCGGCACCCCGCCGAAATTCTGCGCCAGCAGGTACAGATAATACCCCCGCAGGAAGAGCGCCTGACCACGCACCCGATCGCGCAAAGCGGCATCCAGCGCAGTGTTGTTATCCACATTCTTCAGCAGCGCATTGGCCCGGTTGATGCCGGTATAACAAGCGAACCAGAAACCTTCGATGGTAGGATTGGTGGCGGTATAATCGAACGTGAAGGGATAGTTGATGAGGGTGGAACGGTTGATGTAGGACTCGTCGCCCTCAAACCCGTTCAGGTAGACGATGCCGCCGCGATAGAGCGAAGAATGCGACAATATGTTGTACACCCCGGCCAGCGCGGTTTCCAGCTCCGCAGCGGTGGTGTAATAATTGTCGGGCGAAAGAAAATCGGACGGTTTGCTGTCGAGAAACTTTTTACATGAGCTGGCGGCGATCAGCGCCGAGGCCGCCAGCAAACAAAATATCTTTTTCATGCCGGTGCAGTTTTTTGCGTTAAAAATTTGCCTGTAACCCGAACATCAGCGTGCGCGCACGCGGGTACGCGGAAAAATCGAAGCCGGGCGTCAGCACACTGTTGCGGGCAGACACTTCAGGGTCCATACCGGAGTAGCTGGTCCAGGTCAATAAGTTCTGCGCCGTAACGCTTATACTAAGGCTCGTCATTTTCAACTTCCGGATGTATTGTACAGGGAGGCTGTAAGCCAGCGATACGGTTTTCAACCGCAGGTACGACCCGTCTTCCAGCACCCGCGAGGAATGATACCCGATCGGCCCATGGCCGTTGGTGCGGTAGTTTTCGTTGGTGGGATTGTCTGGCGACCAGCGGTTCACGTAACTGGCGAACTGGTTCATTTCGTGCCGGCCGTTGCTGTTGCCCTCGAACGTGAGGCGGTTGGCGTTGTAGATCTGGTTGCCGTACGACCATTGCAGGAAAGCGCTCAGCGTAATCCCTTTGTAAGAAAAGTTATTCATGAGCCCGCCGGTATGAATCGGCTGCCCACGGCCCATCACGACCATATCAAGGCTGTTCACGGCGCCGTCGCCATTGATGTCTTTATACTTCACATCTCCCGGCTGGATAGCCGTTCTTCCCGTTCCGTTCGATGGTAAATGTTGCTTCAGCACATATACACCGGGCGCGGGGTTGTTGAAGTCCGCATATTGGTACACGCCATCGAACAGGTATCCGAAAAACATGCCCGCCGGCTGGCCGATAGCAGACAGGTATAAGGGCGACGAAAACTGCGATTCGAATGAAACGGCGTTCTGCAGAAACTGCTGCCCGGCCGTGAGTTCCAGGATGGTGTTCTTGTTGAAGCTGATGTTAAAATTGCTTTGCCAGTTAAAGTCCCCTTTGGCGATGTTCACCGTGTTGAGGCTCAGTTCCAGCCCTTCGTTTTTCAACCGCCCGATATTTTTGAATGCTGTACCGAAACCTGTTGTTGGCGGCAGGTCGGCGCGGAGCAGGAGGTCGTTGGTAATTTTGCGGTACAGGTCTACCGTAAACTCCACCCTGTTTTTGAAAAGGCCGAGGTCATAACCGAGGTTCAGCTGTGCGGTGCGTTCCCAGCGTAAATCCTGGTTGGCGATGTTGCCGGGGTTGATGGCGGACGTTGGGGTGCCGTTGTTGAACGAATACCCCTGTATTGTCTGGGTCAACCGGTCGAACCAGTCGTAGTTGCCCACCCGGTTATTCCCGGTAATGCCGTAGCTGAGGCGGAGCTTGGAATTGGACACGCTTTTAAATGACTGCATAAAACTTTCTTCCTGCATGTTCCAGGCGATGGCGGCCGACGGAAAATATCCCCACCGGCGCTGCGGCGCGAATTTGGATGACCCGTCGCCGCGGAAAGTGGCCGTGAGCAGGTAGCGCGACCCGAAGTTGTAGTTGACACGGCCGAAGAATGAAGCGAGTTTATTGCCTTCCGAATAAGCGGTTCCGCTGTACGGCACCCCTTCATCCAGTCCGCTGATGCCAAGATTTTCATTCGGCAGGTTTTGCGCCGAATACCCGTTGCCGCTCACTTTTGTTTCCTGCATCGAGAAGCCGGCCACCGCGTTGAGGGTGTGCAGCTTGTTGAAAGTTTTGTTGTAGGTCAGTGTATTTTCGCTACTCCAGATGCTGGTTTCCGAGTTCCCCACACTGCCGTTGATACCGCGGAGGTTGTTCGGATTAAGCGGGCTTCCCTGCGGCGTTTTACTGTTATAGAACCGCTCAGATTTATTAATGGTGCCGTTGGCGATGCCCATCACCCGCAGCACAAGGTGGTCGGTGATGTTGTAACTCAGATATGCGTTGCCCGATAGCAAAGTGGAAACATCCCGTGTAAAATCGTTCTGCACAGTGATCAGCGGGTTCAGCCGCACATCGGACGCGTTGATATTGTCCGGGTCGCCGATTTCATCCACCAGGTTCAGCCCGTCGCCCGACAGCGGGCGGTAGGCCCATACGCGGAACCAGAGATAAGTGGAGATAGAGCTGGAGCCCGGATTAGAGGCAACCGGCTGGCCGAATGTTTTGATGCGGCTGTAGTTCGCCGTTACGCCCATTTTCAGCTTTTTGCTGATGTTCTGATCGAGCGTAAAACGCGCCTGGTAACGTTTGTAATTCGTATTGATCACCACACCGTTCTGATCGTACACCGAGCCGCTCACGGCGTACTTGGTGGCGTCATTACCACCGCGCACGGCAATGTTGGTGATGCTCATCGGCCCTTTCCGCAGCACTTCCTCCTGCCAGTTGATACCCGGCGTGTTCCGGTATGATTCCAGCGTTTTACCGTCTGTGAAATATTTGTCTGCCGTGATGTCCGGCCGGCGTTCATACTGGTATTTGATGAACTCGTAAGGGCTCATCATGTCCATCAGCTTCGGCACTTCCTGGTAACCGTAAGAGGTATTGAAAGAAATGGCGGGCTTGCCCGCTTTGCCCCTTTTTGTTTCGATCACGATCACGCCGTTTGCCGCGCGGGAGCCGTAAATGGCGGTAGCGGAAGCATCCTTGAGGATGTTCAGCGATTCAATTTCTTCCGGGTTAATCGCTGCATTCTCGGGGTCTTCCACCGGGAAACCGTCTATCACATACAGGGGAGAATTGCTTTGGGTGAGAGAATTGGCGCCGCGGATAACGATGGTGGGCGTACCGCCGGGCTGGCCGTCGTTCGACGATACCTGTACGCCGGCCACACGGCCTGCCAGCGCATCGGAGAAAGACGCTACCGGGGCTTTGGTGAGCTCCTTCATTTTCACCTGGCTCACCGAGCCGGTGAAGTCCTGTTTTTTGACGGAGCCGTACCCGATCACCACCACGTTGTTCAGTGTCACGTCTTCCTGCTCAAGTTGTACGTTCAGCACCGTTCTACCCGCCACGGGTATTTCTTCCTTCCGGAACCCGATAAAGGAAAATACCAGCACCCCCTGTTCCGGCACTGCAATGGAGAATTTGCCCGCGTCGTTGGTGGAGGCTCCTTTCGACGTGCCTTTGACCATCACCCTCACTCCGGGCAGCGGCGTGCCCTCCGGCTGCCTGCGTACCGTGCCGGTCACGGTTTTTTCCTGTTGCGCCCACAGCGATGCAGGCGCCGCGGCAAGAAACAGCATGAGTATGACACCTCCCGTCCAGCGTGGGATGCACCTCGTAGGTTTTTGCGTAATCATATGTGATGCTTTTGAGTTGTGTGGTTGGGTACGTACCCGTTTAAAGCGAATAGTTTATTGGTGATCCTATGTCTAATGAAACTAACTCTCTCTGTTGATCAGTGCGGTTTGGCGGCGGCGAATTCCTGGCGGATAATGCGGTATTTCGGTTGTTGTGCAACGGGATCCTGGTGGCAGTATACAAACACGCCATCGGCATTTTTTATCCCGGCTCTGATCACGGCCTCCACATACGCCGGGGTGGATGCGCCCAGGCTGCTATGCGCGGTGGCATAGACGTCCAGTATCACTGGAAAAGCACGCCCGAAAAATTGTTTGATCGTATCTATTTCCGCTTTCACCTGCGCGCTGTTGACGAGATCTGCTTTCACCGATTCGGCGCGGTAAGGGAAGAGGATGCCGTCGAAAAAGGGCGCATAGCGCGATGCGAGCGCGGCGTTGATCTGGCGGTAATAACAACAAGGGATGAAGGCCAGCCGGGGATTTATTTTTTTTGAGGCGGCGGTGAATTTGCCGACGTATTCAGGCGTAAAGGCTTTCAGGTTGTGGGCAAAATCGTCGATGCTCCAGGCGGTGAGGGCGGGCTCTTTGAGGCTGAGCTCGGCCAGCGCAATAGCCCACCGTTCGAAGTCGAGGCGGTAAGGCTCGGAAAAAAACTTCGCGTGCGGCGGCGATTCGGAATGCGGCACGAGCGTTACCCACACCTTGATCCCAGCCTGGCGCGCCAGCGGCAGGAACAGCTGCAAATCGTCCCAGTCTGTTGCCCTTGTCCAGATCAGCCAGTTGTAGGTATTGGCATGAATGTCTTTCAGCTCGGTCAGCAGCTGGTGCACGTTTACCCGGTCGTTGGCGAGGCGGGGCGCGGCGGCATAGGTGCCGCGCACGGGCTGCACTTTGTCTTTGCCGCCGCCGGCGGCAAAAAGGGGGTACTGGCACAGAAGTGCCAGTACGAACATAATTGACAAGTGTTTCAACATGACTATGTGATTAAATGGTAACAGGTCAGGTTTGCGGCGCCCAGTAGGTGCAGGAGCCTTCTGCTTCCACCGGTCCTTTGAACAGCAGGCAGCCTCCGCATTTGGCGCCCTCTTTGGCGGGCTTGTAGAGGTTGCACAGCTTGCAGTACTTTTCCGGGTCGGGCGAGGCATCCGTATAGCCCAGCTTTTTCCTTGCGGCGAGGTCTTCGCTGCTCAACTTGCTGTAATCCTGGCAGGAGGCCACCTCATCTTCTTTCGTTTCTTTTTTTCCACCGCCACAACCCGCTGCCAGCCATCCGCCGGCAAACAGCAGCATGCCCGATGAAACGGCGCCTCTCAGAAAAGCGCGGCGTGAATGATTTGCTTTCTCCATCGTCGGATATTTTATTTTTCTTTTAACGATGCGGCGAGTTTGACCGCAGCATCTTTTACTTTCTTTGCGCTGCTTTGCTCCAGTGCTGCGAGCGCCGGCGCAAAAGCCGCGTCCGGGGCGGTTTTATGCTTCGTTGCTTTCAACCCCGTGGTGGTTCCGTTGAGAATGGCCACCTGGTATTTTTCATCCAGCTGGAGCGCCATGCCCAGCAGGCGGCTCACTTCCCCTGCCGTGTTGCGCGCCGCGACGGCGTGCGCAAATGTGGTCAGGTATCCGCCTTTGTCGGAACGTCCCTCCTTCTGCAGGGCACCGCCCGTTTGGAGGTGCTGCAGAAATTCCATGGAAATACCGCCCGGAGAGCTGAGGATGGCGGACTGGAACCATTTGTCTTTCGCATGTTTTTCGAGCGTGGCAGCCTGGGCTTCCATCGTTTTGCCCGCGGGAAATTCCCCGAGGCTCAGTGTAGCCTGGAAGGCCACCAGCGGCACACTGTCCGTACTCAGTTGCAGCAGCGCCGGCAGGCATTCGGGGTAACGTTCGGACAAGATGGCCGCGTGCTCGCGGATGCCGGCGGCACTGTCTTTCATGGCCTTCAGTACTATCCCGCTGTTCAGCGCGCCGAGCCCCTCCAGCGTATACATGGCGTGCAAGCGCGCTTTTTCATTACCCGTGTTGAACAGGGCTGTCAACAGCGGAATGGCGGCCGCATCTTTACGTTCAACCAGTAAACGTTGCGCGTTGATGCGCCACCAGCGGCTGCCATGGCTCAGCAAGGCTATCAGCTCTGGTGT
Organism: uncultured Chitinophaga sp.; assembly: GCA_965653365.1. GTDB lineage: Bacteria > Bacteroidota > Bacteroidia > Chitinophagales > Chitinophagaceae > Chitinophaga. Next base: position 24,957 of record CBFGZV010000001.1, on the reverse strand, counting down.
GGTTTTACCGCGCAGGCCGGGCTGAACGTTATGTTTGGCCGGGGCATTAGCCGGAACGATGCGGTAGATGCGCCCGTACTGGTTACCCAGCATAAAATCCATATCGCTTTTCAGGTCTTCGGGAATTGATACCGGCGTTTCGATGTGCTGGCGGTACATGTCGATCAGGTAGAGCCAGCCGTCGGGCGCGTTGGCGAGGTTCACCGGGCGGAACCAGGAATCGGAGGAAGAGATGAACTCCCTGTTTGATTCCGATGCAGGCCTTCTCGCCGCGAAAAACGGACCGTTGTGCAGGGTGTCTATCCGGTCGCGGTGTACCAGGTTACAGGCCACTTCCGCAGTGAACACCGTTCCATAATATTCCTCCGGGAAACCTGCCCCATTGTAATCCGTTCCGCCGGACGCGCCGGTAAAGTGGCCGCGTTCGTATTCTTTCCTGCCCAGGCCCTGCTCGTCGTATGCCTTCTGGCGGCGCGCGGTGCGCTGTTCGCGCCAGTAGGGCGTTTTAGTGAGCTGGTATACCACCGGCGTGTCTTTGTAAATATTAGCCACCGCTTTATATGCCGGTAAAAATTCGTGGCGGTGCAGGTAACGCCAGGGAATGGGCGCGGTCTGAATATGCAGGGTATTCTGGGTAAAGAACCGGTGCCCATAGTCGTTCATTGCCAGACCGAACTGCCCTACGCCGGATTCCACTTCAAACAACCCCTTATCCAGCCGGAAACGGAAATCGCCGCCGCCCACTTTTACTTCGGGCGCTGCAGGGTTGCGCTTGAATTTCACCAGGCCTTTCTGCCCGTTATTGTTGGCATAAATCCAGTTGTCGACGCCGTAACGGAGGCTGGTGATCTGTGCTTCGGAATTGTCCTCAAAAAAACCGGTAAACACCACTTCGGTACTGTCCGCCCTGCCGTCGCCGTCCGTGTCTTTCATAAAGAGAATGTCCGGCGCAGCCGTTACCAGCAGGCCCTGCTGCCAGGGCAACATGCTTGTGCCGCTGGGAAGGCCTTCCGCAAATACAATGGCCGTGTCGATGCGGCCGTCGCCATTAAGGTCTTTCAGCTGGCGGATCTTGCCGCGGCCTTTGCCTTTTTCAGGTTTATAGGGATAATCGCCCATTTCCATTACAAAACAATTGCCGTCTTCATCGAACACCATTTCCACCGGGTCTTTTACATGCGGTTCGGCCGCAAAAACCTCCACCTTGAATCCTTCCGCCACATCCATTGCCCTGATGGACTCTTCCGGCGTAAGCGGGCCGTCGTAGCGGGGCCCGCCGCACGCGGCCAACATTACAATGCCTGCAGCGGCCAAAAAAATAGAACTGTGTTGCATGTGTTTATCTGGTATTAATTTGTATTCACTTTTGATAATGCGGAACGCTTACATGCTTTCCCTTTGTTGTCAAACCTCGCCTGTCACACCGTTTCCAACCAGTGGAACCCGGCGTGGAGCCATGCCCTGTCACGACACATTCAACCGGAAGGGATTAGGAATCTTCACGAGGTCCTGGATTTCATTTCCCCGGTAATTGAACCTGGCCAGCGTGTAAATATTTCCATCTACGCCGATGGTGATGGAGTTGACGTAGGTAGGCCTTCCGCCATCCGGATAAAACACGGCGCCATGATCGGTGTAAGCGCCAGTGGGCAGATGATACGTGACCACATGCAGGTTCTCGATCCCTTTGGCGGCTCCCTTCGCTATCTGGCGCGCACCGGCCACTCTTTTGCCCTGCTCGTACACCGGCCCGCCCGTGAGGTAATAAATCGTTTCCCCGTCGGGGCCCAGCATAAAGCCCAGGTAACCGTAGCTGAACTGGTCGTACATGCCGCTGCGCTGCGACGGTGACGAAGCGATACGGTCCACAATTTCAATCTTCTTTTCTGCGGGGTCGAAACGGAACAGGTAACCGGAATTGCCGTGCACGCCGTACGCCACTTTTTCGGGCGCATACCAGAATATTTTCCGCCAGTTATAACCCATACTGCCGGGGCGTGTGGCATCGTACGCGCCGAAATAATCGATCTTCAGATCAACCCCCTCCACTTGCTGAATGGCGCTGGCGGACGGATGGTAGGTGAAGATGGAACCTTCGGCGGTGGAGAAATACACATCCCCCGTATCCTGGTTCACGAACATGGATCGGCAAATGGTTCGATAATCGTCTCCCACCGTGCCTGCTTCGCTGCGGGCACAGGTCAGGCCGATATTTTTCAACTCGCCTGTCTGCACGTTGTAATGGATGAAATATCCAAGCGGCCAGGTCAGCGCATACAGTTGCTCCCGCTCCTTGTCCATCGTCATGGTTATGATGCCTTCTCCGTCAGGGGCGATCGCCAGGTTTTCGAACCGGCCGGTTTTCAGGTCGTACGACAAAAAATGCCCGCCGGGATACAATTTGTAGCCTTCCGGCGGATGCACATGCAGCCGCTCCATCCCGTCGATCATTTCGTACACGCCTACATGCGATGCGAAATACAACTTGCCGCCGCTTTCGTAAAAACGCACATGGCTTTTTCCCTGCGGGATGGTAGCCATCCCCTTCTCTCCGCATATCTCCGTCAGGTCTGCCAGAAATTCGGACCGGTCATTCAGGGGATCGTAAGCATAGATCTGTCCGCCTTTGTCGTACGACTCGGATGACAGCACATAATATATTTTACCATCACTGGCTGCCGTAATTGCATTGTAGGTGTCGTGGGCTAACTCAAAACCTGAAAAATGTGGTTCCGCTGTTAATGTTTTGTCGTTGATTGTTGCTACTGGTATCATTTCCGCTGATTTGTTTTTGTATGATTTTCTATAACCGGAATATTTGCTGTGCGTTTTTGAAAAGTATTTTATGCAGCGCTTTTTTATCGGTCACCAGTTTTCTTACTTCGGCCAGCGTTCCCGCGCCGGAGCAGTCTTTTACCTGGCCGGTGGTATCGAGGCAGTCGCTGCCGTACATCAGTTTGTTCTGGTGCTTGTTGAGAAATGCCTGCGCATGTTCTTCGTCGCGGGTGATGGAATTAAGCCCGGAGCCGGCAGACAGGTCGGCGTATACATTCGGGTAGTCGCTCAGCAGGCGGTCGGTGATGCCGCCCGGCGTGATTTTTCCTTTCGGATATAAGCCCTGCTGATCCGTATATTTTTTATCCACGTTGGCCCACCAGGTTTGGGCGTGACCGATGAACGTCACTTTGGGATACTTCTCCAGCATTTTATAAAAACGGTCGAAGCCGTAGTTGTACATATTGAATTGCCAGTGCATGAGCACGGGCACGTTGTAGGCCTGCGCCAGCCCGTAGATGGCCTGCATTTCCTTCGAATCGCAGTCTACCCCGAATTTCAGCTCACCGATCACCACCGCGCCCAGCTTGAGATATTTCTCAATTTCCGCTTTGGCGCCGGGGAGATCGGGCACTTCATTGGCGCCGAACAGCAGCTCTTTCGGATACTGTTGCGCCAGTTGGTAGCACGCTTCGTTGCCGCCCGCTTTCGCCTGGAGGCCATTGGATTTTCCGTCGTGCGTGGATGGCCTTTTCACCGGGGTGCCCGAGGGCAACATGATAGTGCGTGTTACGCCGAGCGCCCGCTGATGGAACATCAGATCCGCGTCGGAACGGCCCATGTAGCTGATGTGCTGGTGGATGTCGATAATCTGTTCCGTTTCCGGTACGGCCGCACCGCGCAACCGCAGCGCCGAGCCCGCCAGCAGTATGCCGGCGCCGGCGATAAATTCCCTGCGTGAAAAATTCTTACTCATATCGGGATACTGTTTTTTTATAAAGCGATGGGGCGAAGCGGCACCTTCGCCGCTTTGGCCAGTTTGATCACTTCCTGCAGGATGAGCGATTCAATTTCGGGCGACCATGCCGTGGGCAGCCCGTATACCATGCAGGCAGTCATACCTTCATACCCCCCTTCCCGTAAGATCCTCGACGAAGGGATGTACGACATCACGTCGTTGCAATAGCCGAGCACAAAGGCATGCAGCCCGAATATTTCCTTCAGCCTGATACTGTATTCCACCACCAGTTCACCACCCAGCCCGATCACCGGCTGATCGCCCAATTGCCATACTTCCATCGGGTAGGGATAATCTTTTTCCCGCGCCTCGCCGCTCCGCAGCTGCTTCAACTTCCGGGCGGCCCATCGTTTCGGATACCCGTCTTCTCCCTTCGTGGCCAGCTGCGTCAGCCTGGCTTCATCGGGCAGGTTGGTGTAAGGCAGCCGCACTTCCGCGTAGGCGGTGGTGATAACAGGCGAGAGTTTGCGCATGTCTTCCTCCAGCACTCTTTCCACGGCGGCGGCCAGTTCTTTGCCGTATTGCCGGGCCAGGGGCACAGACCCGCGCGGCAGCGGGTTCTGGTCGGCGCCGGCGCCCTGGAAAAACAGCGCCGTGGCGCCCGGATGGGTTTTCTCCAGTTCCATCATCGCAAAGGCCGGATAGTCGCCGGAAAACTGATACTCGCTCAGTACCGTGGGATGGCAGGCATAACCGAACGCCACTGCTTTCAGTTTGCCTTTTCTATCCTGCACTTTGATGACCGGTACGGCATAGTCGTTGGGCCCGGAGAGGTCGGATATCCACGGCAGCAATCCTGCGTTGTTGTTGCGCCGGTTCACCTGGAAGCGCGTCACGCCATTCTGCACGGAAATGTCGGCCGGCGCCAGGTCCGCCAGTGCGTTACCGGCGAGCGTGATGATTTTTGCTTCGAGCGATGCGGTGTATTGTTCGATGAGGGTAGCGTCGTTTTGAGTGATAACATAAATGTCTGACAACGCCTCGCCGATCACCGGCCCCGAATGGGTATGGGAGCTATTGAGCATCACCTGGTCGCGCTGCAGTCCGAATTTTGTCCGGATGGCGTTGCGGATACGGTCTGACGTAGCCTTTGGAAAGCCCAGCAGGTCAGATGTGATGAGCAGCACCTTTTTACCGGCCGCATCTTCCATGGTCAGCGCCTTGGCCCAGAGCGCGTGCATTTTACCGGTGGAGGCATGCGTGCGCACGGCGAAACCCGCCATCCACATATTGCCCGCCGGTGTGATGTCGATGCGGGCGGCACCGGCCTTCCAGCCCTTTTCCGCGCCCACCTGCGCGAAGCCGGCGAACGAGCAGCAGCTGGCGAGCAGGCACAGCAAGCCTGTTTTCAATTTGTACAATTGAAGTGCGTATTGCGAAGTTGTCATCCGTACTATTTTTTTGCGGCCAGTTTGATTTTCTCCGCGTTTTTGTGAATCCTTGCGATGGCGGCGGCAATATCATCCATGTCTGTCTTTGGCCCCAGGAGCATGTTCTGTGTGAACCACACGGCCTCTTTACATAGTTTTTCATTCTCCGGGCATTTATTGTCCGCCACGTACCGATCGAAATCGAGTTGTTCTTTTTTATAGGAGTTCTGGTAGGCTTTCGACTCAAAGGCATCTTTGAGGAAAAGCTGGTTGTTCAGCACGGTGTACCCGCTTGAGCAGGGCACGCCTTCCGCCCGCAGGGCCTTCAGGAATTCTTCGCGGGGCAGGCCTTTAAACGCCTGCTGGTCGTACCGGAAGGGGAACAGGTGGAACGCAGCGCGCGTCACTTTCGGGTACAGTTTGTACGGGCGAACGCCGGGAATGCCGCTGAGCTGCGATTTGAGGTAGGCAGCGTTGTTGTTGCGGGTGGTGGTTTCACCGTCGAGGCGCTTGAGCAGGGAAAGGCCGATGGCTGCCTGGTATTCCGTGAGGCGTACTTTCGTGCCCTGCATGGCGCTACCGGCCCCTACTACGCCTACGGAAGTACCGTACGGATAGCCATAATTCTGGTATGAAAAGCAGCGGTCCATAAACGCATCGTCGTCGCTCACTACGGCGCCGCCTTCGCCGATGGGAAGGTTTTTCGAATTCTGGAAACTGAAGCAGCCGGCGTTGCCGATGGTGCCAGCTTTTTTGCCGCCGTATTCCGCGAGGTGGGCCTGACAGGCATCTTCAATAACAACGAGGTTATGCTTCCTGGCAATGGCCATAATACGGTCCATATCGCAGGGCAGGCCCAGGATGTGCACCGGCATGATGGCCTTGGTGCGCGGGGTGATTTTCGCTTCGATTTTAGCCGGGTCCATCTGGTAGGTTTCCGGGTCGATGTCTACGAATACCGGCATGGCGCCGTTGGACAGTACGGCCGTGATGGAGGCGATGAAGGTGTACGGGGGCACGAGTATTTCGTCGCCGGTGCGGATGTGCAGCTGGTTGAGGGCCACTACCAGGGCGTTGGTGCCGTTCACGACGGCGAGGCTTCTTTTCACGCCGAGCGCGGCTGCCCATTCTTTTTCAAACTCGGTAACCATGGCCGCCCTCGACCAGATGCCGCTCCTGATCACGTCCACTACCCGTTGTTCGTCCGTTTCCGGCTTCCAGATGGGCCATTTCGTCCATGCGGCGCGGCGCACCGGATCTCCGCCCAGAATGGCGGGCACGGCAGCGTTGCCGGTATTAATCTGAAGGGTATCTGCAGCTTTTAATGAACCGCCCAGGAAAAGGCCGGCGGTCAGTACGCCGGAGGATTTTAAGAAAGACCTGCGTGGATGGGAGGCGCCTTCTGATGAAAGAAACTTGTCCATATAAGCCGGATTTAATTCGTTAAGGAATAAATTAATTGCGCTTCACTGGCCGAACACCCCTTATATATTGCTGTTTGACGTTTTGTATCTTTCCTGCCGCCGCAGATACGCGGGCACCTACACCGGTGTCACTACCGCCGTTTGCATGCGGTATCATGCTGGTTGATCATCTTTCCGGAATCTAATGTACATAAATTTACGGGTACGTGCCCGTAAATTTTAAAAAATCTTCAATTTTATCGCTTTTTAACAGTTTCCAGACATGGGAAAACGCGGTTTTATTGGAGCCGGACGCAATACCATGGCTGTTTTTACAGTAAAAAAGAGCTACCTGACAGATCTCCAAAAATGGGGGAAACGCGCTTTACCGGACCAGGCCGCATTACCATAACCGTTGTAGATGTGCGACGGTTCTCCAAAAATAGGAAAGCACGATTTTACAGGAACCGGAGCGCATTACCATGACCGTTCTACCTGTCAAAAAATAGATGATGTCTGACGGTTCTCAAAATGGGAAAGCATGATTTTTTACAGGAACCGGAGCGCATTACCATGACCGTTCTACCTGGCAAAAAATAGATGATGTCTGACGGTTCTCAAAAATGGAAGGTGCGGCTTTAATGGAACCGGGCCACATATTACCATGCCGGTTTACCCGTCAATGAAGAAACATCTAATAGTTTTCAAAAATGGAAAATCGCGGCTTTACTCGACCCGGATGGAATACCATGGCTGTTTTGTTCATCAAAAACGAGGCATCTACCAGTTCCCGGAAATGCAAAAAGCGCGGTTTTATTAGAGCCGGATGCAATACAATAGCCGTTTCCGTTCGTCAATAAAGAAACATCCAACAGTTCTCAAAAATAGAAAAGCGCGGCCTTACTGGAACCGGATGCAATACCAAAAAAGAAACAGTTATTACATTTCGTAAGAAGTGTAATTCTCTTTCGTGATGATGTCGATGGGCATGTAGTTGATCTTGTCGAGGGGGGTATTGAACGCGATGTGCTGGTACAGCGCCATCACGCCTTTATATGCCTGCTGCAGCGGTTTCTGGCAGATCAGGAAATCGATAGTGCGGCTGTGCAGGTAATCGATATTCTCTTTCAGGAAATCGTACCCGACCAGGATCACCTTGTGCGGCAGGCGCTGCACATAGGCTGCCACGGCAGAAACGCGGGAATTGGTCACGAAGATGACCCGGATATCCTGGTGCCGCTCCAGCGCCCTGGCGATACCGGCTTCGATGGAACCATGGTCCAGCTGGTGAATATCTCTCTTGATGATGATGTGCTCCTGCCCGTGCTCTTTGTAATAAGCGCGGAAACCCTCTTCCTTGCGCAGCAGGTGGTGATCGGTATCGATCTCCCGCGAAATGTTGACGATCAGCACCTTGTCACGGTCGCGCAGCAGGTAACTGATGAGGTGCGCAGCCAGAAAACCGCTCTGGTACAGGTCCGGACCGATATAACTGAGGCTGTTGCTGCCTGGAATGTCCGAATCCATATACACATAGGGAATACCGGCGGCATCGCAGGCGGTTACAAAACTAACGGACTCCTCCATGAACGACGGCGCCAGCAAAATACCGTCCGGCTTCATTTTGAGGATGGCCTTCGCCTGTTTGGCAAACGACTTCCGGTTGTTCTGGTTGTAAAAAAACTTGTGCACTTTCACGCTGTACTGCATGACTTCCGCTTCCGCATCTTCGATGCCCTTGAGCGGCCCTTCCCAGAAGCTGGTTTCGTCGGAGCTTTCAGGGATCAAAGTTGCAATATGAACCACTTTCCGCGAGGCGAGGCGCTGGGCGTGCAGGTTGGGCTGGTAATTCAATTCCGCGATAATGGCGTTGATCTTGTCGCGCGTTTTGTCAGAAACCCCCTTCCGCTTGTGGATCACACGGTCTACCGTAGCGGCAGACACGCCCGCCCTCCTGGCGATTTCTTTTACGCCCGACAATTCACCGGCATCTTTTTTATTCATAGCAGCATTTGTGCTACAATAATAACAAAAAAATGAGCGCAAGGTCCGCAAACGCGCAGCCATACATCCAACCATCTTTTTCCCCGGGCCGGGCAAACACGACGCGCCCGGCCGCAACCACTTTCTCCGCCATTTCATCCACTCCTGCCCGGCTTTCCACGGAAAACAGTACTTCCGCGCCCTGTTTCGTATCCACCGTTTTATTTTGGGTAAACCCTTCAAAAACAGCCTGTGCAAACAACACCATCACCACTTTCTGTTTTTTTTATTAATATTTCCGGGCTATCTTGTCCGAAACGTTCGTTAAATAGAAACTATGTCCTTTTTCACTTACCTGAAGGAATCTTTTGCCCGCAAGAAGGCCCGGCGCGTATTTCAGCAATACGGCACGCGTGTGGACACTTTCCACCTGGCAGGCAACCGCACTGTTGAATTTGCCAACTGGCTCAACCCGCTGATCAAGCCCAAAACCATCACGCAGACCGAGCTCGACTTTTTCGCCCAATATATCCCGAAAGGTTCCATGGCGATCGACATCGGCGCCAACATCGGCGACCTCACCGTATCGATGGCCATCGCCGCCGGCCAGGAAGGGCTTGTGCTAGGCATAGACCCCAACCCGATCGTGTTTGCCGTGCTGAAGGAAAACGCCAAAGTGAACGCCGGCAAAAGCAACATCGTGCCGCTGCAGCTGGCCGCCGCTGAAAAAGAAACGGTATTCTATTACGCATCGTCCGAAGCTTCCATGAGCAATGGAGGCCTGGTAGAAGACATCAACGACAACCGCCACGGCAAATACAAATTGAAGGAAGGCATCCAGGGCGTCCACTTCGGCAAATACCTGGAGCAGCATTACGGAGCGTGGCTGCCCAAACTGTCGCTCATCAAAACCGATACGGAAGGCTGGGACTATTTTGTGCTGAAGACCCTCGAGCCGGTGATCGCCAAACACCGCCCGGTGATCATCGCGGAAATATTCCATGATATTTCCACGGAAACCCGGCACAATATCTTCCACCTGCTCCACCAGTACGGTTACACTATCCTTAACGCCGGGCAGTTCCATACGGAAGAGCCCATCGTTACCCGGGAAATCAAAACAAAAGAAGAAATGCCCAAAGCAGGGCTGACGGAAAATATCATCGCCACGCCCGCCAAGGCGTAACCGGCTTTTGAGTTTTACTTACAACACCTTCCGCGGCGCTTCGCGGAAGGTTTTTTTATGCCGCCACTCCCCGCCTGGCGCATATCGCCATTCGGTTTCCCACCGCGCGTGCCGCATTTTTTTTCCCGCCCCCACCCGCGGGCGGCAAGATTGTCTTTTAAATCCTGGCTAAACTGCTAATTTTGTGCTCCGGTTGGCCCGGCATGGCGCCCGGCCGTATAAAATCCAGGTCTTGAGTAAAAAATACTATATCATCGATTTCGACAGCACTTTCACCCAGCTGGAAGCGTTGGACGAACTGGCGCGCATCTCGCTGCGCGAGCACCCCGAACGGGAACAGATTTACCAGAAAATTGAAGATCTCACCAACCTTGCCATGGAAGGAAAACTTTCTTTCCGCGAAAGCCTCGCCGGCAGGGTGCAGCTGCTGGAAGCCAACAGGGAGCACCTGCAGCAGCTGGTGAAGCACCTCAAAAAACAGGTATCTACCTCCTTCTCCCGCAACAAGAAATTCTTCAAGCACCATGCAGACGATGTACTGATCGTATCGGGCGGGTTCAAGGAATTCATCACGCCGGTAGTACTGCCTTTTCACATCAAAAAGGAAAACATTTACGCGAACACCTTCGTGTTCAACGAAGCCGGCAAAATCGTCGGGTACGATGAGGCCAATCCACTTTCCAACGAAGGCGGCAAGGTAAAGCTGCTCCACACGCTGCAGCTGCAGGGCGAAATACACGGCATCGGCGACGGATACTCGGATTTCCAGCTGAAGGAATCGGGGATGATCAAGAAGTTTTACGCCTTTACGGAAAACATCGAACGTAAATCCGTGATCGAGAAAGCCGACCACGTGACGCCCAGCTTCGACGAATTCCTGTATGTCAACAAACTGCCTTCGGCCATTTCGTACCCGAAAAACCGCATCCGCTGCCTGGTAACGGGCCACGTGCCGGACAGTGTGGTAAAGTATATGAAGAAGGAAGGCTACGCGGTGAAACACACCGATTCCCCAGAAGAAAAGCACATCGCCGATGCCTCGATCATCATCATGGGCAACAAGGAAACCATCAGTGCCAAAAAACTGGCGCTGGCCACCAAACTGAAAGTGATCGGCTATCTCGGCAAAAGCAAACATCACATTCCCCACGATCAATGCACGGCCATGGGCGTGCTGATATTCGACCACGCGGGTAAACCGGAGGCCATCGCCAAACGCATCGCCCGCTTCATCGACAACGGCGACTCCTTCAAAAGCAGCAATTTCCCCAACATGCAGCTGCCGGAACTGAAGAGCGGGCACCGCTTCATCCACATTTACCGCAACGCGCCGGGCACCATGAGCCTCGTGAACCAGGTGTTTGCCACACATGGCATTAACATCACCGCGCAATTCCTCATGACCAACGAACGAATCGGCTACGTAGTGACGGACATCGACGGGGAATACGATAAACAGCTTGTCAAGGACCTCAAAAACATCGAAGGAGCCGTGAGCTTCAGGGTGCTGTACTAGGATAAAAAAACCGGGCCTTTTGAACCACAACGCCCGTTTCACGCATAAAAAAAAGCAGGCCGGAACATGCGGCCTGCTTTTTTTTATGATCAGCTGATGCGATTAAAACTTGAAAGCCACACTGGCTACAAAGTTTGCGGGCTTCTGGGGTGAGCCGTTGCTGTTCCAGTATTGCTGGTCGAGCAGGTTGTTCCCTTTCAAAGCAAGCCTGAATTTCGGCTGGTCATAGAAAACCGTTGCGCCCAGGAGGGTATAACCGGGCAGTGTAAAGCTGTTGGTCGACTCGAACCAGGAGTCGCTCACGTAATTACCCCCCGCGCCAAAACCGAGCCCGCCGGGCAGGGTGTAGCTAACCCACAGGTTGGCAATGTGCTCCGGGCTGGCGGTTACCAGCTTGCCCTGCAACGCGGGCGAGGCTTTCGTGTACCTGTTTTCGTTATTGGCGTAACCGGCCACGATATTGAGGCCGCGAACCGGGTGGGCGATTACTTCCACTTCAAATCCTTTGCTCCGCTGCGTGCCATCCTGGAACATAAAGGTTTTACCATCCACGATCTCGGTACGGGTAGCATTGGTCACATCAATTACATAATAACTCACGGAACCGGTGAGGCGGTTCTGCGCCAGGTCGAACTTCACACCGCCTTCCCACTGGTTGCCCTGCTGGGGCTTGAGGTTGAGCACGGTATTGTCTGGCTGCACCGCCGGCGCCAGGTTTACGAAACCGTTCATATAATTGGCGAATACGGACAGTTTTTCACGAAGCACCTGGTACACCAGGCCCAGTTTCGGAGAAAGGGAGTTCTGTTCGTATTTGCCGGTAGACTTGCCCGTAGCCTGGCTATAGGTGCCACCGGTCGTGAACCTGTCTGCCCGCAGGCTCAACATCGCCATCAGCGATGGCGTGATGTTCAGCACGTCGGATACATATACGCCGTAGCTGGAAGACGAAGTGTTGGATGCGGCGAAACCTTTCTCATAGGAAAGCTGATCTATTTTCATGGCGTTCAGGTCCGGGATCTGGCGGCGGATATTGATCACATCATAGTTGATGGTTACGCGGTTGAGGGAGTTGTAATTGTAGTTGTAGTCGACGCCCACTACCATGCGGTTGCGCAGCTTGCCGATATGGAAGTCGCCCACAAAATTCTGCTGCAGCTGGATGTTGCCGAAAGTTTCGGGCATCTGGTTACGCACGCTCCGCGAAATGGTGGAATCCGTCAGCAGGTTGAGGGTGGTCCAATAGAAATTTTTATAAAACCCTTCGGAATAGAGGTAGTTGGTTTGCGACACCCACTTGTCGGACAGCTTGTATTCCATCTGCGCCTGGATGTTGTAGATGCCGTTGTTGATATCTACGCCGTTATTGAAATACGATTTTTTATAGTCCATTTCCAGGTCTTTGAAGTTCCTGGCTTTTACATCTTTCAGAGCAGCGATGGCAACGGTGCCCACGGCAAACTGGCTGCGGGTGAGCTCGAGATCGAGCGAAAATTTGAGACGGTCGTTCACCTGGTAGCTGAGGGAAGGGGCGATGGTGTAGTTTTTCATAAAGCCCTGGTCCTGGAAGCTACCCTCCGACTGGAAAGCGGTGTTGAGGCGGAAGAGCAGGGATTTGTCTGCCATCAGCGGAGTGTTGATGTCTGCCGCGATGCGCCCCAGTTTATAGCTGCCGCCGGTGAGGGAAATTTCACCGCCCGTTTGATCGTACGGCTTTTTGGTGACATAGTTGTACAGGCCCCCGAAGGTGATGTTCCGGTTGCTGCCGAACAAGGTGCCGGAGGGCCCTTTGATCACTTCAACCCTTTCGAGTATAACGGGATTCATCGGCACGATGGCGCTCGTCACCATACCGTTGCGCATACCCGTGGCGTTGGCGAACCCGCGGATGCTCATGCCTTGTGAGCCGCCTACGGCGAAATTCGGCACGGCGCCGGGAATGTTGCGATAGGCATCCATTCTTTCAATGATGATCTGCTCCTGCATAACGGCTTTACCCACCGTCTGGTACACCTGCGGGTTTTCGAGGTCTTTCAGCGGCAGGCGCGATACCTGCTGCGTTTCCTTGGCGGCAAACCGGTTGCGGTTGCCGGTCACCACAATCTCCTGCAGCTGCGTGTCCGACACTTCGAGCGTCAGGGCTACGTTGGCCGTGGCGTTCTTTTCCACCGTCACCGCTTTCACCAGGGTAGCGTAGCCCAGCAGGCTTACCTGCAGCTCATACTCCCCGGCTTTCACCCGGTGAATGGCAAAGCTGCCGTCGTTTGCCGTTACGGCATGTTTGACGGTGCCTTTCAGCACCACGGTTACCTGGGGTGCGGGCCGGCCGTCGCTCGTGGTGATATGGCCACGGATGGTCCCAAACTCGCTGTCGGTATCATCTGCAAAAGCCAGGAAAGGACAAATCAGCAGAAATATGAGGAGAAAATGTTTCATAGTGCTCGAAAAATTTGCGCGAAGTTACGGGAAGGCGAACCGGAAGGTTTTTTGATTCGGGAAAAATAACCGGGAAAATGAGCACAATATTTTCCGGATTGGAGCAGGGAATGTGAATATAAGTCTACGGATCAGCGGATTCGATGGAGATGCCGGTTCAGGTCCATCCGTGCCGCGATGCTCCGGCGCCTTTGTGCGCCGGTGACAGTTGCGCCTTCAACCGATGGCTCGCCGTTCACCCTCCCGTTCCAGGCGATCCGGCGTAGGCTTTCCAGGCTGAAACACCCGCTCAACCCCGAGGATAAAAAAAGCCGGAATCAACGTTCCGGCTTCTTCTTTCGGATATCATTTTCCCGCTAGTATCCTGGCTTTTTGCTGATCGAATTCGTCCTGCGTCAGCACGCCGACATCCAGCAAATCTTTCAGGTCCATCAGCGCCTTTTTCATATCCGCAACACCGGCCGGTTGGGCACTGCTTCCCGCCTGAGCCGCTTTCGGCGCGGCGGTGGCCAATGGTGAGTGGCCGGACAGCAACAGGGCGGTAATCTCGTTGAACCCTTTGATCGAGGCGTAGTCGATGGCCCGTTGTTCTTTGGTATTGACGATGGAAGGATCGGCCTGCCGGTCGATGAGATATTTCACCACGTCTTTTTTGCCGCCCGAGGTAGCGTAGTGCAGCGCGGTATTGCCCGATTCGTCCTGGATGTTGATGTTGGCGCCCTTTTCCAGCAGCAGCTTTACCATGCTCAGGTGGCCGTTTTTAGCCGCCACATGCAACAGGCTTTCGCCGCCGTAACTGTACGCGTGATTGAACGTAAACGAACTGGTAATGGACAAATTGTTGGCGCTCTCCACCCAGTCGAGGTAGCTGTTCATGCTCACGGTATCTCCCGATATGGGCTGGCTGAAATTCACGTCCACCCCATTTTCCAGGAACATGGCCACGATTTCCTTCTGGTTGTAGGCACAGGCATACCAGATGGGAGAAAGCCCGTTTCCGGACGTTACCTGCACATTGGCGCCATGCTGCACCAGCAGGTTTACGAGCGCCCGGTTGGATTCGTAACAGACAATGAGCAACGGCGATTCACCGGCATCGTTGACATGGTTGACGTTGGCGCCGTTTTCCAGCAGGCAGGTCACCACAGGAGCGTTCTTGCTTCGCACCGCCGCAATCAGCGGGTTATCGCCCAGCTTGTTCTTAGCTTCCACATTCGCCCCCTGGTCGATCAGCAGCTGCACGATATCTTTATTCCGGTTGCCGGCCGCGATGAACAGCGGCGTTTCGGCGTTATTGTTTTCCAGGTTCACGTCGAGGCCGGCGGCGAGGAGCTTTTCCGCAATTTCCCGCTGCCCCAGGGCCACGCTCAAATGCAGGAGGCTGTTCCCTTTCAGGTCGTTGATCGCCGTTTTCACTCCTTTTTCAAGCAAGAAAAGCGCCACCTGCTTTTGTTTCTGCAGGCACGCAAAATAAAAGGGCGTTTCCCCGCTGTGATCTTCGTAATCGATGTCCGCACCGGCGTCCAGCAGCAGCTTCACCAAATCGAGGTACCCGTGATGCGCCGCGTAATGCAACGCGGTGCGGCCTTTCTCGTCGGTATACTGCACGTCAACCTCATTATTGGCCAGGAGGATTTCAGCGATTTTCCGCTTGCCGCTTTCACAGGCGACTATAAATGACATGGACATATTTTCCGGGTTTATTGTTTCACGAATAATTCAACTGTTTTGGCCTTGAGGTTATCCTGCGCGGCCAGCATCATGGGCGTCTGGTCGAGGTCGTTGGTGCTGCCCGGGTCGGCGCCGGCTTCCAGCAGCATCTTCGCTTTGCGGTAAAGTTGCCGGGCCGCTTCCTGGTCATAATTAACGTTATACGCGCATACTTTGTGCAGCAGCGTATTTCCTTCGTCGTCTTTACGATGCACATCCACAGCGCCTGTATCCAACGCGGTGCGAAGGGCGTCTGCCGGCTGTTCCGCTATCCAGTCGAGCGCCGATTTCCCCTGGCCGTAATGCGGGGAGGTCTGGTAAAGGTCCGCACCATCAGCCACGAGCGTTTTGAGGATTTCAAGATCCTGTTCCGATGGGCGCCTGCGCATGCGCACGGCGCCCACCAGCAGTGTTTCGCCGTCCTTATTGACGCTGTTGAAGTCGGGAGCAGCAAAGGCCTTGAGCGCCTGGTACAACTCCGGGCCGCAAACCTGGTGCACCAATGCGTAATAATAGGGGCTTTCTCCGGATTTATTCGGCAGGTTCGGGTCGGCGCCATGGCGCAGGAGCAAGTCGACATACTGCATTTTACGGGTATTGACGGCCAGGTGCAGCGGTGTTTCCTTCACGATATTCCCGTCGTTCGGGTCAACCCCTTCGCCGATGAGCAATTCCAGGTAGGCGGCGCCCAGCTCCTGCTTAATGCCGAATTCCTGCACAATCTTGTACAGGTAACCGGTTTCGTAGTTGTTTTTATAATGCGCGCTGCAACCGGCGGCAAGGAGCACTTTGATCACTTCGGGCGGGGCCGAGGCCTGGAAAGCGGTTTCCAGCAGGGTCTTGTCCTGCAGCGCATCATTGATATTATCGAGCTTGGACACGAACGATTGCAGAAAGGCGAGCTCGTCCGGCGTATCGCGCAGGTGGCGGAACAGCGATTCGAATATCGTGCCGTCGAACCTTTCGTATTCGTAAAGGTCAGTTTCGATGAAGCCTGTCTTCACGAGCTCGTCGATCAGGTCAAAGGCTTTTCCCCGGACGAGGGCGTCGAACACCTGTTTTTTATCGAAATCGTGGAGGCTGGCGGGTAACTTTTCGCCCTGTTGCATGCGTTGCCTGGCGTCTGCCAGGTTATTCCGTTTAATGGCATCTGCCAGTGGGTGTTGGGTCATTTTCAAAACAATTTATGGTCTCCGTAAGTTTCCGTGGCAACAAATATAATCGATTATACTTTTCGCGCGAAACTCATCCACCATGATGCCGCCGGCCATACCAGCCCTCAACGGGCACTGTCTGCCTGCATGCGTTTCGCCTGCACCTGCAGTATCTGCGGCAGATGGGGCTTCACCTGTTCTTCCAACAGGGATGCGGAAATATCCAGCGCTTTGGGGTCGTCCTTTAACGCCATCCAGGGCTTTTCACCGCCGAAGGGATATTCGCCGAACACGATCACCGGCGTGCCTTTCAGCAACACCACGTCTTTTCCCTTGAGTTTCCATTCGTCGGCCCATTTGTATAGAAACTTCGCATCTTCTTCGAGCAACCGCAGGCAGGAATGCGAAGCGGGATAACCGGGCAGCGCGTACTGATGCCAGCCGATGCCCTTTTTATTCTCGATGTTGAAATTCCATTTCAGTTCCCATTCGTCGTCGAACGTACTGATGGTTTTTTCGGCTCTCCAGTTCGTAAAATACAACCCCGGCGGGGTGGGATCATGTTTGCGGCCCATATTGGTGGGCCCGGTGTATACCAGGTGCCCGTATTCGTAGGCCCCGAAGCTTTGCGCCGGGTAAGAAAAGAAAATGATTTTGCCAATATCTTCGAGGGAAGGCACTTGAAGCGGGAACGGCATGTAATAAACGAGATCGCCGGAATGTATATCGGGTACCAGGATGGTATCGAGCGAAGCGATGTTCGCAAGGTCGACCCGGTTCACGGCCAGGATGATGCGCCGGGCGGCCGCATCCACGCTGTCTTTCCGCTTGAGCCATGATTTACCTTGTTCCACATGGTAACTGACCCGGCCGTCGGGTTTATGCCATTGGGGAGGCGCCGGGCGGCCGGCTTTTCCTTCGTTCGTACCGGAAGGCGGCTGGCACTGCGTCAGCGCGATCGACAGGAGGGCGATGCCGATGGCGGCCACCGACTTGGGGATGTTGGTGCGTCTCATGCCTCATATCGCCCTAATTTCGTGCCAGAGACATCGGGGCGCTGTTCCGTCAACCGGAGCCCTAGTCAGGCGCTCGCGCAGCGCTATTTATTGAGCGGGTAATAAAAGTGCACCACGTTTTCGGCAATCCCGCCGGTGGCGTGGTAAAATTCGACGGCATATTCATCCACGGCATCTGCCTGTATAAACACCTCTTCCATGCCGGCCGCTTTACAATGTGCGTTGACGGAGGCAATCAGTTTCCGCCCGATCCCGCGGCGCTGCAGGCTGGTGCGCACCGCCAGGTCAAACACATACGTGAGCGGTTTTACCGAATAGTACTGCACCAGCACGTAGGCCGTCAGGCCACCCGTCACTTCGCCCTGTTCGTTGAGCGCAACAAACGCCATGAATTTCTCATCCCCGAGCAATTGCTGCAGGTGTGTTTCATCCGGCATCTGAAAGTCCTTCATCTCAAATACATCCTCGAACAGCCTGATCAGTTCGGTGAAGTAAGCCAGATCGGCCGGCAGTAGTTTCCTGATGTGAGTTTCCATACCTGTAAATTTAGGAAGAAGGATAAAAAAACGAACAGCGTTCCCTGGGGAACGCTGTTCGTTTTTAACGGTGAGGTATCAACCGGTTTATTGCTGCCACCACACCTTCACATCGAGCTTGTCGCCGCCCATCTGTTCGGCGGCTGCCTGATAATTCTCTGTGTTATAGATTTTGACGGTGGTGGGATAATACAGGCGCGCAGGCATCTTTCCGCCGTTGTACATGAAAGTAGTTTTAGGCAACACGGGCAGGCCGGTACGGCGGTGCTCGAACCACTGCTGGTAATCGGTGAAGAAGAGCGCGTAGTACTTCTGCAGCATGATCCGGTCGAGCGTGCCGTCGTATTTGGCGGCGGCGGCATCGAAATAGGTGGCCGGCATTACACCGCCCCACATTTCAATCGCAGCCTGCACGCCTTTTTTATAGTGGCCTTCGGCAGGCGTGGCAATGTGCCCTTTCAGCGCCAGTTCAGCTTTGATGAACTCCACTTCGGCATAGCTCAGGATGGGCACTATCATGGGCGCGATCACGAGCCGCTGGAGCAGGCCGGAAGGATTGAAGTTAACACTGCTCGGGGATTCCATATAGTTGATGGGCAGGCCTTTGTAACCAAGGCTGGCGTTGGTGGAAGAGCGGGCTACGCCGGCAAACAGCGGCAGGCGCGGGTCTTTCACGTCGTTCAGGTTTTTGATGAAAAAGTCGAAGTACACGCGGCCGGTGCTGAAGTCCTGCGGACGGCTCCAGGGAGAGATGTTCGGCGTGGTGCCGGTGATCGGGAGCACGGCGGCTTCGGCGTTGCTCTCGAATACAGGATACTTCACGGGGTCTTTGATGATGGCGGCCATGGTGGCGTAGTTCTCCGGCATACGGCCGGCAGCGCGCAGCAGCAGTCGCAGGCGCAGGGAGTTGGTGAATTTTTTCCAGCGGGTCATGTTGTTCGCAAACAGGATATCTGCGGCATACATGGCGGTGGAGCCTTTTCCGTAGAGCGTATCGGCCCTCGCGAGGTCGGCCAGCATCGTTTTGTACACCAGCTCCTGTTTGTCGAAAGTCGGGAAGAAGGTGCCTTCTTCACCGGCCAGCGCGGTGCTCATCGGAACGTCACCGAAGCAGTCGGTAAGGGTGGCATACAACCACGCTTTCAGCGTGAGTGCGATGGCCTGGTAGTTGCCGTTGCCGAGTTTGGTGGCAGACAGTTCCATTTCACGGGCGTTGGCCAGCCATTTGTAACCGGTGGTCCAGATGCCGTTGCCGACATCTTCCCGGAAATCGTACAGGTAAATCTGGTCTTCTACCGATTCGTTCGGATAACCGCCGGCCACCTGCATCAGTTCAAATGTAAAAGAGCGGCTGCGGCTCATCCCGTAAGTGGCGGCGCCGTAAATGGTCGGATTCAGGAGCGTGCCCGGCGTAATGCTTTCGAGGCGGTTCGGATCCGAGTTCGTTTTCAGAAAGTCTTTCGTACAGCTGCTGAAGGCAAGCGCCGAAGCGGCGGCGGCGAGCAGGCTGATGGAACGTATATTTTTTCCTATGCTGGAGAATGTCATGATTCGCTGGTTTTCGTTGTGATTACAGTTTTACTTTCAGGTTAAAGCCATAAGTGGCAGGCACCGGCATCTGCCCTACTTCCACACCGGTGAGTATTCCGGTACCGCCGGCCTGGGTGGCCACTTCCGGATCGTAGATCGGGAAATCGGACCATACGGCCAGGTTACGGCCATATACGGCGAGACTTACGTTCTGGAGGAATGTACGGGCTATCCATTTGGAAGGCAGCGTGTACTCCAGCGATACTTCCCTGAATTTCAGGAAAGACGCGTCGAACGAGTTCGCTTCGGTATTGTTCAGGCGGTAATACTGCGCGTAATAATCAGCCGGCCGTACTTTCACTGTGTTCGGACTGAAAGTGCCGTCTGCATTCTGCACCACGCCGTCGCCGGTGATCCAGCCTTCTTCTCTGCCTTTCAGGGTGTGTTTCAGTTTACCCTGTTCGGTCATTTTGTGATGGGAATGGGAATAGAGGATACCGCCGTACTGCCCGTCGATAGTGGCGCTCAGCCGGAAGCCTTTGTAACTGAAATTATTCACGAGGCCGGCTCTCCAGTCGGGATTCGTGTCGCCGATGTATTCCGCCACCTGCGTAACTACGGGAATGCCGTTGTTGTAGATGATCTTGCCTTCAGGAGAACGTTCGAATTTCAAACCGTAGAGCGCGGAAGCAATCTCGCCTTCCACGGCCGTCAGCGTGGCGCTGGACGAGCTCATGATGGACAGTTTGCCGCCCAGGCGCGGGTCGAGGCTCATCACCTTGCTGCGGGTGGTTGCCCAGGTGAGGATGGTATTCCACGTAAACGCTTTGTTCTTGACAGGAGTGGCATTCAATACCAGCTCGAGACCGCGGTTGCGGATTTCGCCGGAGTTGAGGATGGCGGAACTGAAGCCGGAAGAGTGCTCCAGCGGCACCGACAATATCTGGTTTTTGGTATTGGTCTGGTAAACAGACGCGTCGAGGCGCAACCTGTTTTTGAGGAAAGCCACGTCTATACCGGTTTCCACGCTGGTGGCGATTTCCGGTTTGAAGTGGAGGTTATACAGCTGGGTAGGCGCTTCCGCGGAACTGGGGAAATCGCTGCGGTTGTAATATTTGTTGGTCCTGTAAGGATCCGTATCGTTGCCCACCTGTGCGAACGACAACCGGTATTTGGCGAAGCTGATGGCTTTCGGCATCCGTATCATCTCGCTCAGGATAAGGCTGAGGTTGGCGGAGGGATAGAAAAACGACCAGTTTTCCTGCGGCAGCGTGCTTGACCAGTCGTTACGGCCGGTCAGGTCGAGGTAGATTCTTTCGCGGTAAGCGAGGTTGATTAACCCGTAGAGGCTGTTCACCTTTTTATCGGCATCGTAAGTGGCCACGAGCGGGTTGCTGACGCCGTTGGTCATTTTATATACGCCGGGTACCACCAACCCGATGAGGGTATTGTCTGTACGTTTGTATTCGCTGCTCATGGCGTTACCGCCTACAGACGCACCGATGGTGAATTTACCTTTATCGAACGCATCGCGGTAAGACAGCAGGAAGTCGCTGTTGATCTCCTGGCTGTACACCTGCTGGGTCTGGTAAAAGCCCTGCCCGTAGCGGTTTGTATCCCAGGGGCGGCGCTGGTCTCTCGCCTGCTGGTGGGCGTTGAGGCCCGTGCGCACCATCAGGCTCAGCTTCGGCGTCAGTTGCGCGTCCACTTTCAGGTTACCGGTGATCTGGTTGCTGCGCAGGCCGTTGGTGATCTCTTCGGCAATCGCGAACGGGTTGTCGATGAACGAGCTGTAAGGACGCACCATGTCGATGCCCTCAAACCCGGGCCGCCAGGTAGGCCTGTACCAGTTCAGGTTGACGTTGGGGTTCTGGAAAATCATGAAGTAAGCGATGGAGTGGTTGTTGTACCCCAGGCCAGGCAGGTTGTCGCTCGACTTGTTCGTATAGTTCACCACGGAGCTCACCCTGATTTTGCTGGATACTTTATAGCCGGCATTCACGGAAGCGGTGGTGCGTTTAAAGCCCATGGTGGGCATGATCCATTTGTTGTCCGTATGTGTGAGCGAGGCGCGAACGCTACCGGCATCTCCCGAATTATCGAGGGTGATGCTGTTGGTGGTGGTACGGCCGGTTTGCCAGAAAGACTTGCGGTTGTCCTTATATGGCACCCAGGGCGTTCTTTCCGCGCCGGTACCGAGTTTTGCGGGATCGTACTGGAAATACGACTGACCGTTGAATTTCGGGCCGAAGGCGCTGCTGCTGCCGCCGGTGCTGCGCCCGTCGGCCGTGTTGCCGTAAGAATAATACAGCTGGCCGTTTGCGTCGTAGTTGGTTTTACCGTCGCCCTGGCCGTATTCGTACTGGTAGTCGGGCCAGCGGGTGATCACATCGAAGCTGGTATTGGAATTCAGCGAAATGCCGAGCCCTTTCTTCGTTCTGCCTGATTTGGTGGTGATCAGCACGGCGCCGTTGGCGGCGCGGCTGCCGTATAACGCGGTAGCGCCGGGGCCTTTCAGGATGGAGATGCTTTCAATATCGTCCGGGTTGATGTCGGCAATACCGTTACCGAAATCCACCGGCACGTCGATGGACGCGTCGCCGCCCATGTATCCGTTAGACGCGCCGGAAGTGGTGAGGCCGCCGTTCACGGGAATACCATCTACCACTACAAGCGCCGCGTTACCGTTGGTGGTGAGCGAGCTTTCGCCGCGCAGCCTGATCTCCTGCGAGTTCAGCGGGCCGCCGAGCGATGCGATGTTCAGCCCGGCCACTTTGCCCCTCAGCGCGTCTGACCAGTTGTTGGGCCTTGCATCGGTAAGCGATTCGGAATTGATGGTCTGTTGCGCGTAACCCAGCGCTTTTTCGGCCCTTTTGATACCGAGCGCAGTGGTCACCACCTCGTTCAGCGTGGTGGAAGACGTTTTCAGGCGCAGGTTCAGCGCGGGGGATATTTCATTGACAGTGTAGGAAAATTTCTCGTACCCGATCATCGTGAACATCAGCACGGCACCCTTCTTGTCTACCTTAACGGAGAAGTTGCCGTTTTCATCGGTGATACCCACCACTTTACCGTCTGCGAGAATCGTTACGCCGGGTATCAGGGTGCCGTTATCGCCGGAGCGTACGGTGCCTTTTACCGGCAATTGCGTCTGGGCATAGAGAAGGCCCGGGATAAATAGTACTGCGCACCATATCATGCATGCCAGCAGCTTCATTAGTCTTTTGTTCATGGCTTTGATTGATTAGATATCTCCGTAATCGAAGCCGCAAAGGAAAAACAAAACTGTTACGAAAACGCTAAAGGCACTTTATGATAATGTTAACAATTTGAAATGATTTGAAAGGCATGCAGAAAAAAGAATTTAAGATATTTCGCGTTTTTTTTATTTAAAAGTGTTTTACATATATCGCTTTGCCCGTCAATTTCACAGTCTGCGGTTTCAATTTTTCCGGCCGCGCCGGGCAGACACAGCCGGCACTTTTTTATTGCTGCCACACCATTTGCGTAAAGGCGCCGTTGACGGCCGCATCCCATACTTCCACCCTTATCCAGGTACGGCCGGGAAGAGACAGCGGGAAATGGAATTCCTTTTTCCCATAAGCCTCCGTCGTGTCCAGGTTAATCCGCTCGCGGTACACCTTCTGGCCATCGCCGGACACAATTTCGAGGTACTGCAGGGGAAACGTCCAGTCGACCGTCAGCCTGATATCGGCCCTGCCATTTGCGAGGCGGGCGGTTTCGCCGGCGCGTTTGCCATTGACGGTAAAGGCGGGCAAAAGAATTTCCCCGGTGGATACAAAAAAGCGACCCTGCTCCATGGCGTCCAGCACGGGCTGCCAACCGTTTTTCCAGGAAGGCAGGCTGTCGAGTTGGAGGTAGTTGACATTGAGGTGGGCATATACTTCAAAATGCGGTTCGATCTTGAAAAGGTCTGCTTCCGCGATCACCTTTTTACGGTGGCCCCAGTTCGCCATATCGTCCATCAGGTCGAGCACGCGGCGGTTGCCCAGGTAAGGCTGGGACAGGTCTGCGGGCATGGCTTTCCAGGCAGCGCCCAGAAAACGGTCCGACCGGAAAAACGTTTCGTCTTTGTATTGATCGGGATAACCGGTGGATCCTTTTGTGCGCGCATGGGCCGTCCAGGCCAGTCCCTTTTCCGCCTGCAGCAATTGTAACATCTCCTCCTTGTTGCCGATGCGGTACACCGTTCCATATTCCGGATCTTTTTCCCGGTAGGGCTCGTCCGTTTTGCGCGACATGATCCAATAAACGGGCTTGGGGAAAAAATTCATCCAGTGGCCGCCGAAGAAATTATTGGGCTCCTCGCCCGGCAGCAGCAGGAAGCTGGTATCCGAAAGCCGCTCGCATTCCTCAAACAGGGTTTTCAGTTCCCTGAGCCTGTCAGCCGCCGGCCCTTTCGGATGCCCCGGTCCGTGGAATTCTCCCAAATGGACAATGTTCACGCCCGTGTGCTTGAACACCTTGACAAAAGCGGGCGTTTCGGGAAGCGGTTTATGCGCCAGCACGTCCTGCACATGTTCGATATGAAAATGACTGGACATGGTCTTGTACCCGGGCAGGGCGGGATAGCGGTCGCCGTGCGTCCACCGTTTTACGCCGGCGAGGGCCTCCCAGGCGGACTGCGTACTTAACAGGCAGAAAAAGTTAAGCCTTTGCGGGGTGCCGGGCGGTGTGTTGAACCAGGGCACAAAACGGCGGTCCCCCTGCAGGTCCTGCCGGACACCGATGCCGTAACCTTTCACGAGGTTGCGGTAGTTGCTGCCATGCCAAGTGAATTTCAGGTTGAAAGCCTCATCCAACGGATAAAAGTATTGGTGCGGGGCAGGAAAAACAGCCAGACTGCCCGTTTCATTCCCGCCGATGATGGCCCGGTATTTTACTTCCTGGTTTTTAGCAGGACTTGTTGCGACAGGTGTAATGCTTTGCAGCACGTTATCCACGTCCGCCCAGCTCAATTTCTTCCAGAGCGATTTCCGGCTTACAAGCCCCGCATCATACAGCAGCGCCGTGGAATCGACCGGTGTAGCCATGACAGCAGCGATATTGAACAGCGGGCTTCCCCGGTACAGGGTTATTTCTATATCGCCCGTGAAACTGTCTGCCGATACCCGTGATATGATGATGTGGGTGCGGGCGCCGCTGGTGGTTACTTTCGCGCTGCGTTTGTCGAGCTGCACGGCATAAGCCTGGTGCGGCTTTGACGGCACGCGGTCGAAAAAAATGTTCCAGCCGTTCTGGGAAACGAGATCGCGTTTACCGAGGGTAACGACAAATGCCGGATCGAGGCCGCCGGCTATTTC